>CAWKMQ010000001.1:0-105524 GCA_963850725.1 Vicinamibacterales bacterium
GGCCGGACGACCTATCGCGACGATATCCTCGAGAAGAAGCCGGGCCAGGCCGTGGCGTCCTGTCCGAGCCCGTCCGGGGGCCATAACTGGCAGGCCACGAGCTACGATCATCGAACGATCTGCTCTTGCTCCCGCTCAGCCAGAACTGCGCGATGTACGGCGGCGGTCCGCAGTTGTTCTACGAGATGCCGGGAACCGACGGCAACCTGGGACGCCTGTCGGCCTACGAAACCAACACCATGCGACCGGTCTGGAGTTTTCAACAGCGCAGTCCGTTTCTGACCGGTGTCATCTCCACGGCAGGCGGTGTCGGGTTCGTCGGCGACTTCGACCGCACGTTCCGCGCGTTCGATATCAAGACCGGGAAAACGTTGTGGGAGACGCGGCTGCCGACGACGGCGCAGGGGTATCCAACGACGTTCAGCGTCGGAGGCGATCAGTTCGTCGCCGTGCCCACCGGGTACAACGGTGGCAGCCCCGAGCAGAAGCCGACGACGATGTTGCGGGGCGAGATTCAGCGGCCGACGATAGGCCACGGCGTCTACGTGTTCGGGTTGCCAAAGAGGACAGTCGAGTGAATCGTCGGCTTGCGTTGCGTCGTTGGACTCTACTGGGGTTGGCGTCCATTTCCGGCGCCGTTGCGGCGGAGAGAGTACCAGGTGTACTTGTCGCCGATGCCGTTCAATGATGCGACGCAGCCCATCATGCAGGGCAAGGGCACCGTATCGGCCACGCTCGACGGCGACACGCTGTCCATTTCCGGATCCTTCACAGGCCTGTCTGGTCCAGCGACGAAAGCACACCTTTCCGTGAGCAGGGGGCCGGGAATTCACGGAAACCCGCTGGCTGATTTGACGCTGACTGGCGACGTGGCGGGCAAGGTGACGGGCCAGATAAAACTCGATCCAAGCCAGTTGGTTGCGTTACGGGGCCGCAGACTCTACATCCAGATCGATAGTGAAAAGGCGCCGTCGGGTCATCTGTGGGGGTGGCTCCTCGAAGAGCACGATGTCGCCGGCCAGGACGTGCCGCAGAAAGGACCTGGTATATTCCGCCGTTTGCCGTCAAGACCAAGTGAACTGAGCAGAAGTTTTCAGTTCTTAGGCATCAGGTATCAGTCGTCAGATTATCAGCGGAACAACAGGCGCGCGCGATTCGTCTCAGAGACATGTCCAGGCTCACCATCGCGCGCCTTCTTCTGACCATCGTTCTCGTTGTCGGGGTCGTTGCCTCGTTCCTGCTCGATTGGAGCGCGAACCACCTGCTGAACCCGGCGTGGCCCGGGCACGCCAAATTCCACGGTGCGTTGGTCCTCTTTCTGCTGGCCGGTGTCTCTGCCACGGGTCTATGGCTCTTGTGGCGGGATTCGAAGGAGCCGCAGGTCGGCATCAAGGCCGCCGCCGCGATTTCGGCGTCTTTCTGGACGCCGCTCTTCTACATCACGTCGGTCCTGCCGGGATCGACCGCCTGGGCCGGTGATCCTGCGGCCATTCCCACGATTGCCGGCCACGTCTTCTTACCCAATCTCGCCGTGGCTGCCGGTTTTCTGGTGTTGACGGTGCTGGGCTGGAGGATGGCCCGCCCGGTGACCCTTTAACGCAGAGACGCAAAGACGCGGAGCAAACTGGAAAACGGTATAGGATTTTGCTAAGTTTTCTCTATGCGGCTGAGTTTCGGGCCATTTACGCTCAATGGCGAACGCCGGCAGTTGCACCGCGATGGTGGTGAGCTGCGCCTCTGGCCCAAGGCGTTCGATCTCCTCAAACTGCTCGCCGAGCACCACGACCGGGCGTTCTCGAAGGGCGAGCTGCACGAGCACCTCTGGCCGAATACGTTCGTGTCGGACGGCAGCCTGACCATTTTGATTGCCGAGATCCGTGACGTCCTTGGCGATGACGCCCAACGAGCCAGAGTACGTGCGTACGGTTCAGCGTTTCGGTTACGGCTTCTGTGCGAAAATGTAGTCGCCGCGCGCCTGGTAAGCGGATCGGCCGGCCGGCAAGCACGGCTGGCTGGTATGGGGAGAACAGTGCGTGGCGCTCGTCAATCCCGAGACGATTCTGGGGCGTGGCGCAGAGGCGGGCGTGCGATTCGATCTGCCTGGCGTGTCTCGCCTGCACGCGCGAATCACGGTATCGGGCGAGCAGGTGACACTTGAGGATCTGGAGAGCCGAAACGGAACCTATCGAGGCAGTGAAAAGATCAGCGGTCCTGTAGAGCTCTCGGACGGCGACGAAATGCGGCTGGGGCCAGTGAAGATTACCTTCAGGCTCGTTTCTCCGGAGAGCTCGACGTCACCGATCTGACGCGACGACACCGCCGCCGAAAACGTCGACGTTCGTCTGCAGGTCAGAATTAAGGCCTTCCGAACACCCGGTCGAGCTGCCGAGCGTCGAGCGCGTAGGCGGACGGAAGGTCTCGCAGCACGTCATGCGCGCCGTACCGGGCACGCATCAGACCAGGACCGATCGTGGCCGAGACTGTTCAGGAGCACGTGTCCCAGCTCGTGCGCCAGGCTACGCCCGACCAGCTTCGTCAGCAGCATCTCGGTCAACGCAGGCGGCCGGATGCCGGGTTTGAACGCGTTGACGAGCGCGACCGCGTGGCCCATCCGGACGAACACGACCCGGCGCGCGCGCCCTGCGGTGAAAGGCACCCAGGCAATCGCGGTTCCGCGGGACATGTCTTCGGGACCGGCTTCGCGGTCCGACTTGACGAGAATCCGCCTGTCGCAGGCGTTCTCGAAGTCCTCAGGCACGCCAACGGCGACGCCGAGCGGCTGCCAAATCCGTGTGGTCTCGGCAAGGATGCCCGACTCAGCGAGGCGGCCGCGGCCAACTCGAAACCTTCCGAAAAGGTGAGGCAGACCGTCAATGCACGGCCGGAAGCCGACTCTTGAGCCAGGGCCGTCGTCGCCATCACGAGCACGATCGCCGCTATCCAACCAGGACTTCGCTTCGTCATGGGCCACCTCCGTATTGCGTGGTCCCATTGAGAGCGTCCGGTGCCGATCAGGTCGTCAGGAAGAGATTAGGAAGCGCTTAGTTTTCCCCAAGTGCAATCGCGGGCGTGTGAAATCGGCTCTCACAATGTGAAACCCGCGGCGGTATACTTGCCCCCGTTTCAGCGAGCTTCGCGACAAAGAACGGAGGGCATGTGAACATCGATCGAAGAACGTTCGCAAAATCCTTGGCCGTCGGCGCGGTGGAAGGGCTCTTACGTCCGTGGGACAGCCCGGTATGGGCTCAAGCGGCGCAGAGCAAAACCCCTCCCGCGCTGGCTCGCGCCGCCGCTGCCTTGCCCAAGGCCATCGTCACGAAAGTCCGCGTGCTGACGCCGAAGACCGGGTCGAATCGAAACAGCCTGACCGCGGCGTTCAACCAGAGCAACATGATCATCCTCGTCGACACCGACGCCGGCATCACCGGCGTGGGCGAAGGCGGGTCGCCGGACCTCGTGGCGAGCCTCGCCCCGATCGTGATCGGCCGGAACGCGTTCGATACCGAGCTCGTCTGGCAGCACATGTACATGGATCCGTTCTATTCGCCTGGCCGCGAGAAGATTCACGCACTCGGCGGCATCGACATGGCGCTGTGGGACATCAAGGCCAAGGCACTGAACGTGCCGCTCTACATGCTGTGCGGCGGCAAGGTGCGCGAGCACGTCCAGTTGTACGCGACGAGTGGACTTCCGCGCGACGTCAAGTCCGGCCCAAGCCTCAAGGAGAGAGCGGAAGCGACGATGGCGTCCGGGTACTACGCGTACCGCGTCGACGGAAGCATTCAGCCGAACCCGGGATTTGACGGCGTCGTTCGGGGCGGAGGTGCAGGTGGCGGCCGTGGTGCAGGCGCAGGAGGCGGCGCCGGGGCAGGCCGCGGTGGCGGTGCCGGCGGACGGGAAGGCCAGATCTTTGATTCGCGTGCGCGGATCTTGTCGATTGCGAAGGCCGCGGAACAGATTCGCGAGGGAATTGGACCGGATGGCAACTGGTCGATCGACGTTCACCAGAAATTCGACTTCCATGAAGCGGTCGAAATCTGCCGATTGATTGAGCCGTTCCGGCCCTACTTCGTCGAAGACCCGGTGAGGGAAGAGCAGTTCCGGACGCAGATTCCGAAATTGCGGCTGCTGACGAGCGTGCCTCTCGCACCTGGAGAAGAGTGGGGCCAGCGCTGGGAGTTCAACACGCTCGTCGAGAGCCGCGACATCGACTTCGCGCGCGCGACACTGCCCAATGTCGGCGGCGTGACGGAAATGCTCAAGATCATGGCGATGTGCGACACGCACAAAGTCGGCATCGTGCCGCACTTCACCGGTCCGGTCGGCACGGCCGCGCACATTCACACGATGACGGCGTTCCCCGGGCAGGTCGTCATGGAATACAACTACGGCGCGGAGCTGCCTCCCTATCTGACGGAGTTCGTCGATTTCCGCGAGGGGAAATGCTGGCCGAACGATCGGCCGGGTCTGGGAGTTCGGTGGATATGGCGCAGCTCACGCAGGTGGCGGAACACACAGAGGCGATACGAGGGAACACGTACCGCCGGCGCGACGGCTCGCCGTCGCATTGGTAGGCTTCGGCAGAAAACGAAGAGCCCGGCGCCGACCTGGGCTCTTCGTTTTCCGAAAGTGAAAAGTGAAAAGTTGAAAGTAGAAAGTGATCTATGGCTGCCGGACGACTAGTCGATCCGTCACTTGTCTGACACCTTCCGTCTCTTTTGCGAGCGCCACGGCACGTTCCTGCTCGGCTCGCGAATGCACCGTCCCGCTCAACGTCACCGTGGAACCCGTCGTCGTCACGTCAATCGCGCGCGCCTTGACGAGATCGTCGAGCACCATCTTCGCCTTGATTTTTGCCGTCAGCCTTCCTTCATCGACCGCCGCGCCGGCGGTGGCCACCGCCCTGGCCGCCTGTTCGCCAATCTCGGCTCCCCGCTCACGGGCCGTTGCCGTATCGATTGAGAGTGGTGGGGACTCCGCGGCCGAAGGTGCAGGCTGTCTGAACGAACCAGCTGTCCAATAACCGAACAGATAGAAAGCCCCAGCGACGAGAACCAATGCCACTAAGACGACTTTTACGAGCCCTCTGACCATCTCACACCCCCTGGCCTTTCTTGTTTCAAAAAGGCGCGAGTGTTGGGTGCACATCGCGCGCCAGGATCGGTGGCTGCCTGCTGTATGGGCTAGACTCAACCCCTCATGGCTTCAACGCTCACACATCTGCAGTGTTCGCGCGATACGTGCGGCAAAGTGCTGCCGCATACGTCTCTGCAGAATCTTTGTCCCGTCTGCAAATCGCCGCTGCTCGCCCGATACGACCTGACGGTTGCACGGCAGACACTGAATCTCGACGCACTGCGCTCGCGAGTGCGCACGATGTGGCGGTACGAAGAAGTGCTCCCAGGACCTCCGCACGTCACGCTCGGCGAGGGGATGACGCCGTTGCTTCACGCCCGTCGTCTCGGCGATCGCGTCGGGCTTCAGCGTCTCTACATCAAGGACGAAGGACTGAACCCGACCGCGTCGTTCAAGGCGCGCGGACTGTCGGCCGCCGTGACAATGGCCAAAGCACTCGGGGCAGGTACCGTGGCGCTTCCGACCGCGGGGAATGCCGGCGGAGCGGCCGCCGCGTACGCGGCCACGGCTGGCCTGGCGTGTGTCATCGCGATGCCGGCCGATACGCCGAAGGCGAACATCATGGAGTCCCGGGCGTTCGGTGCCGACGTGCGCCTGATCGACGGCCTCATCTCCGATTGCGGAAAGTTCATCGCCGAGCATGCACCCGCTGAGCACTGGTTCGAAGTCTCGACGTTGAAAGAGCCCTATCGCATCGAAGGCAAGAAGACGATGGGCTACGAATTGTGGGAGGAGTTCGGCGGCAAGTTGCCGGACGTGATTATTTATCCCACAGGCGGAGGCGTTGGACTGATTGGCATGTGGAAGGCGTTCGAAGAGCTCGAAGAGATGGGCCTCATCGGCTCCGAGCGGCCCCGCATGATCGCCGCGCAGGCGGCGGGTTGCGCGCCCATCGCCAGAGCCTTCGAGCAGCACAGCGAGAGCTCGGAGTTCTTTTCAAATGCCGCCACTCTGGCCTCCGGTCTGCGCGTGCCGAAGCCTCTGGGAGACTTCCTGATTCTCGCGGACCTCTATGCCAGCCATGGCGAGGCGGTTGTCGCCACCGATGACGAAATGCTCGCGGCCTGCCGCGACATGGCCGCGCTGGAAGGCGTGTTCGCGGCGCCGGAAGGCGGCGCTGGCCTGGTGGCGATTGAAAAGCTCGTCGAGCAGAAGAAGATTCAGCGCGACGAGACCGTCGTGCTGTTCAACACCGGCAGCGGCTACAAGTACGTCGAAGCCTGGCAGGCCGCGCTCGAAAGCTGAACGGTGAGCCGCGACTGGAGATCGTTCCACCTCCTGGGCGGGCCCGCCGCATTTCTCGTGCTGGCCCTGACGCCGGCCCTGCCGATGGCCTATCCGGCCCGCGCCAGCGTGGGCCTTCTCCTGTGGATGTCGTGGTGGTGGATCTTCGAGCCGGTGAATCTGGCCGTCACGGGATTCCTGCCGCTCGTCGTTCTCGCGCTGTTCAACTTCCTCCCCGTCGCCGCGATCCTGCCTTCGTATTCACAGGATCTGATCTTCCTGCTCCTCGGCGCCAACATTCTCTCTACGGTCTGGACGCGGTGGGGACTGGATCGCCGCATCGCGCTGGCTTCGCTCATCGGCGTCGGCACCAGCACGCGGCGGCAGATCATGGTGTGGTTTGCGATCGCCACGATCCTGAGCGCGTTCCTCCCGAATACGGTGGTCGCCGCGGCCATGATTCCGATCGTCCTCGCGATGCTTCGATTCATCGGCATCGACGAAATTGGCAAGAGCCCGTTCGGGTCGGCGCTGATCATTGCCATCGCCTGGGGCACGAGCGTCGGCGGGTTCTGGACGCCGCTCGGAGGCGCCCCCAATCTGCTGACCATCAGGCTCCTGCAGGACTCGGTGATCGCGCACGAGTTCCTCTTCATGACGTGGGTCACGCGCCTGCTCCCGTTCACCATCGCGATCGCCATCGTCTCGTTCGCCTTCATGAGGTTTGCGTTTACCCCCGAGCGCGAGCACGTGGAAGGCACACGCGACTACTTCGCGAGCGAGCTTCGATCGCTCGGAACGCTGACCGTGCCGGAGAAGTGGGGGCTGCTTCTGTTCCTTGGCGCGACGACGCTCGCGTTCACGCGCGAGTTGTACGCCTCGCTCCTGCCGGCTCTGAATCCGGCGTACGGCTTCCTGGCCTTCGCCCTTCTGTGTTTCGTCATTCGCCACCGCGGAGAGCCGCTGTTGAAGTGGGACTACGCCCAGGCGCACATGACGTGGGGCTTGTTCTACCTCTTCGCCGGCGGCGCCGCGCTCGGCGAGATCCTCAGCCAGAGCGGGGCGGCGAAATCGGTCGCCGACATGCTGGTTCCCTTCGCCGGGGCGGGAGGGTTTCGCGCGGTCTTCGTGTTTTCGTTGATGACGATGATCATCACGCAGATTACGAACAACACGGCCGCTGTGGCCATCATGGTGCCCATTACCATCAGCACGTTTCAGAGCCTTGGCGCGAATCCGGTGCCGATGGTGTATATCGTCGCCGTTGCCGGAAATTGCGGATTGATGCTGCCCTCATCGGCAGGCGGCCCTGCGGTCGCGGCCGGTTACGGCGTGAATCTCAGAACGATGTTCTCCCGTGGGCTGTGGCTCGCCGGCCTGCTTTGGGTCGCGATCATGACGATTGGCTATCTGGTCGCCACCTATTGGCCGGGCTTCGGGATTGCCTGAAAGTTGCGGAGCAGTTACCCTCAAAGAACCACCGCGTTAGGAGGACGCCATGTCTGCATTTCTCAGCGTGCCGTTGGCGGTTGTAGTGATTACCTGCCTTGCGCCTTACGCAGCCTACGCGCAACGTGGTGGCGGCGCTCAGGCCCAACTGCCAGAAGGTCCCGGCAAGGACGTCGTTCAAAAACGCTGCGTGACGTGCCACGCGCTGAATCAGATTACAGGTTCCGCCGGGTACGGTCAGGATGGCTGGAAACACGTCATCGAATCGATGATCGCGCTGCCCGACGATCAGATGACGGCCGCCACGCAGTACCTTGCGACGAATTTCCCCGAGAAACCAGGCCGGCGTCCGACGCTGGTTCCCGGCCCCGTGAAGGTCACCTTCAAGGAGTGGATGGTGCCGACCCTGGGACAGCGGTCGCGCGATCCGCTGCAGATGGCCGACGGCCTCATCTGGTGGGCCGGCCAGTACGGCAGCCTCGTGGGCCGTCTGAATCCGAAGACCGGCGAGATGAAGGAATTCGAGCTGCCGCCAGAGGTCAAGCCACACAGCATCATCGCCGATCGGTCGGGCAACATCTGGTACATGGGAAACGGCAACGCCACGATCGGCAAGCTCAACACGGCGACGGGCGGCATCACCGTGTTCAAGATGCCCGATCCCAACGCGCGCGATCCGCATACGCCGATGTTCGATCACAAGGGACGGCTGTGGTTCACGCTTCAGGTTTCGAACATGGTGGGCCGTCTGATCCCTGACACCGGAGAGATCAAGCTGATCACCTTGCCGACGGCCGACGCGAGGCCGTACGGCATCAAGGTCGATTCAAAAGGCGTGATGTGGGTCTGCTACAACGGCAGCAACAAGCTGGCGAGCATCAATCCCGAGACGATGGAGGTGCGTGAATATCCGGTGCCGACGCCCGGCGACGAGAATCCGCCGTCTCGCCCTCACCAGCGACGACATGGTCTGGTACGTCGATTTCGCGCTGGGATTCGTCGGCCGGCTGAACCCGGCGACCGGCGAGGTGAAGACGTGGCCGTCACCAAGCGGTCCGCGCTCTCAACCCTACGCGATTGCGGTCGTCAACGACGTCATCTGGTACAACGAATCGTACCAGCGGCCCGATACGCTGGTTCGATTCGATCCGAAAACCGAGAAGTTCCAGAGCTGGGCGATTCCGTCTGGCGTCGGCATCATCAGGCACATGACGGTGTCGCCCGATGGAAACCTCGTGTTTCATCAGAGCAGCATTAACCGCATCGGGTTGGTCATGATCGGGGCAGGGAACTAATCGGCTGTAGCGCGAGCTTTTGACGCAGAGGCGCAGAGGCGCAGAGAAAGAATTTTCTCAAGGAATTCCCTTTCAACTCTGCGTCTTTGCGTCTCTGCGTCGAAGCACGAAGATCACCAGCTGTTCAGTCCGGTAATCCGAACGCAATGATCGCCGACCCCGAAGCGACCGCCACGAATTGTTTCTGGTCGAACGAGTAGGTCATCGGCGACGCCTTCCAGTTCTGGTTGGTCATGAAGCTCCAGAGCGGTTTTCCGTTGGTGCCATCGACCGCGCCAAAGGCGCCGCTGTCGTCGCCGAAGAACACCAGGCCGCTCGCGGTGCTGAGGGTGCCGCCCCACGACGTGACGGGGCCCACCTGCGGCACCTCCCACGCGACCTTGCCCGTTTGAATGTCGATCGCGCGAAGGACCCGTTGTGCCGGCTCGTTGGGCGCCTGCACGAACGAGCCGCCCATGTATCCGCGTCCCGCTGCCCATTCCATCGGGACCTTCGTGAAGACGCCGCATTTGTCGTTGGTCTGCACGTAGTACAGGCCCGTGGCAGGGTTGTACGACGTCGAGTACCAGTTCGAGGCGCCCTCGAGTGAGGGGCACACACGCTGGCCTTCGAGCGACGGCTCCATGCCGGGCACGCGCAGCGGACGTCCCTGCGGCGTCAGACCGGTTGCCCAGGTCACGTTCTTGACGTACTTGGTTCCCAGCAGAAACTCGCCGTTGGTGCGATCAAGGACGTAGAAAAATCCATTGCGGTTGGCTTGCACGAGCAGCTTTCGCGGCTTGCCTTGCCAGTTGGCGTCGATGAGCGCCGGCGTTTCCTGCGCGTCGTAGTCCCACACGTCGTGCGGGGTGAACTGGAAATGCCACTTCAGTTTTCCTGTTTTGGGGTCGAGCGCCACAATCGAATCGGAATACAAGTTGTCGCCGATCCGGTCGTCGCCGTAGAGATCGGGCGTCGGATTACCGGTGGGCCAGTAGAGCGTGTCGAGCTCGGGATCGTAGGTGCCCGTCAGCCATGTCGCCGCGCCGGGATGCGCGATGCCGCCGCCCTTCCATGTTTCCGATCCGGGCTCACCCGGCGCCGGGACCGTCCAGAAACGCCAGACTTCCTTGCCGGTCGCCTGATCGAACGCCGCGAGAAATCCGCGCACGCCTTCGTCTCCGCCCGAAGAGCCGGTAATCACCAGATTGCCGATGGGAAGCGGCGCGACCGTGGCGTTGTAGTTCACTTTCCAGTCGGCCATTTCGGTTTCCCAGACGAGCGCGCCGGTAAACCGGTTGAGCGCGATGATGTGCGCGTGGTCCGTGACCATGAACACCCGATCGCCCGCGATGCCGACGCCGCGATTGATGCCGCCCGCCGCGTTACCCGTGAGGTTTCGCGTTCTCGGGCGCGAGTAGTGCCAGATCTCGCGGCCCGTGCCCGCATCGATCGCGTAGCACTGGTTGGCGCTCGTCACGTACATCACCCCGTCGACCACGACCGGCGTTCCCTGCAGCGTCGACGTGTTCGGCAGGTTGAAGATCCACTTCGGGACCATGCGCGAGACATTGCTTTTCGAGATCTGCGTGAGCGCGCTGTGCCGGTACCCTTTGGTCTCGCCGTTGTAGCTCGGCCAGTCGGCCTGTGATGTCACGCGGCGGTATCGGGCGCCGTCTTTCCGAAGCAGGTACAGTTTTCGATCGTCTCCGAGCAGTTGCAGGTCGTCGGGACCCTGATTCAGCACCAGCCCGCTGAGCGGTGTGCCGGTCGTCAGCGTGACTTTCATCGGTACCGGACCGGAGCCTTCGCGCGGCCGCAGGGATCGCAGAAACACAATCAGGTCCCGCATCTCGGTGGCTGGAGAGATTGCCGAATGCGGGCATGCCGGCCGTCGGCAGCCCCTGCTGGATGACCGACGTCAGCTCGGCATCGGTCCGTGCCGGCACGCGCATCACGATTGAGGGCCCCAGCTCGCCTCCGCCGCCAGTGGTGCCGTGGCAGGAAGCGCAGCGGCTGGTAAAGACCACGCGCCCGGCGTCGGTCGATTGGGCGTAGGACGCAGTTGCGACAAGGGTGACAAGCACGCACAACGCTGCACGACTCGCGATCATTGAGCAGTCCTCTCCAGGTGAGACGTGATACGGCTGAAAGTATATTGCCGTTGCGGAGATTCGCAAGCGAAGGACTGGACGACAGGCCTGAAGGCCTGTGCCACCGCTGGGACTTTCCACTTTCTACTTTTTACTTTCTACTTTCTACTTTCGGTACGTCTTGCTGAATCCGTTGCGCGTGTTCAGCACCGTGAAGGTGCCGTTCTGTTGAGCGGTCACCTTGATCCAGTAGGCAGGCGTGTGTGGAGGAGGCGCGTTGCCGCGGCCGCCGCCACGGCCGCCTCCCGCCGCCGCCCTGAGCATCGGCCCGGCCCCGCGGGGCGGCGGGGGAGGGGCCGTCAAGAGGTTCGCGATCGTCGCGTTGTCGTCGATGTTCGCGACGAAGACGCCGGGCGCGTTGTGGTCCATCATCACGTTGTACGACCAGTGGAGCTGCCACAGATCTTCGAAACCAGGAGATGACTCCAGCGTCTGGAACGTCTCGACGGCGCCACCTTTCCGCGTGCCGTTGTTCATGATGGCGACGCGCGGTCGAAGCGCGTGCACGAGCGCCGGCGCGCTCGACTGGTTGATGCCGTGATGGGTGGTCAGATAGAGGTCGACGGTGCCGATGCGGTTTGCCGGACAGGCCAGACGGCCTTCGTGATTCCAGGTGAGATCGCCAAGATCGATCGTTCGGAATTCGCCGAACGTCAGCACGAAACCGGCCGAATAGCTGTTGTCCGGGTCGAAGACCTTGCTCAAGTCCTTTTCCGCGAAGTCCGCGCACGCCGGATTAGGACGGCCGGCTCCGGGAAGGTTGGTTTTCAGGACCTCACCCGCCGACGACACGAACGTGATATCGAGTCCCGGGATGAGAACCTTGTCGCCGGGTTTGACAATCGTGCGTGTGGCGCCGGCTCGACTCTGCTCGTATGCCTCGTGAAAACCCTGGCTGCCGGCCCGGTCGCCTTCCGCGGTCGGCCCGTGATCGTAGAACCGCTTGATCGGGATCCGCTTTGACAGTTCGGCCAGGCCGCCGATGTGATCGCCGTGATAGTGCGTCAGCACGAGATGATCGATTTGCTTCACGCCGGCGTCGTCGATCGCCAGCATGATGCGATCGGTGTCGCGCGTTCCCGGGTTACCGGTGTCGACGAGCAGCGATTCGCCGGAGGGCGCGACAAACAGCGTGGCCTGCCCACCCTCCGTGTCGACGTAATAAATCTGCAGCGTTTTTGTCGGCGATTGTGCGGCGAGCGGCGGGGTGATCAGCCCCGCCGCCAGCAATAGTCCGAGAGAAGCGCGTACCATGTGCACTCTTTTAACGTCGCTGAAAAGCCCTCAGTAGTTGAACTTGATCACGAACGTCACAAATCGCATGTACGTCCCGTTGTTGGCGGTGATCCGTCCGAACTGCGTCGAGGTCGGGTTCAGGTTCGGATCGGCGTAGGTCTCGTGGTTGAACACGTTCAGCGCGTCGACGCGGAATTGCATCGTCTTGCTGTTCCCGAGCCTGACCGTTCGCGCGACGTTCATGTTCAGATGATTCAGGCTCGGCGCGCGCACGCCGTCGATGCGGAAGGGGAATGTACGCTTCTGGAAGTTCGCCGGGACCTTGGCCGGATCCTTCTCGAAGCCGGCGTCGGTGTTGAACCAGCGATCGAGTGTGGGATTGTCGAGCGCGATGTCGTCGGGGTCACCGTAGAAGAAGATGTTGCTGGGCCATTCGAGCAATTGCCCGGGCTGCCACTCGAACGTGCCGCCGACCTGCCAGTCGCTGACGATCGCGGCGACGATGCCGCCTTCATTGAGAAACGGTTTCGCGGTGCCGAACGGGAGCTCGGCGATGAAATTCGCCGTCACCCGGTGCGGCCGCGCATCCTGCGTCGATTGCCAGATCGTCGGCTCGCGTTCGTATTCCTCGACCGTCCGGTTTTCCCGAAGGCGCGTCCCTGTGTAGAAGGCACTCGCCGTGAATCCGTTGGCGAACCGCCGCATGAGGCTGATCTCGATCGAATGCGCTCTGTTCGCCCCCACCGCCAAGTCCCGGTACTCGAGACCGTCGCCGCTCGACATGTGAGGGAAGGGACGCAGCAGCCGGTTGCGCTGGATGGTCGGGCTGGTGAAGAAGGCGTTCCGCGCCATCTGGTTGTAGAGCGCCGGATTCGACGTCCTCAGCGGTTCGAAGTTGCCGATGAAGAACGGGTTCGTGACGTTCGCGTTCAGCAGGTTCTGCTGCGTGACGTCGCGGACGTTGCTGCTGTTGAACCACTGTTCGGGCAGATAGTCCTGCCGGATATTCCGCTCGAGGAAATCACCACGGCTCCCGTTGTACGCGACCTCGACCGCCATGTTGCGGCTGATTTCGCGCTGCACGCTCGCGCGCCAGCGCTGAACGCGCGGGTGTTCGTGGGCGGGGTTGTTGGCCTGGAGCCGGGCACCGAGCGACGCATTCGCGCCGAGTGCATCGCCAAGCGGCTGGTCGAAACGGCCGCCAGGTCGCGTCGGGAAACGGATCCGTCATCGGCGAGATCCCTCGTTTCGGATCGCCCATGATCCAGTTCTGTCCGAAATCCACGCTCGAGACGGAGGTCGTCGTGGCGGCGTATCCAAGCTGATTGAGGGCCGGGGTCGTGAAATTGGTGGCATTCAGCACGTCGTAGTACATGCCGTATCCGCCCTTGAACACGGTCTTCTCGTCGATCGACCAGGAACCTGCGATGCGGGGCATCCACATCGACTGTCCGCCCCAGGTCAGACCAGTCTGGCCGGGACTGCTGGCGTAAAAGGTTCCGCCGTGCACGTCGAACGCGCTTGACCGGCAGCTCCGGAATCGGATTCCTGGCATAGGCCGCCTCGGCGAGCTGAGCGATCGCCACATCGGCGTTCGGATCGAAGCCGAGCATCAGCTGATCGTTCTTCTCCCTGACGCCGGTCTCATATTCGAAGCGAAGACCGACGTTCAGCGTCACGTTCTCGGAGACGCGCCACGTGTCCTGGAAATAGCTCCCGAGGTAGTGGTTCGAGGCTTGAGACTGGGCCGTCATCTCGCCTTCCACCCGGGTGGGAATGCCGAGCATGAACGCGGCCCAGGGAAGTCCGAGGTTCGACGCGCCGGTCGTATCGTCGGCCTGCCGGGTGTAGGTGTTGTCGAACGTGAAGTTTCCTGAGGCGTTGCCGGGGAAGTTACGGAAGCGATCGTGCAAGCGGTAGTCGGCCCCGCCGCGAAGGGTGTGAGACCCACGAACCTGGCTCACGTTCACTTGCCCCTGGTAATGCGTGCCCTGGTCGAACGTCCCGGAGTTGTCTCCGAAGAACTGGTAGAAGTTGCTGTCCGTGCCGCCGAAGTTGATCCGAGGCAATTGGCACGATGTCACTCCGCCGAAATCGCCGCGACTCTGGCAGAACTCGTCCATGTAGGCGGGCAATCCGATCCCGCCTGGTGTGTGACTCCTTCATCCCCAGGCGCTGATCCGTTTCCAGGAAGCGGTTCACGCCGATCTGGCCATCGATCACCGTATCGCCCTGGACGCGCGTCCAGTTCCCGGTGCCGGCCGACGTTTTTCGCACTCGCGATAGACGCGTGCAGGCCGGGCGCGCTCTCGTACGTCCAGTCTCCCGCGCCTTCCGTGAAGTGGCTGCCGCTGACCCGCCCGAAGAATCGATTCTTGTCCGAATGGTTGAAATCGATGCGCACGCCGTAGACGTGGCTTCTGAGCGGGTCTGGCTGTGCGGCATCGTAGAAGTTGTTGATGCGGCTGCTGATTCGACGCCGCCGGATTCTGGTTCGGGCTTGGCAGGAATCCCGTGTAGAGCTTGTACAGCGGGTTTGTGATGCGATCGGCCGGAATTCTGTTGTTCGGAAACGGATCGCGAATGACGTGCCCCGCCCGGTTCGGATCCGGCCGCGTCGTCAACGGGTCGTAGATCACGTACTGAGCGGGATTGGGCAGCAGCAGCAGGTCCGAGAAGTCGCCGGCCAGGTGGTTGTGGCCGGGGTCGCTTCTCGGAAGCGTCCGGTTGGTCGCCGACTTCCCGTTGAAATCGTCGTGCCCGTAGGAATAGTTGGCGAACATGAACAGCTTGTTGGTGCCGTTGATGACGCCTGGAATCTGGCACCGGGCCGCCAAACGTCATCGAGGCGTTGTGCGACGCGCCATCCTCGTAGGCGCTCCGGGCACGCGGATTGGCGTCGAATACGGCATCCTGAAATTGATTGGGCGGATTGAACTTGTTCGTCCAGGTCTGATAGTTCAAGGTGCCGCGCGGGGTGTTCGTGCCGGCTCGGGTCATCATCGAGATGCCCACACCAGTGCCGTGTCCGATCGACGCGGTGAAGTTGGTCGACTCGACACGCATTTCCTGCAGCATGTCCGTGTTTGGCGACGTGGACATCTGCCGGCCGACGCCGTTGTTCGATGCGCCGTCGATCGACCAGTCGACGCCGCCCACATTGCCCAGTGGGATGGCGTTGGTGGTGGGCCCGCCGACGAATCCCTGGCCGGCGAATGGAATCACGCCTCTGGCGCTCATGCCCGGCGCGAACCGCGCGAGCAGGAGCGGCATGTTCGACTGCACCGGCAGCTCGGCGATCTTCTTCTCGTCGAGCACCAGCCCCTGCCTGCAGCGTCGTCGTCTCGATCAGGGCCGCCTCGCCGGTGACGGTGATCTCCTCGGCAATCGTGCCGATCTCCAGCGACAGCTGGAGGTCGAGCTGCTGACCGGACCCCAGCGTGATGCCGCTCCGTCGAAGGGTCTTGAAGCCCTCCATCTCGATGAGGACGTCGTAGTCGCCGGCGATGAGGAGACGGGCCTCGAAGTAGCCGCTGCCGTTGGTGGTGAGGGTTTGGGTGACGCCGGTGCCGACGTTGGTCACCTTGACCGATTGCGCCTGGGATGACGCCTTGCTCATCGCGAACTGTACCCGCAATCGTGCTCCTCGTTTCCTGTGCGATCGCCGGAATGCCCGTCAGCAACAACAAGAAGCCGATGATCCAGAACCTTCCGCATACAGGCTCCTCTCTGAGCTCCCCGAAGGGCTCCGCAACGCGCGAGAATGTCGCGCATAATGAAACTTGATCCCGCATGGTAGGATGTGCGGCCACACCTTAACACGAAAGGCGGGCTCTATGATCAACCGCAGATCGCTCCTCAAGGTTCTTGCTGCAGGCGCGGGGGCGGCGCTTTTTCCTGCCGCTCGCGCCGAGGCCGCGCTTCCCAAAGCCAAAATCACCCGGGTGAAATGCTGGTCGCATCCCAGCATGAACCGATCGTTCAACCAGAGCGGGATGCTGGTGACCGTCGAGACCGACATCGGCATCACCGGCATCGGCGAAGGCGGCTCTCCCGACCTGATCCAAGATCTTGCAGGCAGCCTGATCGGCAAGAGCCCGTTCGACATCGAGCGCATCTGGCACCACATGTACATGGACCGCTTCTATCCGCCGGGGCGCGAGAAGGTCCACGCGCAGGGCGCGCTCGACATGGCGCTGTGGGACATCAAGGGCAAGGCGCCGCAACTGCCCGTGTATGACCTGCTGCACGGTGCCACGCGCAACTACGTGGAGTGTTATGCGACAACGTTCAGGCCTGCCGGTGCGGCGCCGCCGGACGAGGCGCGGCTCCGCCGGCCGCGCAGACGCAGGCCGGTGCCGGTCGCGGCGGCGGACGAGGCGGCGGCGGCGGTATCGCCAATTCGGGCGCAGCGCTGCGCGAACGGGCCCGCGCGGCGATGGAAGCGGGCTACCGGTGTCTTTCGCGTGGACGCGTCGATCGGCGGCGCGATTCCCGACAACGTCTTCAATACGCACGAACGCGTGCGTCTCGTGGCGGCCGCCTGCAAGGAGATCCGCGACGGCGTGGGCGAGGGCGACTGGATGATCGACTTTCACCAGAAGTTCGATTTCGCCGACGCGCTCCGCTGCTGCAGGCTGATCGAGGAGTACGAGCCGTACCTGGTCGAAGATCCCGTTCGCGACGAGCAGGCGCTCGAGGAAATTCCGAAGCTGCGCATGATGACGACCTGCCCGCTCTCGCACGGCGAAGAGTGGGGCCAGCGGTGGGATTTCCATCGGCTGATCTACAACAAGGACATCGACTACATCCGGGCCACGCTGCCCAACGTCGGCGGCATCACCGAGATGGTCGAAGATCATGGCGCTGTGCGAGACGTCCGCCGTCGGCATCGTCCCGCATTTCACCGGGCCGGTCGCGACCGCCGCGCTGGTGCACATGATGTCGACTTTCTCAGGTTCGGCGCTGATGGAATACAACTACGGCGACAATCCGCCGGTGTACCTTCCCGAGTTCCTGACGTTCAAGAGCGGCAAGCTCTACAGGAACGAGCGGTACGGGCTGGGTGTAACAGCCGACTTCAAGGCGCTGACCCAGATCGGCGACTACGACCAGGCGCGACCCAGCAACGTGTACAGCCGGCCGGATGGATCGCTGACGCACTGGTAAAGCGGACAAGGGTTCGTGCAGTTCGTAGGTTCGTATAGTTCGTATAGTTCGTAGGTTCGTGGGGTTCGGGGGTTCGTCGGGGTTCAGAACCTCGCGAACCCAACGAACCCGACGAACCCGCGAACCTGACGAACCGACGAACCCCCACGAACCCACGAACCTCTTTTAACCCCCGTTGCACCTTTCCGCCCTCCTGCCACGTATTATGAGAGTCAGCCCTGCCCTGGAGCGCCTGATGCGACCTTACGGCTTCTCTGTCTGGATATTGATCGCGCTTTCCGCGGCATCCCTCGGCTCCGCCGAGCAGACCGCTGCCCCCTCGGCCGAGCTCGACACCTTCATGCAGCAGGTGCTCGCGCGGCGCGACGACAACTGGAAGAAGGTTCAGCAGTACATCCTGGACGAGCAGGAGCGCGTCGAGTTTCGCGGGCCCGCCGAAGCGCTGCTATGGGGCCAGAAGCGGGAATACATGTGGTACCCGCGCGACGGGTTCTTCGTGCGCAGCCCGGTGCGCTTCAACGGCGTCACGATCAAAGAGAGCGAGCGCGAGAAGTACGAGGAGAATTTCCTGCGGCGCGTGAAAAACCGTGACGAGCGCGCCCGGAAACGGAATCTCGAGACCGAAGGCACGGTCGCGGCGCCGTCCGATCTCCAGAGCCTCATTCAGCAGACCCGCGAACCGCAGTTCATCTCGTCTGCGTACTTCCTGGAGTTCAAGTTCGAGGGCGGCCGGTACGCGCTGGTCGGGCGCGAGACGATCGAGAAGGTGCCGGTCCTCAAAATCGAGTACTACCCGACCAAGCTCTTTTCCGACGAGCCATCCACGCGCGCCGAAGCGCGGACGAACCAGGTGACGGGCCGCAAGTCGGAGGACGATGCGGTACGGGCAGGCCGTTCAGCAGATGATGAACAAGGTCTCGCTCGTCACGTTGTGGGTTGAGCCGGCGCAAAAGCAAATCGTCAAATACACGTTCGACAACGTCGGGCTCGACTTCCTGCCGGCCGCCTGGCTCGTCCGTGTGACCGACCTGCGCGCAAACATGCTGATGTCGGAGGTGTTCGCGGGCGTGTGGCTGCCCAGGCGCATCGACATGGCCGGCGCCTTCATCCTCGCGGGCGGGCCGTTCTCCGTGGCGTACGACATCCAGTACTCCGGCTATCGCGAAGCGACGACCGGAACGAAGTATCTCGGTCCGAAGAGCCGCTGACGTGCGTTCGGTCGTCGTGTTCGTTCTTGCCGCGCTGGCAGCCACGTCTGCCTCCCTGTCTGCCCAGCAGGAGGTGATTGCCGTCATCCAGGTTCACGGCAACACCATTTCTCCAACCGAAGAGGTCATCGCTGTTTCGGGACTCACGGTGGGCGCGCCGTTCTCCGAATCCGTGCGGGCCGACGCCGAGGAGCGATTGCGAAAGTCAGGGCGCTTTCACGACGTCGAGGTGTTGAAGCGGTTCGCGTCGATTTCCGATCTCACACAGATCACGGTCCTCATTCAAATAGACGACGGTCCGGTTCGCATCGATCCGCCGATACCAGGTGTCCCTGGCGGGCTGCCGTCGCCCGGAAGCATGCCGCAGGCGGTCCGCCGCGGACCGTTGAACGTGATGTTCGCGCCAATCCTGACCGCCGAAGACGGATACGGGCTGACCTACGGCGCGCGATTGGCCATCGCCGGCCACCGCAACACACGGCAGCGCGTCGTCGTGCCGCTGAGCTGGGGTGGAGACAAACGCGCGGGCGTCGAATTTCAGAAGGAGTTTTCCAGCCGCTTCGCGCCGGACCTGCGTACGGGCGTAATGGTCCAGCGCCGCACGCACCCGTTTTTCGAATCAGATGCCGACCGGAAGCGCGTCTGGGGCCGGGCCGATTGGGCCGTCGGCAGACAGATCCAGGCCGGCACCGAAATCGCCTGGCAGCACTCGACGCTGCTGGATGAGCACACCGATGCGCGATCGATTGGCGCCGATCTGGTCTTCGACACGAGAATCGATCCGCTGATGCCGCACAACGCCGTCTATGCACGTGCGGCCGTGGAGCACCTCGCGTTTTCACCGCGGCCGGCGGTCAGAGTGGAAATCGACGCGAACGGTTACATCGGGCTGTATCGCGGGATCGTCCTCGCCTTGCGCGCCCAGCGCGAGGACATCAGCGAGCCCGCACCGGACTTCTACAAATCGATCCTCGGCGGATCCCGGAATCTCAGGGGGTTCCGGGCGGGCTACGCCGTCGGCGACACCCTCACCGCCGGTTCGGCGGAGATTCGAATGCCGTTGAGCTCGGCCCTGCGCATGGCGCGAGTCGGAACGAGCGTCTTCTTCGACGCGGGCGCCGTCTATGACAAAGGTGAGCGTCTGGCCGATCAGAAATGGGAACGTGGAGTTGGTGGCGGCGTGTGGCTGACAGCGCCGCTCTTCCGGATCAGCTTCATGGTCGCCCGCGGCCTCGGCTCCGGCACGCGCGTGCACTTCGGCGCCGGGACTGACGTTCTGACTGCGACAGCTTTGCGCAGAGACGCAGAGCCGCAGAGTCTCGCTTGGCAAACAAGGAATTTCGATCTGCATGGCATTAGAAGATGCGACTTCGCGGAACTGGTCGACGCCTCGAATGCCGTGGCAGGCACTCGCGGGCGGCTCGAGAAGATCGCGATCCTTGCCGCGCTTCTCAAGAAAGCCGGCGCCGACGAGATTCGCATCGCCGTCGCGTTTCTCTCGGGCGCCCTTCTGCAGGGGCGTATCGGCATCGGATGGTCGTCCATTGCCGAGATGCGCGCGGTGCCGGCCGGCGGCTGAACCGTCGCTCGATCTCCTGGACGTCCATCGAGCGTTCGATCGTGTGGCCGGCGTCAAAGGCGCAGGCGCGTCGAGGCTTCGGACGAGCCACTTGACCGACCTGTTCGGTCGAGCCACCAGCAGCGAACAGGATTTTCTTGTGCGTCTCCTGTCGGGCGAGCTGCGGCAGGGCGCACTCGAGGGCGTGCTGGCCGAGGCGGTGGCCAGAGCCGCGGGTGTTCCGGCGATGCGTACGCCAGGCCGCGATGATGTGCGGCGATCTCGGCGAGGTGGCATGCGCGGCGCTTGAACGAGGGTGCCGCCGCGCTGGCGCGATACTCGATCCAGATTTCCGGCCGGTCGAGCCGATGCTGGCGTCGCCCGCGGAATCAGTGGACGAGGCGCTGGAGTCGTTCGGCGAGGCGGCGTTCGAGCTGAAGCTCGACGGGGCGCGCATCCAGGTCCACAAGTCCGGCGACGAGGTGCGGGTGTTCTCACGCGCGCTGCGCGACGTGACGGCCGCGGTGCCGGAAGTCGTCGACGCGGTCGGGCGCTGCCGGTCGCGCGAGATCATTCTCGACGGCGAAGTGCTGGCGCTCGCCGCGACGGCGCGCCGTTGCCGTTTCAGGAAACGATGCGCCGATTCGGCCGGCGGCTCGACGTCGATCGGCTTCAGGACCGAGCTGCCGCTGACGCCGTTCTTCTTCGATTGCCTGTACATCGACGGCCGGCCGCTGACCGCGCAGCCCAACGCGAGCGTTTCGCCGCGCTCGAGCGACGTGACGGGCGCGCTGTGCCGTTCCGCATCGAATCATCGGCGACCCGAGCGGCCGCAGGCGATTCTTCGAGACGCGCGATCGCCGCGGGCCACGAAGGGCTGATGGCGAAGGCGCTCGACGCGCCGTACGCCGCCGGCAGCCGCGGCAGCGCGTGGCTGAAGATCAAGCGCGTGCGAACGCTCGATCTCGTCGTGCTGGCCGCCGAATGGGGCAGCGGGCGGCGAAAAGGCTGGCTCAGCAATCTCCATCTCGGCGCGCGCGATCCGGAACGGGGCGGCTTCGTCATGCTCGGCAAGACATTCAAGGGCATGACCGACGAGCTGCTCGAATGGCAGACGTCCGCGCTGCTCGAGCGCGAAGTCCGCCGCGAAGGCCACATCGTCTTCGTCGGCCGGAGCTCGTCGTCGAGATCGCGTTCAACGATCTGCAGGAGAGCCCGCAGTATCCCGGCAGGTCTCGCGCTTCGGTTCGCGCGGGTCAAAGGCTATCGTCCCGACAAGACGGCCGGCGAAGCCGACACGATGCAGACGCTCCAGGACATCTACTGCGCGACGACCGGGCGTCCCGCGCCGGTGACGAAGGCCTGAGCCGTGCCTGAGCTTCCCGATGTCGAGCTGTATCTCTTTGCGTTGCGCCCGCGCATCGTCGGGAAAACGATCGAGCGCGTAGGCTGGCGACGCCGTTTCTGCTCAGGTCGGTCGACCCGCCGCTGGATGGCCGCGATGGGCCGGACGGTGACCGGCCTGCGGCGCATCGGCAAGCGCATCGTCTGGGAGATCGAGGGGAAGCTGTTTCTCGTCTTTCACCTGATGATCGCGGGCCGGTTCAAATGGCGGGAGCCGGCATCGCCGTGCCGCGAAAAGTGGGGCTTGCGGCGTTCGATTTCGCCGGCGGCACGTTGCTGCTGACGGAGGCGGCCACGCAGAAGCGCGCGTCGCTCCACGTCGTCGCAGGGCGAAGACGCGCTCGCATCGTTCGATCCCGGCGGCCTCGAGCCGATGACGAGCAGCGTGGATGCATTCGCCGCGGCGCTCCAGAAGGAAAGCCACACGCTGAAGCGCGCCCTTACCGATCCACACCTCTTCAGCGGCATCGGCAATGCGTACTCGGACGAGATCCTGCATCGCGCGAAGCTGTCGCCCTTCAAGCTGACGCGCCAGCTCGACGGCCGGCAGAGATTCGCCGTGCTGCACACGGCGACGCTCGAGACGCTGGCGGAATGGACGGAGAGGCTGCGCGCGCAGGCCGGAGACAAGTTTCCGGAAAAGGTCACGGCGTTCCACGATGAGATGGCCGTGCACGGCCGCTTCGGCAACCCTGCCCGCGCTGCGGCACGCCGGTGCAGCGGATCGTCCACGGCGAGCACGAGGTGAACTACTGCCCGACATGTCAGACCGAAGGGCGGCTGCTCGCCGATCGCGCGCTGTCGAAGCTCTTGAAGGACGACTGGCCGAAGACGCTCGACGAGATGGAGCGAAGACGAAAAGATGACAATACGAAACAGGAGATCAGGAGATTAGGAGTAAGAAGGTCCTCGACTCTCTTTCCTTGCGTCTCTGCGGCTCTGCGTCAAGGCCCCTAGAAACCGATGATCACACCGAGCGAGGGGCCGATGGCTTCGATGTCAGGGTTGCGATCGGGTCCGGCGATGCCGGAGTTCGAGATGTGGATGACGTCGAGCGTCGCGATGGCATCCAGATGGCCGTTCAGCCGCCATGTGAATCCGCCGCCGCCGATGGCGAGGTAGTTGAAGCGTGTGCCGCGTGGCGGCGTGGCGACGGCCGCGTCAGACACGCCGAAATCGAATTGCCAGAACGCGGACGCACGTCCGCGCCGGTAGATGCGCCCGCGCAGGCCGGCCGTCAGACCGAGCAGGCGCGAGTCGTTCAAACGTTGCGAGACGTAGAAAATGCGCTGACGGGCCGTCAGCACGAGACCGTCGCGCAGGCCGTAGGTCACGCCCTGAATGAGGCCGTACAACTCCTCGTGAGAAGGGTTGTAGTTCCACGCTTCCAACGCCGCCTGCACCCCGAACTCGACGTGCCATCGGCCTCCGGCAAACGGATCGTTGGGAGGTGAGGGCGCCTGGCCCTGGCCGAATGCCACGGCGGGCAGCAGCGCGAAAAACAGAAGCAGAGACGCGGTCGGGAGAATTTGCCGTCGGTACAGGTGCGTTATTGTATAGCCCATGCGTGTGCCGAGCGTTGCCGGCGTGCTGCTCGGCATGTCGCTGCTGTCATCGAACGTATCGGCGCAAGAGCAGCTCGCCATTCGATCGGATTTTCTCTTCTACGGCGACAACACCGAGTTCAAAAACCCGTTTCGCGAAGGCGAAACGATCTTCGGCGCCGCCGCGCGCGTCGCGGCCGAGATTGGCCTCAACGACCGCGTGACGATCTCGGCGGGTGTCTTCGGCAATCAGCGATTTGGCTCCGAAGACGCGTTCGAGCTCGTGAGGCCCGTGCTCTCGCTCACGGTGCGCGGCCGGCGATCGTCGTTCGTCTTCGGCACGCTGCCGGCTCCGACGAGCGGCCATCGACATCGGACCCGATCGGGGCGGTCCTCACGCCCTGTTGCCCGCGCTTCAGCGGGAGACGCTCTCATTCGATCGCCCGTATGAGCCGGGCCTGGCGTGGACCTTCGAGGGCGCGAAGCTCCGGCATCACTTCTGGCTTGAATGGCAGCAGTTGAACACGTCCGAACATCGCGAGCGATTCGACGGCGGGATACGCACGGTGTATCGCCTGTCCGACGTCGTGGCGATTCCGGTGCAGCTTCATGTCGTGCACGAGGGGGGACAGCTGTACAACTCGGGTGCGGTTAGAGACAGTTCGGCGGTTGCGACGGGCGCGACACTCACGGGCCATGCCGGTGAAACCGGCAATGTTTACGCGCTGTCGCTCGATCTGCTGGCGGTGGGTTCGCTGTACGTGCCCGATCGCGGCCAATCCGATCTCAGCCGGGACGGCATCGGGTTTTTCGGCCGCGCCGCCGTGGAGCACGCAGGCTGGCGCGGGCACGTGATCTTCTGGCGAGGCCGCAACTACATCAAGGACGAAGGCGATCCGAACTATCAGTCGATTACGCGCAACGGCGATCGCTACATCGGCACGCGCGATTACTCGGAAGCCGGTCTGACGCGAAGATTTACGCTGACCCCGTCGGCCGTCATCGACGTGTCCGGCCGGCTGCACCGCGTCGAGGGGCACTACGAGTATTCGTTCCGCATCCTGAGCGTCGTGTCGGCCGGGTGGAAAATCCGATGATGCGCGCCGCTACTTCCCGTAGATCCCGAACCACTTGTCCTCGTACAACGGAACATCCTGCACCGGCTTGAGCCCGGCGGCCGACATCCAGGCGTCGACCGTCGACTTCGCCAGCTGCTGGGCGGCATCCTTGGCGTGCCCACCCTTGCCCGGCACGAAATCCACGACGGCCACACGGCCCGATGGCGACAGATATCCAGCGAGGTTTTTCAGGTACTGCTCGCGATCCTGGATGTGGTGGAGCACGTCGTAAATCAGCGCGACGTCCACATTGCGTACCGGCAGCGCGGGATCGGTGAACTTGCCAAGCACGACCCGCACATTCGACAGACCCAGCGTGGCTGCGCGTTTCGCGATGTGATCGAGCAGACCCTGTTCGATATCCACAGCGTAGACCGTCCCGCCCGGAGACACGGCTGCGGCGAGCGCCCCTTCGAACGCCCCGGCGCCGGCCCCGATGTCCGCGACGACGTTGCCGGGACGGAGCTTGAGACTGTTCACCACGTCGTCGATTTTCATGCCGGCGATTCGGCTGGGGTTCTCGAGCGTCTCGACCCACGCGTCGGCCGGTCGCGCACCCAGTTGCCGCGCATCGCCCTGTACGGACGATGCCGCGCACATCAGAGCAAGGGCCCAGAGCTTTCCGCGAAACGCACGCATGCTGCCTCCTATTGCCGCTGGAGCGCCCAGAGCGCACCCAGGAATGAGACGCCGGCGAAGATCACGAACGCGACCGATTCCAGCCAGATACGCGACGGATCGCCGAGCCCGATTGTGGCATATCGAAGCACGTCGACGTGCCAGGTAATGGGATTCGCCCAGGAGAGCTGCCGCAACGGCGTGGGCAGCGGGTCCACGGGGTAGAACATCGAGCTGGCGAACAGCAGGACGAAGTAGAAGATCGACGTCACCGTGTTGAACACGTCGTTGCCGCGAATCAGCAGCGCGAAGATGGCGTAGAAGAAAAACCAGCCGGCCGTACCGATGAAGACCGCCGCCGTAAGAAGCGGCAGCGATTGCCAGCGGATCGGCACGTCGAGCACCACCTCGGCGAGCACGACCGTGATGAGCGCCTGGACGATCGACACCACCAGGTTGAACAGCGTCTTGCCGAGCAGATACTCGGCGCGCCGCATCGGGTAGGTCAGCATCTCGTAAAAGATGCCGTTGTCTCGATCCATGAAGAACGACCAGGCCGTGTTCGACGCGATGCCGAAGCTCGCCATCCCGAGGACGCCGGCCAGGAAGAACGCGTTGTAGTCGACACCGATACCGGCGGGCTTCATGCCCATCGCCTGCGTCATGCCGACGCCGAAGACGAGGAGATAGCCGAGGGGATACAGCAGATCCCAGAAGATGAAGGTGAGGTTCGTCGCGCGAATCTTCCCCTCCCTGTACATGATGGCGGAGAGTGCGCTCACGTGCCGCTCCGGGTCACCGCGTCAGGCTGCCGCTTTGCGGTCAATTCGATGAAGATGTCTTCGAGGCTGGCGCCGGAGACCTCGATTCTGAGCACGCGGCCGAGGCGGCCGAGGTGCGCCACGAGGTCGAGCACCCGGCCTTCCTGTTCGCGGACCGTGATCACGGCCGAGTTCTGCGTCACCTCGATGCGCGTCGGGTGGTACGCCGCGACCGCGGCCTCGAGCGAGCGAGGGAGCTCGTCAAACGTCACCGAGATCTCGTACAGCCCGCCGGAGAGCAGCTTCAGCGTGTTGATGTCGCCACGCGCGGCCTCCCGGCCCGCGCGCATGATGAGGATGTCGTCGCACAGCGCTTCCGCTTCGCCGAGAATCTGGGTCGTGAGCACGATCGTCCGGCCACGCGACGATTCTCTGCGCAGCCTGTCCATGACCGACCGCTTCAGGATGGGATCCATGCCCGTCGAGAACTCGTCGAGAAAGACGACCGGCGTGTCGATCATGAACACCTTGGCCACCTGAACGCGCCGCTTGAAGCCGCCGCTCAGATCCATCACCTTGCGGTTGGCCTCGGAGCGAAGCTCGAACTGATCGAGCACGTCTTCGGTGCGATCGCGGATGGCGCGTGGCGACAACCCGTGAAATCGGCCGAACGTGCCCAGGTTGTCCACGATCGACAGGAACAGATCGACGGCGCTCTCCTGGATGACGACCGAGATGCGTTTTCGCACCTCGAGTGGATCCTTCAGCGGGTCGACGCCTTCCACCTCGATATGCCCGGACGAGGGGCGCAGCAGCGTCGTCAGCATCTTCAGCGTGGTCGTCTTGCCGGCGCCGTTCGGTCCGAGCAGGCCGAAGATCGATCCCCTTCGCACCGAAAACGTCAGGCCATCGACCGCGCGAACGTCGGGCTGGCCGCGGCGTTTGAAGATCTTGACGAGGTCGCGAACGACGATGGCGGAATCGCCCATGGGTTCCGTGTCAGCCTACCGGAGATGGCGGAGAAATCGAAGCATTCCTTCGATCATCGGCCGGCCGGTGAAAAGGGCGTCGTCATTGTGATCGGCGTCGGGAATCACGAGCAGCGACTTGGGCTCGTTGGCTGCCTCGAACACGCGCCGGCTCTGTGCGGCCGGCACGATGTGATCCGCCTCGCCCGCGATCACGAGGATTGGCGCTCGAACGCGGGGAATGCGTTCGAGCGTTTCGAACCGGTCTCGAAGCAACAAACCGACCGGGAGCCACGGGTAGTGATGCCGGCCGACCTCGGTCATCGATGCGAACGGCGATCGCAACACCAGCGCGGCCGGCGGATGTTCCGCCGCAAGTTCAGCGGCGACTGCCGTCCCGAGCGATTCGCCGAAGTAGACGAGACGAGCCGCATCGACGTCCGCGCGCGCCAGCAGCGCGCGGCGGGCCGCCCGCGCATCGAGCCGCAGGCCGTCTTCAGTGGGCGTGCCGGGATTGCCGCCGTACCCGCGATAGTCGAAGACAAACACGGCCAGGCCCGATCGCGACAGCGCATCGGCCAATGCGGCGCGGTGCGCGCGGTTTCCGGCGTTGCCGTTGAAGATCAAGACGACGAATTCCGGCGTGGCGGTGCGGCTGACGAACCAGCCGTGCAGCGTCAGACCGTCTGTGGTCGGAAACGTCACCGGTACGACGCCGCTCAGCCCGATAGTGTCCGGATCGGGCACGTCCGAGGACGGAAAATAGATGAGCTTGCGCTGCAGCGCCCAGACGAGGACCAGCATCGCAACAAGCACGATGCCCGACGAAAGCACGAGTCTCACGGCATCGCGAGTCTAACGAATCTGATAGATTGGCGGCATGGACATTCCAACGAGCGACGAGGAATGGCGCGCGAGGCTGACGCCGGAGCAGTATCAGGTTCTGCGCAAGCACGGGACCGAACGGGCCGGGACGAGTCCGCTCAACAAGGAACACCGGGAAGGGGTCTTCAGATGTGCCGGGTGTGGACAGGAGCTGTTCGCCTCGTCCACGAAATTCGACAGCGGTACCGGCTGGCCGAGCTTCTGGGAGCCACTCGAACAGGCCGTGGAAACAACGACCGATCGCGCGTACGGAATGGTACGCACCGAGGTGCACTGCGCACGATGTAAGGGGCATCTCGGGCACGTGTTCGAGGATGGCCCACGACCCACGGGGCTGCGCTACTGCATGAACGGGGCTTCAATGGATTTCGAGCCCAAGAGCCGGGTCTGAGCCAGAATCCGGTCATTAGGTAGTTTTTGGGGCAGAGTCCGGCCCTTTGGACCCCAAAACGCTGTTTTTCACGGGAACCAGACCGTAACCTCCACAGTCTAAATAGACGTGAAGAAGAATACCCCGGTGAAGCTGGAATACGAGGTGTGCGGCCGCTGCGGGGGGCTGTTTGACGACCAGGGTGAGAACGGGTGGTGGATCGAACGGGGCGTCTGGTGGCACGAGTGCCACGACGAGCAGCCCGCCCGGATTGTGGTTCGCAAGCTCAAGAGAGTCGCGTAAGCGGCGCGGGCGGAGACCATTTATGATGTGCGGATGGCTGCCATCGATCTCCGCTCCGACACCGTCACCCGGCCGTCTCCCGCCATGCGCCGAGCCATGGCGGAGGCCGAGGTTGGCGACGACGTCTTTCTCGAAGATCCCACGCTGAATCTGCTGCAGGAACGCGCGGCCGCCGTCTTTGGCCGCGAAGCTGCGCTCTTTGTCCCGTCGGGCTCGATGGGCAACCTCACCTCCGTCATCGCGCACACGCGGCCGGGCCAGGAAGTCATCTGCGAAACCAACGGCCACATCTACAACTACGAGATGGGCGCGCTTGCCGCGCTCGCGGGTCTCCTTCCACGGGTCGTCAACGGCGAAGACGGCCTGCTGTCGTGGGACGCGATCGCGGACGCGATACGTCCGAAGGTCTACTACCGGCCGCAGACGTCGCTGATTTGCCTCGAGAACACCGTGAACATGGCGGGCGGGACGGTCTACCGCACGAAAGTGGTCGAAGAGATCTGCGATCGCGCTCACGCACAGGGGATTCGCGTGCATCTGGACGGCGCGCGCGTCTTCAACGCGGCCACGTATCTGGGCGAGCGGGTGGAGGCGATGACGAGGCCGTTCGATTCGGTGCAGTTCTGCCTGAGCAAGGGCCTCGGCGCGCCGGTGGGATCGATGATCGTGGGCAGCCGCGAGTTCATCGAACGCTGTCGATCGATCCGGAAGATGCTGGGCGGCGGCATGCGTCAGGCGGGCGTGCTCGCGGCCGCCGGTCTCGTGGCGCTGGAGGAAGGACCGAAGCGCCTGAAGGACGATCACGACAACGCGCAGATGCTGGCGCAGAAGCTCTCGCGTGTGCCCGGCATCGCGCTGAATCCTGAAAAAGTTCAGACCAACATCGTCATCTTCAGCGTGAAGCCCAGCGGGTTGTCGTCGGCGGATTTCCTGTCTCAGATCTCGTCACGCGGGGTTCTGGCCGTGCCCGTCGATCGCGATCGTGTGCGCATGGTGACGCATCTCGATGTGACCCGCCGCGACGTCGAAAGCGCGGCCGACATCGTCGCTTCCGTTCTGGGTTGTACCGTGTAAGATTTGTCCATGCTCCGCGCCGCCCTGCCGGTTGCGCTTGTTCATTGCGGCTTTTGGCGGCAGCCGCGCGGTGGCGCAGGCTCCCGAGCTCGTGCCCCTTCTCAACGGCCTGGCCGAGCGCACCCAGCAGTACTACGACCGCTTCATCAGCATCATCTGCACCGAAGACGTGGTCCAGCAGGATCTGCGATTCAACCTGCAGCCGACAGGAAAGCCGCGCACGACCGTGTTCGAGTTGAGCGTGTCGCGCGATCCAGACGCAAAAGGCGAACGGATCTTCCGCGTCGATCGGACGCTCCAGTTCGTCAACGGGCGTCCCGCACGCAGGAACCAGAAGCCGGGCTGCACCGATCCGAAGACCGGCTCGCCCGAGCCGCTGGCATTCCTGCTCGCGGAGAATCAGTATCGCTACCGGTTCACCATTCCAGCCGAAGGATTTGGCGGCCCGCCCGGCACGCGCGCCATCGACTTCATCGAGATCGCCTCCAGAGCGCGTGCGCGTGACGTGGGAAGGCACCTGTTTCGAGGCCGAAGGCGGCGGTTACCAGGGGCGCGTCTGGTTCGATCCGATCTCTTACGACGTGCTGCAGGTCGTCGTCCGGTTGTCGAAACCGTTCGCCGTTCCGATGCGCGCCGGCTACATCGGGCTCGATCCGGTCATCAGGGTGGAACGATCTGAAATGACGCTCCGCTTTGCCCGTGTGGAATTTCAGCAACCCGACGAGGTCGTCCTGCTGCCGGAATCGATCGAAACGCTGACCGTGTTCCGCGGCGCCCCCAGCCTGAAAACCATCCAGAAGCTGAGCAATTTCCGCCGTTTCCTCACCAAGTCGGAGATTCGCCCGACGTCGTTGAGTGCGCTGACTGGCCCCGCCTTTGCTTTATATCAAGCGCGCGATGCTCGATGTGTACAGAAAGCTGACGCTCGCGAAAGCGCCTCTGGATCGCTGCTTCCGCTGGTCGGCGTGCTGGCACTCGTGCTCATCCTGATCGGCCTGTCGATTCCCATTCGCTCGGCCACGCTCAAGGCGCGCGTCATCGCGCTCCTTACCGAAGAGCTCGAAAGCGAGGTGACGATCGACACGCTCGAAGGACACGTGTTTCCGCGCGTGTCCGTCAGCGGCCGGGGCGTGACGATACGGCATAAAGGGCGCACGGACGTCCCGCCGATCATCGCGATCGATCGGTTCGAGATCCGCGGCTCGCTTGCGCGATCTCATGAAGGAGCCGCGGCACGTCTCGGAAGTCCGTCTGCAGGGGCTGCGACGTGACGATTCCACCGGGCGACGACAACGACGACGACGACGGGAAGACCGATGACGAATCGCACGTCGGGCGCCGAACGGCTGCAGCACGTCGTCATCGATCGGTTCGAAGCGCCGGACACGATAATCACGTTGATTCCGAAGAAAGCGGGGAAGCAGCCGAAGGTCTTCACCGTTCATCATCTCGTAATGGATTCGCTCGGCATCAACGAGACGATGCCGTTCATCGCGACGCTCACCAATCCCATTCCCAAGGGTGAAATCGAAACGTCGGGCACCTTCGGGCCCTGGAACGTCGCGTCTCCCGCGCGCACACCCGTGACCGGCACGTACATCTTCGCAAATGCGAACCTCGACACGATAGAAGGTCTCGCGGGCGTGCTCAGTTCGACCGGAGCGTTCAACGGTCCTCTCAATCGCATCGAAGTGCAGGGAACGACCGACACGCCCCAGTTCCAGGTCGATGCTGGAGGACTGCCGGTTCCGCTCAAGACGAGCTTTACGGCGGTCGTCGATGGGTCCGACGGCGACACATACCTGACTCGCGTGGATGGCACGTTCCTCAACACGAGCCTGACCGCGCACGGCGCGGTCATGGGATTCGAAGGCGTGCACGGACGGCAGGTCGAAGTCGACGTCACCATCAAGAACGGGCGCATCGAGGATTTGCTGAGACTCGCGGTCAATTCGGAAAAGCCGGTTCTTCTCGGCGCCGCCCAGCTTCAGGCGAAGCTGGTGATTCCGCCCGAAAAGAAGAAAGTGATCGACAAGATGCGGCTGCGCGGGGAGTTCGCGCTGTCGAAAGCGACGTTCACCGACCCGACAGTGCAGACCAAGCTTGTCGGCCTCAGCCGCCGCGGGCAGGGCATGTCCGAGGACGAAGCATCCGGGCGAGGTGGTGTCGAATCTGAAGGCGAGCTTCGTCATGGAAAACGCCACCGCGAGCTTCTCGAGCCTCACGTTCTCGGTTCCGGGGTCGGCCGTCGAGCTTGCCGGACAGTACGGCCTGCGCGAAGAGCGGCTCGATTTTCGCGGCCATCTGAAGATGCAGGCGCCGCTGTCCGAGGTCGCCGGCGGAGGCGTGAAGGGATTCTTCTTGAAGGCGATCGATCCGTTCTTCAGGAAGCCCGGCGCCGGAACGGTCATCCCGATCAAGATTACCGGCACGCGCAAGGCGCCGAAGTTCGGCCTGGATATGTTCTAGCTGTGCAAGCCAGACACGGAAAACTCGTTTAAGACTACTTCGTCATCTCCTGAAGTGCTCGTGTCCGAATCAGCAGGCGCGCAATCCGGGATCCGTCTGCAAAATGCGGCTGCGGCTCCCGCGCGAGATCCGGGGATCCCCATCCCCACGCACTCTGCACGCCTCGCCGCGTTTCTCGTCGCGATTCGCTGACATTCGCGCCACATCCGCGCACGAGGCCCGTACAGGGTCTCGCGAGTGTCGGCGAGCAGCCTGGGCGCGCCGAGCGAGGAATGACGCGCCGACATAGACACCTCTCAAGTGGCTGAACTGCCCTCGAAGTCGCAGTTCGTCCGCACCCACAGAGATCTCTTGCACCGCGAAGGCCGGCAAGTCTTCCAGGTTCATCTTGTCGATACTGCCCACGCCTGCATTGGGCTCGGGCAAGCCGTTAACGACGATTCCTCCTAATCTCCTGATCTCCTGTTTTTTTGGTTCTGAGACGGCTGTGTGGTGAGGCTCAGTGCGTCATGACGTACACCATCACGTTGATCGCGATGGCGTACCCTTCGGGCGAGAAACGATAGAAGTACTCCACGTCTTCGCCCTCGCGCTCCCAGGTATCCGAGATGTCGGTGTTGTGCGTCATCAACACCATCAATCTGCCTTTTTCGTCGAAGATCCCCTTCGTGTTGACGACGGCGCTGTCGGAACCGCGCTCCGAGGTCTCGCCGCCGTTCCGCCGCCACTGGCTGATCGCGGGAACCTGCAGGATGCGCTTCACGCGAATAGACCGTCTGGAACATCGCGTGCGTCACGGGGATGTCGACGATGGGATATTTGTCGCGCGGCAGCACGCGTCCGATTTCGCGCTGCCACACGTCCCAGGCGCGCGATCCCCAGAAGTCGTCGCTCCACATGAAGCCGCCCTTCCGGAGGTACAGGCTCAACTGCTGGACGTCGGCGTCGCTGAAGCGCGCGGTGCCCGCATCCTCGATGTGCACGAACGGGCAGCGGAAGAGGTTGTCGTCTCCGCTGCTGGGCACGACGAAGTATTCGGGGTCGCCTTCACCGTCGATGCTCACTGGAGTCTTGGTGAGCTCGGCGAAGCGGATGCTGAAGTTGATGTCGGCGCCGGGATAGTCGGTGCGCCAGCCTTGACCGCCGGCTTCGCGCCAGGCGCTCGGGTACATGAGCCGGCAGAAATGGAACCGGCCGTCATTGATGGCGCGCGTCGGGTAACGCGGCGGCTCGCCTCGCCAGCCCTGCCACAGGTCGCCGCCTGACCAGATCTGGCTGTACGCCGCGGACGCGATGAGGACAGCGGCTAGAACAGAACCGATGATGAGGCGGTGGCGAGTGCACCTGCGGTTCTGGGTTCTAGGTTCTGGGTTCTAGGTTCCTAGGTTCTAGGTTCTAGGTTCAGACCCAGAACCTGGCACCCAGAACCCAGAACCTGAACCGCTGGTTCACTTCGATGCTCGCGACAACGACCGATAGTACTCGTTGACCATATCGCGGAATCCGCGAGGCACTTCGTCGGTCGCCGTCAGCGCCGGCTGATCGCCCTGCGAGTCTTCGACTTTGCGGCGCAGGCTGAATTCGAAGCGCTTCAGTCCTTCGGCCACCTGGGTCTGCAGCCGCTCGAGCTCCCGCGCGTCCTTGTACACGCGGTCGTCGTCGAGCTGGCGTATCTGGCGCAGAATCTCGTCGAGATCGGCCGCCGGCACGCCGTCGTTGCGCAGCTGATCGCGCAACTGCTGCGCTTCGTTGCCCCAGTACCGTGCCTGATCGCGGAACTGACGGATTTCGCCAGGTGTGAAGACGCGCTGTCCCCATCCGCCCCAGTCGTCGCCGTTGTAGTTCGCGCCGCGGCCGCTGCCATTGGGGCCGTCACGGCCATCGCCATTGCGGTTTCCGTCCTGCCCGCCCTGTCCCTGCTGGCCGCCCTGTCCGTTCTGACCCTGCTGGCCCTGCTGACCTTGCTGGCCCTGTTGACCCTGTTGGCCTTGCTGGCCCTGCTGGCCTTGTTGGCCCTGCTGGCCTTGTTGGCCCTGCTGGCCTTGTTGACCTTGCTGGCCCTGTTGGCCTTGCTGACCCTGTTGACCGCGCTGCCCGTCCCGCATCTGCTGCTGCATCGAGTCGAGGCCGCGCACGAGATTCCGCGCGCGGTCGAGATTGTTCGCCATGCGATTGGACTTGTCGCCCTGGCCGACGGCGCCGGCCGCCTCGTTGAGCTTGCTCCGCAGCTTGTCAATCTCGCTGCCGATGTTCTTCTCGAGGTCGGGGCTCGTTTGTCCGGTCTGACGCATCAGGCTGCCGGAGTAGTGAATCTGCTCTTCGAGACGGTTGTTCCGGATGCCGTCGGCCGCCTCCTGCAGTTTGCGCGACGCGTCGCGCTCGTTGCGCCGCATCTCGCCAGACATGCGATCGATCTGCTTTTCGAGCTCGTTGACCTTCGCCTCGAGCTGGTACTTCTTCTGGCCGATCTGCCGCGCGCGATCGTTGGCGCGCCCCGTGCTGTTCGACTGTGAGAGCCCGAGCGCCTCCTGCGACAGCTCGCGGTGCTCGCGCGCGATCTCCTCCGCCTGCTGCTGCGCGGTCTGCATGTCGCGCTCTCCGCGGGCGCCCTGCTCCTGCTCGAGCCGGCGCTGCGCCTCGCGCAGCGTGCCCAGCGCGGCGCTCGCCTGACCCGAGCGCGCTCGGGTCGCCCGACGACGCGGCGCGGCGCATCTGATCGGCAGCCTGCCGCGCGGCCTGTGCCGCCTGTGCGAGATCGGGACGATTGCGCTCGCGCGACAAACGCTCGAGCTGCCGGGCGACCTCTTCGGCCTGTTCGGCCAGCGCGCGCTGGCTGGCCCCGCCGCCCTGCGACGTCTGACCGGCCAGCGCCTGCTGGCGCTGGCGCTCGGCTTCCTGCTGCTGGCGCCGCGCGAGCTCGCGCAGCTTTTCGGTCAGCGCGTCGATCTGCTGATCGGATTGCTGCTGCTGCGCGCTCTGAGCGGTCTCGTACTGGTTCGCGAGCTTGTCCATGTCCTGCTTGAACAGCTCCGCGAGATCTTCAGACACCGACCCGGCGCCGCCGCCACCACCGCCGCCACCGCCGCGCTGCTGGCTGACCTGCTTCTCGTACTCTTCTTCGGCACGCTGCAGCTGCGGCGAGCGCGCGATTCTCCGGTTGCAGCGCATCGTTCGGCGCCTGCGCCTGCAGCTTGCCTTCGGCCGCCTTCATTTCCTCGGCGGCTTTCGGCAGCAGCTCGGCGATGCGCTGGAACGCCGGATCCGGCTCGACCAGCCGGCTGTTCATGCGTCCCACCAGTCCTTCAACCTGCTCGCGGAGCTTCGACTGAGACAGCGCCACGACGACCAGGCTTTCGCGCAGCTTGGCGGCCGTCATCGTCTTGCGATCGCGGACGATGTTGTGCGTGGCCGAGATAATCTCGCGCTGCTGCTGCGAGAGCGCGTCGACCTGCATGTTGCCGCCGCCCCCGCCTCCACCACCCCCGCCCATCGACATCGCCGAACGGAACTGCTCGTCGAGCTTGCGGACGCGGATGAAGTACAGATCGCTCGAGACGTTTCGTCCGATGTTGTCGGTCGCGCGCGCGAAGTAAGAGACCGAATCGCCGGGGGCGACCTTCAGCTCTTCGAGATAGAACGTGTGGGCGGCCGACACTTCGGGCAGCGCCTTGCTCTTGGAATCGACCAGCTTCTTGGTCTGCTCGGGTCCGCCGTTCACCGAATAGATGAGCTCGAGCTGCTGGACGCCGAAGTCATCGTCGGCACGCGCCTCGACGGCGAGCTCTTCGATCGGCGAGGCCGTGGTGTCGCGTCCCGGCTTCGCAATCGAGACGCTCGGCGGCTGATCTTCGAGGACGTCGATCGTGTACTGCGGTGAGGCGTTGACGAGCTTGTTCTCGGGGCCGCCCTGCAGCTCGACGCGGTAGAAGCCGTCCTTGGTGACGGGAATCGTCGCGGTAAAGACGTCGCCCTCGAGCGCGAGGGGCAACGTATTGCCGCCGTCCAGCACGATGCGTCCGGTCGGCGCCTTCATCGTCGGCGTGATGCGGAGGCGGACCTGCGTGCCCTGGAGCACGGCGATGTCGCCGCCGTTTTCAATCTTGCGCGGCGAGAGTCCCGTGTACGACGGAAACACGTATTCCATTTCCATCTGCTTCACGTACGGCAGGTCGGCCGCGTGCAGCGTGAAGACGTCCGAGCGGACGCCGCCCGATTCGACGAAGTAGTCGATCGAGCCGGGCAGATCGAAGAGCACCCCCTCGAAGATCTTCGTGTCGTTGTTGAACACCATCGGCACGTGCTCGAAGGGCGTGTTCAGCGCCTTGCGGATGAGCAGTTCGGCCTTGTCGGCCTCGAAGCCCTGGATGGTCGCCGTAATCGTCTGATCGGACCCGCGCGGCACGGTGGAGCTGCCGGGCTTGACCGTGATGTGATACGGGCTCGCCTCGAGCAGCCCGCCGGTCATGATGAGGAGCGCCGAGGCGCCCTGGCGCAAATATGCCGGTCCGAGAATGAAGATCAGGAGGGCCAGCGCGACGGCACCGCCAATCGCAGTGGCATAGCGCCGCAGAGGCTGCGCTTCCAGCCGGCGGCCCATCTCGATGTGTCCGCATTGCTCGATCGCCTGCTGGACGAGCCGGCGCGCCAGATCGGGCGAATGAGACGGGGATCCTTTTTCGGCCTCGAGCGCGCTGAGGATCGCGGTCTCGAGCGATGGCTCGCATTCTTCCAGATAAAGCGCCACCTGTTCATCGGTGACGCGGCGCCACTGCGGCAGGACGAAGAAATAACCCGCGAGCGCTCCGAAAATCATGACCATGCCGACGCGGAAGGCGATGATCGAGCCGGGGCTGAACTTGAGGCTCTCGAGCGCGTAGGCCGAGAGGAGCAGCGTGAGGAGGAAGCCGGCCACGACGAAGGCGGCGCCCCGCACGGCAAGCTTCAGGCGCCAGCGTTTTCGGATGTCCCGAATAATGCCGGTCAGCTCCGATCGGTCGCCCGCGGACACGAGTTCGTCAGCCATGCAGTCCCCCCGGTTAATTAAAGTGATCGTAACACCTTAGACGGGGTCAGACAGGAAAAAGGCGGTCGAAATTGGTGCCGAAGATGCACTCCCGGACGGCGGCGTCCACGCCCGCGGTTTCGAGCGCGCCGGCCTGCGCCTGATAGACCTCCCGGTTCCAGCCGCGCGGAAAAAACGACGAGTCGGTGCCGAACAAAAGGCGATTCGGGCCCGTCACCGCGAGCGCCTGCCTGAACACATCGGCGAGGGTGAGCGCGGGGTGATAGGCCATCCAACGGTTGGTACTCGATGTGTCGAGGTACACGTTGGCACAAAGATCGGCGACGAGCAGGGCCTCGCGAAACAGCCCCGCGCCGAAGTGCGGGATGATGAAGGGCACGTCGGGGAAGTCCGCCGCCAGGGCGTGCAGGTCGAGCGGGTTGCCGTAGCGCACGTCGAAACGGCTGGGCAGGCCCAGTTTCTTTCGCACGCCCACCGAGAGCGCGCCGCAATGGACGAACACCGCCGTCCCTGCGTGCGCCGCCGCCAGTTGAACGATTTCCCGCACCCGCGCATCCTGCAATGGATAGCGCTGCATGGCCGGAAACAGGCAAATCGCGCGCAGCCCGAGCTGACCGAGGGCGTTTTCCGTTCGCGCCGCGGCGTCGGGGGCGGTTGGATCGAGCATGAAGAAACCCACGAAGCGCGTCGGATGTCGGGCAATGGCGCGCGCGACGGATTCTTCATCGCCCGGAACGCTCGCGATTAACGACGAGCGCTGGACACCGCCGCGATCGAGCGCATCAACCCAGCGGTCGGCGAGATCGTCCGCCGATCCCGGTAGATCCCACTTGAGCGTGGCGACGATGTCGGCAGCAGACTCGGGCGCCAGAGGCGACCGTTGCCGGCCGAGGGTGGCGAAGAATGGTTCAGAGAAGAAATGACAGTGGGCGTCGTTCATTGCCATATTCTCGATCGACAAGCGCTAGATCGGATCGGCGATCGTCAATTTGCGATCGTCGATCCAATGTGGCGATCGTCGAATCGAAAATGCGCGCAGATGCGCCTGGACTTGCTACGTCGCGATCGTCGGCGTAATCCGCGTCCCCTCGACCGGACCCTTCATGCGATTGGAGATCGCGGTCTCGACGCCGAGCAGCGCGATGCCGGCCATCAGCAGATACCACCAGAAATTCTGGCGCCGCTCCTGATCCTCGGGCGTCAACGTGGCGGCGTCGGCCGAAGCCGGATTCACCGTGCCCGGGCGCCCCGAGAGCGCGGCGTTCAGCTCCTGAGTATCGAGCACCGACAAGTCGGATTCGGTGGTGTCGAGGTTGGCCGCGATGCTCACGGTGCCTGCCTGGTTCGAGCGCCCGTGCACTTCGTAGAAACCGGGTTGCTCGAGCTGCACGGGTGTCGGGGTTCCGGATTGTTCGATGCGCTGGCCCGTCGGGGTCAGGATCATCGCACCCGTCCCGGTCTGCAGGCCGAGGCCCGACGCGCGAAGCAGATGCCCCGGATCGACGACGTTGCCGATCGTGAAGAAGTTCGCGGGCTGTTCGTAGGTGGCAAGGTGCCGGACAATCTCGTGCACGAAGGGCAGATAAACCGGCTTCAACGCCAGGTCGTTCCAGTAGTTGTCGAGCGTCGAGGCCCAGAGCAGCACGTTGCCGGATCCGATCCTTCGCTCGGCCATCGCGACGGCGCCGTCGTCGAATCGCGCGATGACGCGGCGGCTGGGCGCCTGCTCGCCTTCCTTGTCGCCCGCCGGCTCGGGCTTCATCGTGATCGCGCGGTAGCGGAAGAAACGGGCGGTCGTCAGGTTCCCGCTGCGAGGCGCCTTGAACAGCTCGAGCACCGGGTGGCTGAAATCGAGCTCGGCCAGCGCGCCGCCGCGGCCGGTGCGATCGACGACGTTGCCCGGCAGGCCCGGAAGCAGGTCGTTGGAATCGGTACCCCAGTTCGCGCGTTCGCCGAGCACCACCAGCAGGCCGCCGCCCTTCGACACGAACGCTTTCAGCTCCGCACCCGAGCTGAGTGCGGCGACGTCGTTGAGGATGACGACGCGATGGCGGTCGAGATCGGTCGAGCCGACCGACTCGCCGTCACGCATGTCGACCTGGAAGGCGGGCGCGCTGCCAATCGAGAGCGCCTTCTGCAGATAGAGGCTCGCCTCGCGCGACGCGCGCGACGGCTCCACCAGAAGCACCGAGACCCGCTGCGCCGGTGAGACGACGAAATGGAATGTGTTGTCCTGCTTCAGCGCATCGTCGCCGATGCGGACCGTGCCACGCGTATAGGCGCGGCCCAGCGTGAACGGCTGGAACGAAATCGCCGCCGGCGCGCCCGGCTGCACCGACACCGTCTGCGCTTCGACCGCGCGCCCGTCGAGCTCGAGAGTCACCCGGACGTTGTTCACGGCGGACGGCCCGCGGTTGATGACGTTGGCCGCGACGGTAATCCGCTCCTGGCCCGAGAACGTCGATCGCTGAGGCAGGACGTTCGAGACGGTCAGGTTCGGCGTCTGCGCATCGGCGATCGGCACCGCCCTGAACGTGGTTCCCTCGGGCAGCCGGAGATTTTCGTCGCGCACCCATCCACTTCGCTGGAAGTCGCTGATCATGACGACTTCGCGCGACTGCAGCGTCGACTCGGCCAGCACGCGCTGCGCAAGCTTGAGGGCGGGCGCGTAGCGCGTGGCTTCGGCGCTCACCTTTGCGGCGTCGATGGCCGCTGTCACGCGCGAGAGCTCTGCCGTTGCGCGCACTTCCGCCTGCGCGCTGGTGCCGAAGAGCACGAGGGTGGCGTGATCGGTCGCCGTCAGCCCCTGCACGACCTGACGCGCCTCGGCCTGCGCGCGCGCCCACCGATCGCCGTAGCCCATGCTGTAGGAGCGGTCGAGCAGGATGACGACCTCGCGTGGCCCCGACACGTTGGCCAGCGCGACGATCGGCCGGTCGAAGAACGGCCGCGCAAACGCGAGCACGATCAGCAGGATCGCGGCCAGGCGCATGGCCAGCAGCGGCCAGTCGCGAATCCGGCGCCGGCGGACCGACTGATACGGAATCTTCTCGAGGAACATCAGCGACGGAAACTCGACCACCTGCTTGCGCTCGCGCTGCGTCAGGTGGATCAGGATCGGGATGGCGAACGTGAGGAGCGCGGCGAAGAAGAGAGGTGCCAGAAACGCCATTTATCTCACCCGGCTCAGCCGCTGGCGCGCGGACAGATATTTGAACAATGCGTAATCGAGCGGCGTCGCCGTGTTGACGAGCGTGTAGTCGACGCGGTTCTGCGAGAACCGCGAGGTCAGCGCGGCCACGTGCTCCTGCACGAGCGACCTGTACTGCGCGGCGAGCGCCGTCGGCACGACCGGAATCTGCTCGCCGGTCTCGAGGTCCTGGAAGCTCGCGGCCTCGGTGAAGTTGAAGTCGATCTCCGCGGGATCGAGCACGTGAAACACGATGAGGTCGTTGCCGCGGAACCGCAACGGCTTGACCGCGTCCATGATGACTTCCGGCGACTCGTACCAATCGGAGATGAGGACGAGAATGCCGCGGCGGCCGAAGTGCTCCGCCATTTTCTGCATCGGCACCTTGAGGTCGCCCTTCCGTTCGGGCTTGGCCCGATCGAGCGTGTGCAGGACGCGCTCCAGGTGCTTCGCCGACGGCGGAATGTGCGTGACGATGTCGTTGTCGAAGGTGACGCAGCCGATGCGGTCGCGCTGCTTCTGCGCGAAGTAGGCGAGGCACGCGCCGAGATACTTGCCGTACTCGAGCTTCGAAATGCCGCGGCTCGCGAAATCCATCGACCGCGAGATGTCGAGGATGACCGAGAAGTTCGCGTTCGTGTCGGCTTCGTACTCCTTCAGGTAGTAGCGGTCGGTCCGCGCGTACAGCTTCCAGTCCACCCGGCGGATGTCGTCGCCGGGCATGTAGCCCCGGTGCTCGGCGAAATCGACCGACGCGCCGAAGTACGGCGAGCGGTGCAGCCCGTTGATGAATCCATCGACGACGGTTTTCGCGAGCAGCTCGAGGTTGCCGATGCGCGCGAGGACCTTCGGGTCGACGAAACGGGCGCCTGGGAGTGAATGCTGTTCCATTATTTAGTTAGCATGGGGCCCGCAGACGCCATGCGCGTGCCGTCGCTTACGCTCCGCGATCTTGATACCGTCGTTCATCTGCTTTCCCTACATTCCCGATCGCGGCGTCGGTACCGCTTCCAGCAACTGATCGATGATCGAGTCGCTCGTGATGCCTTCCGATTCGGCGTGGAAGTTCGTCAGCACGCGGTGGCGCAGCACCGGGTGCGACAGCGCGCGGATATCCTCGAAGCTCACGTGATAGCGGCCGCTCGTGAGCGCGCGTGCTTTCGCGCCCAGGATCAGGGTACTGCGCCGCGCGCACGCTCGCGCCGAACGCCACCCACTTCTTGATGACCTCGGGCGCTTCTTTGGCCTTCGGACGGGTGGTGCGCACCAGCTCGAGCGCATAGCGCATCACGGATTCGGCCACCGGAACCCGCCTGACGAGCCGCTGGAACGCCACCAGGTCGGCGCCCGTCACCGGACGCTCGAACTGCGGATTCAGAATGGCCGTCGTCGTTCTGACGACATCGTATTCCTCGTCTTCGGGCGGATGCTCGATGACGATGTGGAACATGAAGCGGTCGAGCTGCGCTTCGGGCAGCGGATAGGTGCCTTCGAGCTCGATCGGGTTCTGCGTCGCGAACACGAAGAAGGGCTCCTCGAGCGTGTAGGTGCGCCCCTGGACCGTGACGCGATGCTCCTGCATCGCTTCGAGCAGCGCCGACTGCGTCTTCGGCGGCGTGCGGTTGATTTCGTCGGCGAGCACGATGTTGGCGAAGATCGGCCCGGGCGCGAACTGCATCTGCCGCCGTCCGGTCGCCGGGTCTTCGTTGATGATGTCGGTGCCCGTGATGTCGGACGGCATCAGGTCGGGCGTGAACTGGATGCGGTTGAACTTGAGATCCAGCACGCGCGCCATCGAATGGATGAGCAGCGTCTTGGCGAGGCCGGGCACGCCCACGATGAGGCTGTTGCCGCCGACAAACAGCGTCAGCAGCACCTGATTGACGACCTCGTCCTGGCCGATGATGAGCTTCTTCAACTCCTCGATGATGCGCTGACGCCCGTGCTTCATCCGATCGGCAAGGGCGACATCATCCTGCTGCATGTCCTGTTCGATCTGGGCCACTGAATCCTCCATGGCACGCTTCCAGCTAAGCTCTGGAGCCTTAGTCCCTAATGGTCGCCGATAAAGGCTCCCGAAGCCCTTCTACGCCAAATGTCTCACCCGCCGGTAGCTCCACTCGGCCAGCATGACGCCGAGCAGCAGGAACAGCACGATCGGCATGTCCCAGAGGTCGCGCTCTTCCACCGTCGTGACGCCCCGCCCGGTGTACTTCACGTCGTCGGCGAGCGACGAAACGGTCTGCGGCGTGTAGTAGACGCCGCCGGTCTCTTCCGAGATGCGACGCAGCAGCGGCGCGCGCATCGCCGCGTCGAAATACTCGCTGTCGCTGGGTGCCACCCGCACGTGCCCGACGTTCGTGCCGAGGGTGGCGCCCGACCGCGACGCCTCGACCTTGGCTTCGTACGATCCGTTCTCGGTCGGCGTAAACGTGCCGCGGTACTCGCCGTTGCGCTCGCCGGTCCACTGCAGCGGCACGTCGATGACGGCGCCCTTCGGTCCCGTGACGTGCGCGGTCACGGCGGCATCGTTCACCTCGAGGTAACCGGGGTCCGACACCTCGGCGATGAGCGTCACCGCTTCCCCCGGCTCGACCTGGTCGGGCGCGGTCGTCAGCTCGACTTGATCGGGCACGCCGTCGACCAGCCAGCGCATCAACTGGCGCCAGTAGGTTTCGTGGGTCATGTCTTCGACGGCGATCTTGGCGTCCATCTGCCACGTCCACGAGTCGTAGATCGGGAAGGCGAGCGTCTTGCCACGCCCGTAGCGCTGATACGCGAGCGCGATCGATTCGCGGCCGCCCTCATCGACACCGCGCAGCAGCGTCGTCGCCCCCGGCTTGACCTGGCGAATCGGATTCACGCTGATGACCGGCGGCAGCGCGCTCCATCGCTTGACCGAGTCCTCTTCGGTCTTTTCGATCTGCGTGACGGCATGTGACTGTCCGGGCCGCGTCGGCGTCACCTGCACGCGGGTCGTCGTATCGGGCTGCTTGGCTTCGAGCACGACCGGAAGCGCGTCGGCGACCGGCGTTCCCGCATACCCGCCCTCGGAAAACGAGCGGCGGCCACCAATCATCATCAGCCCGCCGCCGCGCCGGTCCGCGAAGTCGGCAATCATCCGCAACTGGTCGCCGGTGAAGGCGTTGGCTTCGATGCTGCCGAGAATCAGGCCGCGATACGAGAACAGCTCGTCGCGCGTTTTCGGAAAGCCCGCCGCGAGCTCGTCGGGGCTGTCGATGAGAATGCGGAAGAACTTGGTGTCGGTCGTCCGCTGCAGCACGACGAGCTGCAGATTGGGGTCGTCGGCCACGGCGCGGCGGATGAACTTGACCTCGAAGTGCGGCTCGCCGTCGAAGAAGAGAATCTTCTCCTTGCGATCCACCACGTCGAGCAGCACCTCGCGCACGTTGTTCTGGGTGATTTCTTCGCCTTCCTGCTGGGGAATGCGGAATCGGATCGTTCTCGGGCCGGCTTCGTTCGCCGTGAAGTGCACCTTGACGGTGGTCGGCTCGCCGTCGTTGGTCAGCGCGACATCCTGCGTGCTCAGGATCCGGCCGGAGTCCTCGACGTTGAGCGGCACCGTCGTGCCGCGGAACCCGCTCTGCGACACGATGACGTCGAGCGAGAGGTTCGTGCCTTTGAGCACCTGCTTCGGCGTGCTGACGCGGCTGATTTGAATGTCGCGGCCGAGCGTTTCACGCCCGACGCCCACCGTAAACACCGGAACCTGGCTCGCGCGGAGGCCGAGCAGCGACTCCTGAATGGAAGCTTCTTCGGTGTCGGCGCCGTCGGTCACCATGACGAGGCCCGCCAGGGGCAGTCCCGTGAATTCGTCCTTCGCGCGCTGCAACGCGTCGCCGAGCTTGGTCTGCGTGCCGTCGAACGACAGGTCGCGTGCGGCCGCCACCCGATCGGTGGACGACGCGAAGCGGAACACGCGCACCGCATACCGGCTCGACAGCGCCTTCATGACCGGACTGTCCGGGGCGAAGGTCGCGCCGACGAATTCGCCACGCGGCTTGCCCTCGTGGTCGGCAACCCGCATGCTGCGCGAATCGTCCAGGAGGATACCCAGGAAGTTCTGCTGGGGGACGGACGCCCGCAGGATCAACACAGGACGGAACAGGCAGAACAGGACCAGGGCGACCAGGCAGAGACGCAACGCCGTCAGCACCGTGCGATCGATCCAGCTCGCTTCGCCAGGCGCGCTCCGGTAGGTGAGCACGGCGGCCAGCGCGGCGGCGGCGGCCAGTCCAGCCGCGATGTACACAGGAGAGCCGAATGCGAGGCGCAGTTCGCCCTGCTGGAACACGTAAGGCGAATACTTGAAGAAAAACGCAAACAGCGAGTCGAACACGGTGCTCTCGGCTGACCTCTGTTCTTTTATGGCAACTGTAAGGCCATTCTACTTCGCGTTTGAATGACGAACGCAACCCCCTTAATATTTGCGCGTCGATGCACCGGTTCGTCATAGCGGCGGTGGTGGCCTCGGTGGGCCTTGCCACCGCCGACGCGCAAACCACAGAACCGTTCAGATGGGCCGGTGACGCCGAAGGCGGTGCGCCCTATGTCGAAGCCGATCCGGCCGACCCGTCCCGCGTCGTGGGCTTCGACGCCGACCTGGCCGAGCTCATCGCGCGCGGCCTGGGACGCGAGGCGCGCTTCGTCGAAGTGGCGTTCCAATCCATCGATCAATCGATCGCGCGTGGCGACGCCGAGATCGGGCTGAGCGGCATCGAAGACACGCCCGCGCGCCGCGCCGGCTACGCGGTCACCCTTCCTTATTATCAGTTTCGCGAGGTGCTGAGCGTACGTGCGCCTGACGCCGGACAATTCCGTAAGCTGGCCGATCTCCGGGGCCGCCGCGTCGGCACGCTCTTCGGAACGATCGCCTACGAAATTCTCCTCGCGGCCGAGCGCGACCACGGCATCGTGGCCGTGTCCTATGAAGACGACGTGCACCCGTATTCGGACTTGTTGATCGGCCGGCTCGACGCCGTGCTCCTGGACAACGTGCTGGCCGAGCGGCGTGCGCGGACGACGCCTGGATTCGTCACCCATCCGGAGGCTGTGGCGACGTCGCCACTATGTGGGCGTGCTTGCCCCTGGAAACGACACCCTTCGCGACCGCATCAACGAAATCCTGAAGCAGGCGATGAAGGACGGCCGTCTCGAGGCCATTTTCCGGAAGTGGAACGTCTGGAACGGCGACCAGCCGGGGCTCTTTGCCAGCGCGCTGGCGGGTGAGCCCATCCCGCCGATTCTGGGTTATGCGATCGAGGGCGTTGCCGACGATGCCCAGGGGAGAGGCCACGCGCCGCTACCTGCCCTCGCTCTTTCGCGCGGCCGCTCATCACGCTCATCCTGTCGTGCGGCGCCATGCTGCTGGCCGTCGCCTGCGGCGTCGTCATCGCGACGGGCCGCATTTACGGCGACACGCTCACGCGCGGCTATGCTGACCGGCTATGTCGAGCTGATTCGCGGCACGCCGTTGCTCCTGCAGTTGTTCGTGCTCTATTACGGCATTGCGGAAGCCATCCGGCTGCCGGCCTTTCTCGCCTCGCTCCTGGGTCTCGCGCTGAACTACGCGGCGTACGAGAGCGAGATCTATCGCGGCGCGCTGCTGGCGGTGCCGGTCGGTCAACTCGAGGCCTCGCGGACGCTCGGTTTCACCGACTTCCAGACGCTCAGGCTCATTCGAGGACCGCAGGCGTTCCGGCTCGCGCTCGCGCCCATGACGAACGACTTCGTGGCGATGTTGAAGGACTCGTCGCTCGTGTCCGTGTTGACGGTGGTCGAGCTGACCAAGCAGACGCAGATTTTCGCGACGAACATCGGCAGCTGGGTCATTCCCGGCGCGATCTGCGCGGCGTTGTATCTCGCCATGTCGCTGCCGCTCGCGGCGCTGGCCCGCGCGCTGGAGCGCCGCTGGAGGATGCAGACGCTATGAAGACGCTGGCGCTCCGCCAGGTCGAGCTGCGGCGCGGCGGACGCGCCTGTCTCGAGCCTCGACCTCGAGGCGCAGCCCGGCGACTGATCGCGCTGCGCGGACCGTCGGGATGCGGCAAGACGACCATCCTGCGTGCGATCGCCGGCCTTGACGCGTTCGCGAGCGGCACCATCGACGTGGGCGAGGCCCGCCTGGAAGGCGGCAAGGCGCCCGATCGCACGATGCTGCACCGCCTGCGCCGGAGCGTCGGGCTGGTCTTTCAGTTTCATTGCCTTTTCGAGCATCTGTCCGCGCTGCAGAACGTCTGCCTCGCACCGGTGCACGTTTACGGCACGCCACACCGCGCCGCCGAGGAGACCGGGCGCGATTTGCTGCAGCAGCTCGGCGTCGAGGCCCGCGCGGGCGCGCTGCCTCGGGAGCTCTCGGGCGGCGAAGCGCAACGCGTGGCGATTGCGCGGGCGCTCGCGGTCAATCCCCCGGTGCTGTTGATGGACGAACCGATGGCCTCGCTCGATCCGTCGCGTCGCGCGGAGCTGGGCGCCTTGCTGCAACGCCTGACCACCTCGGGACGCACCCTCCTCGTCACGACGCACGACGAGCGGTTTGCCGAAGAGTATGCGACGCGGGTGCTGACGATCGATGGCGGGCGGGTGGTGGAGGGTGGGGGCTAGATGGAAACTAGAATCTAGAATCTAAAAACTGAAATCTAGAATCTTTGGAGAGGTCCTAGATTTCAGTTTCTAGCTTCTAGTTTTTAGTTTCTATTTCGCACAGTCCCCCAACCGCTTCGCGTCCAGGGCCATCGATCACTTTCTGGCCGCTCATGTCCATCTGGACGGTTCCCACGTACGCGTCGGTGCCGCTGTACTTCATCTCGCCCGTCATCGTCATCGGCTGCGGCTTGGTGCAGACCATCTTGTAGGTCGCGGTGCCGCCGCTGAAGTTGTAGTCGCGTCAGCTTGCAGTCGTTCTTGCCCGCGTTGGGACCCGTCGGGATCGCCGACTGCGGATCTTTCAGCATTTCCTCCGTCATGCACTGCGTGTGCTTTACCGGGGGCATTTCCATCCCGGGCATGCTCATCTTCATCGTCACTTCCCAGTTGCCCGCGCGCATCGGCGACTGCTGGGCAAGAGCGGTCCACGAGAGTGCAAATGTGAGCAGTGCGATCGTACTCAGTCGAACCTTCATTGAATCTCCTTTTTTGGACCGACCCAGGTCGGCACTACGAATCCGGCCACAGCCAGGCGGCGCCCCGCACGCCGCTGGAATCGCCGTGCCGGGGGGCCACAAGAGGTGTATCGGACGAATCGGAAAAAACGAAAGGTGCCCAGAGTTTCGGCACCCGGCTGTACAGCCGGTCGATATTCGACAACCCGCCGCCCAGGACGATGACGTCGGGATCGAGCACATTGATGATACTCGCGAGCGCGCGTGCCAGCCGGCTTTCGTACACCTCCAGAGCCCGCGACGCGCCGGCATCGCCCCGGTCGACGAGCGTCACGATCTCTTTCGTGTCGACGCGTCTCCCGGCGATCGCCTCGTAAGTCGCCGTCAGACCGGGGCCCGAGAGAAACGTCTCGATGCAGCCGTTGCGCCCACAGTAGCACGCAGGGCCTGGGTGTTCGCCATCCTGCGGCCACGGCAGCGGATTGTGGCCCCACTCGCCGGCGATGCGATGCCGTCCTTCGAGCACGCGACCGTTCACGACCACGCCTCCGCCGGTGCCGGTGCCGAGAATCACGCCGAAGACCGTGTGCGCGCCCTGCCCCGCGCCGTCGATCGCCTCCGACAACGCAAAGCAGTTGGCATCGTTGGACAGGCGTACGGGCCGCCGCAGCGCGTCGCTCGAGATCGCGATCGAGCGGGTGGCCGATCAGCCAGGTCGAGTTCGCGTTCTTGACCAGCCCGGTCGCGGCGGAAATGGCGCCGGGGATTCCGACGCCGACCGTTCCGGAGTGTCCGACGCTCCGATTCGATCGCGGCCACGAGATCGGACACCGCGCGGATCGTCGCGTCGTAGTCGCCACGCGGCGATGCGATGCGGCGGCGCAGCACCTCGCGGCCGCCTTCGATGGCGATGGCCTCGATTTTCGTCCCGCCGATGTCGATGCCGATCCGCATCGCGCGCTACTGCGCCTCGCGGACGAGCGCATCCAGATCGAGCGGATCGGCCATGTGCATGGCGAGATTGCCGGACGCGTCGCGCGGCCACTCAGACTCCGGCCGGTCGCGCGTGAGCTCGATGCCGTTGCCGTCGAGATCGGTGAGATAGATCGACTCGCTGACGCCATGGTCGGCGACGCCCTGAATCGGCACGCCGGCGTCGAGCACGCGGCGGACGGCCGTTGCCAGATCGCGCCGCGACGGGTAACGGATGGCGAAATGGTAGAGGCCGGTATGGTGCGGCGGCGCCGGAGAGCCGCGCCGGCTCTGCCACGTATTGAGCCCGATATGGTGGTGGTAGCCACCGGCCGATACAAAGGCTGCCTGATCGCCGAGACGCATGATCTGGTCGAAGCCGAGCACGTCGCGGTAGAAGGCCAGCGCGCGATCGATGTCGGACACCTTCAGGTGGACGTGGCCGATGCCGGTGCCCGCGGGAACGCGATAAGGCTCCATCACAGAAGTTTACCTGTCGGCGGAGGACTCATGCACATGCGCAGGTTCGTCATCGGCGCGATCGTCGGCGCGGCTCTCCTGGCCAATCCGTGGGCGGCCGGCGCGCAGGAAGACACGGAGGGATCGAAGGATCATCCGATGCTGTCCCGCTTTCCCGGATACTACATCGAGGATTACGAGGCCCAGGATTTCAGCTCGTACGACTTCCAGGTCGCCGGCGACAAGGAGCAGAAAGTCGAAGGCCGCTACTGGCAGATCGCGTACTGGCTGAAGGAAGGCGCGAAAAAGGGCGGGCCCGTCCAGATTGGCCGCAATTACGCCAACCTCTTTCTGAAGAACGGCGGCACGCGACTGCTCGAGGATCTCGATGCGGGCGGCGGCATCCTGACCGCGCGCATGCCGGCGGGCGGCAAGAACATCTGGCTCGAGGTCGACATCAGCAACGACGGCGAGGTCTTTACGTTGACCGTCGTCGAAGAAGCGGCGATGGAGCAGAAGGTCGAGTTCTCGGCGATGGAGCTGTCGACGATCCTCAACGAAAAAGGATCCGTGGCGCTGCACGGAATCCTGTTCGACACCGGCCAGGCCACCATCAGAGACGAGTCGAAGGGCGATCTCCAGGCCATCGGCGATTTGCTGAAGCAGCAGCCGGCGCTGCGCCTCGAGATACAGGGGCACACGGACAACGTGGGCGCGGCCGACGCCAATCGCCGCCTCTCAGAAGCGCGCGCGGCGGCGGTGAAGCAGTATCTGGTGACCAATCACAGCGTGCCGGCCGATCGCCTGACGACCAGCGGCTTCGGCGATGCGAAACCCGTCGCCGACAACACCACCGAGCAGGGACGGGCGCAGAATCGACGGGTCGAGCTGGTGCGGCGATAGGATGAAGGGGTGTCACACCCCGCGCGGTACGTCCAGATCGGTTTCGACGATCCGCGCCTGGACGACTACCGGCGTGTTTCCGATGGAGACGCGCTGCGCGAACGGAATCTGTTCGTGGCCGAGGGCCGGCTGGTCGTCGGCCGGCTCTTCGACAGCGGACTTCAGGTTGTTTCCCTCCTCGTGAACGAACCATCGCGCCGCGCGATGGAGGATTCGATCTCGCGCCTGCCCGACGATGTGCCCGTCTACGTCTGCGATACCGAGGCATTCGGCTCGATCACCGGGTTCAACCTGCACCGCGGATGCCTTGCACTCGCCGTGCGTCCGCCCGAGCGGACGCTGGCCGACGTGGCGCGCGATGGCGATCGCCTGCTTGTTCTCGAGGGCATCACGGATCCCGACAACGTCGGCAGCGCGTTTCGCAACGCCGCGGCGTTTGGTGCCCGGGTGCTGCTGAGCCCGACCTGCTGCGATCCGCTGTACCGGAAAGCCATCCGCACGTCGATGGGCAGCGTCCTCGCCGTGCCCTATGCGCGCCTGAACGACTGGCCCGGCGATCTGTCCGCGGTCAAGGCGCTGGGCTTTACGCTTGCCGCGTTGACGCCGCGCGCGCATGCGAGAGACCTCGCCGCGTGCGAGGCCAAAGGGCGAATGGCGCTGCTCGTTGGAAGCGAAGGACCGGGACTGACGCCGGAGGCCGAGCAGTTTGCCGACCTTGCCCTGCGGATACCGATGACCGGCGCGGTCGATTCGCTGAATCTCGCGACCGCCACCGGCATCGCGCTCCATCACCTTTCACCGCCGTCTTCCAATCCCTAATCCCCAATCCCTAATCCCCAATCCGTAATCCCTGTATTTAGTGGTCGTGATACTTTGAACGCGGATGTTCGGTTTCACAGAACGCCGGCACGCGTTCCTTGCCGTTTTGCTCGTCGCTGCCGTCATTCCTTACTTCGTGAATCTGGGCGTCTCGTCGATCTGGGATGCGAACGAGGCGTTCTACGCGCAGACGCCGCGGGAAATGATGGAGGCCGGCGACTACGTCTCGCCGAGCTTCAACTTCCAGCTGCGCATGAACAAGCCCGTCTTGTCCTACTGGAACGTCGCCGCGTCGTATCGATTGTTCGGCGTCTCCGAATGGAGCGAGCGGCTGCCGATCGCGATCGGCGGGGTGGTCATCGTGGCGACGGCGTTTGCGCTCGGCCGGTTGCTGGGCGGAACGACCGCCGGGCTGATGGCCGCGCTCGTGCTGGCGACCTCACCGCGGCTGCTGCTGCTGGCGCGGCGCATCATCATCGACGTCCACATCACGATGTGGACGGGACTGGTGCTGTTGTGTTTCGCGCTGGCCGAGAGCCGGCCCGAACGCCGCCGCCTTTATCTCTGCCTGATGTACGTCGCGGCGGGCTTCGGAGTGCTTACCAAGGGACCGGTGGCCGTCTTCCTTCCCGCGGTGGTGTTCTTCATCTACCTGGCGACGCTCGGGCGGCTGGGCGATCTGCGCCGCATGATGTTGCCAACGGGGGCGATCATCAGCCTGGCGATCACCGTGCCGTGGTACTACCTGCTCTACCGTGAGTACGGTTGGGAATACATCGGCGCGTTCCTGTTCGGCGAGAACCTCGGACGCTATGCCGAAGCGGTGGGCGAGCAGTCGCGCGGCCTCCTCTTCTACATCCCGGTCATGCTTGCCGATCTGTTTCCCTGGTCCGTGATGATTCCGCTCGCGCTGTGGTGGGCGATCGGGGAGCGGCGTGCGAGTCGAGTGGCGTGGCTGCTCGTCATCTGGATCGCGGCGATCGTGACGTTCTTCTCGTTTTCGGGTACGAAAGAAGATCTCTACATCCTTCCGATCGTGACGGCCGAAGCGGCGCTCATCGGCACGATGCTCGCGAAAGCTATCGAGGGTGATTCGGTGAAGACGCCCGTCGTCTGGGGCCTGGGGCTGACGGCCGTGCTGCTCGTGGCCACCGGCGCGGCCATGGTGTGGGCGTTCGCCGTCGCCGGGGGTTATGCGCTGGCCGGCGCGACGTTCGCCGGTGCGGTGGCGGTCGCCGGAGGCGCCGGTGCGCTCGTCTGGTCTGGACGCCGGCGCGTGCTCGAAGCAGCGGCGAGCCTGTCCGCCAGCCTCGTCCTCATCATCTGGTGCGTCGTGCTCTGCACGCTGCCCGATTTCGAGCGATACAAGCCGGTCCGGCCCTTCTCCGAGCTCATTCGCGCGCGCGCGAGCGTCGGGGCCATCGTGGGATCGTACAGGTTCGCGCTGCCGAGCATGGTCTTCTACCTGCATCGGCCCGTGATGGAGGTGCTGCTGCCCGATCATCTTCAGGCGGTGTTTCACTCGACGAGCGACGTGTACTTCGTGATGACCGAGAGCGAGTACGCGAACATCAAGGATCGGCTGCCGGTGGAAACCTACGTGCTCGCGCGCCAGCCGATGTTCGACATCAAGGCCAGAAACTTTCTCGACGGTTCGGAACTCCCGCAGTTCGTCCTGGTCTCCAATCGTGAGTGAGTGTCCGATCCCCTGCAACCTGTGCGGATCGTCCGACGTTGACGTGATCGGGGACCGCGATCGCGACGGGCGCCCCCTGCGCACCACGATCTGCCGGAAGTGTGGACTGGTATGGTCGAACCCGCGCCCGAGTGAAGAAGAAGTCCGGCGCTATTACTCGAGTGAATACCGGCTCGACTACAAAGGGCAGTCGACGCCATCGCTGCGGCATATCGCGCGATCGGGTCGGGGCGCGCTGAACCGCTATCGGGCCCTTGCGCCATTCCTGGAGCCGGGCGACCGGATTCTCGATGCCGGGGCCGGCGGTGGAGAAGTCGTGTACGTGCTTCGCCGGCTCGGGTTCGACGCGTCGGGGCTCGAGCCGGACCAGCAGTACGCGCGACACGCCCGCGAAACGCTCGACGTGCCGGTGGCCACGGGCTTCGTTCAGGATGCCGCCTTTTCTCCAGGAAGCTTCAACGTCATCACGATGTACCACGCGCTCGAGCACGTCGAAGATCCAAACGCCATCCTCACCCGGCTCCGCACGTGGATCGCCGAGCGCGGGGTGCTGTTGATTGAAGTGCCGAACGTCGAGGCGCGGTGCCTCTCGCCCGGCCACCGGTTTCACTTCGCGCACTTCTATAATTTCAGCCGCGCGACGCTCGAGGATCTCGGGCGTAAAGCCGGCTTCGAGCCGGTCCGGACGATGACGTCGCCGGACGGGGGAAACCTGATTGCTGTCTTCAGGGCGGCGAGCGGGCCGCAGCCCTGGCGTGCGGATGCGGCGAATTACGTTCGCACGTCGAACGTCGTGAAACGGCACACCGCGCTCAGCTACTATGCTTCGGCCTCGCCGTACGTCGGCCCGTTCAGCCGGCTGCGCACGTACGTCGCCGACAGCCGTGCCGCGCGCGGCTGCGAGACGCCCAGGCAGGTATTGGATAGATTGATTACGGGGCGCAACTGAAGTTGCGCAAATGGACACAACAGTGAGCGCCATTCCAGTCGAGTACGCCTCGCAGAGGAAAATCCGCACCCGCAACAAGCTGTACTACCGGTTCAATCACTGGCCCATCTGGATTTTCGTGTTCTTCATCGCGCCGGGCCCGCTCACCTTCGACCTGTTCGAGCGGGGATTCGACCGCCGGATGGTGATCTGGCTCGCCGTCGTGATGGTGGGCACGGGAATCGCGGGCGTACGCGGGCGTCTTCCGGGCGTCGAGCCCGCGCCCTACATCATTCGCTTCACGGAGGATCGGCCGAACCCGCTCTACCGGCGCGTCTGCTACACGTTCGCGTGGAGTGCCGCCATCACCTTCGCGCTGCTGAACATCGCCGGCCTGGTCGTGGCCGTCGTGACCGGCGAGTGGTATCTCAAGCAGATCTACCGCTACGCGTATTTTCCAATCGCCGGCACCGTATGGCTGCTTGGCGCCCTTGGCAGGCTTCCTCGCGTGATGCCGTCGACCCAGGGCGAAGGCCACGAGCGGCGCTACTTCTACGGAACGGTGTGGGCGATGTGCATCGCGCAGCCGGCGCTCTGGCTGATGTGGTACGTGCTGCCGAACACGCGGCTCGGCAACTCGCTCAAGCTGTGCATCTTCGTCGGCATCATCGCGTTTGTCGGAAACCTGGCCCGCAAGGGACGGTTGCCGCGAACGCGGCCCATCGTGCCGGGTGAGCTGGCGGTGTCGGACTGACGGGCATTGCCGCATTCTCAATTGACAATTGCCGTATTGGACTGGCGATTGCCGATCCGAAATCGTCAATCCAATGCGGCAATCGTCAATCGAAAATATGGCAATTCGACGAAGGCTGGAAAGGGTGGGACGACTACGCGCCCTTCTACGACTGGGAAAACGCGCAGACGCTCGATCGCCGCGACATCGATTTCTGGCGCCGCATGGGGACGCGGGCCAACGGCGCCGTACTGGAGCTCGGCTGCGGCACCGGACGCGTGACCATTCCGGTCGCGCGTGCCGGCGTTCGCGTGGTCGGCGTCGATCGATCGGCGGACATGCTCACGCATGCGCGCCGGCGCTCGAGGCGCGCGCGTCTGGGCACGCGGGTCTCATGGATTCGCAGCGACATCCGTCTGCTGCCGTTCCGATTGTCGGCGCGCTTCAATCTCGTCATGGCGCCGTACGGGATTCTCCAGTCCCTCGTTCGCGAATCCGATCTGAAGGCGACGCTGGCCTCGGTTGCGCGGGTGTTGCCGAAGGGCGGCATCTTCGGCATCGACCTCGTCCCGGATCTGCCGGTCTGGAAGGAGTACCGGAACAGGGTGCGATTCCGGGGATCGCGGCGGGGTGGCCGGTCACGCATCACGCTCGTGGAATCGGTTCGCCAGGACCGGAAAAAGAAGCTCACGATCTTCGACCAGACATTCGTCGAGTGGCGCGGCCGGCGCGCGGCGCTCGCACCGGTTTTCGCTCGTGTTTCGTACCCTCACCGTGCCGCAAATGACCAGGCGCCTCGAGCAGGCGGGGTTCCGGATCAAGGCCGTCCTGGGCGATTACAACGGCGAACCCTGGGATCCCCGCGCCGACGTGTGGCTGATTCTGGCGGAAAAGGCATGAGCTTCAGCCGGACGCGGTTCGTTGGTCCGAGCGCGTATGTAGAATCGTTGGCCGTAGTAAATCCCGATTTTTCACTGGAGTTTCATCATGTCCGGCCATTCAAAATGGGCGTCAATCAAGCATAAAAAGGGCGCGCTCGACGCCAAGCGCGGCAAGGTCTTCACCCGCATCATCAAGGAATTGACGGTCGCCGCGCGCGGCGGCGGCGGCGATCCCGACATGAACCCGCGGCTGCGGACCATTATCGCGGACGCCAAAGCCGCGAACATGCCGGCCGAAAACATCAAGCGCGCCATCCGCCGCGGTACGGGAGAAGAACCGGGCGTCAGCTACGAAGAAGTCAGCTACGAAGCCTACGGTCCCGGCGGCGCCGCCGTCATCATCGATACGCTGACCGACAACAAGAACCGCACGGTCGGCGAGCTGCGCCACACGCTCGAAAAACACGGCGGCAATCTCGCGGCGGCAGGCGCTGTGGCCTGGATGTTCACGAAAAAGGGCTACATCGTCGTCGAGAAATCGAAAGCCGACGAAGAGAAGCTGATGAACGCCGTGCTCGAGGCGGGCGCCGACGATTTCCAGGACGACGACGACAACTGGGAAGTGCTGACGACGCCGGACGTGTTCCAGGCCGTCCGCGAAGCCGTCAAGGCGCTCGGCATCGAACCCGCGGCCGCGTCGGTCTCGATGATTCCCCAGAACTACGTGAAGCTCGAGGGCAAGGTCGCCCAGCAGATGTTGAAGCTGATGGAAGTGCTCGAGGACCACGACGACGTGCAGCACGTGTACTCGAACTTCGACATCGAGGAGAAGGAGATCGAGGCCTCGCTCGCGTGAAGGTCTTTGGGATCGATCCCGGCTCCGCGCGCACCGGATACGGATGCGTGCAGAGCGATGGCACCCGCCACCGCCTGGTTGTCTGCGGCGCGATTTCGATTGCGGCCCGCAAGCCTTTCCCGGAAAAGCTCGAAGTCATCCACGCCGAGCTCGGCGCGCTTCTGGCGCGCTACCGCCCCGACTGTGTCGCCATCGAGAATCTCTTCCACGCCGTCAACGCGAGGAGCGCGCTCAAGCTCGGACACGCGCGAGGTGTCGCGATGCTCGCCGCCGTCGAAGCCGGCGTGCCGATCGTGGAGTACACGCCCGCCGAAGTGAAGCAGTCGGTCGTCGGCTATGGCCGCGCGGAAAAGGGCCAGGTGCAGTCGATGATCCGGCTGTTGCTCGGCCTCGCCGAGCCGCCGACGCCGTTCGATGCGTCGGACGCGCTGGCGATCGCGATCTGCCATCTGCACAAGATGAACCGCGGTGGCGCCGACGCCGCGTCCCGCGCCTCGCAGCCGGCGAGCCGCGCCACGAGCTGGCGCGCGTTTCGTCCACGCTGATGCGGGTGTTGGGCGAAAACATGATCGCCCACCTTCGAGGGCGGCTCCTGGAGAAGCAGCCGAACCGCGTCGTCGTCGACGTCAACGGCGTCGGCTATGACGTGCACGTGCCGCTCTCGACGTTCTACGAGATGGCGCGAGCCGGGCTCCGACGTCTCCCTTCGCATCCACACGCACGTGCGCGAGGACGCGCTGAATCTGTATGGCTTCGCCACGCGGCTCGAGCTGCAGATCTTCGAGCGGCTCATCGGCGTCAGCGGCATCGGCCCGAAGCTCGCGCTCGCCGTGCTGTCGGGCATCGAGCCGAACGAGCTGGTCTCGGCGATCCGTACGGCAAATGTCGCGAGGCTCACGGGCATTCCCGGCATCGGCAAGAAAACGGCCGAACGGATCGGGCTCGAGCTGAAGGACAAGATGGCGTCGTTCCTGCCCGCGGACACCGCCGTCGCGGCGCCCATCGACGACACTGAAGCGTTGCGTACCGACCTGCTTTCGGCCCTGATGAACCTCGGCTACCACCGCCCGCTGGCCGAGCGCGCCGTCAGCGCGGCCATGAAAAAAGCCAGCGGATCGAGCTTCGAGGCGTCTTTGAAGCTCGCGTTGAGGGAACTGGCGACGCTGAGGGATCACCTTTTGCACACTGTACGAGGCATGAACGCACGAAGCCTCCGTGCAGCGATTTCAGTCATTTTCGCGGCGTTCGTTCTGACATTGACGCACGGCTGTGGGCACAAACGCCCAGCCGGGTACGGTCGACAACATCGCCGAGCTCTGGCAGGCGCCCGGCGATGTTGCCTCGCGCGATCTCTTCAACGGTCCGGGCGGGGCCGCGCTGAAGCCGAAGGCCGATGTCCCGTTCACGTGGGTCGCCACCGATACCACCGGCTACAGTCGCGGGATTCGACGTGCGTGGTCCCGACGGCCGTGAATGGAGCGTCAAGCTCGGTCCTGAAGCACAGACCGAAGTGGTGGCGTCGCGAATTCTCTGGGCCATCGGCTACCACCAGCCGCCCACGTACTACGTGCAAGAGCTGGGAACTTTCGGGCGGGCCGGGCGGACGGCAGCCGGAAGCGCGCTTCCGCGACAGACATCGACGGCGCGAAGGTCGCCGGCGACTGGTCGTGGACAGAGAACGAGTTCATCGACACTCAGCCCTTCCGCGGGTTGATCGTCGCCAACATCGTGCTGAGCAACTGGGACTGGAAGACGTCGAACAACAAGATCTATCGCCTTGCCGACGGCACGCGGCGCTTCGTCGTGCGCGATCTCGGCGCCTCGCTCGGCAAGACCTCGAACTCGAAGCTTCTTGTGGCTCGTTCCCGATGCGCGGCTTCGGCCAGGGCTCGCGCAACGACATCGACGGTTTCGAGTCGCAGGGATTCATCAAGAGACGTCGGGGAAGACGAGGTCGAATTCGATTTCGAGACCGATTTACGGCTCGGTCGTCGATCTGGTTCGTCCCGCCGACGTGAAGTGGACCGCCCGGCTTCTGAGCGAAATCACCGACGCCCAGTGGCAGGACGCGTTCAGGGCCGCCGACTACGCGCCGGACGTCAGCGCGAGGTTCATCAAGAAAATCAAAGCGAAGATTGCTGAGGGGCTCGCCGTCTCATAAAATCCCTCCTGCATGTCCGACCCGAGGATCGTTACAGCTGCCCGGGTCGATGAAGACGCCCAGTATGAAGCGGGGCTGAGGCCCCGCACGCTGGACGACTACATCGGCCAGGAGCGCGTTCGCGCGAACCTCCAGGTCTCCATTGCCGCCGCCCGGCAGCGGCGCGAAGCTCTCGATCACGTACTGCTCTACGGTCCCCCCGGTCTGGGCAAAACGACGCTGGCCTACGTCATCGGCCAGGAGCTCGGTGCCGCCGTGCGGGCGACGGCTGGTCCGGTGCTCGAGCGTCCCGGCGATCTCGCCGCGATTCTGACGAGCCTGGGCGAGCACGAAGTGCTGTTCATCGACGAAATCCACCGGATGCCGCCGGCGATCGAGGAAGTGCTCTATCCCGCGATGGAGGACTACGAGCTCGACATCATCATCGGCCAGGGCCCCGGCGCCCGATCGATCAAAGTCCCGCTGCAGAAGTTCACCTTGATTGGCGCGACCACGCGGGCCGGGCTGCTCACCGGACCGCTCCGCTCGCGCTTTGGCATCGTGCATCGCCTCGACTTCTACAACGACGCCGACCTGCAGGAGATCATCCAGCGGTCGGCGCGCATTCTGAACGTGCCCATCGTCGAGGCCGCCGCCGCGGAGCTTGCGAGGCGATCGCGCGGGACGCCGCGTATTGCGAACCGCCTGCTCCGCCGGGTGCGCGACTTCGCACAGGTGCGCGCCGACGGACGGATTACCGAACAGGTGGCGGCCGACGCCCTGAAGCTGCTCGAAGTCGACGAACACGGCTTCGACGACATCGATCGACGGCTGCTGCGGACGATCATCGACAAGTTCGGCGGCGGGCCGGTCGGCATCAACAGCATCGCGGCGGCGATCAGCGAAGAGAAAGACGCGATTGAGGACATCTACGAGCCGTTCCTCATTCAAATCGGATTTCTCGATCGCACGCCCAGGGGCCGCGTGGCCACCGCGCTGGCGTACAACTATTTCGGACTGACAGCACCCGGAAGGGGTTTGTGGTGAAGACAGCCGGCTTTCGCACGACAAAAATCAGCGGTCTCGCAACTTATGTGCCGCCGCGGCTGCTGACCAACAAAGATCTCGAGAAGCTGGTCAACACGAGCGACGAGTGGATTCTGCAGCGCACGGGCATCCGCGAGCGCCATGTCGTCGAGCCGGGAGTCGGCACGTCGGATCTGGCCGCGATCGCCGCGCGTCGGCGATCGCGCAGGCGGGCCTGACGCCCGAAGACATCGATTTCATCGTCGTCGGCACGACGACGCCCGACATGATGTTTCCGAGCACGGCCTGTCTCGTCCAGGAAAAGATCGGCGCCACCAAAGCGTGGGGCTTCGACCTTGGCGCGGCCTGCTCGGGGTTCACCTATGCATTGACCACTGCCGCTCACATGGTGGCGGCCGGCACCCACACGCATGCGCTGGCGATCGGCGCCGATGTCATGTCGAGCATCATCGACTACACCGATCGGTCGACGTGCGTGTTGTTCGGCGACGGCGCGGGTGCGGTCGTCGTGAGTCCCGCGACCGACGGCTGCGGCATCATCGACTTCACGCACGAGGTCGACGGGAGCGGGGGAGACGCGTTGTGCATGCCGGCGGGGGGCAGCCTGAAGCCGGCCTCGCACGAAACCGTCGACCAGCGGCTGCACTACGTGAAGCAGGATGGGCAGGCGGTCTTCAGATTTGCCGTCCGTAAGACCGAGGAGATTTGCGCGCGCATCATGGCGCGCAACAACGTGACCGGGCAGGACATCGACTTGTTCGTATCCCACCAGGCCAATCGCCGCATCATCATGTCGGCCGCCGAGCGGCTGGGCCTGCCGCCGGAAAAGGTCGTCATCAACATCGAAAAATACGGCAACACGACCGCGGGCACGATCCCGCTGGCGCTGACCGAAGCCGTGGCGGACGGACGTCTCAAGAAGGGCAACCTCGTGCTGGTCGCCTCGGTTGGCGCAGGGTTCACGGTCGGGTCCATCCTGCTTCGCTGGTCAATCTGAGCAATTCCGCGCCGAACTGAGCAGATCCATGTCGACCAGACCAGCACAACTTGTGCTGATCTGACCCATCACGGCTAACACACTCAATTCCAACGATTTAAGGAGTGCATGGCTCGATCTCGTGTGCCGTTAGGGCACAACGGGGACTGCGGCACGCCCGCCGTTTGCCAGATGCTGAGAAATCGCGTAACTGCAAGTCAGAGCTTTACTTATGGTGCCAATATGACACGAAACGACACGCTGGTAAGCGCCTTGCTCTTTCTGGGGTCGCTATGGAAAAAATGCCTTACCAGGAACAACCGCGAATTCACACCGGCTCGATTCCTTTCGACTGGCATTTCGGTCTCCCGTCGATTGCCGGAGAGAAGGTCACGCTCCGTGAAGTTCGCGAGAGCGACGCGCAGGCGCTGCTCGCCATGTTGACGAGCGACGAGGTCGCCGAGTTCGTCTCTCCTCTGCCGCGAACGGTGGACGGCTTTCTCGGCTTCATAAAAGAGGCGCACCACGAGCGCACGCGCGGCAACAGCTTCTGCTACGGCGTCGTGCCCAACGGGTACGACGATGCGATGGGATTGTTCCAGGTGCGCCAGCTCGAGCCGGGTTTCGGCAGCGGCGAATGGGGCTTTGCCATCGGGTCGCCCTTCTGGGGAAGCGGCGTGTTTCTCGACGGGGCCCGCGCCATCATCGATTTCGCATTCGGCGTCGTCGGCACGCACCGGCTCGAAGCGCGCTCGATCACGACCAACGGCCGCGGCAACGCGGCGCTGCGAAAAGTCGGCGCGATGCAAGAGGGCGTTCTTCGCCGGTCGTTTCAGCGCAACGGCCGCTACTTCGATCAGATTCTGTGGTCGATTCTGAAGGAGGACTGGCGACAGTCCAAGGCGGTGTGGGGTCCGAGGCTGCACTGATTGTTCGAAGAGTCTCCGAAAGGGACCAGAACCATGAGAAGGAGTGGGGCAATGAAACGCAATAGACGGCGCACAAAAGACGGTCGTGCGGTCGAAGGCGGTCTGGGGCTCGCGCGCTTCGCGGCGCCGCGGTCCGGCCCCGAAGGCCGGACGCCGTGTGAGATAGCAGCAGGTTCGTCACGAGGGCGGGTCACCCACCTCCCTGGGGGCCCGCCCTTTCTTTTCAATCTCCGCGCACCACCACCCGCACACCTTCGGCGTCTTCTCGCACAATAGAGGCAATGAACGTTTCCGACTTCAACTTCGATCTGCCCGACGAGCTGATCGCGCAGTCGCCGGCCCCGGAGCGCGGCGGGTCGAGGCTGCTCGTGCTGCACAAAAACACGGGGCAGATCGAGCACACGCACGTGTCCGAGCTCGCCACGTTTCTCGGCGATGGCGATCTGCTGGTGGTGAACGACACGCGAGTGTTTCCGGCCCGGCTTCTCGGGGTGCGTGTCCCGAGCGGAGGGGCTGTCGAGTGTCTGCTCCTCGCACCGCTCGATCCCGATCGTTGCCGGGGGCGCCCGGGACGTCGCGGGCTGCGGACGAGGGGCGGTGGGATGCGCTCGTCCATCCAGGACAGAAGCTCGCAGCCAGGGGCCCAGATGGTGTTCCGCGGCTCCAGGCACGTCGTTCGCGGCGAGATTCTCGAGCGCCATTTCCACGGACGGCGCACGATCCGCCTGTGGGTCGACGGCGGGGGCCCGCTCGAAGATGCCATCGATGACATCGGACACGTTCCGCTGCCGCCGTACATCAAGCGCGACGATACGGTGAGCGATCGCGAGCGGTATCAGACGGTGTATGCCCGCGTGCGCGGCTCGGTGGCGGCCCCGACCGCCGGCCTGCATTTCACGCCCGAACTGCTCGACGCGCTCGAAGCGCGCGGCGTCGGCGCGCGCGGCCATCACCCTCCATGTCGGCTACGGCACGTTCCAGCCGGTGCGCGTCGAGACAGTCGAAGCGCACACGATCGACGCCGAACGGTTTTCGATCAGCGAGCGGGCGGCTGACGCCATCAATCTCGCCCGCCGCGAGAAGCGCCGCGTGGTTGCCGTCGGCACGACGACGACGCGCGCGCTCGAGGCGGCCGGCCGCGCCGGCCGCGGCGTCATCACGCCTCAGTCTGGATGGACGGACCTGTTCATCTATCCGGGATTCACGTTCGGCATGGTCGATGCGCTGATGACGAATTTCCATCTGCCGCAGTCGTCGCTGCTCATGCTCGTCTGCGCCTTCGCCGGACGTGAGGTGGCGATGAACGCCTATCGCGAGGCGGTGGCGCGGCGTTATCGCTTCTACAGCTACGGCGACGCCATGCTGATCCTCTGAATTGGCAGATTGGGGGAGATTGGCAGATTGGCAGATTGTCGTGAGATTGACGAGTGATGATGGCCGATTAGTCCGCAATCGACGTCGTCAATCTGCAACATTCTGCCAATCTACCAATCCAGCAATCTGCCAATGTAGAATTGTAGGATTCGCCGGTGTAGCTCAGTTGGTTAGAGCACGCGGCTCATATCCGCGTTGTCCGGGGTTCAAGTCCCTGCACCGGCACCATTTCTGGGTGCGAGAGGTGCGTTAGGTGCGATAGGTGCGTAAGGTGCGACGTTCGCACTCGTCGCACGCACCTGCGCACCTACGCACCTGACGCACCTCGCGCACCTGTCGCACCCATCGCACCCGCACGCGCCTATGGGCATCATCGATTCCGTCCGGCGCACCGTTCGCCGATACGGATTGCTTCCCGCCGGCAGCCGTGTGGCCGTCGCGCTTTCGGGTGGCGCCGACTCGGTGGCGTTGCTGTATCTGCTGCGCGAGATTGCCGAAGACGAGGGTTTCCAGGTCGCCGGCGTCGCGCACCTGAATCATCTCCTGCGTGGCGCGGATGCCGATGCCGACGAGCGTTTCTGCCGGGAGTCGCGCATCGAAGCTCGATTTGCCCATCGACGTCGAGCGCATCGACGTCGCCGCGCTTGCCGCCGACGCTGCAGGCCTCGATCGAACACGCGGCGCACGTCGCGCGCTACGAGTTCTACGAGCGCGCGGCGACGCGGCTGAACGCGACCCACGTGGCCGTCGCCCATACCAAAGACGACCAGGCCGAGACCTTTCTGCTGCGGCTGCTCCGCGGCGCGGGGCCGCGTGGTCTCGGTGGAATGCATCCGCGCGCCGGCGTTGTCGTGCGGCCGCTGGTCGAAACGTCCAGGGCCGCGGTCAGGGCGTTCGTGGCCGAAGCGTCGGCTCGAGTTTCGCGAGGACGCGTCGAATCACGATCTCGCGATTCCGCGAAACCGCATCCGCCACGAGCTGCTCCCGCTCGTCGAGCGGTCGTACGCGCCAGGCATCGTCGATGCGCTCGATCGCGCCGCGGCGATCGCGCGCGAGGACGCCGAGTATCTGGACGGGGCGGCCGGCGACGCGGCCGCGCGGCTGATCTCCCGCACGCGTGCGGGCGTAGAGCTCGACGCGGACGCGTTGCTGCGGGAACCGCCGGCGATGGCGCGCCGGGTGATTCGACTTGCGCAGCGCGCGGTCGCGGGCGCGCACTTCGTCGGGTTCGATGCCGTCGAGGCCGTTCTACGCTTCGCGGTGTCTAAATCAACAGGCCAGCTCGATTTGCCCGGCCATCGCGTGAACCGCCGCGGCAACCGGCTCGTCTTAACAACAAGCCGCGGTCGCGAGAAGCCTCTTCCCGCCGCCGACTTCAGTTATCCCCTCGACATCCCGGGGTGGGTGAAGGTGCCAGAGGCGGCCTGCACCATTTCGGCCGATATGAATACTGTGCCGTTCGGTCGGGTGGCCAAAGAGGTCTGGCGACTCACCGGGCGTGGGGACGAGGCCGTGCTGGAAGCCGGCCGGCTGGCAGGGCCCCTCCTGGTGCGGAACCGGCGTCCGGGCGACAGGTTTCGGCCCCTGGGGCTGGAGGGCCGAAAGAAGCTCCAGGACCTGTTCGTGGATGCCAAAACCGACCGGGCGGAACGGGAAATTACCCCCGTCATCGTTGACCGAACCGGGCAGATTGTGTGGGTTGCGGGGCACGGCCTGGCAGAGGCGTTTCGGGTCACGGAGACCACAAGAGACGTGGTAATCTTAAAACGGGTACCTATTTAGTCGTGTTCAGTCCGTGGGAGGGCTTAGGGTGAACTCCACGTTAAAAAGCTTGGTATTTTGGATGGTCCTGGTCGTGGTGGCGGCCGGGGTGTGGAATTTTTCGACAAAGTTTCAGACCCAATCAAAGGCCGTGCCGTTCAGCGACTTCATGAGGGACGTGGAGGCTGGACGCATCGAGAAAGTCACCATCACCGGCCAGGAAATCTCGGGGATTTTCAAGGCCGACAAAGAGACCTTCCACACCTACGCGCCCAGCCAGTACGACGGGCTCGTGAACAAGCTCGACGCCCAGGGCGTGCTGATTCTGGCGAAAGAGCCGACGCAGAGCCCGTGGGCCCAGCTCCTGTATTCCTGGGCGCCGATTCTCCTGTTGATCGGCTTCTGGATCTTCTTCATGCGCCAGATGCAGAGCGGCGGCAACAAGGCGCTCTCGTTCGGCAAGAGCAAGGCGAAGCTCTCGTCGAGCTCCCAGAAGAAGGTGACGTTCAAGGACGTCGCCGGCGTAGACGAAGCGAAGGAAGAGCTCCAGGAGATCATCGAGTTCCTGAAGGAACCGCAGAAATTCCAGAAGCTCGGCGGCCGCATTCCGAAGGGCGTGCTCCTGATGGGGCCTCCGGGAACCGGCAAGACTCTGCTGGCCCGGGCGGTTGCGGGCGAAGCCAACGTGCCGTTCTTCTCGATCAGCGGCTCGGACTTCGTTGAGATGTTCGTCGGCGTCGGCGCGTCGCGCGTGCGCGATCTGTTCGAGCAGGGCAAGAAGAACGCGCCGTGCATCGTCTTCATCGACGAAATCGACGCCGTGGGCCGGCACCGCGGTGCGGGCCTCGGCGGAGGCCACGACGAGCGCGAGCAGACGCTCAACCAGCTGCTCGTCGAGATGGATGGGTTCGAATCGAACGAGGGGGTCATCCTCGTCGCGGCCACCAACCGGCCCGACGTTCTCGACCCGGCGCTGCTGCGGCCCGGCCGCTTCGATCGCCGCATCGTCGTGAACCGTCCCGACGTGAAGGGGCGCGAGGGCATCCTGACGGTGCACACGCGCAAGATTCCGATGTCCGACGACGTCGACGTGCAGGTGCTGGCGAGAGGCACGTCCGGATTCTCCGGCGCCGACCTGGCGAACCTCGTCAACGAGGCGGCGCTCAACGCGGCGCGTTACAACCGCAAGACCGTGCGGATGATCGACTTCGAGTTCGCGAAAGACAAGGTGCTGATGGGGTCGGAGCGCCGCTCGATGATCATCAGCGACGAAGAGAAGAAAATCACGGCCGTCCACGAGGCCGGGCATGCGCTGCTCAGCGTGCTGCTGCCCAACGCCGACGATCTGCACAAGGTCACCATCATCCCTCGCGGGATGGCGCTGGGCCTCACGCAGCAGCTGCCGGTGGACGAGAAGCACAACTATTCGCGCGACTACCTGATCGACCAGATTGCGATTCTGCTCGGCGGCCGGATCGCCGAAGAAATCACGATGTCGGGCAGCATGACGACCGGCGCCGGCAACGATCTCGAGCGTGCGACCGAGCTGGCGCGCAAGATGGTGTGCGAATGGGGCATGAGCGAGGCCATGGGGCCGCTCACCTTCGGCAAGAAGGAAGAGCAGATCTTCCTCGGCCGCGAAATCGCGCAGCATCAGGACTACAGCGAAGACACCGCGCTGCATATCGATCGGGAAGTGAAGCGGTTCATCACCGACAACTACGAGCGCGCGCGCAAGGTGCTGACCGAGCACAAGGCCAGCCTCGAGCAGGTGGCTGCCGAACTGCTCGTGCGCGAAGTGCTCGACGGCGAGCAGGTACGCCGCATCGTGGCGGGGCTGCCGCTCGAAGAGGTCAAGCCGAACACGCCGGCCGGACCTGTGTCGCCGGCTCACGACGAAGAGCACGGCCGTCGCAAGGAACGTCCTGGAATCGTGCCGCCGCTGGCGGATCCCCTACCGCAGGAATAACGGGGTCAGACCCCATTTTTTGCCCAGCTCGACCGGATAGCAAAGAATGGGGTCCTGACCCCTTTTTGCTTTGCGCCCTCGAGCCAAGTTCAGCCTTCCACTCCCAGGCGGACGGGCTTTGCACCTAGGGGCCCGCACGCTCGTGATGGGCATCCTCAACGTCACCCCTGACTCCTTCGCTGACGGCGGGATCCACCTCGACCCCGGTGCCGCCGAGGCTGCCGCCATCGAAATGGAAGCGCGCGGCGCCGATCTCATCGACATCGGTGGGGAATCCACGCGTCCGGGGTCGGAGACCATCACCGCCGATGCCGAGATCGCGCGGATTCAGCCCGTGCTCAAGCGGCTCGCGCGATCGGTCCGGGTTCCGCTGTCGATTGACACGTCCAAGCCGGCGGTCGCGGAGGTGGCGCTGGGAGAGGGTGCCACCCTCATCAACGACGTGACGGGCCTGCGATATGATGCGGCCCTCGCCGAAATCGCCGCTCGTTCCGGCGCGGGGCTCATCCTGATGCATGCCCGCGGGCGTTCCCGGGACATGTACAAGGAAGCCAGATACGCCTCGGTGCCCGCGGAAGTCGCCGAGGAGCTTCGTGCCAGCCTCGAGCGCGCGCTCGCGGCTGGAGCGAAACGCGAGTCGGTGGTGCTCGATCCCGGGCTGGGATTCGCCAAGCGGCCGGAGCACAGCTATGCCGCGCTGGCCTCGTTGCCCGAGTTCGCGGCGCTCGGCCGCCCGCTCCTCGCCGGGCCATCGCGCAAGTCGTTCTTGAGCGCGGCGATTGGCGAACGTGCGCCGAACGAGCGAGATATGGCGACGGCGGCCGCCGTGACCGCCGCCGTGCTGCTGGGTGCGCACATCGTACGCGTGCACAATGTTCCCGACATGGTCGACGTGGTGCGCGTCGCCGATGCGATACGCAACGCCGAGACGTAAGCGCGCATGCTGAACTGGCTGCCGGAAATTGCCCAACGTCCCCGCCGCCACATGGTGGGATGTCCTCGACATCGCCATCGTGTCGGTGGTGATCTACGAGGTGCTCAAGGCGATTCGCGGCACGCGCGCGATTCAGATGGTCGCCGGATCGACGCTGCTCGTTTTCATGTTCTACGTCTCGCGGTGGGGGCATCTCCAGACGATCGACTGGCTCATCCGGAACCTTCTGCCGTACATCGTCTTTGCCGCCATCGTGCTCTTTCAGGCCGATATCCGGCGCGCGCTCGCGCACTTCGGCCGCGCGCCGTTCTTCCGCTACTTCCTGACGCCGGAGGGCGCAGAAGAGACGATCGAGGAGATCGCGGTCGCCGCGACGCAGTTGTCGATCGCCCGCATCGGCGCGATCGTCGTCATCGAGCGGCAGATCGGGCTGCGCAACTATATCGAGGCCGGGCTTCCGCTCGATGCCATGCTGACCTACGATCTGCTCGTCAGCATCTTTCAGCCGAAGTCGCCGCTGCACGATGGCGCGGTGATCGTGCAGAACGATCGAGTGGCCGCGGCGGCCTGCTTTCTGCCGTTGACGATCAACCCGCTGCTGGCCAGAAATCTCGGCACGCGGCATCGCGCCGCGATCGGACTGACCGAGGAAAACGATGCGGTCGCGGTGATCGTGTCGGAGGAGACCGGGCGTATCAGCGTGGCGCTCGACGGCAAGATCGAAGGGCCCTACGACGCCGAAGAGTTGAAGCGCCGGTTGAGGGAACTGCTGAAATGAGCGCCGGACACTAGTGCGATACCACCCGTTCGCTCACGGCGGCCTGAAGATCGTGTCGGTGGCCATCGCGGTGCTGCTGTGGCTGATGGTGTCGTCGCAGCGCGCGTCGGTCGAGCGCGGTCTTCGCATTCCGCTCGAGTTGCAGAGGCTGCCCGAGAATCTCGAAATGGTCGAGCCGCCGCAGGAAGCGGTGGACGTGCGCGTGCGCGGCAGCGCCGATGCCATCAGCCGCATCTCGCCCGGCGATCTGGTCGCGAGCGTCGACCTCAGCTCCGCACAGCCAGGCCGCCGGCTCTTTCATCTGTCGCCCGACCGCGTCAAGGCGCCGTTTGCGGTGGCCGTCGTGCAGGTCACGCCTTCGTCGGTCGCGATTCGGTTCGAGCCTTCGGCTTCGCGGATCGTGCCGGTGACGCCGTCGGTCGAAGGGGAGCCCGCGCCGGGGTTCATCGTCGGGAAGATCGCCGCCGACCCGGCGACGGTCGAGGTGGTCGGTCCTGAAAGCCTTCTGCGCCGCGTGACCGAGGCCATTACCGAACCCCTATGGGTCGGGTCGGCTCGGTCCGATGTACGGTCGAGCGTCGTCGTGGGCGTCGCCGACGATGGCGTGCGGCTCAAGACCGCGCGCACCGCGATCGTTTCGGTGGCGATCGTGCCCGCGCCAGCGGAGAAGCAGCTGTCGAGCGTCCCTGTCCGGCCGCGCAATCTCGCCGGGGGCCTGTCGGCGAAGATTTCGCCCTCCGCGGTCAAAGTGCGGGTGAGGGGCATGCAGGACACCATCGCGAAGATCAGAGATACTTCGGTTGTCGCTTACGTCGATCTCGACGGAATCGGGCGGGGGGAGTACGGACTGCCCGTGCGGCTGGAACCGGCCGCCAACGTCGGCATCGATCAACTTGATCCCACTATCGTCAGCATCCTCGTCGAATGACCCACGCATTGTTTGGAACGGATGGCATCAGAGGCACCGCGGGCACATTTCCGCTCGATGTTCAAACGGTGCGGCGCGTCGGCTCGGCACTCGTGCAGGCGCTTCCGGGACCTGGTACGAAGCTGCTGATTGGCCGTGACACGCGGGAATCCGGCATCTGGATCGAACGCGAGCTCGCCTACGGGGCGCGGCTGGCGGGGTCGACCGTGCAGAGCGTGGGCGTGGCGCCCACGCCCGCGGTGGCGTATCTCACCGGCTCGCTCGACTTCAACGCCGGTGTCGTCATCTCGGCCTCGCACAATCCTTATCAGGACAACGGGATCAAGGTCTTCTCCGGCGCCGGCGTGAAGTACGGCGGGCACTTCGAGGAGCGGATCGAACGCCTCGTCGCGGATGCGTCGTGGCAGGTGCCGGCGGGGGAAGCCACCGACGTCCCGCACGCGGATCATCTCAGGAAGTATCTGGAGCACGCGCGGGCCGTCCTGCCCAGGCCGGAAGCTCTGGGCCGCGTCCGCATGGCCGTCGATTGCGCGAACGGCGCGATGACGGCGGTGGCGCCGGCGCTGTTTCGCGAGCTGGGTTTCGAGATCACGCTCCTCGGGACGGATCCCGATGGCCGGAACATCAACAAGGGCGTGGGCTCGACGCATCCGGAGAAGCTGGCCGAGGTCGTGCGGCAGGGCGATTTCAGACTCGGCGTCGCGTTCGACGGCGACGGCGATCGCGCCATCCTGATCGACGCCGGCGGCCGCGTCATCGACGGCGACCACGTGATGTTGATGTGCGCCAAGCAGATGAAGGCCGACGGCCGGCTGCGCGGCAATGCCGTGGTCGCGACCGTGATGAGCAACATCGGGCTCGAGATCGCGCTCAGAAACCTGAACATCGAATTGGTTCGCACGAAGGTCGGCGACAAGTACGTGATGGAGGAAATGCAGAAGCGGGATCTTTCTCTCGGTGGCGAGCAGTCGGGGCACCTGATTTTTTCCGAGCATCTGTACACAGGAGATGGACTCATCACGGCGCTCAGCGTCCTGCACACGATGGCGGCCAGCGGACGAGAGCTGGCCGATCTGGCCGACGATCTCACGACCTATCCCCAGGTGCTGCTCAACGTGCGCGTGCGAGAGAAAGCGGAGCTCGAGAAGATTCCCGAAATTGCCGGGGTGATGAGAAGCGTCGAGAGCCGGCTCGGCACGAACGGCCGCCTGCTCGTTCGCTATTCGGGAACCGAGCCGCTTCTCCGGGTGATGCTCGAAGGGCAGGATCCGGAGGAAATCGACCGCTGGGCGCGTGAGATAGCCGATGCCGTCCGTAAAGCTCTCGGTTAACGTCAACAAGGTCGCGACGCTGCGGAACTCGCGGGGCGGCAACGAGCCCAACCTCGTCGAGTCGGTGGCGACGTGCATCAAGGCCGGTGCTCCCGGTATCACGGTGCACCCGCGCGCCGATGGACGGCACATCAGGACCGAGGATGTCCACGCCGTCGCAGAGCTGCTGAAGGCGTCGCCCCATGTCGAGTACAACATCGAGGGGGATCCGCGGCCGGATCTGCTCGAACTGGTGCTGAAGATCAGGCCCACGCAGTGCACGCTCGTACCGGTGAAGCCCGGCGAAGTGACGAGCCAGGCCGGCTGGCCACCGGGCACGTCGGTCGCGGAGATTTCGTCGATCGTGAGCCAGATCAAGAAGATCGGCGTCCGCGTCAGCATGTTCGTCGATCCGGTGCCGGAAGCCGGTGAAATGGGCGGCTGCGGTGGGGGGCGATCGCGTTGAGCTGTACACCGAGCCGTTTGCGCGCGCTTTCGAATCGGGACGCGGCGAGGCCAGCTTCAAAACGTACGCCGACGCCGCGGAGCTCGCCCACTCGCTTCGCCTCGGCGTGAATGCGGGGCACGACCTCGATTTGAAGAACCTGCAGATCTTCCGGCGCCTCCCGCACCTGCAGGAAGTGTCGATCGGCCACGCGCTCATCAGCCATGCGCTGTATGTCGGTCTGCATCAATCCGTGGACGATTATCTGAATGCGCTCCGTTAACGCGTCTTGCCGCCGTGTGCGTGCTGATGTGTCTCGCCGTCCTGAGCGCGGCGGCGCCTCGGCGAGTCACGTTTCGTGCGGCGGATGGCGCGACTTTGAGTGGCGCGTACTACGAGCCGTCACGCCGCCCGGCGCCTGGCATTCTGCTTCTTCACATGCTGAGACGGTCGCACACCGACTGGGATGCGGCGGCCGCTCAACTGTCCGATGCGGGCTTTGCGGTGCTCTCCCTGGATTTCCGGAGCGGCGACGACGTCGCGGCGCTCGCGAACGATGTCAGGGCCGCCAAGTCGTTCCTGCGCGAGCGGCCTGAAGTCATCGGAACGGACCTCGGCATCGCCGGCGCGTCCATCGGCGCCAACCTCGCGCTCGTCGACGCGGCGGACGATCCCGGCGTCATGTCGCTGGCGCTGCTGTCGCCGGGGCTCGACTACAAGGGGCTGCGCACGGAAGCGGCGATGAAAAAATACGGCGGGCGCTCGGCGCTCTTGATTGGCAGCACCGGGGATCCGTATTCCGCGCGATCGATCCGGCAGCTGATTACGCTCGGCCCGGGCGCGCGCGAAGTGCGTTTCACCGACGCCCCGGCGCATGGCACCGTGCTGCTGTCGCGCGATCCGGGACTCGTCGGCGCGTTGGTGGACTGGTTCAAACGAACACTATAATGATCGGACCGTGAAACTCGAGTCCGTCGTCTACGCTGTCGCCGGCATTTTCTTCGGCCTGATCGCCGGCTGGATTATCGGCAGCCAGCAGGCCGCCATGTCGTCGCGGCCGGTGGCGCCGCCGGCCGCCCAGAGTGCGCCTCAATCCACGCCGTCGGGATCGGTCCCCGGCACGCCTCCGCCCGCGATCCTCGACGAATCGAAGGTGCAGGCCCTTCGAACGGTCGCCGACAAGGACTCGACGAACGCGGTGGCCCGCGCGCAGCTCGGAAATCTCTATTACGATGCCGGCCGCTACACCGACGCGATCAAGTGGTACGCCGATTCGCTGGCCATCAATCCGAAAGACGTCGACGTCAGCACCGATCTCGGCGTGAGCTACTACTACAACAACCAGCCCGATCTTGCCATCAAGCAGCTGGAGCACTCGCTGCAGCTCGACCCGAAGCACACGAAATCGCTGCTGAACATGGGCGTCGTGCGCGCCTTCGGCAAGCAGGATCTGAAGGGCGCTACCGACGTGTGGCGCCGCCTCGTCGAAATCGCGCCGGACAGCCTCGAAGGGCGGCAGGCGAAACAGGCGCTCGACAGCCTTTCATCCGCCCACGGTAACGCGCAATGAGCCAGCGGGCCGAGGATGCGTTTCGCGCCGACATCGTCGAAGTCGGCCGGCGCATGTACGCCCGCGGCTACGTGGCCTCGAACGACGGCAACATCAGCATCAGGCTCGACGACAACACCATCCTGACGACGCCGAAGAGCGTGTCGAAAGGGTTCATGACCACCGACATGATGGTGGTCGTCGATCTCGACGGCAAAAAGATTCGCGGCGTGCGGGACGCGTCGTCCGAGCTGCTGATGCACCTCGAGGTGTACAGGAACCGCCCCGACGTGCGCGCGGTCGTGCACGCGCATCCGCCGACGGCCACCGGATTCGCCGTCGCCGGGATTCCGCTCGATCGCGCGGTGCTCGCCGAGGTGGTTACGACGCTCGGCAGCATCCCCATCGCGGAGTACGGCACGCCGTCAACGCCCGAACTGCCCGCGGCCGTGCGCAAGTACATCAAGGCGCATGACGGGTTGCTGCTCGCCAATCACGGGGCGCTGACGATCGGCGCGGACGTGTACGGCGCGTACTACAAGATGGAGACGATCGAGCATTTCGCGAAGATCAGCCTGGTGACGCGGCAGTTGGGCCGCGAGCACCTGCTCTCGCGCGACGAAGTCGATCGCCTGCAGAAACTTCGAGGCAGCTACGGCATCAAGGCGCCCGCACCAATTTGCGCGGATGGTTCGGAACCGGCGGGCGCCGATCAGGCGGATTGCCAGATCATCGAAGCGCCGGAGTCGCGCGCGCGTCTCGTGCCCACCGATCCCTCGGCAAGCTCGGGATCGCTCCGAGTGGAATCGAGGAGCGATCTCGGCGGATTTGGACGGGGAAATTCGGCTATCATACCGCGAGCTTACGGCACTCATTGAGGACGCCGTGAAGGCTCTATTGGGAGGTCAGCATGGGTGAGGCGCTCGGCATGGTCGAAACCAAAGGACTCGTCGCCATGATTGAGGCGGCGGATGCGATGGTGAAGGCCGCCAAGGTGACTCTGGTCGGTTGGGAGAAAATCGGCGCCGGGTACGTGACCGCCATCGTGCGAGGCGACGTTGCGGCCGTGAAGGCCGCCACCGATGCGGGCGCGGCTGCGGCCCGCCGGGTCGGCGAGCTCGTGTCGGTGCACGTCATTCCGCGGCCGCACGCAAATCTCGAAGACGCGCTGCCAATCGGCAAGTCCGGGGTGAAGGCGTAGCTCTCCGGTAGTGCGCGACTTAAGTCGCGCCCTGACAGTGATGAGAGCGTGCGTATCTCAATGATTCTTGCCAAAGTGGTCGGCACGGTCGTGGCGACCCGCAAAGATCCGCGCCTGGTCAGCAGCAAGCTGCTCATCGCGCGTCCCATGGATCCCAGAGGCAAACCCGAAGGCAACTATCTCGTGGCGATCGACACGGTCGACGCCGGATTCGGCGAGACGGTCCTCATCGTCAGCGGCAGCTCTGCCCGCATGGCCGCCGGTTTGAAAGATTGTCCGGTCGATGCTGCCATTGTCGGTATTGTCGACAATATCGAGATCAGTGACTGAGCCGAAGACCAAGCAGATCAGCGATTCGATATGCAATTAGGCCGCGTAATCGGCAACGTCGTGCTCACCCTCAAAAACGACACGCTCGACGGCGTGACGCTGCTGCTCGTCCAGCCGCTGTCGTCGTCGCGCGAGCCGGTGGGCCGCGTCATCGTCGCGGCCGACTCGGTTGGCGCGGGTGTCGGCGAGCACGTGTTCTTCGTGCGAGGCAAGGAAGCCAGCTTTCCGTTTCATCCCGTCGAAGTGCCGGCCGACGCCGGCATCGTGGGCATCGTCGATCAATGGCACATCGGGTAAACGCTCGCTTGGTGCCATCTGCCATCTGCCATTTGCCATGACGAGAAACAGATCATGCTGCTCGCCCGCGTGACCGGCACGCTGGTTGCCACTCAGAAACATCGCAAGCTCGAAGGCGCGAAGCTGCTGTTCGTGCAGCCGCTGACGCTCGAAGACACGCCGCGCGGGCCGGAGTTGCTGGCGGTTGACGGCGTCGGGGCGGGCGTCCACGAAAAAGTGCTGATCGTGCTCGAAGGCCGTTCGGCGAGCGACGCGATCGGCCAGAAAATGGCGCCGGTCGATGCGGCGATCGTCGGCATTGTCGATCGGGTGGATCTGTCATGAACGAACAGGACGTCCGCGCGCTCGTGCGCGAGGCCATCGAGCGGCATCTCGGCCGCCCGGGTGGCGCACCGAAACGGTTCCGGGATCCTTTTTCCGATGAGATCAGCGAAAAGGGATCCCGGAACCGTTTTTCCGACCAGTCGAGCCATGGCCATGCCAGCCACATCCTCCTGAAGGTTCTTCCCGGCAGCGAGGTCGACGAGGGCATGTGTGTCATTGAGCCGGCGGTTCGCTGCAATCACTGCGGGTTCTGTCAGTCGTACGGGCACTAACCATGGCGAAGCATTCCATCCTTGTGACTTACAAGTTGCCGTCCTCCGCGATCGAGCCGCTCGCGGCGGTCGGAGATGTCGACGTGTACCGGGACGGCGTGCTCACCAAGGACGATCTCATCCGCCGCGTGAAAGGGAAGCACGCGCTCGTGGTCGCCGCGCTCGACAAGATCGACAAGGACGTGGTGGATGCCGGCGCCGATTTGAAGGTCATCTCGAACGTCGCCGTCGGGTACAACAACCTCGACGTGCCGTACGCGCGCTCGAAAGGCATCATCCTGACCAACACGCCCGACGTGCTGACCGACTCGACGGCCAACATGGCGATGACGCTGATCCTGTCGGTGACACGGCGTATCGTCGAGGGCGATCGGCTCGTGCGCCGGGGCGACTGGAAGGGGTTTTCGCTCGACTTCATGATCGGATCGGAGATTCGCGGCAAGCAGCTCGGCATCGTCGGGCTCGGCCGAATCGGGCGGGCCGTGGCCGAGAAGGCGAGCACCTTCGGCATGAAGATCGCGTATCACAATCCGTCCGCGCGCGCGGTTGCCGGCTTCGAGAGCATGTCGCTCGATCAGCTTCTCGCCACCTCGGACGTCGTGTCGCTGCACGTGCCGCTGTCGCCGCAGACCAAGCACCTGATCGACCGCACCGCGCTGACGCGCATGAAGCGGTCGGCCTACCTCATCAACACGTCCCGGGGTCCGGTCGTCGACGAAGATGGATTGGCGTGGGCGCTGCGCGAGGGGGTCATCAAAGGCGCGGGGCTCGACGTCTACGAGAACGAGCCACACGTGCATCAGGGCCTCCTCTCGCTCGAGAACGTCGTGCTGGTGCCACACATGGCCAGCGCGACGACCGAAACGCGCGCGGCCATGTACGACCTCGTGGCACGGAATGTCGTGAATGTCCTTAACGGCCAGCCGCCCATCACGCCCATCCCGTAAAATCGGGGTCGGGTGCCCGACCCCGTTCTGGTCGAGCAGGTGATGCGGAGGCTTGCGGTCGCCATTACCGGCCTCGAGCTGCCCGCCGTCGAAAAGATCTCCGAATCGCGCGCGGAAGATCCGTTTCAAGTCACGATCGCCACGCTGCTCTCGGCTCGGACGCAGGATGCCACGACCTTTGCGGCATCCGAGCGGCTCTTCAGGAAAGCCAGCACACCTCAGGCGATGTCGAAGCTCACGGTGAAGCAGATCGAGAGGCTCATCTATCCGGTCAGCTTCTATCGCTACAAAGCCCGGTACATCAAAGCCACCTGCGCAAAGTTGTTGAAGGACTTCGGCGGCAGGACGCCCGGCACGATGGAAGAGCTGCTGACGCTCCCGGGTGTGGGCCGCAAGACCGCGAACCTGGTCCTGATTCTCGCTTACCAGAGCCAGCAGAACATCTGCGTCGATACGCACGTGCATCGAATCGCGAACAGGCTCGGATGGGTGCGGACGCGCACGCCCGAAGAAACCGAACAGGCGCTGTATCGCGCCACCGAATCGCGGTGGTGGCCCTACATCAATCTGTATCTCGTGACGTGGGGACAGAATGTGTGCCGGCCGGTATATCCACGATGCCCGTCGTGCGCCATCAAGGATCTCTGCCCGAGGATCGGCGTGACTACCGTGAGCCGGACGTCGCCGGAAAACTATCCTTTGGATCCGGCCAGCGTTTCCGAATCAGGTACGTAATCGCGATCGCGAGCCCGTAGCGCCGCGGGATGGTGAGCAGCAGGGGCAGCGCCAGCGATCCGAAAAAGACGATCCCCATCCAGAGGCTGCGCACGCGAAAGCCGAAGAACAGAAAGACGATACCAATACCGATCGGAATTCGATCGGTGACGATCCACACCCACCACACGTCGCCGTAGTCACGCTCGTACAAGATATCCGCAGGCGGGGCAGTGGCGATGCGGCGTGTTCCACCGGATGAACAGCGGTCCTTGCCCGCAGTGGGGGCAATGCTTGCTCCAGCCGCGGCGGATGGATTGCCAGAACTCGGCGCGGGAGATGCGGCTCATTCGAAGAGCAACGGGGAGAGCTGCGGCGCGGCGCCGGTCGAGACAATCGAGGCCGTCTCCGGGTAGCGCTCGACGAACTCTTTCGGGTACGTGCCGGTCACCGGTTCGCCGAGCTGCTCTTTGATCATGACGGCGTTCACGACTGCCTTCGAGGCGAAGTGATTGTTGAAGTAGAGGTAGAACTTCTTGACCAGGCGTCGGGCCGCCCCCGCCGTCTCGGAGAAGGATTTCAGCTCGTCGGCCGAGTAGAGGTAGTTGTATCGATCCTCTGCCTTGTCGTGCTTCCACCACTGCGCCGCATTCCGGCCGTGCAGCCGCATGTAGTAGAACCCGGCAATGTTGGGCAGCTGATTCTGACGGATGGAGAGCTTGAACTTCGGTTCGTCGATCTGCGTCAGCGCGGCGTTGTGCTGGTTGAGCAGCGATAGGGTCGAGCCGAAATCGTCGCTCCAGCTCCGATGGCGCAGCTCCACGGCCATGGGATAGTTCCGGAACCTGCTCAGCAGCGCGTCGAGATAGGCTTCGGAGCCGGCGGTCTGCTTGAAGCTCGGCGGAAACTGCGCGAGGAGCGCTCCAAGCTTGCCTGCCTCGGCGAGCGGCTCGATGCCGCGCCGGTACTCGTCGATGAGGTCCGAATCGAGCCGGGGCCCCGACGGGCCTTCACCATGGGTCAGCAGACGATACAGCTTCAGGGAGAATTCGAAGCCGGCCGGTGTGCGATTAGCCCATGACTTCGCCACCGCGGCTTTTGGCTGACCGTAGAACGTCGTGTTGATCTCGACCGTGTCGAAGTGTTCGGCGTAGTACGCGAGCTCGTCGAACTTCGGCCTGGCCGCTCCTTTCGTCGCTCGGGCCTTCGGGGCAGGCGGATAGAAGATGCCGTTCCAGGTGCCCCGGCCTGAAGGATAGCTCCAGCCCGACGTGCCGATCCTGAGGTTGGTCAACATCTCATTCTAACGTCTACAATTGGCAGGAGCGGGCGTTCGGCCCGAGCCAGGACCGTGCTGAGCATCAACGAGATTTTCTATTCAATCCAGGGCGAATCGACCTACGCCGGCAAGCCGTGCGTCTTCGTGCGGCTGGCCGGATGCGACCTGAGATGCACCTGGTGCGATACGGCGTATGCGTTCAACGAAGGACACAGAATGTCGGTGGACGATGTGCTGCAGCAGGTCGACCGCTACGGCAGCCCGCTCGTCGAGGTCACCGGCGGCGAGCCCCTGCTGCAGGACGACGTGTATCCGCTGATGGAACGGCTGCTCGACAGCGGCCGCACGGTGCTGCTCGAAACCGGCGGGCAGATCGACGTCAGCCGCGTGCCGGGCGGCGTCGTGAAGGTCCTGGACGTGAAGTGCCCGGCGAGCGGCGAGTCGGAGAAGGTCGAGTGGAGCAACATCGACAGGCTCGGGTCGCGCGATCAGGTCAAGTTCGTCATTCAGGATCGCGCCGATTACGAGTTTGCGCGCGACATCCTGACGCGGCATGCCCTCGACCGGCGCTGCGCCGCCGTGCTGTTCTCGCCGGTGCACGGCGTGCTCGATCCGAAGGATTTGTCCGCGTGGATTCTCGAAGACCGCCTGCCTGTCCGGCTGCAACTGCAGATTCACAAACACATCTGGGGTCCGGATGTCCGGGGCGTCTAGCAAGGCCGTCGTGCTCTTGAGCGGGGGGCTCGACTCCTATACCGCCGCGGCGATTGCGCGGGAGTCGGGATTCGACCTCTACGCGCTGACGGTCAACTACGGCCAGCGGCACGCCCATGAGATTCTGGCCGCGCGCAAGGTGGCCGAGGCTCTCGGCGCGAGCGCGCATCGCGAGCTTGCGGTCAACCTCAGCTCGCTCGGCGGCTCCGCATTGCTGGGCGACGGCGATGTGCCCAAGAGCGGACCCGACCCGTCGGTCATTCCGTCGACCTACGTTCCGGCCCGCAACACCGTGATGCTCGCGCTGGCGCTGGCGTGGGCCGAAGTGCTGGGCGCGTACGACATCTTCATCGGCGTCAATGCGCTCGACTATTCGGGTTATCCCGATTGCCGGCCCGAGTTCATCGAGGCATTCGAGCGGACCGCCACGCTCGCCACGAAAGCGGGCGTCGAAGGCGGCCGCTTCCGCATACAGGCGCCGTTGATATCGATGACGAAAGCACAAATCATCCGGCGCGGCGTGTCGCTCGGCCTCGATTACGGGCTGACGCACAGCTGCTACGATCCGCTGGCGGCGGGCGCGCCATGCGGCCGGTGCGACAGCTGCGTGTTGCGCGCGCGCGGCTTCGAAGAAGCCGGCCTGAGAGATCCCCTGGTGGCTCATGTCGTCTGATCGCCTCTACTACACCGACGCCTATCTCGTGGAGTTCGACGCCGTCGTGCGCGAGGTGCAGCCCAAGGACGACACCTGGATCGTGACGCTCGATCGGACGGCCTTCTATCCAACGTCCGGAGGGCAGCCGTTCGATACGGGCACCATCGATCAGGCGCACGTGACGGACGTCGTCGATCGGGAAGACGGCGGCATCGCCCATGTCGTCGATCGCGCGCTCGAACCGGGCTCGCGCGTACGAGGGCACGTCGACTGGGGCCGCCGCTTCGACCACATGCAGCAGCACACCGGCCAGCATCTTTTGTCGGCGGCCTTCGAGCACGAAGCAGGCGCAAAAACCGTGAGCTTCCATCTCGGGGCGTCGGCGTCGACCATCGACTTACACAAGGAGCTCTCGGCCGAACAGATCGCGCGCGTCGAGGATGCGGCCAACCGGGTCCTTTGGGAAGATCGCGAGGTGTGTGTCAGGTTCGTCACCGCGAGCGAGGCGGCGAAGCTGCCACTCCGAAAGGAGCCCGCGCGCGAAGGGGAGCTGCGCGTCATCGAAATCAAGGACTACGACCTGTCGGCGTGTGGAGGGACGCACGTCTGTCGAACCGGCGCCATCGGCATGATTGCCGTCTCCGGCTTCGAGCGGTTCAAGGGTGGCCTTCGGGTTGAGTTTCTCTGCGGCGCTCGCGCGCTTCGCTCGTACCGCGCGCTGACAACGGCCGTCGACGGGAGCGTCCGGCTGCTGTCGGTCCTTCCCGACGAGCTGCCATCGGCCATCGAGAAACTCCAGACGGCGGGACGGGCCCAACAGAAGGCGCAGGACGCGCTGTACGAGCGCCTGGCCGTGCATGAAGCGGCGAGCCTCGTGGCGGCCGGTCAGAAGATCGGTGATCGCACCTTCGTGGGCGCCGCAGTACCGGGATGGGATGCGGCGGGATTGAAGAAGCTTGCGGCGTCTGCCGCGAGCAGGCCTGCGACGGTGGCCGTGCTGTTGACGACCGAATCGCCGTCGCTCGTCGTGATCGCCCGTTCGCAGGACTTGACGTTCGATACCGGCGCGGTGCTGAAGAAATTGATCGAGCGTTTTGGCGGCAAGGGCGGCGGCAAGGGATCGATGGCGCAGGGCGGGGGCCTCACCGGGGAGCCGCGCTCGATCCTCGACGCGGCACGAGACTTGTTGAGATCCGAATTGGTAGATTCGTAGATGGGTAGATTGGAAGATTCAGATTGCCGTAATCTCTCAATCTGCGAATCTTCCAATCTGCCAATTCTCTATCGGGCCACCGCCCACGCGATAAAGCGTTCCGTATAGCTCAGCGCGATGTGTCGCCCCATCCCGTTCGGCACCGCATCGAACGCATGTTCGGCCCACGGCAGCTCGAGCAGCACTGACGTCGCTCCCGCCTTTCGAAGCGCCGCGTCGAGCGTGCGGCCGAACCGCGCCTCGACGATGTGGTCGCGCGAGCCGTAAAAACTCAGAGTCGGCGCCGACGCGCTCGATACCCAGCTGATCGGCGACGCGTGTCGATAGTGTTCGGGCTTCCGGTCCGGCGTGCCCCCGATGAACGTCTCCAGGATGCCGCGCACGTTGGCGGGATCGGGCCGCGGCGGGCGCCGCCACCCCTCTTCGAGATCCACCGGTCCGTAGTAGTTCACCACGCCGCGAATCGCGGACGGCCCTTCCTGATACGCCAGCCGCATCGCCAGCTGCGCCCCGGCGGATCGGCCGACCAGCACGATTCGACTGGGGTCTGCGCCGAACTTCGGCGATTCGTTCTCGATCCACCACTGCGCCGTCCGCACGTCTTCGATCTGCTCGGGCCAGATCCATTCAGGAGCGTGGCGATAGTCGATCGCCACCACGACATAGCCGCGTTCGGCGAAGTGGCGCGAGAACCACTCCTGGCTGGCCGGAGCCCCGCTCTGCCAGGAGCCGCCGTAGATCTGCATGATCACCGGGTAGGTGCCCGGAGCGGCAGGCCGATACACGTCCAGCGACAGGGGCACTTTCGAGAACTGGACTCCTCGCGTGACCGTAATCTCACCAGGCCTTGCCGCGGGCAACTGTGCCCGTCGTCTGCGCCATGGCTGCGTCAAAGGTTCTGATGTGCAAGCGGGAGCTGAATGACGGGCACGAGCGTCAACACGGACGAGGCGGCCGCGAACACCAGCGCCAGCCTCGCGGTGCGGTGCTGCCGGGCATGGCGCCGCGAAAGCACGCAAAGAACGATGCCAGCGGCCAGGAGGACGGGGCTGAGCTCTGGCGCTCCCACCGCGAGCGGCAGCAGAAACATCGTGCGGAGCCGGAATCAGAATCCAGACCGACACGAACAGCAGCGCCGCGGAGGCGGCGAGGGCGAGCGAGATCAGAATCCGGCGCACGCCGGAATTATGGCGTATGGGCGCCGATCAGCGCGCGCACGGCCGCGCGCGCGTGTTTGGCGACGAGCTCGGCGGGCTGGACCGCCGACATCGCTGCGGCACCTTCGAGGATGAGCACGAGCGAAGAGGCGAGCACATCTGGCGATTTCATGCCCGCACGCTTCGAAAACTGTGCGAGCAGCCCGTGCAGCCACGCTTTGTGCGCGTTGGCCAGCTCGCGGGCCTGCGTCGATTCGGGCGACTGCACGGCCGCGATGACGAGCGGGCAGCCGTGAAATCCTTCGGAGGTCAGCATCTCGGCATGGGCCAGCATCACCGCCATCAGCTTCTCTTCCGGATCGTCGCACTCGGCAGCGCGCTGCTCGATGTACTGCCGGATCTGCTGTCCCCGCCGCTGCAGCGTCTCGAAGACCAGCGCGTCTTTCGATCCGAAGAGGTTGTAGATGGTCGGCTTGGTCAGCCCGGCGTGGTCGGCGACCCGCTCGGCGGTAATCGCGTGCAGTCCCTCTCGATAGAACAGGTCGCCCGCCGCGTCCATCAGCCGTTCGCGGTTCGTTGGATAGCGAGTCATGAATTTGGATCGCGCGTCATAAATTCGTGACTTGACAGAGTATACCGTCCGGTAAACACTTTTACCAATCAGTAAAACTTCTTAAGGACATATACCCGAAGGATTTTCCCGGGGGGACCCCTCTAATCCTATGAGCGCCATGCCTGACGAGCCGCAAAGGGGCACCTTCCGCGACAAGGTACTGGTGCGCCGTCTGCTCGAGGGCGAGGAGGCGGCTTTCCGGCTGTTTTTCGATGGGCACTTCCCCCGCCTCTACCGGTTCGCGCTGAGCCGCACCGAGGGGGACCACGACGCCGCCGAGGAGATTGCGCAGAAGACGCTCATTACGGCGATGCGCAAGCTGCACACATTTCGAGGGGAGGCGACGTTGTTTACCTGGCTGTGCGCGATTTGCCGGCGGGAGGTGTCCGCCTGGCGCGTGGCGCGCGGAAGGCATGCCGCGCTGATGCTCTCGGAAGACGCGCCGGAGATTCGCAATCAGCTCGCGGCGCTCGCATCGGTCGCGGCCCAGCAGCCCGACCAGGCGTTCGATCGGGGAGAGACGGCGCGTTTAGTACAGGTAGCGCTCGATCTTCTGCCGGGGAGTTACAGCGAAGTACTCGAATGGAAATACATCTACGGTCTGACCGTCAACGAGATCAGCGAGCGCATGAGCACCGGACCGAAGGCGGTCGAGTCGCTGCTCGGCCGCGCGCGTCGATCGTTCCGCCAGGTGTTTCTGGTGCTGGCGCACGGACAGGTGGTTTATGACTCATAACACCGATCCTCTCGCCGACCTGCTGCGCGCGGCAGGGCCGCGCGAAACGGCGCCGGCCGAGCGCGCGCGGCGTGTCGAGGCCGCGGTGCGCCTCGAGTGGCAGGACGTCGTGCAGACGCGGCTCGGCCGCAAACGCGCGGCGTGGATCGCGGCGAGCTGTCTGACGAGCGCCGCGCTCATCGCGCTCGTGTTGCACGCCCATGCCGGTCAGGTGCCAACGCAAACGGCAGCGACCCCTTCGCCCTATGCCCGCCCGCTCGTGATGCGGGCCGCGGCGTCCGAGGGCCATGGCTCGTACTTCCGCGCGAACAACGAGGATCGGCCGCCGGACCGCGGCGTGCCGCGTCACATGCTGGTGACCTACGCGGTAAACACGAGATGATTTCACCCGAACACGATCTGATGATTCTCAGCCGCCTCGTCGGCGGCTGGCAGGGCACGCTGCAGCACCGCGCGGCCCCGGAAGAGCCGTTCCGGCAGTTGCCGGGGACATCGGAAAACCGGTGGGTGCTCGGCGGCCGGTTCGTCGAGATGACCCTGCGCGCGGGAGTCGGCGGCGACAGTTGGTCGGCCGTCCTGTACATCGGCTACGAGCGCAGCGAGCGCCGTCACGTGCTGGTGTCTCTGGAGCCCGGCGATCGCCGTGTGACCACGCGCCTCGGACAGTGGAGGCCCGAGCTCGATCGCCTCGTGCTGACGAGCGATCAATCCAGCGTCGTGTGCGACATGACAACGCCGGGTCAGTTGACGCTGGAACTGTCGGAGGAAGCCGTGCCCGGCCACGAGTTCATCCGGTTCAGAGCGGAGTACCGGATGGCGTCAGCGCCCGTGCTCGTAAAGCCGTCCGTGGCGAGACAACAGCGGAGATTCGTCATCGCGTAGTGAAGGTGGCCAGGCGGATCAACGCCTGGTCCGCGGCGGCATCGATCACGCCGCTTGCGACCGTGAAGTTGTTGGCAATCATCGAAAATACCAGCGTGTCGCCATCGGCCGTCTCGACATAACCTGCAATAGCCCGAACGTTGTCCACGGTCCCCGTCTTCGCCCGGACCTTCCCTTCCGCAGCCGTTCCGGCCAGCCGTCTCGCGAGTGTGCCGTCGCGGCCCGCGACGGGCAGCGATTCAACGAAGGCAGACGCATGCCTGGCATCGCCACGCATGACCTGCAGGATGCGCACGAGCGCCTCGGACGTGACGTAGTTGTATCGCGACAGCCCTGAGCCATCGGCGATGACGACGCTGTCGTCCGGGATGTTCCACCGCTGAAGCACCTCGCGCGCCTTTTTCGCACCCATCGCACTCGTTGCACCTAACGCACCCGACGCACCCACCGCACCTGACGCACCTACGCACCCATTGCGCCGAGGTGGCGCAGCAGAGTTTCGGCGTACTGGTTCTGACTGACTTTCATCATCGACGACACGAGCTCGCCGAGCGGCGGAGACTTGTGCGACACCAGCGTGCGGGCGCGGGTGAGGTCGGGTTTCGATTCGAGCTCGTCGATGTCGATGGCGTCGCCCGCCACCTGGATACCTTCGGCGATGAGCGCCTTGCGAAGCGCCGACGCGAAGAAACGAGTGGGATTGTCGACCGACGCCGTGCGCACGAACGGCGCGGCTTTCGCCGGAATCTGTCCCTGCACGAGCACGCGTGACGAACCAGGGAGCCGCTGCAGCGTCAGCGCGCCGTTTCCAGACTCGGCCACGGTGACGAGCTTGTTCTCGACCTGCAGATCGGTGCCATCCGGCCGCACCTGAATCGTGACCGCGTCGCCCGCCTGAGCGCCTGCCCGAATCAGGAGATCGGCCGACCCTTCGTTGTATTCAAGCGCGCTGATCGGCGCCGAGTACCCATAAGGCAGGTTGTCGAGCGTCCAGCCATCGCCGATCCCGCGATCGTCGAACAGGTCGTCGTCGCCGATGATGCCGCCTTCGATGCGCGTGATGCCTGCTTCGCGCACCTGTCGCGCGATGGCGCGAAGCGTACCTGGCGTGTCGCTGCGCTCGCTGATGCTGGGGTCGCCACCTCCGACGATGTACAGGTCGTCGCCGAGGACGCCGCTGTCGATGGGCGCCATCGAGACGATTCTGGTCTCGAACCGGTAGTCCCAGCCGAGCGTCTCGGCCGCCGCCGCCGCGGTGACGATTTTCATCGCCGACCCCGGCATCATCAGCTTCGCGGCGTTGAGCGTGTACAGGTTGGCGCGAGCCGTTGACCGGCCTCACGAGAACGCTCCAGAACGAGCGCTCGAACTGCGCGGTCGTGAAAATGGCGGTGAGGTCGGCCTGAAGGCGATCGGCGGCGGACAGCGTCGCCGGTGAGGCCGGAGTGACGGCCACCGGTTTCGGCCCGCCGCATCCGACACGGCGAGCACGGCGGCCAGGGTCATGGCTGCGCGCGTCACGCCATCATCTCGAATGCCGTGATTACTGAATGGCGTCGAGCTTCTTGACGGCCGCTTCGTATTTGCCGGCCTCGAGTTTCAGGGCACCCGGCTGATCGGCACGCGTGGCGAACACCGAGGTTCCGGCGGTGCCAAACGTCACGCGCTCTTCCTTCTTGCCGTCATCGAACTTGACGACGATGGTGGCTGCCGGTTTGTCGTGGCCGGTGGCCGGCCCCGCCCGGTCGACGAAGCTCTCCGCGCGAAGGTTCGAGAAATCGAGCAGCGCCCCTTCAAAATTGCTCGAATCGACCGCTTTGTCTGCGGGGACGACCTGTTTCCACGTGTCCACCGGGTTTTCGCCGGTGCCTTTGACACGCTCGAACGCGCGCACCGTGCTGCCGCGTGTGATTTCGAAGCGCGTCGTGTTGTACGGCCGGAACTCGAACACTTCCTTGCGCCGCAGGTCCGCGACCTTTTTCTTGAGCTCTCCGGCGACGCCGTTGTTCACGCTGAAGACCGCCGTTTTCGACGGATCGCGCGCCCACACGGTGCCCGCCTCTGCCTCGCCGCCCAGCTCGAACTTCGCGGTCGCCGATCCCATGCCGAGCGTCGCCACGACCTGCGGCTTGTCGAGACCGTACTGCTTCAGGTCCTTGAGGTCTTCCGGTCGATCCTTCAGCGCCGTCATCTGGGCCGACTGAAGCTGTCCGATGATGCCATTGACGCTGACGAAATCGGCCGGCGCCTGCATCGGCTTCACGAGCTTCCAGTCCTCGCCGGTCTTCTCGAGCCGGATGGTTTCGGTGCCCGAGGCAAGCTCGAGCGAGTCGACCTTGCTCTGGTCGAATGCGAGGGCGGCCTTGTCGCGGAAGTCGAACGTCGACTTGTTGAGCGTCGTGTCGAGCGTGTTTCCGACCAGGAACACGCGATTGCCTGCCGGAAGCTTGGCGTACAGGCCGGTGCCGCCCGGTGTCTTGTCGCCGAAGAGCATGCGCTTGGGTTCTTTCTCGCCTTCGACGTGGAACGTGACGTCGATGCGCGGCTCCGCGAGCCCGTAGGGCTTGAGGTCGGCGGCGTTCGGGTCGACTTCGCGCTCTTCTTCGATGTTCGCGAGGTTCGTCACGACGTCGCTCACGCCGTTTCGATCGGCCGGCGCCTCGATGGGCTTGACGATCGTCCAGGTGTCGTTGGCGCCCTTCTTGAGCGCCGTGACTTCGCCGCTCGTCGACTTGATCTCCAGCTCGTTGATCTTGGCGGCGTCGGACGTGAAGACCTTTTTCTTGGCGTTCTCGTCTGGGATCGGTCCGCTTCGATTCGACGAAATAGAGATATCCGCCGAAGGCGAGCGCCACGACGAAGAGGATCAGCGTCGAGCGGCCGCGGCCCATCTAGCGCCTCTTCGACCAGGTGTAGACGCCGGAGCCGAGAATCAGGCCGGGGATGACCAGGAGCGACAGCCACAGCAGGTTGCGCTGCTGGTCGGCGGTCATCGTGATGCGGCGATCGCCGGCGTCGCGCGGGATGAATCGAAATCAGATCCTCCTGCTGCGTCAGCCAGTTGGCCATGTTGACGAAGAGGTCGGCATTGCCCTGGATGCCCGCCGCCGCGTTCGACGCGAAATCGGAATCGCCGACCACCATGACGCGCATCTGCGGCTTCCGTGGCGCATCTTCGCCTGTCGCCGGCTTGGCGCCATCAGCGGGCTTATCCGCCGAGCGCTGGCGGCGGAGGCGGGAGCGTCGGGCGCGTCCATCGACAGCGAGAGTGCGATCGTGATGGGCCCTTTGTGGTCGCCGGCCGCTTCGTCCATCGCGACCTTGCCGGCCATCAGCGACTTCACGTCCGACTCCGACCAGCTTCGCTCGCTCGTCTGAATCAGGTTCTGCGTGTTCGCGAGGCCGAGCTCGGCGCCCGCTTCGCCCTTGACCGACTGCGCGAGCGGAAACGCCGTCAGCAGGTCGAAGTTCTCCGTGACCGGATGCGACGGATAGGTGGCCACGACGGGAACCGACGCGTCGGCGCCGAGCAGCTTGCCCATGCCGCTGGCGTCGATGACGACGTCGTGCCCGACGCTGATGCCCCATTCCTTCAGCAGCCCTTCCACGAGTGGCGTCGGATGCGCCCCTTCTCCGATGACGGGATCGAGCATGAACAGCGCCTTGCCGCCTTTGCGCAAGTAGGTCCGGATGGCGTCGACCTCCGGCTTGAAGTAGTCCGTCGTCGGTCCGGCGATGATGAGCACCGACGCGTCAGCGGGAACACCTTCCGGCATCTGCGCCAGCGCGATCTTCTCGACCGTGTAGTTGTCGCGCTTCAGCACGTCGACGACGCTCGCGTAGCCCGTGCGGTCGTTGCCGAGCGTGTCGCGCTCGCCGTGGCCCTGCACGAAATACGCTTTCGTCTGGCGGCCGGTCGTCACCTTGATGAGGTTGTTCGTCAGCTCCTGCTCGCGATCGCTCATCACCTTTTCGCGCCGGCCCGCGTACTCCATGACGACCGTGCCCGGTGCGGCGATGTCGTACTCACGCGCGCGAATCGGCTCGCGGTCCATGTCGACGTACTCGACCTGGATGTTCGAGCTCGCGTTGGTGTACATCCCGAACGCGTCGCGGAACCGCTGGAAGTTTCCCGGCGCCTCGAACACGAGCACCTTGACGGGCGTCTTCAGCCCGTTCAACACCTTGACCGTCTGTTCCGACAGCGTGAACGAGCCCGCCGCGGTCAGGTCCCATCGCTTGTCGCGCCGGCTGACGGCGTAGTTGATGCCCACGAGGATGGCGAGCACGGCGATGACGCTGATGCTCATCATCGCGCCGAGCTTGGTTTCGCGCTTCTGGAACGACCGGCCGATCTCGCGCCACTGGCTCAACGTGTAAAGGCCGACGCACACCAGGCCGCCGACGGCCGCCCAGTACGCGTATTGATCCCATTGCGGACGAAACAGTCGAATAGCCACGCCCGCAAAGACCAGCAGTGTGCCGATCCATCCGACAACGCCGAGAATCGTGTTAAGCATGCAGACTCACCCGCGCCAGCGTTCGCTGTCGACCGACTTCGCGGTCAGGAACAGCCCGAACGAGATGAAGCTCACGTAATAGACCAGATGGCTCACCGACACGACGCCCTTCGAGAAATCGTCGAACCGTTCGGTAATCGACAACGCCGACAGCACTTTCTGCATGGTCGGCCCGGCCGATTCCGACATCCAGTTCAGCGTCCACAAGAGGAGCAGCACGGCGAAGGTGACCATCCCGGCGACAATCTGGTTTTGCGTGAGGCTCGAAATGAGCAGGCCGATCGACAGAAACGAGGAGCCCATGAGCAGCAGCCCGAGATAGCCGGTGACGATCGGCTTCCACTCGGGATTGCCGTAGATGAAGAGAATGCCGACGTGAATCCAGGTGACCAGCAGCATCAGCGCATACAGCGCCACGGCGCCGAGGAATTTGCCGAGGACGATCTGCGTGTCGGTCAGCGGCGAAGTGAGCAGCAGCTCGATCGTGCCCGAGCGCTTTTCCTCGGCGTAGGTCCGCATCGTGATGAGCGGCAGCATGAACAGCGCGACGACGCTGACGTTCTGCAGGAGCGGACGGATGGCCATGGTGTTGATGTTGACCTGCCCGGCGCCGGGCATGCCCATCTGCAGGCTCGCCTGGAGGAAGAAGCTGACCGACACATAGTAGAACCACCCGAAGACCAGCGCGAAAAACCCGATGACGATGTAGGCAATCGGCGACGCGAAATACGACTTCAGCTCTTTCTGCGCGATCGTCAGCACGTTACCCATTCGACGCTTCCTCCCTTCTCTCCTCGGCCTTCTCTTCGGTCGTGAGACTGAGGAAGATCTCTTCGAGGCTCATCCGCGACGGCCGCAGTTCGAGCAGGCCCCAGTTGTTCGAGACCACGATGCGCGCCAGATCGCGGCGGATGTCGCGGCCGCGCTCGCTGCTGATCTCGTACGCGACGACGCCGTTGTGGGCGCTGGAGACGTTGACGCCGACGACGCCTGGCACGCCGCGCAGCGCCGGGCGTGGCATCCTCGCCCCCCGCATCGACTTCCACGTACATCGTTTCCGAACCGCGCATGCGGGCGGTGAGATTGGCCGGCGTGTCGATGGCGACAACCCGTCCCTTGTTGATGATGACGACCCGGTCGCAGGTCTGGGAGACTTCCGGCAGGATGTGCGTGCTGAGCACGATCGTGTGCGTGCCGGCCAGTTCCTTGATGAGCTGGCGGGTCTCGATGATCTGCTTCGGATCGAGCCCGGCGGTCGGCTCGTCGAGGATGAGCACCTCGGGGTTGTGCAGGATGGCCTGCGCGAGCCCGACCCGCTGCCGGTAGCCCTTCGACAGCTTCCCGCAATGGCGGTTCGCCATGTCGTCGACCCGCGTGCGCTTCATCGAGTCTCGACCCGCTGTTTGCGTTCGCTCGCCGACAGCCCCTTGGTCTTGATGCGCGCGACAAACTGCAGGTACTCGCGCACCGTCATTTCGGGGTAGAGCGGCGGCGTTTCAGGCAGGTATCCGGTCCGGCGCTTGGCCTCGATCGGCTGGTCGAAGACGTCGAAGCCGGCGACCATCGCCTTGCCTCCCGTCGCCGGCATGTAGCCGGTGAGGATGCGCATGGTCGTCGTCTTGCCGGCGCCGTTCGGGCCCAGGAAGCCGAGGATTTCTCCGCGCTCGACGCGGAAGGTGAGGTCGTCGACCGCCGTCACGCGGCCATATCGTTTGGTGAGGTGCTGAACCTCAATCAACGGGCGTTCTCCATGAATGAGTCGATGTAAGCTTTTCGAAGCGGCAGCGACCGTGCCACCAACCCCCAATCCTAATAGAACGGCCTCGAAAGCGGCAAGGGGCGTGGCGGCGCTGTTCTGTGATACTGGCACTCGCGCTGGCGGGGGCATGGTGGTGGATTCACCGCTCGATCCCACCTTTAGACGGACGGATCCCCCTCGCCGGTCTGCAAGGGCCGGTCGACGTCCGGTTCGACGCCTTTGCCATTCCTCATGTCTTTGCCCGATCCGATGAAGATGCCTGGCGGGCGGTGGGCTTTCTCCAGGCGCGCGACCGTCTGTGGCAGATGGAGCTGTATCGGCGTGCGGCATCCGGCCGGCTGTCGGAGGTGCTCGGCGAGGCGACCATCGTCATTGATCAGCGTTTTCTGACGCTCGGATTGCGTCAGGCCGCGGAAGAAGAATGGGCGCGCACGCCCGCGAACATCAGAACGGCGTTCGAGCGCTACGCGTCGGGCGTCAACGCCGCGATGGCGGTGTCGCGCGGGCGGCTTCCGCTCGAACACCAGCTGCTCGGCCTCGCGCCCGAGCCGTGGACGCCCGTCGATTCGCTGGCCATCAGCAAACTCTTCTCGTGGAGGCTCGGAGAGAACCACAGGGCCGAGCTGCTTCGCTATTCCCTGCCGGGCAGCTTGGCGCAAGGGCCGCCAGCCTGTTTCCCCAGGTGCCCGACTGGGCGCCCGTGATTCTGAAATCGCCCGTCAGCGCGGACGCGCCGGCTCGAGTGGCCGCGCTCCGCAACCTCGCGGGCCTCGAGTGGCTTGCTCCCGACGCCCCGGCAATGAGCAATGCCTGGGTCGTGCACGGATCGCGGACCTCATCGGGCCGACCGATTCTTGCCAACGATCCGCATCTGCAGATCGAGATGCCGGCGGTGTGGTGGGAAGCGCACGTCGTGTCGGACACGTTGAACGTCACCGGCGTGACGATTCCGGGCATCCCGTTCGTCATCATCGGCCACAACGAACGGCTCGGCTGGGGCCTGACCAACGTCGGCACCGACGTGCAGGATTTCTTCATCGAGCACCTCGACGCGTCGCGGCAGCGCTATCGCGTCGGGCGACGAGTGGGTGCCGCTGCAGGTGCGGCGCCACGAGATCCGCGTCAGCGGGCGCGACGAGCGAGTGGTGTTCGAAGTGCGGTCGACGCGGCACGGCCCGGTCCTGAATCCCGATCAGTGGCGCGAAGTCTATGCCGGGCGATCCGGCCGGACCTGAAGCGCTCGAGGAAACGGTCCTCGCCCTGAAGTGGGACGTCGTCCGCGAGGGCAGCTCGGCGAGTGCGTTCGACGCGCTCGCACGCGCGACGAACTGGCAGGCGTTCGTTGCTGCCGTGCGCCAGTTCGCCGCCCCCGCGCAGAATTTCGTGTATGCCGACGTCGACGGCAACATCGGTTACGCGATGTCGGGCCTCGTTCCGATCCGACATGCGTCCGATGGATCCGTCCCGCTCGCCGGCGTGGCCGCCCGACGCCGACTGGCATGGCTGGATCGATCCCGCGCAGCTCCCCGCCGTGCTGAACCCGCCAGGCGGACAGATCGTGACGGCGAACAACGAAGTCGATCGCAGCCTGCCGTTTGTCGTCACGCGCGACTGGGTCGCGCCGTTCCGCGCGCAGCGCATCACCGAACTGCTCGGCGACCGGCGAGGGTTCGATGTCCGCGCGATGCAGGAGATTCAGGCCGACATGACGAGCCGGGCCGCCGACTGGCTTCTCAAGTCGATTGAGCTGCCTGAATCCGTCAAGGAGTTGCAGACCTGGGATCGCCGGGTGGACCATCGGCCCGTCGCGTTGTTGTTCGAGGCGTTCGAGGAGGCGCTCTGGCGGCGCACGTTTGCCGACGAGTTGCCCGAGCCGCTCTTTGGCGAGTTCTATCGACTACGCGGCGAACGAGCGGTTTGCAGGGCTGCACGCGATCATCACGGACGAGCGCTCGCCGTGGTTCGACGATCGGTCCACGCCGGACGTTGTCGAAACACGCCGACGACATCGTGGCGCGCGCGGCCGACGATGCCGTTTCGGGCCTGCGGCGGCGGTTGGGCGAGCCGGCGAACTGGCGATGGGACGAGGCTCACGCCGTCAAGTTCTCGCATCCGCTGGGCGGTGGCGGCCGCGTGCTCGACTGGTTCTTCAGCCGGGGCCCGCTGCCGATCGCCGGCGACAGCATGACCGTCAACAAGACGACCACAAATCTGCGCCGTCCATACGCAACTTCCGATGCGGCGTCGTACCGGCAGATACTTGATGTCGGGGCGTGGGACCAGTCGCTGGGCATCAATCACGACAGGGCAGTCGGGGCACCCGCGCAGCCCCCACTATTTCGATCAGAATGTGCTGTGGCGGCAGGGGCGATACCGGCCCGCGCCGTTCACGCGCGCGGCGGTCGACAGGGCGACTGTCTCGATTGGAGTTGTCGTAGCGGCTGGCGAGATGCAACTTCGGTGCAATCCGGTAGCGAAGGAGAGATCAATGGCGGTAGAGGTAGGCAGCAAGGCCCCGGAATTCACGCTCGTCAATCAGGATCGCGAGAACGTGACGCTGAGCGAGCGAGCTCGGCGCGAACAATGTCGTGCTCGCGTTCTTTCCCGGGGCGTTCAGCGGGACGTGCACCAAGGAGTTCTGCAACTTCCGCGACACGATGAGCAATTTCAGGAACGTCAACGCGAAGGTGCTCGGGCATCAGCACCGACACATTCTTTGCGCTGAAGGCGTGGGACGATCAGCAGAAGCTCGGGTTCCCTCTGCTGAGCGATTACAACAAAGAGGTCATCCACAAGTACGGCGTCGTCAACCCGGACATGATCGGGTTGAAGAACATCGCCAAGCGCGCCGTCTTCGTCATCGACAAGGGGGGCGTCGTTCGCTATCGCGAGGTGCTGGAGGATGCGCGGAACGAGCCCGATTACGCGAAGCTGAACGAGGCACTCAGTAAGATTGGCTAACAAGCAGGTCGCGTGCGCCGTCTGCGAAATCCACGCCGAGTCGGTCTTCAAGATCGAAGGCATGGATTGCCGCGAGGAGGTGGCGATTCTCGAGCGCCGGCTGAAGCCGCTGCCCGGGCTCGAGGATCTCGTTCCCGATCTCGTCGGCCAGCGTCTGCGTGTCCGCTACGACGCCGCGAAGCTCTCGACGTCGGCGATTGTCGAAGCGGTCGCCGAAACGGGCATGCGTGCGTGGCTCGAGCACGAAGCAGCCGGTCGGCCATACCTCCGCCGCGACGGCGCGCCAGATGCTCGTCGTCGTCTCCGGCGTCGCGCTTGGCGCCGGCCTGCTGCTGGAGTTTCTCGGTCTTCCCTCGCTGCTCGTCCGCGCGATCTTCCTGCATCTCGATCCTGACGGGCGGCATCTACACGGCGCGCCGCGCGTGGGCGGCGACCCGCGTCATGTCTCTCGACATCAACGTCCTGATGCTGGTCGCCGTCATCGGCGCCATGATCATCGGCGAGTGGTCCGAAGGCGCGACGGTCACGTTCCTCTTCGCGTTCGCCCAGATTCTCGAGGCGCGCAGCATGGACCGCGCGCGCAACGCGATTCGCGCGCTCATGGATCTGACGCCGCCCGAGGCGCTCGTGCGCCGGAACGGCGTCGAGGCGCGGGTCCAGGTCGACGATGTGCGGCTCGACGAGGTCCTGCTCGTGAAGCCCGGCGAGAAAATTCCGCTCGACGGCGTCGTCGTGTCGGGCACGAGCCCGGTCAATCAGGCGCCGATTACCGGCGAGTCGCTGCCGGTCGAGAAGTCGGCCGGAGACGACGTGTTCGCCGGCACCATCAACGGCTACGGCGGCGCTCGACGTTCGCGTCACGCACCTGCGGCAGGACACGACGCTGGCGCGCATCATCGCGCTCGTCGAGCTCGCGCAGTCGCAGCGCGCGCCGAGCCAGGCGTTCGTCGAGCGCTTCGCGCAGTACTACACGCCCGCGGTGATCGCGATCGCCGATCGTCGTGGCACTGGTGCCGCCGCTCGTGATGGGCCAGCCGTTCGGGACGTGGTTCTATCGCGCGCTCGTGCTGCTGGTCATTTCGTGCCCGTGCGCGCTGGTGATCTCGACGCCGATGTCGGTCGTGTCGGCGATCGCGGCCGCCGCCCGCAAGGGCGTGCTGATCAAGGGCGGCGCGCATCTCGAGCGGACGGGCGCCGTGCGATGCGTGGCGTTCGACAAGACAGGGACGCTCACGAGAGGCTCGCCGCACGTCGTCGAGGTCATCCCGCTCAACGACACGGCGATCGACGAGATTCTCGAGATCGCCGCGGGACTCGAGGCGCGATCGGAGCATCCGATCGGCCGCGCCATTCTCGCGCGCGCCGTCGAGTCGGGCATCGCGTTGCCCGCAGTCGCGGGAGTTTCAGTCGATACCCGGCCGTGGCGCGGAGGCCATCGTGGGCGGCGAACACGCCCTCGTCGGCAATCATCGGCTGATCGAGGAGCGCGGGCTTTGCAACGCCGCGATTCACTCGAAGCTCGATCTCCTTGCGGCGTCGGGCCGCACGGCCGTGCTCGTCGCGCGGCCGGAGCGCCCGCTCGGCATCATCGCGCTGGCGGATCGATCGCGCGAAACCGGGCGCGAGACCATCGAGATGCTCCGGCGCCAGGGCGTCGTGCGGGTCGTGATGTTGACCGGCGACAACCACGCCACCGCCGACGCGCTCGCGCGCGAGCTCGGCGTCGACGAGACGCACGCCGAACTGCTGCCGCACGACAAGGTCGAGGCCGTGCAGAAGCTTCGCGAACAGTACGGGACCGTCGCGATGGTGGGCGACGGCGTCAACGATGCGCCCGCGCTGGCCGCCGCGGACATCGGCATCGCGATGGGCGCGGCCGGCAGCGATGCGGCGCTCGAGACCGCCGACATCGCGTTGATGGCCGACGAGCTGCTGAAGATTCCGTTCGCGATCCGCCTCGGCCGGGCAACCTTGCGCAACATTCACACCAACGTGACGCTGTCGCTCGGTTTGAAGGCCGTGTTTCTCGTGCTCGCCATCACGGGTTCGGCGACCTTGTGGATGGCCGTGATGGCCGACATGGGTGCGTCCCTGCTCGTCATCGCGAACGGCTTGCGCCTGCTGCGCGCGGACTGAAAAGGCTCCGGGATCCTTTTTCGCAGCTCTCCGAAAACGGCTCCCGAGCCTTTTCAGATAATCCTCACGCGCGAGACGCGCAGCCCGTCGACGGCTTCCACCCGCAGTGTTCGTGTTCCGGCGTCCACGACGTCGCCGACCACGGGCCGCCTGCCCAGGCGCCCGAGCATGTAGCCGCCGAGCGTCGTGTAGGTTTCCTCATCGATATCGAGGCCGAACTGCTCGTTGACGTCGGTGACCAGCGCCAGGCCATCGACCTCGGCCGATCCATCCGGAAGCTGTCGAATGGGCATCGACGGAGCCCCTGAGCTGAAATCGCCACGTGACCCGCCGACGATCCGTTCCATGACGCGCTCGAAGGTGACGAGCCCGGCCGTTCCGCCGTATTCGTCGATGACGATCGCCTGGTGCGTGCGGTGGCGCCGCATCTGCCGCAGCAGCTCGTCGGCCTTCATCGTCTCGGGCACCGTCAGCGCTTCCCGCGCGATCGCCGCGACGCTGAACGCCGGCGTCGCTCGACTCTCGCCCGGGACGTTCTGCGCCGCGTCGAAGAACGGCGGCGACGCCAGCGCGCGGACCAGATCGGGCACGAGCATGATGCCGACGATGTCGTCGAGCTCGCCGCGGTACACAGGCAGGCTCGCGTGCCGGCCGCGCCAGACGAGGTCGACGACTTCGCCGATCGTGGCGTCGGCCTTCACCGCCGCCATCTCCGTGCGCGGCACCATCATGTCGGCGGCCGTGAACTCGGCGAAATGAAAGACGCGGTGCAGCATCTGTTCTTCGTCCTCCTCGAGCACGCCCGCCTGCTGGCTCGCCGTGACCAGCATCTTGAGCTCTTCCTCCGAATGCACCAGGCCGTGCCCGCTCGCCGGTTTCATGCCCAGCATCCTCACAACGGCCCAGCCCATGCCGTTGAGCGCGCGGATGAACGGATGGAAGACGCGGAGAAAGAGCTCGGTCGGCTTCGCGACGAGGAGCGACGTCTGCTCGGGATACTGCAGCGCGACGGTTTTCGGCGCGAGCTCGCCGAGCACGATGTGGAGGGCCGTGATGATGCTGAACGCGATGGCGAACGCGATCGTGTGGGTGGTGGCGATCGGAGATCGGCGCTCGGCAGGCTGTGCAGCAGCGGCTCGAGCAGCGACGCGAGCGCCGGCTCGCCAATCCAGCCGAGGCCCAGGCTGGCCATCGTAATGCCGAGCTGCGTGGCCGCGATGAACTGGTCGGGATTATTCGAGCGCGCGCCGCACCGGCCGCGCCATGCGGCTGCCCTCGGCCAGCAGCTGGTCGATGCGCGTCTTGCGCACCGAGATAATCGAGAACTCGGCGGCCACGAAAAATCCGTTGGCCAACACCAGCGCCAGCACCGCGACCAGGCGGATGCCGACGTCGAGGACAGGGCTGTCCATGGACGGAACCTCCGGTGTTGATGTTACTGGAACGGCTAGGACTTTCTGCTGCTGAAGAAGTGCGCGTCGACGAACTCGTCGATGGCGGCCTGATCCGGCTGTTCGACCTTCTCGAACTGCAGGCCCATGCCGTGGCGGCGGTCGCTCCACGCGACACGCCCTTCGGCGTCGATGTCGCGCTTGGATCCCGGCAGGCGGAACCTGAGGCGCACCTTCGAGCCGAGGTCGAGCGGGCTCGTGGTGCGGATGGCGATGCCGCCGCGGCTGAGATTCAGCGTCAGCGCCGCCGCGATGGTGTTGCCAAACCGGTAGGCGATGGGAATGCCGAGCACCACGCGCGGGCTTCCGCGGCGGTTGAAGTTGTCCGGAAAGAGATGCGGCGCGAGCGACGGCAGGATGTGCTGGACGGCGCTGTATTCGTTGACGTAACCGGCAACCCCGAGCGCCGCGAGCTCGCGCACTTCGTCGGCGCTGGTAATCGTGCCGCTGAAAATCAGGATCGGCAGCCGGCCGTCGTCGAGCTTGCGGATGCTGCGTACGAGATCCACCCCGGCGGCGTGGGGCAGCCGCAGATCGATGACGAGCAGATCGATGTCCGCCAGGTCCGCGCGCACGCGGGCGAGCAGCTCGGCGGCGCTTCTCACCGTGACCGCACGATGACCGGCACTCTCGAGTGCGGTTTTGAAGCGGTCCCGGACGAATGCCGTGTCATCGGCGACCAGGACGGTTTTCACGCCGGCTGTGCTGGTGGTCATGAAGAGGTAGAACTCTCATGAGATGTATCGGAATGCGACCGCAAAACCGTTAGCGTGCGTTGCAGAATTTATCAGGTTCTCGCTATAATCCGGAACAAATGGCTACCTGCCCAGAATGTGACGCCGAGATAGAAGTCGACGAGTACGACGTGGACAAGGGCGACCTGGTCAGCTGTCCAGAGTGCGGCTCGAACCTCGAAGTCACGGGCCTCTCGCCGATCGAGCTGGACATCGCCGGTGACGACGACGACGACGACGACGACGAGGAGGAGGAAGAAGCCGCCGTGGAAGGCGAGGCCGAAGATCTCGACATCGAGGATGAAGAGGCCGAGGAGGAAGAGGACTGGGACGAGTGACGCCTGAGCTGCGCGCGATCCTCGTCGACCTGCGCTCGGTCATCGTGGCGTTCAGCGGCGGCGTCGACAGCGCGTACCTGGCCTGGGCGGCGACCGATGTGCTCGGCCCGAACGCGTTGTGTGTCACCGCCGACAGCCCCAGCTATCCCGCGCATCATCGCCAGCTCGCGTTCAAGGTGGCCCGCGAGTTCAACCTGAATCACCAGATCATTCTCACCGGCGAAACCGATCGTCCGGAATACCGCGCGAACCCCGAGAACCGCTGTTACTTCTGCAAGCACGAGCTCTACACGCGGCTGACGCAGATGGCCCGCGAGCTCGGGTACGCGCACGTGGCCGACGGCACCAACGCCGACGATCGCGGCGACTATCGTCCGGGACGCGTGGCCGCGCGGCAGTTCGGCGTGCGCAGCCCGCTCGACGAAGCCGGGATGACAAAAGCGCAGATCCGCGAGGCATCGCGGCTCGCCGGTCTGCCGGTGTGGGACGAGCCCGCGTCGGCGTGCCTGTCGTCACGGATCCCGTATCACCAGGAAGTCACGCCCGAAAAGCTGAGACAGATCGAGCGCGGCGAGGAGGCGCTGCACGCGCTGGGATTCCGTGTGTGCCGCGTCCGCCACCACGACACGCTGGCGCGCGTGGAGGTTGCGCGGGAAGATCTCCCGCGCGCGTTCGAACCCGGCATGCGGGATGCCATCGTCCGCGAGCTGCGGGCCGCCGGGTACGAGACGGTGACGATCGATCCGAAAGGCTATCGCACCGGCAGCCTGAACGAAGGCCTCATCCTGCGGCAGATTTGACCCGCCTTCGCCGATAGCGCTCCGCGCGGCAGGCCCGACTATGCGAACCTCTCGAACATCGATCTGGGCGTCCGCGCTCGCGGTGGTCTTTCTCGTCGCGCATCTCACGTCTCTGCCTCCCGCGCTCGAAGATCTCGACTCGATGAACTTCGCGCTCGGCGTGCGCGATTTCGATCCGTCGAAGCATCAGCCGCATCCCCCGGGCTATCCCGTGTTCATCGCGCTCGGCAAGCTGTCGCATGCCGTGTGGCCATCCGATGCGGGTGCGTTGTCGTGGTGGAGCGCGCTGTCCGGCGCCCTGTCGGTGTTTCTGCTGCTGGCGCTCTTCCGTAACCTCGAAGCGCTCGATCGCGCGCGCGGACGCCGCCGACCGTGAACGGCGCGCCGCGCTCGCGACCATCGTCGCGATCGCCTCGCCGGTGTTCTGGTTCACGGCGCTGCGGCCCCTCAGCGATGCCACAGGGCTCGCGTTCGCGCTCGCGTCGCAGGCGTGTCTGACCGGGGCATTCGTCGAGCGCCGGCTGAATCCCGACGGCGGTCCGCAGGCCATCGCCGCGTCGGGCCGCCTCATCGTCGCCGGCGCGCTCATTGCCGGGATCGCCATCGGCGTCCGCACGCAGACGGTCTGGTTGACGGTGCCGTTGCTCGCGTTCGTCCTGGTCGATCGCGCCGGCCGCGGCGCGGCGGGTGCGATTCTCGGCAGCGCGATGACGTTCTCGATCGGCGTGCTGGCCTGGGCGGTGCCGATGATCGTCGCGAGCGGCGGCTTCATCCGCTATCGCGCCGCTCTTGCCGGTCAGACGGCCGAGCAGTTCACCGGCCTCGATATTTTCCTCAGCAACCCGACCGCGCGGCGCATGGCGCTCGGCATGGTCGCCGCGCTGGTCGAGCCATGGGCGCTGCCGCCGCTCGGCTGGCTCGTGATCCTCATCGGATTCGCCGGCTTCGTCTATCTGGCGTGGCGGGCCCCGAAAGCCGCGACGCTCGTCATGGTGGCGTTCGTGCCGTACGCGATCTTTCACCTCGTCGTTCAAGAGTCATATACCCGATACGCGCTCCCGCTCGTCGTGCCGGTCGCGTACCTTGCGGTCAAAGGCCTCTCGGCTGGTGGCACGATGATCGCGACGCTTGGCAGCGTGGCGATCGTCGTGGTGTCGCTGGCCACGACGTTGCCGGCGGCGAGGGAGTCGATCTCGCCGAGCAGGTACCGGGCCAGGTCGACGCCGTGCGCGGCCAGGTCGCCCAGGACCCCGCTGCCGCCCCGCTCACGCTCGAAGCGCCAGCTCAGCGCGCCCTCGGGGTGCGCGGCGTAGTCGCTGAACAGCCGGAACCGGACATGCGTGATGGTGCCCAGCTCGCCGCTCGCGATCATCTCCTTGGCGGCGGCGACGGCCGGGGCGTTGCGGTAGTTGAACCCGACCGCCCCCGCGACACCGGCCTCCTTCACCGCGTCCGCGACGGCGCGCGCGTCGTCCGCGGTCAGCCCCACCGGCTTCTCGATCCAGATGTGCTTGCCGGCCTTCGCCATCGCGACGCCGATCTCCCGGTGCAGGAAGTTGGGGGCGGCGATGCTCACGGCGGCGACGTCCGGGTCGGCCGCCACCTCGCGCCAGTCGCGGGTGGGCTTGGTGAATCCGAACTGCTCCGCGGCCTCCTCGGCGCGCCCGGGCACCTCGTCGGCGACCGCGACCAGCTGCGGGGCCACGGTCAGCTGCGGGAAGTGGTGCAGGACCCGGGCGTAGGCCTGGGTGTGCACCCGGCCCATCCAGCCGAATCCCGCGATCGCCACGCCCAGGGGGCGGCGGCTCGACGTCGAGGTGCTCGCGGTCATCGTGTTCCTCCATGCGGTACGGGGCCGGTGCTCGACCGGACGATCAGTTCGGTGGGCAGTACGACGTGTGACGCCGGTGAGCCGCCCGGGTGGTCGACGGCATCGGCGAGCAGCCGGGTGGCCGCGGCGCCTGCCTCGGCGCACGGCATCCGGACGGTGGTGAGGGCGGGGGTCACCTGTGCGGCGATCCAGATGTCGTCGACGCCGACGACGCTGACGTCCGCGCCGACCCGCACGCCGCGTTCGGTCAGCCTCCGGACGACGCCCAGCGCCATCTGGTCGCTGAAGGCGACCACGGCGGTCGAGCCCTCGCCGATCACCAGATCGGCTGCGCGGACCCCGGACTCGAAGCCGGGGGAGAAGGGTCCCAGGACGGTGAGCTCGATGCCGGCGCGCGCGCAGGAGGTCTCGATGTTCCGGCGGCGGTCGATGCTGGTGAACATCGAGGTGGGCGCCGCGTCGAGGTAGACGAGGCCGCGGTGGCCGAGCGCGGCGAGGTGGGCGACCGCCTGGTCGACGCCCTCGGCCGTCGACATGACCACGTGCGGTACGCCCTCGACGGGGCTGTCGATGAGGACGGCCGGGCCGAGGTCGGCGGTGGCGGCGCGGAGCGCGTCGTCGGCCGGCTGGCTGGGGTAGAGCAGCAGGCCGTCGACGTGCCGGGCCATCTCCTTCGCCAGCGTGAGCTCCTCGTCGGGCCGGTCGCCGTAGTCGGCGCAGAAGAGCGCGAGCCCGCGATGGCGGGCCTCGAGCTGGGCCGCCTTGGCGATGGTGGCGTAGAAGGGGTTCGCGAGGTCGTGGACCAGGAGTCCGAGGTAGCCGGTGCGGCCCCGGACCAGGGCGCGCGCGGACGTGTTGGGGGCGTAGCCGAGCTCGCCCGCGGCGGCGAGGACCCGGTGCCTGGTGGCCTCGGCGACGGCGTCGGGGCGCCCGAAGACGCGCGACACGGTCGCGATCGACACGCCTGCGCGGCGGGCGACGTCGTGGACCGTGGTCATGACGTTTACTGTAAACGCTTACAGCCGGATGTCAAGAGGTTCCGGGTGAGAGCTGTGCGGGGCGGGAAGTCGATCAGCGGGACGCGACGAACACGTCGCGACTCCAGGCCGTGGTGGTGGCGGGCGCCGCTTCCGGGCCTCGGCCGGTTCTCAGCCACCAGGCCGCGAGCAGCATCGTGGCGAGCACGGCCAGCACGTAGACGTGCTCGCCGAACCACTGCACGGGCTGGTCGTGGCGGTAGGCGACCCAGATGACGCCGTTGGGGGCCCGGGCCTCCTCGGGTCGCGCCTGCAACGGCCACATCAGCAGGACCATGGTCCACAACGGCGCCAGCCCGGCGACGACGATCTGCGCCCGCCCGTCCATCCGCAGCGCGACGTCCATGAGCAGCGGCAGCAGCACCACGACCCACACCCAGTGGTGCGACCAGGACACCGGCGACACGAGCAGTGCGGTGAACGCCACCGTGACCACGGCGGTGGTCTCCTCGCCGCGGCGGTGCGCCAGCACCGCGAGCGCGAGCCCGGCGACCGCCACCACCAGCGCCGAGACCACCCAGAACACCGCCGCGCCGGTCGTCTCCCCGAAGCTGCGCAGGGCGAGCCCGCGCAACGACTGGTTCGCGACGAAGGCGGGGCCGTTGCCGCCCGAGACGCGCGTCGAGTCGAGGAACAGGCCGTGCAGCCAGTACGCCGTGGACGCCTCCGGGGCGGCGAGCCAGCCGATCAGGGTCATCACGGCGAAGGCGCCGCACGCGACCGCGGCCGCGCGGAAACGACGGGTCAGGACCAGGTACACCACGAAGATCCCGGGGACGAGCTTGCAGGCCGTCGCGACACCGACGCCGATCCCTTTCCAGCGGACCCGGTCGGGCAGCGCCAGATCGGCCACGACCAGCAGCATGAGCAGGGCGTTGATCTGCCCGAGGCCGAGGTTCTGGCTGACCGGCTCGAGCCACAGCGCGAGCCCGGTGACGGCGAACGCGACCCCGATGCGGCCCGCGGTCCCGTGGTGACCCATGAGCCCGCCGGCGATCCAGACCGTCGCCATGATCGCGGCGACGCTGATCGCCGTCAGGACGTGCAGTGCCGGGGGCATGTCCAGCCCGGCCAGGGGCGCGAGCAGCGGCAGCGTGACCGGCGGGTAGGTGTAGGGCAGGTCGAGGGTGAACCGGAGGTCGTACACCGGGAGGCCGTCGAGAAACGCCTGCGCGCCCTGGCGGTAGATGCCCAGATCGAGCCCGCTGGCGGGGTAGTCGCGCTGGTACTGCACGTAGAAGGCGAGCGACGTGAGAAACGCGCCGAGCCCCGGCAGGAGGAACCAGGCGGGCACGATCGTGGCGATACGTGTCCGACCGGTGGCTGGGGGCACGGGCGCATGTTAGGCCCAGGTTCCCTGATTCGATGATTCCGCTCCGCCGCCAGGATTCGAACCTGGACCATCGGAACCAAAATCCGAGGTGCTGCCTTTACACCACGGCGGACCGGACTTCCATGGTCCCACGACGCCCGAAGTGTCCGTCGTCCGCATCGACACGCGACGCCCCGGAGCACCCCCGGCGGATCGAGTCGGTCGTGCGTGTAACACTCGTCGCCGTGCCGACAGCTGAGCCCGCGGCGGCGGGTGACCCGACCGGAGGACGCGCCGGATGCTGACCGAGACGGCGCCGCGCGCCGCCCCCGACACCACCGGATCGGCGTTGACCTGCCGGCTGTGTGGATCGGGCCGCCTGCGCAGTTTCCTGGATCTCGGGGCGACGCCGCCGTGTGAGTTGTTCCTGCCTGCGGAGGCGGTCGAGCAGCCGGAGATGACCTACCCGTTGCACGTGCGGGTGTGCGAGGAGCTGTCTGCTGGCGCAGTTGCCGCCGTTGATCACGCCGGAGGAGACGTTCACCGAGTACGCGTACTTCTCGTCGTTCTCCACGAGTTGGGTGGAGCATGCGCGGCGGTTCGTCGACGGGGCGGTGGAGCGGCTGGGGCTGGGCCCGGAGTCGTTCGTGGTGGAGGTCGCGAGCAACGACGGCTATCTGCTGCAGCACGTGGTCGGGCGCGGCATCCGCTGCCTGGGGGTCGAGCCGTCGCGCAACGTCGGGGAGGCGGCCCGGGAGAAGGGCGTGCCGACGTTGACGGCGTTCCTGACCCCGGAGACGGGTGCGCAGGTGCGGGCGGAGCACGGGCCGGCTGATCTGGTGGCGTTGAACAACGTGTACGCCCACATCCCGGACGTGGTCGGGTTCACGAAGGGTCTGCGGTCGCTGGTCGCGGACGACGGCTGGGTGTCGATCGAGGTGCAGCACCTGCTCACGCTGGTGGAGCGCACCCAGTTCGACACGATCTACCACGAGCATTTCCAGTACTACACGGTGCTGACCGCGCAGCGGGCGCTCGCCTCGGGCGGCCTGGCGCTGGTCGATGTGGAGTTGCTCGACACCCACGGCGGGTCGGTGCGGCTGTGGGCGCGCCCCAGCGGAGGTGGCGGGCGAGCCGTCGCAGGCCGTGCGCGACGTGTTGGCCGCGGAGGCGGCGGCCGGGCTGCACACGGCGGCGGGGCACGACGGGTTCGCCACGGCGGTCTCGCGGGTGCGCGACGACCTGGTCGCGTTCCTGATCGAGGCGCGCCGGGCCGGGAAGACGGTCGTCGGGCTACGGGGCGCCGGGCAAGGGCAACACGCTGCTGAACTACTGCGGGATCCGGCCGGATCTGCTGGCCTACACGGTGGATCGCAACCCGTACAAGCACGGCCGGTTCACCCCCGGCACCCGGATCCCGGTGCTGCCGCCGGAGCAGATCGCGGCGGACCGGCCCGACTACGTCCTGGTCCTTCCGTGGAACCTGCGCACGGAGCTGACCGAGCAGCTCGTCCTACGTCCGGGAGTGGGGCGGCCGGTTGGTCTTCCCGATCCCGACCCTCGAGGTGGTCTGAACACATGAAGGTCGTTCTGTTCTGCGGCGGGTACGGGATGCGGATGCGCGACGGCGTGTCGGATCTGCCCAAGCCGATGCATCAGGTGGGTCCGCGTCCGCTGATCTGGCATGTGATGCGCTATTACGCGCATTTCGGGCACAAGGATTTCGTGTTGTGTCTGGGGTACGGGGCGCATCACATCAAGGACTTCTTCCTCAACTACGACGAGACCGCGAGCAACGACTTCGTGCTGCGCGGGCACCGATGTGGAGTTGTTGGGCAGCGACATCAAGGATTGGACGATCACGTTCGCCCACACCGGGTTGGACTCGCCGATCGGTGAGCGGCTGCGGCGGGTGCGCAAGCACGTCGAGGGCGAGGAGATGTTCCTGGCCAACTACGCCGACGTGCTGACCAACGCGCCGTTGGACGCGATGATCGAGAAGTTCCGGGCGTCGGACATGGTCGGCGGGTTGTTGGCGGTGCCGCCGCAGTCGGCGTTCCACTGTGTGAACCTGGGTGAGGGCGACGAGGTGTCGTCGATCTCGACGTTGCAGGAGATGCCGCTGTGGGAGAACGGCGGCTACCTGATGTTCCGCCCGGAGGTGTTCGAGCACCTCGAGGAGGACTGCGACCTGATCGGTGACGTGTGTGCGCCGCTGGCCAAGGAGGGCCGGATGATGGCCTATCGCCATCGCGGGTTCTGGCAGCCGGCCGACACCGTGAAAGAGCGCACGGCACTCGAAGCGGCCTACCAGAGCGGGACCAGACCGTGGATGCTGTGGGACGCCCCCGACCGGGACCCGCTGCAGGCCGCGATCGCGGAGCTGTCGGGCCGGCTCGACCGCTGAGGAGCCCCGTGCCGAGACCGTCATGCTGAGCCTGCTGCCCGAGCGGCTCGACCGCATGCTGCTGCTGGGGGCCCACTGCGACGACATCGCGATCGGAGCCGGCGGCACCCTGTTGGAGCTGTGCCGCTCCCACCCGGGTGTCGTCGTCACGGCTCTCGTCCTCACCGGCGGTGGGTCGCTGCGCGAGGAGGAGGAGCGCGCGGCGCTCGCGGCCTTCTGCCCGGGAGCGCAGCTCGACGTGGCGGTCCTCGATCTGCCCGACGGCCGGGTGCCCACCCGCTGGGAGCTCGCGAAGCTCGCCCTGGAGGAGCTGCGCACCCGCGGCGAGCCCGATCTGATCCTCGCGCCGTCGCCGCACGACGCGCACCAGGATCACCGCACCCTCGCCGAGCTCGTGCCCACGGCGTTCCGCGACCATCTGATCCTCGGCTACGAGATCCTCAAGTGGGACGGCGACCTCGCCCAGCCCACCGTGTACCTCCCGCTCGCCGAGCCGGTGCTCCGGGAGAAGATCGCCAAGCTGCACGAGCACTACGGCTCGCAACGCGACCGCAGCTGGTTCGATCCCGAGGTGTTCGGGGGCCTCGCCCGGGTGCGCGGCGTGCAGTGCCACGCGCGCTACGCCGAGGCCTTCCACGTCGCGAAGATGGTCCTGGGCGCAGCGCCGCTGCTCGGTGTCGACCTGTCCACCCCGCCCTTCCCGTCCTGAGTTCGTCTTCGAGGAGAGTTCCGCCGTGCGTGTTCTGTTGACCGGTCACCAGGGCTACCTGGGCACCGTGATGGCCCCGATCCTGGCTGCGGCCGGGCACGAGGTCACCGGGCTGGACAGCGGGCTGTTCGCCGAGTCCGTGCTGGGGTCGCTGGACGTCCCGGACGCGCCGGGGCTGGCGGTGGACCTGCGCGATGTCGACCGTGGAGCAGCTGCAGGGCTTCGCCGCGGTGGTGCACATGGCGGCGTTGTCCAACGACCCGCTCGGCTCGCTCGCCCCGGAGATCACCTACGACATAACCACCACGCGTCGACGCGGCTGGCCCGGCTGGCGCAAGGACGCCGGGGTTCGGCGGTTCGTCTACGCGTCGACGTGTTCGGTGTACGGGGCGCAGTCGGGCGACGAGCTGGTCGACGAGGACGCCCCGCTCAAGCCCGTGACCCCGTACGCGGAGTCGAAGGTGCGGGTCGAGGACGACCTCGCCGAGCTGGCCGACGCGGATTTCGTGCCGGTGTCGATGCGCAACGCGACGGCGTTCGGGTTCTCCCCGCG
>CAWKMQ010000002.1:0-95287 GCA_963850725.1 Vicinamibacterales bacterium
CAGGCGCGGCTGGAGGGGGCGGACCTCGGGAGGCGCGGCTGGAGGGGGCGAACCTCAGCGGGGCGCGGCTGGAGGGGGCGGACCTCGGCAGGCGCGGCTGGAGGGGGCGAATCTCCGCGAGGCGCGGCTGGAGGGGGCGAACCTCCGGCGGGCGGATTTCGGCGATCAAACTGGGCCGACGCATCGATCCGGGCGTCGCCCGCCCATTTGCCGACTTTCGCGGGCCCAAGACCTGACGCAGGACCAGCTCGATCAACTGATCGGCAACAGCGGACACGCCTCTCCCGACGACGCGCAGCCTTACCATCCCGTCCTGCTGGAAGACCCCGCCCGACGGCTTCGACGCCATGGTCGAGCGCGCCGCGAGGCCGTCCGCGAGCCGACGCCGTCCGCGCCAAGTTCCTCTGTCCCGAGGGCGAGAGCCGCAGCGCACCGGCACGCGGCTCGCCGTCGACGCGCCCTATCCCGACGGCCACCCGCTGGCCGAACGCCGATTAGACCCTCCGGCCGTCGGCAATGGAAGAAGCTATCATGGACATTAAAGTCGATGTCCATGAGTGTGCATATCGGAATATTGCCTGTCTGCACGCTTGTTACGCTCGCCGTAGCCCGCCTCAGCGCCGCCCGCCGGTCTTCCGCTCGCGGGTCCGCGAGCGCGAGAGCTTGCGCCGCGGCGCGCCCTTGGCCGGCCGGCGCGGCGGGGTCGGAAGCTGCGGCCTTCGACCTCGAGCAGCTCGAAGAGCAGGCCGCCGGTGATCGGGGCGGCTTCGGCGAGGCGGACGAGGACGCGCTGGCCGAGGCCGAGGACGCGGCGCGAGGTCTCGCCGGTCAGGGTCTGGGCGTCGGGGTCGTAGGCGAAGTACTCGCGGCCGAGCGAGGAGATCGGGACGAGGCCGTCGGCGCCGGTCTCGTCGAGCTTCACGAACAGGCCGAAGCGGGCGACGCCGGCGATGGCGCCGGGGAACTCGGAGCCGATGCGGTCGGCGAGGTAGGCGGCGAGGTAGCGGTCGGTGGTGTCGCGCTCGGCCAGCATCGAGCGGCGCTCGGTCATCGAGATGTGCTCGCCGGTCTCGGCGAGCGCCGCCTCCTCGTCGGGGGTGAGGCCGTCGTTGCCCCAGCGGTGGGCGCGGATCAGGGCGCGGTGGACGACGAGGTCGGCGTAGCGGCGGATCGGCGAGGTGAAGTGGCCGTAGCGCGGCAGGTTGAGGCCGAAGTGGCCGAAGTTCTCCGGCGCGTAGTAGGCCTGGGTCATCGAGCGCAGGACGCTGATGTTGACCATCTCGGCGTGCTCGGTGCCGGCGACGCCGTCGAGCAGGCGGTTGAGGTGGGCGGTCTTCAGGACCTGGCCTTTGGCCAGCGTCAGGCCGACCGAGCTCGACGATCTCGCGCAGGGCCTCGAGCTTCTCGGGGCTCGGCTCCTCGTGGACGCGGTAGAGCAGGCGCAGGCGCTTCGCCTCCAGCGTCTCGGCGGCGGCGACGTTGGCGAGGATCATGAAGTCCTCGATCAGCCGGTGCGCGTCGAGGCGCTCGCGGAAGGCGACCGACAGGACCTTGCCCTCGTCGGCGAGCACGATGCGCCGCTCGGGGAGGTCGAGGTTCGGCGGCTGGCGCAGGCGCGCGCGCGTGCGCCGCGCCCAGCGGCCCAGAGCGGGGTGATGACGGGGTCGAGCAGCGGGGCGGTGGTGGCGTCGGGCCGGCCATCGGCGGCGGCCTGGGCCTGGGAGTAGGTGAGGGTGGCGGCCGAGCGGATCAGCGCCCGGGTGAAGCGGTGGTCGGACCTGGCCGGCGGCGTCGAGGGTCAGGCGGACGGCGATCGCGGGGCGGTCGCGGCCGTCGACCAGCGAGCAGGGGAAGCTGCTGCTGCAGATCGGCAAGAAGGGCGTGGTCGACACGTCGGACGGCACGCCAAGGGCAAGCGGCTCAACGCCGGCACAGCGCGTTCAACAAGCCCGCCGGCATCGACGTCGACCCGGCGAACGGCGACGTCTATGTCGCCGACGGCTACGGCAACCGGCGCGTCGTGGTGTTCGACACGAACGGCAAGTTCCTGCGCCAGTGGGGCCGGCAGGCGACGCAGGAAGAAATCGAGGCGGGCGTCGGCGGCGCGTTTGCGAAGTCGTGCACTGCGTCGCGATCAGCAACGCCGGCCTCGTCTACGTGTGCGACCGCCAGGGCGATCGCGTGCAGGTGTTCGACAAGATGGGCAACTTCAGGCGGAACATCTGGGTGCGAACCGGCACGCCGACGCTGCCCGACCGGCGCGGCACGGCGTGGTGGATCGGGTTCTCGCGCGATCCCGAGCAGAAATACCTCTACGTCATGAACGGGCGCAACGAGCAGGTGCACATCCTCGATCACGCGAGCGGCAAGATACTGTCGAGCTTCGGCCGGCCCGGCCACCAGCTCGGCAACTTCACGCACGGCCACGCCTCGCGGTCGACTCCAGCGGCAACCTCTATGTCGCCGAAACCGACACCGGGCGGCGGATGCAGAAATTCACACTGCAGAAATAGGGTTCCGGAGCGAAAAAAAGGATCCCGGAACCGTTTTCGGGGGCGCCCGCTTACAGTTTTGGGTGTTCCATCGTGCAACACCGGCCCCGATTCCCCCAGAATCGGCCGGTTTTTACGGGCACTCCCTTTGCTCCCTCCCCCCGGTCACCGCGTGCGCGCGGTCAATCCACAAGTTCGTAAGGAGGAACTGTGATGCGTCCGAACACAATCGTGGGAAGTGCCTGCCTCATCAGTCTCCTGGCTATGGTGGCGTGCTCGCCATCTCAGTCGCTCGACGCGGCGGCCAAAGAACCCAATCAGCCGGCGCTCGACATGTCGCTGCCTGCCATGCCGCCCGGGCGATGGCGGAGCAGGCGCCACAGCCGCTCAAAGCGGTTCAGCCGAAGCCCGCGCCCGTCAAGGCGGCCAAGCCGGCTGCCACGCCAAAACCCGTCGCCGCCAACGTAGCGGCAGAGACGGCAGCAGCCACGCCACCACCCGCGATGGAAACGCCCGTCATGGAATCGCGCTCGGTGGCAGCCACCAAGCAGCAGGACGAGGAGAGCATCGCCACGACGATCGCCGGATGCCTTGTCCACGATGACGGGATGTTCAAGTTGAAGGATACCGACGGCGATCACGCGCCGAAATCGCGCAGCTGGAGATCGGGCTTCATCAAGAAGGGCTCGGCACGGGTCGAGCTCGTCGATGCCAGCCATCGGGTCGACTTCAAGTCGCACGTCGGCTACCGCGTCAACGTCTCCGGCATGCTCGTCGACCGCGAGATGCAGGTCCGCTCGATTAAGGGCGGGACCGAACGCTGCGATTAGAGTTTCCGATTGTACGTAGTGTCCGCCTTCAGGCGGACCGCGTAAAGTCCGGCTAAAGCCGGACGCTACGTTCGTCGGTCTTTCCGTACTGCAATTTATCGGCGGTCGCCAGAGTGACACTGGCGACTGTCGCCTGTCGACCACCGACGGTGCCTTGCGACTGCTGCGCTATACTCGCCACATGCGCCCATTGTCACTCGCGGCTCTTCTTCTCTTCATTTCCGTCAGCCTGTTCGCCCAATCCGCGGCCGGTCTTCGATGGACGGCGCCCGCCGGCTGGAAGGCTGAAGGCGAGCGGCCGATGCGCGCCGCGACGTATTCCATCGTGCCAGTGGCGGGCGACACCGGCGTCGCCGAGTGTGTGGTGAATTTCTTCGGCCCCGGCCAGGGTGGCGGCATCGACGCAAACGTCGAGCGATGGAAGAGCCAGGTGCTCGGCGCCGACGGCAAGCCGGCGGCCGCCAAAGTCGACAAGAAGACCGTGCGCGGCGTGGCCATCACGATGGTCGATGCATCGGGTACCTATACCGGCATGGGAGGACCGATGATGGCGGGCAAGCCGGTGCCGGGATACCGGTTGATCGGCGCCATCGCGGAAGGGCCCGGTGGCAACGTGTTCTTCAAGCTGACAGGACCGGCGAAGACGATCGCCGCCCAGCAGAAGAGCTTCGAGCAGTTGTTGATGTCGATCGCGCCGGAAAAATAAAGCCGGGTCGGTCGCACTCATGGCCGACCTCGTTGTCCTCCTCCATTTCGTGTTCGTGATCTTCGTGGTGTGCGGAGGCGTGCTCGCGCTGTGGTGGCCGCGCATCATCTGGCTGCACATCCCCGCCGTTCTCTGGGGTGCCTTCATCGAGTTCAGCGGATGGATTTGTCCGCTCACACCGCTCGAGAATCGTCTGCGGGGCGCGCAAGGCGAGACCGGATACCAGGGGGATTTCATCGCCCACTACATCCTGCCGGCGCTCTATCCGGGAGGACTCACGCGGACTCACCAGCTCCTCCTCGGCGCTCTCGCGCTGGCGATCAACCTCGCCATCTACACGCTGGTCTTCGCGCGGCGTCGCCGATCTGCGGCGAAAGACATATGATCAATCTCCGATGAACTGGGATCTCCAGGGCCTCCCGCACTCCGCTCGCACCGCGCTGGTCTCTCTGCTGATCATCGCCATCGCCTATCTCGTCGGCAGCGTGGCGCGTCGCATCTTCGCCACGCAAGTCAGCCGTCTGGTGCGGCGCACGTCGATCCGCTGGGATGACGCCATCAGCGAGGCGATCGCGCGCCGGATCCCGTTCTGGAGCCTGCTGGTCGGCGTCTATCTCGCCGCAGGGCATGTGGACGCTGACGACCAATGCGGCGACGACCCTCGACAAGGGTCTCTACGTCGTCGCGACGGTGTCGCTGACGTTCCTCGTGTCGGAAGTCCTGGTGATTCTCGTCCACTCGCACGGTCCGGCGATCGAAGCCGCGATGCCGACGACGACGCTCACCGAAAATGTCGATCCGCATCGTCGTCGTGATGATCGGGCTGCTCGTCGTGCTCAACGGGCTGGGGCTGTCGATTACGCCGATTCTGACCGCGCTCGGCGTCGGCGGCCTCGCCGTCGCGCTCGCGCTGCAGGATACGCTCGCGAATCTCTTTGCCGGGCTCTACCTGACGGTGGCCAAGCACATCCGTATCGGCAACTACATCCGTCTGTCGTCTGGCGAAGAAGGCTATCTCGTCGACATCGACTGGCGCGCGAGCCGGCTGAGGCAGCTGTCGAACAACACCGTGCTCGTGCCGAACGCCAAGTTCTCGCAGTCGATCGTCACCAACTATCACCTGCCCGATCTCGAGCTCGCGGTGGTCATCGAAGCGAGCGTCGACTACGCGAGCGATCTCGAGCGTGTCGAGCGGATCGCGACCGAGGTTGCGCGGGATGTGATGCAGACGGTGCCTGGGGGCGTGCCTGGGTTCGAGCCGTTCGTGCGGTACCACACGTTCGGCGATCCCGGTATCGGCTTCTCGGTCGATTCTTCGCGCGCAGGAGTTCGTTGATCAGCACCTCATCAAGCACGAGTTCGTCAAGCGGCTGCACCGGCGCTTCGCCGAGGAAGGCATCGCCATTCCGATCAAGGCGCTGGTGCAGCGCCACGACCCGCCGCCGCCGCCAGCGTGAACGACATGGCCGGGTCCGAGCCAGCGCCCACGCGCACGCCGTTCTACGGCTGGGTGGTGCTTGGCGTCGCCGCGGCGGCCATGGTCGGCACGCTGCCGGGCCGCACGCAGGGACTCGGCCTCATCACCGAGCCGCTGCTCGCCGAGCTGAAGATCGGCCGCGTGGACTACGCGCAACTGAATCTCTGGGCCACCCTCATCGGCACCGCCGGCGCGTTCGGCGTCGGCCGCTTCATCGATCGCGCCGGCAGCCGCGTGGTGCTGGCGCTCGTCGCTGCCGCGCTGGGCGCCATCGTGTGCTTGATGAGCCGCGCTGCCTCGTTCACCGAGCTCGCCATTGCCGTCACGCTGACGCGAGCGCTCGGCCAGAGCGCATTGTCGGTCGTCAGCATCGCCATGGTCGGTCAATGGTTCGTGCGCCGCATCGACATGGCGATGGCGGTGTACAGCATCGTGATGAGCATCGGGTTCATGATCGCGTTTCCCGTCGTGGGGTCGATCGTGCAATCCGCGGGATGGCGGGCGGCATGGTTCGGCGTGGGCGCCACGATCCTCGCGGCGCTCGTGCCGCTGGCGCTGCTGCTCGTGCGGCGCAACCCGGAATCGATCGGACTCCGTCCCGACGGCCTGGAACCCGGAACCCGACAACCCGGAACCCGGAACCCGGAACCCGGAACCGCCAGGGTTCACTCTGCGGGAAGCGCTGGCCACGCCCGCGTTCTGGATCTTCGCGGGCGGTGCGGCGTTGTACGGGCTCGTCGCCTCGGGCATCGGCCTCTTCAACGAATCGATCCTGGCCGAGCGCGGATTCGGTCCGGAGATCTACTACCAGACGCTCGTCGTCACGGCGATTACCGGGCTCGCGGGAAATTTCGCCGGCGGCTGGCTCGCGCGCTTCATGGCGCTGAACGGGCTGCTGGCGATCTCGCTCCTGGTGCTCGGCATCGGACTGCTCGTGCTGCCGCACGTCAGCTCGATTGGGATGGCGATGGGTTGGGCGACGATGATGGGGCTTGGCGGTGGCCTCGTGATGGTGCTGTTCTTCAGCGTATGGCCCCGCGTCTACGGCCGCCGTCATCTGGGCCGCATCCAGGGCGTCGCGCAGGCCATCACCGTGGTCGCATCAGCTGTCGGCCCGCTGCTGCTGGCCGCAACGTGGAACGCACCGGCAGTTATGCGGCGATGTTCAATATCCTGGCCGCCGCTGTCGGCGTCTTCGCAACAGGCGCGGTCCTGGTGCCGATGCCGTCCAGTCCGTCCACGAGAAACTAAACCGCGTCGGCCGGAGCTGCCGCACGTGGCTTTCTGCCGGCGTAACTCCTGTCGTAAGCAGCCTTTCCCGCCGGGGCGTATTCAAGTAACATCCAAATCCGTATGCTGAAACAGCTCCTTTCCGTCGCCACCCTCTGCCTCATGATGGGCGCCCCCGCTCTGGCACAAGGCCCGCGCCGCGTGGCGATGGGCGACTGGCCCGAAGCACGAGGCGCGAATCGCGACGGCACGTCAGCAGAGACAGGTCTTCCCGCGACATGGGATGTGAAGGGCTCGAATCTGCTGTGGCGCGCGCCGTTTGGTGGCCGTTCGGCACCGATCGTCATGGGCAACCGCGTGTACGTCCAGAACCCGTCTGGACGCGGAACGGCGTTGCAGGAACGGGTGATGGCGCTCGACGCGGACAGCGGCAAGGTGCTGTGGGAATACAAGTTCAACATCTTTCAGAGCGACGTGCCGCCCCACCGGGTCGGATGGGCCTCGCCTGCCGCGGATCCGGAAACGGGCAACGTTTACGCGTTGAGCGTCGGCGCCACGGTCGTCGCGCTGAGCGCCGACGGCAAGCCGCTGTGGCAGCGATCGATCGGCGAGGAGTTCGCGGCGTTCACCACGCACGGCGGCCGGACGATGTCGCCGATCATCGACGGCGATCTGGTCATCGTCAGCGCGGCGGTTTCGAACTGGGGCACGCAGGCGGCGCGCTCGCATCGCATCATCGCGCTCAACAAGCGGACGGGCGACGATCGTGTATGTCGCGAACCCCGGCGGGCGGCCGTACGACACCGCCTATGCCGCGCCGCTCATCGCGACGATCAACGGCACGAGGCTGCTGATCGTCGGGCTCGGCGACGGCGGCATTCACGCCATCAAGGCTCAGACGGGCGAAAAGGTCTGGAGCTACGTCGCCGCGAAGCGCGCGATCAACACGGGCGTGGTGGTGAGCGGCAGCACCGTCATCATCTCGCACGGCGACGAGAACCTGACCGGCAACGAGATGGGCATGCTGGCCGCGATCGATGGATCGCAGACCGGCGACATCAAGGCCACCAAATGGGCGCACTACGGCGAGCAGTTCGGCTTCTCTTCTCCGCTCGTCGACGGCGCCCGCCTCTATCAGATTGAAAACGGCTCGCGCCTGATCGCGTACGACATCGAGACCGGCAAAGAGCTGTGGAGGCAGCCGCTCGGCACGTCGCAGAAGGCGCCGCCGGTGATGGCCGACGGCAAGATTTTCGTCGGCACCGAAAGCGGCAAGTTCTTCATCGTCCGGCCGCACGCGGACCGCGCGGAAATTCTCAGCGAGGTCGAGCTGCCGATCAGCAAGAACAGCATCGGCGGATCGGAGGGCACGGCCGAACAGGTCTTCGGCGGCGCGGCGATCTCGCGCGGCCGTATTTTCTTCGCGACAACCGATGCCGTCTATGCCGTTGGACCCAAGCAGCGGAAGACGCTGACCGGCTTTGCGGTCAACGAGCCCGCCGTCGTTGGCGAGGGTGCGCCCGCTTACGTGCAGGTCTCGCCAACGGAGCTCGTCGTGGCGCCGGGCCAGACCGTCAAGCTCACCGCGAAAACCTTCGACGGTCGTGGACGTTTCCTGCGCGAAGAAAAAGCCACGTGGTCGCTCGACGGATTGAAGGGCACCGTCGCTGACGGCGCGTTCACCGCCGCCGGCGATCGCGAACAGGCCGGGCTGATCAAGGCGGCCGTGGGATCGCTCACCGGAGAAGCGCGCGCGCGGATTGTCAGGCCGATGCCGTGGACCGAGACGTTCGACTCGCTGCCGGAAAAATCGGCGCCGGCCGGATGGGTCAACGCCGCCGGACCGGTCGGGCCATTGGTGGTGGCGACGCTGGATGGACAGAAGGTCCTCGAGAAGACGCCGACCAACACGCTCTTCAAGCGCGGACGGGTCTTCATCGGTCCCGTCGAGTGGTCGAACTACACGATGCAGGCCGACGTGCGTGCGCCGACACGCCGGCGCATGATGGCCGATGTCGGCATCACGGTGCAGCGCTACAGCCTCGTGCTGTACGGCACTACGCAGCGCCTCAAGCTCGAGCCGTGGGAACCTGAAACACAGCGTTCGGTTGTCGTGCCGTTCGCCTGGAAGGCCGACGCGTGGTACACGATCAAGCTGCGCGTCGAGAATCTCCCCAACGGACAGGTCCGTGCGCGTGGTAAGGCGTGGGCGACTGGCGAAGCCGAACCGGACGCGTGGCAAATCGACAAGACCGATCCGATTGGCAATCGCCAGGGTGCGCCAGGCTTCTTCCTCGACGCGGAGTTCGGCGCGTACATCGACAACTTAAACTGACGCCGAATCAGTAACCCCTCCCACTAGGGATTAGGGATTGGGGATTAGGGATTAGGACATGACAAAAGCTCGGGTGTTGGTCGCAATAGCGTTAATCGTTGCATCACTTGGTGCATCTCGACTTGCGGCGTCCGATCCGGGGACGGGCGACTGGCCGATGTGGGGCGGGACTCCCGACCGCAACATGGTGTCGAACGCCAAAGGGCTGGCAACCGACTGGGACGTGAAGACGAAGAAGAACATCAAGTGGGTGGCCGACCTCGGCTCGCAGAGCTACGGCAATCCGGTGGTGGCCGGCGGCATGGTGTTCGTCGGGACCAACAACGAGAAACTGCGCGATCCGAAGCAGCCCGGCGATCGCGGCGTGCTGATGGCGTTCCGCGAAACCGACGGCGAGTTCCTGTGGCAGCAGACCCACGTCAAGCTCGAGTCGGGCCGCGCGAACGACTGGCCGTACCAGGGTATCGCCTCCTCCCCGATGGTCGACGGCAACAAGCTGTATTACGTGAGCAACCGCGCCGTCATCTTCTGCCTCGACATCGAAGGGTTCCGCGACAAGGAGAACGACGGCCCGGTGACCGACGAGAAGCTGACCGGCATGAACGACGCCGACGTCATCTGGTCGTTCGACATGATGGAAGAGGTGGGTTCGTATCCGCACAACCTGGCGAATTCGTCGCCGACGATGTGGGGCAATCTCCTCTTCGTCAGCACGTCCAACGGGCAGGACGAAAGCCACGTGAACATTCCCTCGCCGCGCGCCCCGGCCATCATCGCGCTCGAACAGGACCACGGGCAAGCTCGTCTGGGAGGACAACTCGGTCGAAGATCGCATCCTCCACGGCCAGTGGTCGCGCGCCGTCGGTGGGCACGATCGGTGGCGTGGTGCAGGTGGTGTCGGCGCAGGGAGATGGCTGGGTGCGCGGCTACGAAGCCCAGACCGGGAAGAAGCTCTGGGAATTCGACACGAACCCGAAGGAAGCCGTGTGGCCGAAGACCCGCAACGAGCTGATCTCCACGCCGGTCATCATCAACGACCGCGTGTACATCGCGAACGGCCAGGATCCGGAGCACGGCGAAGGCGTCGGCAACTTCTACGCGATCGACGCGACCAAGCGGGGCGACATCACGCAGAGCGGACGGTTGTGGCACTTCAACAAGATCCGCCGTTCAATCTCCACGGCCGCGGTCGCCGACGGCCTCGTCTACATCTCCGACTTCAGCGGCTTCCTCTACTGTCTCGACGCGGAGACCGGCAAGGAAGTCTGGATGCACGATCTGTTCGCCGCCGTGTGGGGATCGCCGTTCGTCGCCGACGGCAAGGTGTACATCGGCGATGAAGACGGCGACATCACGGTGCTGGCGCAGGGACGCGAGAAGAAGGTGCTGGCAGAGATGAACATGGGCAGCTCGGTGTACGCCACCGTGACGCCGGCGCACGGCACGATCTTCCTGAACAATCGAAATCAGTTGTTCGCGATCGCGAACAAGTAATGAAGGGCGACAAATAGATGAGATGGCTGTTGTTCGTGGCAGGTGCGGTGCTGTCGTGGGGCGCGTACGGGGTCCTGCTCCACCGCGGTCAGGTGATGCTGGGCAACCCGCTGAAGGCGCTCTTGTGCGTCGGCGTGGCGTATTTCCTGATTGGCGTGCTGATTCCGGTCGGCGCCCTGGCCTCGCAGGGTAGTCTCGCGGGATTCGACCAGACCGGTTTGCTGATCGCCACGATCGCCGGCGCGCTCGGTGCGGTCGGCGCCGCGTGCATCATCTGGGCATTCCGCACAGGCGGCCTGCCCGTCTACGTGATGCCGCTGGTGTTCGGTGGCGCGCCGATCGTCAACGTGCTCCTGTCGATGGTGTTCCACCCTCCAAAGGTCGCGCCAAGTCCAATGCTGTACGTCGGCTTCGTGCTCGCGTCGGTGGGCGCGGGCATGGTGCTGTACTTCAGGCCAGCCGCGTAAAGAACGACAAGATCACAAAGAACACGAAGATCTGGGCCAGACCTTCGTGACGTTCGTGCTTCGGCGCGGCAGGCCCCAGCACACCCAACCCACCTCTCGCACCTCTCGACCTGTTGCACCCAGCGCACTTAGCTAGTTGCGGCGACGCGATCCGAGCGGAGAGCGGCCGCCGTCCACATCGCGCCCAGGGCGTCGATGACCGCGAACACCACGATCACGGCTGGCACCAGTCCCCCGACCACAAGCACCGAGATGCCGACAAACACCGTCGATCGGCCAAGGATGGTCCATCGGAAGAACGAGAGGACTTCCTCGTAGGCCGCGAGAATGTAATAGAAGGAGAGCGCGAGCGTCACGATCCCCAGCAGGCGCAGCCAGGGCTCGTGCGTCGGCGCGATGCCCAGTGTGGTGAGCAGCAGGTTGGGCGCGACGAGCAGAATCAGGGCAATCGCGAAGGTGTACCAGCCGAAGACAAAGACGCTGAGCGCGGATTGACTCATCGGTCACCTCCTGAAACCACGAAGTCACGAAGGCGAAGCCACGACGGAACCACGAAGACGCGACCACGAAGACGCTAAGACACGAAGGGCGCGACGAACGACGAGAAACGAAGAGGCGACGTCGAAACCGTTCCTACGATCGAACGTCCGCGGGCGTGCCCTGACGGAAACGCAGTTGTATGAGGGCAGATGTTACCAGTTCTGTCTACGTGCGCGGGCTGGTAAGTGAAATGGCGACCCCGACAGGGCTGAAGCCCTGTGCCACCGCTATCCAGTCCGGGTGTGTTTGGCTTCCACCTTCGTGTCTTCGTGTCTTCGTGGTTGTGTCTTCGTGGTTACTTCGTGGTCCGCTTGCCGATCGCCCACAGCGCCGCCGTGGTGCGGATGAAGATCTGGCCGTCCGAGACCGCCGGCGAGCTCAGCGTGTAGTCGTCGAAGTTGTTCTCGGCGAGGATCTCGAATTTCGGTCCGGTCCGCACGACGGTCGTGAGGCCGTCTTCGTTGGTGATGTAGAGCTTCCCGTCGGCCATCACGAACGACCCGCTGTACGTGCTGGGGCGCAGGCGCATCTTGCCGTACACCTCGTGACCCGTTTTGGCGTCGAGGCACCACATGATGCCGCGGTCGTTGATGACGTAGACGTACTTGCCGTCGGTGACCGGTGTCGGCACGTCGGGGCCGTTCTCGAACTGCCACAGAATGTGGGAGCGCGCGACATTCCCGCGTCCGCCCGGCCGCATCGCCAGCATGGGACGCTCGCGGCTCGGCGCGATGATGAGCTCGCCATGCACGACCGGCGACGCCACGATGCGGTATCGCATGATCGTCCGTCGGATTCAGCGCATCGGCGCGCCACAGCTCCTTGCCCGTGTTGACGTCATGCCCCGTCACCGCATCGCCGCCGGTGATGACGAGCTCGAGGTTCTCGCCCGTCCGCACAATCGCCGGCGTCGTGTACGAGTCGGGCGATTCGCGCTGGGCGATCGTCGGACGTTCGACCCTCCAGATCGTCCGCCCGTTTGCCTTGCTGATGCGCAGCACGTACGAGGGATCGTCGGTCTTCATGCCGTGCAGCACCTGCACGAACACCGAATCGCCAAAGAGCATCGGCGACGAGCCGTAGCCCCAGTTGAGCCCGAAGCGCCCGTACTCTTTCTGAATGTCGCGCATCCAGAGCTCTTTGCCGTGAAAGTCGAACGCCTTCAGGATGCCGGTGCCGGTCATCACCCAGACGGCGGTGCCGTCGGTGACCGGCGACGGCGTCGACATGTTCTGCTTGCGCTCGCGATGATCGCCGTCGCTGAGATGGCGTTTCCAGATCGGCTCTCCCTTGGCGCGATCCACCGCCCACAGGAACAGGCTGCCGTTTTCGGCCACGTTCAGGAAGATGCGATTGTCCCAGACGATGGGCGTCGACCCTGACCAGGTGGGAAGCGGCAGCTTCCACGTGATGTTCTCGGTCGTCGTCCAGGTGACGGGCAGATTCGTCTCGCCGCTGATCCCGTTGGCCGAAGGACCACGCCACTGCGGCCAGTTTTCGGCATGAGCGACGCGGGTGACGGCAACGTTGAAGGCCACAGACAAGGTCGCAACCGCGAGTATCCGCATGCTCGTTCGTCCCTTTTCCTTTTTACTTTCTACTTTCCACTTTCTACTTTCTACTTTCTAGTTTCCATTTCCCGCACCCCTACCGCCTCCGCCCTTCCGGCAGAATCAGCTCGTTCGTCTTGTGCTGGGCAACCTCGGCCGGCGTGCCCTCGCTCCAGTCCTGAATCCGATCCTTCCCCGGCTTGTACAGCGACTCCAGCGGTCCCCACACTTTGTCCACGCGATCGTCGAACAGGTCGCCGATCAGCAGGTCGGTGACCGTGCCGCGCAGTTCGGGATAGGTCTTCACGAACTCGCCGAAGCTGAAGCCCGCGTAGTATTCGCAGACCAGCCGCCGCATCCGATCGACGCCGTGGTTGAAGTCCGCCCCCCAGCGAACCGAGCTGTGCGGCCGACACATCGCCTTTGCCCAGACCGTCGACGATGGCGTCAGCGGCAAGCTGTCCGGATTTGAGCGCGAGCAGCACGCCCGACGAGTACAGCGGATCGAGGAAGCCGAACGCGTCGCCGACGAGCACCCAGCCGTGGCCGGCCACCTCTTTCGCGCGATACGAGTAATCCTTGGTCACGAAATAACCGGTAATGCGCTTCGCGTTCACGAGGCGCTGCTTGACGCCCGGCGCGTTCTCGACTTCTTCCTCGTAGGTCTTCTCGTGGCTCTCGCGATGCTTGTTGAACAGGTGCGAGAACGGCGCGACCACGCCGATGCTGACGACGTTGTCGTGCTGGGGGATGTACCAGAACCAGCCCTGCTTGTCGCCGGTCTGAATGACGAGCGTGGCGCCTTCGTCGCGCCCGCTGTCGCGGTACGCGTTCTCCCAGTACGTCCAGATGGCGCCCTTGTTGAGCACCGGATCCCAGAGCCGCAGCTTGAAGCGGTTCTGCAGCATCGCCGTCTGACCGCTGGCGTCGACGATGACCCTGGCGAACACCTCGCGATCGTTGTTCTGCTTCGTCGCGAATCCTGACGCCCACCGCGCGATCGCCGTCGAACAGCACCTCGAGCACGCGCACGCCTTCGCTCGCGTCGACGCCGTGCTCGCGCGCGTTGTCGAGCATCATCTTGTCGAACTCGCTCCGCACCACCTGCCAGGTCTGCGAGCACTCGTGCGGCTTGTTGTCCCAGAAATAGAACGGCGCCGACTCCCGGCCCTTGGAGTTGACGAACTGCACGCTGTACTTCTTCACGAAGGGGCTGGCCTGCATCTTCGGCAGCATGTTGAGCCGCTGCAGCACCCAGTAGGTCTCGGGAATCAGCGACTCGCCGATGTGGAAGCGCGGGAACCGATCGCGCTCGAAGAGCTGTACCCGGTAGCCGCGTTGCGCGATGAGGGTTGATGTGGTCGAGCCGGCGGGCCCCCCGCCTATGACAATGACGTCAGGATTCTGCACTCACTTGACCCCGAGGCTATAGAGATACCGATACCCGCGCACGTACATTTCATTGTCGACCAGCGCGGGCGAGGCGTCGAACCCGTCGTCGAGCACGTTCTTCGCGAGGATTTCGAACGAGCCGCCGTTGCGAATCACGAGCGTGTGTCCATCGCGGCCGGTGATGTACACCCGGCCGGCGGCGCCGACCGGCGACGAGAATATTTCCGATCCCAGACCATCGAGCCGTTGAAGCTGATAGTGAGGTTTGCCGGTCTTCGCGTCGAAGACCGACAGAATCGGCGAGTTGCTCTTCAACAGGTACAGGAACCCGTCATACAGAAGCGGAGACGGCACGTACGGCGTGTCGCGATCGAGCGACCACAGCAGCGCCTTCGATCCCGTGAGATCCCCTTTCGCGTCCGCAATCCGAATCGCTTTCAGGTTGTTGCCGCGGAATCCGCTGGTCGCAATCACGACTCCGTCTTCGCCCACCGGCGACGGAATCGGATTCATCGTCAGGCCTTCGCTGTGCCAGACGACCTCGCCCGTCTCGAGATCGTAGCTGTGCAGACGGTTCATGCCCGGCACGATGACCTGCGCGCGGCCGGCGTTTTCGACGACGTACGGCGTGGCCCACGTGTCGATCTCGTTGCGGCTGACGCGCCAGAGCTCCTTGCCGGTGTTCTTGTCGAGGACCGTGACAAACGAGCCCTTCGTGTGATCCCACACGACGATCAGCCGGTTGCGATAGAGCGCGGGCGTGCTGCCCTCTCCGAACTCGTTCCGCATCGACTTGTCGCCGAGGTCCTTCTCCCAGACGAGCGTGCCGTTCATGTCGTACGCGTAGATGCCGCGCGATTCGAACGACGCGATGACGTGCTGCCCGTCGGTGACCGCCGACGCCGACGCCCATGTGCCGTTGTCCTGGTGCGACGCTTCGTGCGGCGCTTCCTCGCGCGCGGTGCGCTCCCAGACGACGCGGCCATCGCGTCGATCGAGCGCCATCACGACGTAGCGATGCACGCCCCTCGGGCGTGATGCCGCCGCGCGGGCCATGTGAATCCTTGACGCCCGTGCCGGCAGGAATGGCCGTCAGGATGAAGACGCGATCTCCCCAGATGACCGGAGACGCCGAGCCGCGGCCCGGAATCTCCACCTTCCAGCGCACGTTCTTTCCTTCTCCCCATTCCAGGGGAGGAGTCGCCAGCCTTGGAGATGCCGTTGGCCAGCGGACCGCGCCACTGCGGCCAGTAGCGCTCGGCCGCCGGGGCCGGGGCCTGTGCCGACAGCGCCAGGGCGAGCGGAGCCGCGACGAGAGACAGAGCGATACCCTGAACGATGCGCATCTTCATGTGAATACTGAAAGATTACGTGGAGAGTTTACCAGAGGCCCGGGCCGGCTGCCCGTCAGGGGACGATGAAGTCGAACTCCGTCGTGCTGCGTCGCGTTGCCGACGACGATGGGAATGGCAGCGGCGCGATCGGGCGTTCCCGGATAGTAGGTCATCGGAGGATGCGCTCCGACGCACAAGATCGCTCCGCATGGCTCGTAGCCGACGAAATACGATCCCGGTGGAATCGTGCGGAACTCGAACTCGCCACGGTCGTTCGTAGTTGCCGTGTTGTAATGCCGCGCGCTCTGCCACCCGGCAGCGCTTGAAACGAGCTGAATTGTCAGTGCTGCTCTGGGTTTGCCTCCGGCCCCGACCACACGTCCGCGGATGCGGCCGTTCAGCGCGGCTCGCATATGCAACGGCACACAACGCGCCCTCACCGAGCACGCTCGTCGCCGACTTGTCATGGACGATAGCGAGACCGTTCGGAAGGCGAGGGTGTCGCACTGACCTGTCCGGATGGCACACCCGTTACGAGAAAGACGCCATCGGCGTCGGTGGTGGTGTTGAGCATGAAACCCGGTGATGCAATGCGAACGGTCAGTCCGGCAGCCGCTGCCGGCTTATCAGCGGATCGCCCGACCGACTCGTAGTCAATCGATCCGATCACAGTGCCGCCATGCGACGCCGAAAGCGCTTCTTGAATGAGGCGCAGCGCTCAGCTCGGCCTTCTCCACTGGCTTGTGGCATCCCGGCGGGGTCCATGATCCGGTCATCCAGCGATCGGCATCAGAGAAGTCACTGAAGAAGACATACGTGCGGCCAGGCTCGAGCTTCGTCCAGACTATCCTGCAGGTAGACGAGCGGCGGCGTCGCACCTTTGAAGCTGCGTCTCAACCTCGATGGGGATGAGCACCATGTTCTCGGGGTTCTGGATAGCGAACGCGAAGATGATTCGTAGTCGTCGAAGGCGCGAACGGCCCTGATGTGGACCTCTGTGTCCGTTCTGGACCCGTCTGCCTCGGCCTGCGCCTTCAGCCAACGCTCACGCGCGGGCTGGATTCGATCTTCGAACGACACGAGCACTTCGGCAGGCTTACCGGTCTTCCGATGAAGATGGCATCGGCACCGAGAGCCTTGCAGGCTGCGGCGGCCTCTTCGGGCAGTGCCGCGCCCGAAGGCGCGGCACTGATGAGCAGAACTACAAAGACGAGCGACGCGACGCGCACGGAGCGCGCTCAGTCTTGATGGCGGACGCGCACGAACTGAACGTTGCCGCCCTGGAGCCTGCCTCGACCTCGGAAACCACCTCGCCCGTGGGCGACGTGATGGTGATGTGCACTCTGTCGAAGTGGCGGCGCCTGACTAGCGTGTCTGACGCGGAGACGGCGAAACGGTAGCCGTTACGGCCGTTCCAGCGTCCCGTTCCCGTGAACTGCACGCGAGTTGTTGCCGTCGAACGTCACCTCGTCCAGCGCGAGCGAGACGAAGCGATTCTGGCTCCGGCGGCTGTGCCGATGATGGTGGCAGTAGCCCGACCTGGTGCTCATCTGCAGCTCGCCGCGTTCGAAGCCCGACGCGCTCTCGCGCGCGTTGAACGCGAACTCGAAGAGCGTGTCGTCTTCGCGAATGAATCCGTAGCCGTACACCTTGCCCGGCGTCGAGTCATCACCGTCGCCACCGTCATCCGCGGTCACCGTCACGTTGAAACTCGATGACGAGGTATTCCCGCGTGTGTCGGTCGATGTGCAGGTCACGACGGTGCCGCCGACCGGAATGGTGCTCCCCGACGCCGGCTTGCACGTCACCGGTTGAACCCCGTCAACCGCGTCGGCTGCCGTGACAGGTCCGTAGGTCAGCACCGCGCCGCCGGGCTGGTCGCCACGAGATCGATCGGCCCTGCCGGAACGCCGCTCAGAACCGGGCCGGTCGTGTCGGTAACCGTCAGAAGGACGTCGTCGGTTGACACGCCGCCTCTACCGTCGCTCACCGTCAACGTCATGGTGTAGGTCTGCGACGTAGCCGGCGCCGCTGGCGGCGGCACGTCCAGCGTCATGCTGGCCGTGTTCCCCGTCGCCGCACCCGACCACGCGAAGGTCATGGGATCGCCGTCGAGATCGCTGCCGGTTCCGTTGAGCGAGAACGACACGCCCGTCGGCGACGTCGCCTCGATCGTCTGATCGGCGCCCGCATCGGCCGACGGAGTCCGGTTCGAGGCATAGAGCAGCGCGTTGGCCATCAGCCGCGCCCCATCCGTGGTCGCATCCCACAAATCGGTCTCCCACGGTGCTCGACGGCGGAAAGAAGTTGAGGCCAACGATGCTTCCTCCGACCGGGCCCGACCCGCAGCCACGAACGGCTGCCCGTCGGTCCAGTTGGCCACCAGCGTCGTCGCCGAACTCAGCGCAACAGGCGACGAGTGATAGCTCGCTGGCCGCCGTGAACGCTCGCGACTCCCTGCAGGATTTCGGTGGCCCGAGATGAACGGTACCAGAAGAGCGCTGCGCGTGAACGCAACGCGGGGCCCTTCGGTGAACGGACGATATCCGCCGCTGCTCCAACGGCCGCCGAGATGCGCAACCAGGATCAAAGCTGTACGACGGCTTCAACGACGCCGCGATGCCCATCGACGTAGTCGGCCAGCACGTCACCAAGCGCGGTCGGAATCGGCGTACTGGAGATCCGAGAAGGTCAGACACCGCGTCGTATTGACTGAGCGTGGCAAGATTGGGGTCGTCGACGGACACGTCGAACGCATCGACCTGCGAGAAGAGAAACGTGTCCTGAAGCTTGCATCGCACGTCGTCGAGCCGCGTCGCGTCTGTCGCTCCCAGCAGGGCCACGACGGGCGCGCCGGCCGGTGGCGCCGCGCGCGGGCGTCGTGACAAAGCGGAGGGCGTTGGCCATCATACTGCGCCTCGCCAGTCCAGTGTCCCAGTTGCGCGCAGATGCTGTCGACACCGGATACATGTTGAGGCCGACGATGCGACCGCCGCGCGGACCCACGCGCGCGGCCACCAGCACGCGACCGTTGCTCCAGATTGCAATCGTTTCGGCGCAGCCCTGGGGTTGCATCTGATTGTAGAAAGCTGGACGCCGCCGCCACTGAAGGCACGTACGCCACTCAGTGATGGGATGGGTCGGCTGCACTGGCCATGTCAGACTAGAAGCCCGTCGAGACGTCGATCGCCGCCGAGAAAGTAAAGGGCTCGTAGCCTCCAGTGCGCCAGCGGCCATCGAGACGGAAAGGTACTGTCCCGCGAAAGCGAATGCGCCGCCTGCACGACACCACCACCCGCATCCACGTATGCGGCCAGCGCGTTGCCGAGCCCGAGTCGGGATCCGCATAGCCGCGAGTCGAATGGGACCAGGTGAAGAACGGCTTGATAGGCCAGCAACTCGTCGCGCGTCGGGGTCGGCGTCGTCGTGCCGACGCCCACGTCGATGACGGTTACGTCGAGGCCCTGCGACAGCAAGCTTGGCCGTCACGTCAGCGACCGATGCCGTCGAATCCGCTGCCAGCAGCGACGACTCTCGTCGACGGGTCTGCGCATGGACGTCCACTGAGAACAACGCCGAGAGCAGGACCGCCAACATCGCACCGACGACGAACCGAATCCCTGCAGACATGTAACCCCCTCGAGAGGCCACCAAAGTTCGCGGCGGCCGGCTTAGGGGCAATGACCGTGCCGGGGGACTTTTAGCAAATTTCCTAGCAATTCACACAATTTCCGCGAACGAGGCTTTTACATTTCCGCACACGACCCGACAGGAATAGTGGTTGCGCATTTCCAGCACGCGCGATCCGATTTGAGACGTGTGTTAAAAAGTGGTGTATTTCCAAGGAGAAACGAGCGATGAAGCCGTACGCACTGGCCGTGCTGATCGTCCTCTCGGCAACCGGTATGCGCGCCGAAAACTGGCCGCACTGGAGAGGTCCGTCGACGACGGGCGTGTCCACCGAAACCGGGTTGCCCGAGCGCTGGAGCGACACCGAGAACGTCGCGTGGAAATCCGCCGTCCGCGGTCTCGGCATCTCGTCCCCCATCGTGTGGGGCGACTACGTCTTTGTGACATCACAAATCGGCCGTGAGCGCCCGCCGCGCCGGCAACCATCCGACGCTGGTCCAGGGCGGCAATCCGGCAGAGGCCGGTGAACGCGCCCTGGGCGGCAGTGCGGCGGCCGCGGCATCCGACAAGGTGTCGTTCCTCGTCACCGCGTTGAATCGCATCGACGGCCGGAAGCTGTGGGAATACGAGCTGCCGGCCGAAGGGCGGCTCTCGGAAGTCCACGACAAGCACAACCTCGCGTCGTCCAGCCCCGTCACCGACGGCCGCCGGGTGTACGCCTGGTTCGGCACCGGCCAGATCGTCGCGCTCGATCTGTCCGGCAAGCTTGTCTGGTCGCGCCATCTGGGGCGCGAGTACGCGCCGTTCGACATCAACTGGGGGCACAGCAGCTCGCCGGTCATCTTCGAGAACTCGCTCATCCTCACCTGCTATCACCTGCCGACCGCATACCTGCTGAAGATCGACGCCGCATCGGGCAAGACGCTGTGGCGCGTCGAGCGCGGGCGCGACATCCACTCGTACAGCACGCCGCTCGTCGTGCAGACGGCCGGCACGCCTGAACTGATCATCAACTCGAGCGAAGGCATCAGCGGGCACAGCGCCGCAACGGGCCAGCTCCTCTGGCACATCCAGGAGCAGAATCGCTTCCCCATTCCGATGCCCGTGTTTCACGAAGGTCTCATTTACACGAGCCGCGGGTATCGAAGTGGTCCCTACATGGCCATTCGGCCTGGCGGCAAGGGCGACGTCAGCCGCAGCCACGTGCTCTGGAGAACGGACACGGGCGCGCCGTACGTCTCATCGCTCGTGCACTACAACGGGCTGCTCTACATGGCGGGAGACGTGGGCGTGCTGAGCGCCATCGACGCCAAGACCGGGCAGCGGGTCTGGCAGGAGCGCACGGGCGGGGTCTTCACGGCCTCTCCTGTGGCCGCGGACGGCAAGATCTATCTGCTGAGCGAGGATGGTCAGACGATCGTGCTGGCCGCGGGACAACAGCCGCGCGTGCTCGCGCGCAACCGCCTGAACGCGCGCCAGCTCGCCTCTCCGGCCGTGGCGGGCGGACGGTTGTTCATCCGGACCGACGACGCGGTCATCGCGATCGGTAAATAGCTCCGGGAGCCTTTCTTTCTTAGCTGGCTGCCGCGGTAGCGGCCGCGCCGCACTTCGGGCAGTAGTGGAAGAACACATTCCGCCGCATCTCGCACGTGCCGCACAGATCGAACAGCTTCAACCCGCAGTGCACGCAGAAATCGGGCTTCACATCCCCCGTCGTCAACAGCGCGCGCTCGCATGCGGGACAGACATTGGCGGCCAGCTTCTTCAACGCGTGATCCGGCGGGAGGGACTGCCGCCGCTCGGTCTCTGTCTGCCGCTCGATTTCCTGACGCTTCGCCATGTAAGCCCGCATCGCCCTGACAAGGTAGTGAGCGGCGACGGCGGTGACGACGATGCCAACGCCGTAGCGAACGTAGCCGCCGTAGCTCGGAGATACGGAACCAGCTCGACGAAGAAGGTGAAGACGGCAAAGAGCACGAAGCCGCGCATCAACGGCCAGTAGTCGCTTTTTCGTTTTTTCGCGATCAGCCAGCCGGCCACGAGCAACAACGGCAGCGTCAACAGCAGCCGAGCGCCGAACACACGCAGCTCCTGCCGGAAGATGGCCGATTGATACGCGCTACCGGCCCCTTCGAGCGACTCGCTAATCGTTCGTTCACGTGCGGCGAGTGTCTGGCGGACATCCAGAAGCTCCTTGTCGAGACGCTCGACGGTAGCCTGCGCGTCGCGCTCGCTGGCCTTCAGTTTGTCGAGCTCGCGCGTGCGCGCCAGCACCTCCGGATCCTGAGCGGGATCTGTCGTCGCCGTGCGCGTCTGAATCCAGTTCGCATAACTCGAGCGCGCAGACTGGTAGGCGTTGGAGACGGCGCTGAAGGCAAGACCGGCCTGTTCGCGCTGGTCGCCGAGCTCCCGCTCGCGCCGCTGCAGCGCGAGGATCTCGCTTCGGGCCGAGACGAGCGCCGCCTGATCGGCGAACTGTTCGACGGTCAGCTGATTTTCGAGCCGCGGCAGATCGGCAATCAGCCGCCCGCCCAGACCAATCAGGAAGCCGGCAAACACGAAGGAGACGATCCACATCACCGCCCGGAATACACCTTCCGGTACGCGCAGGCTTTTGAACATACGTTCCTCCTGGACAGCGGGTCGGGTCGATCGTCTTATCGGACGTTAGGGGGTCCGGGCAAGCGACTGCAGATGAAAATCGCGGTCGCAGTCGGCGACGGTTGGGACACACCGGATCGTAATGTCGCGCGGGTATCCAAGCGCCTCGTCATAGGTGACGGTGACCTTGCTCACCATGTCGTCGCTCGACGAGGCCGCCGATTCGATCCATTCGAATATCTCGGGCACGGTCCGCCATCCGAGCAGATCGGACGAGATTCCCGGGGGTAACGGCGCGACAGGATCGGCTGCGACGACCTTGTCACGGCGCACGGTGAGCCGGGTCCAGACGTTCAAGTGCGCCGGGCAGAAACACATATACCGGCTTTCGAACGTGTAGCTGGTAATCCCGGCGTTCTCCCATTTCGCACGCGCCTGCCTGAACGCCGCCCGATCGAACTCCTTCGTGCCGGTGGGATGGAGCCCCGCGCTGCAGCCCGCGATCCAGACGATGGCGCCGGCAATGAACAGGATGCGCATCACTTCCCTATCGCAAACAGGCTTCGATCGGTCCGGATGTACCACCGGCCATCGACCAGCGCCGGCGAGGCCAGCGTGCTTTCGCCGATGCGATTGGTCCGGAGCAGCTCGAACGCCGGACCATCGCGCAGGACGAACGTCTCGCCCTGATCGTTCGTGAAGAACACCTTGCCGTCGACGGCGACGGGGGACGCCGAGAACCCTTCGCGCTGCGCGACACCGAGCCGTGCCCTGCCACAGCACTTTGCCCGTGAGCGCTTCGAACGACGTGACGATGCTCGCCATGTCGTTCACCGTGTACAGCCGATCGCCGGAAAGAACCGGCGACGGGACAAACGGCGACCCTTTCGGGCTCGTCCATGCCAGGTGCGTCCTGGTGACGTTGCCTTTTCCGCCGGGACGGATCGCCAGCGTGGGCCCGACGCGCCCGGACGAGGCGAAGACGAGCCCGTGTCCAACAACGGGCGTCGGGATGACCTCGAAGGAGTTGCCGTCACAGACCCAGAGCTCCCGGCCGGTTTCCGGATCGTAGGCCGTCACCGAAGACTGGCTGCTGACAACGATCTCGTCGCGCGTGCCAACGCGCACCGCAACGGGTGTGCCCCAGCCGACGAACGCACGGCGCGGCGTGCGCCATACCTGCTTGCCCGTGGCCGTGTCGAACGAGGCGATGAACGATCCGCCGTCGAAATCCTGATAGAGGATGAGCGCGGTTCTTGTAGAGGAGCGGCGAGCCCGCCGAGCCGTGATAGTTGTCGACGTCGCCGAGATCCTGATGCCAGACGAGCTTGCCGTTGAAATCGAACGCGGCAAGTCCCCGGCTGCCGAAAAACGCGTAGATCAGCTTGCCGTCGGTCGACGGCGTCGCCGAGGCGTGGCCGTTCTTGTAATGCGGCCGGCCCGTTCGCCCGTCGGGGGCGAACGTCTCCCACAACTGCGTGCCGTCGGTCCGGCGGAACGCAACCAGCGAGACGCGGCGTCCGGAGTCATACGCGGTTGTCAGAAAAATTCGATCGCCCCACACGATGGGCGACGAGTTCCCGCGGCCGGGCACCGGTTTCTTCCACGCGACGTTTTCGGTCGCCGACCACGAATCCGGATAAGAACCGGTGGCCAGACCCTGTCCCGAGGGTCCGCGCCACACCGGCCAGTACTTCGCACCTTCTCCCTCGACGGTCACCATGCGCACATCGGCCGGTTGAGCGAACGTCGCCCCGCCTGCGAGCACCAGGCACGCCACCGCAACGCCAATCCACAGATACGTCCGCAACATTCACTTACCCTCGACCGGAAGATTCAGCTCGCGCCACTTCTTCATGTGGCCCGTGAGGTACCGGACGCCCGTAAACCCGTGGCGCTTCAGGATCGAGCCCGCCATGTACGCCCGAGGCCCATGTCCGCAGTAGACCACCACGTCCGCGTCGGGCGCAACCGGAACCTCGCGCCAGCGCGCAGCCATCTGCCAGAACGGAATGTGAAGAGCGCCCGGCACGTGGCCTTCGTCGAACTCGGCTTTCGATCGAACGTCAATCGTGCACGGCGCCGTGCCGGCGGCCACACTTGCGGCAAGTTCTTCCGGCGCGATACGGCCAGCTCTCAACCCTCAGTCTCAGCTAAGCCCTAAGCCCTCAGCCCTCAGCCTATTCAGTGTCCACGATCACAAACCGTCTGGCCTTCAACTCGAAACGCGGCAGCGTGCCGGCATCGACGACCTTCAGCGGCACTCTCAGGCCCAGCGCGTCGCGAAGCGCATCGGCCAGCCGCGTGGACACGCTCGACGCGCCGTCCGCACCGGCCAGGAGCTCGATCTCGACCGCCAGCTCGCGCAGCGATCCGGTGTTGGCAATCGTCGCGCGATACTCGGCGACTTCGTCGAACCGGCGAACGACGGCTTCGACCGCGGCCGGATACACGTTGACACCCCGCACGTTGACCATGTCGTCGACGCGCGACAGCACGCCGCCATCGAGGCGCGCGAACGTCCTCCCGCATGCGCACGGGATCGAACGCCGTACGACGATATCGCCCGTGCGGTAGCGAATCAGCGGGCTCGCCGCACGGCCGAGGTTCGTGATGACCAGCTCGCCGCTCTCGCCATCGTCCACCGCGCGATCGGACGCCGGATCGAGAATCTCGCAGATGAACTCGGCTTCGTTCAGATGGAGCGACCCCGGCGACTCCCAACACTCGAAGCTCACCGGACCGACTTCGGTCGAGGCCATGATGATCGATCACGCGCGCGCCCCATCCGCGCTCGATTCGCGCGCGTGTCGACGGAATGCTGCCACCCGCCTCGCCGGCCACAATCAGCACCCGCACCGAGCTGTCGGCGAGATCGAGACCCTGCTCCATCTCGCCGCGATACTTCGAGCAGGCGCAGCGCATAGGTCGGCGTGCAGCACACGACCGTCGGCTTCAGCGCCTCGAATCATCGTGAGGCGCGCATGCGTCGACATGCCGCCGGCCGGAATGCACTGCGCGCCAATCTGGCAGCCGGCCTCGAACGCCGTCCAGAATCCGAGAAACGGCCCGAAGGAGAACGGAAAGAAAATCCGGTCGCCGGCCTCGACCTTCGCGGCGTCGTACACGGCCTTCCAGCACTCGAGCATCCACTGCCAGCTTTCGTTGGTGTCGAGCCAGCGCAACGGGCTTCCGGTCGTCGACGACGTCTGGTTGTAACGTGTGTAGCGCTCGATCGGGTACGGTGAGGTTCGTGCCCCACGGCGGCGCCGACTGCTGATCGACAATCAGCTCCTGCTTGGTCGTCAGCGGCAGCCGCGTCGAGATCGCGCGGAAAGGCCAGCGAGTCGCGGATGCAACCCGGCCGCGTCGAGCTTGCGCGTGTAGAAGGGGTTGTGGCCGTAGATCTCGTCGAAGCAGCCGCGACAGCCGGCTCGACTGCATCTCGACGAGCGCCGCGCGATCAATGCGCCCGGACGCCGTCAAGATCGGCCACCTGTCTGGATCCGCGCCACGCCCATTCGAACACCGGTCCTGCCGCCAGCGTCGTCACGAGCGTCATGACCACCATCACGGTGAACAGCGTCGGCGTGATGACTCCCCGCTCGAGCCCGATGTTCAGCATGATGAGCTCCATCAGCCCTCGCGCGTTCATGAGCGCGCCAATCGCCATCGCCTCGCCGTTCGGCCGGCCGGTCATGCGGGCGGCAGCCCAGCAGGCGGCGCCCTTCCCCACCGATGCGATGAGGATGACGCCGATCGACACCATCAGCAGTTCCGTCGACAAGAGCAGGCCGAGATGCGTGGAAAAGCCCGAGTACGCGAAAAAGAGCGGCACCAGCACCGTCGACGCGATCCACTCGACACGCCGGCTGATCTGCCGTGTCAGCGGCGCTTTCGAAAACAGCACGCCCACGACGAATGCGACGAAGATCGCGTGCGATCCGAGGAACCCCGCGACGTTGAATTCCGGATTGAGGCTGACGAGCACGACCGCCAGCAGGCACCACGCGATGGCATCGTCGGTCGCACCCGCCGCCAGCGCCAGCGTGCCGAGCGCCGTGCCTCCGATGCCGCGCTCCTGAATGATCCGCGCCAGCACGGGAAATGCCGTCACCGCCATCGCCGCGCCGAGATAGATCATGCTCAGCGTGCGCGGGACGTCCGGCGCAAAGAAGCGGCCGTCACGATGGAAACAGGTCGCGAGCGCCGCGCCGAGCACGAAGGGCACCACGATGCCGACGATCGAGATCACGATGGCGCTGCGAAATGCCTGCCGGATGACATTCGTCTGAACGTGGGTGCCGACGACGAACATGTACAGGACCAGGCCGATCTTGCTCACCGTCGACAGAAGTCCCAGCGACGCAGGCGGAAAGAGGGCGGCCTGCAGCCCGGGCGCCACCAGCCCGAGCAACGACGGCCCGAGCAGAATGCCGGCAATCATCTCGCCGATGACCTTCGGCTGCCCCAGACGCATCATCAGCCAGCCGACGGCCCGGCACGCGATCAGAATGACCGTCAGTTGAAGGAGAAACTGAACGATCAGCTGCGGCGCCGGCATCAGCGTGCGACCTGGAAGAGCGAGTCAATCTCCGGCGGCATGTCGACCGAACGCATCGGCTCGCCCGGCTTCTTGCTGACGCATTTGATCGTCATTCTGCCCGTCGCCATCGCGCTCGCCGTCTTTCGTGATGACGCCTTCATAGCCGATGGTGCGCGCGTCCCTGGCGACGATCCGCAGGTGCACCTCGAACTCGTCTTCGAATCTCAGCGGACGGTGGAATTCGAACGAGGCCTCGACGCGGGGCCAGGCGATGCCGCCGCCGCCGGCGATGCTGAGCCCGGCTTCGCGCCACATCGCGTGCTCGGCCTCTTCGAGATAGCGGAAGAACCAGCTGAAGTGCACGATGCCCGCCATGTCGGTCTCGTAGAACTGCACGCGCCGTTTCAGCCGGTATTCGGAAGGCATTGGGCCCGTCATCTGCTCACACGAGCGGAAGGACTTCGACGATGTCGCCGATCTTTGCGCCGTTGCGGATCATCTCGGTGCGGCGGCCGTAGAGCGTTTTGGGCTCGCGCATCCAGAACACGCCCATCATCTCCGGATTGGGCGTGACCGCCAGAAACATTTCGGGCGGCTTTCGTACCGGACGCCGCCATCGCGAAGGAGCCGGCCGAGGGGCACGTCGTTCTTCAGGATCTGCCGGCGTATGCGCTCGGGAAACGCCGAGACCTTGATGCGGATCGCGCCCATCTCGACCGGCCGGCCCGTATATTCCTGCGCGAGCAGCACACGCCGGAAATACCACGGCCCGTCGAGAAACGTCGACAGAGGCCGCAGCGTCACTCGGCCGCCGAAATGCCGCTCGAGCGTCAGCGTCATGTCGATCTGATGGACGAGCAGCGACCGGTACGGCAGCGGAATGTCGTCGGGATCGATCGGCTTCACGCGCGGCAGCTCGACGCCGGACCGCGCGTACACGAAGTCGAGCGGAAACAGCATCCCGCTCGTCGACGGTCGAGTGCGTCGTTCGCGAGCGGCTCTAGGTGTACCGGATGCCCGCATGCTTGGGCTGAAAGAACCGTGGAAGAAGTGAGTCGACGCGCAGCAGCCCTGCGCGCGTGAGCGACACGATGTCGCGGCTCGCCTCGGCGAGATATCCGTCTTCGTCGAGCGAGCTGAGCGGCTGCTTCGAAACGCCGCAGGATGTCGACGCCGTATTTGTCGGAGAAGTACGCGCGGACGCACGCGCCCGAGCTTCAGCTGCAGCACGAGCTCGCGGATGAGCCGCTCTTCCGGATCGGGCCGGTAGCGCGCGGCTCAACGGCAGCGCGCCCTCGCGAATCTTCGCGCTGTATGTCTCCCACGTGTCGAGATTCTGCATGTGCACGCCGTTGATGTGGCCGAACGACGCCACGCCGAGCCCGGCCAGGTCGGCGCCCTGCCACAGCCGGTCGCGGTAGATGAACTTCGTCCGCTCCGGATCTCTGACGGCCGTGTACGCGCTGCCGATGGTGTAGCCGGCCCGCTGCAGCGCCTCGAACGCTTCGTCCACCCAGCGGCGCTTGGTCGACCAGCTCGCGACGTGCTCGTTGAAGCGGCCGGTGCCTTTCAGCACGTCGCTGCTGATCGTGGTGTTGAACGGCAGCTCCATCTGATAGATGGTCACGCTGTCCGGTGCGAGCTCGATGGTCTTCTCGACGCAGCGCTGCCAGTTGTCGTCGGTCTCGCCGAGCATGCCCGCGATGAGATCGATGTTGATCTGCGGAAACTTCAGCGACTGCGCGAACTCGATAGGCGCGGAAGATCTCCGGCCGAGCGATGCGCGCGCCCGTTGATCTCGAGGATGTGATCGTCGAAATTCTCGATGCCGAGGCTGAGCCGCGTCACGCCCAGCTCGCGGATGGCCGCGAGCTTCGGTCTCGGTCAGCGTGCCGGGCTCGCATTCGAAGGTGACCTCTTCGGCGACTCGTCCAGGGCGCGACGGCCGTGAGCCGCCGCACGAGGCCGGTCGAGCTGGCGGACCGAAAGAAACGACGGCGTGCCGCCGCCGAAGTACACGAAGTTGAGCGGCCGGCCGTTGATCGCGGGGTAGGTGTTGTAGAGCTCCCACTCGCGCGCCATCACGTCGAGGTACTCCTCGACTTCCTGCGCGTTCTTGTCGGTGTAAACGCGGAAGTAGCAGAAGTGGCAGCGCTTCCGGCAGAACGGCACGTGCAGGTACAGGCCGAGCGGCACCGGCGCCGGCGGCGACGTCAGCGCGGGCAGCGCGTCGCGCTCGACGGCATCGGCCGTCCAGACGGAGAACGGCGGATAGTTGGCGACGAAATAGCTGCCGACCTCTGTTTCGTCGACCGCCGTTCGGCCCGTCTCACCCATGGTTGAAGTATCGCCCGTAAGGGGTCAGACCCCTTCTAATTCAGCGTCCACAGCGCGAGCGTCTCGATGTCCTTCACGAAAATCCGATTGCCGGAAATGACCGGCGGCGCCCAGGTTGCGCTCGTTGCCACCGTATACGTCTTGACCGGCACGAACGCTGCGCCCGGCGTCGCCTTGCCCACCATCAGCGTCCCGTCGTCTTTCAGCACGAACAGCAGATCGCCAGAGCGTGTAATCGCGGCGTTGCCCCCCTGGCGCGGTTCCGAGGCCCACAGCGTCTTGCCGGTCTTCGCGTCGGCCCAGAAGAACTGGCCGCTGTTGAGCGGCGACATCGAGAAGATCGCGTCGCCGACGATGACGGCATTGCTGAACGACATCGACAGCTGCGGGTTCTCCCAGGCGAGATCCGCCGCCCACTTGCCGCCCTTGTTCGCGATCGATGTACGACGTCAGCGGCTTTCCCTGTCCCGACACGATCACCGTGTTGCCGCCGTACACGAGCGGCGTAATCGAGTTGGTCGTCGAGCGCGCTTCGAACGGCACGCTCCACAGCAGCTCGCCGTTCGCCGGGTTGACGCCGATGAAGTTCTTCTGCGAGAAGACCATCAACTGACGCATCCCGCCGATCTCCGCGATGATCGGCGAGCCATAGGCGGGGCCGTCGCCCTTCCATTCCCAGATGACTTTGCCGGTCGCCGGCTCGAACGCCGTCAGCGCGCCGTCGTTGTGGCCGCCGACGTGCAGGATACATCTGATTCGCCGTCGACGAGCGGCGACATCGCCGTGTGGAACATCGGCTGCACCGGACCGGCAGGCTTCTGCCACAGTTCCTTGCCGCTCGCCGCGTCCCACGCCGTGACGATGCTGCTCATGCCGAGCGTGAACAGCCGGCCGTCGGCGAACGTCGGCGTCGATTTGGGACCGGGCCCATGGCGCTTCGCCCCCGAGTTCATCTCGAACGGCGCCGCGTAGCTGCGTTCCCAGACCACCTTGCCGCTGGCCGCGTCGATCGCGCGCAGGATTTCGTTCTCCTGCTGCCGCGAAAACTGATACACGCGGTTGCCGACGACGATCGGCGTGGCGTAACCCTCGCCGACCGTGATCTTCCAGCGCTGGTTGAGCGTCTCGGGCCACGCCTTCGGTTCGGTGAAGGACGTCAGCGTGCCGTCGCGGCGCGGCCCGCGCCATTGCGGCCAGTCGGGACCGGCATTCTGGGCGCCGATTGCGACCGTGCAACCGGCCACGAGGACAGCTCCAACCATCAAGCGACGTGATCTGTTCATGGCCTCCTCACAAGTCCGCCTGAAGGCGGACACGACTTCAGGAGCAACGGCGGACGCTACTCCGTGCGCAACGCAGACAACAACGGCGCTCGCAGCGCGGCGGCCGTCGCACCGATCGATGCCAGCAGTCCGGTGCCGAGAACGCCGGCGAGCAGAAGCGCCAGCGTGACGGCCGGCAACCTCCCGCCGCGATCGAGAAACACGGGCGCGATCGCGACCAGCGCCGACGTCGCGCCCACCAGCAGTCCGCCCACCAGCAGGAACACGTTTTCGGCGACGACCATCGCAAAGAAACTGGACGGCGTGTAGCCGAGCGCCCGAAGCAGCGCCAGTTCCCGCCGCCGCTCGAGCACGTTTCGAAGAAGGATGGCGCCCAGCCCGAGCGTGCCCAGCACCAGTCCCAACCCGCCAAGCGTTTGAAAGGTCGAGAGATAAGTATATTCAACGCGGTGGAAGCCTGCGAGACGTTCCATCGTGGATGCCACGTCGACCCCGAAATCCGACAATCTTGACTCCAGGAGGCTCGTGAGCGCCCCGGCGCGATCGGGCGGCACATCGGCGAGGAAGAAGCGATAGCCCTCCCACTCGGGAAACGCGCGCACGAACCGCCGCTCCGACATCAGCAGCTCGCCCTGGAAGATGCTGTCCGACAGCGCGGCAACGAGACGCAGCCGAATCGGGCGCTCCGACGAGCCGGGCAGCACGATCTCGTCGCCCAGCTTCATGTGCAGCACGTAGGTCATCGAGTTGGCGTCGGTGATGACGGGAATGACGCCACCCTCGAGCTCGCGATCGAGCAGCAGCCAGGGATTGGCGCGCTCCTCGGGAGATTCGGCGAGCGAGCCGTGAAACGCGAAGCGGCCGGCGTTGATGAAATCAGACGACGCCCCCAGAATGCGCGGATTCTTCGGCTGATACAGATTCAGGCAGCTCGTGTCGTCGCCAGGCCGCACGCGGAATCGATCGAAGCGCACGTTCTGCAGTTCACCGCCCGCGGGCAGGTTCAGGGCATCGCGTCCCGCGGCGATCGTTGAGATCGTGAACGACAGGCAGCAGCGTCTCCATCAGCAGCGGATATCCGCCGCCTCCCGAGTGCCGATCGGAGACGAGGGTCGAATCGTCGCGCTTGAACGCTTCGACCGCGACGATGACGAACGTCGCAAAGGCAATGAGCGCGATGCAGAGCACGCTGCGACCCGGGCGGTATGCCGAGTTTCGCCAGCCGAGCCGCCACACGGCCCACAATCCGTGGCCGCGAAGCCGTCCCCAGTGTGCACCGCGCAGCCAGACGGCAGCCAGACACAGCATGGCCACGAGCGAGAGCGCACCTGCGCCAAAGAAGCCGGCGGCTCGCGGCACCAATCCGGCCGCGCTGCCGGCAAGAAGCGCGATCGCCACGGCCCCCGCGGCGATCGCCGCGAAAAGGGGTCGGGAGCCGTTTTCGCGCTGACGCCGCGAAAAAGGCTCCCGACCCCTTTCTCCAAGCAGCAGCGCGCGGGTCGACGTCGTCGCGAGCGCCCGGAGCGACCACCAGATGGACGCCACGGCGATGAGCACGACCGCAACAGCCCCCGCGACGAGCGATACGCGGATCGACGTGCAGCCGCAGCGCCGTCGTGCCGACCGCACCGATCCACCAGGTGCGCAGTCCAAGCATGATGAGCGAGCTGTAGGCGAGAGCGCCCACAATGCCCAGCGGCGCCGCCAGCCAGCGACAGCACCAGGCCTTCGCCGACGAACAGCTTCCTGATCGCGGCCGGATCGAGGCCGAGCGCCTGAAGCACCCCCACTTCCTGAAGCCGTTGCTCGACGCCCAGCTTGAAGAACAGGCCCGCGAGCAAGAGCGCCGAGACGACGAGGAACGTGCTGAAGTAGGTGAAGTACTCGCCAAAATCCGTCGCACCGATCGACGCGGCCAGCCCCTCGCCGCGAACGTCGTACACCGAGAACCCCATCGCGAGCGGATCGAGCTCCTGGCGCAATGCCTGTTCGTACGCGTCCCGCGCCTGCGCCAGCGGCACGGTAGCGGGAGGCATCAGACGCAGGGCGGTCAGCGCGCCGTGACGGGAGCTCCACAACTGTTGCCCGCGCTCGATCGGAATGAACGCCTTCGGCGTGGCGCGGTACCGATTCCAGTAGTCCTCGTCAACGGGCCGGACCCGCTTCAAATCGACGGGAAACGGCGGATCCCAATCCGCCACGCGTGCCGAATCGGTAATGCCGGGATACTCGGGAACCAGATCGCGGTCGGCCGCGGCGCCTGCAATCGGCAACGTCCGCGCAACCCGGAAGTCGGCGGTGCGCGTGATGAGCCGCCCTTCGGTTTCCCAGACGTAGTACTCGATCGAGATCGGATCGCCCGGCCGGGCCTGCAGTTCCCGCGCGGCCCATTCGTTGAGATAGATGGGGCCGGGCTGCTGGCGTTCGTCGTCTGGACTCGACCAGCCCATGGCCCGCGTGTCGATCGCCGTCATCGTGGAGTACGGAATCTCGCGATCGCCCGAGCGAATGGAATTCGCGAGATAGGTCAGCGTCGGAACAACCACGAGCTTCGCGCGTTCCCCGGCTCGCGTCGCCGCGGTCGCCACGGCCTCGCTGAGCATCGTGCTGCGGCTGTCCAGGGCAATCGCTCCGAGCTCCTCGAGCGCGCGTACCCTGAGGCCGAAGTCGTCCACGCGCGCGGCCGAGACGAGCGCACGCTCCACCTCTGCCGCGCTTTGGCCGGCGATCAGGATGGCGTTCGCGCGAGCCGGTTGGCCGACGAGCGTCTGCATGCGGGAAAGCGGTACGAAGACGGCGCGAATCGCCCCCTGCCGCGGGCTCAGGGAAAACTCGCCGAGCTTCTCGCGTGGCAGCACGTCGCGCACGGTCAACCGCACGGAGCGGCCGACATCTTCCTTCCTCCCGTGCAGCGATTCGGTCGGGATGGCCGAGGAATGTTCGACACGAAGGACGATCGATTGGCCGGCTCCCGCGTCGAGCTCGGCTGCAAGCGCTTCGCTCATGAGCGCGTCGTTCCGCTCGGGCGCTTTGACCTCGTCCAGACCGTGAAACCGCCAGAATCGGTCGTCGACGGCATACACCTGCACGCGCGAGGCCCGGCGACCGCTTTCCTGCGCCGACACGAACCCTTCGGCCACAACCAGCGGGACAGATTGCTTGAAGGCGCTGGCGAGCTCTTCGCTGAAAAAACCCTTGCGCCAGCACGACACGATCGGTCCGCCCAAGCCGCTGCAGCACGAGATCGCGGAGGCTCGCACGCACCGAGACGCCGACCATCAGCGCGCCCACGAGCACCGCGACGGCAACGGCCACGCCGCCAACGACGGCAAGGTTGGTCCGCCAGTAGTAGCGCAGGCTCCGCGAACGAAGTGTGCCCGCCTTCATGGATTACGCCACTCGCTGGAGCGTTCGATCGACGAGATCGAAGCGGATGGGAAATCGTGCGGCCAGCTCGGCGCTGTGAGTCACGACGATGAGCATGGCCTGCTGCGCTGCGCTGGAGCTCGAACAGCAGCGAGGCGACCGATCTCGGCCGATGCGCGATCGAGATTGCCGGTGGGCTCGTCACAGAGCAGGAGCCGGGGGCGGCGCACGAGCGCTCGCGCGAGCGCCACCCGCTGCTTCTCGCCACCCGACAACTGTCCCGGAAGGTGGGTCACGCGATGGCCGAGGCCCACCTGCTCCACCAGCGTGCGCGCGTGCGCGTCAACGCCCGCATCGGCGGCGCCCACCAGCGCGGGCACCAGCACGTTCTCGAGGACGCTGCACTGCGGCAGCAGGCAATGGTCCTGGAACACGAACCCGATTTCCTTGTTGCGAAAGGCGGCGAGATCCTTCGGCGACAGGGTGTAGGGATTCCGGCCGTCCAGCGTGACCGTTCCGGTGGTCGGAGGCTCGAGCGCACCGAGGATGTAGAGCAGCGAGCTCTTGCCGCTGCCGGACGGCCCCATGATGGCGGCCGCATCTCCCGGCGCAAGAGACAGCGACACGGCGGACAGCACCTGGACGTCGCCAGCGGGCGATGGATACGACTTGCTCAACCCCTGTACCGTCAGCACGCGTAAACCTCGAGCATCCGATCGGCCGACCGCGCCACAGAGTAATGACGCCGCACGCCATCGAACCCGTTCTGTCCAAGCCGGGCTCGCTCGGCTGGATCCTTCCAGAGCCGGTAAAGACCTTCGGCGAGTTTCCGCGGATCGTCGGGCTCGACGAGAAGCCCGCCCGATGTCTTCGCGATCATCTCAGGAAACGCGCCCTTCCGTGGCTGCACGACGGCCACCGCACACGCCATGGCCTCGATGAGGAAGAGTCCCTTGGACTCGACGTAAACCGTGGGGACGGAGAACACGTCGAGGTTTCTGAGAAAGTCGATCTTCGCCTCGCGGCTCAGCACACCCCGGTACTGAAACTCCTGACCGAGTCCGGCGCGTTCGAGAATGCGCCTGGCGTCATCGAGATACGCGCGCTGATCGGCGGCGAGATATCCCGCAACCTCGAGGCGAGCGCGATCGACGCCGGGCATCTGCCTGAAAAGCCCGTAGGCCTCGCACAGCCCGCGCAGCCCTTTTTCGGGCGCGATCCTCGCAAGATAGCCAACCGTGAACGGACGATCGGCTGGCGCCTCGCGCCGGCGCTCGAAGCCGGTCAGGTTGATCCCGAGCGGCACGACGTCGATCTTCTCGCGGGGGATCGTCAGATAGCCCGACATGAATCCGGCGTAGTACTCGCTGACGGCGGTGAACCGATCGACGTGAGCCGCGTTCTGGCGGATGAGCTCGAGCGACTCGGCGCGATGGCTCGGCTGCAGCCCCTCGAGAAACAGATCTTCGCCCTGAAGCGTGCAGTGAATGGGCCGCTTCAACGCCTTCCGCAACGGCGGCGCCAGGCTCGCGAGAAGGGCGTTCGGCAACTGCACGACGTCGGGCGGCGATTCGGTGCCGACCCACTCGACGAGCTTCTCGAATTCCTTGCGCTGAAACCCGTCTTCGCCCTTGAGCATCGAGATCGTCATCTCGCCAAGCGACCGCGGCTCGGTGGAAATGGATCCAGACGCAGCCGCTTTGATGAGCCACGGTGCGTCGAGCAGCTTGTCGAGCACGCGGGGCGCCCGCCGGAAGAAGTCCGCGTGCTGCTGGAGGTACACGCTGATGCCGCCGAAGAACACGCGCTCTTCGCTGACGTTCGGCTCGTCGGTCAGCGTGGGTGTATACAGCGGCACGAGCACGACATCGTGGCCGCGCGACTTCAGCTCGGCGGCGAGCGCGTTGTCGCGGAGGCAGCTGCCGCAATACATCCCGGCCGCGCCTGCCGTGATGAACAGGATTTTCATCCCGCCGTCTGCAGCGCGCGGGGCCTGTAGAGAAAGTCGACGATGTTGCCCTCGTGCGGCTGCAGCCAGTTGAGCCTGATGGTGGGAACCGGTCCGAGATTCAGCCGATCGATGTGCGTCGCGTCCAGCAGCGCCCGCCGCAACTCGGGCTTCTCGGTGATGGCCGAACACACGAGCGTCGGGCCCATGGCGTCGAGCAGCTTCGACTCGGGGCACTCGACGACCGTGACGAACGGGAACATGTACTCTTTCGATGCGATCGCCGCTTCGGGCGATTCGCAGTGCACGACCGTCGGCAGCAGATATTCGGCGCTGCCGTTCTTCACGACCCGCGGCGTGTCGCGATACTTCGCCGTGTAGTCGGTCACGCCGGACTGCTTGAGATCGACATCGATCGACTGCGAGATGGCGTCAGCCATGCCGGGCACCGTGAACGCCGCAAGGCTGGCCGCGGGATCGTCGGGCGGCAGAGCCTGAACGGCCGCCAGCCGTTTCGCGAGCGCCTCGGCAATCTCGCGGCTGTGACGGCTGACCCAGATGCCCGAGCAGTTGATGCACCCGCGCCCGCTGTTGAGGAAGACGCTGTCCACCATCATGTCGACATAGCGTTCCCAGTCGTCGACACAATCGTCGCCGAATACGATCTTCGAGAATCCCGGACCGTGCACCTGCACGCGCGGATTGCCTTTGTAGCGATCGACCGTGGCCGTGCCGCCGAAGATGAGGCTGCGGCCGCACGCCGACACCACGGCGGCGCCAACTTCGGCCTCGCCGGGATAGATCGAAATCGCCTCTCGCGGCACGCCGGCCTGAAAAAACGCTTCGGCCACGCGATAGGGCGTCCATGGCTCCTGCGGCCCCGGCTTCAGCACGAGCCCGATCTGCATCGGGATGATCGGCAGCCACAGCGTGTGCACGCCAGGTGAGTTGGACGGAAGCACCAGCCCGAGCACCGGGCTCTGCGCTTGATAGCTGATCGGCACGCCGTTCTCTTCGCCGTATCCCGTCGTGAGGACGTTCAGATCGAGCCCCCGCGTCAGCGACTTGAGGATGTTGCCCATCTCGCTGAGCACGAACTGGTTCTTCTTCATGTTCGCGCGGCAGAGGGCTTCGGGCAGCCCCGTGCTCGCGGACTGCTGCCTGGCGAAATCGTCTGGTGTCTGCGACCCATCGCCGAGCGGCAGCTCGGCGTTCGAGTAGAGATCGCCGGCGGTCTTCATCATCGCGATCAGATCGGCGATCGGAATCCTGCGCAGCGCGTCGCGCGCGCCCTGCGCCTTGCGCATGTCGCGCTGAATCATGCCGGCATTGGCGCGTCCCACTCTGGCAATCGGCTCGCCGGTGAGAAAGTGCTTCACCTCATCGACGTCCATGCTCGAATACGGCTGGCCCCAGCGGAGAATCGGAATGTTACCATACAGTTCCGTTGGTTCGTCGAGTTCTAGTTCTAGGTTCGTCGGGTTCGTTCGGGTTCGTCGGTTCTGAGGTTCTGGTTCATGTACTCAGGTTCCGTGTTGACTGAACCTCACGAACCCACGAACCTGAACGAACCCGACGAACCTGACGAACCGCTAGTACACGCCCACCGTCGTCGTCGCCGCGAAGCCTCGGAACGGTCGGACGCCGCTGACGCCATCCCACGGATACTTCTCGTGCGGCCGCTCGCGCTCGCCTTCGTCGCGCTCGAGAAACCCCGGCACGAAAAACTCCTTGGTCAACGTCGTCAGCTTCACCCGGCCGGTCTGGCCGTAGTCGACGAGCTTCGACGCATCGTCGAAATCGACCACTTCGATGACCGCGCGCGGCTGCGGCGCGTGATACGTGATCTTATAGTTGTTCTCCGGACCGCTGGGCGCGCTCGCCGCGAGCCCCATCAGCGTATTGCCGTAGGTGGGCGTCATGTAGGCGCCATCCAGCAGCTCCTCGTGCGCGAACCGGTTCCACTGCGGCGTGAACTCCGTGCCGCCCGAGAAAATTCCGGTGATGCCCGCCTTGCGAATCGACGTGCCCATCGACTCGAGGCGCAGCGCCAGCGACTCGAGCAGCTTCGGCGTCGTGAACATGCAGCGGATGTCGTGGCCGGCCTGCAGAATCGACACGGCCTGATCGATGACGTGTCCTTGTAGGCCTCGAGGTGCTCCATCCAGCCCTTCTTGATGAGCTTGATCACCCATCGAGGATCGAGATCGACGCAGAACGAAATGCCCCCACGGTACTGCGCGAGGTGCTCGACGGCCAGACGCAACCGGCGAGGGCCGGACGGGCCGAGCATCAGCCAGTTCGCGCCCTTCGGAAAATATTCGTCGGGCAGCGTCGCGCTGAAGAGCTCGTAATCGGTGCGGAAATCGTCGAAGGCCACGCGCGTCTTGGGAATGCCGGTCGTCCCGCCGGTTTCGAACACGAAGATGGGCTTGCCGTTGAAACCCCTGGGAATCCAACGTTGCACCGGACCGCCGCGCAGCCATTCGTCCTCGAACGCGGGAAAGCGCGAGAGATCGCCGAACGCGCGGATCTCCTTGCGAGGATCCCATCCCAGCTTCTTCGCGTAGTCGAGCCAGAACGGCGATCCCGTCGCCGGATCGAAATGCCAGTTGACGATGTCGCGGACGTGCGCGTCGAGCGCCGCCCTCGCCCTCTCCACTTCGGACATAGGTGGGTAGTATATTCTCAAGCAATTCGATCGCATGAGTCGACGCATTGCTGTTGGCGCGGTGGCCCTGCTCTACGTGCTCCACCAGGACTTCTGGTTCTGGCGCGAGGCGCGCCCCCTCGTCTTCGGATTTCTGCCGATAGGTCTCTTCTACCACGCCGCATTCACGGTCGCGTCGGCCGGCGTCCTCTGGCTGCTCGTCACCTTCGCCTGGCCCGCGCATCTCGACGATTCGGAATGATTCCCGCGCTGGTCGTCTTCGCCTATCTCGGCGTGGTGCTCTACATCGGCATCTTCGCGTTCCGCACGACGAGGCAAGGCGAGCGCCGAAGACTACTTTCTCGCCGGCCGATCGCTCGGCCCCACCGTGTTTCTGCTGTCGCTCTTCGGGACGAACATGACGGCGTTCTCCATTCTCGGCGCGTCGGGGCACGCGTTCGCCAACGGCATCGTGACCTTCGGCCTGATGGCGTCGTCGTCGGCTCTCGTGATTCCGGTGTGCCTCTTCTCGATCGGCACGCGGCTCTGGGCGCTCGGCAAGCGGAACGGCTTCATGACGCCGGTGCAGATGTTTCGCGATCGGTGGGAGTGCCGTCACATCGGCACGCTCATCTTCGCCGTGCAGGCGGTTCTGCTTGTTCCCTACATCATCATCGCGGTCATGGGCGGCGGCACGGTGCTGCAGGCGATCACGAACGGATACGTGCCGTACTGGCTGGGCGGCGCGATCGTCTCGTCGGTGGTCATGGCGTACGTCTTTCTCGGCGGCATGCGGGGCACGGCGTGGGTCAACGCCCTGCAGACCACGCTGTTTCTGTTGTTCGGCACCATCGCCGTCGTGCGTCATCGGTGCGGGCATGGGCGGATTCACGCGAACGCCATGGAGGCGATGCTGGCCTCGCCGGCCACCTCGCCGCTTTTGACGCGCGAACGCGTCTCGCCGCTGTATTTCTTCAGCTACACGTTCATCCCGCTGTCGTCGATTGCGTTTCCGCACATCTGCATTTTCTGCATGACCGCGCAGAACGTGAGGTATTTCCGAAAAACGATCGTCCTGTATCCGATCTGCATGCTGCTCATCTGGCTGCCGTCGGTCTTCCTGGGCGTGGTGGCCAACCAGGCCACGGCCGTCCCCGCGATCCAGGCCAAACTCGAGGCCCGCGCGCAACTGGCCTCGCCGACAGCCGAGCTCACGCCAGCCGATCGCGCGCGTCTGCGCGCCGACGCCGCCGGCGATGATGTCATCCTGAGGCTGGTTGACGGCTACGCGCCGCTCTGGCTCGCGGCCCTGCTCGGGGCCGCCGTCATGGCCGCGGTCATGGCCAGCGACTCGCAGATTCTCGCGCTCTCGACGATGTTCACCGAAGACATGTTCGCGTTCTATCGACGCCCACGGCAGCGCAGACCGCAGCCGGATTCCAGGGCGTGCAGGTGCTGACCGGGCGACTGTTCGTCGTGCTCGTGACCGCGGTCGCCTATCTGATCGCGCTGCGCATCCCGCAATCGATTTTCGACGTCGCCACGCAGTATGCGTTTGCCGGCTACTCCGCGCTCGTGCCGCTGCTCGTGGCCGCGCTGTTCTGGAAGAACAGCACCCGCTGGGGCGCGCTGTGCGAGCACGCTGTGGACGGCCGCTGCCGTCGCGGCCGTCGCCGTCATCCAGACGAACATTCCGCCGCCACCACCAGGCGCGCGCCATCGCCGTGTGGGCGATCGGCGAGTGGGCGATCATCACGCGCGGGGCGACGGGCACGTTCGTGCTCGGGCTCCTGCCGGTCGTGCCGATGACGATCATCTCGGCGCGTGCTGATGATCGTCGTATCGCTCGCGACAAAGGATTCGCGCTGCCGGGCGAGCCGACGCTGCGACGCTACTTCGCGCAGTAGTTTCGCAGAGATCGTCCACCTTACGTTATGATCCGACGCACATGACAGCACACAACGGCCCAGGGTGCGGCTGACGCCGATGCAATGGCTGATCTGCGCCATTGCCGCCATCGGTTTCGCGTTCGACATCTACGAAATCCTCATGCTGCCGCTCATCGTCCGGCCAGCGCTGCTCGAGTTGACCGGCGCGGCGCCAGGCTCGCCACAGTTCCAGATGTGGGTCGGCCGGCTGTTCTACGTTCCGGCATTCGCGGGCGGCATCTTCGGCCTGCTCGGCGGCTACCTGACCGATCGGCTCGGCCGCCGGCGCGTGCTGACCTACAGCATCCTGATTTACGCCGTCGTCGGCGTTCTCGTCGGGCTTCTCCACGTCGATCGAAATGCTGCTGGCTCCTGCGCTGCTTCGTCTTCATCGGCGTGTGCGTGGAGTTCGTCGCGGCGGTCGCATGGCTGGCAGAGCTGTTTCCCGACCCGATGCGGCGCGAAAAGGTCCTCGGCTACACGCAGGCGTTTTCGTCGCTCGGCGGCATCCTGGTCGCCACGGCGAACGGCCTGTGCGTCGCGTATGCCGCCAGCCTGCCGTCCTTGAATCGGTTCGGCTTCTCGATCCCCGATCCGCATGCGCCATGGCGCTACACGCTGATGTCGGGCGTGCTGCCCGCCATTCCGCTGATTCTCATCCGGCCGTTCCTGCCGGAATCTCCGGCGTGGCAGCAGAAGAAAGCGGCCGGCACGCTGGGCCGGCCGAGCATCGCCGCGATCTTCTCGCCCGAGCTTCGCCGCACGACGATCGTGACGACCATCATGTTCGCCTGGCGTACGGCGCGGCGTTCGGCGCGATCCAGCAGATTCAGCAGATCGTTCCGGGGCTGCCCGAAGTGCGGCAGATGACGCAGGGGATGCCGCCGCCGCGCGCCGGGCTCGCGATGCAGGAAGTGGCCGCGAACGTCACCAAGGTGCAGGAAATCGGCGGGCTGGTGGGACGCGTCGCGCTCGCCTATCTGGCGGTCGTCATCGTCAGCCGCCGGAAGCTGATCCGCCTGTTTCAGATTCCCGGCCTGATCGTGATGCCGCTCACCTTCGCGATCGCGGCAACCACGAGCCTGAGCTGGTTGTATGTCGGCGATGTTCCTCGCAGGATTTTTCACCGTCGCTCAGTTCAGCTTCTGGGGCAACTATCTGCCGCGCGTCTATCCCCTGCATCTGCGCGGCACCGGTGAAAGCTTCGCCGCCAACATCGGCGGACGCCTCATCGGTACTTCGTTCGCCTGGCTCACGGCGACGCTGGCCGTGACTCCGGACCGCGCGTACGCACCCACCAAGATCGCTCTCGTCGCCGCCGCCGTCGGCTTCGCGGTGTACCTCGTCGGGTTCATCGCCAGCTTCTGGCTGCCCGAGCCGCCCAAGGAAGCCTTGCCCGACTGAGAGCACGGAGCGTGTCTCAACACGGAGGCACGAAGACACGGAGGCCTTTTTTTGAAAAGAAGCTCCGTGCCTCTGTGTCTCCGTGTGTTGAGACACGCTCCGTGCCCTGAAGGTGTCGTGCAGCAGACGGAATACCGCTCAGCTGTCAGCAGCGTGGACATGTAAGCGTGTTCCAGCCCATCAGGGCAGGCACGAGCGTTGCGACTGAAATCCTTCACGACGACAAAAGGAGGATCACTTTGCCGGACACGAGAGAAATCCCACGCACCGGCTGGAATGATTTCTTTTCAGCCTTTTCACAACAACACGAGCTCGATCCTGTCGCCGTCGAAGTCATGGGCAGCGAGATCGGGGCACAAGTCGAAGGTCATTCGCTTCTGCTCGGCGGAATCTCGCCAGCAGGCGGCGAGGGCAACGCGGTCGCCCTGACGTTCGACTCGCTGAACGGCGACCATCTGACGCACATGGTGAACCGGCCGACCCATGTGTGGTTGCAGCGCGAGGCCGATATCGATCAATCGCTCGAGATTCAGGCGGCCGACGGCACCTCCACGCTGCTGCGATTTCCGACACCCAATACGCCAGGCCGCGACGAGGCCCTCATCGGCAGCGAGCGATTTCCGCGAAAGGGCGACGAACCATTCTGACGGAGGCCGTCATTCGGCGAGAGTCTTGCTGACTCCACTGGGTAAGTGGAGTTCAACATGATGTGCAATATCCGGACGCTCGCCTGTTTGTTGCTCGTGACGACCACGATCGGATGCGCCACTTCGGCGCGACTGCCCGTGGCTGCCGGCACGGGATCGAACCCAACGCTTCCCGAACCGAGCCGATCGCTCATCCCGATGGTCCACGTGGTCACGGCAAAGGGCTGGTCGAACGGATCCCGGCCGGTGGCCGCCGACGGCATGACGGTCACCCCGTTTGCGCAGGGCCTCGACCACCCGCGGTGGCTCTACGTGCTGCCAAACGGCGATGTGCTCGTGGCGGAAACAAACGCACCACCCCGCCCCGACGATGGCAAGGGCCTCAAGGGATGGTTCTTCAAGCGATTTCAGAAAAAGGCCGGCGGCGCGGTGCCGAGCGCAAACCGCATCACGCTGTTGCGTGACGAAGACGGCGACGGCGTCGCCGAAACGCGTTCGGTGATGCTTGCCGGTTTGAACGCGCCGTTCGGCATCGCGCTCGTCGACGATCAGCTCTATGTCGCCAACAGCGATGCGCTCATCCGCGCGCCGTACTCAGAGGGCGACACGGAGATTTCCTCTGCCCCTGCAACGGTTGTCGAACTGCCGGGCGGCCGGCTCAACCATCATTGGACCAAGAACGTCGTGTCGTCGCCTGACGGCTCGCGCCTGTACGTCAGCGTCGGGTCAAACAGCAACGTGGCCGAGCACGGCATCGACAAGGAAGACGGGCGTGCGGCGATCTGGGAAGTGGATCCGCGCACGGGCATGCACCGTGTGTTCGCGACCGGACTGCGAAATCCGGTCGGCATGACGTGGGAGCCCGAGGCGGGCGCGCTCTGGGTGGCCGTCAACGAACGCGATGAGCTGGGCAGCGATCTCGTGCCCGACTACATGACATCGGTCCGCGACGGCGGTTTCTACGGATGGCCGTACAGCTACTACGGATCCCACGTCGACACGCGCGTCAAGCCGCAACGGCCCGACCTGGTCGAAAGGGCCATTCGCCCGGACTATGCCCTGGGACCGCACACGGGATCGCTCGGCCTCGTGTATTCGCAGTCGACGGCCCTTGGACCACGTCTTTCGCAGGGCATGTTCGTCGGCCAGCACGGCTCGTGGAACCGGAAACCGCGCAGCGGCTACAGGGTCATCTTCGTGCCGTTCTCGAACGGCAAACCATCGGGCCAGCCGATAGACGTGCTCACCGGCTTCGTCACCGAGGACGGCGATGCGATGGGGAGGCCGGTTGGCGTGGCGATTGACAAGCGAGGCGGGCTGCTCGTCGCCGACGACGTGGGCAACACCGTGTGGCGCGTCACCGCGGCGATGACGACGACGTCTGCGGTAGGAGTGACGTTCATGCCGGAAAAGAAGACGCTCAAGCGGGCACGGAAAGCGAAACGCGAAGGAAAGGCGCCCACCACGCAGGCTGGAGCATTCGTCCGCGAGGAAATCGAGCATGTGCGCGAGGGTAAGCACGGCGCGCGATCCACGAAGCAGGCGATCGCGATCGGGCTCTCGAAGGCGCGGCGCGCCGGGGTGAAGCTGCCGCCGCCGCCCCGCGGCTCGACAGCGCGCACCAGGGAAAGCGCTCGAAGCGCGAGCCGGGCGGCCCGCCGGCACTCCCGTCCGTCACCGCGTCGATCGCGCGCGGCGTTGCGCGCGCTGAAACGGGAGTCTCATCGAACCGTCTCGCGGAAGGCCCTTTCGCGGCAGGCGAAGCGCGCGGCGCGCCGGCGTTCGGCGCGCACCTGAGCTCGTCGCAGACCGATCGTCAGCCGAAACAATACAAGCGGCCGTCGTGCGTCCCGATGACGAGGCGGCCGCTGGCGACAGCCGGCGATGCGGTAATGGCGGCGCCCGCGTCAAAATCCGAGAGCTTTGTGCCTTTGGCAAGGTCGAGCTCGTAGAGACGGCCGTCGGTCGACCCCACGAACACCCGGCTGCCGACGACGACAGGAGAAGACTCGACACGCGCGTTCGTCATGAACGTCCAGTACTCCTTGCCCGTCTTCGCGTCGAGCGCGTGAATCATCTTGTCGCGGCCACCCAGCACGACGCGACCCTGGATGAAGGCCGCCGATGAGTAGTACGGAAACAGGCGCTCGGGATGACGGTACGTCCACATCACCGTGCGCGCGGCCATGTCGATGCCGATCACTTCGTTCTCGAACGTGCCGACATACGCCGTCCGCCCGACGAGCACGGCGGACGCACCCATGTACGCACCGATCGGCACGTTCAGGACCTCCCGCCCGTCCGCGACGCGAATGCCGCGGAAGGTCTCGTCACAGCCCGCGATGTACGCAACGCCATCGAGCACCGAGGGCGTGGCATGGACGTATCCCTGAAATTCGACTTTCCACGCCACGGCCCCCTTGGCGGCCGACAGCGCGTACAGGAAGCGGTCGTACGAACCAATCAGCACGCGATCGCCGACGACAACGGGCGACGATCGGATTTCGCCGGCTCGTCTTGAACGTCCAGAGCGGCTTCCCCGACTTCGCATCGACGGCGTGAAACGTCCCGGTGAGGTCGCCGATGTACACCGCCCCGTTGGCGACCGCTGGAGAGGACTCTCCGATTTCACCGGTCTTGTACCTCCAGCGAACGGCCCCGGTCTGCAGATCCAACGCGACCAGCTCGCCTCCGGCCGAGCCGACATACACGGTTCCATCGGCAATCGCGGCGGAGGATTCGATGGCATCGCCCGCGTCGAAGGTCCAGAGCACTTTCAAAGATGCCGGGAGCGTCGAGGACGCGACGCCGGTCAGCGGAGGATTGCCGCGAAACTGCGGCCAGGCGGCGTCCTGGGCGTGCAGGGTCGGGCGGAAGTCCGCAAGAATGACCAGCGCGGACATCACGATAAGCCGCATCAAAACGCGCATCGGTAGATCTCCATGGCGCCTTCGACATCGAACGGTCGCGGGTTGAAGCGGCCGGTCCACTGCTCCGATGCCTCGCGCGCCAGCTCGGGCAAATCACCTTCCGATGCACCGGCGTCTCTCAGGGTTTCCGGCAGACCGCCGGCTCTCGCGAGATCGAAGAGTCGTGACGCCAAATCGCGCCCCGGCAGCAGATCCGCGTACATCGCATCGGCGGCCGCGCTGTTCCAGCGCACGACGTGTGGAAGGAGAATCGCGATGGCATCGCCATGTGTCGTGCCGTACCGCGCCGTCAGCGGATTCGCGCACGCATGCGTGGCGCCCAGCATCGAGCGTTCGATCGCCGTTCCCGCATAGAACGCGCCCAGCTGCATCGCGGCGCGCGCGTCGAGATCGCCGGGCGACGCCAGCACGCGCTCGTAGTGGCCCTCGAGAAGACGCCACGCCTCGAGCGACATCTCCGTCGATCGGGGATGGCGTTTGGTACACACGAAGCTTTCGACCGCGTGCGCGATCGCGTCGTAGCCCGCCGCCGCGGTCACCGCCGAGGGCTGCGTCAGGGTGAGCTGCGGGTCGAGGATGACCGCACGAAACGCCGCTTTCGGATCGCCACACGCCATTTTCTGGTGCGTGCGCGGATCGGAAATGAGCGCGTAGGACTGCGCTTCGCTTCCCGTTCCGGCGGTCGTCGGCACGCCAATCATCGGCAGCATGGGCTTCGCGGCCTTTCCATAGCCATGAAAGTCATGAATGGTGCCGCCCTGCGTGAGCACGAAGTTGATCCCTTTCGCACAATCGAGGGAGCTGCCGCCGCCAAGCCCGATGATCGAGTCGATGCCGACGATTCGCCGCGTAACGCCTGCCCGCTTCGAGCATCCCGGCGTCGGGATTCGGGCCGAACTCGCTGAAGTGAAGGGGGTCGACACCGGCGGCCTCGAGCGACCGACATGCGTGATCGTGATGACCGGCTCTCACCAGGCCGGGGTCCGCCACGACGAGCGTACGCCTGAATCCGAGCTCCCTCGCCAACGCCCCGAGCTGATCGATCGTTCCGTCCCCGAAAAGCACACGGATATCTGTTTGGAGTTCCAACCGTAAACGCATGCGCCAGTTCGATTGTACTTCGGCGGTTCTGGGTTCTGGGGTTCTGGGTTCCAGGTTCCGGTTCTGGGGTTCTGGGTTCTGGGTCTGTTCGTGTCACTGAGAACTGAGAACCGGAACCTGGAACCGGAACCCAGAACATCGAACCGTGTCCGACCTATACGTTCGCGGTCAGCCCTCGATCGACGCGCTTCTGCTCCTGCAGAGACTGGACAATCATGTCGACTCCCACTGGAGTACGTCGCAGGTAATCATCGCCGAGCGCGTTGGCGGCGCTTCTCCCTCTTCGCACTACTGGAAGATTGGCAGATTCGTAGATTGGTAGATTACGGAACGCCGCCGATTCTAGATTGGTTTTCGTAATCTGCCAATCCACCAATCTGCCAATCTACCAATGCAGGCGAAAGGTCAATTGCGCCTGGCTCACCGAGCTCATGTTGAACCGTTCGATCCGCAGTGCGGGGGCTTTCGAGCGCAGAAACTCGTCGTGCTCGCGTGGCAGGGCCAGCCCGGTGCGCCCCGCCTGCGTCGCCTGCGCGAGCGCGGCAATCGGGCTCATGTTCCAGCGGAAGTTGTTGGCCGCGCCGACGACCTGTCCGCGCTCGACCAGATACACGCCGTCCCGCGTCAGGCCGGTGACCAGCGCGGTCTGCGGATCCACCGTGCGGATGTACCAGAAACAGGTGACGAGCAGCGCGCGGTCTGTTTCGGCGATCATCTCGTTCAGTGACGGGCCGTTGCCCTCGACGATCAGGTTGTGGACGTACGGCCGCGACGTCGCGGCCCCGACCTTTGCCGCCCAGTAGCGCGGAGTAATGAGGTGCTCGAGCGTTCCGTTGCGGACCCAGCCGGTTCGCGACAGGTCCAGACCGTTGTCGAACACCGACGCGGCTTCGCTGGACTCGATGCCATTGTGAAAGGGCGCCGCTTCCACACCGGGCTCCGCCGGATCTGAGTAGAAGGACAGATCGCCGAACAACCGCTCGCCGATGCGCGTGCCGCCGCCCGGCTTCGAAAATGGACTGCGTCCCTCGTCGGCATCGCGCCGCGTCATGAACCAGTACGCGGCGATGGCCAGGTCGGCCGTGCATGACGGCTCGAGCAGCACCTCGTGGGCTCCGGCGGGTATGTCGATGCGCCGTGCCGCCCAGCCGAGCCGCTGCTCCAGCGTCTCGAGCATCGCGCGCAGATCGATATCGAGAAAATCCCGCGTCATCTGGCCGACCCACGACGAACGCGCGAAATCGGGGGTCTTCGCGGTGATCTCCACCTTTCCAATGCGCTCGCCGTGGCGCCTCTTCAATCCCGTCGACGTCGCGACCAGCGTGGTCTCCGATCGCAGTTCGGCGTAACCGAACGTCCGGATGCCCGCCCGGCGCGCCTGCTCGTACAACGTCGACAGTTGCGGCACCAGCGGATCGAACACGTGGATGTCGGCGTCTGCGGGCGGATCGTGCCATCCGGCGGGCTCGGCCGACGCCGGTACAGAGCGGCATGTAGTCGGGTGCCTCGGGCCGCCGCGCGCACGCGGCTTCAGACTCGCGGACGATGGCCTCGAGTTGCTCGGGTGGAAAATGCGTGCGCGTGACACCAGCCACCCGGCGGCCGGCGATGGAAATCACCGACAGCGACGCCTCGTCGCCATCGCCGTTGGTCGTCACCGTGTTGTGCGCCCATCTGACGTTGACCGTGGCGACGCGCCGGGCGATCACGATGCAGGCGTCGGCCTTCGACAGCCGCAGCACGCGATCGATCGTCTCCTGAAGGGTGATCAGTTCCCCTCCTCGGCCGTGTTGAGGATGTTCACCTGCCGGAACAGCGCCGCGGGGCACCCGTGTGTCACGGGCGCAATCTGCCCGGGCTGCCCCTTGCCGCAGTTGAATGCGCCGCCAAGTACGTACGTGGCGGGCCCGCCGACCGCCTCGAGGGAGTTCCAGAAGTCGGTCGTGCGCGACTGGTACGCGACGTCCTTCACCTGTCCGACGATCTTGCCGCCGCGCACGTGAAAGAACTTCTGCCCGGTGAATTGAAAGTTGTAGCGCTGCATGTCGATCGACCAGCTCTTGTCGCCGACGATGTACAGCCCTTCGTCCATGCCCGAGAGCAGATCCTGCAGCGTGATGTGCTTCGTGCTCGGGCTCAGCGAGACGTTCGGCATGCGCTGCAGCGGAACGTGGCCGGCCTGATCGGCAAACGCGCATCCGTTCGATCGGCCGAAGCCCTGCTTGTGCGCCATCTGCCGATCCAGCTGGTAGCCGACGAGCACCCCGTCGCGGATGATGTCCCACGTCTGCGCCGCCACGCCCTCGTCGTCGTAGCCAATCGTCGAGAGGCCATGCTCCACCTGACGATCGCCGGTCACGTGCATCATCGGCGTGCCGAATTGCAGCGTGTTCAGCTTGTCGAGCGTCGCGAACGACGTGCCGGCATAGTTCGCCTCGTATCCGAGCACGCGATCCAGCTCGGTCGAGTGTCCGATCGACTCGTGGATGGTCAGCCAGAGGTTGGTCGGATCGACCACGATGTCGTAGCGTCCGGGCTTGATCGACGGAGACGACATCTTCTGCTCGAGCAGCGCCGGAATCTCGTCCGCGTCCTTCAGCCAGTCATAGCCGGTGGTGAAGTACTCCCAGCCGCGCCCGACCGGCGGGGCCGCGTTGCCCATGGTTTCGAACGCGCCCGTCGATTTGTCGATACGGACCGCCGTGAGATCGCCTTTGACGCGCACGCGCTGCTGCGTGATGCGCGAGCCTTTGAGCGACGCGAAGTACTTCTGCTCGCGCACGAGCAGCAGGTGCGACGTCACACGATCGACCAGCTTCGACGCCAGCGTGCGATCGTTCAAGCCGAGGAGAAACTCGATCTTCTCGTTTTCCGCCACGGCGAACGGATCGATTTCGTAACGCGAAACGTAGGTGTCCGTGTAGATGGGCTCATCGGCGAGCGTCACGGGCTCGGTGTTCAGAGGCGCGAGGGCTTCGGCCACCTCGACCGCACGCCGGGCGACGCTGGCGACGGCATCGGCCGTCAGGTCGATCCCCGCCGCGAACCCCCACGCCCCTTTGCAGACGACGCGCACGCTGAAGCCGACCGACTCGGTCTCGATCGAAGTCTGCAGCTCGCGATCGCGCGCGACGATGACGTGATTGTTGAGACGCTCGACCCGGAAGTCGGCGTGCGTGGCGCCGCGACTGGCGGCGACGCCGAGCGCCGCGTCGGCAAGACGATCGAGGGGAAGCGCGAGAAAATCGGGGTCAACGGCGCGCGGCATGGAACCCAGGCGTCAGTATACGTCGAACGTTTTTGGGGTGGCCGGCGGCCCTTCCCCCCCTCTTTTGGAACTCGGCCCCGAGTACGTTACGATATTTGTGATAGTCCTTTCGATTGACCCGCCTCTGTAGGTTTTTCCTCACAGAACGCCAGTCGCAGAAGGCAATTACAGTTTTTTGGGGGCATACCCCGCTTCAGGCACTATGAATACGACCGATCAAGCCCGCATTCTCATCGTCGGCGAACCTCCCACAGGCCCACAACTCGGATCGGTGCTCGAATCTGACGGCCACTTCGAAATCGTCGGCGACGCGGACGCGCTCGAGGCGACGCGGCAGCTGCTCGAAGACACGCCCCGGACCGAAGTGCTCGTCATCGCCAAATTCCCTTCCCTCGAAACAGCCCAACAGGCGATTCAGGAAATGCGCCGCACTCAGTCGGCCGACGAGTTCCGCACGCCGACGGTGACCCCGCGCGAGCGTGAGATCGTCGAGCTGCTCTGCGACGGGCACAGCAACAAGGAAACCGCCAGAGCCCTGAACATCAGCGTCAAGACGGTCGAAGCCCACCGGTTGAACATCATGCGCAAGCTGCGGCTCACGTCGCTGAGCCAGCTCGTGCGCTACGCCATTCGCGAAGGCATCATCGCGGGCTAGCAGACCGTTCCAAAAGAAAACCCGCGCGATCGCAGCGCAGGGATGAGGCGGCGGGTGGCGTCCACGGTATTGCGCTGATCGCGCGTGGGAGCCGACTCGTCGCCGTCATGCATGACGACGATGTCGCCGTCGGAGACGCGCGCGTCGATTCGGCGGAACGTGCTGTCCGCGCCACGCGCCCGGAACCAGTTGAAGTCCCACAGCATCCAGCCAAAGCCGACGAGCCGGTAGTCCAGCTCGCCCAGGCCTTCGTACATCTGACCGCTCCGCCAGCCCGCGTGCGGCCGGAACGCACGGCAGGGCTGCCCGCCGGCCAGCGATTCGATGCGATCGGCCGCGTCGGCGAGCGTCCGTCCCAGTTGCGCCGGCGTCATGAACATGAATCGCCGCGACGCCGAGTGCAGCGCAACTGCGTGGCCGTCGGCGAACTGACGCCTGACGATCGGCGCGGTCGCCTCGTCGAGATGCGCGTCGATGAGAAAGAAGGTGGCGCGCACCTGTTCGGCCTTCAAGACATCGAGCAAGTCGGGTGTCGTCGACGGATTCGGCCCGTCGTCATAGGTCAGATATACGGTGGGCGTTCCTGTACGTGGCATCTCCCACACCGCGCGATCGCCGGCCATCCAGTCGATGACAAACGGCGCCGGCCACATGTGCGCGAGCGCGGTAATCGCGATACCTATCGCCAGAAATACGAACACGGCGCATCCAGACGTTTGGTGGCGGTGTACTTACAAAATCGTACGCATGGGTCCCAGGCGCCTGGAGGGCGTAGCGATTGAATGCACCTCGATCGGTCAAGACCGCGCGTGGATCGTATTTTGTATCGCTGACAGCCCAGGAGGAAATATGCGTCGAATTCATGCATTTTGGGTGTGCCTGGCATTCTCGAGCCTGTTCCTGGCGGCGGCTGATCCGGCCCAAGCACAGCTTCGAAAGGGCATCCAGGGAGGCATGTCGATCGATCCCGATCAGGTCTTCTTTGGCGGCCACCTCGAAACCGCGCCGCTCGTCGACAACCTGCGATTCCGTCCGAACGTCGACGTCGGCCTCGGTGACGACCTCACGACGGTTGGTTTGAATTTCGACTTCACGTACATGTTCACGGCGGGCAGGCCCTGGAACATTTATGCCGGCGCCGGCCCGGCCATCAACTGGTTGAACCACGACAACGGGTCGGACATGGAAGGCGGCTTCAACATCCTCGTCGGCGCGCGCCAACGCGACGGCCTGTTCTTCGAGCTCAAGATTGGCGCCGTCGACAGCCCGGATCTGAAATTCGGCGTGGGATTCACATTCAGGTAACATCGCAGGCCCGGGCGTCTGCGACTTGACCATTCCCCCACTCGACGAATATCGCCAACGGCGGGCCGCGCGCGCTGACGAACATGCGCGCCTGGCCCGCCTCGACGCTCGCCTCGCGTACGCGCGGCTCGGCACCGTCGGCGCGATCGCGATCTGCTCCTGGCTGATCTTTCAATTCGGCGTCACGGCGTGGCTGCTGGCCGTTCCGCTCCTGGCGTTCGCCTTGCTCGCTGTGTGGCACGACCGGGTCATACACGCAGCCAATCGCGCGGCTCGCGCGATCGATTTCTACGACCACGGCATCGCGAGGCTCGAAGACCGGTGGCAGAACCTGGGCGAGCCAGGCACGCGATTCCTGACCGAAGATCACCTCTACACCCGCGACCTCGACATCTTCGGACCCGGTTCGCTGTTTCAACTGCTGTCGCTGGCCCGCACACAACTGGGCGAAGAACGGCTCGCAAGCTGGCTCACCGTCGGTGCCGCCCTTCCGGAGATACGGCAGCGTCAGGCGGCAATCGCCGAGCTTCGCGAGGCTCGTGACTTCAGGGAGGCCCTGGCGACTGCCGGCGGCGCGTCAAGCGACATCGACACCGCGGCGCTCAGCGCATGGGCCTCGGCGCCGGCGGCGCCCGAGAGCGTCTGGCTTCGTGCCGCGGCCGTCATCCTGGCGGCGGCCATCGTCGGCACGGGGTTCTGGTGGGCGCGGGGCGGTCCCGAGTCGCCCCTCGTCGTCGTCATTCTTCTGAAGATGGTGCTGACCCACCCTTCCCGCACACGCGTCGACCGCGTGGTCCACGGCGTGGAACGTCCTCTCAGACAACTCGACACGCTGGCCGACACACTGTCGCTCATCGAGCACGCGACATTCAGCAGCCAGCGTCTTGTCAACATCCGCAGCGAGATGATGAGCCAGGGAGTCGTGCCGTCGGAAGCGATTCGCCGGCTCGCGCGGCTCGCCGACATGCTCGACTGGCGCCGGAACGCCATCTTCGCGCCCGTCTCGGCCCTTCTCTCGTGGCCGTTGCACCTTGCGTCGGCCATCGAAGCGTGGCGCCGCGAGTTCGGGCCGAAGGTCCTGGCGTGGCTGTCGGCCATTGCCGAGTCCGAAGCGCTGAGCTCGCTCGGCGCGTACGCGTACGAGCATCCGGAGGATCCGTTTCCGGCGTTCATCGAGGCAGGTCCCGCCCGTTTCGAAGCCGTCAGCCTCGGACACCCGCTGGTGCCCGCTGCACGGATGATTCGCAACGACCTTGCGCTCACCGAACACGTCAGGTTGCTCATCGTGAGCGGTTCGAACATGTCCGGAAAGAGCACGTTGCTGCGAACGGTCGGCGTGAATGTCGTGCTTGCCATGGCGGGAGCGCCCGTGCGCGCATCGTCGCTGTCGCTGACGCCGCTCTCGGTCGGCGCCACGCTGCACGTGCACGATTCGCTGCAGGCGGGCCGATCGAGGTTCTTCGCCGAGATCTCGCGCATCCGGCAGATCGCGGATCTTGCGGGGAAGGTGCCCGAGCCGCTGTTTCTGCTGGACGAGCTCTTTCAGGGGACCAACTCGCACGATCGGAGAATCGGCGCCGAAGCCCTGCTTCGGAATCTCATCGATCGCGGCGCGATCGGCCTGACGACGACCCACGATCTGGCGCTCACGGTCATCGCCGACCAGTCAGATGGCCGTGCCGTGAACGTGCACTTCGAAGATCACCTCGAGGACGGCGAGCTGGTGTTCGACTATCGCATGCGGCCCGGTCCGGTGACCCACAGCAACGCGCTGGCTCTGATGAAAGCGGTAGGCTTGCCTGTGCACACTATTGGCAGATTGGCAGATTCGTAGATTGGCAGATTAAATCGTAATCTCCCAATCTTCCAATCTACCAATCTGCCAATGCGGGATTCACCTATTCCCACCAGCGCCGGCTGCTCTGATTCCGATTCCCAACCTCGCGGACCGACTCGACGCCATCACGTAACCCCAGGGTTCGCAGGTCGGGAACGCTCTGGCTCACCGTGACGCAGCGCGAATTGCGCGACGCGCCGTCGCACAGCTCCCACGTCCCTCCGTACACCTGCACGCTGCGGGCGCGGTCGCCCATCGATCCCAGATTGGTGGCGTTGTTGATGATGTCGCGCCCATCGCCACGGAAGTTCGTCCGATCGTAGACGACCAGACGCGTCTGGCTGCCTCGTCCATTGCCGTTGCCGTTGTTCCACCAGCCGCCGTTCCCGTTGTTGCCGTTCCGGGTGTTGCCATTTCGCGCGAAGCCGACCGCGCGCATCGATGAGATCCGATCGTTCCAGCCTTCCTGGCGCAGGTCCTCGACCGAGCCCGTGAACGTACGACAGCCGCCCGTGAAGTTGATGTCGCGGCACACTTCCCACGACTGATTGCTGTTGACCTGGATGCTGCTGATCCGGTCGTTCATTCCGTCGGCGCGCAAGTCGGCCACTTCGTTGCGAAATGTCGCGCTGTCGCCGCGAAAATCCGGATCCTCGTAAACAGTGATGCCGTTGTTTACCCGCTATATCCCCGGTCTCGCCGTTGCGCAGACGCATCAAGCGAAAACGCCGATACGGCCAGAAATGCGGCAAGTGCGATTCGAAGCCCCATAGTTACCTCCACGACCGTATGAGTGCAACCGTCATGCCGTCGAATTCCTGAGAAAACGCTAGGCAAAATGCGAGAAGAGCCCGGTCTTTGTCCGTGCCGCAGGACAGGGTGGGTGTCACACGCACACGCATTGCCATATTGGCAATTGACGATTGTCGATTTGATGGCCAATCGCCAATCAATTTGGCAATTGCCGATTGTCAATGCGGCAATGCGTGAATCAGCTAACGCTCGATCATCTCGATGGACGCGTCGGTCTGGAGCGCGAAGCGGCCGCGGCCGGTCGACACGATCTGCAGGTCGGGGCACTTTTCCTGCAGCCGGTGGCGAAGGAGGATGAGACGGCTCTCGAAGTTGTCCTTCACCGGAGGCAGCCCGAGCGATTCGTCGAGCCGCACCTCGCGATTGGTGAACTCGGTCCGGCCGGTGCGTTTCGACTCGGCGAGCAGCTTCCAGAGAATACGCGCGGGGATGTTGCGGATGAGATATTCGCCGTCCACGAAGATCGCCTCGTCTTTGCGGTAATAGGTCAGCGTGCGGGTGCGCGCTCCAGGAGCAACCGGCGCCTCTGCGGTTTTCGCACGTGACGCCTGCGATACCGGCGGACGAGGCCCCGCGGAGGGTGCCGGCTCGTGCTCCGCGGATGCGCGCTCGGCCATGCGATCGATCGCGAAGGCGATCTGGTTGCCGATGATCTGCAGATACGCTTCGTGCCATTCACCGAACCGCATCGGATCGCGGCTCTCGGCCGACAGCACACCCACGAGGCGATCGCTCAGCAAGAGCGGAATCACGAGCACGCTTCGAGCATCGGACAGGCCCGGCAGCGGGATGTCTTCGCAGGTCTGGTCGCCGGCGGCCTCGCGCCGGATCGCTCGCCCGTACGCCAGATCGGCATCGAGGCTGTTGAACCGCAGAACCTGCCGGTCGCGGGCGGCCGTGCCGATGAGGCCCTGTCCTATCGGCACCTCGGCGCCGATGCCCCTCTCGCCGTAGCCGCGGCTTGCGAGCGTCGTCAGCCGGCCCGAGGATTCGTCGTACAGGAGCACGCTGGTGTGCGAGAACTGAAAGTATTCCTCCAGCGACTGGAGCGCGGCATCGAGCAGCGACTCCAGATCGCACGCGCGCGCGATCCGTTCCGAGACCCACTGCAATCCCCGCACTTCAGATCGATACCCGTTCAGCGTGGGCGCGTCGGCTTCTACGTGCGGCTGTTCGTGGTTCAGAAAACCCTCGACCTTTTCGACCGACTGCACGTCGAAGACGTCGGCGGCGATCAGCCTGAAGATCCCCTTCATCCCCGTGGCCGACGCGATGGCTTCGATGCGCGCCGACATCGTGTCGAAGAGCGGGCCCTCTTTCTCCGATCGGACGAACGTCAATCGCAGCCGATAGGCCTGCATGGTGAGCGGGTCGTACATCTCGACCGCCGCCCGCGGGTTCTCGTCGAGGTTGCGCCGCGTCTTGTTGAAAAACTGGCACGACAGCGCGACGTGCTGCTCGTCGACGTAGTAGACCTGGCTGACGTAAGTGATGTTCGGCATGCCGCGGCCGTCGACGGTGACGATGAGGCTGGGTGTGACACCCTGGAAGCAGCGCGCGAGATCCGAGAGGCGCAGGGACATCGTCATCGCAGGCGCGTGCCCGCCTTCGGTCCGGGAGACTGCTCGTAGATCTCTTCGACGCGCATCTCGAGCGCGAACGCGGGCCACTGGACGACCGATTTCGTGAGGCGGGGCGGATAGCCGATCGCGTTCAGCACGCCGCCAAAACTGGAAAAGTGCTGGTCGATGAACGCCTCTTCCTCCTCCCGCGCCGGGCGCGTCGTTTCAACGGTGCCCTTCAACTGCGTCGCGCAGTGCGAAATCGGATGCGTCGTCACCACCGCGAGCCGTCTGGTGGCGGCGACGTTGGCGATGGTCTCGTGGCTGGTCGCCATCGGCACGAACACCGTCACGGTGGCCAGATCGTCGATGGTTCGGAGGCCGACCGCGCGGCAGCACGCCGGATTTCCAGCGGCATCGACCGATCCCACGATGACCGACACGCCGGGCTCCACGCATTTCTGAAGGCGTTCATTCATGGCGCTGGACACCAGACTTCTGCAGATTATGGACTATTTAGGAAGCTTTTAGGATTCGGGCCCGCGTGTAGGAAAGTTTTCAGATTCATCTAGGGAAGTCTTAGCAACGCGCATTCGAGCGAATCGGTAGATTCGTTCCTATGAAAAAGACATTCATCGTCGCCGCCGCCATCGCGTTCGTCGCCGCCGCCGGGTTCGTCACCCTCTCGAGGAGCCAGACCTCCTCCGATGCCGCCCAGCCGCAGTCCTATTCGCCCGACCCCGCCCGCGTGACAGCGCGGGGAGTACCTCGTGAAGATCATGGGCTGCAACGACTGCCACACACCGTGGAAGATGGGTCCCCGCGGGCCGGAGCCCGACATGACCCGTTTCCTCTCGGGTCATCCCGAACAGATTGGCCCGCTCCCCAATCTCAAGGCCGCCGAGCCCTACGTCGCGTTGAGCTTCGGGACCAACACCGCCTACTCGGGCCCCTGGGGCGTGAGCTACGCGTTCAACCTGACGCCGGAGCCGAATACCGGCATCGGGATCTGGACCGAAGACATGTTCGTCCAGACGATCCGCACCGGCCGGCACATGGGCGTCTCGCGTCCGATCAACCCGCCCATGCCGTGGCCGGCGTATCGCCATGCGACCGACGAAGACCTGAAATCGGTGTATGCGTTCCTGCGGACCATCAAGCCCATCGTCAACCGCGTGCCGGAGTACGTGCCGCCGGCGGAGTCGAACTAATGGATATCTGGACGCGATTCGCCCTCTTCATGTACCGGCTCCTTCCGCCGGTTCCACGTCAGCACGTAGAACCGCGCGTGCCGGTTGGGCTCGGACGTTCCCCATTCGGCCTCGACGCAGCCGCGATCTTCGAGCCGCTGCAGGGACGGATGCAATGATTCACGCATTGCCACATTGTCGATTGACGATTGCCGAATTGATTGGCGATTGAGAATGGCCAATCAGCCATCAATATGGCAATTGCCAATCGTCAATGCGGCAATGCCTGCGTCAGTAGTTCGTCGTCCGGTCGATCAAGCCGCGCTCGCGCGCCAGGTGGTCGCAACGCCGGAACGTCGCGCCCGCCACCCCGGCGAAGACGAGCGTGAGGATGGCGACGAGCACGAGCAGCTGAAGGTCGCCAATACCGGCAAGCGTCGGATACGCATCGGCCACCCGGCCGACGAGCGCCCGCCGCACGAGCTCGAGCCAGTAGGTGATTGGCATCAGGTATCCCACCGGACGCAGCCACCACGGAAGCACCTCGAGCGGAAACACCGCGCCGCAGAAAAGATAGAGCGCGGCCGCCACCGCTTCTCCCACGAGCCAGGAGTTGTGCGCGATGACGAGGACGATGCTCGCGAGCGTGAGGCCCATCATCGCGAGCAGCGCGACGCCTGCCACGAGCGCCGCGAGCAACAAGCCCCATCGCACATCCCCCAGGCTCAGCTGGAGCTGAAGAAACAGCACGCCGAAGGCGAGCGTGATGGCCACCGACAGGCTCGTCGTCAGAAAGCGCGCCACGCCCCGGCCCATGAGGTACATCGGAATGTGCACCGGCGCGACGTACATCGACTTGAGCGTCCGGAATCGCTCCCGATCGTCGACGACCGCCTGGGCCATTCCGGCCATGACCGCGCCGACGTACATGTAGAAGGCGTTGCCGACGTACAAGTACGAAAACGCCGTCGAGGCGAAGTTGCCCTGGGTGATCATGCCGAACATCACGACGAGGATGGCGGCCGAGGTCAGCGGCTTGACAATCGAATAGAGCGCGAACAGCGACGGCGACGCCCAGTTCGATTCAATCTGCCACCCCAGCCACGTTGCCGTTTTCAGCGAGCTCCACATGATTCACATCCTGCCATCTGCCATCTGCCATTTGCCATCTTCAGGCGCGGCTTTCAGTCAGCCGCCCTTCCGCAATGGCCAGTCGCTCCAGTTGGGCGAGTAGAAAGCGCGCGGCTATCAAGAACACGACGCTCAGACCCGCCAGGACGGCGACCTCGGTGCCGACATCGAGAAATCCGAGCGCGACACCCGACGAGGACGTCAATTGCCGGATCGCGTCGAGTGCCAGCGTCAGCGGAATGATCGACGCGCCGGCGGCCACCCAGAAATTGAAGTTTCGAACCGGAAAGAACGTGCCCGACAACAGGAACACCGGCTCCTGCGCCAGGCTCACCAGGTGCCATCCCTCGCGTCCGAACAGGAGAAACATCGACGCAAACATCATCCCCATGCCGTACAGCGCCACGAGCGCGAGCGCGAAGACGAGAAACAGCAGCGGCGCGTTCGACACGTCGAAGCGCACGCCGAACATCAGGCTGCCGATGGCCAGGATGCTCGCCGCGCGCAGCGTCGTCGTGACCATGCCGCCCAGCGCCATCCCGAGCAGGATCGCCATCATCGAGTTCGGCGCCATGATGTAGAGCGCCAGGTTGCCGGTCTCCTTCTCCCAGAAGAGCTGATTCCCCATCGCCCACAGCACGTTCATCCAGTAGGCGCTCATCGCGCCGCCGAGAATGACGAAGCCGATGAGATCGGGATGCGCGCCGTTGGCCCGATACACGAACACATAGGCACACACCCCCACGAGGGGCAGCACGATGTCGAACACGAGCCACCACTTCTCGCGCACGTTCATGACGATCCTCGGGTATGCCCTCGCCAGCACCGTTCGCACGAACAGCGGCCACCCCGACGATCGACGATGGCGATCACGATCGGACGATCGACTATTCATGCTCCACCTCCTCCATGCTCCGCCCGACCAGCTCGACAAAGACGTCTTCGAGCGTGGGCTCGCGTTTGGTCAGCGTGCTGCAACCCGATCTGTCTCGATTCGAGCAGTCCGATCACGGGACCCAGCACGCGTTCTTCCTGAAGAATCAGCTCGACCGACGATCCGGATCCCGTCGCCTGATGCGACGCCTTGCTGACGCCGGGCAGCGCCGCAATCGCGGCCACGTCGCCGGCGCCCAGCGGCGCGGCTTCCAGATGGAAGATCGCCTCGCGCTGCAGCCGCCGCTTCAGGTTCTGCGGCGTGTCGCACGCGAGCACACGACCGCCGTTGATGATGGCCACGCGATCGCACAGCTCCTCGGCCTCGACCATGTAGTGGGTCGTCAGGAGAACCGTTCGGGTGGCCTGCTCCTTGACCCACCGCCGGATGTAGTTCCGCGCGTCGCGCGACGCTTCGACGTCGAGGCCCAGCGTCGGCTCGTCGAGAAACAGCACATTCGGATCGGTGAGGAATCCGCGCGCGATGTTCATCTTCTGCCTCAGCCCGGTCGAGAGCTGCGACGACTTGGTGTTGATGCGATCGGACATCTTCACGATCTCGAGCAGCTCGGCGATGCGCCGGTTGGCATCCGACGAGCTCAGCCCGTAGAACTGGGCGAACATCCACAGGTTTTCGCGCACGGTCAACAGCCCGTAGCCCGAGGCTTCGCCGCCCGAGACCATGTTGATGCACGGGCGAACGAACTGCGGCTCGCGATGCACGTCGTATCCCTCGACCGCCGCCCAGCCCGACGAAGGCGCCAGCAACGTCGTGAGAATCTTGATGAGCGTGGTTTTGCCCGCGCCGTTCGGGCCCAGAAGGCCGAACAACTCCCCCCGCGGCACGGCGAGGCTGACGTCGCTGAGCGCGACTCGCTCCTTCGTGTCGTGCCGCTCGTTCCTCCGCGGCTTGTAGATGCGTCCGAGACGCTCGGTTTCAATCGCCAGTGCCTGCATGTCGTGCTCCATATCCTCGACGGCCTAAAAGCAAAAAGGCCATCACCGCTTGCGCAGGTGATGGCCTTTTGAAGGCTGATCTTGGTGTGGCTGCCTTATGGGACCCACCTGCTCCCGCAATCCCGGACGCGAACGCCGTACGAGACGGCGCGCATGCCGCGCGGCACGAAATTAAGTGCGGTGTAGGTGATCATCAGGGTGAGATAGGAAACCACACTCATCGCGGGTTGTCAAACGGTCCGGCTGAAGCCGGACACTACGTAATGTCAGCTGGTGGCTAGTCCGCGACGGCCAGCCGCGAATCCGGCATGGGCACGGTGGGCAGCGAGATCACGAACGCCGAACCCACGCCAAGCTCGCTCGTGCACGTGATGTCGCCACCGTGCGCCACGAAGATCGTGCGCGCGATCGACAACCCCAGACCCGAGCCGCCGCGCATCGCGCGATCGGGCCTTGTCGACGCGGAAGAATCGCTCGAAGATGCGCGTCACGGCGTCGGCGGGAATGCCGACGCCCGTGTCGACGATCTCGATGCGCGCGGTGCCGCCAAGCCGGCGTGTCGAAATCGCCACGCTGCCGCCCGGCTTGTTGTAGAGAATCCCGTTGGCGATGACGTTGTTCAGCGCCTCTCGCAACTGCTCGGCATCGCCGTTCACGGTGAAGGGATCGCCCGTGACGGTCAGGCGCACGTCGCGCTCCTGCGCCATCGGCGTCAACCACTTCACGACATCGTCGAGGAGCGAGCGCATCGCCACGGGCGTCAGGTCTTCGGGATCGGGAGCCGCCTCGGCGCGGACCAGCGTGAGCAGCCGCTCGGCGATGTCCTGCATGCGGTGCGCCGCGCGGCGGCACACGGCGAGGGCGTCCTTGTATTGCTGTGGACTTCGCTCGCGATCGAGCGCCCACTCGGTTTCGGCCCGCAGCACCGAGATGGGCGTCCGGAGCTCGTGCGACGCGTCGGCCATGAACCGGCGCTCCTGCTCGACCGCCAGCCGCAGCCGATCGAAGGCTTCGTTCAGCGTCGACGCCACCTGTTCGAGCTCGCTCTCGGTGCTTTCGACGGCGATGCGCGCGCTGAGATCGCCGGCCGACATGGCCCGCGCGGTCCGGCTGATGCGCTTGATGGGCGCCAGCGCACGACCCGCGACGAACCAGCCGCCGAAAATCGCGACGACCAGCGTCAGCACGCCCGCCAGCACCACGTCCCAGAACAGGTCCCATCGTTCCTGCCGGAGATCGGTGATGTCCCGGCCCACGAGCACCGTCGCACCGCCGTCGGCCTGGACCGACACCTCGCGCCGGCCGTCCGCCGGGGTTCCCTGCAACCCGACGTGCAGGTCGGGGGCGGATCGATCGACGAGCTCGCCGGTGCGGCTCCAGATGACGTAGTACGGCCGCGCGCCCTCGCTGCGGAAGAAGTAGGCCTCGGCATCGGTGGGCAGCTCGAGGTCGTAGCGGCCGCCATCGACCGGCTTCAACGCCTTGCTCACCTCGCGTGCGTACCGCTGCAGCTCGGTGTCGACACCCTCCATCGCCGCCTGCCACGACTGATAGACGACGGCGCCGCCGTACAGCACCACGACCAGCGTGAGCACCAGCGCGTACCAGAGCACCAGGCGGACGCGCAGCGACTCACGCATTGACGATGTAACCCTGGCCTCGGCGGGTGTGGATGACGCTCGGTCCGAGCTTGCGGCGAAGCGCGGCGATGTGGACGTCGATGACGTTCGAGAACACGTCGCTCGACTCGCTGTAGATGTGCTCGCAGATCGCGGATCGCGTGACGAGCGTGCCGCGATGACGGACCATGAGCTCGAGAATCGAGGTACTCGCGCGCCGTGAGCTCCACCGGCACGCTGTCGCGGTAGACCAGCCGCGCGGCTCGATCGATCGTGATGTCGCCGACGACGACGACGGGCGAGGGATTGCCGCCCGATCGCCGCACCAGCGCGCGGAGCCGTGCGACGAGCTCCGAAATCGCGAACGGTTTCGGCAGGTAGTCGTCGGCGCCCAGATCGAGCGCCTTCACGCGGTCGTCAACCGCGTCGCGCGCCGTCAGAATCAGCACGGGCGTGCGCGAGCCCGATTGACGCAGGTCCTGGAGCAGCGCCCAGCCGCTGCGCTTGGGCACCATCAGGTCGAGCACCACGGCGTCGTACGAGACCTCGCGCAGCATGTACTGCGCGACCTCGCCGTCGTTGGCGACGTCGACGGCAAAATGCGCCTCGGTCAGCACCCGGTTCAGGGCGTTGGCGAGATCCACCTCGTCTTCGACGACCAGCACTCTCATGGCTTGACGGGTAGTGTACTTGGGGGAACCTTCGGCTTCTCCCCCGATTTCTCCTCGACGCGGAAGTCGTCGAACATCACGGTCGAATCGCCCGATACCCACATGCCCACGCTCGCCATGGCGCGCGGAAATCGATCGCGCTCGGTCATGATGCGGATGCCCGCCAGGTAGAACCGAATCTGCCCATCCTCCTGGCGGATTCGGAGCGAGTGCCAGGCGTCGGGATCGAGCTCGAGATCGTCTTCCCGTTCGATGCGAATCCGGTTGCCGCTCGCGACGCGGTACACCGCCACTTCCTGCCTGACGAGGTCGAGCTGGGCCACGTAATAATTCATCGGATCCTGGTACTTCCAGACCAGCCCGGCCGTCCGCCCGCCGGCGGAGGCCTTGAAGCGGACCGAGACCTCGACATCGCCGTATTGCGCGCCGGAAAAGATGGCGACGGCGAAGCTGTCGGGGGGTGATGCCGCGCCTTCGTGCGAGAGCGCGCGCACGTTGCCGTCGCGCTTCACCGCCCAGCGATCGGCGGCCGCCTCGCGGCCCGCCGCCAGCGTGAATCCCGGGGGCGGGGCCCCTACCTTGTCGTCGTCGAACGTTCGCAGGACGACGTTGGGGGCGGGCGCGGCAGCCTGGAAAAACAGGCTCATGGCAAGCAGAAATGTGTTGATCACAACCGCAGATTGTAGCCGTGCGACGTGAAGCTGCCGTGAAGGCCCCCGCGCCGGCACTTCACCAAAGCTTCGTCCTCCAAACTGGTGTACACGCGGCAGTTGCGCCAACGAGACTCATGAGCCCAGGCGATCACTCCGAAGGCGCCGCGATCGATCGCGACCTGCAGTCCGACAGGCGCCGTCTCAGCGCCGTGCAGCCGCGTGCATCGACTGGCAACCGTTGTGCAATGGTTGCCCCGGAGGTGTTTTCGATGTTTGGCATTCTGGGATGGATTATTTTCGGTCTCATCGTTGGCGCCATTGCCAAGCTCTTGATGCCCGGCCGCGATCCTGGTGGCTTCATCGTGACGATGCTGCTCGGCATCGTCGGCGCCCTTCTGGGGGGATACGTCGGCCGCGCGCTCGGGATGTACGGTCCCAACGACGGCGCGGGGATCTTCATGTCGATCCTCGGCGCGGTGATCGTCTTGTTTGGCTACAGGATGGTTGTCGGGCGGCGCGGAACTGTCTGACACATCGGCAGGCCCATGGTCGATGACGATTCGGCGATTGACGATCGATTGCCGATCGTCAATCTGCCAATCGTCAATCTGCAATCTGCCAATTCGTTCAGCCCCACCACGTCTCGCCCTGCGCGAGATGGGCGCGCACGACGTCCGGATTCAGCACGATGCCCAGTCCGGGCTTGTTCGTCACTTGGATGAAGCCGTCCTTGATGTAGGGACCGTCGAGCGTCAGCACCTGATCCATCCATCCGCCCTCGCCGGTGACGGTCTCGAGCGCCATGTAGTCGCGAATCGATGCAGCCCACTGCGCGGATGCGTACGTGCACACCTGGCTGCCGGTGTTGTGGTTGGCCATCGGCAGCCCGAAGATGTGCGCGAAGATCGGCGATCCGTTTGGTCTCGAGGAATCCTCCCGAGTTGCGCAGATCGGGATGCAGGATGTCGGCAGCCCTGGTTGAGGATGAAGTCCTTGAACCCTTCGCGGCGCGCCAGGTTTTCTCCCATGCAGATCGGCACCTTCGTGCTCTCGCACAGCCGCTTCCACGAATCTGAATAGTCCACGGGCAGCGGATCTTCGAGCCAGACCGGCTTGATCGATTCGATCGGCGTCGGCGATCTGGATCGACGTGCGGAGGTTGTACTCCCAGTGGCAGTGCACCATGATGTCGTGATCCCATCCGATGGCTTCGCGGCAGTTCTCGAAGCCCTGCTGGATGTTGATCAGCTCGCTGCGTCGTCAGCAGGCGGTTCGACGGATCGCGCGCGAGATCGACCTTCATGTCGGTGTGCGGGAACCCGAACTTGTGACAGGTGAACCCGCTCGGATGCGCCTTGGCCTGGGCCGCCCATTCCCGGCACGACCCTTTGTCGAGCATGTTCTTCGGCGCGGCATGATCGTAGACGCGCACGCGGTCGCGGAACTTGCCGCCGAGCAGCGTCGAGGTCGGAACGTCGAGGATCTTTCCCGCGAGATCCCACAGCGCCATCTCGATGCCGCTGACGGCCCGCATCAGGTTGTGCGCCGAGCCATCGGTGCGCGTGCCGCTGAGGTTGCGCGCGCCGACGCCCATGTCGGTGTAGAGCGCGTCGATCTCGAGCGGATCCTTGCCGACGAGCCACGGCTTGAGCGACAGGACGCCTTCCTTCACGCCGACGCCGGGGCTTCCGTACGCCTCGGCGATGCCGAAATTCCCGTCATCTGCGGTGATTTTCACCAGCGTGTAGGTGCGGCCGCCTTCGAGCATCATCACCTGCACGTCGCGAATCTTCGGGCGCTTGCGCTCGGCCGCCACGCGCTCGGCAAAGCTCAAGAGCCACGGCAGCGTCGCGCTGTAGCCGAGGAATTCTCTGCGCGTGACGGACATGCGGTCCTCCTCTGACAGGGCTGAGGGCTTAGGGCTAAGGGCTTAGGGATAGGGAATAGTGATCCAGCTTGGAACAATTTGCAACGTCGGTGTCGGCTTCGCAGGGCAAAGTGCGAACCGGACGAAAAACATCTGGAGTCTACGCGGCCAAAAAATGGCGAGGCGTGGTTTGAACGAACACTGCACGCTGTGGAGCTGAGCGGTCGATCTGCGGGATCGATGGGAACGTTCAGAAGTCGACTAGGGAATGCTGCGAGACCCGCTACTGGCTGCGCGTCGCGGTGAAGCTCGGCAAGGTGAAAGCAGAGGAAGTCGATTGGGAACTGAAGGAAGCCCTCTAGCCCTTAGCCTTCAGCCCTCTCGTCACGGCCGCTTCGATCGCCGCCGTGACTTCGTCGAGCGGACGGTTGCCGTCGAGGATCGTCACCGCGCCGCGCCGGCGGTAGAACTCGAGCACGGGCTCGGTTTCGCGCGAGTACACGCGGAGCCGTTCCTTGATGACCCACGCGTCATCGTCCTCGCGCCCGCGCACGGAGAGCCGCCGGACCACTTCGTCGGCGTGGACCACGAGCGCCATCGACGTTCACGCCGCCGCGCTCGGCGAGCATCGCGTCGAGCGCCGCCGCCTGCGGAATCGTGCGCGGAAACCCGTCGAGCACGAACCCGTCGGTCGTGTCCGGCTGTTCGAGCCGCTCGGCCACCAGCGAAATGATGAGGTCGTCGCCCACCAGCGCGCCAGCCTGCAGCGTGTCGCGCACGAGCGTCCCGACGCGGCGTGCCGTCGGCCACCGCCTGCCGAAGCATGTCGCCGGTGGAAATCTTCGGGAATGCCATGGCTGGCGGCAAACCGATCGGCCTGCGTGCCCTTGCCGGCGCCGGGGGGCCCGAAGAAGACGAGATTCATCGGCGGCACAATTCTGACAGAGGTCCAGCGTGTGGCCTGGGATCGCGCGCAGACGTGTGGCGGATACCGAAAGGTTCTCCATAGTCTCAACCCGCGTGGCGGCGTCCGAATCGTTCGATGAACCATTTCGCAGGACTTGGTGAGGGCTTCCTCGCCGTGTTCCGCGAGTATCGCGAGAACCCCGCTCAGGAACGCGTACTGGGCCGGGCTGAGATGGTCGAAGATGTCGGTCATCTCCTCCGACGCGACACGCGTTTCGCTTCCGCGTCGCGCGACCGCGCGTGCGATCGAACGGGACGCAGTTGCTCGTGGGCACGTATCAAAAGGTATCAAACCGCCTGAGAATTAGACAATTGAATTGTTCTGATTTCAGTAATTATCTAAAGATAATAACGGATTCTGTGATCCACGATCTTCGGCACATCCGCGCCTTTCTCGCGCTCGCCCGCGCCGGCAGCTTCACCCGCGCGGCGAGCGAGCTGCACATGTCGCAGCCCACGCTGACGGTCCAGATTCAGCAGCTCGAGAGCGCGGTCGGCGTCAAGCTCTTCGACCGCAACAAGCGGCATGTCGCCCTCACCCAGGCCGGGCGCGATCTGCTGGTGCCGCTCGAGCGCATCCTCATCGACGTCGAGGCAATCGCCACCAGCACCGAAGAGCTGCTCGAGCATCGGCGCGGTCTCGTCACGGTCGCCGCGCTGCCGTCGGTGGCCGCCGGCCTGCTGCCGCGCGCCATCAAGAAGCTGACAGAGTCGTACCCGGGCATCACGGTACGCGTGTTACGACGGCGTCGCCTCCACCGTGGCCGCGATGGTGAGGGCCGGGCAGGTGGACTTCGGCATCAGCAGCCAGACCTACGGCGATCGCGAGCTGACGAGCCACGTGCTGCTGATGGATCGGCTGTGCGCGGTCGTGGCCTCGAATCATCCGCTCGCGCGGAAGCGCAGCATGACGCTGCACGAGCTCGCGAAGCATCCGCTGATTCTCATGGTGAAGGACAGCAGCAGCCGCCAGATCGTCGACCTCGCGTTCGACCGCGAAGGCCTCGTCAGCAACGTGGCGTACGAAACAACCTACGGCACGTCCGTCGCGGGTCTCGCGCAGGCAGGGCTGGGGATCGGGATTCTGCCCGAATCGATGGCCGCGCCCAGCCGCCTGCACCAGCTGCCGCATCCGCGGCGAGAGCGCTGACGCGGCGCATCGGCATCATCATGCGCGCGGGACGCTCCCTGTCGCCCACCGCCGACAGGCTGAAACAGACGCTCGAGTCGGTCGTGGCGCGCGAGTGGGCACGCCATTAGCTGGCAATCCGGTTGCGAAAAAACCTCCATGACAAACGGGCGAGGGCGGGACTGGTATCGAAATCAGCTCCACATGACCGCTGGTTTCCGCGTGCTACTGGCGCCCGTTCTGCTGATCGCCACCGCGGCGCCGGTCCGCGCACAGCGGCCTCCGGTTCCACCTCCGCCGGCACGCGCCGCGCGTCTCCTCAGCCGTGCCGGACCCGTTCGCTGGGATGCACCCGGCGGGCCCGGACTTGTATCAATCGCCAGATGGATCGGATCGATTTGCTGGCCGGTAGCCGGTATCCGGTCGTTGCTCCACCGCATCGTCGTGCCGCCGATTTACGTTCCGGGACCATACGGGCCGTCCTACTCGTACTATCCCTATTGGCGTCCGGGCGACTACGTGAGCTATTACCCGAGTCCGCCGCACCCCGTCCAGCATGGCGCGTCTCGTCCTGGAAACGATTCCGGATGGCGTCGAGGTCTTCGTTGACGGCTTTTACGAGGGGCTCGCGGAAGATTTCGGCCTGCGAGGCAGGCCCTTGATCATCGCGACCGGGGCGCACCGCATCGAGCTGCGCGCGGCCGGCTACGAAACGCCGATGTTCAGCGTGGTGATCGACCCGGACGAAATTCTGCGCTATCGCGGCAACATGCAGCTCGTCTCCACCAGGCCGGCGTTCATCGTCGTGCCCGCTCTGGGAGCGGCCGCCAAACCGTCTGTACGTCATTCCGAAGTGCTACGCCGGCGACAAGCCGCCCACGGTCGCGTTGCCTCCCGGCTGCGATCGGAAAGATCTTCCAGACGTTACAAATGACCACGACTTATCGACGCAGGATCCGCAAGATCAGAAGTTCTGTTTCGGAAATCATCATTCTCTGTGTCCTCTGTGGCTCTGTGGCTCGAGCTCGAGCTTCGTGTCTCTATTCGCGCAGCTTGAACACGAACAGCCCGCTGCCCGCCGTCACCGCAACGTGCTGCTTGCCGTTCACCGCATAGCTCATCGGGCCGGAACGGATCGCCGCAGCCAGTTGCGACTTCCAGAGCAGCGCGCCCGTGCGCGCATCGAGCGCGTAGAAGTACCCTTCGCCGCTGCCGCTGAACAGCACGTTCGACGCGGTCGTCAGCACGCCGGCCCAGGTGAGATCGCTCATCTTGTATTCCCATCGCAGCGCGCCGGTGTTCGGGTCGATGGCGCGCACCGCGCCGTAGCCTTCTTCCGGTTTGACCAACTGTAGCCGCCTTGTCCCGTCCGGATGCCGGGAACCGGCGCGCGCCCGCCACCGCCGGCGAACCTGCCGGCCTTCGACGTACTCGACTTTGTCTCTCACGTAGAGGCTGCTGTAGTTCGCCCACGTCGGAATGTAGAAGAGGCCCGTGCGCGGGCTGTACGAAGGCGAATACCAGTTGGTGCCGCCCTGATTGCCCGGGAAAGATCAACGTGCCGGGTGGCGCGCTCGGCGCTTTGCCGGCGATGCGGATCGGACGGCCGGTATTCGGATCGAGGCCGGACGCCCAGTTCACCTCGACGAACGGCTTGCCCGAGAGAAACTGGCCGGTGACGCGATCGAGCACGTAGAAATACCCGTTGCGATTGGCGAAGTACATCAGCTTGCGCGGCTTCCCCTGCCATTGCGGCGTCGGCGAGCACGGGAATCTGCACGGCGTCGTAATCGAACTCGTCGTGCGGTGAGAACTGGAAGTGCCATTTCAGTTTGCCGGTGTCGGCGTCGAGCGCGACCACGCTGTTGCTGTAGAGGTTGTCGCCCTCGCGATTGTCGCCGTTCCAGTCGGGCCCAGGATTTCCCACGCCCCAGTACGTGAGATTCAATTCGGGGTCATACGATCCGGTCAGCCAGATCGAGGCTCCGCCGGTCTTCCACGAATCGCCCTGCCATGTATCGAAGCCGGGCTCGCCCGGTCCGGGCACGAGATTGAACCGCCAGGCTTCTTTCCCCGTCGCGACGTCGAACGCGGCAAGAAATCCGCGAATGCCGTATTCGCCGCCCGCGGGCCCGATGATGACCTTGTCCTTGATGACGAGCGGCGCCGAGGCGAACGCATAGCCCGCTTCGGGACGCACGACGGTGGTGTCCCACAGCAGTGCTTCCGGTTTTCGCGTCGATCGCGATCATGTGGCCGTCGATCGTGCCCATGAAGAGCCGGTCGTCATGAATCGCCACGCCGCGATTCAATCGGCCGCAACACGGCCGCGCCTGCTGCGAGGGGTTGTACGCGTAGGTCCAGAACGGACGGCCGCGTGACCGCGTCGAGCGCAATGATGTCGTTCGGCGGCTGGACGATGTACATGATGCCGTCGGCGACGACCGGCGTCACTTCGAAGCGCGTGCTCGTCGGCTCGCGCGAGTTCAACTGGTAGATCCACGCCGGCTCGAGGTTCTTCACGTTCTCGGGCGTGATCTGCGACGAGCTCACTGTGCCGCTGGCTGAAATAGCTGCCGGAATACGTCAACCAGTTCTGCGGCTCTTTGGCCGCGTGCAGCAGCCGATCGAAGGTCACTTGCGCCTGCAGCGGCACGCCGACGATCCACGCGACAACCACCAACCACAAACCACCAATCACCAGCCGCTTCATTGCACACCTCCGCCCTGGAGCGAGACGAGAAAACTGACAAGGTCGGCGATTTCACTCGGAGAGAGCTTTCCGCGATACGAGGGCATCGGGCGACTTGTCGACGAACGTGAACTCCTTGAGGTCGGCTCGCATCAGCGACCGCAGTTGCTCTTTCGAGTCGATGAGCTGCACCGTGAACATGTCCTGATTCAGCATCCGTCCGGTAATGGTGGTGCCGTCGCGGGTCACGAGCCTGACAAAGCGGTTGCTCGGCACGACCGCGAAATCGGGTTCCAGGATCGCGCGTTCGATATCGGTCGAGTTGCGCAGCCGCCCGATGTCGCTCAAGTCGGGTCCGGTGCGCGCGCCCGAGCCGTTCACGCGGTGGCAGGTCGTGCAGGTCCCTTTTCCCGTGAACAGTGCCCGCCCGTTCGCGGCATTGCCCGCGCTTGCCGCCGCGCGGCTGGCCCTGGCCCGAAGGTACTGGACGATGGCCGATGCCTGCGCCTCTGAAAAGTTGTTCGGCGGCATCGCGGTATTCGGAATGCCGCGCAGCACGATGCCGATGAGCTCCGGGTCGGTCGTGGCGCGCCGGAAGCGCCCGCGGCCCAGATCGACATCGGGCACCTCGTCGCCTTCGGGCCCATGGCACTCGATGCAGTTCTGCTTGTAAAGCTGCTCGCCGTTGGGCGGCGGCGGCCCGCCGGCAGGGGCGCGGGCGCCTGCGCCAGGGCCATCGACGTTGCCGCGGTGACTATCAGAAACGCCAACATGGGACTGCCCCTTTTTGTGAGGATTGGACGACACATCTTACGCGATAATCCTCGCGGAGGCGTTCTATGTCTGGCCTGAGAATCCTTGCGGCGGTCGGCGTTCTTCTGTGGGCCGGTTCGGCCGTGCATGCCAGCGTCGTACGGCTGGAAATCACGAAGGTCGAGCCTGCCGGTCCCGCTCACGAAAAAATATCCGGGAAGGCCTACGGCGAGCTCGATCCCGCCGATCCGAAGAACGCCGTCATCACCGACATCGAGCTCGCGCCGCGCAACGAGCGCGGCAAGGTGGAATACGTCGCCACGTTCTCGCTGGTGAAGCCGAAGGACATGTCGATGGCGAGCGGCGTCCTCGTGTACACGGTCGTCAACCGTGGCAACGGCAGCGCCGCGCCGCATCCCGACGGTCACGTCACGCTCGTCAGCGGCTGGCAGGGCGACGTCGTGCCCACGGCCGAAAATCAGACCATCCGCGTCCCGGTGGCAAGAAATCGCGACGGATCGAGCATCACGGGTCCGCTGCTGCTGCGCTTCACGAACCTCAAAGGCAATACGACGGCGCTGATGATCCCGCGCGGTCAGCCGTCCCCGTATCCGCCCGCGTCGCTCGACACCGCCAAGGCGAGTCTCGTCTCGGCGACATCGGAATCCGAAGCCGACCGGTGAAAAAGACCGGCCTCGTGAAGATTCCGAGCGCCGACTGGGCGTTTGCCGATTGCACGACGACGCCGTTTCCGGGCAAGCCCGACCCGTCCCGCATTTGCGTGAAGAACGGTTTCGACCCGGCTCTGCTGTACGAGCTTCAGTACACGGTGAAGGATCCCCTCGTGCTCGGGATCGGTCTCGCGGCGACGCGCGACCTGGGTTCGTTCTTCCGGTACGAAAAACAGGACGCGTCGGGCACCGCGAATCCGGTTGCCGGGCGCATCACCCACGCGATATCGGAAGGCAGCTCGCAGTCGGGCACGTTCCTCAAGCTGTCGCTGCTGCTCGGCTTCAACCAGGACGAGCGGGGCCGCATCGTGTGGGATGGCATGAACCCCCACATCGCCGCGCGGTTCACCGATCTGAATCGCCGCTTTGCGTTTCCAGGCGGGCTCGTGTGGCCGTACGAGCTCGGACACGAGGGACCTGTGTGGTGGACGAAGTGGGAAGACACCGCGCGCGCAGCGTCCTGCCGCAAGCCTGCTCGACCGGTGCCGCGCCACCAATACCTGTCCGAAGATCGCCGAGACATTCGGGGCCGCCGAAGTGTGGGGCCTGCGCCAGTCGTTCACGCTCGTCGGCACGACAGCCAAGGCCGACATTCCCATTCCAGACAACGTCCGGCGCTACTATTTCGCGGGCGTGTCGCACGGCGGCGGGCCCGGCGGTTTCGCCGTATCCACGAACCCCGTGCCATCGTGCGCGCTGTCGTCAAATCCCGCGCCTGTCGGCCCGATGCGCGCGGCGCTCCTGAAGGGGCTGGCCGCATGGGTCACGAAGAACACGCCGATGCCGGCAAGCAAATACCCGAGCATCGCGGACGGCACGCTGGTGCCGAACACGAGCGCCGCGATGGGCTTTCCGACCATCCCCGGCAAGCCCTCGCCGGAAGGACTGCAGCACGCGCTCATCAACTACGATCTCGGGCCGCATTTCCGCTACAACGATCAGTCTGGCGTCGTGGCGAAGCTCCCCGTCGTGAAGAGCACGTTGCCGCAGCTCGTGCGTACGCGTCGATGCCGATGGCAACGAAGTCGCGGGCATCCGATCGCCGCTGCTGATGGCCCCGCTCGGCACCTACACCGGCTGGAACGTGACGACTTCGGGCGTGTACAAGGGCCAGTTGTGCATCGGCGGGTCGCCCATCGGCGGGTTCATCCCGTTTGCGAAAACGAAAGCCGATCGCGTGGCGAGCGGCGATCCGCGCCTGTCGCTCGAGGAGCGCTACACCGATCACGACGGCTACGTGAAGGCCGTGAAGACCGCATCCGACCAACTGGTGCGCGACGGCTATCTGCTGCGGGACGATGCGACAGCGATGGTGGCGCAGGCGGAGCAGAGCGCGGTGCTGAAGTAACCTGTCATGGCAGATGGCAGATGGCAAATGGCAGGAATCAGCCATCAGCCCTGCCATCTGCCATTTGCCATTTGCCTTGACGAACAGACATGCATAAGGGCTTCCTACTCATCGCGTCGATTACTCGGATTCCTGGGCGTGGCGTTCGGGGCGTTCGGCGCGCACGGATTGCGGAACAGGCTGGCGCCAGAGATGCTGGCGGTCTTCGAAATCGGCGTGCGGTACCAGATGTATCACGTCTTCGCGCTGCTCATCACCGCAGCGGCCATCGGACACTTCGGACCGCTGCGGCTGCTGATGATCGCCGGCTGGTCGTTCATCGCCGGCACGCTCATCTTCTCGGGAAGCCTCTACGCGCTCGCGCTGACGGGCACCGGCATGTTCGGGGCGATTACTCCCATTGGCGGACTGGGTTTCCTCATCGGCTGGGCCTGCCTGGCGTTCTTCGCGGCGGCGCTCTGATCTCCATGCCACGCAAGTCGCGAAGACCAAGCATTTCAAATCTTCTCGGGCAGCGCTGATTGTGACGCTGTCGTCCGTCCTGTTCGCGCAAACGACAGGCGCGAATTCCGGCTGGACAGAAGTGGGTGGCCACGTGGGCGGCCTCCGTCCATGGACCGTATCCTTCCGGCAATGCGTCTGCACAGCCCGATCTGAAATTCGCGTTTCCTGTTCCGGCCGAAGGCGCCGTCGATCAGTCCTTCAGGCTCATCGTGAAACCCGATTTGTGGGGCGAGCGCTTCCGCATCCGGCTGGCGAATACGTTTGGCACGCAGCCCGTCGCCTTCGATGCCGTTCATGTCGGCGTCGCGGCGAGCGGCGGGAACATCGTCAAGGGCACCAATCGCCCCGTGCACTTCAACGGCTCGCCACGCGTCGATGTCGCACCCGGCGCATCCACCTACAGCGACGCGATCGATCTCAAATTGCCGGCTGGCGCGTTGACCGAAGGACGCAAGCTCGCCATCTCGTTCCATGTCGCCGGCCCTACCGGCCCGATGACCTGGCACGCCAAGGCCCTGCAGACGTCGTATCTCAGCGGACATCGTTCCGGCGTGCACAGCGCCGGCGAAACCGACGAGGCGTTTCCGTACACGACCACGTCCTGGTTTTTTCTCGATGCCGTGGATGTCATGGCTCCCGCAGCCACCGTGGTCGTCTGCGCGCTTGGCGATTCGATTACAGACGGCACGCTGTCGACGCTGAACGGCGACGACCGCTGGCCCGACGTGCTCTCGCGCCGGCTTCACTGCGGCATACGGCAACCGCGTGTCGGTCGTCAACGCCGGCATCGGCGGGAATCGCATTCTCACGCCCGACACGTATCCACCCCCGCAGCCGTTCTCCGGCGGGCCGTCCGCGTTGCAGCGGCTCGATCGCGACGTCCTTGGCTTGTCCGGGCTGTCGGCGGTCGTGCTGCTGGAAGGGATCAACGACATCAGCGCCGGCGCCACAGCCGACGCGATCATCGCGGGCATGCGCGAGCTGGTCTCGCGCGTCAAAGCGAAGGGCATCAAGATCGTCGGCGCGACGATCACCCCGTCGCTCACGGCCAACGGCAACTCGGGCACCGCCGACGCCAACCAGCGGCGTCAGGCCGTCAACAGCTTCATCCGCACCGGCGGCCTCTTCGACGCCGTGGCCGACTTCGACGCGGCGACCGTGGATCCGAAAACAGGCGCCCTTCGCGAGGAGTTCGTGCCAAACAGCACCATCGGCGGTGCGGGCGATCGACTGCATCCCAACCGGGCGGGCTATCAGGCGATGGGATCGGCGGTCGACATCAAACTGTTCGCGCCGCCACGATAACGGGCGCCACGTCGTATCAGACTGAGACATCTCGCGCAACATCTGCGAAGCCCTGGCGATCCGGGGAATGCGAGCGCTGCGGAGCTTGTAAGTTGTGCTCATGCGTATCGTCCGATGGTTCTTCGTTCTCGTCGTGCTCCTCGCACTCGGCGCGGGTATCGCGTACTTCTTCGCGGGCCGTGCCGACGGACCCGCCATTGCCATCAATCAGCCATCGGTCATCGGCCAGGCGGGCACGCTCGACGTCACCATCGAGGCGCCAGGCGCCGACCTCAGCGCCCTGACGATCGAGCTGGCGCAGAAGGGCCGCTCGTTTCCGATTCTCGATCTCGCATCGGCTCCGGAAGGGTCGGTCGTCAAGGAAGGCGAGCGGCTGCGCGTCAAGCATCCGATTGGGAAAAGCACCATCCCGGATCTCGCAAGCGGCCCGGCGACGGTGCGCGTGCGTGCGTCGCGGCCCGTGCTGCGCGGATTGAGGCAAGTGGCGTCCGAAGCGTCGCGCGACGTCGAGGTCCGGCTCACGCCGCCGCGCATCGCCGTCGTGTCGACGCATCACTACATCAACGTCGGCGGATCGGAAATGATCGTCTATCGCGTCTCGCCGCCAGATGTCGAGTCCGGCGTACGCGTCGGCGACGTCACCTATCCGGGCTTCCCCGGATCGAATGCCGGCCTCAAGGATCCCGAGCTCAAGGTCGCGTTCTTCGCGCTGCTCTACGACCAGAAGCCGGGGACGCCGATGGAAGCTCTTCGCGCGCGACACGGCCGGCAACACGGCGCGCGCGCAATTCGACCACCGCATCTTTCCGAAGACGTTCCGCAACAGCCGGATTCCGCTGGACGACAAGTTTCTCGGCCGCGTCGTGCCGGCGATTCTGCAGGGCTCGCCGCAACTGAAGGTGCCGGCCGACGACGTGTTGCCGGCCTTCCTCAAGATCAACAACGACCTTCGACGGATGAACAACGAGACGATTGCCGTCGCTGGCGCAGAAGACGGCGCCCGCCATCCTCTGGCAGGATGCGTTTCAGCCGCTCGGCGGATCGCAAATCGAATCGTCCTTCGCCGATTTCCGCACCTATCTCTACGGCGGCAAAGAGGTGGACCGTCAGGTGCATCTCGGCTTCGACCTCGCCAAGACCACCAACTCGCCGGTGACGTCGGGCAATCGCGGCAAGGTGCTCTTCGCTGCCGAGCTCGGCATTTACGGCAACACGGTCATCGTCGATCACGGCATGGGCGTGCAGTCGCTGTACGCGCATCTCTCCTCGTTCGCGGTCAAGGAAGGCGACGAGGTGCAGAAGGGACAGACGCTCGGCGCCAGCGGCCAGACCGGCCTGGCCGGCGGCGATCACCTGCACTTCAGCATGCTGGTGAACGGACAGCTTCGTGAACGCCACCGAGTGGTGGGATCCGCACTGGATCGAAGACCGCGTGATGCGCAAGCTGCGCGACGCCGGCCAGGCGCAGCCATGACGGAGCGGCAGCCGACCGACGCAGAAAAGCTGATCTCGGTCCTGAAGCTCGCCTTCAACAACGACCGTTCGATGTACGACCAGTTCTGCGAGATCGTGCAGCAGGCCGTTCCGGAAGCCCACGCCGCCGTGCTTCGCGGCAGCGCCATCACAGGCCTCCGCTACGTCGACGGCGCGCCGTTCGACGCGGACGGCCCCGGCACGAGCGACCTCGATCTGACGCTGGTCGGCGCCGAAGTGCTCCGCTACTACTCCGCGTTCTGGATTCCCGGGCATGCACTCGAAGCCGCTGAGCGACGAGGACCCGGATATCGCGCCCGAGCTCTCGCCGCTGCGGTCGCGCCTGATGGACATGGTGCACCGTCCGGTGAACATTCAGGGGACGCGCGACTGGGTGCAGCATTTTCGCGGCGACATCATGCACCAGCCGTACTTGACGCTCTTCGGGACGATCCAGGAACTGTGACGCGGCTTCGGATCCTCAGCTACAACATTCTCAAAGGCGGCAGCGGGCGCGAGTCGCTGCTCGCCGCCATCATCTCGGCCCAGGAACCCGACTCGTCATTCTTCAGGAAGCCTATCGGCCGGAGGTCGTCAAGCACCTGGCGGCCACGTGCGGCTTCGAGCACTGTGGCCTCGTCGCCGGGACACTCGGTCGCGTTCCTGAGCCGTCGTCGCGATCGCCGGACACGTGTGGCGCCGCGTGCGCTGGGCCAAGCGCGCGTATCTGGAAATCGTCACGGCCGCGGGCGTGCGCATCTACGGCGTCCATCTGAGCGCGGTGCACAGCAACCTGACCGAACAGCGCCGCGCGCACGAGCTGCGCATGCTGCTGCGCAGCGTCGAGCGCCATCAGCAGGGCCTGCACGTCGTCACCGGCGACTTCAATACGCTGGCGCCGGGCGAACGGCTCGACTCGACAGGCTGCCGCCCCGCCTGCGCGCGCTCGCCTGGGTGACGGGCAAGTCCATTCGCTGGATCACGATTCGCATGATGCTCGAAGCGGGCTACGTGGACGGCTACCGGAAGTTCCACGGCGATGAAGGCTTCACGTTCACCACCTGGGACCCTCACGTGCGCCTCGACTACGCCTTTCTTCCCGAGCCGTTCAAAGGCAACCTGCAGCGCTGCGAAGTGGTTCGCGATCATCCTGCCGTGAAACAGGCCTCGGATCACTTTCCGTTGGTGTGTGAGATCGCGGTGTGAATTCTTCTAAACTTCTGATCTTCTGTTTTTGTTCGCGATAGTGGCTGGAGCGGACTGTTGCCGGCGTTAGCCCGCGCCGCTACAACGATTCTGTAAAGCCCTCTCTACACTAGGTACTGGACGACAGGGCTAAAGCCCTGTGCCACCGCTACCCAGCCCGGTGTCTTCGTGATCTTGGTGTCTTCGTGGTTGGTCTTCGTGGTCTTCGTGATCACGATTGCTGATCGAGGATCCTCGACAGCGTCTCGAACAGCTTCTGCATCGGGTTTCTCCGCCGCCACTCGTCGAGCGAGACGGGCTGTGACGACTCGAGATCCGCGACGAACGTGCGCGGCCAGTCTGGCGCCGAACGCCGGATCGTACACACCGAGCGCATTTTCCTCGTCCAGCTGCCGCGAGCGCGAGTTGAGGTTCGGCGAACCGATGATGGCCCACGCGCCGTCGATGACGGCGTACTTGGCGTGCATGAACGTCGGCTGATACTCGTACACCTTCACGCCGGCTTCGAGCAATTCCTGATACCGCGCCTGAGCGCTCGCCCGGACAATCCAGTTGTCCGTGTGCGCCCCGGGCAGCAGCAGGCGGACGTCCACGCCGGCCCGCGCTTTTTCCACCAGTGCCTCCTGGAGGTGCACGTCCGGGATGTAGTACGGCGCAGCGAGGAAGATGCTCTTGCGCGCGGCCAGAATCGGCAGCAGATAGAAATACGACATCGACTGATCGTCGTCGGCCGGAGAACTGGCGAGATGCACGAACCGCTCGACGCCGGGCGCCACCGCCGGTGCCACCACCGGATAGTGCTTCGGATCGAGAAGCAGCTCGCCCGAAGAGCTCACCCACAGATCGACGAACGCCGACTGCAGGCTCCTGGCCATGGGGCCGGTCACCCGGAACATCATGTCGCGCCAGTGCTCCTTGTCCTGCGCATGGCCGAGCCACACGTCCGAAACAGCCATGCCGCCCGTGAACCCGACGTCGCCGTCGATGACGATCGACCGGCGATGGTTGCGCCGGTGGAATCGCGTGAGCTTGCCGAATTTCGGCGTCCGGAACTTCTCTACTTTCCCGCCCGCCGCCTCGAGCGCCTCGAAGTCTTCGTCGGGCACGTTGATGCTGCCGAGCCCGTCGAGCAGGATTCGCACGCTGACGCCTTCGCGCTGCTTCTTCTCGAGCGCGGCAATCAACCGATCGCTGAACTCTCCCTCCGACCAGATATAGACGGCGAAGTTGATGGTCCGCCGCGCCCGGCCGACCGCATCGAGCAACGCGGGGACGAACTCGTCGCCGTTGTTGAGCATCGCGATCGCGCCGCCATCCTCGACCGGCGCGCCGGCGATGGCGGCGAGAGCCGTGGCGAAGTGGGGTGACTCAACCGGCGGAGGGGTGACGTCGGTGTAGACCCGTGCGGGCTCGTTTCCGACCGCAAAGAACAAGGCGCCCAGCACCGAGAGCGCGGCGATCACACCGATAACGAACAGCGTGAGCTGCCACCACTTGTATCGGCGCCGGATGGTGTGCCAGCGCGCGCCGATGCCGTGCGTCAACCGCTGTGCTTCTACCGCCATCTCGAGTGCAGCAAATCCGTACGCATCCAGACTCCCGGAGTACCGGATGCAAGAACTGCGCACACGAAGGAGGACTGCCGGAAGAGCTAATCTGTCTTGTGGAACGTCACTTCGCCGGTGAATCCCGGCTGCGCGGGCAGCGCGTGGAGGAACTCGTATAGCGCGCCCACGTCTTCCTGGCTCATCTTCGCGTAAGCCTCCCACGGCATGGGCGTCCCCGGATGTTGACGGCCGCCAACCTTGAAGCGCGCGACGAACGTCGCGCGATCCGCGAACTTCAGCAGCGCGCTGCCCTTCATCGGGGTGATATTCGGCGTGCGGAACCACGTCTTCATGTCGGCGCCGGGCATCGGCATCGGTTCGAACTCTTCGCCGCCAGAGAATTCCGGTCCCGATGGCTGGAACGTGGTGTCGTCGAGCGGAGTGTGGCAGCCCACGCAGTTGGCCACGTATCGCGCGAGGTACTCTCCACGCTGTACGGTCGGCTTCTCCTCGGGAGCGGTCTTCGGCGGGTTCACCGTTTCACGCGGTTTGAACGTCGACGACAGGCTCTTGATCACCTTGCCCGCGACCGTCCACTCGTTCTCGGGCACCGCGTTGCGCACCGGCGGCTGCGCGCGCAGGAACGAGATGATCGCGATCATGTCCTCTTCGCTCATGTTGTTGAACGGCATCATCGGGGCGATCGACGCCCGCCCGTCCGGCCGGACGTTGTAGCGCATCATGCGAGCGATCTGTCTGTCGGTGTAGCGGCCGATCCCCGTTTCCTTGTCGGGCGTCAGGTTCTTCGAATAGATCGAGCCCAGCGGCGGCGCCGTGAACTTCGTCCCGCCCTGCAGTGAGACCTTTTCGTTGTTGGCGACCTTCTGAAATTCCTCGAACGACTTCGCGTGGCATTCGACGCAGTGCGCGGGCCCGTAGACGAGGTACTCGCCTCGTGCGATGACTGCCGGATCGGTGCTGGCCTGCGCCTCGGGGAGCGTGACCTCGTCGTAGGAACGATCCCAGGTCTGCCAGGTGTAAAACGCCAGAACCGACAACAACACGAACACGACCAGGAAGAAGAGCTGAAGCGCGCGGACGATGATTGTTCGTCTCATTTTGTCGGCTGTGTGATGAAGGCGATGCGATCTTTTCTGGCTTCGATCTTCTTGAAGATGACCGGGTCGAGCGCCTTGAGGTCTTCGAGCGACGTGAACTGCCCGTGCTTTGTTCGGTACTCCAGAACGGTTCGACTTTCGCGCCGCAGCAACTGCAGCACGCTTTCCAGATCGATCGATTCGGCCGAGTTCATGTCGAGGGGCCGCACCGTCTCACCCTTGAAGTTCGTGGCCAGATATTCGAGGACCGCCGCGAACTCGGCGTCCGATCCGGAAGCCCCGAAGGCTTTCATGCGATCGAGCGTCTCGGTCCAGCCCTCGCGGGTCAGCTTCACGGACGTCGCTTTCGCCGCCTCGTGACAGGCCGAGCACACCTGTAGCGTCTCCTTCTTCCCGGGCGCGTCGGGCATGGTGTCCTGAGCCGCGGCTGGCACCGCTATCACGGCGAGAACCAGCACGATGCCCATCCGGGCCGCACCTAACGTCCGCCTTCGCGCTCCGCTAGACATCGCTACGGCGCGACTTTTCGCACCCATCGCACCCATCGCACCTATTGCACCCATCGCACCTGACGCACCTCTCGCATCCGCCTTCGCGCTCCCTCACGTGTCGCTTCGGCGCGACAGGCCCATCGCACCTAATTTATGGCGAGCGGAATACCGAACGACCACACCGTGTTGTCCGAGGTGACGACGTACACCTGGCCGGTTCCGGAAGACAACCCGGCGCTGGCAACCCCGGCAATCGTACTTCCGCTGGTCCAGAGATCCTTGCCTGTCAAAGGATCGAGCGCATAGAGCGTCGCGTTCGCATTCGCGTTGCCTCCAGCGAGCGCGAACACCACGCCGTTGACGATGATGGGCGCGCGCGGAGATGCCATCGTGCGCGATGTCCACCCGCGCTCGATCGACGGTGTGCCGCCCTTGTCGACGACCCTGAAGCCGCCGATGGCATCGCCAAGGGCGGCAAGAATCCAGCGCGTACCCGACTCGTCGCGCCACGTCGCGAGACCGTCTGGGGCGAAGCGCAGGCCGGCATCGGCCGTCATGGCCAGCGGCGCGCGGTGATTGGCGCCACCCAGCGAGGCGGCATCGAAGACATAGAGCCGGCCATCCGACGTGGCCGTCACGTACGACTTCTGCGCTTCGGTGAACACGACCGGCGCCGACGTGAACCCCGACTCGCGCGTGACCCAGTCGCGCACGGTCAGCGTCGCGCCGTCCAACGCCACAATCGAGCTGGCATATTGAGAGGTGCCGCTTCCGGTGGCGGCGTACACCGTGCCATCGGGGCCGACGGCGATCCCCGTCACCGGCGCGCCACCCGTCTCCCACGAAACCACTGGCTTGGCGTCCGACGCGAAATCCATGGCCCACACGGCTTCCGACGCGCCGCCGCACGTGTTTGTCGTGGCGGCATAGACAAAGCCCTCGGTCCAGATGAGCCCGGTCGCTGTCGCGTTCGCCGGAAGGAACCGTGCCGGTGCGACCGCGAGATCGCCAGTATCAGGAATGAGTCCTCGCAACAATCCGTCGGCGGCCACGCTGAAGACAGCGGTGGTTGGACGCACGACACGCCCACTTGCGCTAGGTGCGACGGGTGCGTTAGGTGCGTTGGGTGCGACAGGTGCGGCGGGTGCGTTAGGTGCGCCGCCGCGCGTTGGTGCGGTCCCTCGCGCCGGTGAGGCGGTCGCCGGCGTGTCGGCACCGCGTCCGCTGGTGCCGCGGGCCGCCAGGCGCGCCGCGATCTCGGCCAGTTGCGGGGCGCCCTTTCCCGGCTCGCCGATGTCCCCCTTGGCCGGACGCGGTGGGCGCGCGAACCCGAAGAAAGCCAGCTGCGCCGGCGGCAGGAGCGGCGTCGCGCGCGTCAGCGGCACCGTCATGCCGCCCGGACACGCGGACGATCCGGCGAACTCGCGCGCGCCGGCCGCGTAGTTGTGATGGGTCCGCCAGAAAATGGTTCCGAAGTCGTAGTCGATGGCGTAGACGTTGTTGGAACTGCCGCCGACGAAGACGAGCGACTTGAATCCGCGAAACGTCATCAGGTTGCCGAGCGCGACTGGAGCGGTCAGCGAGTTCCCGAACCGCGACTCGTTGTCGACCTTCAGTTTCCAGATGAACTGGAACTTCGTCAGATTCGGAATCGAAATGTACGGGTCCGCGCGCACCCACGACGATCGCTGCGCATCGAACCCACTGGTCGTCCAGTCGGGTGCGCTGCGCGCCTGGCCGTAGAGGATGCCGGACGCCACCGCGGCGAGAGCCATCACGAGTAGGGCGGGTCTCAATGGATAGACTCGCATCATTTCAGATGCTCCGCCTCTGGCAGTCCGAAACAGTACACCACGCCGTCGTAGGTTCCGATGTACACGCGGCCGTTCGCGACGGAAATGCCGCTGTAGTGGTTCCACGACGTGATCTCGTTGCCGCTCGACCAGAGCACGTCACCGGTCTGTCCGTTCAGCGCATAGAGCACCGCGTGCGTTGACCGCGAGATGCGCCCGGGCGTTCCGCCGTTGGCCGGTTCGCCGCCGTACGGCATCGGCGGCGACCGCAGCACCACATCCTCGCCGCTCGCGAATCCAAAGACGACGTCGTTGGCGACGACCGGCGGATCGGCGTGCTTCATATCGCGAGAGATCCAGGCGGGAGCAAGGTGATAGCGCGCCGTCGCCGGATCTTTTTCCATCCGGAATGCCGCCACGGCGCCGTTGAACACTTCGCCGTGCTCGATCGGCGCGTTGAACTTCGGATGCTTGGGACCCCAGAAGGGCACGAGCACCCAGCGCGTGCCCTTTGCGTCGAGATAGCTGGCCATCGCGCCGTAGATGCCGGCCGCCTGATAATCCTGATCCTCGTTGCAGATCAGCGCGGACCGATGCTCGGCGGTCGAGTGATCCTCGCCGCCCAGCGCGCTCGTATCGAGCAGCCACGTGCGGCATTCCTTGCTGCCCTGGACGAGCCACTCGCGGCCGTCGTGATCGAACACCGGCCCCGTGACCTGCAGGTCGATGTCGCGCTTCAGGAGATATTCGGCGTTGGGCGGACCGAAGTAGTCCTTCAGCTTCAGCGCCCCGGACTTCGGGTCGATCTTCACAGCCGATAATCGCCGTGCCGTACGACCGGAGCTCTGGATTGTAGGAGCCATCGCCGGTGCCCGTGTAAATCGTTCCGTCCTTGCCGATCGAAGGACCGCTGCGGCCCCACATGCCGCCGCTGCCCGGATCGAACGTCGCGGTTCTGCGCGTCGCGAGATCGAAGGCAAACACGTAGTTCGGATTGCCGCCGCACCCCTGCGCGCTCGTCGTGTAAACGACGTTGTTGAACAGGTTCAAGCCGTACGGTTTGCCGTTGGGCGGCATGAACAGCTCGGATGGCGCGACAGCTTTGCCTGTGGCCACGTCCAGCTGATGCAGGCGGCCATCCCATGCGGCTGCATAGATGATGTAGCTGCCGGGCGCCTTTCCCGGTCCGATGACCGGCGTCGCCAGCTGCCCGCCCGGACACAAGGTGCCGAAGTTCACGCTGGGCGATGGGGAAAACGTCGTATCGAAATGGTGTTTCCAGAGCAGCCCGCCGGTCGCTACGTCGATCGCATAGAGGTTGTCCGAGATCCCGGCGACGATCGCGACCTGCTTCGGTCCCGCCGCGGTGAGGACGCGCCCGACGATGAGCGGCGGGAAGAGCGCGTGCATCTCGCGGGGCACGTTGTCGGTCTTGTACTTCCACAAGAGCCGCATCCCCTTGACGGTCGAGACGCTCAGGAGGTGCTCGTTTTTCTGCCAGGCCGTGCGCTGCGGATCGCCGCCGTCGGTCAGCCAATCCGCGAGTTGCGATGACGCCGGCGATTGGGCGAATGGGCGGACAGGCGCGAAGGTGCAGATCGCGAGAGCTGCCAGCGCCATGTTCCGCTTCACCTTCGACATCGCGTTCACCTCGGGTTTAATCGCTCCGGGAGCTATTTCAAAATTGGATCCGGAACAGTTTTCGAAATAGCACCCGGAGCTGGTCAACCGGCGACATTCGACGAGCGACGTCCGGCGTGCGCCTACTGCGGCAGGGCGAACACCCAGATCGCCCCGCCTTCCGGCACTTCCGGGTACTCTCCCGGAAACGCGCGGTTGAGAAGCGCCTGCATGCCGCGCGAGTCGATGCCGAAGCCCGACTGCACGGCGACGTACTGCCGGCCCTCGACCGAAAACGACATCGGCACGCCGATGATGCCGGAATTGGTCGGCGTCTCCCAGAGAACCTTGCCGTCTTTGGCGTCGAACGCCCGGAACATACGGTCGTTCGTGCCACCCGAAAACACCAGGCCTCCGCCCGTGGTCAGAATCGGTCCCCAGTTGGCCGACTTCGCAAATGTGTGCGTCCACACCCGCTTGCCGGTATCGACGTTCCACGCCTGCACTTCGCCGAAGTGCTTCGCGCCAGGGTAGGGATAAAGTCTGGTCTGAGCGCCCGTGTAGGTACGCCCCGGGACGTATTCAACCTTACGGCCGGTGATGGTCGAACAAAGATTCTCGTTGGCTGGAATGTAGAGCAGCCGCGTCTTCGGGTTGAACGCCACAGGCGGCCAGTTCTTTCCACCCCACCAGGACGGGCAGAAGTCGGCCGTCTTGTCGGTACCGGGTTTCTTGTCGGGATCGACGTCGGGCCGGCCCGTCTTGGGGTCGAGGCTGCGGTAGGCGGTCTGCCGGACGAACGGTGTGCCGTCGACGAAATTGATCGGACCGTCCGTGCGCTCGAGGAAATACAGATAGCCGTTTCGCGCAACGTTGATCAAGCCCTTGACCGTACGCCCGTTGCGCTGGAAGTCGACGAGGATCGGCGGCGAGACTTCGTCCCAATCCCACGACTCGTTGGGGTTGTACTGCATGTGGCCTTTGATGCGTCCGGTGGCCACGTCGAGAGCAATCGTCGAACCGATGTAAAGGTTGTCGCCCGGGCGCTGATCGCCCATCCACGGTCCGCCGTTGCCGGTGCCCCAGAAGGAAAGATTGGTCGCCGGATCGTAGTTCGCCGTCACCCACACCGATCCGCCACCGGTCTTCCACTCGTCGCCTTTCGGCCAGGTCTCGCTGCCGGGTTGTCCGGGTTCGGGAACCGTATAGGTTCTCCAGATCTCCTTGCCCGTTTCCGCATCAAATGCCGAGACGTACCCCCGGATGCCGAGCTCGCCGCCCGACGTGCCAATCAGCACCTTGCCGTCGGCGACGAGCGGCGCCAGCGACATGTAATAGCCGCTGGCGTTGTCGGCGACCTGTGCCGTCCACACCTCATCGCCCGTCTTCGCGTTGAGCGCGACGAGCACGGCTTCGCCGGCGGCGAAATACACCTTGTCGTTGTAAACCGCGACGCCCCGGCTCGTGGGATGCAGGAGCACCACCGGAGTCGGCAACGGACGCCGATACCGCCACAGGAGCGTGCCGGTCTTCGCGTTGATCGCAATGACCTGATTACCCGGCGTCGACACGAACATGACACCGTTCACGACAACCGGCGGCGCCTCGTGGCCGTTCTGGGCGCCGGTCGAAAAGACCCATACCGGCTGCAGGCGCTTGACGTTCCCCGGGTTGATCTGCGCGAGCGGGCTGAATCCCCATCCGTCATACGTCCGCCGGACCATGGGCCAGTCGCCGTCCGGTGGCGCCTTCAGCCTGTCGGCGGTAATCGGCTGGTATTGCTTGAGAATTTCCGGCATCGGGAGCGGCTCGAGGACCGGAGCGGCCGGAGCGGGCGCGGCCGGCTTCTGCGTCGCTGGTGCGGGAGCCTGCTCGGCACGCACCGACATCGTGACCGCGGCTGCGAGCGCGCACGCCGCGACAGTCCCGCACATATAACGACTTTTCGCTGTCAATGCGACCCTCCTGACACCATCGAATTGGATGGGGAATCTTACTACTTCGCCCACTCTCCTTTCCGCATTAATGGCTCGGTCGAGCCACCCGGCAGCACCCCGTCGACGTCGAGCTCGCCCGATCCGATCATGAAGTCGACATGCACGGCGCTGCGGTTGCCGCCTGCCTGCTCGAACTCCGCATCGCTCATGTCGTTGCCACGCTTCAACGTGAACTTGTAGGCGTTGCCGAGCGCGACGTGGCTGGCCGCGTTCTCGTCGAACAGAGTGTTGTAGTAGAGCAGGCCCGACTGCGAGATGGGCGAGCTGTTGGGGACCAGCGCGACTTCGCCGAGACGCCGTGCCCCTTCGTCGGTGTCGAGCAGCCGCTGCAGCGTGTCGGCGTTCTTTTCCGCGGTCATCTTGACGATGCGGCCGTGCTCGAACGTCACGCTGAAGCCGTCGATGAGCGTGCTGCCGTAGCTGAGCGGTTTCGAGGCGCGCACGGTCCCGTCGACGCGATCCTTGTGCGCAATCGTGAAGACCTCTTCGGTCGGCAGGTTCGCGGTGAACAGAATGCCGCCGCGGCTCACGCTTCGCCCGCTGACCCAGATATGCCCCTCGGGAAGGCCGAGCGTGAGATCGGTGCCAGGCCCTGTGTATTTGAGCGCCGAATAGCGCCTGTCGTTCAGATACTCGCTGCGCGCCGCCAGATTGCCGAGGTGCGTCTCCCACGCAGCCAGAGGATCCGCGGTGTCGAGCCGGCACATGCGGGCGATGGCATCCCACAGCTTCGAAACCGCCGCGCTCGTGGGGATCCCCGGAAAGATCTTCGCCGCCCATCCGGCGCTCGCGGCCGCCACGACCGCCCAGTTGGTGTCGTTGCGCGAGACCTGCTCGCGAAACGGCCGCATTTCCCGGGCCGTCGACTGCAGCAGCGTGCTGACGAGATCGGGCGACTCCCCCTGCAGCAGATCCGGATCGTTCGCGCTGATGGAGAGGACGGCGTGCCCGGCTCGCACGTGCTCGGAGAGCGCGGCGGGCAGCCACGATGAAAAGCTGCTGAACGATTCGCGGGGCGCGTGCTTGAATCGAAGCGACTGCTGCGCCTCGTCGCCGTAAATCGTCTCGACCAGCGGCGATCCGGCGCGGTAGGCCGCCGCCGCGATCTGCCTGGCGAGTGGAGCCGATTCAAGAGAGGCGCCGCCATTGGCGAGCGGTCCGATGATCATCACCCGCTGCCCGGGCTGCACGTTCAGCGCAACCCTTACCGCGAGCTCCGCATATACCTGTAGTTTTCGGTCCAGATCCATCCGGCGATTCTACTCAAAACGGTTCCGGGATCCTTTTTCCGCCGCAAGCGTGCCAGTCCTTGTTTGTGCTACCGGCTGTAGACGAGCCGGCCGGCGACGTAGGTCTGCCTGACGTGGAAGTCGCGATCGAGGACGACGAGATCGGCGATTGCACCTTTGGTGATGGTGCCGAGATCCGTGAGGTTCAGTTCCGCGGCAGGCGTGGTCGAGCACAGGTGCGCCGCGTCGACGAGTGAAAGGCCGACGTCCCGGACGAGAAACCTGAACACGCGGTCCATCGTCGCCACGCTTCCGGCGAGCGTGCCGTCTTCGAGATACGCGGCCGACTTGTCTGACGCGAATCTGACGTCCGCCAAGCAGCGCCGTCGAGCCTTCCGGCAGGCCGGCGACCGCGACCCCGTCGGTGATCGCCATCATCCTGGCCGTTCCCTTGGTGGAGACCGCCATGCGCACGACCTCGCTGTGCACGTGCACGCCGTCGCAAATCACCTCGGCGGCAACCCGTTCGCTCGACAGGATCGCGCCCACCAGTCCCGGCTCGCGATGACCGAACGGCGGCATCCTGTTGAAGAGATGCGTCGCTTGACGTCGCACCGGCCTCGATCGCGGCGCGTCCCTGCTCGCATGTCGCGCCCGAGTGCCCGAGCGAAACCCGCCGTCCCTTCGACACGAGATGCCGGATCAGGTCGAGCGCGCCGTCAAGCTCGGGCGCCAGCGTCACAATGCCGACGGCGCCGCCGGCGCGATCGATTTCGGCAAGGATGTCGGCCGCATCGAAGTCCGTCCAACGCACCCGCCTTCGCACGCTAGCGCCGCCTCGGCGCGGCAGGCCCAACGCACCCAGAGGCGCTCGTAGACACTCAACCGGTTGCGCGCCTCTGTAGTCGGGGTTGATGAAGTTGCTTTCGAGATGGGCGGGCAGCACGCGAGCCGCCGCATCGATCGCGCCACGCAGTCTGGCCGACGCTCTCGAGCACGTCGCGCAGGCGGGCGGGTCCGCACGCGACCGTGGTCGGGCAGAACGCCGTGACGCCAAACTTCGGCAGGCGGCTGGCGATGGCCGCCGTCGCATCGGGCCCGTCGAGCGTGTCGATGCCCTCGACGCCGTGGACGTGCACATCGATGAAACCCGGGCACGATGATGTGTCCGTCGAGCGGCGTGGACGACGCCGGCGAGGCCGTCGCGCTGCTCACATCGGCAATCCGTTCGCCCATCGATGACCAGCGTGCCACCGCGATTGCACGCCGCCCGGCAGAACGAGATCGGCGCCGGAGAGGACGATCATCCACGTAATATATCGGGAATGTACGTTCTTGGCATCGACGTCGGCGGCTCGAAGACCGTGTGCCTGCTCGCAGACGAGGACGCGCGCATCATCGCGGAGGGTCGCGAAGAGGGCGCGAATCTGCAGGGCGTCGGCGAGCTGGCGCTCGAGAAGGTGCTGCACTCGGTGATGGAGAAGACGCTCGAGGGCACGGGCATCGTGCCGTCGGCCATCTGCCTTGGTATCGCGGGCGTCGATCGCGCGTCGGACGAAACCGTCGTGCGCAGCATCATGAGCCGCATCGGCTACAAGGCCCGGATTCTCGTCGTCAACGACGCGTTGATCGCGCTGCAGGCCGGCGTCGGCGACGATCCCGGCATCGTCATCGTCTCGGGTACGGGATCCATTGCGTACGGGCGGAACGAGCAGGGCGAAGCGGCGCGCGCCGGCGGCTGGGGGTACGTGCTCGGCGACGAAGGCAGCGGCTACTGGATTGGCCGGCTCGCGCTGCGCGCCGTCGTTCGCCACGCAGACGGGCGCGGACGCGTGACGAGCCTGACGCCGCGCGCTTCTCGACCACTTCGGCGTCGAGCGTGCCTCGCGAACTGATCCATCAAGGTCTATCACGAGGAGTCAGCCCTCGCTCGATCGCGGCCGTGGCGAAGTACGTGCAGCAGGCGCGCGACGAAGGCGACATGGTGGCGACGGGCATTCTGAAGAGTGCGGCCGACGAGCTGATGACGGCGGCGACGGCCGTGATGACGCGTCTCGAACTGACCGACAAGCCGTTTACCTTCGTGCTGTCGGGCGGCATGTTCCAGGCGGTGCCGTGGCTGGGCGAACAGATGCAGCTTCTGCTGCCGACTCTCGCCAGCCAGAGCACGGTGATGCGCCTCGATGTCGAGCCGGCGCTCGGCGCCGTTCAGCTCGCGCTCGCCGAGTTGCGCGGCGGCGCGCGGCTGCCGGTCTATCGTCCCAACCTCACATGAACGTTCGCGTATTTCGCATCGGCGGAGGAAGCCGGCCGTGCCGCCGCGACCGCTGTCGCGGCCCAGCTCGCGCGCAAGCCCGCCTCGGTGCTCGGCCTTCCGACCGGTCGCACGTCGCTCGCCGTCTACGACGCGCTGGCCAGCGCTGCACGACGCCGGCGACCGCCGATTTTTCGCAGGCGCACACCTTCAACATCGACGAGTTCGTCGGCCTGCCGTCGACCGACAAACGGAGCTTCTGCGCGTTCATGCAGAAGCACCTGTTCTCGCCGCATCAACCTTCCTGGCGCCCACGTGCACTTTCTCAATGGCCACACGCGCGACCATCGACGCCGAGTGCGAACGGTTCGAGCGCGAGATCGCCTCGCTCGGCGGGATCGATCTCCTGCTGCTCGGCATCGGCGCGCAACGCGCACATCGGCTTCAACGAGCCGGCGCGCGTCGCTGCGGGCCCGCACCACCGCACCGCACTGGCGATCGAAACCCGCCGTGCGAATGCGTCGCTGTTCGGCGGGCGGCTCGACCGGGTGCCGCGCGAGGCGCTGACGATGGGCGTGGGAACGATGCTGGAGGCGCGCGCGATCGTGCTCGTCGCCACCGGCCGGCCAAAAGCGCGCGCGGTCGCGTCGATGTTCAGCGGCAGATCTCGACGGCGCAGCCGGCGTCCCTGCTGCAGCTGCATCCGAACGTCGAGGTGATTCTGGATTTACCGGCCGCCGAGAAGCTTCCGAAGTCGAGGTTCGACGCGCGGCGCGTGACACGCGCCTGGCCCGCGCGCGTCATGCCCCGTCTGCTGCATGACGAATCGCGGCCTTCACGTTCCAGCCCGCGCGCCGAGCACGTCGTCGGCCTGCCTCGTCGTCGAGGCCGGTCACGCGCGCCGACGATGCGGCGCGCCCGATCGCGCAGCTTCTCCGAGTTCGACTTCACGTCCACCATCAGATTGCCATAGGTCTTCCCCGCCCGCACCATGGCCGCGGTCGTCAGCATGTTCAGCACGACCTTGGTGGCCGTCCCGGCCTTCAGCCGCGTCGACCCCGCGATCACCTCCGGGCCCGACGGCCAGCACGATGGTGACGTCGGCGAGTTTCCTCAGCGCCGAACGCGGATCGCAGGTGATGCCGATGACGTGCGCGCCCGCCGCACGTCGCGCGCGTCACGGCGCCGCGTACGAACGGCGTAATGCCGCTTGCCGAGATGCCGATCACGACGTCTTGCGGCGCGGGTCGAAGGCGGCGCATCGCGCGCGCGCCTTCGTCGGTAATCGTCTTCCACGCCTTCTTTCGCGCGGAGCACGGCGGCCGGCCCGCCCGCCATGATCGCCTGCGCCGAAGTCTGGTTCGATGCCGAACGTGGCGGCAGCTCCGCCGCCTCGAGCACGCCGAGGCGGCCGCTGGTGCCGGCACCCGACGAAGATCAGCCGTCCTCCGTCGAGACGCGCGCGGCGAATCTCGACGCCCCGGGCGATGCGCGCCGTTTCGCGCTGCACGGCGGCAAGCACGCACGATTATCGACAATCATCACTTCGACCATTTCGCCTGGCGCCAGCGTGTCGATGTCGCGAGCTGCGGGGTTCGACCGCTTCGGTCGGCAGCCGCTGCCATTTCGAACGCGTGGCCATCATTTGACCTTAACCTGAAAGTCATTTTCTCGGCTAGATTTAAGAGATGTTCCTCGACCGGGCTCGGCACGGCGACGCCGCCCAATCGCTGGATGCAGACCGAATGCTGGGACGCGCTCGTCGCGTCGGAGTATCTGCCGAAGCTGAACCCGCGCTCGCAGGCGATTCTCGAAGGTGCTGCGCGGCAACAACGGCATCTGCAGCCGCTTCCTCGCCTTCGATGCACCTGCAGCGAAGCGTTTGACGTTCGATCCCGACGTGCTCGACGCGCGGTTCGCGACGCACGCGCCCGCCGTCGCCGCGCGGGCGGCCGGGCGCGCGCTCGATGACGCCGGGCGTCGACGCCGGCCGAGATCGACGCGGTCATCATCAGCACGTGCACGGGCTATCTCTGTCCGGGGTTGACGAGCTACGTCAGCGAGCGGCTCGGGCTGCGCACCGATATGCTCTGGCGCTCGATCTCGTCGGCCAGGGATGCGGCGCGGCCATTCCGAACATGCGCACGGGCGAGGCGCTCATCGCGTCGGGCCGCGCGCGCCAACGTGCTCTCGATTTGCGTCGAGATCTGCAGCGCGGCGATGTACCTGGACGACGATCCGGGCGTGCTGATCAGCGCGTGCCTGTTCGGCGACGGCGCCGGCGCCGCCGTGCTGACGCCGCGAGCCCGGCGCCGGGCCGCCGGCGGATCGAATGGAAGTCTGCGGGCACGCTGCTGAACGCCGCGCGATCGTGACGAACTGCGCTTCGAGAAGCGCCGCGGCATGCTGCGCAACATTCTCACGACCGCCGTGCCGGCGCTGGCGGCGAGGCATGTCGAGAGGTGCTGAACGACGGGCTCGAGCGCGAGCAGGTTGTCGCGGGACGACATCTCCGGGTGGATTCTCCACGCCGGCGGCCGGGAAATTCTCGCGGCCATTCGGCAGCGCGTCGGGCCTGACCGAAGAGCAGATACGCGGTGGAGCGCCGCCGATGCTGCGCGACTACGGCAACGTCAGCAGCCCGTGCGTGTACTTCGTCCTCGAGGCGGCGCTCGCCGAACAGGCGCCCGGCGGCCACTGGTGGATGACGTCGTTCGGCGCCGGCTTCAGCTGCCACGGAGCGCTGCTGGCGGTCGAGTGACGGCGCCGTAACCGCCACGCCATGCGACGACAATCCAGCCCGGAAATTCTCGATCATCTTGCCGCCGGACGATCCCCGGGCCATTCATTCGCGGCGCGATCTTCGCAAGGTCAACGCGTTCATGGGCCACGCCGGGCTGGTCACGCGCGCCTTGCGCGCCCGCGGCCGATGCCCGCGCCGCATCGTCGAGCTCGGCGCCGGCGACGGGACGCTGCTGCTGAGGGTCGCCACACGTCTGGGCCGGCGCGCAGGCCGGCGTGCGCGCCGTGCTCGTCGATGCGCATCCGTCGCTCAGCGCCGAGACGCGCGCGGTTTCCACGCCCTCGGCTGGGATGTCGATCGCCGACGAAATCCGATGTGTTCGACTGGCTGCTGCGCCCCGCACCCGAACAGGCTGACATCACCCTCGCGAACCTGTTCCTTCATCACTTCCACGAGGGCGAGCTCTCGACGCTGCTTCGCGGCCGTCGCCAGGCAGACCAATCGCTTCGTCGCCTGCGAGCCGCGGCGATCGCGGACGGCGCTGGCCGGCGCGTCGTTGCTGCTTCTGGTCGGCTGCAACGATGTGACGAGACACGACGCGGACATCAGCGTGCGCGCAGGCTTCCGCGACGCCGAGCTCTCTCAGCTCTGGCCGAACGACCGGGATGCGCCTGGAGGAAGCGCGCGCGGGGCTGTTCTCGCATTTCTTGCGTCGCGAGCCGCGCGTGATGTCAGACGCGGCGCTCGACGCCACGCGAATGCCATGTTTCGGCTTAGCGTGATGGCGGGCTGCAGCTCGGGAACAGATGATTCGTCGAGCAGCCGAAGCGCCATCGCTGCGCGAACGCGGCGACCAGCAGCACGCCCTCCATCCACGCGAAGACCTCGCCCATGCATCCTCGCGTGCCGCCGCCGAACGGAAAGTACGAGAACCGCGGGCGGCCGGCCTGGAATTCTGGACACCACCGATCCGGGTCGAATCGCTCGGGCTCGGGAAAGTATTGTCGTTCCGGTGAACGGCCCACGGGCTGACAACCACCAGCGACCCGCGCGGGATCGCGTATCCGCGTACGTCGTGATCGCTCGATCGCCACGCGACCGAGCAGCCAGGAGGCGGATACAAGCGCATCGATTCGGCAAACACCATGCGTGTGTACGGCAACGCCTGCGCATCGTCGGCGCTGTGGCCGCCGGGCCCGACGAGACGCGTCGATTTCCGCGTGCAGCCGCGCTCGACCTCCGGATGCCGCGCCAGCAGGGACCAGGTCCATGCGAGGGCATACGCGGTCGTCTCTGCCCGCCAGCAGATCGTCGTCAATTCATCGCGAAGCTGCTCGTCGGAATCACGTCAGCCGGCCGCCTCCTGCGCGCGCAACAGCATCGACAGCAATCGGCCTTTCCACACCCGTCGCGGCGGCGTTCCTCGATGATGCCGGTGAGCATGTCGATCGATCGCCGGCCGCGCCGCGCGCAGCCGTCGTACGTGCGGCAGCGGAAGAGGATCGATCATGGGCGCAGCGGCAGCAACGCCACTTCGAGCAGGCTGCTGGCGGCCTCCAGCGTTTCGCCCGCCAGTCGGCCGATGTCCCTCCCGAAGCAGCGTCTTCCCGCAATCGCCAGGGTCACCTGGCTCATCTCTCCGGCGATGTCGAGGTCGTCGCCGCGCTTCAGACGATCGCGCGCGTCGAGGGCCAGCGCGATCATCACGTCGGCGTATGCGGATAACTGGGCCTGGAACGCGGGCTGGATCACCGCCGTTGCCGGCTGTGCAGGGCGCCATCGCTCGTCAACACGCCGTTTCCGAACAGGCGACGCGCGCGCCCGAGCGACTCCCTTTTGTGAAGCGATGCTGACAGGTGACGAGCACCTGCTCGATGTCGTCGGGATGGTTGAGCAGGAACACGCGAAGCGTGGCAAGCCTGACGTGCACGATGTCGCCGTATTGGGCGCCGAGCCGTGCACGAAGCCCAGCGGATCGCGGCGGGCTTCGGCGAGGCTGCCGAAGAGCACGCTGCCTTTCGGTCCAGGCGGGAGGGTGGCCGACACCTTACGATAGTAGCCGAGATGATCGCGATCGTCCTGAACCCGGCCAGCGGGCAGATGCGGCGTCCTCGGGCTCCGCGAAAGATCGAGACGCTGTGCCGTCAGGCCGGCCTCGACGCCGACATTCGCGAAACTCGCGGTCCGCTCGACGCCGCCGCCCGCGCAGGCCCTCGCGAAAGGCCCCGACGCGATCGTCGCGGGTGGTGGCGACGGCACATCAGCGCGGTCGCATCGGTCCTGGCCGGGAAGACGGTGCCGCTTGGCGTGCTGCCACTCGGCACGTTGAATCACTTCGCAAAAGATCTCGACATTCCTGTGGATCACCAGAAGGCCATCGAGGTAATTGCGACAGCGCCGGTTGCGGCAGTCGACGTCGGACGGTGAACAACCGCCTCTTCGTCAACAACTGCGTCCTCGGCGTCTACCCAGCATCGTCGAAGCCCGTGAGAGACGCGAGAGCGGGCCATCGAGTGGACCGCTGGTGCCCGCGACACGCCGAAGTGCTTCGGAGGACGACGACTCTCGTGCGGCTGGAGGCCGACCCAGGAAAATCATCGCGCGACACCGTCCGTGTTCGTCGGCAACAACGATATCATGCACGAGGGCGTCGGGCTCGGGTTCCCGTTCGAGGCTCGATGGCCGCCGGCTAACCAGAATCCTCCGCTCCGCCGGTCCGAACGCACCAGCTGCCGAACCTCTGGCGCATGCGTTCTTCCCTCGCACCGGCCGCGAGCAGGTACTGACGTCGTACGGCAATCGAACTCTCGATCGATACACCCCTCACCTCGAGTATCAACATGGCCTGTGACGGCGAACTCGAGAACATGGCCACGCCGCTCCACTAACAATCGTGGCCAGGCGCGCTGCGCGTCATTTCGCCTCAGGAGTGAAGCCATGCGGACGATTGTACATCTCTCGGACCTGCATTTCGGCCGGCTCGACGGCCATCATCCGCCACTTCATCGATCAGATCACCGCCTCGCGCCGGATCTCGTTGCGATCTTGGGCGGCCTGACCCAGCGCGCGAGGCGGCAGGAGTTCGTGCACGCCCGCGCGTTCCTGAATCGGCATGCCTTATCCAACGCCTGGTAGTGCCGGGTACCACGACTTGCCGCTCTCTCAACATTGCCGCGCGCGTGCTCGACCCTTTCGGCGGCTATCAGCGTCACATCGGGCCCGGACCTCGACGACCACATCGATGATGAAATGGCGGTCGTCGGTCTCAACAGCGCTCGCGCCTGACCGACCGGCGGCCGGGGCGGCCGAATCAGGTCGCAGGTCACGACGCGGCGGACCGGTTGAACGCGCATCGGCCCCAGCCTATCAAGGTCATCGTCACGCATCATCCGTTCGATGTGCCGAAAGGCGTCGACCCGACGAGCTCTCGTCGGCCCGCGCGCCAGGCCATTGAGCGTCTGGGCGAGTCCGGCGCCGATATTGTTTCTCGCCGGACACCTTCATGTGAGCCACGTAGGCCACACCGCCGAACGCTACGCGTGGCGGGACGTCGGTCCTCGTCATCCAGGCCGGCACGCTGTCGACGCGCGGACGAGGCGGCTCAACACGTTCAACGTGCTGCGCTCGCCCGGCCGAGATGACCATCGAGCGATACAGCTGGCCCAGGAATGGACGGAGCTTCGAGAAATCGTTCACTGGAAAATTCCGC
>CAWKMQ010000003.1:0-54021 GCA_963850725.1 Vicinamibacterales bacterium
CAGTCCCAAGGATGACGCCGGCTTGAGTGGCCATCATGCTGAGCGTCGGAGAGTGGGAAGCGCCGCCGCGGTGCGCCGGTCGCGTCCGTGTCCATGGCCTTCGCGAGGCCGAAGTCGAGCACCTTGACCTTGTCGTCTGTCGTGATCTTGATGTTCGCGGGTTTCAAATCCCGGTGAATGATGCCGCGTTCGTGCGCCGCCTCGAGGGCTTCGGCAATCTGGACGGCGATGCTGAGCGCTGTCTTCACCGGAATCGGGCCGCGCTGAATACGTTCGGCCAGGGTTTCCCCTTCGACCAGCTCGAGCACGATCGCGCTCGCCTGTCCCGAGCCTGACGAAGGATCCGCTTGCTCGAACCCATAGACGGCGCCGATGTTCGGATGGTTGAGCGTGGCGAGCAGCTCGGCTTCGCGCTGAAACCTCGCAAGTCGATCGGCATCGCTGGCAAACGCGTCAGGCAGGACCTTGATCGCGACCTCGCGCTTCAGCCGCGTATCGCGTGCGCGATACACTTCTCCCATTCCGCCGCTGCCGAGCAGCGACACGATTTCGTACGCGCCGAGACGGGCGCCGGACGTGAGGGGCATCTAGGAGAAGAGGCGCGATTATATACGGTCGCGGTTGCGGTTTCGGGGAGCATGACCTGCGCCCTTCGATTTTCGACGGGCGCCTTTCGACCCGCAGACGCCGTGGCCGGCCCCTTTCGCGGAGACCAGCCACGACGCCGGGCAGGTGAGTTTTACGCTAGCCGTTATGCGCGGGCGTGCGCGGCTTGCAGCTCGGCCACAGTCGCCGCGCTGTCGAAATATTCCTGGAACGCGACGACCTTCCCATCTCTCAGCGTGAACGAGTGCACCCACACATTGTCGAGCACCTTGCCGGTTGCCCGGACGGCGGCGGACTCATCGCCAAACACGATCACGCGGTCGCCCTGCGCGATGAACTCCTTGGGCTCGAAGCGCTGGATCTCGAAGATCTCGTTGACCGTGCCAAAAAACTCGCCCACCGCCTGACGGCCGGTGCGGCGTCCGCTCGTCTTGAGCTCGGGCGGGCCCGGCGTGACCCACTCGATCTGCTCGTCGAACAGACTGAGCAACGTTTCAATGTCGCCATGGCCGAATGCCTCATAGCCCCGCCGGACGATCTCGAGATTCTGCTGTTCGCTCATCGTGCCTCCTCCGATATGAGAACTGAGCCCGCTGAATAAAGGGGGTGGAAGCCGGAGAGCCTACAACTCCGATGAGCACAAGGCAAGAAAGATCGGCGGGCATGCGCGCCACGGGTTCCGGCGCAACTGAAGTTGCGCCCTACATAACCGCGAACGTTACGGCGAGGGCCATCCCGACGCCGGCAGTCCGGGCGTCACCTTCAACGCGTTCTCGAAGTACAGCTTCCGGAGCACGGCGTCGGGGAGATTCATGCCGTACAGCTTCCAGAACGCGTGATAGTCGCGGTAGTAGTCGAAATATTCATCGGCGGTCTCGAACACACGCCAGTAGGACGGGAACTCCTCGGGGGCGTAGGTGTCCTTGCCGAACAACACGCGATTCTGATACTTCGTGAAAAACGCCGCGGCCGCTCTGGGCTGACGGCCGAAGTCATACAGGACCGCGGCCACCTCGAGATACACGTTCGGCAGCCTGTCGAGAGCGCGGCCGCGCGCTTGAGGTCGTGGCCGTGATAGGCGAAGTGCGCCGCGATGAATCTGGTCTTCGGATGCTTCGCAAACATGCGATCGCGCTCGGCGATGAGCTGGTCGAACTTCACCTGTCCGGGGCTGTAGTTGCGGCGGCTCGGAAACAGCGCGAGCTCGAGCCATCGCTCGTTCGTGTAGTCGGGCGGCTTCGAAGAAGGCGGGCGGCTCGCCGGTGTGAATCAACACGGGCACATTCAGCCGGCCCGCGGCGGCCCACAGCGGGATCCAGCTCTGGATCGTCGATCGCAATCCGCGATCCGTCCGCCTTGCGCGCGGTCATCCCCAGGTCTTTGAAAATCTTCAATCCGATGGCGCCGTTCCTGATGTCCTGTTCGAGCTGCGCCGCGGCTTTGGCGCCCCAGCCCGCCGCAAAGCCGGAAAAGTTGAGGTTGGCGAACACGGTGAAGCGATCGCGATACGGGCTCTTTCGAATCGCATCGACGTTCTGTCTGAGGCGCTCGCCGCTGCCGCCGCTCAGGTTGTTGAGGACGCGCAGGTTCAGCGCGTCCATCTCGCGAACCAGGCGCGCCATGTTCTCGGGAGTGGCCGACTGATGGCTGTGGATGTCGACGACCGGGAACTTCGCCCTGGGCACCGGATGCTCGTCGACGACGAGCGTCGATTTGGGCCGGTAGTCAACGATGCTGGGCGGAGGCGTGTCGGGCGCTTCACAGCGCCCGATGCGCACTTGGGTTTGCCCCGGCGGGCACTCGCCCGCGCGTGCCGCGGTTTTGGGTAGGCCCGGACCGGGGGCCCGCTGCGCGACGAGCAGCGCCGTAGCCGCAAGCAGGATCGAACCCGTCGCGATCGAGATGCCTTGGCGCATGGGAAAGAATTCTACGCAACTCCGTCATTTTCCCGACGAAAAAGCCGCGAATACCGTGAATTTGGGATTGGGAATTCCGGATGGGGAGGTTACGATAAAAGGATCTCGAAAAGGAGCCGAATTGCCGAACTTTGGGAACGGCTGGGTCATTCGTTTCGCGGTGGCCGCAGCGCTGGCCGCGAGTGTCGTCAGTACCGCCTGATGCCCAGCAGAAATCCGATCCGGCGGCGGCGTCGGCGGAGCCGGCGTATCGCGCCGTCGTCAACACCTACTGCCTGTCGTGCCATAACAGCAAGTCGAAGGCTGGCGGCCTCGAGCTCGACACGATCAACGCGCAGCCGCCCGGCGATCACGCGGAGGCGTGGGAAAAGGTTGTTCGCAAGCTTCGCGCGCGTCAAATGCCGCCGGTCGGCGCGCGACGGCCCGACGAAGCGGCCTACACGGCTTCGCTGGCATCGCTCGAAGCGTCGCTCGATCGCGTGGCCGCCGCCACGCCGAATCCGGGCCGGACCGACACGTTTCGACGGCTGAACCGTACCGAATACCACAACGCGATTCGCGACCTGCTGGCGCTCGATATCGATGTCGCGGCGCTGTTGCCGAGCGATTCGGCGAGCTTCGGTTTCGACAACATCACGGTCGGGAATCTCTCGCCGACGCTGCTCGAGAGTTACGTCACGGCGGCCGAGAAGATCAGCCGGCTCGCGGTGGGGCGGCCGAGCCTGTCGATGGGCGGGTCGACCGTGAGAATCAAGCCCGACATCACGCAGGAGAATCATCTCGACGGATTGCCGATCGGGACGCGCGGCGGCGCGCTGATCTCTCACGAGTTCCCGCTGAACGGCGAATACGAGATCTCGATTCGGCTGTCGCGCGACCGCAACGAGCACATCGAAGGCCTGCTCGAGCCGCACGAGATCGAGCTGCTGCTCGACGACGAGCGGCTGCGCCTCTTTACCATCGAGCCGCTGAAGCTCGAGCAACAGCAGTCCGCGTCGGACGCGCCCTCGCACGCCAATCTCGACAACCATTTGAAGTTGCGCGTGCCGGTGACGCGCCGGACCGCACAAGCTGGCCGTCGCGTTTCCGAAGAAGCCGTTCCTGCTGCTCGAGACCGCGCGTCAGCCCTACGAGGCTCACTTCAACTACTACCGGCATCCGCGGCTGCAGCCCGCGGTGTACGAGATCTCGATCGTCGGTCCCTACAACGCGGCCGGCGCGGGCGACACGCCGAGCCGCCGTCGCGTGCTCGTGTGCCAGCCGGAATCCGCGAAGAACGAAGACGGTTGCGCGAAGAAGATTTTGTCGACGCTGATGCGGCGGGCGTATCGGCGGCCCGTCAGTGACGCCGATCTGAAGAAGCCGTTCGAGCTGTATCAGCGGGCGAAAGCCGAAGAAGGATTCGACGCCGGAATCGAGCTGGGGCTGTCCGCGGTCTTGTCGAGCCCCGAGTTCCTGTTCCGCATCGAGCGGGATCCCGCCTCCGCCGCTAACGCGGCTACGGCGGGCAAGCCCGCGTACGCCATCAGCGATCTCGAGCTGGCGTCGCGCCTCTCGTTTTTCCTCTGGAGCAGCATTCCCGACGACGAGCTGCTCGACGTCGCGGCGCGCGGCGATCTCGACAAGCCGGCCGTGCTCGAGCGCCAGGTGAAGCGGATGCTGGCCGATCCGAAGATCGGAAAACCTGGTCACCAACTTCGCGTCGCAGTGGCTGCACCTGCGCAACCTCGACACGATTACGCCGGACATGCGGCTGTTCCCCGATTTCGACGACAACCTGCGTCAGGCATTCCGTCAGGAAACGGAAATGCTCGTCGAGAGCGTCATCGCCGAGAACCGCAGCGTGCTCGACTTGTTGACGGCCAATTACACGTTCCTGAACGAGCGCCTGGCGAAGCACTACGGGATTCCGAATATTTATGGAAGCCGCTTCCGCCGTGTCGCGTTCGATGACCCGGCGCCGAAGACGTCGGGCGACCCCGGGCAGAGGCGAGGTGGACTGCTGCGTCAGGGCAGCATCCTGCTCGTCACGTCGTATCCCACGCGCACGTCGCCGGTGATTCGCGGCAAGTGGATTCTCGAGAACGTCATGGGCGTGCCGCCGCCACCGCCGCCGGCAAGCGTGCCGCCGCTCGACGACGTGAAGGGCGTGAAGAAGAGCGCGCCGGTCCGCGAGCGCCTCGCCGAGCATCGGAAGAATCCGACGTGCGCGGCGTGTCATCGTCTGACGGATCCGGTCGGGTTCGCGCTCGAGAACTACGATGCCGTCGGCCGGTGGCGAACGCTGGATGGCGGCGAGCCGATTGACGCGTCGGGGACGCTCTTCAACGGCACCGAGCTCAACGGCGTCGCCGGGCTTCAGAAGGCGATTCTCGACCGTCCCGAACTGTTCGTCTCGACGCTCACCGAGAAACTGCTCACCTTCGCGACCGGGCGCGGCGTGGCGTATTACGACGCGCCGGCCATTCGCAAGATCGTCCGCGATGCGAGCGCCGCAGAACTACCGCTTCTCGTCGATCGTCATGGGTATCGTCACGAGCGTGCCCTTCCGTATGAGGACCTCATCATGATCATTTTCAAGAAGGCGCTGCCACGGCGGACGTTCCTGCGAGGTGTCGGCGCGACCGTTGCGCTGCCGCTCCTCGACGCGATGATTCCCTCGATGACCGCGTATGCGCAGACGCCGGCCAAGGCCGTCAAGCGGCTGGGATTCGTCTACATCCCGATGGGATCCGACATCGCGCGGTGGACGCCGCCGGGAGAAGGCGGCGCGCTGACGGAGCTGTCGGTCACGCTCAGCCCGCTGGCGCCGGTGATGAAGCATCTGACCGTGCTCAGCAACATGGAGCTGAGGAACGCGTATCCGGGAACGCACGCCACGTCGAATGCCGCATTCCTGAGCGCGGCGAAGGCCAAGTGGACCGAGAGCAGCGACTACTTCCTCGGCACGACCGTCGACCAGATCGCCGCGCAGCAGATGGGGCAGGAAACCCAGCTGCCGTCGCTCGAGCTGGCGATGGATCTGATGGAAGTGGTGGGCCAGTGCGACAACGGCTACGCATGCGTCTACCAGAACAACCTGTCGTGGTCGTCGCCGACGACGCCGCTGCCGTCCGAGGCGCATCCGCGTGTGGTGTTCGAGCGGCTGTTCGGTGAAGGCGGCAGCACCGCGCAGCGGCGCGCGGCGCTCGGCAGACGGGCCAGCCTGCTCGACTGGGTCCGCGAAGACATCTCCCGGCTGCAGCGAGAGCTGGGCGCGACCGATCGCACGCAAGGTGAACGAGTACCTCGACACCGTGCGCGAAGTGGAGCGCCGCATTCAGAAGGCCGAAGCGCAGACGCGCGAGAATCTGCTGCCCGACCTCGATCGTCCGGTCGGCGTTCCCGCCGTCGTACGAGGATCACGCGAAGCTGATGTTCGACCTGCAGGTGCTGGCGCTCCAGGGCGACATCACGCGCGTCATCACGTTCCAGCTCGCGCGCGAAACCAGCAACCGGAGCTATCCGGAGATCGGCGTGCGCCGATCCGCACCACCCGACGTCGCATCACGGCGGCGATCCCGAGAAGGTGGCGAAGATCGCGAAGATCAACCAGTTCCACGTGTCGCTGTTCGCGTATTTCCTCGAGAAGCTGAACTCGATTCGCGAAGCCGACGGCACGCTGCTCGACAACTCGCTCTATCTCTACGGCAGCGGCATGGGCAATCCGAACGTGCACAACCACGTCGATCTGCCGATTGTGGTCGCCGGCGGCGCGGCGGGCAAGGTGAAGGGCGGACGGCACATCAAGTACGCCGAGCCGTCGCCGCTCGCGAACCTGCATCTGACGATGCTCGACGCGGTGGGCGTGCGGCTCGATTCGTTCCAGGACAGCACCGGAAAAATCGACACCTTGTACAGCCCGGTTAGTCTTGGTAGGCTGAGGATGCCACATGACGCGCACGCGATGCTCGTCAGAGTCGTTTGGTCGATGCGTCACGATGCTTGGCCGTCGGTGCGACGGTGTCTGCCGGCCGCGGCCGCCGCGATGCGCCGCTGGCCGAAGCCGTGCAGCGGATGGATCAAGCGGCCATTCGCACGCTGCTCGCGAAGCGGGTCGACGTCAACGCGGCGCAGCCGGATGGCACGACGGCGCTGCACTGGGCGACCTACACGACGACGTCGATCTCGTCGGCCGCCTGCTCGCGGCCGGCGCGAATGCGCTCGCCGCGAACCGATACGGCGTCACGCCGCTCTCGCTCGCGTGCGTCAACGGCAACGCCGCGATCATCACGCGCTTCCTCGATGCCGGCGCCGACGCGAACGCCACGCTGCCGGGCGGCGAGACGATGTTGATGACGGCCGCGCGGACGGGCAAGGTCGATGCCGTGCGCGTGCTGCTGACGCGCGGCGCCAACGTTCACGCGAAAGAGCCGCGACGTGGGCAGGACGCGCTCATGTGGGCGGCGGCCGAAGGGCACGTCGCAGGTGATCGAAGCGCTCATCAAGGCGGGCGCCGATTTCCGCACGCCGCTCGACTCCGGCTTCACGCCGCTGCTGTTCGCGGTGCGCCAGGGCCGCATTCCGCGCCGTCAAGGCGCTGCTGAAGGCAGGCGCCGACGTCAACGAAGTCGTCAAGGTGAAGGCCAATCCGAAACTGCCGGAAGGTGAGCGCCCGTTGCGCGCCGGCACGACGCCGCTGCACGTGGCGGTCGCCAACGGACATCTCGAGCTCGCTGCAGAGCTGCTCGAGGCGGGCGCGGATCCGAATTCCGCCGTGCATGGGCTTTACGCCGCTCCACATGCTCGCGTACATCCGCGAAGCCGGCGATCGGCGACAGCGATCCCGGTCCGGAAATTTCGGGAACGATGTCGACCCTCGAGTTCGCCAAACGGCTGGTGGCCAAGGGCGCGGACGTCAACGCGCGGATGACGCAGGCGGGCGAACCTGACGAACACGCGTTTCCACGAGATTGGCGCCACGGCGTATCTGCTCGCCGCGATGACGGCCGACGCCGACTACATGAAGGCGCTGGTCGCCCTTGGCGCCGATCCGCAAGCTGACCAACGACGAGGGCAGCACGGCGCTGATGACGGCGGCTGGTCTCGGCACGCGGTCTCCCGGTGAAGACGCAGGGACCGAAGAGGAAGTGATCGAAGCCATGCAGGTGGCGCTCGACCACGGCGCCGACATCAACGCCGTGGACAAGAACGGCGAAACCGCCATGCACGGCGCGGCCTACAAGAACCTTCCCGAAGCCGTGAAGTTCCTCGCCGAGCAAGGGCGCGAGAATAGACATCTGGAACACGAGGAACGAGCACGGCTGGACGCCGCTGACGATCGCGCGCGGCTACCGGTTCGGCAACTTCAAGCCGTCGCCGGTCACCGTCGCGGCGATCGAGCAAGTGATGCTGTCGGCAGGCGTCATCCCTCCGTCCGAAAAAGAGGAGAACGCGAAGGGCTTCGACATTTACGCCGTCCCGACCAAACCGCACCACCGCGTCCAGCGACGCAGAAATAGTCAGGCGTGTACGCGGCGAACACACGTTCGCCCGCATTCGGCGCCAGATCCTGCCGATTGCTTCCCAATTTATTGACCTAACTCTCGCTTTTTCTTCGCAACCACACTAGACTGCGTCAGCCGCACGAAATTCTCGCTTGTTCGGAAACTCGTTGGAGGATGCCATGACGACTCTTCCGAGACGCCTCTTCCTTTCCCTCGTTGTCGCAGTTTCACTCTTCTCAATCAACTCGCGCGCGCAGGTGCTCGAAGCGACGCTCTACGGCATCGTGCAGGACTCGTCGGGTGCCATTCTTCCCGGCGTCACCGTGACGGTCACCCATCAGGGCACGACTCTGACGAGAGAAACCGTCTCGGACGCGCGCGGAGAATTTGCGCTGCCCGCGCTCCCGCCCGGTCCATACACGGTCAAGATCGAGCTCTCGGGATTCAAGACGTATGAGAGCAAGGGATTGACGCTGAGCGCCGGTCAGACGGTGCGGCAGACATTCGCGCTCGAAGTGGGGACGGTGGCCGAGACGGTCACCGTGGCCGGTGAGGCGTCCCTCATTCAGACGGCCTCGACCGCGCAGGTCCAGACGATGGGCGAGGAGGTGACCGAGATCCCGGTCTCGCGGCGGAATCTGCAGAACGTCGTCCTGCTGGGCTCGGGTATCAGCTCCGGCGATAACGCCGTCGGCGGCGGACGGGCGTTCCGCGTCAACGGCGTCGGCGACGGCGGCAGCGCCATCACGGTGGACGGCAGCAGCGCCCAGACCAACCCGGAAAATCGCGGCTTCGGCAACTACGGCGGCCAGAACCAGATCGAGATCCTGAGCGTCGAGGCGGTTGCCGAGGTGCAGGTCGCCAAGGGCGTGCTGCCGGCGGAGTATGGCGGCTCGATCGGCGGCCAGGTCAACATGATCACGCGCTCGGGGACCAACCAGTTCCACGGATCGCTGTTCGAAAACTTCCAGAGCGACGCGTTCGCGTCGCGCGATCCGTTCCTGCCGCCGACGACGGCCAAGCCCGAGATCCAATTCAACCAGTTCGGCGGATCGCTCGGCGGGCCCATCCTGCTGAACCGGGTCCTGTTCTTCACCAGCTACGAGGGCTATCGCGAGGAGTCGGGCGTGACGGTGCAGGGGAACGTGGCCACGCAGGCGACGCGCGATCGCATGCTGGCCTCGCTGCCCTATGCCGAGACCAAGATGATTCTCGACAACATGCCGCTGCCGAATGTCCCGATCGACGCCGTCATCGGCCGCTACACGGATGCCAAGACGCTCATCCGTCACGACAACACGTTCCTCGGGAAAGTGGACTTCGAGACTGGCCCCGGCAGACTGTCGGTGACCGCATCGCGGATGCGGCCGTACGCCAGGGTTCCGCGAATCCAGATCGACAACGATCAGCAGTACACGAACGGCTCGAAGCGCCTCTCGACCAACTACGTGCTGACGCGCAGTTCGTGGGTCTCCGAAAGCCGGTTCGGCTGGAACCGGAATACGCTCGATCGCTTCGACTCGTTCTGGCTCGCGGAATCGCCCACCCGGGGGAAGCAGGAGGACCTCTATAACGTGCGCAAGCGGATCTCGACGTTCAGTGTCACGGGCGGGTTCGCGAGCGGAGACACGGAAATCCTCGCCCTGACCTACGACGCGTACAACCTCGACCAGAAGATCACGCGCGTGTCGGGCGCCCACACGATGAAGGTCGGGTTCCGCTGGGCGCGCGAGATCGGCTTCAAGTCGAATCCGCAAACGAACCGGTTCACCTTCGCCAGCGTCGACGACCTGCTGGCAAACAAGGCGAGCGACTTCCTGCTCGCGATGGGCAACCCGCCGCATCGTGCGTGGGTCGACCAGTTCGGCGGCTTCATCCAGGACGACTGGCGTGTGAACGACAGGTTCGTGCTCAACCTGGGTTTGCGCTACGACTACTATCCGGGGTTCGGCTACACGTCCAAAGATCCGAACGATCCCGCGGAGGTTAACAATCTCGAAAATCCCACTGACATCCACAAGATGGATTTCGGTGCGCCGCGGCCGCTGGACAAGCCCATCGACGACGACAAGGTGAACTTCGCCCCCCGTGCCGGATTTGCCTGGACGGTCGATCAGGCGGGCAGGACTGTCGTCCGCGGTGGCATCGGCGTATTCACCACCGGCCACATCATGGCGTTGTTCCAGAACGCGGTCGCACGGCCCTTGACGCCGATCCGCCAGGGCTGGAATCGCACGGAGCAGGAGGCACGCGGCATCACCTGGCCCAACACCTACCCGGAAGACGCCGAGAAGATCACGATCGCCGACTCGGGCGGCAAGAAGAACCTGTACTACATGTTCCAGACCGACATGAAGAGTCCCGAAACCGTGCAGGTGACCTTCGACGTGCAGCGGCAAGTCGGCAGGCTGGCGTCGGTCTCGGCTGGTTACGTCCACACCAGCGGGAAGAACCTGCCGATTCTCTTGAACTTTGCCAACGCCTACGATCGCGTGACGGGCGCCCGGCCCAGGGCGGGATTCAACCCCGGAGGCTGGTACGTCACCAGCGGGCAGACGATGATCTACAACGCGTTTGAAGGGAACGCAACACTGAGGCGGTTCCATCACCTCGATCTGGCGATGCACTACACGTTGTCGAAGGGCTGGTCGGAACAGGGCGCCAACCTGATTGGCAACTTCAACAGCTCGATTGGTGACACCACCTACAACAACACGCAGGACTTCTTCGATCCGTTCCTCGACGTCCGACTACTCGCCGTTGATCGGCGAAGTCCGCCATCGCGTGACCGGCACGGCGGTGTACGAGATCCCGTGGCTGGCCGACCGCAAGGACGTGATGGGAAGCGTGCTCGGCGGATGGCAGCTTGCGAGCGTGCTCAACTTCCGATCGGGTGAGCCGCTGCGGATTACCCAGGGGTCGGGCATTGCGAACAGCCGGCCCGATTACAACGGCGGTAACCAGATATTCGACGACTGGCGCGATACGCTGCAGTACCTCGATCGCAATGCGTACACGCGGGTTCCGACGTCCCCGACCACGGCGGCGACGATTCGGCCGGGTAACCAGAACTCCTCTCAAGTGAGAGGGCCCGGCCGCCGGCGCGTGGACCTGACGGTTGCCAAGCAGTTCGCACTCAAGGGCACCACGCAGCTGCAGGTTCGCTTCGAGTCGTTCAACGTGTTCAACTGGCGGCAGTACAACAACCCGGTGACCAACGTCGTCGCGCGGCAATTTCGGCCAGATCACCAGCGTGGCGTCGACGAGAACCGGGCAGATTGGACTGCGACTGACCTTCTAAGAATCAGGAATTTGAGCTGGAGACTCGGCCTTCGAGTCTCCAGCTCTCGCATTCCGCACGTTCCCTTCTACTTGACTCCGATCCCCCTCCAAGCGCACGCTACGGGCTCGCCGACAATCGACATCATCTTAATGAGCCGGAGGCTGCCATGAGGAACCTGAGAACGGCCGTGCTGTGTGCCCTCGTCTGTTCCGTCGTCGTCATCGCCTGGCCCATGAGGGCGCAGTCACCGCAGGGGAAACGCATCAACCGGGTCGTCGAGCTGCTCGCCGCCGATCAGCCCGTCTATTACACGGGATCGCATTCGGGAACATCCGGCACGTTCGAGCAGGGCAAGGCCGACGCGCAGACGTATGCCGACTACCTCAGCTATGACATGGAGCATGCGCCGTTCGATGTCAAAGGCCTTGCGGAATACATGAAAGGCCTCGCCGCCGGCGGTCCGACCAAGAGCGGTCATCGTACGCCGGCCGTCATCGTCAACGTGCCGGTGAATGGCACCGATGAAGCGACCGTTCGCGCCAATGCCTGGATGTTTCATCAAGTGCTCGCGACCGGCGTGCACGGCATTCTGCTGTGCCATGCCGATACGCCCGCCGCGGTTCGGGCGTTCGTCGAAGCCGTTCGGCTTCCCATTCACAAACAAGGGGTGGGCAAGGGGTTGAGCGAGGGCCGGCGCGGCGCGCACGGATCGCCGACGGCCGCTCCAATCTGGGGCATCACGGCCGAGGAATACAACCAGAAGGCGGACGTGTGGCCACTCAACCCGAACGGCGAGCTCGTGCTCGGGCTGAAGCTCGAAGACAAGTACGCCCTCGCGAACGCCGAAGCCAACCTCGAGACACCAGGTATCGCCTTCGCGGAATGGGGACCGGGTGATATGTCGCTGTCGCTCGGGGTTACGGGGCCCAAGGCGCAGCAGGCTCCGGAGATGCGCGCCGCGCGAAACCGCATCTTCGCCGCGACGAAATCACACAAGATCTTCTTTCTCGAAGGGATGAACCCGGACAACATCATGGCGGAGATCAAAGAAGGCGTGCGCGTGGGGCCGGCGAGCCCGGAGGCCGTGGAGATCGGCCGCAAGTTCACCAAGCGGCAGATGCCGTGGTAGCGATACTGATAGCCGGGACCGCGGGGCGGATCAACGGGCGCGACTTCGACTGCGCCGTTGTCCATTCACCGTATAATTCTCCCGCTCTCCAACACAATGTCACTCGCGCCCGGCGTTCGACTCGGGGCGTATGAAATCACTGCTGCCATCGGCGCCGGCGGCATGGGCGAGGTGTATCGCGCGCGCGATACGCGGCTGAACCGCGACGTCGCGATCAAGATTCTTCCCGATGTCTTCGCCGCCGATGCCGATCGCGTCGCGCGCTTCCAGCGCGAGGCGCAGGTGCTCGCGTCGCTCAATCATCCGAACATCGCGCACATTCACGGGCTCGAGAAGACGACGGCGAACCAGCAAGGCGCTCGTGCTGGAGCTGGTCGATGGCCCGACGCTCGCGCGATCTGATCGCAAAAGGGCCCATTCCTGTCGACGAGGCATTGCCGATCGCGCGGCAGATTGCCGAAGCGCTCGAAGCCGCTCACGAACACGGCGTCATCCATCGCGACCTGAAGCCGGCCAACATCAAGCTGACATCCGACGGCACCGTCAAGATTCTCGACTTCGGGCTCGCGAAGGGGCTCGAGCCGCCTGCATCGGGTGCCATGCTCTCGATGTCGCCGACGATTACGTCGCCCGCGTTGATGACCGGCGGCGGCGTGATTCTCGGGACCGCGGCGTACATGAGCCCGGAGCAGGCGAGAGGCAAGGCGGTCGACAAGCGGACCGACATCTGGGCATTCGGCTGCGTGTTGTTCGAGCTGTTGTCGGGCGCCCAGGCATTCGCCGGCGAGACGTGTCGGACACAGTGGCGGCGGTCCTGACGCGCGAACCGGACTGGACGAAGCTTCCACCGCAGACATCGGAGGCCTTGCGCAAGATCCTCCGGCGTTGCCTCGAGAAAAATCCGAAGCGCCGCTTGCGTGACGCCGGAGATCTCCAGCTCGAGCTCGAGGACTCTCCGGAACCTTCGGGACCGGAAAGCGCGGTTCCAGCTGTTCCCGCACCTGCCGGTCGTCGCTCGCTCGCGCGGGCGGCGATGTGGTCCGCCGTTGTGCTCGGCATCTCCACGATCGCCTTCATTGCGGGGACCAGGCGCGCAGCGCCGAGCAGTCCGTTCCCGACCTCATGGCAGGGCGAGATGCTGGGCGGTCCGACGATTTCCTGGCGCCGAGCATTTCCCAGGACGGCTACCACGCTGGCATTCTCGGCTATGGTCCAGGGGCAGACACAGGTCGCGGTTATGAAGCCGCAGTCGGGAAACTGGCAAGTCCTCACACGCAACAGGACGCGGGGCATAGCCGGACAAGTACGTTGGTCGCGAGACGGGGCCAAACTGTTCTTCGATCGCTTTCTGAACGTGCCTGTCGGCATCTACACCGTGCCGGTGTTCGGCGGCGACGAGCAACTGGTCCTCGAGAACGCGATGGGGCCCGAACCGCTTCCCGATGGCAGCATCCTGGTGACGCGGGTCAACGAGCATCGTCAGCGGCAGCTTTACCGGTACTGGCCAGAAACGCAGCGGCTCGTGGCACTGCCCGCCCTCGTTGCGTTGATAGCTGAAACCGCTCCGGTCAGCGCGTTTCGCGACGGACGCGAAGCGGTGTTCGTGGGACGCCCTCTGGATGAGTCGAGTGCCCGGGGCGATCGTCTGTACGTCGTGGATCTCGACCGAGGCACGACGCGAGCCATCGCGCCGGGCATCGTGTTCGAGCCTCGGTGGGGCACCTATCCTCTTGCCGTTACTCCAGATGGCAAATGGACTGTCTTCAGGGTGCAGGCCGGCAGCCTGGATGTCGTGATGGCTGCTCCTCGTGACGCATCCTCACCTGCAATGTCGATCTTGACCACCACGCAGAGGATTACGGCGATTGATGTCGGCACGGACGGTGCTATTTACGTCGATCAGGCAATCCGCCCCGGCGAATTGCAGCGCTTTCACCTTCCTTCTCAGGACGTCGAACGATTCACGATGCCATCAACATTCTCTGTTTTCATCGGCAAGCGTGTTGCCGCTGCCTGACGGACGTCTCGTCATTCACCGCCGTCGCGTTGGGCCGGAGTCAGCTCATGGTGAAGTCGGCCGGTGACGAACTCACGCCTTTCGTACCAACGGATGAAGACACCAGCGGTCCACTGGCGCTGGTCGGCCGCAAGCCTGGTCGCTTTCGTCGTGGGGAGCGGTTCGGCGCGCTCCATTGCGCTGGCATCGCTGACTGATGGTCGCATCGTCGACGGATCGTTTCGGTCGGTTCGGATACTGTGGCCGCATTGTCTGGTTCGGTCGACGGGCAGCGTATCTATTTTGTCCGTGCGGGTGAGGTGTGGACGGCGCCAATCGAGGTGGCGAGCCGCGCAAGCTGCGGCCCGGCGACGCGTTGCAGTGGATCCGAGCGATGGGTCACTAGTGATCCTGATGAACGAGGCGGAGGGTGTCAGGCTCGAGCGTTTGACGCCCAGCGGAGAACGGTCGGACATTCCGCTGCCAAGGACGCTCATTTGTTCGGAGAGCTGGCCGGAAACGCGATCGATCAGCGCGGCCGAATCGCTGTCCGGCTCGTCGTCCCGGACTCTTGGTTTTGGGGCGCGGGTGTGCTCGACCCGAAGACCGGCAAGGTCGAGCCCGTGGCCGGGGGAGACCGGACCGACATGGCCCGTCCCGGCTGGGACAGCGAAGGCCGGCTGGTTACGCCCGCCCATTTCATCCGTTCGAATATCTGGCGTTTCTCGCCGCAGTCGGCCCTAATAAGGACTATAATTCCGCGGACCCACAGAATGTCCTCGCGCCGGCGTTGACTCGGGGCGTATGAAATCACTGCGGCCATCGGCGCCGGCGGGATGGGCGAGGTCTATCGCGCGCGCGATACGCGGCTGAACCGCGACGTCGCGATCAAGATTCTTCCCGATGTCTTCGCCGCCGATGCCGATCGCGTCGCGCGGTTCCAGCGCGAGGCGCAGGTGCTCGCGTCGCTGAATCATCCGAACATCGCGCACATTCACGGGCTCGAGGAAATCCCTCGACAGGCCGGGCAGCCGCCAGCAAGGCGCTCGTCATGGAGCTGGTCGATGGCCCGACGCTCGCCGATCTCATCGCGAAAAGGGCCAATGCCTCTCGACGAGGCATTACCGATCGCGCGGCAAATCGCCGAAGCGCTCGAAGCCGCGCATGAACACGGCATCGTGCATCGCGACCTGAAGCCGGCCAACATCAAGCTCACGAGCGACGGCACCGTAAAGGTGCTGGATTTCGGGCTGGCGAAGGCATGGATCGCCGACGTCGGACTCGGCGGGTCCGGGCGATCCAGCCTGTCACGATGTCACCGACGATCACATCACCGGCTATGACGATGGGTGGTGTGATTCTCGGCACGGCGGCGTACATGTCCCCGGAGCAGGCGAAGGGGAAGCCGGTCGACAGGCGCACGGACATGTGGGCCTTTGGATGCGTGCTTTTCGAAATGCTGACCGGAAAGCGTCCGTTTGGTGGTGATGACGTCTCCGACACGCTGGCCGCAATTCTGAAAAGCGATCCGGATCTGCGCACACTGCCGTCAGAGCTGCCGGCGTCCCTTTCGAAGCTGATCCGACGGTGCCTGGCGAAAGATCGCCGGGCGCGTTTGTCAGATGCCGCGGTCGCTCGCCTCGAGATCGAAGAGGCGATGACTCGCGGTGACGACAGTCCCCCTTCCCCGAGCGGCGACAAGTCGGTACTTCGTCGCATGCTTGTGCCCGTCGGCTCGTCGCTTACTGTCGGTGTCGCGGTGGCCTTGATGATGTGGGCGATGCGGCCGGTGGAGCAGCCCCGCCCTGTGCGCCGCTTTACGGTCGAGCTGCCGCCGGAAACACAGTTTGCGGGGGTCGCACGCCGGCTGCTCGCCCTTTCCCCGGACGGTTCCCGGCTCGTCTTTGCCGCGAACCAGCAGCTCAACCTGCGCTCGATGGACTCGCTGGAGGTCATGCCGCTGCAGGGTACAAACGGCGCGGCCATACCGTTTTTTTCGCCTGACGGGAAATCGATCGGATTCTGGCAGGACGGGCGCCTGAAGAGAATGGACATCTCAGGCGGGCCGGCGCTCATGATCTGCGAAACCTCGATTCCATTTGGAGCCAGTTGGGAAGAGGATGGTTCCATTCTTTTCGCCAAGGGCCCCGAAGGTATCTGGAAAGTCGCTGAAGGAGGCGGCGAACCAGTGCAGATCGTCAGCGTCGATAGCGCGAAAGGTGAGTTTGCTGAATCTCCGCAATTGCTGCCCGGAAAAAGTGCCGTGTTGTTTACTGTCAACATGGGACTGGCTGCTGGCTCGACGCGTGCGGCGCTCGAGTCTTCTCAGATTGCGGTGCAAACGTTGGCGACAGGTGCGCGAAAGACGGTGGTGCAGGGTGCGGCAGACGGACGGTACGTGCGTACGGGGCACATCGTGCACGTGCGGCAGGGCGGCTCTTGTGGCTGTGCCCTTCGATCTTCGGCGAGTTGACAACCACCGGGGGATCGACTGCGATGTCTGAGAAACCCGCTCAGGCTTCCTCAGGTGGCGGCGTCAGCGCTGGAGGGTTTTCGACGGTCGGTCAGTACTCACTCTCCCGCGACGGGACCCTCGCCTATATGCAGCCTGTGAGTGCAGCGTTCGAACGCACACTTGTTTGGGTCGACCGCCAGGGACGCGAAACACCGTTGTCTGGCGCTCCTCCCCGCCCATATGTTTATCCGCGGATTTCTCCAGACGGGACTCGTGTGGCGGTCGATGTTCGAGACCAGGATCAGGACATCTACGTATGGGATATACCGTTGAAGGGCTGAGGAGATTGACATTCAGTCCGAGTGCTGAAGTCAGTCCCATATGGTCGCCAGATGGGCGCCGAATTGCGTTTGCCGACGTTGGCCGGGGTGTCGCGTGGCGTGAGGCTGACGGACAGGGAGGCGTCGAGTACCTCGACAGAGGAGAAGAGCGATCTGCATGCGCCGATGGTCTTCACGCCTGACGGCAACAGGCTGTTGATCAACGAGGTTCACCTCTCGGATTACAACGTGATGTCTGTGCCCGCTCAGAAGGGTCCCATGCAGCCTCTCCTCAAGTCAGCGTTCAACGAGCAGAACCCGACGCTTTCGCCGGACGGGAAATGGATTGCCTATCAATCAAATGCAAACGCAGCCGGGCAGCCGGAAATCTACGTTCGGCCGTTTCCCGAACGTGGAAGGTGGTACCCTGGCAGGTCTCTACCTGGTGGAGGAACGCGGCCGTTGTGGATCGGCAATGAAATTTTCTATCTCATACAGCCCGGTGTGATGATGGTCGTGCCTGTTTCGACGAAGAGCAGCTTTACGCAGCAGAACCCTGTGAAACTGTTTTCGGGCCCGTATTTTTCACAACTCAACGGCCGAACGTACGACGTGGCGCGAGATGGGACAGCGGTTTCTGATGGTGAAGGGTGTTGGGCAGCTATCGGCGACGCTCTCGCATTCATCTGGTGGAAAACTGGTTCGAAGAAATACGGCGGCGAAGCGGATCGAACTAGCGGAACGTGAGAACGACGTGGCATTCAACTGGGAGAATCTGTTAATGCTGCGGACGCACCTCGCTGCTCGTCGCCTGTGCCGCACTGATATCCGTTCCTGCCGCGGCGCAGGACAAACCGATCACCATTCGCGCCGGCACGGTCATCGACGGTTCGGGCAAAGTGCTCCGCGATGCCACGGTGGTCGTGAGCGGACGCCAGATCGTCCGCGTCGAGGAGCGCTCCGCCGAAAAGCCTGACTACGACCTCGGCCGGCTGACCCTCCTTCCGGGATTGATCGATACGCACACCCACATCGAGACGCACTTCGGCCGCGATGGCCGTGCCGTGAACGACGGCGAGAGCGAGGCCGATCGCGCCTTGTATGCGATGGAGAACGCGTACACCACGCTCATGGCCGGCTTCACGACCATTCAGAGCATCGGCGCGCCGATCGATCGGGAACTGCGCGCGGCCATCGAGCGCGGCGCGCCCGGCCCGCGCCTGCTGACCTCGATCTCATCGCTCAACGATCAGTCCGGCACGCCCGACGCGATCCGGCAGCAGGTCCGGAAGCTGGTGGCCGACGGCGCCGACGTCATCAAGTTGTTCGCCTCGAAGAGCATCCGCGAGGGCGGCGCCCAGACGATGAGCGACGCGCAGGTGGCCGCAGCCTGCGACGAAGCGCGAACGCTGGGGAAGAGAACGTGGGTGCACGCGCATGCGCCCAGTGCGATCGCGGCCGCGGTCCGGGGCGGATGCACGGCGGTGACCCATGGGTTTCAAGCGACCGAGGCCGAGCTGCAATTGATGGCCGGGCGGGGCACCTACTTCGAGCCGAACATCGGCGTCGTCATGCAGAACTACCTGCGTAACAAGCCGAAGTTCTTCGGCATCGGCAACTTCGACGAAGCCGGGTTCAAGTTCATGGAAACGGCGATTCCGCCGAACATCGCGATGTTCAAGAAGGCGATCAAGCAGAGCGGGCTGAAGATTCTGATGGGCACCGACGCCGGCGCCGGCGCGCACGGCCAGAATGCCGACGAGATCATCACGCGCGTCCGCGAGGGCGGGCAGTCACCGATGGAGGCCATCACGTCGGCGACCTCACTCAACGCCCAGGCGCTCGGGCTGGGCGATCGCATCGGCTCGATTCGGCCCCGGATGGAAGCAGACCTGGTCGCCGTCGACGGCGATCCGCTGCGGGATATCACGGCACTGAGTCGAGTGGTGTTCGTGATGAAAGGCGGCAGGATCTACCGGAACACGGTTTCCAGCGCGTCAAAGTAGATGACGCGGCGACCTCCGATCTGACGCCATTGAAATCGCCATGTGCTGCGTTAGGCGGGCTGGGATCGGCGCGAATCGAATGACTCGATGCTGAGGCTGAAGATCGGGGACGTGACGATCGTCTCGCCGTTGACGTTGAACTCGAGGCGCAGGCCGACGTAGATCCCGTACTGCTTGAGGAATCCTCCGCCGAGCGAGCTGCCCGTCAGCCGCGCTTCCGTAAATTCCTGGAAAAACCGTCCCCCGCGCACCAGGACCTCGCCGGTCGTGCCGTTGCGGACAAATATTTCATACGCGTGCTGATGTGTTCGCAAAACGATCCGCTGCATGGGTGGGAGCGTCTCCAATTGGACACCCTCCGAACGCTGCCAGTCGCGTTCGACCCAGTTGGACAGGACCGATGTCGAGGGAAACAACGTCGCCGGTTTGCTCACGCCAGCACTCCGGTGCAAATGTGAGGCCGTACCGAAATAGTTCGCGCGGCATTTCCGGCCCGCATATAATCCGCCGTATCCTGCACTGGCATGACTCGTCAAGAGATCCAGGTGTTCTTCGATCGCCGCATCGACGCCTGGCGCGAGCATGATCTCGACGCGCTCGTCGAGGGTTATACCGAGGACGGCGTGCTGGAAAGCCCGATTGCCGGCAAGGCGACCGGCCGGGGCGCCATCGAGACGGTGCATCGCGGCTTCGTCATGAGCTTTCCGGATTTCACGGTTGAAAATCGGGGGCTGGTCATCGAGGACGGCTGCGTGGTGCAGCTCGTCACCTTCTCCGGGACGAACACCGGCGGCTTCATGGGCGTGCCGGCGACCGGGAAGCGGTTCACGTTTCCGGCGGCGCTCATCTGCACCATGCGCGACGGCCGGATCGCTCACGAACGGCGCGTGTACGACTTCACGGGATTCCTGATGGAGATTGGCGTGCTGAAGGCGAAGCCTGTGTGACCATGGCGGAAACCCCCGACGTCCGAACGGCGCGCCTTCAAGTCGAACGATCCGCTCGGTCCGCGGGTCGTCCTCATCGACAAGCCGGTGTTCCGCATCGGCCGGAAGAGCGAGAGCGATCTTCGCTCGGTCGGCACCGACGTGTCGCGCGAGCACGCCGAGATCGTGCGCCTCGACGACGGCCGGTTCCTGTTGAAGGACCGGGGATCGCGCTGCGGCACGTTCGTGAACGACGAGCAGGTGACCGAGCGGCCGCTGCGCCACAAGGACAAGATCCGGCTCGGTCGCAGCGGCAGCGCCGAAATGGTGTTTCTCGCCGATGACGGGGCCGACTCGCGGCTGAGCCATGCGTCGGGCCTCGTCGATTTTCGCCCGCTCACCACGCTGCTCGACCGGCTGCGCGGGCTCGGCTCCTCGCGCGTGCTCGACGAAGTGCTGGTGCTCGTGATGGACTCGGCCATCGACGCGACCGGCGCCGAGCGCGGGTTCATCATGCTCGCGAATCGCGAAAGGCGAGCTCGAGTTCACCATCGCCCGCGCGCGCGGCAAGGTGACCCTTTCGGGAAAATCGTTCGAGACCAGCCAGAAGATTCCGCAGGAGGTGTTCGCCACCGGCCAGGAACGGATCGTGGCCGACCTGCGGGACGCGGATTTGGCAGGCCAGCATCTCGGCACGGTGGCGCTCGGCATTCGCCACGTCCTGTGCACGCCGCTGCGAGTCGTCCGCTACGTGGAGCGAACGGCCACCGATGCCGATCAACGTCCGATCGGCGTGCTGTATCTCGACAGCCGCGAAAAGGGCCAGTTGATGTCGCCGGCGGCGCGCAGCGCGCTCGAATCGGTCGCGGGCGAAGCCGCCTCGGCGATCGAAAGCGCCCGGCTGTACCGCGAGGCCACAGAGAAGGCGCGAATCGAACGCGAGCTTCAGCTTGCCGCCGAAATCCAGCGCGCGCTGCTGCCCGAGGCGCTGCTGTCGGGCCCGCACTTCGACGTGGCGTCCGCGTCGATCCCGTGCCGATCGATCGGCGGAGACTTCTTCGACTATTTCAACCTTGCCGGCGGCCAGTTCGCGTTCACGCTCGGCGACGTGGCGGGCAAGGGACCGCCCGCCGCGCTCTTGACCGCGATGATCCAGGGGGCGTTTGCCGCCCAGGTGACGTCGACCGACTCGCCGGCCGCGCTCATGGCGCACATCAACCGCACGCTGATCCGTCGTGCGATCCAGTCGCGCTTCGTCACGGTGATGTACGGCGTCCTCGCGCCAGACGGGCGTCTCACCTACAGCAACGCGGGCCACAATCCGCCGATGCTGGTCGGGAAAAGCGGCGTGCGCCGGCTCGAGACGGGCGGGTTGATTCTGGGATTGTTTCCCCACGCGACCTACGAAGAGGAAACGCTTCAGCTCGAGGACGGAGACACGCTGGTCGTCTTCAGCGACGGCGTGACCGAGGCGCTGAATGCCGCGGGCGACGAGTTCGGCGAAGAGCGGCTGCTGCCGTGCATCGAAGCACATCGCGGCAGCACGCCCGAAGTGCTGCTCGACCGCATTCTTGCGACGGTGAGGACGTTTGCGGCGAGCGCAGCCCAGAACGACGACGTGACTGCGCTCGTCCTCAGGTATGGAAAGCGTTAGTTGAAAGTCTTCAGCGCTTCCTGCTCGGAGTCGAACGTGTCGAAGACGGTGAGCAGCTTCGTGATGGTCAGGAGATCGGTGAGGCGCTTCGTGAGGTTCACCAGCTTCATGCTGCCGCCGGCGCGAGCCAGCGTGGTATATGCGCTCACGAGCTCGCCGAGACCGGCGCTGTCGACGTGCGTCACGTTGGCCAGGTTGACGAGGATGTTCTTGTGTCCCTGGTGCACGAGGCTGTGTATCTTGTCCTTGAACACCAGATCACCCTGCGTAAAGGTGATCTGGCCCGAGAGATCGAGGACTGTGACGTTACCGGCCGAGCGTTCGGCGATCTGCATAAGACGCTCCTTGGGGCTGGGAAACGGGACGGAGTTGGGTGCGGCCGGATACTAGTGCAAGCCGTGGACGGGTGCAACAGTGGGTGCGGTGGGTGCGTTGGGTGCGGTGGCCTTGTCCGCCGTAGCGATGTGCGAAGCAGGCGCGAAGGCGGATGCGACGTGAATGCCTGGAAAGGAGCCCGATATGGCTGTCGAATCGGTGCTGACACGCGATGAAGTGACGGCGTTCTTCGAGCGGCGCCAGGAGGCGTTCGACAATCTCGATGCGGATGCGCTGCGGGACGACTATGCCGACGACTGTGTCGTCGAAAGCCGTGTCGCAGGCACGCTTCGCGGGACGGCGGCCGTCGATCGCGCCCGCCGCGCGTGGTTCGAGGCGTTTCCCGACCTCAAGTACCGGACCGATCGGCTCATCATCGACGGTACCCACGTCGTTCAACTGCTCACGCTGGAAGGCACCGACATCGGCGGGTTCATGGGGCTCGAGCCGTCGGGCAGAAGCTTCAAGGCGCCGGCGGTGTTCGTCTACGAGTTTCGCGACCGCAAGATCGTGCACGAGACCCGCATCTACGATTTCACCGGCGTGCTGGTGCAGATCGGATTGTTGAAGGCAAAACCCGCCTAATTGGGTGGTCTGACAATTTTGACGACAACCTACTTTCCAACCGCGTGCGACCTCGACGCCTGGAGCGGCCGGCCGTGGGCCGGCGGCGTGCAACTGGGAGAACTGCGAGCGCTCGAGACGCTCGAAGTGCGTACGAAGAACTCGCTGTATGAGATTACGGTGATGGATCCGCAGCGCGGCGACGTGCTCGTCCGCGGCGGGACGTTCTTCCCGGTTTACACGAAGGTCCGCCTGGCCGGTGCGTCGCTCGCCGGAAGCTTTCTGAAGCTGTCTGGTATCTACGTGGGCTTCAGCATCGAGTTCGCGACCGGCGCCGAAACGATTGTCACGACCCGCGTCCGTCAGATCGACATCGTGCCTTCCCGCCTGCACTCCTGAAGCGCGCGTAATCCCCAATCCCCAATCCCTAATCCCTAATCCCCGGGCTCTGTCACCATCGGCACGAACCTGCACGCCAATCGTGCGCTGTTCGGTCGTGCCGCTCGCCGTCCTGCTGATGACGACGATTTCCTGATAGTCGGTGCCGACAGGGACGACCATGATGCCGCCCACCGCCAGCTGATCGACGAGCGCGTTCGGAATCGTCGGCGGCGCCGCCGTCACGATGATGCGATCGAAAGGCGCGCGATCGGGCCATCCGAGATAGCCGTTGCCGGTCCGGACGTCCACGTTGCGATAGCCGGCGTCCGTCAACGCGCGCCGCGCCCCCTCGGCGAGCTCCGGCACGATCTCGATGCTGTAGACGTGCTTCGCGATTTCCGCGAGCACGGCCGCCTGATAGCCCGAGCCCGTGCCGATCTCGAGCACGCGGTGCGCGGGCTCGAGCTGCAGCACGTCGGTCATGTAGCCCACGATGTACGGCTGTGAAATCGTCTGTCCGCGTCCGATCGGCAGCGGCCGATCCTCGTACGCGTACGGCCGCAGGGACTCCGGTACGAAGAGATGCCGGGGCACGCGCGCCATCGCCTGCAGCACGGCCTCGCTCCGCACCTCACGTGCACGGATTTGCGTGTCCACCATCTGCTGACGCAGCGCCTGCCAGTTGTCCGCCTGTGCGTATGTGAGCATCCCGGCGAACATCACGAGCACGACGACTATAATCATGTTCATGCGACGTGTCGGCCGCGTGGTGGCGGCGATCGCGGCATTCGGGTTCGGCTATCTCGCGTTTCTGTATCTCACGCTACCCGATGTGCGGCTCCTGCGCACCGAGAATCCCAAATCGACGGCCTTCATGTACCTGCGCGTCCGGGAAGCCAGGGCCGAAGGACGCGATGGGCGGTACGAACATCGACCCGTGCCGTACAGCCGCATTTCGCCGCATCTCAAGCGCGCGGTGCTCGTCGCCGAGGACGCCGGCTTCTGGGGCCACGAGGGCATCGACCTGGAGGAAATCAAGAAGTCGCTCGAGGCCGACTGGGAGCGCGGGTCGCTGATGCGCGGCGCGAGCACCATCACGCAGCAGCTGGCGAAGAATTTGTATCTGTCGCCGTCGCGCATCCCCACGCGCAAGCTCACCGAGCTGTACATCACGCGCCGCCTCGAGCACGAGCTGAGCAAGACGCGCATCTTCGACCTCTACCTGAACAACATCGAGTGGGGCGATGGCATCTGGGGCGCGGAAGCCGCTGCGCAGGCCTACTTCAACATCCCGGCGTCCGCGGTCAGCCCCGATCAGGCCGCGCTCATGGCGGGGGCCATCATCAACCCGCGCGTGCTGAACATCGCGAAACCGAACGGGCGGCTTCGCGCGCGTCAGCGCCTCATTCGTGCACGGATGGGATACGTCACGCCGCCGCCGATCGTGGCTGTCCCGCCGCCTGCCGACACGCCCGCGCCGGTGCAGTCAGGGCCCGAAGAATCCGAAGCCGAGCCGACGCCGCCACCGGAAGCCACGGAACCTGAACCGCAGCCGGAACCATCGGCGACGCCACCGGCGGAACCGGCCCCGGACCAGGGACCGAGAAGCCCTAGAATCCAGAATCTAAAATCTGCGATCGTAGCAAGATTCTAGTTTCTAGATTCTAGTTTCCAGATTCACCTAGCCCGGATACGGCCCGTTGATGTACTGCTGGAGCTGCTGAATCATCTCGCCCTGTACCGTGATGACCGACCTCACCAGGTCGCCGATCGACACGATCCCGACGATGGACGTGCCTTCGATGACCGGAAGGTGGCGGATGCGCTTGTCGGTCATCGTGCGCATACATTCTTCGACGGTATGACCGGGCGTGACGGTGGTGACCGGGCACGTCATGATGTCGGCCACCATGGTGTCTTTCGACGACCGCGACTGCAGGACCACCTTTCGGGCGTAGTCCCGCTCGGAGAGGATTCCCACCAGCATGCCGTCGGAGACGACCAGGAGCGCGCCCACCGAATTCTCGGCCATCAGGGCGATGGCCTCGTACACGGAGGCGAGGGGCGAGATGGTGAGGACTTTGCGATCCTTCCGGCGCAGAACGGAACTGACGGTGTCAGGTAACATGCACACCTCCGTCGTAGGTTTCGAAGAGTCGGCAATTATACGCCCGATACAGGGAAATCGAGCGCGTATAATCGCGCCGTTCGGCCCCTTCGCCGGACGAAAGGCCACTCGACGATGCGACCATGGCCGGCGCTCCTGTTCGCGGCGCTCCTCCTGCCTGCTCCCGCCGGTGGGCAGCCGGTCACTCGACGCGCGTTCGTCGACGCCACGCATGCGTCTGGCGGCGCGGTGCTCGACCTGAAACCCGCGGATTTTCGCGTCACTGAAGCCGGCGAGGTACGTGAGGTGTCGTCGGCGACGCTCACCCGCCGGCCGTTGCGCATCGTGCTGTTGGTCGACACCAGCGACGCCATCCGCCAGCCGATCGGTCAGATTCGCACGGCGATCGCGACCTTCATCGAAGCCCTCGACGCCGGGCACGAGATGATGTTCGTGACCTCCGGCACGCCCCAGGTGCGCGTGCAGCCGACGACAGACCGCGCGCCCATGATCAAGGTCGCCCGGGAGCTCTTCGGCACGACCGGCGCGAACACGATGTACCGCACCGTCGACGAAATGTTCCATCGCTTCGGTCAGACCACGGGTCATCGTCCGGTGTTCGCGGTCGTCACCGCCGAGGGATTCGAGTCGACGCAGAACATCAACCCGCAGGAAATCAAACACATCTCCGATCACTTCATTTCGCGCGGCGGAACCCTGCACAGCATCAGGCTGATCGTGCCGCTGACGGGCCAGACGTCCCGTGGCGGCGCTCTGACCGAGCTTCCGGTCACGCAGATGGTCGCCCGCGACAGCGGCGGGGCCTACACGGACACCTCTCCGAACGGACTGCTGGACGTCCTGCAGCGGCTGGCGGGGGTCATCAACGACTCGCACGCGTCGGCGGCGATGGTCTATCAGGTCGAGTACACCGGCCCGCCGATCAAGGGCAGAAAACCGGCGGTCCCCGACGTTCGCGTCGATCGCGAAGGTATCCAGCTGAAGGTGTTCGCCTCGCCATGAGAAAGGCACATCTCCTCGCGACGCTTGTGCTTGTCGCCGGTGTTGATATGCCGGTCTCGGCCCAGACAAACACCGGCGAGATTGCGGGCATCGTGCGCGACGCGCAGGGCCTCGTGCTGCCCGGTGTTACCGTCGTCGCCGAACACGTCGAGACCGGAGGAAAAACCGCGCGGACGACCGACGAGCGCGGCCGCTATTTTCATCCCTACCTGCGCGTCGGCCGCTATGTCGTCACGGCCGAGCTGCAGGGATTCCGGCGCGGCGTTCGCGATGGCGTGGTCCTGCAGGTCGGTCAGGTCGTGAGCCTTGATTTCATGCTCGAAGTGGGCGGCGTGACCGAAGAAATCAGGGTCACCGCCGAAGTGCCGCAGCTTCAGACCGCCAACGCCGAAATCAGCAATATCGTCGACAACCGCCGGATGGTGGAGATGCCAATGAACGGCCGCAATTTCATACGCTCGCGCAGTTGAGCACGATGTCGTCATCCCACCAGGCGGCACGCGAGGCGAGGCGCTGCAGCAGGCCGGCCCGCTGCCCAACGTCGGCGGACAGCGATCCGGCCACAACATCTACCTGCTCGACGGCGTCAAGGTGACCGACGAGCTGTTCAACAACCTCGTGATCAATCCATCGGTGGACTCCATCCAGGAATTCAAGATTCAGAAGTCGCAGTATCCAGCCGAGTTCGGCGGCAAGGCGTCGGCGCTCATCAACGTGGCGACGCGCGCCGGCACCAACGTCTTCGTGGCAGCCTCTTCGAGTTCCTGCGCAACGACCGGTTCGACGCGCACAATTATTTCGACCCGCAAGACCAGCCGGTGCCGCCGCTGCGCCAGAATCAGTTCGGCGGCGCGCTCGGCGGTCCGCTGGCCCGGATCGGAGCTTCTTCTTCGCCAGCTACGAAGGGCAGCGGATGCGCCGATCGCTGACGCGAACGTTCTCGGTGCCGACGCGCGGCGCGAGCGGCAACTTCTCGGGGCTCGGCCCGATCTGCGATCCGCTGCCGTCAGCCCGGCGACGGGAACGTGCACGCCGTTTGCCGGCAACCAGATACCGGCCGAGCCGCATCGATCCGCTCGCGGTCGCGTTCCTCCAGCACGTGCCGCTGCCGACCTCGGATGCGGCGCTGCAGAACCTGACGTCGATCGAGCAGCAGGTCAAGGACACCAATCAGTTGAGCGTCCGGATCGATCAACGGCTTCGGCGACAGCGATCAGATCTTCGCGCGATTCAGCACCTTCGACGCGGACGAGTTCCAGCCGTTCGGCACGAGCAGCGCTGCAGGAGACGCTGGTGCCCGGGTTCGGGCGCTACGTCGACACGAAGGCACGAAACCTCGGCGTCAGCCACACCCATCTCTTCGGCGCGCTCGATGATGAACGAGCTCAGGTTCGGCTGGATGCGGTGACGGGCGGGCAGACCAGCGAGAACCGCGGCGTCGATTTCGCGCGCAGGTCGGACTCCAGGGCGTCACGGCGCGATCCGCGCGACGTCGGATACCCGCAGATCTCGACGCGCGGCCTGTACAGCACGTTCGGCGATCCGACGACGTTCGTCTACCGCGGAACAACGAGCATTTCGAGCTCTACGACAGCCTGCTCGTCGATCGCGGCGCCCATCGTCTGAAGTTCGGCGGCTACTTCTACCACCTGAAGCTCCGGCCCGAGCAGCCGGACAACGCGCGCGGCGCCTTCACCTATACCGGCCAGTTCAGCGGCAACGCGTTCGCCGATTTCCTGCTCGGCTATCCGACAACCGCCGTGTCGGGAATCGGCCGCGGCGACGAGGACGGCGGACGAACTGGTTGCACGTCTACGCGCAGGACGACTGGCGGATGCGCCGCAACCTGACGGTCAATCTCGGGCTGCGCTACGAATACAACCAGCACATGCGCGACGCAAGCAACCGGCTGTCGTCGGTCGACTACGAGACGCCGGGCGGCCGGTTCGTGATCGCGAGCGACGAAGACGGCACCATCAGCCCCGATGCCCAGGCTCTGCTGCCGCTGATTCCGATTCCGTACGTGACATCGGCAGCAGGCCGGACTGGGATCGCGGGCTGCTGAGCCCGAGCCAGGTACGGCTGGCGCCGCGCACGGGCTTCGCGCTGTCCCTCAACGACGATCGCGCCGTCGTGCGCGGCGGCTACGGCATCTTCCTGAATCAGTGGGCCTACAGCGTGCAGACGGCGTTTGCGCGCAACCTGCCGTTCTTCTACACGCAAGCAGGTCGACGTCCCGACGACGCAGCGCGTCCCCGCGTTCCAGACGCGCGAACATCCTGACAAGCGATCCGACCGGCGTCGTCGGCGCCGACGATCATGGATCACGACTACGCGGTCGAGTACACGCAGACCTGGAGCGGCGGCCTGCAGTACCAGGTGCTCCCTCGACGATCGTCGAAGTGTCGTACATGGGGTCGTGGACGCTCGGCGCCGACAACGCGACGGTGCACAACGTCCGGAGCCGGGGCCGGGCTCGATCCAGGCGCGCCGCGCCATTCCGCAGCTCGGCCCGATCCGCTCGATCCGATTCGACGGCAAGTCGATCTACCACGGGCTCACGTTCAAGGCGGAGCAGCGGCTGCGCAACAACTACTCGTACAACGTCAGCTACACGCTGTCGACCTCGAAAGACGATGCGTCGAGCCCGGGCGCGACCGAGGCGGAGACGAACGTCCCGCAGAACGTGCGCAACATCTTCGACGAGAGCGGCGAGTGGGCGCATTCGAGCTTCGATCATCGGCACCTGTTCGTGGCGAGCGGGACGTATCAGTTGCCGTTCTTCGCGCGGGCGGGCTGAAGGAAGCGTGCTCGGCGACTGGCGGGTGAACGGGGTATTCCTCGCCCAGTCCGGCGCGCCGTTCACCGTCAATCTGGGCGTCGATCAGGCCAACATCGGCGCCGGACCGGCGCAGCGGCCGGATCAGATGCGCGATCCGAATCTGTCCGGCGAGCGAGCGCACGCCCGAGCGGTGGTTCGACACCGGCGGCGTTCGCGCTGCCGGCGCCGTTCACCTTCGGCAACGCGCCGCGGAACAGCGTGCATCGGGCCCGGATACACGAGCCTCGATCTGGTCGTCGCCAAGACCTGGAGCCTGGCGCGGCACGCGGCAGCTCGAGCTGCGCTGGGAGGTCTTCAACGCGCTCAACGCGGCGAACTTCGACATCCCGAATCGCACGTTCGGCACGCCAACTTCGGCCGCATCTTCAGCGCCAGGAGCCCGCGCGAGATGCAGCTCGGCATCCGGCTGAGCTTTTGAACCGGCGATCCCGCAGCGGCATATAATTGCGCCAAATAGGAGCCCTATGCGAATGACGACTTCCCGCCTGTTGCGTGACCTCGCCGTGGTGTGTATGTGCCTGACCGCCGGCGTCGGCGTCCATGGCCAGACCGGCGCCCTGAAGGGCGAATGGCATGCGTACGGCGGCGACACCGGACACACGCGCTATGCGCCGCTCGATCAGATCAACGCCGACAACTTCTGCAAGCTGACCATCGCGTGGCGGTTCAAGACCGATCATCTCGGGCCCCGTCCCGAATTCATGTTCGAGTCGACGCCGGTGATGGCCAACGGCGTGCTGTATTCGACCGCCGGCAGCCGGCGCGCCGTCGTGGCGCTCGATCCGGAAACCGGCGAAGAGCTGTGGATGCACAGCGAGCGCGAAGGCGCGCGCGGCGTCGGCGGCGCCGCGCCAGCTTTCGGGCCGCGGCCTGGCCTACTGGACCGACGGCAAAGAGGAGCGCATCCTCTATGTCACGCCCGGCTATCGGCTCGTCGCGCTGAACGCGAAGACCGGCATGCGCGTGCCGGCGTTCGGCGACGACGGCATCGTCGATCTGAAGCAGAACAACGATCAGCCGATCGATCCGCATGTCGAGCGAGATCGGCCTGCACGCCACACCGATGGTGGCCGGCAACGTCGTCATCGTCGGCGCGGCGCACCGCTCGGGCGGCGTGCCGACCGGCAAGACGAACGTCAAGGGCTACATCCGCGGCTTCGACGTGCGAACGGGCAAGCGCCTGTGGATTTTCCACACCATTCCGTCGCCGGGCGAGTTCGGCAACGAGACGTGGCTGAAGGACTCGTGGTCGTACACGGGCAACACCGGGCGCGTGGGGGCAGATCAGCATCGACGCCGAGCTGCGGATCGCCTATCTGCCGGTCGAGAGCGCGACCGGCGACTACTTCGGCGCCGATCGGCCCGGCAACAACCTGTTCGCCGAGAGTCTCGTCGCGGTCGATCTCCAGACGGGCAAGCGCAAGTGGCATTACCAGCTCGTGCATCACGGCATCTGGGATCACGACATCCCGTGCGCGCCGATCCTCGTCGACATCAAGCGCGACGGAAAGATCATCAAGGCCGTCGCGCAGCCGACCAAGCAGGCGTTCCTGTATGTGTTCGATCGCGTGACGGGGCAGCCGTTGTGGCCGATCGAAGAGCGGCCCGGTTCCGAAAGGTGATGTGCCCGGGCGAGTAGTACTCGCCGACGCAGCCGTTTCCGCTCAACGGACGCGGCCAGCCGTTCAACTACGACCGGCAGGGATTCGTCGTCGACGATCTCATCGACTTCACGCCCGAGCTTCGCGCCGAAGGCGTGAAGGTCGATCTCGCGATACAAGATCGGCCCGATCTTCACGCCGCCGGTCGTCAGCAAGGCCGAGGGGCCGCTGGCGACGCTGATGCTGGCGTCGGCGGGTGGCGGCACGAACTGGCCGGGCGGCTCGTACGATCCGGAGACCAACATCCTTTACGTGAACTCGCAGAAATCGGTGAGCCAGCTCGGGCTCGTCCCGCCCCGCGATCCGTCGAAGAACGATCTCGCGTACGTCGATGGGCAACGCGCTGACCGGCGCACGGACGACGGGCGGTACCGGATCGGCCGCGGGCGGCGAGAGAGCGCTCGCGCCCGGCACGACCGCGGCCGCTGCGGCAGCCGCGCCTGCAGGAGAGGGCGGCGGCGGCGAGCGGCTCACCGTGCAGGGCCTTCCCATCATGAAGCCGCCGTACGGCCAGCTGACGGCGATCGATCTCGGCAAGGGAGAGATCCTCTGGCAGGTGCCGCACGGCGAAACGCCGGACGCCATCCGGAATCACCCGGCGCTGAAGGGCCTGAATATTCCACGCACCGGCCGTCCTGGCGTCGTCGGATCGCTGACGACGAAGACGCTGGTGGTTTCCGGCGAGGCAGGATTCGGTCCGACGCCAACAGGCGCGCGCGGCGCGATGCTGCGTGCGTACGACAAGGCGACCGGCAAGGAAGTCGGCGCGGTCTACATGCCGGCACCGCAAACCGGATCGCCGATGACCTACATGCTGAACGGCCGTCAGGACATCGTCGTTGCCGTCAGCGGAGCGGGATATTCGGGCGAGCTGATCGCGTTCAGGCTGCCGTCCTAGGAACTTGGTGACCAGGGCCGCCGTGTTACCATATATGGTAACCATATGCAGAAGACCACCGTCTATCTCGATCCGGCCGATTACCGCGCGCTGAAGCAGATCGGTGCGAAGACCGGCCGTCCGCCCGCCGAGCTCGTGCGGGAGGCGGTCGCGGAGTACGCGGCGCGCTACGGGAAGCGGCGGGTTGCGAAGAGCGTGGGCGCATTCTCGAGCGGACGCGCCGATCTGAGCGAGCGGGCCGAAGCGCTGCTGAAGGGGATGGGCCGACGGCGGTGATCGTCGCCGATACCGGCGCGATTCTGGCCCTGCTCGATAGAAGCGATCGACACCACACCGCGGTCCGCAAGCTGTACGAAGAACGGCCGGACGACGTGGCTCCTGCCCTGGGCGATCCTGCCCGAAGATCGACTATCTCGTGGCCTCCGAACTTGGCGCTCGCGCGCAGGAGGCCTTCCTGGCCGATCTGGCCGACGGTTCCTTCGCGGTCGAACATGGCATACACGAGGATCTCGTCCGTGCGCAGGCGATCAGCCCGCAAATACCGAGTCACTCCGTCTCGGGCTGGTCGATGCCGTCGTCATTGCGGTGGCCGAGCGGACTGGCGCCGATGCGATTGCGACCCTGGACTTGCGGCACTTCGGTGCAGTGAAGATCGACGGGGCGCCGCTGCTGGTACCAAGGGATACGCGGTTGTGAGTTCTCTATTTTGATCCAGCGCCGCGCGCGGGCGCGGCAGGATGCAGCGCCGTCGATGGCGGCACGACCCCCTGCATCCGGATGTAGGTCGTGATCGTCCCGTAGTCTTCGGCCGAGTGCACCACGCCGTAAATGAACGCGTGCGCGCGTGGGGCCGACAACCTGCCCGCTCGACGAGCCGCCGAGTGACGGGGCAATTTCCATCAGCCATTGCTCGGACGCTGCCGCGAGCACGCGATCGCAATACGCGATCGATTCCTTGAGCGCGGCGATGATGGCGGGTTTCGACGTCGTGGCGCTCAGGTTCGGCGGCGCCTGCTTTTGAACGCCGGGCGGCAGCCCTGCCTGGTGGCAGAACGAATAGTGCGCGCCGGCCGCGTGATTGATCTGCTCGCCGAACGTCCGCACCTCGGGAGTCGGCCGGAACGCATAGCTGGACTCGGGGATCATCTCCGCCGCCATCACGAGATAGTTGGTGAAGACGTTGAACGACCGCTGAATGCTGCCGCCGAGCGGGCCGATTAGCGAACGTCTCAAGCCGCCGCTTTTCCTTCGCGGCAGACTCGTCGAACTTCGCGGCCAGCGCTTCGCTGTGCGCGATCTGTTCGGGCGTCAGGCCCGGAGCGACCGGCCCTTTTATCTGCGCGGCGGCAGGTGCGGCGATCAAAAGCAGCACGAGCGCAGGAACATGAGTTCGCATGCCGCAAATGGTAGCAGCTTCAGGGAACGGCGGCGCGTATGGCGCCGAATGCTGCGCCATAGGCTGCTCCGAGGCCAGCGGCCTTCGGAATTACCTCAGCACACGAACTGCTCTCCTGATGACAATAGTGGTTCACGCTCAATCCGATCCCGAATCCAACGATCAGCCCGATGAGCGCGCCCTTGACCGCACCTTTGCGCACGCGTTGTCCGTAGGTCCGTCTGCCCTGATTCCAGTTCGCCGCGGCCGCCCGGTCCAGTGCTTCGTGAATCCTGGCATCAGAAAGGTGCAGCGCCGAGCTGGCGATCGACGGCGCTTGCGCTGAAACCGATGAACCTGGCAATCCCACGATCAGGATTGCGCACGAGATACGGGTGAACAGCCGGTTCATGTCTGCCTCCTGTCAGCCAATGCGCAGGAAGCCGTGCGTGCGGCTCAGCCGGTCGGCGGGTATGGCAGGGCAGAAGCCCTGCGCCACCGAAATGAGGATGTATGAATTCAGTTGTTGGCCGTGGTCGAGGCGATGCGGCGGGCGCCGATGTAGCGCGATCCCCAGTAGGAGGAACTGAGCGCTTCCACGCGCACGACGCCGGTCGAGTTCGGCGCGTGGACGAAGCTGTCGCCGCCGATGGCAATCGCGACGTGCGACGCGCCGTCGCCTCGCCCTTTCGTGTTGAAGAAAATCAGGTCGCCCGGTTCGATGTCCGACGGCTTGACCTTGTCGCCGAACTCCCACTGCTCTTCGACGACCCGCGGCACGGCGATGCCGTACTGGGCGAACACATACTGGACGAGACCACTGCAGTCGAAGCCGGTCGGATCGGTGCCGCCGAGCCGGTAGGGGACGCCGCGGAAGCCCATGGCAAAGTCGGCGACGGCACGTCGGTCGTAGCGGTGGCCGAGGAGCCCTGGTGAACCCAGGACAACGCCGGGATCTACAGCCGCCGCACCTGACGCGCCCCCCGCACCCTCTGCACCCGTCGCACCTGGGTCACTCGTCGCCACGGTCGGCGCGCCCGGAAACGGGCGGGGGACGCCGCCGCTGGTGGCACAGGCCGCCGAGCCGACGGCCAGCGCGGCCATCATTGTTAACGACGGCATTAAGGCGAGGCCAGGCCCGAGGCGGTGAGCCGGAAAATGCATCGGTGAGAATTATCGGCGTTGACGCGGTGGAAGTACAGTCCCCACAGTAACTTGACAGGCCCGCGGTTTGCCAGCGAAAATCTTTCTACGTCCCATGGAGCAGACCCTGCTTCTCAACGCGACGTACGAGCCACTTAAGGTCGTCAACTGGCAAAAGGCTATCACTCTGCTTTGCCAGGGGAAGGTGGAGGTGATCTCGGTCTACGACCGGGAAATTAGGGCAGTGTCCTTCAGCATCAAGCTGCCTTCCGTCATCCGCCTCCTTCGCTACATCAAGATCAAAAGACGCTTCGACTACGTTCCATTTTCGAGGGCGAACATCTACGCGCGCGACAACCACGCCTGCCAGTACTGCGGCGAGGCGTTTTCGACGAGCGAGCTCACGTTCGACCATGTCGTGCCGGTCGCGCAGGGCGGCCGGAAGGACTGGGAGAACATCGTGACCTGCTGCGTCACCTGCAACCGCCGGAAAGGCGGGCGCACGCCGGCCGAGGCGGGTATGCACCTCGTGAAGTATCCCAAGCGTCCCGAGTCGGTGCCGGCCATTCGCATTACGATCGGCTTACGCAACGCGCCCGACAGCTGGCGCGATTTCCTGTACTGGAACGCAGAGCTCGACGAATCCTGACGGGGCGTTTGACGCGTCTCACCTCGATTCAACCTCACTGGGCCGTGGAAGGTGGCCGTGTCACCATCCACGGATCCGGGTTTCCCGTCGACGGGCCCACCCTTCCGGACGTCACCATGGGCGAAGCGCACGCGCGTGCCGTGTACGCGTCGTCTTCCACGATCTCGATCCTCGTCCCGGGTGGGCTCGATGGCGGCCGCACGGCCGTCCGTGTGTCGGACGTGCCAGGCGAGACGGCGCTCCTCGAAGTGGGCACTCCGCTCGCGACCGGCCTGCATCAGGTCGACAACCCGGTGTTCGATCGGGAGGGCAATCTGTACGTTACCTACAGCGGCACGCGGGGACAGGAGGTGCCCGTCTCGATCTTCCGCGTCGGTCCGAACGGACGCCGCGAGTCGTACGTCTCGGGCATCGTCAACCCGACGTCGATGACCTTCGACGCGTCGGGCCAGTTGTACGTGTCGAGCCGGTTCGAAGGATCGATCTATCGCGTGTTTCCCAACGGCACGCACGAGCCGTATGCCAGCGATCTCGGCATCGCGTGCGGTCTCGCGTTCGATCGGAAAGGCGTGCTGTATGTCGGCGATCGATCGGGGACGGTCTTCGCGGTGCAGCCCGACCGCACCGTCAGCGCGATCGCCACGCTGCCGCCGAGCGTCGCGGCATTCCACCTTTCGGTCGGGCCCGACGACTGCGTCTACGTGTCGGCGCCGACGCTGGGTCCGTACGACTACGTCTACCGATTGGATCCGGCCACGGGCGCCATCGACAAGGTCTCATCGCGATTCGGCCGCCCCCAGGGCATTGCGTTCGACTCGCAGGGTGCGCTCTACGTCGTCGAGGCGCTGGCGGGATCGAACGGCTTGTATCGCGTGCGGCCGGATGGCACGACGGAGCTGGTCGTGGCAGGGCAGTCGCTCGTGGGTGTGGCGTTCGATCCCAACGGCGGTCTCGTGGTGACCTCGAACGACACGGCTTACCGATTGAATGTACCGATAAGACCGCTGGTGTGAGACTTCGAGATTAGGAGATTAGAGGCAGATTCGAAGAAGAAGCGAATTTCCAATCTGCCAATCTCTCAATTCGGACTTAGCAGTACGCCGCTGTACTGCATCTCTTCCCAGGTCTGGTCGCCCCACAACACTTCTTTGGACGGATCCGGGTTGCTTGTTGGCGGGCGAGTTGTCGTACCGCGCCGTCGAGACGATCTTCGCGCCCTTCGGCACCTGCAGCGGCTGCGCGAACATGTAGTAGGTCTGCCAGTTGAAATCGTATCGGGGCACCGACAGGATCGCGCGCGTTTCTCCGTCCGGCAGCACCAGCTTGTAATCCCACTTCTTGCCGCGCAGGTGCGTGTGCGGGAAGATGCCCCACACGGTGGCATTGTTGACGAACTCGAGGTCGGTCGTCACGGCCACGTCGGCGGCGCCGGGCGGCAATTTCAACGTCCCGTTGAAGAAGTGCTGCGCGCGCACCTCACGCGAGGGCGGTTCTTTCGCAAACGTAATCCCCACCTTCGTGCGATCCGATCCCGCCTTACCGATGGCGGTGTAGTGCATCTGGAGCTCGAGCATGCCGCCGGCCTCGAGGCGAAAGGACGTGCCTTCGGGCGCGGCTTGCGGATTGGTCCCCGGCGCGTAGGTCGCAATCAAGCGTTGGGGCATGTCCTTCAAGTCGGTCCGCTGCGGCCGCTGGCCGGCATGTCGCGACTCTGGCGTCTGCATGTCCTTCGCATTGGGCCTGGCCAGCTGAACGCGGGTAGCTTCGGGCTTGCCCCGGTAGTACGACAAGGACGTGGTGCACCAGCGCGCGATTGCCGGGCCTCACTTCGATCGACTTCACCCACTTCGACTCGGTAAAGTTCGTCGGCACGTAAAAGTATTCGTACTCCACGGTGCCCGACGCGGGAACGTGATAGTCCTCCTGCATCTCGAGAACGACGTCGGGTTTGCCCAGAACCCATCCCTCGGCGAACGTCGGCGCGGGCGGCAGATCGTTCTCGTCGCCTTTCGGCGCGCCGCTCCGCCGCCCATGCCATCAACGTTTTCCGTTCGGCGTCGGTCAGGACTCGTTCGTTGTGAAACGTGCCGGCGGGCGCGTCGGCGTGCCACGGCGGCATGGTGCCGTTTGAAATGACTTTGAGGATGGACTTGGCCCAGGGCCGCGCCTGTTCGTAGGTCATCAGCGACATCGGCGCGATTTCACCCGGGCGATGGCAGCTGACGCACTGCTTGAAGAGGATTGGGGCGACGTCCCGGGTGAACGTCGGTGTGCTGGCCACCGGCTGTTGCGCACGCGTGGGAACAGCCGCGCGCGTGCCAATCAGAACGGTCACGGATGACTAATAGGATGGCGGTGTTGCGCATCGGGCAATCTTAAGAGCGTTCTTCGTAATCTGCCAATCTACCAATCTACCAATCTACCAATTCGTATTTACACCCTACTCGTACTTGAGCGCGACCATCGGGTCGACTTGCGTCGCCCGGCGTGCCGGCAGATAGCCCGCCGCCGCCGACACCAGGGCCATCACGCCGATGGCGGTGGCCATCGTGGCCGAGTCGGTGGGTTGCACACCAAACAACTGAGACGCAATCAATCTGCCCGCGCCCAGGGCGATGGCGATGCCAATCGCGATGCCGCCGGCCACCAGGAGCATCGACTCGCCGACGACCAGGCCCAGCACGGCATTGCGCTCAGCGCCCATCGCCATCCGGATGCCGATTTCCCGCGTCCGGCGAGAGACGTTGTACAACATCAGCCCGAACAGGCCGATCGCGGCGACGAACACCGCGATGCCGCCGAAGAGCGGCGTACACCTGCGCGAGCACGCGTTCCTGTGCATAACGGCGCTCGATTTGAGACATCTGCGTTTCGATCGTGACAACCGGCACGCTCGGATTGACGGCAGTCATCGTTTCGCGAACCGCGCTCATAACGAGTGATGGATCGATGGCGGTCCGGACCGTGAAAACGTAGGGTCGTGGCTCGGTCTGGAGGTACGACACGTATAACGTCGGAGGTGCAGGCTCGGCGGAGGCTGTTGTAGCGAACGTCGCGCAGCACACCCACGATCTCGAACTTGCCGGGATCCTCGTGTGAATATCCGAAGCGGCGGCCGATCGGATCTTCACCGGGAAAGAACTTCCGCGCGGCGGCTTCGTTGATGACGGCCACCGCGGGCGCGCGCTGGTCGTCGCGGTCGGTGAATCCGCGGCCCCTGACGAGCGGAAATGCCCATCGTCTCGAAGTAATTCGCCGCCGCGATCGACGCGGTTGATGTTGTCGCGCTCTGCCAGGTACGGCTGCCCGCCCGGGTACATGCCGACCTTGTATGAAGATCGCCCCGCCGTTGACGGATCCCGACAGGAGTGTTGGAAAGGACAAGGTCGCCTCTGGTACGCCCGCGACCTTCCGCAGCCGGTCCATGCCATCCTGCAGGAACTGGAATTTGCGCTCGTCGCTCAAGCCGGCGCCTTCGGCGTCGACGCGCACGAAAAGGAGGTTTTCGGCGGCGAAGCCCACGTCAACGCGCCTCAGGTTGTCGAGGGTATGGAGAAACAGTCCCGCGCCGACGAGCAGCACGACCGAGATCGAGACCTGCACGATCAACAGCGCCTTGGACAAGAATCGTGTTTGATACGGCGACGCTCCTGCTGTTTTCCTTGAGCGCCACGCGCGTCCATCTTCGTCGCCCGCAACGCCGGGGCGATGCCGAACACGATTCCCGCGAACACGGTCGTCGCCGCCGTGAACGTCAGAATGCGCCAATCCGCGGGGTCGGCACTGCCGACCGGCGCCGGCAGGAGCGATTGACCCCAGCGCGCCATCACGAGTCCGAGCGCACCACCCAGCCCGGCGAGCAGCAGGCTTTCGGTCAGCAACTGCCTGATCAGCCAGCCACCGCGTCGCGCCTATCGAGAACCTGACCGAGATTTCTCGCTGGCGCGCCGACTGCACGTGAGAGAAGCAGATTCGCGACGTTGGCGCACACGAGAACGAGCACGAGCGTGACGACGGCGCCGAGAATGCCGAGCGATCGCATTTGCTGTTGGTCGTTGTCATAGGTCCCGTGGCTCGCGGCATCGACGAGCAGGTGTGGGACCGCGGTGCGGTTCCGGTTCATTGCGTGGCCCCGCTCCTCTTCAGACTGGGGACGCCAAGAACCCGTCGAATCCCCGCGCGCGCCTGCCGCTGAAAGACGGCGCCAAGATTTCCCTGAACCTGCTGCGGCCGTGATGCCGGGCTTAAGCCGGCCGGTTACCTGCACCCACCACGCGGTCGCGTCGTTCAGGCGCGGGCTCTCACCGCTCATCTGGTCTTCGAGCCTCAGCGGCATCGTCAAGGCGGGTGCCTGGGCGGTGACAAGCTGCGTGCCGGTGAATGACGCAGGGGTTACACCGACGATGGTGATGGGAACGTTGTTGATACGGATCGTCTTTCCGAGCACGCCCGGATCGGCCGAGAAGCGCGATCGCCAGTAGCGATCGCTCAACACGGCCACAGCCTGGGCTGCAGGATTGTCGTCATCGGGAACCAGCGTACGGCCGAGCTGCGGGGAGATGCCGAGCATTGCGTGATAGTTGCCAGTCGCCATCAGCGTGCTGGCAGTTTCCGCCCGCCCGTCGATGGAGACCGTCATGCCGCCGCTCGGCCGTGTGGCCGCGAGATCGGTCATCGTCTGATTGGCCGATGCAGGTCCAGGAACATCGGATAGGAGAACGTCGCCCGCACCTGCCCGCCGTCGGCGCCCGGCGCACTGGTTCCGTAGTCGCTCGAGTCGTTGTGCATGTCGTTCTTGCCGCCCCACCGGAGACGGACCAACGAATCGGGATCCTGGACCGGCAGTCTCCGCAGCAGCAGACCGTTGATGGCTGTGAACACCGCGGCGTTGGCGCCGATGCCCACGGCCAGCGACAACACGACGACGACAGTCCACCCCTTGGCGTGAGATAGCACGCGAATGGCGTGTTGGAGGTCTTTCAGCATGCCGGGGCCATTATCAAGCCGCATGCCCGCCTCGGCGACCCCAAATGGCGGAATTCAGGGCCTGAATTCGCGACGAGCGTCCGAAGTTGGGACGAGCGCCCCGCTTGCGGGACTCTGCTAAACTCGCGAATGACCCAGCCGCAGGAGGATGCATGTCAGTCTTGAAGGGGGCGATCCCGTGCCTCCTGCTGAGCACGATCGTCGTCGCGCAAACCCCTGAGCGTACGTTCCCGCCGAGCGTGGCCACGCGGGCCGTCATCGAAACGAAGCTCGACGAGCTGACACGGCAAATCGATGCGCTGTCGGTCAGGAAGACCGATCCGGCGCTCGTGGCCGATGTTGCTATCTATCAGAAGGCCGCGCAATTCATCCTGAGATATCCCGAAGAGTTCTTCACCGCCGCGGACATGCCCGAGACCATCCGCGCGCTCGACACGGGCATCGCGCGCGCGAAAGAGCTCGAAGCCGGCACGGCGTCGTGGGCGAAGAAGGCCGGTAACGTTGTGCGCGGCTACATGTCGCGCGTCGATGGCAGCGTGCAGCCCTATGGCCTGACCATCCCGGCGTCCTACGATGGCTCCAGGCCGATGCGGCTCGACGTCTGGCTGCACGGGACACAACTGCAGCTCAACGAAGTGCGGTTCATCACGCAGCAGGAAGCGCCGCACGAGACTTCACAGATCGCCGCTGAGGACTACATTCAGCTCGAGCCGCTGGGCCGCATGAACCTGTCGTATCGTTACGCCGGCGAAACCGATGTGTTCGAAGCGATCGAGTCGGTGCGGCAGCGTTACAACATCGATCCGAAGCGAATCGTCATTCGCGGCCACTCGATGGGCGGCCAGGGCGCATGGCATCTCGGGCTGCAGCACACGGGCAAATGGGCCGCGGTCGAGTCGAGCGCCGGATACGTCAGAGACCTACACGCAAGCCAGACGCGTGATCAAGCTCCCGCTGCCCGCCGTATCAGGTAGCCACGCTGCACTATTACGACGCGGTCAGTACGCGTTGAACGCGTTCAACGTGCCGACAGTCGGCTACATCGGCGAGACCGATGGCAATGCGGGGCGTACCAGATGCGCGATGCGTGGATCAAGGAGGGATTCCGCTTCACGCAGGAGACCCATACCGCTGGACGACGACGGGATCTTCGCGCGCTGTTTCTGGTGGGACCGAAAACCGGTCATTCATGGCATCCGCAGAGCAAGGCCGAGTCGGAAGCCTTCATACGCAGAGCCTTCAGGACGCCGGCAAGGCCCGAATCGCGTGCGCTGCGTCACCTACACGACTCGGTTCAACAAGTGTCACTGGCTGCTGTCGGGGCCTCGACGAAACATACGTGCGCGCCGATGTCGATGCGGCGCGGACCGACGATCTGAAGCCGTACACGGTGACGACGACGAACGTAACCGTCTTTCAGGTTCATTGCGGCTGCGCGCCAGTACACGATTGACGGGCAGGAGCGAAGGCCGGCGCGAATCCGACGTTCGACAAGAGGAATGGCAAGTGGACGATCGCGCGCGGCGAGCCGGCGGGTCTGAGGAAGATCCACGGCCTGCAGGGGCCGATCGAAGATGCGTTCATGGATGGATTCCTGGCGGTGCGCGGAACCGGACAGCCGTGGAACCCCGCGGTCCATGCCTACGCGCGAGGCAAGCTCGACACCCTCAGGGCGGAGTTCGCCAAGTGGGTGCGCGGTGACATTCGCGTGAAAGACGACTCGGCGGTCTCGTCGGCCGACATCGCAAGGTACAACCTGATCCTATTCGGCGATCCCGGCAGCAACGGGATGATCGCGAAAGTGAGGCATCAGCTGCCTATCCAGTGGACGCAGACGCGAAATCGCGGTCGGCTCGCAGAAGTTTCCCGCCGACGGCCGGGCGCTCGTGATGATTTATCCGAATCCACTGAACCCCGAGCGGTACATCGTCATCAACAGCGGCCATACATTTACCGTCGATCGCATCGCGGCAGGCACCGAGTCGATGTTCTTCCCGAGGCTCGGCGACTACGCGGTGATGTCGGCAAACGGCGATGTGGCGCTGTCGGGGTTCTTCGACGAGAGCTGGAAGCTGATGCAAGCTTCCACACTATTGCAGGGTCAAGCTGGGGGAGCGAAAGCGGGGGCAAACCGGATGGCAACTCGCCGACCACGAGGATGCCAGCAGCTTCACCGCCGAGCAAGCCGACGATAATCGTGGCCGCGGTCGCGACGACCAGGACCGCGGGCATGCGGGGTGCCAGGGAGCGGAGCAACTGCATGGCGGCGAGGCTGAACAAACCGATCAGCAAAGGGGCCAACGCGGCGTCCGGCAGATGGCGGAACACGAACCAAAGCTTAACGAAGAAGTTGCCAGATGTGCCGACCATGCCCAGCAGATGCGGCACCTGGCCGATGATGGTGACGCAGACCAGGCCTTCTATGAACCCCCGCATCACCGGCGTCGGGATAAAGGCAGCCACCCAACCCATGCGCAGCACACCGAAGAGCAGAAAGATAGCACCGATCAACATCGCCAACGTGGAGGTGAGCGCATTGTATTCCACTGTTCCCTGAGCCGCTATGGCCCCCACGGTGAGGGCGGAGATCAGGCCGGTAGCGGTATCAGGGCCGACGACTAGCAGGCGCGAGGTGCCGAGCAGCGCATAGCCAATCAATGGCGGGACGATGGTGTAGAGTCCCATGATGGGCGGTACCCGACGAATTCCGGCATAGGCCATTCCCTCCGGTACCATGACCGCCCAGAGAGCAACGCCGGCCAGAAAATCGGGCAGCAGCCACTCGCGCCGGTAGGCACAAATCCATCCGAGGATGGGCAGGTGCCGCTCTATGACGGAAGTTTGGCGGGCGGCTATGGGCATGGTCGGATTTCTTTGGATGGGTACGATGGGATTCGACGTTACAAGTCCTGCCCGGTTTCGGATCCGCGGCATAGCAATCTGCCGGTCCTCATCTACCCAAGGCAATGGCGACGGACATCATGGATACCCCTACCAAAATTGACTGTCAGCCGAACTCGCCGCAAGAAGGGAGTGTTTTCTAGATCTCGGCGGCGCAGGCCCACGCTTGGTAAGAAACAGGTCATTTCCGCCGAGCGCTGGCCCGTGATAGTTGCGCCATATTGAGACCTTTGGACAGCTGTCGGGAAAGACCCTTTTCGACCGAAAGCCGACTGTCTGACGAGCAGCTCCAAAACGCAGCCTAACCTGAAGCGAGGCAAGGGCGGGCTCTCCTTGCGTGGCACATCGTGGGTCACCGGTCGAGACCGTGTGCTTACTGTCGAAAGGTGCTAGGGTGAGGTGCTGTTGGCGAGGAGGCACCTTGCCATGGGGCGCCTTTTTCACGGCTGTCATCAGTCTGTTCCTGATGGCGCCATTCACATCGCCTGCTCTCCCCGAGTGACGCGTCCAAAATTCCCACCGGACGAGAGCTTGAGCATACCGTCAGTCACCCTGACGGACGAGCAGTTCCTGCGCGGCGATACGGCCGACGGCGTTCTCTGGTGAGTTGCGGCTTCCCAATTGGGACGAGGGTCTGCCGGCTGTCGTGCTGCTGCACGATCGGACGGTCAGGAGAGCGTCGCGGCGCTGGGATGGCGCCAATTTCGCAACAACATGGGAATCGCCACGCTGCGTCTCGACAGTTTGCCGGGCCTGGCGCAAACCGCGTCGCGATGGACCAGTCTCAATTGAGCCTGTTTGCACAGATCTACGACAGCTATCTCCTCGTGGATGCGCTCGCGGCCCACCCGCGCATCGATCCGTCGCACATTGCTGGGCTACTCGCGCGCGGTTTCGCGGCGCTCTACACAAAGCATAAGACGACCGTTGCCGTCGCCGTCGACCCCGTACTTCACACACTGGCCGGCGGCGGCGATTGCACTAACATCTTCTGGCAACGGAAGGTTCGATCCAGATGTTTCAACCGGGTGATCTGGTTATTTTGCCGGGGATTTGTAGGAAGATGCGATTTTGCCCGCCTTCTCTTGGGCCGCCTTGAATTCCGCGCCCGTGTATGCCCGCACGGTTTTGACATTCGATACTGCTCCCGATGCGCCGACGACGAGAAGTGCGGGGATCAGGTCAGCACCGTCGGCGAATTCCGCGATTACCATCCAGTCGGTTTCGCCGGTCGTGACGTAGAAAGAATGCAATTTCCCGCCTGCTGCTTCCATGATGCCACGGGCCGCCTTTTCTCGGTCCGATGGATTGTCAATCATTCCCTTCGCTGCACGTGGCTGAATAGCACCCTGTGATTATGAACAGTGGCATATGACACTCTCCCTCAATAATCGGGCAGATCGGGTGATCTGCCGAATACACAATATCTCAAATCTGCGGCGGCGAGAACTTGATCTGATATCGCCCTCAAGTGTAATTTCATGGATCTCGCGCGGGAAGGCAGTGCTGCGGCATGCGGACGGGACACCATACGCGTCGTGCTGCATCCGCGTGTTTGTCAAGTCCGAAGCCCTTTTAGCGGACAAATGCACCAGTCTCGTTAGGTCGAATCGCGCCACTCCGGACCTTTCTCTCAGGACGTTAACCCAAAGCAGACGGTTGTCGGCCTGCTGCTGAAAGTCCGATACCGAACTCTCCCAACCCTCGCAGGCGAGGGTACTTCTTGGTGGAGGCTCCACTCGCCTCGGCGGTGTTCGGGCCACGCATTGCCATGCGGCGCCCTCTCGAATGGAAGACATTCCATGTGGGATTGATCGGTGGGGCCTTATCAGTGCTAGCCAACGGCCTCGTACTGTATGTCAAGACCATCGCGCCTATCGCAAGCGTCTCACCTATACGTAAATCCATCGCCATCATTGCCGCCCTGATCGGCGTCATGTTTCTGGGGGATAGGCCCTCGCCGAGTGGTGTCGGTCATCATCGTGGCGAAGGGAGTCATCGTGCTTGCCGTTCAGACTAATTAGCGAGAAGATTGGCACCCGCATCGGCATGTCAGACCTCGGCTAGCGCGCTTCCGGACCCTTCTGACTAGCGTCTTGCCCTCGTCGGCAGAACCGGCCGGTCCTTATCGAGTGTGTACGGGCTTCTCGTGGGCGCCCTGTTGAGGGCAGCGACGAAGGTCGAGTACCTCCTACTCCATGCCAATGTGGCATACCTGGCCAAGTGAGGGGGCCGGCTTGGTGCTCCTCAGCCGGTGGCATCTTCGTCAATCGCGAAAGTGGCCCAGCATCATGAGTTGCGCCCCCTTGGTACCTTGTGATGACGATGCTCGCGATCGCAGGGCTGGCCGGCTGAGCCTCCCGCGAAACGGCTGATCTTATCGCTGGCATCAAATAAACGCGTGTGCTTTCGATTGCCAACTCGCCGCCAAGGACATCGCGAATGAACTCGATGCTAGTCCCGCTCTGTCAAAAGAGCGCCGGGCTGACTACAGAAGGCGGCTTGCGCCCTGCCGAGGGCTTGATATTCCGTCTTGCGATGCTGATCCAGCATGTCGATGACGGGCAACAATGAGCCGAGGCGCGGCTAACCCCACCCACACGCGCGCCTCGGCTCAGAATGGCCCGCGGGAAGCTTGGTCGGCATCGCGGCGCCTGAGGTACAGAATGCCAGTTTCGCCCGGTCAGTCGATGGACCAAGGTCGAAAGCCGTCTGCCTTCAAAGGTCTGAAAGTGAGTGGCCCGCTACGGCTCCCCCTCCAAGAAACGGGTCATCGCAGCGGGCCTAGTCCGCCGGAATGCGGAAAGAGTGGACGATAGGAAAGGTATTTCTAACTGGAACCGAAGTCATCGCCGTCGAAGGGGCAGATGGGATAGCCTGGTTGTACGCCTCGGCACCCGACTCAAGAAGCCTCTCGCCACTAGGAGGCCCCCCACGAGTGTGTGTCCCCCTCCTAGTTGGAGCTCGCTATCGCAGCGGCAGGCAATCGCCCGCCGAGTGACAATCGCTAGCTGCCATTTGTATCGTTTTGATACAGATTGAGGGCAATCTAAGATCAAATCTAAGATCAAGGAGCCGGCGCGGGCGATGAAGAGCACTTCGGGAGGAACCACGCCGACCTCAGGCCTCACCCGAGGCCGTTGCCTTCCGAGGTAGCCGTTCATCGGCCTTGTGAAGCTGGGAAGGACGGTGCCTTGGCTGCTCTTCCGAGGCTCCTGCCCGTAGCGCAAAGCGAGCCCGCAAAGTCCTGAGCTGTTTCGCTCCGCGTGGCGCGAAGATTGCCACCCTGCCACCGAGCGACCCGCCCGAAAAATATCCGACGGCATCGCGGGTTCCGATAGTCAAAACCGGCAACTAGTCCAATAAGTTAATCGCCAGCCTGAGATGGTGATCCTCGAGAGCGATGTGGCGGCGCATTGAGGTGAAGAAGGAGCGCAGCATGATGCCTATATCTTCTCGATCCACAACAGCGTCCCCGTGGCCGAGCGCTAGCAAGCGCTCCGTCAACTCCTGCGCGATGTACTCGTCGATGACGTGGTCAGAATGAAGTTGTCCAGCCAAAACGCGTCCCTCTTCGTTAGCCTCGAACACTGGGAAGAAGATGCGCTCCTCGTGATCGTAGGCCTTCAAGACAGTCGGCAAAAGTCGGCCGGCAACTGATAGGCAATGTAGACGATCTACCTTAGGTAGCCCATCTGCGATGTTTTCGAGCGCGTCACAGAGCGAGTGGAGTTCGCCGAAGAGTGCCCGGGTCACCATGCAACGGGGGGTCGCTGTGGCCGGGCAAGAAAGCACGAAGGCACAGAGCATAGAACCGTTGCAGCGATCAGAATTGTCGAACGTTGGCTCCGGCATGCGAAACACCCCTTGCTCTGTTCAGAATGGAGCGGAAGAAGTCGACGGACCTTGACCTGTATCAAGACAGCCATTCAAAAAATGGGAGGGGAGCCGAGCGCCGGATTGTGCGAATGCCGCGCTTTGCTCACCGCCCGGAGCTCGGACTTGCGTCAGATCTCTGCATCATTGATCAGATTGATTTTAATCAAGGACGGCGATGGCACGAGTCGCCGCATCTGTTCTTTCGCATCAGCGTCGAGCAAATCACGGGGCGTCGCGGGTTCGCCCGAACCAGCCGAACCTCACATGCTTTTCCGCGATGGAACCCAAGCCAAAAAGCATGCAACGCTCTTGACGGGTTACTGACGCCATGGAGACCGAAGCCTATCGAACGGATGTTGCCGCGGTCGCCGCATCGCTGCAGACGAATGTCTATAAGGGGCTCGCTCACGCCGAGGCTGCAAGCCGCCTTCTCGGTCCCAACGAGCTAACCGGGAAACGGCCCTGGCCGTCGGAAGCTCCTGGGGCAGTTCACCGAAAGCTTGGCAATTCTCTTGATTGTCGCCGCCGTTATTCCCGGCGCCCTCTGGTTCGTCGAGCGCGAGTCCGCCCTGATCGACTTGGCCGACTGCGCCACGGCGCCTGCCCGATCCGCTAAAAAGCTGTCCGTGAGTTAACTAACCTCACGGCCTACCTCAAGTTCCGCATCCCAGGGTTGAACAATCAAAGTTTGCTGTTCTGTCGAGCTTCACTTTGTTTGTGGTCACTCAACCATTGGGGCGCAGCTTCCGGTTCCTACTTATTTGGGGGTGGCGTTGATCTAGCGCAAGGAAACGAGTGCGAATGGCGTCTAAGCCTGCACGGGCGCAATGCCCGGACTTTGGACCGAGGGGATGATAAAGATGATGCACCTGGCTGACGGCGGGTCTTCGCATCCGCATTTCTCTGTCACAAGCGCCGCGCCGCGCCGCTCTCCTGGCGCTACATTTTTGCCTGGCCGTATGTCTTGCCATCGTCATGGTTTTGATCGGCCAGTTCGCGACAAGTGCCTCTTATGCACAGGGGCATCAGCACGGCGCGGCCACACAGACGGCGCAGACGGAGACGCCCGCCTCGCCCCCTACTCCCACCGATAGTCCCGCCGCGCCAGTCGCCGCGGCGGCGGCCAGCAACTATCACAACCCGACGACTTTCACGCTGCGTACAGGCATCGCGCAGGGCCGAATGGTCTATATCGGCGTCGGTGGTGACATCGACGGGCAAGTGAACCCGACGCTCACGATCTATGAAGGCGAGCTGATCCAGATCAACCTCATCAATGGCGAGGGAGCCGAGCACGACATCTTCGTTGACCACTACAATGCCCGGTCGCAGCATGTGGTCGGCAGGAACGCATCCTCGACCTTCTCATTCACCGCAAACGACCCCGGAGAGTTCGCCTATTTCTGCACCATTGCCGGACATCGACAAGCGGGCATGGAAGGACTGATCCGGGTAGTCGCCGGGCCACGCGCCGCGCCCCCCACTGATGGTGCGGACGTCGTCCGCGATCCGGGGGACCTACCCCCTGTTATCGGCCAGCGTGCTCCTCAGGTCGTCAAGGTCGACCTGGAGACCATCGAGCTTAAGGGCAGGCTCGACGACGGCACGACGTATGTCTACTGGACCTTCAACGGCAAGGTTCCTGGGCCATTCCTGCGGGTGCGGGTCGGCGACACCGTGGAGGTCAGGCTCAAAAACGCGGCTGACAGCGTAATGGCTCATTCGGTCGATTTTCATGCCGCAACCGGCCCTGGAGGTGGCGCGCATGCGACGCAGACCGATCCCGGCAATGAGACGATGGTGACCTTCAAGGCGCTCAAGCCCGGTGTCTTTGTCTATCACTGCGCCACGCCCATGGTTGCCCACCACATCACCAATGGAATGTATGGCCTCATTCTCGTCGAGCCGGAGGGTGGTCTGCCGCAAGTGGACCGCGAGTTCTACGTGATGCAGGGCGAACTGTACACGGTCGAGACATTCGGCACCCAAGGCGACCAGGAAATGGACTATGACAAGCTCATCTCCGAACGGCCCGAATATTTTCTCTTCAACGGCTCGGTAGGTGCGTTGACCAAGACCCATCCGCTCTATGCCAATGTGGGCGAAACGGTGCGCATTTATTTCGGCGTCGGCGGCCCGAACTTCACCTCGTCCTTTCATGTGATCGGAGAGATATTTGACCGCGTCTACACCTTCGGCAGCATCACAGCGCCGCCGATCACGGATGTCCAGACCGTGACGGTTCCCGCCGGGCGGGTCAGGCGTAGTCGATTTCATGATTGACCGAGGCGGCACCTATACGCTGGTCGATCACGCCCTTTCCCGCGCCGAGCGCGGCCTCGCCGGGTATCTCATCGTCGACGGTCCGGAGGACGATGACATCATGCACCATGGACCTGCGACGCCGAAACCTGCGCAATAACCCCGCATCTCATGGAACGTGCACGAGCCTTATAACAATCACCGTCAATTCACGACCAAATTGGCCGTGTTGTCGCTGGCAAGCATGTCAAAGAGGGTCTCCCAAGCGCATCCGTAGGGAGGCGCTCAAGGCTGTCGTTGTTGGCCTCCATGCGGCCGCCGCCCCGTGGCAACACTTCTACATGAAATCAGATGTTTTCGTCAGGATTCTGAGGCCAAGTGCGCGGCGCACATAGGATCGTAACGATCGAGGAAATGAAGGGATTGCAGACATTTTGAGCCGCCTGCATGCTGAAAACCACCTCGTCTCGCGCGTCGGCTGGCTGCGCGCGGCCGTGCTTGGCGCCAATGACGGCATCGTCTCGACGGCCAGCCTGATCGTTGGCGTGGCGCGCAGCCCATGCGGCTGCCGCCGATGTTCTCGTCGCCGGCGTCGCGGGGCTGGTCGCGGGCGCGATGTCGATGGCGGCCGGCGAATATGTGTCGGTCAGTTCGCAGGCCGATACCGAGCGAGCCGACCTCGATCGCGAGCGAGCGGAGTTGGCGACGCAGCCAGACTTCGAGCGAGAGGAGCTGGCGCAGATCTATGTCGGGCGCGGCGTCGAGCCGAAACTGGCATTGCAGGTCGCGGACCAGTTGATGGCGAAGGATGCGCTCGGCGCCCACGCACGCGACGAACTCGGCATTTCGGAGGCCACGACGGCGCGGCCGATCCAGGCGGCCCTGACCTCGGCGGCCGCATTCTCGATCGGCGCCGCCATGCCGTTGGCGATGGTGCTTGTTTCGCCGGCGGCCTGGCTTGTGGCGATTGTGTCCGTTGCCTCGCTCGCTGTTCCTCGCGGTGCTGGGCGCCGTCGGCGCGAAGGCCGGCGGCGCCAACGTGCTGAGGGCAACTGTTCGGGTCACGTTCTGGGGCGCGCTGGCAATGGCGCTTACGGCCGGTATCGGCGCCGTTGTCGGCAGGGCGATCTAGTGATAGGCTGTAGCAGCACCCAACGTTTGGGCGTGAGCCATTTTCTAGGTGGATCCCATCGCCTCCGGCCTCACCCAGTCCGGAAACGTCGAGCGAGGTCTCCGAAATGATGCGGCCAACCGTTCCGGTCGCCGGTATTAGGGGATTTGCCGGGCAAATTGCACTGGTTGAACCGACACTACTCAGAGAGCGCGACCGAGGACCGATTTGATTTTGTCGCGTCGTTTGGTTGAACCGCGCCCTCAGTATCGAGGAGATAGTGTGATCGGCGAATTGAGCCTCTACGAATGTGACTTCTTCGCACAGATGGATAGCAGCTTGAGGTCACCGGCGAATTGAGCCGGTCCTGTGACTATCGGAACTGTTTTGACGGGCATTTCGCCCATGTCTCGAACGGGACGAGCTCCTTTGAGGATAGGTCGACATAAGTGGATCTCTTTGAGCTACGTCAAACTGGCTGAAATCGGCAGCTTGATTCATATCAAAGTGAGACCTGGTTTAGCGACTATCCTATTCGACGCGAGGCTGGAGGCCAGATGATGCAGAAACGGACTCTTGCAATGGTTGTGGGATGGATGGCCTTCTGCACGCAGTCCTACGGACAGCAGATGTCCTATGGACAGGCCGAGTTTCTAAACTCCTGTGCCGTTTGCCACGGCGAGTATGGAAACGGCGATGGTCCGCTCGCAGACGAACTGCAAAAGAGACCGGCTGACCTAACTCGCCTTGCTGACAGGAACCAGGGAGAGTTTCCCTACTGGCGCGTTTTCCAGGCCATCGATGGCCGCTATATAGTTCCGGGCCACGGCGAGCGTGAAATGCCGGTCTGGGGACGTCAGTTCCTTGACGGGGATGAACCGGACTATGGTCCCATCGGTGGTGAAGCTGTAACCCAAGAGCGCATCCACGCGCTTACCGAGTATGTGAAGACTCTTCAGCGCTGATTGGTCTGTTCGGCCGTCGTTTTTCAGTCTTCGTCGACGGCTTCCCGACCGGATACCTGCTCGATGATGATTCTGAAGAAAATATGGGGAGACCGATCTGTGAGCGGACGGGATTTAGGCTTGAGGGCGCCTGGCTCCCACCAGTTGGCATGGCGGCTCAGAAGGTCCCATGCTCGGTCGCGCTCAACCTTGTGGCCGAGTCGATCAGGCAGCTCCTCGAATAGCCCGTCGACAACGACGCTGCGCCAGCCGCGCTTCTCTTCCTTCGCCTCGACGACAACCGACGCCAGCGGATTCGCTCTCAGCCAATCTATCTTCTTGCCGGGCATGGAGAACGCATAGAGACGTTTGTCCGCATAAGCGTAGTTGATCGGAACGACGTATGGTCGTCCCTCTCGGGAGCAGGCCAGTCGGCCTACGCGATTGAGGCCCAACATTAACAGGCATTCCGATTCGGAAAGCTCGCGAAGTTTCATCGTCTCTCTCCTAAACCTTGATGATACTGAGCCCTTCCTTGCGCCTTCGCTCAGCCGCCTCTCTCAGGATGCGAAGCACGTCCTCATCCGAGAGCTGATCGAAGAGCTGGTAGTGACAGCTCAGTGCGCGAAAGGGTTCCGGATGAGCCAAGCATATCAGCCGATGCGTTTCTGCAGCGATACTGTCGAGGGCACCGGTCGAGGCCACGGGAAGCGCCACGATCAACTCGCGCGGGGACCGTCGCCGTAGAGCCTTGAGTGCAACCTTCATCGTCGTTCCGGTGGCAGCCCCGTCGTCGACCAAGATGACCGTTCGGCCCTCGATCGAGAGCGGCTGTTTCGTGCCACGAAAGAGAGCACGGCGGCGCAGGAGTTCCTGCCGCTCCTCATCGATCAAAGTCGCCAGGACTTCGTCATCGAGCTGATAGGCCTCGATCACCTCGCGGTTGAGAACGATGTCAGGAGGGTTGCCGTCGACAATGGCGGCCACCGCAAGCTCCGGGTTGCCTGGCGCCCCCACTTTGCGGACGATCACCAGGTCGAGCGGTGCTTTGAGGAGGACAGCAATTTCAGCGGCGACAGGCACGCCCCCACGAGGCAAGGCCAATACGACAGGCCGCGGAAGTCGTAGCTTGGCGAGTTCTCCCCCCAGTGCCTTACCGGCTTCAGTTCGGTCGCGAAACATCGTCATAGGGCCACAACTTCCGCAGCGAATTCTTGGTCGATACGTGCATCTGATCGACTTCTCCTCTGAAGACGGTCCGGCCGAGAAGCTGGAACGCGGCGCTCATCGCGCGATCATGACATCCTGCTCCAGGTCTGCGCACGGTTATTCTCTATCTTTGGCCCCCACACTCGCAGTCGTAGCGTCCCGGCAAGCCTGTAAGCCCTCGGGACCTCCGTCACAGCGATTTATCCAGCCTTTACCTCGATCTTTTTTTCAGCATTCTTTGCTTCGACAGTCTTTGGTAGCACCACAGTCAAAACGCCATTCGCGAAACTTGCGGTGATCTGATCTGTATTGACGCCCTCAGGGATCTGGAAGCTCGCTGGACAGCGCCCGGGTTGCGGGCATGTTCCGGCCGAAAGGATGGAGGTCTTCGAACAGCCGGTCGATTTCGCGTCTCAGGCTTTCGAAAGGCGATCGTGTTTGACTTCGTGCCGGCGCAGCCGGTTTGTCTGTCTTCACCGGCAACCTGGTAGCAGCTTCAGGCATAGCACTCTCCTCTTCGATTTGGGTTGCGATCTACCCGGCGACCTGGTCTTGCGCTTTGTGTCTGCCGTGCGCCGTGCGCGGATTGACCCGACACCGATTGAACAGCGTTTAAAAGCGCTCGCTTTGACGGAGGTCAAAGCGGCACGTTAATTTGAGAACAGGCGGTTGAGTGTTCCGTCGGCGAGAAGGGAACGCGTCATGCCGCCGATCGCCCATTCGCGCAACCGGCTGTGGCCGTAACCTCCCGAAACAACGAGGTCCGCTCCGCTGCGACGCGCCAGGTGGCTGATGGTCTCGGCCTCGTCCTCCAAATCACATGGAACCACTTCGCCGCGGGCCGCCACACCGTGCCTGTCCAAATAAGAAACGACGTCAAAAACACTATGCCGAGCGTCTGATTTTCCAGTCCCAGCCACGGTGACCACCAACACCTCGTTGGCTTTTCGGCAAAAGGGCAGCGAAGCGGCCAGAGCGCGCCGCGCTTCCCGCGCATCCTTCCAAGCAATGACAATGCACTCAGCGCGCCACTTCGACAGCTCGTCAGAAGCAACCAGCACCGGGCGTCCGGCAGAGAGGATCAAAGAGCCAATGTCCAGCGTGTTATGCCTATCGACGGAAGTGTCGCGGCCGGTCACGACGAGATCGGCGGTGCGTGCAAGCATCGAGATGGTTGCGGTAGGGTCGGCGATCGCGCTGATCCAGTCTGAACCCTCGCCTAGCGACTGCGCGGCCTGGTCCTTCAATGCATTCAAGCGTTCCGTGATTTCCTCCGCCTTCCGTCGCAACAGTTCGGCCGACACCATGCCGCTGTCGTCGCCTGGAACGAAGACGTGAGGATCTGCCGCGGCAATCGCACTGATATGGGCGCTGAAACGTCTTGCGAGATCCTGCGCGAAAGAGAGACGCGGAAGGGGTGATTGGTCAAGATCGAGGTGCACTAAGATCGTTCGGATCGACATTGTCCTGCTCGTGGTATTCGTCGTCGGGGGCAACATGGCACGAGACCGAGCGGGACGGTTTGATGTGCATCAACGAAGTGCCCTTGATACAAATCAAAGCAGACGATCGGGGTCGATGTCACGCTTCCAAGATGGCGCAAATTAAGGTCAAATCATACCTAGCGGCGGCATTAATTGCTGCGGTTTTCTGCTGCTCGTCCTCGGCGGCCAACGCAGACCCGCTGGTCGAGCATGGGCGAGCGCTAGTGGAAGCGAATTGCGCGAGCTGTCACGCGGTCGGGCCGGCGGGCCTCAGTCCATACCCCGACGCGCCACCTTTTCGCAGCCTTAGCGCACGCTATCCCATAAGCTTTCTAGCTGAGGCGCTGGCTGAAGGGATTTCCACCGGCCACCCCGATATGCCCCAGTTCGTGGCAACGCCGGGGCAGATCGAGGCCATTCTGCGCTTACCTCAGCAGTCTGGAAAAACAT
>CAWKMQ010000004.1:5000-282964 GCA_963850725.1 Vicinamibacterales bacterium
GATGACGTCGCGATCGTCCGAGTTGAACCAGAACTGATAAAAACGGAAGGGCGACGTGCGTGCGGCGTCGAGCCAGACGGCGCCCGCCTCGGTTTTGCCAAACTTCGTCCCGCTCGACGTCAGGAGCAGCGGCGACACGAGCCCGTGGGTCTGCGTGCCGCGCAGCTTGCGGATGAGGTCGGTGCCCGGCGACGATGTTCCCCCATTGATCGCTGCCGCCCACCTGGAGCCGGCAGTTGAAGCGATCGTGCAGCACCAGAAAGTCGTACGCCTGCAGCAGCGAGTAGCTGAATTCCGTGTACGAGATCCCTTCCTCGCTCTCGAGACGCCGCTTCACCGACTCCTTCGCGAGCAGGTAGTTGACGGTGAAGTACTTCCCGACGTCGCGCAGGAACTCCATCGCGCTCATCGAGTTCAACCACTCGCCGTTGTCGACGAGTCTCGCGGGATTGGTCGGCGCCTGGAAATCCAGAAACCGCTCGAGCTCCGCGCGGATGCCGCGGACGTTCGCTTCGATCACCTCGCGGCTCTGCAGCGTGCGCTCCACGGTCTTGCCGCTCGGGTCGCCGATCATGCCCGTGCCGCCGCCGACGACGGCGATCGGCGAATGGCCCGCGCGCTGAAGTCGCGCCAGCGCCATCACCTGCATCAGGCTGCCGGCGTGCAGGCCCGGCGCCGTCGGATCGAATCCCACGTAGGCCGTCAGCGACTCGCGCGCGAGCGCGTCCCTGGCGCCCTGCGTGGCGTCGTACACGAGGCCGCGCCACTGAGAGTTCGGAGAACAGATCGCTCATTGAGTCCATTATCATAATGCGGTGCTGGTCAGTCGGCGCGCGGCGATCAATACCCTGGTAGCGGGCGGCATCGGCACGGTCATCGGCGGCGCCGCCTACGGCGTCGCGTACTCGCGGCATCAGATCCAGGTCGTCTGCGCGCCAGCGTGCCGGTCGCCGGTCTCAGTCCCGCCCTCGACGGCCTGCGCGTGGGTCTCATCACCGATCTCCATCACAGCGAAATGGTGCCGGCGCGCGATGTGGCGCGCGCGGTCGCGTTGATGATGGGGGAGCGGCCGGATCTCATCGTGCTCGGCGGCGACTACGTGACGTGGGGCAATCGCGACTATGTCGTGCCCTGCTCGGAGGCGCTCGCCGGGTTGATGGCGCCGTATGGCGTCTTCGCCGTGCTCGGCAATCACGATGACGATCGCGATATGCCGGCCGCGCTCATCAAACACGGCTACGAGGTGCTGCGCGACGCGCGCACGACGGTCGAGATGCGGGGCGAACGCGTCGATCTCGTGGGTGTGCGGTATTGGACGCGGCGCGGACGCGACATCGCCCGGCTGGTCCGCGATGCCGAATCGACGGTGATTCTGCTCGCTCACGATCCGCGGCGGTTGGATGAGGCAGCCGAGCTGGACGTGCCGCTCGTGCTGTCGGGCCACACGCACGGTGGCCAGGTGGTGCTGCCCGGCCTCGGGGCGATCGCCGCGAAGAAGTTTCCGGTCGTCGCCGGATTCGGTCAGCGCAACAACAGCTCGATCTTCGTCAGTCGCGGCGTCGGCACCGTATACGTGCCCTACCGGTTCAACTGCCCGCCGGACGTGTCGGTGATCACGCTGAAGAGCGCCTGAAAAGGGGTCGGGATGCGTTTTCCTCTTACGAAAACGGCTCCCGAACCGTTTTCACTGCACAAAGCGACGGCCTTCGATCCGCCAGCCGCCGTTCAGAAGCAGTTGAATCGCCAGCGGATACAGGTGATGCTCCCGTTCGAGAATCCGCGCCGCCAGCGTATCGACATCGTCGCCATCCTTCACCGGCACAGGCTCCTGCAGCACGATCGGCCCCCCATCCAGTTCGGCCGTGACGAGATGCACCGTCGCGCCAGTCCATTTCACGCCATGCTCCCAGGCCTGATACTGAGCGTTCGTTCCGGGAAAGGCGGGAAGAAGCGAGGGATGAATATTCACAATGGCATTCGGAAACGCGTCCAGAAAGACCTGCGTCAGCAGCCGCATGAATCCGGCAAGGCACACCAGACTCACGCGTCGTGCTCTTCAGATCGCGAACAAGCTCCCGGTCGTAGTCCTCGCGCGTGGCAAATCTTGCCTTGTCGGTATGGTCGAGGACGAGCGTCTCGATACCCAGCCTCTTCGCGCCCGGTCCAGGCCGAGCAGCGTCAGCGCTGATTGGAAATCACAACGGCGAGATCGGCAGTTCAGATTCGTCCGGTCGCGAATCGCGTCGATGATCGCCTGAAGATTCTGACCCCGCCCGGAGATCAGCACCCCGATGCCTGCGATTGTGAAGGGGTCTGACGCTCGTTCATGTACGGCACTCAGACACTCGCTCTTGAGTCTGCATCGCATCGCCCCATCGCCGCGTATGGCGAGACGCGACGTTCACTGTGGCCAATTACGTCTACCACGTGCTGAATCGGGCCGCCAAACGCATCAGTTCTTTTCGAGTCATGCGCGATGACTACAGGGCCGTTCGAAACAACCCTGCTGAGTCGCACGTCGACGCTTCACCGGTATCGAATTCTTGCGTACTGCATCATGCCCAACCATTTTCATTTCATTGCTATGGCCCGACGAGCGACAGCGAATTGTCGCGGTTCATGCACTGGCTAACGGCGACACACGCCCAACGATGGCAGGAGTTCGCATGAGATCGTCGGCACCGGCGCCGTCTACCAGGGACGATACAAGGCGATTCCGGTTCAAACGAGATACGCACTTCCTCAACGTCTGCCGGTACGTCGAGCGCAATCCCCTTCGTGCAGGTCTGGTCACGCGAGCTGAGGATTGGCCGATGGTCGAGCTTGTGGCAGACGCATGCACGACGGACCGGCATGCCTCATCCACTGGCCTGTCGCCAGATCCCGGACTGGTTGGCATCGTGAACGGTCGCGAAACAGCGACTCGGATGTCGGCCAGATTCGAAGCGCGATCGGCGCGGCATCCCGTTGGGCGATCCGGACTGGGCATCGAAACGGCGAGGCGCTCGGACTCGAATCCCGCTTGAGATCGCGTGGTCAGACCCGAAAACGATCCCGGAACCATTTCCGTTATCGTGACAGCCCAGCGTCTCGGCGGAATACTCCAGACCCCTTTGGCGTAATGACCACTCGCTTGGTGGCACTTTTTCCACCTGCCCGGCGCGCAACGCGCGGAACGGGAAAGGCCTTGGCCACGTCCAGCACGGCCGGCACGTCCTTCTCGGGCACATAAACCGCGAATCCGGCGCCCATGTTGAAGTTGCCGTACGCCTCAGCGTCGTCGACATTGCCGACCGACTGAATGAAGTCGAACACGGGTTGCGGCGTGGGAATGGTGTCGATGACGTACGCAAACGGATCGGATGCGCGCATCAGCTTGCGCCAGCCGTGACCGGTGATGTTGACGGCGTAATGAATATCGACGCCGCGATTCAGGCAATCCTCGATGACGCCCACGTAGATGTGCGTGGGATCGAGCAGCGCCTCGCCGTAAGGCCGGCCGTCACCCAGCAGCGTGAGATAGCCGTTCTCCGCGCGCTCGGCCACCGCACGCGCGAGCGTGAGGCCATTGGCGTGAATGCCCGAGCTCTCGAACAGCACGATGGCGTCGCCTGCCCGGATATTCGCGCGAATCATCCGCTCCTTCGGCTTGATGATGCCGATGGCCGAACCCGCGAGCACCACCGCCGACGGCTCCACGACCCCGCTCAGCGTCGGCGTCTCGCCTCCGCCCCAGGCGCACCGGGCCAGCTCGCAGGCCGCCCGCCAGCCGTCGACGAGGTCGCCGGCGCGCCGATCGTCCTTGAACCACTCGGACGAACCGACGCCGAGATGCATGGCCACCGCGAGCGGCAACGCGCCCAGCGTCACCATGTCGTTGACGATCATCGCGACGGTATCCTGCGCGAGGTGGTCGTAAAAGGATCGTTCCGGCACGAGACGATACATGGCGTCGGCCACGAGGTTCTTGGTGCCGAGCCCTTCTTCGACGTGCGCGAGGAAACTGTCAGGTGTTTCGACGAGATACGCGCTCTCGCCGCGGCTCATCTCGACTTCCGACACGCCCAGACGCCGCAGCACGTCGGCCGTCGATCGGCCGGCCAACTGGGCCTTGCGCTTGAACGGATCGAGCGCGCCATAGTCCACGCCCGAACCGGCATACGTCATGCGGTCCATCTTTGGGTCGTCTCAGATAGGAAAACGGATCCCGGAACCGTTTCTCAGAACTCGAGCTTCTCGATCAGCTCCTGCCCGACGCGGCGCGTCGCCGACGACTCGCTCGCTTTCCAGTAGCCGCGGCGGACGTCCACGAAGAAGCTTTCTTCCTCGTAGTCCTCTTCGAGCATGTCGAAGCCTTCCGCGATCAGCTCGATTCCATCCGACGCGCTCTTGTAGGTCTCGAGAAACGCGAGCATCACCGGCGTATTGCGAACCGCGACGGTCGCCACGCCAAGCGCCATCGGCGCGCGTGGAGGGTCCATCGAAGGAATGCCCACGTCGAACAGCGCGGCTAACGCCTGCGTATTTCCAGCGTTGGCCAGCGCGACCAGGCCCGCAACCGAGTTGCGCAGCAGCTCCTGATACCCGATGTTCTGTTCCGCGAACTTCAGCGTCTCGATGAGAAACGGCACATGCGCGGCGCAGTTGACGCCGACCAGGCAGATGGCCGCCGCAATCGACGGCTGCGTCTCCCGCTCGACGTTTGCCTGCAGTGACGCGAACGTTTCCATCGCCCGCTTGTCTTTCAGTTTGCCGAGCGCCAGGACCGCGTCGACCTGAAGAGGGCCGGCCTGACGCGCGATGGCCATCAGCGGCTCGACGGCGTACGAGGCGCCGTAATCGCCAAGCGCTTCGATGACCGCGCTCCTGAAGAAATCCTGCCCGCGCTTGATCTCGACCAGGAAGGTATCGCGCACACGCGGATCGGCGGCCTGTGCGGCGAGAGCCCGAATGAGGGCCGGCCTCACGAACTCGCTCTCCTCGCGCTCGAGCGCCTTCAGCAAGTCGGGAATCATCGCCGGCGTGGGATGGTGCTCGTAGTACATGTAGGCCACCGTCCGCAGCCGGTCGTTCGGATTGGTCGCCACCTCGCGGATGAGCGCGGCCGTCCGTGCGTCGCTGAATCCGGTCAGCAGCACGAGCGCGCGAAACCGGGCGAACTGATCCTTGTGGCTTTCGACGGCTCGAATCAGCGCGGGCGCGACGGTCTCGGCCGGCGCCCGGCGCAGGGTGCGCGCCGCGTTCATCCTGACCGAGAACTCCAGGTTGCCGAGCGAATCGATGGCCTTCTGGATGGCTTCCGGCGAGATCGCCTGCGGTCCACGCTCTTCGGCCACGCCGGCGCCCGGGCCCGGGGCCTGGCCGTGAACGCGCGGCACCGCCACCGCGAGCGCGACCATCACGCCGGCGACGATGCTACGTCTTGACCGCATCGGTATCGAGCTTGAGCGCGAGTTGAAGATATGCCGCTTCGTTGCGCGGAAACGCCACCGGGTACTGGCCCGTGTAACAGGACGTGCAATAGGTCGAGCGCCTCGGACCGACGGCCGAGAGCATGCCCTCGAGGCTCAGATAGCCGACGCTGTCGGCGCCGATGTACTTCTGGATTTCTTCGAGCGTATGGGTGGCGCCGATCAATTCCGATCGGCGAGGCGTATCCACACCGTAAAAACACGGCGAGATCGTGGGCGGGCAGCTGATCCGCATGTGCACTTCCTTCGCCCCGGCCGCCTTCACCATCTTGACGATCTTGCGGCTGGTCGTGCCGCGCACGAGCGAATCGTCCACGAGCACGACCCGTTTGCCGTCGAGAATGCTGCGCACGGGATTCAGCTTCACGCGCACGCCGAAGTGCCGAATCGACTGCTGCGGCTCGATGAACGTGCGGCCGACATAGTGATTCCGGATCAGCCCGACGCGCATGGGGATCCCCGACTCTTCGGCAAACCCGATCGCCGCGCAGACGCCCGAGTCTGGAACCGGCACGATCACGTCGGCCTCCACCGGCCGCTCACGGGCAAGCCGACGCCCCAGATTCGTGCGCACCTCGTTGACGCTTTCGCCGAACACATAGCTGTCCGGGCGCGAGAAATACACGTGCTCGAACACACACTGCGCAAGCGGCGCCGGCGGGAACGGCTTGAACGACTTCACACCGGCCGCGCTGACGATGAGGACTTCGCCCGGCTCGACGTCGCGCACGTAGGTCGCGCCAATCAGATCCAGCGCGCACGTCTCCGAGCACACGATGACCGCATCGCCAAGCCTGCCGAGCGCCAGCGGGCGAAATCCGTGCGGGTCGCGAATGGCGATGAGCCGATCCTTGGTCATCAGCACGAGCGAAAACGCCCCCTGCACGTGCGAAATCGCTTCGACGACGGCTTCGTCGGTCGACGCGGCGCGCGACCGCGCATACAGATGCAGAATGACTTCGGTGTCGGTGCTGGTCTGAAATATCGACCCGTGCCGGCCGAGCTCGTCCTTCAACTCGGTCGCGTTGACGAGATTGCCGTTGTGGCCGATGGCAATCTGACCGTGCGCGCAGTCGATGAGAATCGGTTGCGCGTTGTCCACCTTGCTGTCGCCGGCGGTCGAATACCGGACGTGTCCGATGGCGATATGACCGGAGAGTCGTTCCAGCGTCTTCTCCGAAAACGCGTCTGCGACATACCCCATCGATTTCGAGATGCGAACCTCGCTGCCGTCAGATGCGGCGATGCCCGCGCTTTCCTGGCCGCGATGCTGAAGCGCGTACAGTCCGAGATAGGTCAGATTGCGCGGCTTCGGGATGGCCGAAGATGCCGAAGACGCCGCATTCTTCCTTGAATTTGTCATGGGGCACTTCTTTTGACGTCGCGGGGCCCCACCCCCGCGACCTGTGCCTCGCGGCCTTTCGGCCACTCGGCTTTGGTTGCAGCGATTTTCTGCTTAGTCGTCATCGTCTCACCCCAGTCCTATGCAGCTCGCTGCTTGAAGAACTTCTCCAGTGCCGCTTCCCAGATGGTCTCGGCTTCGCTCACCGCGACGTCGATCGCAGGCCGCCCATTGATTGAGACGCTGATACGCGAGCCGCCGGTCGTGCCGATTTCGCGTGCCGGGACCGCGAGCGCTTTGGCCCGCGCCAGAAACGCCGCGAGATTCTCCCGTGCCACGGACACGACGACGCGTGAGGCAGATTCGGAGAACAGCGTGGAGGCACCAGACCACGTCGCCGGACTGTCAACAGCAGGAAGATCGACGCTCAGGCCGATCCCGCCCGTGCCGAACGCGCATTCCGCGAGCGTCACCGCGATGCCGCCTTCGGCACAGTCATGTGCCGACCGGATCAAACCTTCCCGTGCCGCCGTCACGAGAAGCTGCTGGAGCGACTTTTCCGCCTTCAGATCCACGGCCGGCGGCTCTCCTGCCACCGTCTCCAGCACCTGCTTCAGGTACTCGGTACCACCAAGCTCGTGGCGTGTCTCCCCGAGCAGGACAACGGCATCGCCACTGCTGTTGAAGCACCGGCCCAGCACCTTCGTCGAATCCTCGATCAGCCCAACCACACCGAGCACCGGCGTCGGATAAATCGCTTTGCCGTCGGTCTCGTTATAGAGGCTCACGTTGCCGCCGGTAATCGGAATGTCGAGCGCCGTGCACGCCGCCGTGATGCCTTCGACCGCGCGCGCGAACTGCCACATGATCTCGGGCCGCTCGGGATTGCCGAAGTTCAGGCAGTTGGTGGCGCCAATCGGCTCGGCGCCGGCGCACGCCACGTTTCTGGCCGCTTCGATGACGGCGAGGATGGCCCCGCGATACGGATCGAGATAGCAGTACCGTCCGTTGCCGTCGACCGACAAGGCCAGCGCGCGATTCGTTCCCTTCACGCGCACGACGCCTGCTCCCACGCCGGGCAGCACGAGCGTGTTGGTGCGCACCATGTGGTCGTACTGCCGGTACACCCAGCGCTTGTTCGCGATCACCGGCGACGCGAGCAACCCTCGAAACGCGTCGACGTCGGCGAGAGGCGGCTTCGCGGGCAGGGCGAGCTTCTGCGCTTCTGCGAGATACGCGGGCGTCGCCATGGGGCGCGTGTAAACAGGGGCATCATCGGTCAGCGCGCTGGTCGGAATCTCCGCAACGACGGTCCCGCGTTCGCGCACCCGCATCAGCCCATCGTCGGTGACCTCACCGATGTGCGCGGCGTGCAGGTCCCACTTCTCGAAAACCTCCTCAACCTCCCGCTCGCGTCCGCGCTTGACGACGAGCAGCATGCGCTCCTGCGACTCGGACAGCATGATTTCATACGGCGTCATGCCCGTCTCGCGCTGAGGCACGTGCATCACATCGATGTCGATGCCCGCGCCGCCGCGCGATCCCATTTCGCAGGTCGAACAGGTCAGACCGGCGGCGCCCATGTCCTGGATGCCGATGAGCGCATCGGTCTGCATCACTTCGAGGCAGGCCTCGAGGAGCAGCTTCTCCATGAAGGGGTCGCCGACCTGCACCGCCGGGCGCTTCTCCGCCGAGTTCTCGTCGAACTCCGCCGATGCCATCGTCGCGCCATGGATGCCGTCGCGACCGGTTTTCGAACCGACGTAGTAAACCGGATTGCCCGTGCCTTTCGCGACGCCCTTCACAATCTCGTCTGCTTTGGCGAGACCCAGGCAGAAGACGTTCACCAGAGGATTGCCGGCATAGCACTCCTCGAAGGCAATCTCGCCGCCAACGGTCGGAATGCCGATGCTGTTGCCGTATCCGGCGATCCCGGCCACAACGCCTTCCATGTTGCGGCGAACGTGCGGATCGTCGAGCTCGCCGAACCGAAGCGAATTCAACAACGCAATCGGCCGGGCGCCCATCGTGAAGATGTCGCGGATGATGCCGCCCACGCCGGTCGCCGCGCCCTGATATGGCTCTATGAAGGATGGATGATTGTGGGATTCGATCTTGAACACCGCCGCGAGGCCGTCGCCGATGTCCACGGCGCCCGCATTCTCGCCAGGACCCTGCAGCACTCTGGGACCGGTCGTGGGCAGCGTTGCGCAGATGAACGCGCGAGCTCTTGTAGCTGCAATGCTCCGACCACATCACCGAGAAGATGCCCAGCTCGGTCAGGCTCGGCTCGCGCCCGAGCGCCTTCACGATGCGCTGGTACTCGTCGTCGTTCAGGCCGTGACGATCGAGGGTTGCCTTGTCGAACGCGCTCATGCCGAAGCACTCCCCGCCGCCGTCAACGCGCCGGCCGCGCGGGCGGCCAGCACGGACTCGAAGATGATGCGTCCGTCCGCGCTGCCAACCGCCAGCTCGCAGGCACGTTCCGGGTGAGGCATCAGACCAACGACGTTCCGCCGCTCGTTGCAGATCCCGGCAATCGAGACGATCGACCCGTTCGGGTTTGCCTCGTCGCTGGCCACTCCTGACGCATCGACGTAACGGAACACAATCTGCCGGTTCTGCTCGAGCTTGCTGAGCTCGTCAGGCGTCGTGAAGTAGTTGCCTTCGCCGTGGGCGATCGGGATGCGCAACACCTGCTGCGGACGGCACGCGAGCGTAAACGGCGTGTCGGTCTCGTCGACACGAACGTGGACGTGCTCGCAGCGGAACTTCAGCTCGCGGTTCCGCAGCATCGCACCCGGCAGCAGGCCGGCCTCGAGAAGAATCTGAAAGCCGTTGCAGATCCCCAGAACAGGGCCGCCCGCGGCGGCGAACCTCTTGACGGCGTCCATGACAGGCGAAAAGCGGGCGATGGCGCCGGTCCGCAGGTAATCTCCGTGCGAGAAGCCGCCGGGGAGAATCACCGCATCGGCGCCGCGAAGATCGGTTTCCTTGTGCCAGACGAACTCGGCCTCCTGGCCAAGCACGTCTTTTGCGGCGTAATACGCGTCGTGGTCGCAGTTGGATCCGGGAAAGACAATGACGGCGAATTTGGTTTTCACGTGTCAGCCTCAGCGCTGGCCTGCATCGGCTCGGCACAGTTCGCTCGGCTCCGGATCAGCATCTCTTCGATAATCGATCACGGATTCGCCAGCAGCTTGTCGGCGACTTCCGACGCCATCGAGCGCGCCGTTTCGCTCGAAGCGGCGGCGAGCTCGAGCTCGAAATATTTTCCCTGCCGCACATCTTCGACGCCCCCGTATCCGAGCGAGTGCAACGCGTCGACAATGGTCTTGCCCTGCGGGTCGAACACCGACGGCTTCAACGTCACGAATACGCGCGCACGCATCACGACACTCCACGCTCCGACCGGCACTTTGAACACGCGGTCGAAAATCTTGTCCACGTTCTTGAGCTGCACCTTCAGGTCGAACGCATCATCGATGGTTTTCCTGTCGACCACAGCCATGACATCGCGATCGGCGAGCAGCAGCTCCTTGAAGTCTTTCTTCTCGTCGTAGGATCGCAGGGCGTTGCGCTGCACCCACTCGTAGGCCTGCTCGCGCGAAATGCCGCGCTGCGCCAGCTCGAGGAGCACGGTGCCCGAAAAGACGACGCCGCGCGAGAGCTCCAGGTTCTGGCGCATCCGATCCTCGTTCACGACGAGGCCCTTCACGATGCGGGTAAACCGCCGCAGCATGTGGTCGAGCGCGATGAAGCTGTCCGGCAGGATCACGCGCTCGACCGACGAGTGCGAGATGTCGCGTTCGTGCCAGAGCGCAATGTTCTCGAGTGCCGCGTGGGCATTCGCCCGCAAGAGGCGCGCGAGGCCGGTAATCTGCTCGCAGCCGATCGGATTGCGCTTGTGCGGCATCGCCGACGAGCCCTTCTGCCCTTTGCCGAACGGCTCCTGCACCTCGCCAATCTCGGTTTTCTGCAGGCCCCTCACCTCGAGCGCGAACTTCTCGAGCGACGCACCTGTAATCGCAATGGCCGTCATCAGCTCCGCGTGGCGGTCGCGCTGAATCACCTGCGACGACACAAGCGCGGCTCCAGCCCCAGCCTGGCGCAGATCGCCGCTTCGATCGACGGATCGAGATGCGCGAACGTCCCGACCGCGCCCGACACCTTGCCGACCGAGACGACGTCACGTGCCCGCTTCAACCGCTCCAGGTCGCGCTGCAGCTCGGCGTGCCAGAGCGCGAGCTTCAAGCCGAAGGTCATCGGCTCGGCATGCACGCCATGCGTGCGGCCCATCATCGGCGTGTGCCGATGCTCTTCGGCGCGCGCACGAACGGCGTCGAGCAGGCCTTCGACATCCTTGATGAGCAGATCGGTCGCCTCGCGCATCTGAATGGCCTGCGCGGTGTCGACGACGTCGGAGGAGGTGAGCCCGAAATGCAGCCAGCGCGCGGACGGCCCGACGTGCTCGGCAACGGCGGTCGTGAAGGCGATGACGTCGTGTTGTGTGGTTTCTTCGATGGCGGCGATGCGGGCGACGTCGAACTTCGATTTCTCCCTGATGTCGCGCGCGGCGTCGTGGGGGATGATGCCGGCTTCGGCCATCGCCTCGGCAGCCGCGATTTCAACCTGCAACCAGGTTTCGAATCTCCGCTCTTCGCTCCAGATGCGCCCCATGTCGGGGTGTGTGTAGCGAGGAATCATTTCTTCTAGTTCAAATCCAGACGCTCTCGCGGAAGCTGAAGTCCATTCACCTGTCCCAGCACGGTGGCGGCCAGAGATCCGTTCGAGAAGAGCTCTCCCGCCACGCGCTGAACATCGGCCGGCGTCACGCGCTCGATGCCTTCCAGCGTTTCATCGAGGCTGAACTGACGGTCGAAGTAGATTTCCTGGCGCGCGAGATGCGACATGCGGCTCGACGTGTTCTCGAGGCTCAGCATCACGCTGCCCTTCAAGTGATCCTTGGCGCGGCGCAGCTCGGTGTCGGGCACGAGCGTCTGCTTCATGCCGCGCATCTCCTCGACCACCAGATCGACGACCTGGCCGACGGCTTCGTTCGCGCACCCGGCGTACACCGTCAGGTACCCGGCGTCGCGATAGGCGTTGATGCCGGAGAACACCGAATACGCGAGACCGCGCTTCTCGCGGATGTTCTGGAACAGGCGCGAGCTCATCGAGCCGCCCAGCATGGTGTTCATCACGTAGCTCGCATATCGCGCGCTGTGATTCTGCGGATAGCTGCTCGCGCCGAGACACACGTGGCTTTGCTCGAGCTCTTTGTTGCGGATGACGACCTTCGGGACCACGTTCGGCGGTCCGCCGTTCTGCTTGACGCCGTTGACCGGCATCGATCCAAACGCCTGCTCGAGCGCTTCGCGAAGCCTGGCATGCTCGAGATTGCCGGCAGCGGAAATGATGACGTTCTCGGCCGCGTAGGCGCCCCTGAAATGATCGCGCAGCCGCTGCTCGCGTGAGCGCCTCGACGCTCTCCTTGGTCCCAAGGATCGGCCGGCCCAGCGGATGGCCCTCCCAGAACGCCTGGGTGAAAATCTCGTGGACGAGGTCGTCGGGCGTGTCCTCGACCATCTTGATCTCTTCGAGGATGACCTTCTTCTCGCGTTCGATGTCGACCTCGCGGAACGCGGGGCGAAGGACGATGTCCGACAGGATGTCGACCGCAAGAGGCAGATGCTCGTCGAGCACCTTGACGTAATAGCTCGCGTACTCTTTGGCCGTAAACGCGTCGAGCTGGCCGCCGATGGAGTCGACCGCCTGGGCAATCTCCTCCGCCGTGCGTGATGCCGTCCCCTTGAACAGCATGTGCTCGACAAAGTGCGCGATGCCGCTGTCCTCGTCTGTCTCGTGCCGCGACCCGCGCGTCAGCCACACACCAAGGCTGACGGAGCGCACGTGCCCCATCGATTCAGTGACGAGACGAATCCCGTTGTCGAGTGCGTCGCGAACAATCATGAAAGTGATGACTAACGCCGTGCAAACCGCTCGGGCCCGTGCATGACCCGTTGGAGATGAAAGGGTTGAATGCGAGCTGAAAGGATCTTAACACGAGTACAATCGAGATCCAGAAGCGAACATGCCCAACGTTCCGAGCGGTTTAGCGTCGGACGCGCGCGCCGATCTCGGCTCGATGGAGTCGGCCGAGCTCGAAGCCGCGCTCGAAGCCCACGGCCATCCGCGGTTTCATGCGCGCCAGATCTTTGCGTGGATCCATGCCAGGGGCGTCACCGACTTCGAAAAGATGACAGATTTGTCGCGACAGAGTCGCGCCGATCTCCCCGCGCGCTTCCGCATTGCCACCCCAACCCTGATCGCCAGAGAAACATCGTCGGACGGAACCGTGAAGTTCCTCCTCGGCCTCGACGACGGGGCCCGCATCGAATCGGTCTTCATCCCCGACACACCCAGCCAGACGTTCTGCATATCAACGCAGGTCGGGTGCGCCATGAAGTGCGGCTTCTGCCTGACGGGCAAGATGGGGCTGGTGCGAAACCTAACCGCGGGCGAGATCGCCGGACAGGTTCGCGTGCTCGCCGGCGAGCTCGGACTGCGCGACGCGAAGTTCAACATCGTGCTGATGGGCATGGGCGAGCCGCTGCACAACTACGACAACACGATGAAAGCACTGCGCATACTCAACGACGAGCACGGTCTCGCCGTGTCTCCCAGGCGCGTGACGCTCTCGACCGTCGGGGTGCTGCCCGCGCTCGAGCGGCTGGCCAGCGAACCGTTGATGCCCAATCTCGCGATTTCGCTGCACGCCACGACAGAAGATCAGCGCGACGCGCTCGTCCCCGTGAATCGCAAGTACGGCCTGGAAGACATCCTCGACGCCGCGCGGAAATTCCCGGCGCGGCGGCGCAATCGCATCACCTTCGAGTACGTCCTGCTTCGTGGTGTCAACGACACGCCGGACGACGCCCGGCGCCTGGTGCGCTTGCTCGCCAACATCCGCTGCAAGGTCAACCTGATTCCGCTGAACGAAGCCGCCGGCATCGCGTTCGAGCGGCCGTCCGACCAGCGCGTCAATACGTTCGCGAAGATTCTTGCCGAGGCGGGCCTCACCGTGTCGGTTCGCAAGAGCCGCGGGCGCGACATCCGGGCGGCGTGCGGTCAGCTGATTGTGGAAGGGACAAGACAGTCGACCGGGCAGAAGGCCGCGGCGCTGCTCTAAGTTCGGTCAGTCGTTAGCTGGTTCGAGGCGACGAGGATGCCGGCAAGCGCCTCGCCGGCCGAGCTGATCATGCGACCTTCACCCACTCGTTCCGCGGCAACCCTTCCGGGATCCTCACCTTCAGATAGTTATCCGTGACGACGAGCGTACCGTCTTCGATGGTCAGCCCAGGACGGATCGAGCCATCCTGTTCGCGATGGAACCGCCGGTTGAGATCGCGGCCGATGCCACGAACAAGCGCCGCACGCTCGCGCACGATCGCGCCGTGCACCTTGCCGGGCAGCGCGGCCGCAACCGTGCCCGGCCGGTCCGAGTACGGGAAGACGTGCACGTGCGTCACAGGTGACGAGGCGAGATAGGATTCGAGCACGCGCGAAGTCCGTCATCGGTCTCTCCAGGAAACCCGACGATGATGTCCGTGCCGAGCGACGCGTGCGGCATCGCGTACCGGATGCGATCGACCAGCCGCCGGTAATAGGCGAGCGTGTACGGCCGCTGCATCGCCACCAGCATTCGATCGCTGGCGTGCTGAAGCGGAAGATGGAAATGCGGCGCGAAACAGTCCGACCGCGGCGACCAGATCGACGATCTCATCCAGACAGTCCATCGGCTCGAGCGAGCTGATGCGGAAGCGCATCCCGAACGACCGCCGCTCTATGGCCTGCAACAAGCTCAGCAGCGTCGAACCGTCACCGAGATCGCGCCCGTACGATCCCAGATGCACACCGGTGATGGCTATCTCGCGGTAGCCGGCATCCGCGACGCGCTCGATATCCGACAGCACTTCGCCCACGCGACGGCTGCGGCCCGCGCCTCGGGTCGATGGGATGATGCAGTACGAACAGGCCTGGTCGCAGCCTGTCTGAACGCGCAAGGTGAAGGCAGTACGGCCGGCCAGACCCGGGGCGATCGCCGCGCCGCACGCGCCGTCACCATCGCCAAACCGTTGCGCCGTGGTCAAGCCGATGGCCGCCGCCAGATCGTCCTTGCGATCGTTCGGCACGATCTCGATCGCGCCGGCGAGTCCCGCAACATCGTCGGGACGCCGAGTGGCATAGCACCCCGTCACGACGATGCGCGCGTTCGGATTTTCCCGCGAGACTTTCCGCACGATCTGACGTGTCGCTTGATCGGCGGAACTCGTGACCGAGCAGGTATTGACGACGATGATGTCGGCGTCCTCGGCGGCGGCGACGGTGCCGCCGCTCGCGATGAGCTGCTCCTCGATGTGAAAGGAATCGGCCTGATTGACCCGGCAGCCAAACGTGATGATGGAATACTTCACTTCTCTAGGGATTAGGGATTAGGGATTAGGGATTAGGTCAGACGCGCTCAGCTTGCGCGCTGCCTCCTCGACCTTGTCCGCAAGGCCGCGCCTTGTACTTCTTCACACGCTCCGCGATGGCGTTGTCGCCCAGCGCGAGAATCTGCGCGGCCAGCACGCCGGCATTGGTCGCGCCGGCTTTGCCGATCGAAACGGTCGCCACCGGCACACCCGGCGGCATCTGAACGGTCGACAGCAGCGCGTCGAGCCCGTTCAGCGCCGATGAATCGATTGGCACGCCGATGACCGGCTTCGACACGTGGGCGGCCACCACGCCGCCGAGATGCGCGGCCGCGCCCGCGCCGACGATGAACACTTTCACGCCGCGGGTCTCGGCCTCGCCGAGAAGACGCATGACGCGTTCGGGCGAGCGATGCGCGGACGCGACGGTCATTTCGACCGTGATGCCCAGCTCTTTCAGAACATCGACCGCACCCTGCATCACTGGTGCGTCATTCGGCGAACCCATCAAAATCAGGACTTGTAGTGGTGTCATTGTTTAATCCGCGTGGGGCCCCACCCCCACGCGCTGCCGTCGCTTACGCTCCGGATCTTGATACGGTCGATCGTCTGCTTAGTCTACGTCAGAGCCTTCGACGCCGATATCCTTCCGATAGTGCATGTGATCGAAACTGATTTTACCGACGGCGTTGTACGCGCGTTCGATCGCGCTTCGATAGTCATCATCCGACGCGACGACCGTCAAAACGCGGCCGCCCGCTGTGACGATATCAGACCCGCGCCTGGCCGTGCCCGAGTGAAACACGCTGACACCGGCCACCGCTTCGGCCTCGTCGATTCCGTGAATCACTTTACCGGTTTCATACGTGTCCGGATAACCGCCCGAGGCCATCACCACACCGACGCGTGGCTCCGGACCCAGCGAAATGGAACCGGCGTCGAGCTCGCCGGCCGCGGCGCTCATCAGCAGGGCCGAGAGATCGTCCTCGATCGCCGGCAGAATAACCTGCGCTTCGGGATCGCCAAAGCGCACGTTGAATTCGATCACCTTCGGGCCATCGGCCGTCAGCATCAGGCCCACGAAGAGAAACCCGCGAAACTCGCTGCCCTCGGCGCGCATGCCTTCCAGGACCGGCAACACGATCTCGTTCATCACGCGCGACTCGGTGGCGCCGTCGAACAGCGAGCTCGGAGCGTAGGCGCCCATTCCGCCGGTGTTCGGGCCGGCATCCCCGTCGAACACACGCTTGTGATCCTCGGCCGATCCCAACGGCAGCGCGCGCGTGCCGTCGCTCAACACGAAAAACGACGCTTCGCGTCCCACGAGCAGCTCTTCGATCACGAGACGTGCGCCGGCCTGGCCGAAGCGCTTGTCGACCATCATCGCGTGGACTTCTGCTTCCGCACTCCTTCAGATCGTGCGGAATCACCACGCCCTTGCCGGCAGCAAGGCCATCGGCTTTGAGCACAACAGGGAATCCGAATTCTCCGCTGCGCAGCGACGCAAGGGCCTCCGATGCCGAATCGCACGCTCTGTAGCGCGCGGTCGGCACGTGATAGCGCTGCATGAAGTCTTTCGCGAACACCTTGCTCGATTCGAGCCGCGCCGCGCGCTGACTCGGACCGAACAGCAGATCGCCTTCGGCCGCGAACACATCGGCGACGCCGCGGCTGAGCGGCAGTTCCGGTCCGATGATCGTGAAATCGATCTCTTCCCGCCGCGCGATCTCGGCGACCGCGTGCGCATCCGCGGCGTCGACGGGAATGCAGCGCGCGAGCCGGCTGATGCCCGCATTTCCGGGCGCGCAGACGATGTCCGACACGCCGCGCTCGGACGCCAATTTCCACACGAGCGCGTGTTCGCGCCCGCCGCTGCCGATCACCAGAACTCTCGTGGAGCCCACGTTATCGTAGTAAACTGTTGGATATAAAAGGTTTAAAGTGAAGGAGTAATCCGTTGACGGGGCTGCGGCTTTGCGCCTAAGATTCGCAGTCCCGAATTAGCGTAACACAATCGTTATTCATCAAAACGTGGTGACAGGTGTTCCGTCATCACGATCGCCCGATTTGAGGGGGTGTAATCAAGCGTGGCGGAAGTCAAGGTGCAGGACGGTGAGTCGATCGAAAGTGCTCTTCGGCGGTTCAAACGGAAGGTCCAGCAGGAAGATATCATCAAGGATATCAAGAAGCACTCCTTCTATCTGAAGCCCGGAGACAAGCGCAGAGCCAAACAGGCGCTGGCGCGCAAACGTAACCGCAAGAAAATGCGACGCGACGCAGAGTAAAGGGCGCGAGCAAGGGGCGACACGATGGAGTTCCAAGACAAGATCCTGAGTTGTGTGGATTGCGGCGCGGAGTTCGTGTGGACAGCTGGTGAGCAGCTCTTTTTCGCGGACAAGAACTTCAAGAACGAGCCCAAGCGTTGCAAGGCCTGCAAGGCCAAGCGCGCGGCCCGGGCGGCGTCGCCCGGGATTCGTGAACGTGTCGAAACCACAGCCACCTGCTCGGCGTGCGGCAAGGAAACCACGGTTCCCTTCCGTCCCACGCAGGGTCGCCCCGTGTTTTGCAAGGAATGTTTTCAGCAGAGGAAGTTCGCCGGAGCGGGAGGACTGTAAGTCCTTCCGCTTCCGGATAGATGTCTAGTCGTCGGGGCGGCCGCCTGCCTTTCCTCAGTCTCCTGATATCGTTGCGCCCGGGTCAATGGACGAAGAACCTCTTCGTCTTTGCGGCCCTGGTGTTTGCCCAGCGGCTGAACGATCCCGAAGCCGTCCTGCGCGCGTCGATCGTGTTCGTCCTCTTCTGCGCGTTGTCGGGCGCCGTGTACCTGGTGAACGACGTCTCCGATCGCGAACAGGACCGGCGTCATCCCGTCAAAAAACATCGTCCGATCGCCGCGGGCGAGGTGAGCCCCGGCCTCGCGCTTGCCGTCGCGGCCGTGCTCGGTCTGGCGGCACTCGGCGGCGCGTTCATGCTCGGCTTCCCGTTTTTTGCCATCGCCGCGACCTATGTCGTGCTTCTCTCGTTCTACTCCCTCTTTCTCAAGCACCTCGTGATTCTCGACGTCCTGACGGTGGCCGCCGGCTTCGCGTTGCGTGCGGCGGCCGGCGCGGCGGCGATTCACGTCCCGATCAGCCACTGGCTGATCGTGTGCACCACGCTTCTGGCCCTTTTCATCGCGCTCAGCAAGCGACGGCACGAGCTGACCCTGCTGACCGACACCGCAACCGACCACCGGCCCATCCTCGGCGACTACACACCCTACCTGCTCGACCAGATGATCTCGGTGGTGACGGCGTCGACCGTGATCGCGTACGCGTTTTACACGATCAGCCCCGAAACCACGCAGAAGTTCGGCACCGATCTCCTCAGCCTGACCATTCCGTTTCCGCTCTACGGGATTTTCCGCTACCTCTACCTCGTGCACCGGCGCGATCAGGGCGGCAGTCCGGCCGAGCTGGTCGTGAACGACCGGCCGCTGCTCATCTGCGTCGGTCTGTGGGCGCTTTCGGTGATCCTCATCATTTACCGGTAAAATCGTGGCCATGCCCCAGGCACGGGTTGCCATTCTGCGCACCAGGCCGGAGACCGTTCTCCGCGACTATCACCGTCTCCTGAATCTCGCGGGCTACCAGGACGTGATCGCGAAAGACGCGGACACGGCGCTCAAGGTGAACATCTCCTGGCACTTCTTCTTCCCGGGCAGCTCCACCACGCCCTGGCAGCTCGACGGCGTGATTCGCGCCATGAAGAAGGATGGCTACTCACCGGCTCTCATGCACGCGTGTCACAATCGCACGGTCGTGATTGATGCGCATCTGGGCGAGCGCGAGAACAAGCAGCTCCCGGTCGTCGAGGCGCACGGCCTCCGAAACCTTCACATCTACGAAGGCGAGGAGTGGACGAACATTCGCGACGCGGTTGGCGATCTGACGAAAGACTTCCTGTGCCTGAACTCGGTGTACCCGAAGGGATTCATGATTCCGCGCCGCTTCATCGGCGAGAACATCATTCATCTCCCGACGGTCAAGACGCACGTGTTCACCACGATGACGGGCGCGATGAAGAACGCCTTCGGCGGACTGCTGAACGAACGGCGCCACTGGACGCACCCGGTCATCCACGAAACCCTCGTCGATCTGCTGATGATTCAGAAGAAAATCCACCGCGGGGTGTTCGCGGTCATGGACGGCACCTTTGCGGGAGACGGCCCGGGTCCGCGCTGCATGATTCCGCGCGTGAAGAACGTCATCCTCGCGAGCGCCGACCAGGTGGCGATTGATGCCACCGCCGCCCGTCTGATGGGCATGGATCCGCTCTCCATCAAGTTCATCCGCCTGGCACACGAGCGGGGACTGGGGTGCGGCGATCCGCGCGACATCGAGATGGTCGGCGACAAGGATGCCGCCGAGGAGAACTGGCATTTTGCCGGGCCATACCAGAAGATGACGTTCGCCGCCCGCATGCAGCACAAGATTTACTGGGGGCCGCTCCGCAAGCCGGTCGAGTGGTCGCTCAGGACGGTGCTCGCACCATGGGCGTACGCGGCGAGCGTGGTCTATCACGACAGCTTCTGGTATCCGTTGAAAGCCAAGGCACTGATGCGCGAGGTGCTGGCCAGCCCGTGGGGGCGTCTCTTTCGCGGGTGGGAAACGGCGACGGTCGACGAGAACGGCTACCCTGACTTCGGCAACGAGGACGCGGAAATTCAGCGGACGGGACTGCGCGCGTTGATCAAGTCGATTGGCATACTGGGCACGTGCCTGAAGGAAGCGCCAGAATTCGCGGCAAAGGGCGCGCACAAGGGGGGGTGACCCCCGAACTTATCAAGGGGGTCTGACCCCCGTCGAACAACTATGGCAGATTTCAACATACGGACTGATGCCGTCGACGTCGAGCAGATCATGCGCCAGATCCGGGCGCGGATTCAGGCCAAACGTGGCGTCGACTACACCGAAGAACAGATTCAGGAGCTGGCCAACGTCAAGCTCGAGCGCTTTCTCGATCCGAAAGGCGTGCGCTCGGATCTGGTCGAGCAGTTCAAGCGTGCGCGCGATCGCAAGCCGGACCCGTTTCAGCCGCAGCAATGGGTCACCGACGCCAACGACCTGTATGGCAGCAGCAAGGCGCCCGTCCGCCTGCTCCGAAAGCTCCTCAGCCCCATCCTGAAGATGCTGCTCAACGCCAACCGGCTCGTGCAGGTGCTGCACCAGCAGAGCGAAATCAACACGCTCTACGAAAAGCAGTTCCACCAGCTGCGCGAGAAAAACCAGCAGCGCGACGAGGTCGACACGCTCTACTACGAGCTCGTCCATAACCTGGTCCTCGAGCTCACGCGCGTCGGCATCGAGAACAGAAACCTGAAAATGCGGCTCGAGTCGCTCTCGAGCCGGATGGATTTCGACGAGCGTCGCGCACGCGCGCTCGAAACCGTCGTTCAGTACAGGCCGGGCACGGGCCCGTCGCGCGAGGCGCCTGCCCCACGGCCTCGCCAGGACGATCGACCCTATCAACCGCCGCCGCAGCAGAGCGTCGCCGCAGCGCCCTCTCCGGCTGCGCCACAGAGCCAGAGTCAGCCAGGCGCCGGCGAGACGAATGCGACCGAGGCCCAGGCCGGTGAATCAAACACCGCACGCCGGCGTCGGCGTCGCCGCCGCGGGCGCCGTGGTGGACGCGGGCGGATGCCGGGCGAGAACGTCGCGGCAGCCGGCTCGTCGACGGAAGCTCCCTCGTTGGTGGGCTCGGCGACGCCCCCGCATGGCGACCCCACTGGCGACGCGGCGCTGGACGAGGGGCCAGACACGGACTTCGAGGGTCCGGACGGCGGCGACTTCGGAAACGACTCCGGCGAAGACGACGGGCCGGACTCCGCGCAGTGAAGCTCGCCGTGGTCGTGCAGCGGTATGGCGCCGACATCAACGGCGGCGCCGAACTGCACGCGCGTTATGTCGCCGAACGCCTGGCGCAGCACGCGCAAGTCGAGGTCCTCACGACGTGCGCGCGCGATTACGTGACGTGGCACGACGAATATCCGGCCGGCATCGAGCGGGTGAACGGCGTGCCGGTCCGGCGCTTCCGGGTCGATCACGAGCGCGACATCAAGGTCTTCGCGCACTGGTCCGAGCGCGTCTTCGGCGAGCCTCATTCGTATCTCGACGAGCTGAAGTGGCTCGACGCGGAAGGGCCGAAGAGCTCTTCGCTGCTCACCTATCTGTCGTCAGCGCAAGCCGACTATGACTACGTCATTTTTTTCAGCTATCGCTACTACCACGCCTACCACGGCGTGAAGGCGGTCCCCGCGCGCGCGATTCTCGTGCCGACGGCAGAGCGCGACAACGCCATCGGGCTGGGGATCTCGCCCCGGATTTTCCGCGGTGTCCGTGCGCTGATGTACAACAGTCCGGAAGAGAAGCGGCTCATCCAGGCGGTATCGAACAACCACGACGTGCCGGGTGTGGTGGTCGGCATCGGATCCGAGATTCCCGAGCGGCCAAAGCCCGAGCGTTTCCGCCAGAAGTACGGCATCACGAGCCGCTTCGCGCTCTATATCGGCCGGATCGATCAGAACAAGGGATGCAACGAGCTCTTCTCGTTCTTCCTGAACGGTCTGCAGGCGCTGCCGAGAGGTCTGCGCCTGGTCCTGATCGGCAAGGAGATCGTGCCTGTTCCCGACCATCCTCGCATCCACCACCTCGGGTTTCTCGACGACCAGGACAAGTTCGATGCGCTGGCCGCTGCCGATCTGCTGCTGATGCCGTCATATTATGAGAGCCTGTCGATGGTGGCGCTGGAAGCGTGGGCCCTGGGCAAGCCGGTGCTGGCCAACGGCCGGTGTGAAGTGCTGCGAGGGCAGTGCATTCGAAGCGGGGCCGGGCTCTACTACGAGACGCAGGCCGAGTTCATCGAAACGCTCCGTGCCATCGCCGAGAGCCGGCGGCTGAACGCGACGTTCGGCGCCAACGGGCGCGAGTTCTTTCAGCAGCACTACGCGTGGCCCGTCATCGAACAGAAATACCTCGACGTGCTGGCGCAATTGAAAGATGAAGACATCAGCGCGGCCCGCAGCAACAGTGCGGCTCGCGCCATCGAGCCTGAACCGGGGTGGCTCGCGAAACGGCGCAAGGCCCTGAGGCCCGCGAGCGAGGTGCTCGCGGAGCTTCCATCCGGACCGGTGCTGAATTGAAGAAACAGAAGATTCATCAGGTGCTGGCGACGCTTGGCTACGGCGACGCCATCGGCCACGAGGTGCTCGGCATCCGGCGCGTCCTTCGGGCCGCCGGCTACGATTCGGATATCTTCGTCCAGACGGCGGACCCGCGCGTTGAAGACGAGACGCGTGACTACAGGGATCTGATTCGCGAAAGCGACCCGTCGAACATCCTGATCCACCATTTCTCGATTGGATCGCGCGCCTCGCGCATCACCTACGCGCTGCCCGACAGGCAGATCCTCGTCTACCACAACATCACGCCGCCCGAATTCTTCGTTGACGTCCACGAGCAGCTCGTCGAGCAGTGCTTCAAGGGACGCCGCGAGCTGGGGATCTATCCCGGGCGCGTCGATCTCGCACTGGGCGACTCCGAGTTCAACCGGCAGGAGCTGGAAGAGCTGGGCTTCAATCCGACCGGCGTGCTCCCTGTCGTACCCGACTTCTCGCACCTCGATCACCGGCCGAACGACCTGGTCGCGCGCGAGTTCGACGACAGCTGGACGAACATCCTTTTCGTCGGACGCATCATCCCGAACAAGCGCATCGAAGACGTCATCCGGTACTTCCACGCGTACCAACGCCACTTCAACCCGCGGTCGCGTCTTCTGCTGGTGGGATCCTATGGCGGCTTCGAGAAGTACCTCGCCATTCTGCATCAGCTGTGCGCGCGGCTCGGCGTGACCAACGTGCACTTCACCGGCCACGTGTCCGACGCGGAGCTGACCGCCTATTACGAGGTGGGCGATCTCTTCCTCTGCGCGAGCGCGCACGAAGGCTTCTGCGTGCCGATCGTCGAGTCGTTCTACAAGCAGATTCCGGTTGTGGCGTATGCGGCCACGGCCGTGCCGGCCACAATGGACGGCGCCGGCGTGCTGTACTCGACAGAAGAGCCGCTCGAAGTCGCCGCACTCGTCGATACCGTCCTCGACGATCAGGCGCTCTACGATTCGATCCTCGCGAAGCAGAACCAGGCGCTCGCACGCCTCCGCGCACAGGACTTCGAGGGCACGCTCCTGAATTTCGTCCGACAGGTGTTGAACGCGCCTCGAAAACCGGCACCCCAGGTCGCATGGGACTTCTGGGATCAGTTCCGGCTGGCTGAAGAGCTCTTCGAGCTTCAGCAGTATCGCCCCGCCATCTTCCGCGGCCTGCCGGAGAGTCCCGAGTCGAAGGTCGGCCTGGTCGAGGAAAAGCGCTGATGCGCGTCAACCAGTGGGTGCCGGCCGCCCACAAGGGCGACGCGATTGGCGACAGCGCACGCCGCGTCCGCGGGCTGCTCCGGGCGATGGGCCACGAGTCCGATGTCTTCGCGATGACCATCGACGACGAGCTTCGGCACGACATCCGATCGTTTTCAGATCCGGCATCGAAGCAGGGTGACGTCACGATTTTTCATTTCGCCCTGCCCTCGCCGATGTCGCAGGCGTTTGCGGCGCTGCCGCACGGCCGCGTCCTCCAGTATCACAACGTCACCCCGGCGCACTTCTTTGCTTCGTATGCGCCGGCGCTGTTCCGGCTGGCGTCGATTGCGCGGGACGAGCTCGCGAGCCTGGCGCCGGTTTCCGACCTCGCCCTGGGAGACTCGGAGTACAACCGGCAGGAGCTCGAAGAGATCGGGTTTCGCCAGACGGGCGTCATGCCGATTGCGGTCGACACGGGCCGGTTGACCAACGCGCCCAGACACCCGGTGCTGGACGAGATTCTCGACGATGGCCTCGTCAATTTTCTGTTCGTCGGAAGGATCGCGCCGAACAAGAAGATCGAGGATCACATCAGGCTGGCCGAGCAATACAAGCGGTATGTCGACGCGTACTACCGCTTCATCTTCGTCGGCCGCTACGACGTCGTCCCGCAATACTATGCAACCATCCGGGCGCTCCTGTCCGAGTACCAGATGCTGGAGGATCGGTTCATCTTTACAGGGCCGGTGCCCGACGTGGAGCTCGCCGCGTACTATCGAGCGTCGAGTGTGTACATCTCGCTGAGCGAACACGAAGGGTTCTGCGTGCCGTTGGTCGAAGCCATGGCGATGGACGTGCCGGTGCTGGCCTACAGCACGGCGGCCGTTCCGGACACGCTGGGAGGGGCGGGCGTGCAGTTCGCGCCCAAGGATCTCGAGTATGCGGCGGAGCTGCTCGGCATGCTGGCGTTCGAGGACAGCCCGAGAGAGGAGATCCTGGCGGGCCAGCGACGACGCCTTCAGGACTTCGGTGACGCGGTCATCCAGCAACGTCTGGCTTCTGTGATATCGGCCTTCTAGGGAAGGCAGGGCTGAAGCCCTGCGCTACCCATAACGATCGTGCGCATTGCCTTCATCGTCCAGCGTTACGGGTTGGATATTCTCGGTGGCTCCGAGTACCACTGCCGGCTGATCGCCGAGCGCATGGCCCGGAATCACGACGTGGAAGTGCTCACCACATGCGCGCGGGACTACATCACGTGGGCCAACGAGTACCAGGAAGGCACGACCGCGATCAATCGCGTCACGGTGCGGCGCTTTGCGAACGCGCGCACGCGCGATATCGAGTCCTTCAACCGCTACTCGGACTGGATCTTTCACAATCCGCACAGTCGCGATGACGAGATGACGTGGCTCGAGCAGCAGGGCCCGTGGTGCCCGGCCCTCCTCGACTACTTGTCGCAGACATCTTCGTCGTACGATGCGCTCATATTCTTTACCTACCTCTACGCACCGACCGTGCTCGGGCTGCAGGTGGCTCCCGAGCGCAGCATCCTCGCACCGACGGCACACAACGAACCGGCGATCGGCCTCGGCATCTACAGAGAGATGTTCGCGAGGCCTGCGGCGATCGCCTACAATACCGCTCGAGAAAAAGCCTTTCTGAAGTCCACATTCGAGTTCAACGCCGTGGCGGAGGAAACGATCGGATGCGGCGTCGATCTTCTCGATGGCCGTCCGGCGCCACAGTCGCGAACCGCGCCGAAGGGCTTTCCTGACGATCCGTTTCTGCTGTACGGCGGGCGCATCGATGCCGGCAAGGGCTGCGCCGAGCTCGTCGACTTTTTCGGCAGCTACACGGATGAAGGCGGCACGGCCCGGCTCGCGATGATGGGGGCCAAATTGATGGCGCTCCCCGAAGTGCCGTGGCTGCGTTATGTCGGCCTGCTATCTGAAGCCGACCGTCTTCGGGCGCTCGAGGCTGCCACCGTGGTGGTGGTGCCTTCACCGCTCGAAAGCCTTTCGCTGCTCGCGCTCGAAGGCATGGCGGTTGGCACCCCGGTTCTCTGCAACGCACGCGCCGACGTGCTCGTCGATCACTGCACGCGCAGCCATGCCGGCCTGTTCTACTCCGATCGTGACGAGTTCGTCGAGTGCACGAAGCTGCTCGTCGCCGATCGCCGCCTTCGGGAACGGATGGGCCGCAACGGGCAGGCATACGTCAGAAGCCACTACCACTGGGATGTCATCATGGCCAAGTACGACACGCTGATGGCAGCGCTGCCGAAAGTCCGGGACATGCCATTGCGATGAGGCTGAACACGGTCCTCGTGCGGCGACTCGTCCACGTCGCGATCTTTCTCGCGGCGTTCGCGACCTACACGATGAGAATCGTGAACGGCGGAGGTCTTCGCGAGCCGCCCGAATCGGGCGACGGCCACGACTACGATGCCATTGCCTACAACGTCTGGCAGGGCCGGGGATTCGGCTACGAGTGGAGCGACGAAGAGTGGCGCAAGCCGTACGAGGGGATCCCGCGCTACCGGCCATTGTTGTCGCGACAGTCCGAGTACTACCCCACGACCTATCGTCCACCCGGCATGCCGCTTCTGCTTTCCGGCGTGTATGCCGTCATGGGCAGGAACTTCGCGGCCTGGCGCATCGTCAACTGCGGGATTATGGCAGGCGCGGTGACGGCTGCGTCTGCAATCGCCACAACCATCGCGGGGCCGTTTGCCGCGGTGCTGACGGCGGCCATCGCGCTGCAAAGCCGCGATCTGACGCGGTATGCCAGCATGTTCATGACAGAGCCGCTGGCGACGCTCATGGTGGCGCTGCTGACGTTGGCCTGGGTGCGCCAGGCCAGCTATGGGTGGACTGTCGCGGGCTCGATCGCGGCGGGCGTCGTCATGGGCGGACTGCTGGCCGCGCGGACGATTTTCATTCTGTCGGCGCCGATTCTGGCGATCCTGCCGGGCAGAGACAAGTCATTCGGGTCCTGGTTCGCGTGGAAACCCAAGGCCATCTGTCTTGCGGTCGCCATTGCCGTCATCAGCCCGTGGTGGATCCGCAACGTCATCGTGCTGGATGCGTTCATGCCCCTCGGCACCCAGGGCGGCATCAATCTGCCGATGGGCTTTGGACCGAGAGCTCTTCGATTCGAAGGTGTCTGGCACTCGAATCCCGAGGACGGCTGGCCCGAGATCGCCGCCCAGAAGCTCGACACCGTGACGTCCGAAGTGAAGCTCGCGCAGTATCGTCAGAAGCTCACGATTAACTGGATGCTGGAGAACCCGCGCGACGTCGTGCGGCTGATGTGGCTACACGTGTCGCAGGAGCTCAGGCCGGGACGAGAGTTCTACACGAAATGGCTTTTGCCCCTGGCTGGCGTGGCGGCGCTCGTCCTGTTCAGATCGCCTGCCGCATGGACCGTCGTTTTCGTTGTTTGCGCCAACGTGCTCAGCATCGCGATGACGTACAGCGCTCACGGCCGATTCATGGTGCCGATGCAACCGCTTCTGGTGGCGCTTCTCTCGGCTGGACTGGTAACCGTGGTTCGTCAGGCCTGGACGCTGGTACGTCCGGCGTCCGCGCCAATCCCACGCGCATCCGCCTGATGATCGAGGAACCAGCGATAGGTTGATTCGATGCCCGCGCGAAGCGGAATGGCAGGCGTCCAACCAAGGCCGCGAAGTTTGCCGATATCGAGCAGCTTTCTCGGCGGCCCGTCGGGCCTCGAGGCGTCGAACACAATCCGGACGCGAGGATAGACCACGTCGCGGATCATCTCCGCCAGCTCGCGGATGCTCAGGTCTTCCCCCGTGCCGACGTTGATGTGCGGCTCCTCGTCGTAGTTGCGCATCAGGAACACACACGCCGACGCGAGATCGTCCACGTGAAGGAACTCGCGCCGTGGCCGCCCGCTGCCCCACACGGACACTTCGCCTGCGCCCGACAGCTTCGCGTCGTGAAACTTGCGGATCAACGCCGGGAGCACGTGCGAGCTCGTGAGGTCGAAGTTGTCGTTCGGCCCGTACAGGTTCGTCGGCATCGCCGAGATGAAGTCGCAGCCATACTGGCGCCGGTAGGACTGGCAGAGCTTGATGCCCGCAATCTTCGCGATCGCGTAGAACTCGTTGGTCGGCTCGAGAGGACCGGAGAGCAGCGCGTCCTCCGTCATCGGCTGCGGCGCCTCGCGCGGATAAATGCAGGAGCTGCCGAGGTACAGCAGCTTCTTCGTGCCGTGCAGGTAACAGGCATGCACGACCGTCGCGTGAATCAGGAGATTGTCGTAGATGAACTCCGCCGGGCGCGTGCTGTTCGCGAGAATGCCGCCGACGGTCCCCGCGACGAGGTAGACGTAGTCGGGCCGGTTGACGCGAAACCACTCGTTGACGGCGGATTGATTGCGAAGATCGAGGTCGGCGCGGGTCGCCGTCAGCGGCGTGACGCCGTCTTTCTGGAGGCGCCGGACGATGGCCGACCCCACCAGACCGCGGTGACCGGCGACAAAGACCTTCCCGGGTTCGGACAATCCCTCGCTCCTGAATGGCAGGGCTAAGCCCTGCGCTACCGAAGATCTTGCGGGTGGGCTAGAAGCCCAGCCCTACCGATTCGTATCTGTCAAAAACTGCCGAACTTGATCCGCCAGAGCCCGGTCATCGTCATTCGCAACAGCGTAAACCCGTCGCGAAACCGCCGGATGTTGGTCGTGCCGTAGGTTCGCGCCCTGTAATCCACCGGAATATCGATTATACCGGTTCCAAGTACAGCGGCCGGAAAGAGGAGCTCGAAGTCGCCGAACGGGTCGAAGTCGCCGAAGTCTTTCCGCCATCGTACGAACCGCTCGTAGTCGTGTCGCGACACCATCTTCGTGCCGCACAGGCTGTCGCCGAGGCGAGCATCGAGCACAAAACTCAGCATCTTGGCGAAGAACACGTTCGCCAGATGGTTGAGAAGGCGCATCGCTTCTCCTTCCATCGGGTAGACGAGCCGCGTCCCGTTGATGAAATCGGCGGCGCCCTCGCAGTACGCCTCGTAAAAGCGCGTCAGCCGCTCGGGCGGCATGGTGAGGTCGGCGTCGAGAATCGTCAGCACCTCGCTCGACGCCTGCGAGAAACCCAGCCGCACGGCGTCGGCCTTGCCTTTGGCCTGCTGCTGAAGCGCGCGCACACGCAGACCCTGGCGGCCGTCCCAAAGCGCGCTGACTCTCTGTATCTCTTCCCACGTGCCGTCGGTGGAATTGCCCTCGACGAACATCACCTCGGTCGCCGCGCCGAAATTCGGCATCCGCTGAAGCGCCGCTTCGATGTTTCCGCGCTCGTTGCGCGCAGGGATCACCACCGTGAGCGACGGCCGCTCGCTGGGCGGACCCGGCCACCGGCCTCAGGACGGCCACGGCGACGAAGGAGAGCCAGCGGAGGCCGGGAATCGCCGGCATGATGGCGTTGACCAGCGTGCCGATGCCGTAGAAGTGCCAGGGCAGGTACGCCACCGGGCGCAGGCGAACCAGCTCGAATCCCGACAAGCGTGCCAGCTGCGCGAGATCGGATTGCGTCAGGAACGTGCTGATCGGCGGGCCCTGCCGGATCCCGAATCGATCGGCGAGCCGGTACAGCCAGGCGAAGTACCAGTTGTAGAGCGCGACCACGACCCGGCTGCCCCGGGCCACCTCGGGCCGAATCGTTTCGAGGAGTCCCTGGACGTCGGTGGAATGGTTGAAATTTCCGTTGAAGAGGATGACGTTGACCCCATCCGACATGGCGCCGGAGAGGTCCCGAAGCGAGCTGACGATCTTCGAAGGGGCGTCGATCGCCTCCCGAAGGGTTCCAGCGTCACCGGGCTGTGGATCGACGTGGATGACGCGATCGGCATACCGGGTCACCCGCGAGATCTCCCGCGCGACCAGCGCGTATGTGTAGGTTCTCAGATGGCTGGAAAGTGCGGGAGGCAAACGGCAAAATGCTAGCATACACATTCAGCGCGTCGTGCGAATCGCTTTCATCATCCACAGATACGGGACGGAGATTCTCGGCGGACCGGAATACGCCTGCCGGCTGACGGCCGAACAGCTGGCCGAACGCCACGATGTCGAGGTGTTGACGACGTGCGCCCGCGACCCGGGCACGTGGAGGAACGACTACCCCGAGGGCTCAGACCGTGTACGCGGCGTCACGGTTCGCCGCTTCGCCACCGCTCAGACGCGCGACATCGCGGAGTTCGATCGATATTCCGACTGGATTTTCCACAATCCCCACGACGCCGAAGACGAAAAAGAATGGCTGAAGCGCCAGGGGCCCTGGTCGCCCGGGCTCATCGAGTACCTCAAGAAACACATCAAGCAGTACGAGGCGCTCGTCTTCTACGGTTATCTATACGCGCCCACCGTGCTCGGACTGCAAATCGATCCCGGCCGCAGCATCCTGGTGCCCGCTGCCCACGACGAGCCGCCGATTCATCTGAACATCTACAGGGACGTGTTCCGTCTCCCGAAGGCGATCGGATACCTCAGCGAGCCCGAGCGGAGGTTTGTCGGGCAGACGTTCGATCGGCACGCGACGATCGACGAAACGATCGGCTGCGGTGTCGACCTGCCACCTCACCACGCGTATCCGCGAGCCTCGGGCCAGCCGGGCCAGGCGAGCGATCAGCGCCAGGGGTCGGAGCCGCTCTCCAGGAGTCAGACGATGCGTCCGGCGGCGAGGGTGGCCGGTTTCCTTCGCATGTCTCGTCCCGCGGCGCGAGCTTCAAGCGACGGCACCGCATCCACGGTGCGTTCGCGCTGTATGGGGGCCGAATCGATCCAGGCAAGGGTTGCGAGGAGCTCATCGAGTACTTCAGCAGCTATGTCAGCCAGGGCGGCGACGCCTCGCTCGTGCTCATGGGGCTCAAGCTGATGCCCCTGCCGGAAGAGCCCTTCATCAATTTCGCGGGCATGCTGTCCGAACAGGAGCGGCTGCAGGCGCTGGAGGCGGCCACCGTCGTGGTCTGCCCGTCGCCGTATGAAAGCCTGTCGCTCATCGCGCTCGAAGCGCTCGCCGTCGGCACGCCTATCCTCTGCAATGCGCGCAGCGACGTGCTGGTCGATCACTGCCTGCGAAGCAACGGCGGGCTTGTTCTACCGGGACCGCGACGAGTTCGTGGAAGCGCTGAAGCTGCTCGTTTCGGACGAGCGCCTCAGAGCGGCAATGGGACGGACCGGACGCGAGTACGTCCGGAGAAATTACCGCTGGGACGTCGTGCTGGGAAAAATCGACAGGATGATTGCCAGACTCAGATCCTAGTCATGGCAAATGGCGAATGGCAGATGGCAAATCACTGTCCGTGCTTCTGCCATCTGCCATCTGCCATAACGGGCATCAGTCACCCACGGCCACCGTTTCCCCAACCCGTTCGGTCGTATCGTGCCCATCGACGCGTGACGATTCCGACCGCTTCCGTCGCGGCCGGATGTCGTAGCGCTTGATCATCTCGTTCAGCGTGGTCGGCTTGATGCGCAGCAGCTCGGCCGCGCGTTTCTGTACGCCCCCTGCCGCCTCGAGCGTCGACTCGATGAGCCGCTTCTCGAAGTCGGTGATGACGTCCTTGAACGAAATCCCTTCGGGCGGTACCACGAAGCGCGGCATCTGGAAGATCGTCGGACGGCCGATGTGGTCGGGCAGCAGGTCCGGGCCGATCCGGCGGCCGGTCGACAGCACGACCGAGCGCTCGATGACGTTCTCCAGCTCGCGCACGTTGCCCGGCCAGTCGTACGACATCAGGATGTCGAGCGCATCGGGCACGAGCTCGAGGTCGGGCTTCCGGTTTTCCTCGCCGTACTTCTCGATGAAGTGCTGCACGAGCAGCGGAATGTCGTCTTTCCGGTCGCGCAACGGCGGCAGCAGGACGTTGACGACGTTCAGTCGGTAGAACAGGTCCTCGCGGAACCGTCCTTCCTCCATCGTCTTCTTGAGGTCGACGTTGGTGGCGGCGATGATGCGCACGTCCACCTTGATGACTTCCATGCCGCCGAGCCGCATGAACTCGCGCTCCTGCATCACGCGCAGCAGCTTGGCCTGGGTCTCGAGCGGGATATTGCCGATCTCGTCGAGGAAGATGCTGCCCTTGTCGGCCAGGTCGAAGAGCCCCTTCTTCGGATACACCGCGCCTGTGAAGGCACCCTTCACGTGGCCGAAGAGCGTCGACTCGAGCAGGTCGGGCGGCAGGTTGCCCGAGTTCACCGTGACGAACGCGCGCTCCTTCCGCTGCGAGTGCATGTGCACCGCGCGCGCCACCAGCTCTTTGCCGGTGCCGCTCTCGCCCTGGATGAGAATCGTCGATCGGCTCGGCGCGGCCTGGATGATCAGGTCGAACACCCGGCGCATCGAGGGGCTGCGCCCGACGATGTTGTCGAAGTGGCTGTACTGCTCCTGGATGTTCTGGCGCAGCGTGCGGTTCTCGTTCACCAGGCGCCGCCGCTCGAGCGCGTTCTTGATGACGACGAGCACCTCGTCGTTCTTGAACGGCTTGGTGATGTAGTCGAACGCACCGCGCTTCATGGCGTTGATCGCGTTCTCGACCGACGCGAACGCCGTCACCATGATCACCGCGAGCTCGTCGTCCAGCTTCTTCAACGACTCGAGCGTCGTCATGCCGTCGATGCCGGGCATCATCACGTCGACGATGGCCGCATCGAACGGAATGTTGCGCGCGAGCTCGACGCCTTCTTCGCCGCTCGCGGCCATGCGCACGGCGTAGCCCTCGCCCTTGAGCAGGGTCTCGAGAATCTCGCGCATGATTTCTTCGTCGTCAACTACGAGGATCGAGCCATTTTTCTGCATAACGTTACTCAGTTTCTCGCCGCACCGCGACCGCGGAGCGGCCCGCCGATGCCGGCAGCGACACGGTGAACCGCGTGCCCTGCCCTACCGCGCTCTGACATGTCAACGTGCCTTCGTGCTCGCGCACGATGCCGTAGGTGATGGACAGGCCGAGGCCCGTCCCTTTCCCGATCAACTTCGTCGTGAAGAACGGGTCGTAAATCCTCGAGAGGTGCTCGCTGGGAATGCCCGAACCGGTGTCCGCCACTTCCGCCACGACTTGACCGTCCTCGAGACGCGTCTCGACCGACAGCCATCCGCCTTTCGGCATCGCGTCGCGCGCGTTCAGGAACAGATTGAGGAACACCTGCTGCAGCTTGTGCTCGACGCCCGCGACGAGCGCGGGAGACGGGCACAGCTCGCGGCGCACCTTCACCTTGCTGGCCGCCACCTGCGGCTCCAGCAGCGACAACACGTCGCTGATGACCGCGTTGAGATCGACCGGCGCGTTCTCTTCGGAGCTCGAACCGCCCGATCGCGAGAGGTTGAGCAGCCCGTTCACGATCTTGGCGGCCCGGAACGTCTGCTGCTCGATCTTCTCGAGCATGCGCGTCTTCGGGTCTTCCGGATCGGCGTTGCTCAGGAGCATCTGCGTGAAGCTCGAGATGCCGGTCAGCGGCGTGTTCACCTCGTGCGCCACGCCCGCCGCCAGGAGACCGACCGACGCCATCTTGTCGGAAATCTGCAGCTGCTCTTCGAGGTGCACGCGCTCGGTCACGTCCTCGATGATGATGATGTTGCCGACCGTCGACAGATTGGCCTGGCCGATCGGCGCTCTCAACGGCACCGTGGCGATGTTCACGCGCAGGCGCTCGCCCGCCTTGCCGGCACGGCCCGCCAGCGGCACGCGAAAGAGCGACGCGCCGTTGGCCGATTCGCGCTGCGCCGCGCGCAGCCCTTCGATGAACGGACCGTCGAACACCTCTTCCAGCTTGTGCCCCGTCGCCTCGGCCGACGAGAGGCCGTAAATGCTCTCGAGCGCCCGATTCCACCGAATCACACGGCCGTTCAGGTCTTCCACGACCAGCCCGTTGTCGAGCGACTCGACGATGTTCTCGTTGAACTGCTGCAGCCGCTGAAGCTCGCTGGCCTTGAGCTGCAGTTGCCGGTACAGCCGGCCGTTGTCGAGCGCCGTCGCCACGTGGCTGCCGACGGCCAGCAAGAGCGCCGTGTCCTCGCTGCTCAGCGGCTCGCCCTGCCCGCGTTGCCCGAGCGCGAGCACCGCGATGGTGCCGCCCTTCGAGACGCACGGCACGAAGTAGTGGACCCCGCGCACGCGCCAGAACGCGATCTCCTCGGCCGGAAACGCGCCGTGCATCCGCGGGTCGTCGAGCGACAGGGCCATGCCGCCCGCGAGGCTGGCGGCAATCTGCGAACGGCGGCTGAGCCCGGTCACGGCGAGGTCGCCGAACCCTTCGGCGCGAATCACTTCGTAGTCGCCAGATGCCTCGTCGACGAGCAGGAGCACCATGCGATCGATGACAAAGGTGTCGCGAATGCGCGCGACGAGGCGCTCGCTCAGGCGATCGAGATCGAGGTCGCTGTTGAGATCGCGCGCGAACCCGACGAGCGCGCGCCGATAGTCGTACCGGTCGCGATAGAACGCACGATCGAGCGCGTTCTGAATCGCGCTCTTGACCGGGCTGAACAGCAGCACGACCACGATCGTCGCCAGCATCGCGATGATCATGTTGTGCCGCTCCGCGGCGCCGAGGAACACGACGCCGGCCAGGCGCAGCAGTGTCGCGTAAATCGTGAAGATCGCCAGAATGACCGCGGTGTACACCAGGCTCCGCTTGACGATCACTTCTACGTCCATCAGGCGGTAGCGGATGAGCGCCGATGCGAACGCCAGCGGCACGAGGCTGAGCGGTATCACCGACAGCTCCATCGGCAGCGAGACCCGCAGTCCCAGGGCATAGGGCAGCGCGTAGCCGATGGCGAACGGCCCCGCGCCGAACGCGGTGCCCCAGATAATCCAGCGAAGCTGACGGCGCGCCGTGGCCGACCGCACGCGATCCATCGCAAGGGTCAGCACGACGAGGCCGACGATCATGAAGACCGACAGATACAGCGGCTCCACCCGATCGAGCATCGTGAGCACGCGGGAATACAACTGGGTGTTGACCGACAACCTCCCGACGGCAATCACGTTGACGATGAACAGCAGGCCGGCGGGCACGTAGAGCAGCACGACCAGCCGCTTGCCGGCGCCGCGAACCCACGATTCGGGGCGATCGGGAAACGCGAACGTGAAGTGCAGGAAGAGCGGCGCCAGGAGCAGCGTCGCCACGACATCGGCCCAGTAGAAGTACCAGTCGAGACGATCGAGCCGGCTGAACGAGAACGTCAGCGTGCCGAAGAAAGCCAGGCACAGCCAGAAGAAGTGCAGCGTCGCCTGATCGTGCGGCCGCCGCAACCGTACGGAGGCGCCGACGAGCAAGGTGAAGATGCCGATCGCGGCGCCGATGACATACAGCGTCAGGTTGCCGGCAGGCACCGGCGCCACCTCGACGTTCAGCATGCGCTGCTCGCCGAGGCGAAGCACGGCATAGGAGAGCGGTGTCGAGCGGGTCGCGCCCAGAAGCGCGGCCTGAACCTGCTCGACGCGTCTCCACGGGTGCGCCGTCGATGGCGACAAGCACATCGCCAGGCCGAATGCCGGCCGCCATCGCACCGCCGCGAGCTGCAACATCAGCGGCGGTGACCCCTTCCGGTCGCAGTTCCCACAGCACGCCGTCCTCGAGCTTGTGCGACGTCGCGCGAACAGCCACATTCAGCGCGCCAAAGCACAACAGGACGCCAACCAGGGCGAAGAGGCCCCAGCCTGCCAACGGACGCCGCTGCGTTCGGTGGACGTGGTCCTTCATAGGTTTACGGTCATGCGGGGAACGGCGATGAGACTGCAAACGCTATACCCCTAAGGAATTCTTCCAGATCCCAGATAATCGGTTGATTCTCAGAGACTTATCGGCCGATGGGACAGAAAAATCCATCCCATTGGACAAAAAAATCCACAAATTTGAATTCTAGTCTACAGGAAAGACCTGATTAGAACCTAACCAGCAGGCCGCCGACGATGCGTTTGGGGGCGCGGATGGCGAACGCCTCGTCGTACACGGACGACTCGACGTCGACCTCCCGGAACATGTTGCGGATGTCGACAAGGGCTTCCCAATCGGCGTTCGAGAATCGCAGGAACGGCAGCGACTGGTTGACGCGCAGGTTGAAGCGCGTGTTTGCGTTGGAGCGATACTGCGCGTCCGGCTCGCCGTTCCAGAACGCCGTGTTCATGCGGTAGCGGGCAGAGACGCGCGTGGCGGTCTGAGGAATGGTGGCTTCGATCGCCGTCTGCAGATCGTGAATCTTCTCGGCTCGACGCGACCGACACCGACCGCACGGCACGCGCCATCGTCATGTCGGAGGTCGGGATCCCAGTACGCCGTCGACACGGTGTACTCGATGGTGCCGCGCACGTAGCCGGGCACTTCATGCGTCATCCCGACGGCCCAGCCGCGCGCGTCGATGTCGCCGCCACTCGCGACGTAATAGTGGCCGAGCGGCGCTTCGTTGCGTCCCGGAACCATGTCGAAGATCTCGATCAACTGATTGTCGACGCGCTGATCGAATCCGCGCAGCGACACCGTGATGCCGGATGCAAGATCGCGCTCGATCGCCACCTGCAGGTGGCGGATGTTCTCGGCCGTGAAACGTCCGTCGTAGGACAGCGACGAGAACGTCCGCTCGGGAGGCAGCCACAGCCCCGTGGCCGACGGGGCAAACTCCTCCTGGCCAGGCACGAGCACCTTGCGCGACGCGAGCGCCTTCACTCGGAAGCCGTCCATCGGCACGGTGATGCTGAAGCGGGGGCTCCACACGCCAGGGCCACCGAGGTAGTCGTAGCGTGCGTACCCGGTTCCGTAGCCGAGCACGAACCTGGGCGACAGCGTCCATTCGTCGTAGCCGTACACGCTGCCGACGTTGCGGGCATTTTCGCGAATCGCACGCCGCGGCCGCGACATTGCCGCCATCGTAGCGCTGGGTGCTGTAGGACATCCCGAGCTCGTAGGCGTGGTTCGCCGACTCGATTGACTTATACGAGCCGGCCACAATCCAGGATGCGAGGTCGCCTTGAGTCATCGCGCCCTGCATCGACCACGCACCGCCGGCCGCCTGGGTGTTGACCGACACGAACGCCACGCTCCGCGGGGCGTTCTCGGCGAAGATCTCACCGGGGCTGTCGAACGAGTCGATCGTCATCAGGTTGACCTGACCCGAGAGCGGCAGCTCGCTGAAAAACGCAATCGGGACGAGCGCGGCCGAGCGCCGCTCGTACCACCGGGCCGAGTCGGCGCCTTCGTTCGACGGCCACGCGGCGTCCTCCGCATCCTTCAGGATGCTTCGAGGCAGGTGACGCATACGCCACGCGGTTTCGCCCTCTTCGCTCGGCTCGTCATCACTGGCAGTGCTTGTGCTGGAAGACGCACCGGTCAGGAGCCATCTCGACGCGACTCGAGGCCGGCTGCGCCACCGCGCTGCTGAAACCGGCCAGTTGCGTCATCTGGGGTTCCGGCTCTTCGACAACCGCGGGCGTCAGCACGGGCGTCTTGCGCGCCCGCGCCAGCTGGATTTCAGGAATGGAGATCTTTGACGTGGTCAGCTGGACGGTGCGCCCGCGCGATTTGAAGTAACCGCGCGAGTGCACGCTCAGGATGTATGGACCGAACGGAAGCTCGCGCAGCGAGTACCGGCCGTCGCGATCGGTCGATGCCGCGGCCGTCGTTCTGCCGACCACCGATACCATCGCACCAACGACCGGGATACCGTTGTCGTCGAGCACCCGGCCTTCGATGTTGCCGGCCGGAAACGAATTGCGACTCGATTTCGCCTCTTTCGGGGTCTGGGCGTACAGAGCTGTAGCCCCAAGCACGAGACCCGCGATTGCCGCCGCAGGGATCCATCGGGTCATCAACCCACCACCCCACCAACGTCGGCCGAGGCCGATTTCCAATTTCCGACTCAGTCCGTAACCGTGAAATTCACGTTACGGGTCACCGACTGACTGTTCGTCTTGTCGGTGACCTTGATTTCCATCCGATATTCACCGGGCGCGATCGCCCCCTTCACCGGAATACCCTGGCCCACGAACACCTGGTGCCCGGCCTTCACGTCGAACTGGCCAGGCAAGGTCGTCGCATTGAACGCCTGCGTGGCGAGCTTCGTGAACGGCTTCTCTTCATTGGCCCGGTAAAAGAGGTAATCGACGTCCAGGTCCGGCTTGCCGGTACTCGGCGACTCCTTCATTGTAGATGAAAAACACAAACATGAGCTCGCCAGACTGCGGAATCGGCTTGCCGAACGACGGCACGACCTGATAGCCGGAAAACGTAAACGGCTGTTCGAGCTGCTGCTGCGCGGTCAACTGCTCGGGCGCGGGGTTCAGGGCAGTTGCCATAATGACACTGCTCGTCGTCAGCGCCTTGTTGAGGTCGGGAATCGACAGATCCTGGGTCAGCATTGCCGTTTTGGGCAGTACCTTGCGGTCGCGGCCCTGCTTCTCCCGCAGGGCGACCGTAATGGTGTACTCGCCCGCCGGCAACTGCAACGCGCGCGGCACCACAGTGACGTCGCCAGATGCGGTCATGTTCTTCTCGGTGAGGAAGTACACGTCCGCAAAGGGCCAGTTCGCATCGATGCCCTTGCCCGCGGGGGGCGGCGCGCCCTTCTGCGCGACGCGCACGTACATCGCGACGGGAAACGACGTGAACTTGCCGCCACTGACCTCGACGACGTACGGCAGGTACACGTTTTCATTCGATTTCAGATAGTGGCTCAGGAATTTGAGTTTCATGTCGGCCGGCACGGGCTGCTTGCCTGCCGCCACCTGGTCGACGAAGTCGCTCAGAGCAATGTAGTCTTTGCGCTCGTCACCGCTGAGCTTTCTCTGCTGTTCCTGGGCCGGGGCCGGGGCTTCTCCTGGGCCAGGGCAGACACGGACAACGAGAGGGCGAGCATCAAGAGGCCGGCAACAGAGGACACGCGACGGCAATTCATTCGAAATCTCCTGTAATTCGAACTAACGACACCATTACGGGTAATTCTTGATGATAGGACGGGTCCCAAAAACAAGTCAATCCGGTTGCGTCGGAACCCGTTCTGATCAAGGGTTTTAGGCCGTGGTCGACGATGCGCTGGTCATCTTGCTGGCGGGAGGCGCGGGGGAGCGTTTGTACCCCCTGACGAGGGATCGTGCCAAGCCGGCCGTCTTTTTCGGCGGTCCGTACCGCATCATCGACTTTACGCTGAGCAACTGCATCAATTCGGGGCTGCGGCGCATCTTCATCGCCACGCAGTACAAGTCGCTGTCGCTGAACCGCCACATTCGAATGGGCTGGAGCATCATCTCGGAGGAGCTCGGCGAGTTCGTCGAAATTCTCCCGCCCCAGAAGCGCGTCAGCGAGCACTGGTATCAAGGCACGGCCGACGCGGTCTACCAGAACCTCTATTCAATCGTGCAGGAGACCCCCCATCACGTCATCGTGCTGTCGGGCGATCACGTGTACAAGATGGACTACGCCAGGATGCTGCGCTTCCACAAGGAGCGCGGCGCGGCGGTCACGCTCGCCGCCATCGAGATCCCCATCCAGGAAGCCTCCCGGTTCGGCGTGCTGTCGGTGGACGAGCAGGACAAGGTGACCGGGTTCATCGAGAAATCGAAGAACGCCCCTTCGATTCCCGGTTCGCCCGATCTGGCGCTCGGCTCGATGGGCATCTACGTCTTCGACACCGATGTCCTGCTGAAAGCCCTCGAAGCCGACGCGGCAACCGCGTCGAGCCACGACTTCGGCAAGGACATCATTCCCGCGCTCATCACCGAGCTGCCGACCTACGCCTACCGTTTCTACGACGAGAACAAGAAAGCGTCGAAGTACTGGCGCGATATCGGCACGCTCGACGCGTTCTATGACGCCAACATGGATCTGTGCGGCGTCGACCCCGAGTTCAATCTGTACGACCCTGAATGGCCGATGCGGACCTATCAACCGCAGGCGCCGCCTGCCAAGTTCGTGTTCGCCGAACAAGGGCGGCGTTCCGGCACGGCGCTCGACTCGATCATTTCGCCCGGCTGCATCATCTCGGGCAGCGAGGTCGTCGGCAGCGTGCTGTGCCCGAACGTCCGCGTGCACAGCTACGGCATCATCGAGCAGTCGATGCTGATGCCCGGCGTCAGGGTCGGACGTCATGCGAAAATTCGCCGCGCCATCATCGACCGCGACGTGCTCATTCCTCGCGGCGCGGTCATCGGTTACAACCCAGAGGAAGATCGCAAGCGCCACACTGTCACCGACCTCGGCGTCGTCGTGGTCACCGAAGACGACGATCCGCTGGTCGAACCCATCAGCGAGGAAGCGCTCCGCATCGAAGCCGAAGACGACGGGAGATAAACGTGAAAATTGCACGCGTGCAAGGCAGAGAAATTCTGGATTCTCGTGGAAATCCGACCGTCGAGGTCGACGTCACGCTCGACAGCGGGGCGTTCGGGCGCGCGGCCGTGCCCTCGGGCGCGTCAACGGGCGAGCGCGAAGCGCTCGAGCTGCGCGACGGCGACAAGACGCGCTACCTCGGCAAGGGTGTGCTGAAAGCGGTGGCGAACATCAACGGCGAGCTCGCCAAAGCGGTGACCGGTTCAGAGCTGGATCAGCGGTCGCTCGACAGGAAGATGATCGAGCTCGACGGCACGCCGACCAAGAGCCGGCTCGGCGCCAACGCGCTGCTGGGCATCTCGATGGCCGCTGCCCATGCCGCCGCGGCCGAAGCCAAAAAGCCCCTGTATGCGCACCTCGCCGAGGGCGGCGGCGAGCGGCTGCTGCCCGTTCCGATGATGAACATCCTCAACGGTGGCGCGCACGCCGACTCGAACGTCGACGTGCAGGAGTTCATGGTGATGCCGGTGGGCGCCCCGACGTTCGCCGAGGCGGTGCGGACCGGCGCGGAAATCTTCCACTCGCTGCGGTCCTCGCTGAAAAAGCGGGGGCTCGCGACCGGTGTAGGCGACGAGGGCGGGTTCGCGCCAAGCCTGAAGTCGAACCGCGACGCGCTGGAGCTCGTGCTGGAGGCCGTCGGGAATGCAGGATTCAAGGCAGGCGGCGACGTCTTCCTCGCGCTCGACGTCGCGTCGAGCGAGTTCTGGGACAACGGCCGCTACGTGTTCAAGAAGTCGGGAGAGAAGACGCGCAGCATCGAAGAGATGGTCGCGATGCTCGCGGAATGGGCGCGCGACTATCCGATCATTTCCATCGAAGACGGTGTCGCCGAAAACGACTGGACGGGGTGGAAGCTGCTGACGAAGGAGCTGGGCGAGAAAGTGCAGCTCGTCGGCGACGACCTGTTCGTCACCAACCCGGCCATCCTCAAACGCGGTATCGAGGAAAAGGTCGCCAACGCGCTGCTCGTCAAGGTGAACCAGATCGGCACGATGACCGAAACGCTCGAGGCCATGGCGATGGCCCGGGGCGCGGGTTACGGCAACATCGTGTCTCACCGTTCGGGAGAGACCGAAGACGTGACGATCGCCGACCTCGCCGTCGCGACCAACGCCGGCCAGATCAAAACCGGCTCCGCAAGCCGGACCGATCGCGTCGCGAAGTACAACCAGTTGCTGCGTATCGAAGAGGCGCTGGGTAAGAACGGCCGCTATGCCGGCCGCAAGGCTATCAGGCAGCTCGCGACTCGATCATGAGGATCGAAGGGACCGCTGGTTCTCCTCGTCCTCGACGGCTGGGGGCTTCGCGAAGAACGCGAAGGCAACGCGATCAAGCTGGCACGCACGCCGGCCTATTCGGAACTGCTCGATCGGTACCCGCATTCATCGCTTCAGGCGTCGGGCGAAGCCGTGGGCCTGCCATCGGGACAGATGGGCAACTCCGAAGTCGGCCACATCACCATGGGCGCCGGCCGGGTCGTCTATCAGGACCTGACGCGGATCGACAAGAGCGTTCGCGACGGCGATTTCTTCGAAAAGCCCGCGCTGGTCGAGGCCATCGCCCGGTGCAAGGACGGGAAGCGCGCGCTGCACCTCATCGGCCTGGTGTCGCCGAACGGCATTCACAGCCACACCAGACATCTCAACGCGCTCATCGAAATGGCGGCACGTCAGCGCGTCGAGCGGCTGTTCGTGCAGGCATTCACCGACGGCCGCGACACATCGCCCGTGGGCGGCGCCGGGTTCGTCGGCGAGCTCGAGCGCGTGATGAAGGACGCCGGAGTGGGTCGCGTCGCATCCGTGGGCGGCCGCTACTACGGCATGGATCGCGACAACCGCTGGGAGCGCACGAAAAAATCCTACGACGCGATCGTGGGCGCCCCGTCGCCGCAGACGCAGTCGGCCGTCGAGTTCATTCAGAAGTCGTACGAGGCCGGCGTCACCGACGAGTTCGTCATACCGGGAACCGTCGTCGATCCGTCGGGCCAGCCGATCGGCCCGGTGCGGGATGGCGACGTCGTGATCTTCTTCAACTTCAGATCCGATCGCGCCCGGCAGATGACGAGAGCGCTCATGTTCGAGAACTTCGACGGGTTCGAACGCAACCCGTATCCGAAGTCGCTGGCCATGACGACCATGACGCAGTACGACCGGACGTTCACCTACCCCGTCCTGTTTCCGCCGCAATCGCTCACGCAGTCGTTTGCGGAAGTCATGACCGCAGACACGCTCGTGAACCTTCGCGTGGCGGAGACGGAGAAGTATCCGCACGTGAGCTACTTCTTCAACTGCGGGATCGAAAAGCCCTACCCGGGTGAAGACCGCATCCTGGTGCCGTCGCCCAAGGTGCCGACCTACGACATGCAGCCGGAAATGAGCGCCAAGGGCATCACCGACAACCTGGTGAACGACGTCGAGGGCCGCAAGCACGACGTCATCATCTGCAACTTCGCCAACGCCGACATGGTGGGGCACACGGGAAAACTCGATGCCGCGATCAAGGCCGTGGAGACCATCGACCAGTGCCTGACGCGCATCGTCAAAGCCGTGCGCGACGCTGGAGGCATCCTCATCGTGACCGCGGATCACGGCAATGCCGAGGAGATGTGGAACACGAAGCTGAACGAGCCGCACACGGCACACACCTGCAATCCGGTGCCGGTGATCGTCGTCCAGGACCTGAAAGGCATGCGCCTGCGCGAAGGCGGATCGCTCCAGGACATCGCGCCGACAATGCTCGGAATACTGGGGGTGTCTGAACCGAAGGAAATGACGCGGGCGGGACTTCCGGATCCTTTAAGGGATTAGGGAAGAACTAGGGAAGTGGCAAGAAAAAAGAGGCCGGATGCGCATCGCACCCGGCCCTCGTCAGGGACTGGTTTTCCCAATCCCTAATCCCTAGTCCCTAATCCCGACGGGGATCAGGTCATTCGACTTCTTCTTTTTTCGCCTCGTCGGCGGCAATCCTCAGCGAGCGCAGGAATCGGCGATCGTTTGCCGTCATGTCGAACGCCCGGCGCGCTGCCACCACCTTGGCTGGAGTCGGCACCTTGACCATCGCGCCGCCTTTGTCCGTGGTAGTCGTGCGGTTGACGAACCCGACAACCGCTTCGAGCGTGACTTTCATTTCAAAGCCTGCGGCGCGTGCCTTTTCGCGGCACGCCTCGACCTGAGGATCATCTGCAACGGCAGCAGCAATGGCATCGGCAAGCTCGCGAGCCAGCCGGTTAACGACGTCGTCCATTGTTTGATCCTCCTTTACCGGGGCGGCGGCGCCCCTATACCTTGTGTTGCCAGGCGGACCTATCGCAATCGAGCTTCTACTTACACCATGAGCACGACAGGATGTCTGTCCACCGGACTTGTCATGTGTAAAGAATATCGGTCTCGGGAAACCGTTAATGTAGGACGCGGGTTCATTGTAGGACCGTGATTCGGCACTGTCAAGAACGATAGAATTCCTGATACGGCGTTATATGGTTGATTCTCCACACGTTCCGGCCGCGCCACCCCACCGGGATCCCGACAGGGACCTTGGCAGTCCGGGTGAATTTCCGTTCACCAGGGGTATACAGCCGACGATGTACCGGGGCCGGCTCTGGACGATGCGGCAGTACGCCGGGTTCGGGACGGCCAGCGAGTCGAATCAGCGGTACCGGCACCTGCTGGCGAACGGCGTCACGGGGCTGAGCGTGGCCTTCGACCTGCCCACCCAGATGGGCTACGACTCGGACCACCCCCTCGCCGCCGGCGAAGTCGGGCGTGTCGGCGTGGCCATCGACTCGCTCGACGACATGGCCGCGCTCTTCGATGGCATTCCGCTGGATCGCGTGTCGACGTCGATGACGATCAACTCGACGGCCATCATCCTGCTGGCCCTGTATGTCGCGGTCGCCGAACGCCACGGCATCGCCCGTTCGACGCTCTCGGGCACGGTGCAGAACGACATGCTGAAGGAGTACCTGGCCCGCGGCACCTACATCTATCCCCCGCTGGCGTCGCTCCGGCTCGTGACCGACATCTTCGCGTTCTGCGAGCGCGAGCTGCCGCAATGGAATGCGATTTCGGTGAGCGGCTATCACATCCGCGAGGCCGGCTCTACCGCGGTGCAGGAAGTCGCGTTCACGCTGGCCAACGGGATCGCGTACATCGACGCGGGCCGGGCGCGCGGCCTGTCGGCGGAATCGCTGGGCGAGCGGATGTCGTTCTTCTTCGCCGCCCACAACGACTTTCTCGAAGAGATCGCGAAGTTCCGGGCGGCCCGCCGCCTGTGGGCGCGGATCATGAAGGACCGCTTCGGCGTCACCAGCGCCCGTGCGCAGCAACTGCGCTTTCACGCGCAAACGGCCGGCAGCACGTTGACCGCCCAGCAGCCCGACAACAACCTCGTGCGGATCGCGCTGCAGGCGCTGTCCGCCGTGCTGGGCGGCGCCCAGTCGCTGCACTGCAACGGGCGCGACGAAGCGCTGGCGCTGCCGACCGAAGAGTCGGCGACGCTCGCCCTGCGAACCCAGCAGATCATCGCGTTCGAGTCGGGTGTCGCCAACACCGTGGACCCCGTCGGCGGCGCGTTCGAAATCGAGCGCCGGACCAACGAAATTGAAGACGCCGCGCGGGCCATCATCGATCGCATCGACGCCGCCGGTGGCACGTTGAGAGCGGTCGAGTCGGGGATGATTCAGCGCGAAATCCAGGAATCGGCGTTCCGCGCGCAGCGCGCGATCGATTCAGGGGCATCCCCCGTCGTCGGGGTGACGAAGTTTCAGACCGAGGAAGGTCCGACGATTCCGACCTTCCGCGTGGACCCCGAGATCGAACGCGTGCAGCAGGAGCGTGTGAAGGCGGTGCGTGCCTCGAGAGACAGCAACGCCTGGCGCGCGGCGCTCGATCAGGTCAAGCGCAGCGCGCAAGACGGGTCGAACCTCGTGCCGCCGATCATCGACGCGGTCAAGGCACACGCGACGGTGGGAGAGATTTCGGATACGCTGCGCGAAGTGTTCGGCGAGCACCGCGAGATTAGTACGTAGTGTCCGGCTTAGCCGGTACGTAGGTCCGGTCTTTAGACCCGACCGTGGGTGGACCACCTGATGACAATTGAGGCGCCCCTCCTCCGCGTTCGGGAGCTGACAACCACCTTCAGGATTCCACACGGCGTCGTGAAGGCGGTCGATCACGTCTCCTTCGAACTGCGCCGCGGCGAGACGCTCGGCATCGTCGGCGAGTCGGGCAGCGGCAAGTCGATGACGGCGCTGTCGATCCTGCGGCTGGTGCAGCCGCCGGGAGAGATCGGCGGCGGGCCGATCAGCTTCAACGGCCGAAGCGATCTCCTGGAGCTGAGCGAGCGCGACATGCGCCGCATCCGCGGCGCCGAGATCGGCTTCATCTTCCAGGAGCCGATGACGGCGCTCAACCCCGTCTACACCATCGGCGATCAGATTGCCGAGGCGCTGCGCGTGCATGGCAGGGGCACGCGCGCGGAGGCACGCACGAAATCCGTCGAGCTGCTCGAAGCGGTGAAGATTCCGGAGCCGGAACGGCGGCTGCGCGACTACCCTCATCAGCTCTCCGGCGGGATGCGCCAGCGCGTGCTCATCGCCATCGCGCTCGCCTGCCAGCCGCAGTTGCTCATCGCGGACGAGCCGACGACGGCGCTGGACGTCACCATCCAGGCGGAGATCCTCGACCTGCTGCACGAGATGAAGGAACGGTTTCATCTTGCGCTGCTGCTGATCACGCACGACCTCGGCGTGGTGGCCGGTCACGCCGACCGGGTCGCCGTCATGTATGCGGGAAAGATCGTCGAGCAGGGGCCGATGCGGCAGATCTTCGAATCGCCGAAGCACCCCTACACGCAGGGGCTGCTCGACTCGATTCCCGGCGGGGCGCCCGGTCAGCGTCTGCGCGCGATCGACGGCGTCGTGCCCAACCTCGCGAACCTGCCGCCCGGTTGTGCGTTCGAGCCGCGATGCCCGAAGCGCTTCGACCGGTGCACTTCGGCGCCACCGCCGTCCTACGAGGTCGGGCCGTCTCAGCGCGCCCGCTGCTACCTGTACGATCCCGGCCACGTCTGATGGCCCCCCCCCTTCGACTTCGCTCAGGGCAGGCGGGACAGGCCCCTCGTCGAGGTCCGCCACCTCGTCAAGCAGTTCACGCGCAGCGAGGGCTTCCTGTCCAGGCCGAGCATCGTGCGAGCGGTCAACGACGTCAGCTTTACGGTCGACGAAGGCGAGACGTTCGGTCTGGTGGGCGAGTCCGGCAGCGGCAAGACCACGACCGGGCGCTGCATCCTTCGATTGATCGAGCCGACCTCGGGCGAGGTCAGGTTTCGCGGCGACGACGTGCTGGCGTATTCGAAGGAAGCCATGCGGCAGGCGCGGCGGCAGATGCAGATCGTGTTTCAGGATCCGTACTCGTCGCTCAACCCGCGCATGCGCGTGCGGGAGATCATCGAAGAGCCGCTCGTCATCCACAATATCGGCACGCGCGAATCGCGGACGGAGCGGGTCGTCGAGCTCTACCGCCTCGTCGGGCTCGATCCGGCGACGCTCGATCGGTATCCGCACGAGTTCAGCGGCGGGCAACGTCAGCGCATCGGCGTCGCGCGCGCGCTGGCATTGAACCCGTCGTTCATCATCGCGGACGAGCCGGTCTCGGCGCTCGACGTATCGATTCAGGCGCAGGTCGTCAACCTGCTGATCGAGCTGCAGCAGAAGCTGGGGCTCGCCTACCTCTTCATCGCCCACGATCTTCGTCTCGTCGAGCACATCTGCCGGCGCACCGCCGTCATGTATCTGGGCCGCATCGTCGAGATGGGCGACACGGCGCTGCTCTTCAACAACCCGCAGCATCCGTATACGAAGGCGCTGCTCTCGGCGATTCCTGTTCCCGATCCCGATCACAAACCGAAGCGGATTGAGCTGAACAAGGACGACATGAACTTCGACGCGCCGCTAAGGGAAGTCGGGCCGGGGCACTTCGCGGCGGTCTAGCGGCGTCACGGAATGCGAAACAGGAGATCAGGAGTTCAGGAGAACGTCAGAAGGAAATTCCGAGTTGCGTATCGGTAGCGCAGGGCTTTAGCCCTGCCAGGGATGCACGGGGGTGCAGGCCTTCAGCCTGCCGACGAAGACGCTAAGCCAAATGTCTGGCGATGCTCAGACGGACAAACTGATGCTAGGTGGTTCGATCGCCTTTATCCTGTTCTCATCTTCTGGCAGGACCTGTTGTCTTTGCCTGGTGGATGGATCGGCGGCCTAAGATTGAGACAGGGCTGAAGCCCTGTGCCACGGATCGGGCAGTCTCAGATTGCGTCCGGCTAGAAGCCGGACACTACTGACGCGATACTTCCCAATGAGCACTCCTGATCTTTCATGTATCTTCTGCTTGTTTTGTGAACCAGACGGGCAGATTCGTTGAACCTCAATCTTCCAATCTGCGTTCCAATCTGCGAATGCAGGGATCAGGAAAGCGCGGTCGCGGGCCGGTCCTGGTGCACGTCCTTCTCGACGATGCCGTCGCGAAGGTGAAGCGTGCGGTGCGCGTAGGCGGCGACGTCGGCTTCGTGCGTGACGAGCACGATGGTGTTGCCGGTCTCGTGGAGGCGCGCGAAGAGCGCCATGATCTCGGCGCCCGTCTTCGAGTCGAGGTTGCCGGTCGGCTCGTCGGCGAGGAGGATCGAGGGGTTGTTCACGAGCGCGCGGGCGATGGCGACGCGCTGCCGCTGGCCGCCCGACAGCTCGTTCGGGCGATGGCTCATGCGGCTGGTCAGCTCGACCTTGTCCAGCGCCACCTTCGCGCGCGACGTCCGCTCGCCCGCAGGCACGCCGGCATAGACGAGCGGCAGCTCGACGTTGTGCAGCGCGGTCGCGCGCGGCAGCAGGTTGAAGGTCTGAAAGACGAACCCGATCTCTTCGTTGCGGATGCGCGCCAGCTCGTTGTCGTTCATGCGCGCCGACTTCCTGGTTGTTCAGCAGGTAGCTGCCCTTGCTCGGCGTATCGAGGCAGCCGATGAGGTTCATCAGCGTCGACTTGCCCGACCCCGACGGTCCCATGATGGCGACGTATTCGCCGCTCTCGATGGAAATCGACACGCCGCTGAGGGCGTGGATTTCCTCCTCGCCCATCACATAGGTCTTCCACAAGTCGTGGGTTTCGATGAGTGCCATGGGAATAGATACGAACGGGCCCGGCCGCCGGTTTCATTATGGCGCGTCCGGACCGGAATCAGTTACCGGCTTCTCGCAGCCGCTTGATGAGGTTCCGGCACGCGGCGGGCGCATCGGCGGGGATGTGCGCGCTCCAGTCGCGGACGTCGACGGGGATGACCGAAATGCCGGTCTGACCGCGGGATTTCTTCCGCAACTCGGTAATCGCGTCCGACAGCTCCTTGACGGGCGCCACTTTGCTGCCCATCAGGAACACGCAAATCGGCGTGGCGGCTTTCTGGGCGGCGCTCCATGCGTCCTGGACGGCCGCCTTGTCGACCTGCGGCACGATCTTGACGGCGTACCGCTGGCTTTCCTCCCGTGAAAACAGCTTCTTCGACCTGGCCGTGCAGTCGAGGTCGAATCCACGCGCGGGAAGCTCCTCCACCTGACCCACCTCGGCCGAGAGCGCCGCGCGGAAGCGATCGAGCGTGGCCTTGCGGACGAAGTCGTCGCGATCTCTCCGCTCCGACGCGAACCGCGGCCCAGGAGTGCGCTCGCGGTCGGCCGCCGAAGGTGGCGGCGCGGGCCTCGCGATGAACCGGGCGCTCGGTCTGGGGCGCAGAGGACGCCGTCTGCGCGGGCGCCGCGGCCGTGGCCACCGTCGCGGCACCCACATGGAGCCGATCGTATTCGGCCCGCAGCTCCGCGTTCATCAGCGTGCGATACGCCTCGGTGAGCGCGGCCGCGCGCCCGGCCGCCATCTCCTGGAACTCCTTGCCGAGATGCTGGACCTTGTCGGGGTGATAGCGCGCGATCTCGGCGCGGAACGCCTTCTTGATCTCTTCGGGTGTGGCGCCGGGATCGACGGAGAGTAGTTGATAGAAGTTCTGCACGGTCCTCGATTGGGTGAGCTACCCCTTTCTTGAATTCCGCCACGTTGGCGGGAGGCAGCTCTTTGCGCTCTCGCTCCTTGAGCTTCTTGCCGGCCCGCCGCGACTCGGTCGTCCTCGCGCAATACGGGCAGAAATTCCATCCCGGCTGAAGCGAGCGGCCGCAGTGCGGGCATCCGCCGCTCAGCCGGCGGCCGCACTGCGGGCACGCCGTGAAATCGACGCCCACCGCCGCGCTGCACCCCGGGCACAGCGCGCGCATCTCGCGCACTTCGGTGACGACGCGCAGCAATTCCTCCGCGGTCGTCTGGCCGCTCTTGACCTTCGCGAGACCATCCTCGCCAAGGCTGATCATGCCGCCCGCGAGCGCCGCGTCGCGCAACGCATCTTCCGACCCGCGCGAGGCGATCAGGCGGCGGAGCTTGTCGGTGACGCGCATCACTTCGTAGAGGCCGATGCGGCCCCGATAGCCGGTGTCGTTGCACTGGTCGCAGCCGGCCGCCTTGTAGAAGGGCACGGCAGCAGCGTCGGCCTCCGAGATGTTCAGCGCGCGCAGCACGTCGGCTTCGGGCGTGTACTGCCGCCGGCAGCTCATGCACAGCCGCCGCACGAGACGCTGCGCCACCACGCCAATCAACGCCGAGCCGGCGACGAACGGCTCGACGCCGATGTCGGTCAGACGCGTCACCGTGGACGGCGCGTCTTCCGTGTGCAGCGTCGAGAGCACGAGGTGGCCTGTCTGCGCCGCCTGCATCGCAATCTTCGCCGTCTCCTGGTCGCGGATTTCGCCGACGAGAATGACGTCGGGGTCCTGCCGCAGAATCGACCGGAGCGCGCTGGCAAACGTCAGCTTGATCTTGTCGTTGATCTGCGTCTGGTTGATGCCGGCCAGCTGGTACTCGACCGGATCCTCGATGGTGATGATGTTCGAGTTCTCGGTCTTCAGCGACGTCAGCGCCGAGCACAGCGTCGTCGTCTTGCCGCTGCCGGTCGGGCCGACGACGAGGATCATCCCGTGCTGGTGACGCAGGAAGAACCGCAGCTCTTCGAGCGCGGCGGCCGCGAACCCGAGCTCTTCGAGCGGCGGCACGCCCTTGCGGTGATCGAGGACGCGAAGCACCACCTTCTCGCCGAAGAGCGTGCGCAGCGTGGACACGCGGAAGTCGACTTCGGTGCCTTCGTCCGTGGTCACGCGAATGCGTCCGTCCTGCGGGAGGCGCTTTTCCGCGATGTCCATGCCGGCCATGATCTTCAGCCGCGCGATCAGACCCTCGTGGACCCACTTCGGAAGGTCCATCACTTCTTTCAGGAGGCCGTCGAGCCGATGCCGCACGAGCACGCCCTTTTCCAGGGGCTCGATGTGCACGTCGCTGGCGTGGCTGCGGATGGCGCTGCGCACCACGAGATCGACCAGATCGACAATCGGCGCCGTTTCGCTGCGCTCCTTGAGTCCCGCGACCGGCTCGAACACCTCGTCTTCGCCGGTCCGCCGTGCCAGCGACGTCTCGGACGCGCCATCACCGGATCCGCTCTTGCCGCGCGGCGTCTGAACGAGCCCGCTCGCGGGCGACGCCTTCGTGAGTGCCTTGTCGGGATAGCTCTTCTGAATCGAGTCGAGAATCTCCGCCGCCGTCGCCACGACCTGTTTGATGCGGTAGCCGGTCTGGAACTCGAGGTCCTGCACCAGGCTGAACAGCAGCGGATCGGCCATCGCCACCGTCAGCAGGTTCTTCTCGAGGCCCGTGGCGATGCAGACACGCTTGATCGACACGTCCTTCGGGATGAGGACCACCGCCATCGGGTCGGGCTGGGTATCGGCGAGATTGACGTACGCGAAGCCGAGCTGGTGAGCCAGCGCCTTGGCGATCTGCTTCTCGGTGGCGAGGTTCATCCGTACGAGCACCGCCCCCAGGCGATCGCCCGTTCGCTTGTGCTCGGCCAGGGCGATCTGCAGATCGGTCTCGCTGATCAGCCCGGCCTGGATGAGACATTCGCCGATTTTTTTGCGCACGTCAGGCTTTCCGCTTCTCTACCGCGTTCAACGTTTCGCCATGCGAACGACCGGTCGATCGAGCTCGACCCGCCGGACTCCGCCACCGTCGCCTTCGATGAGCACGGCTTCGGGCTCGATGGCCTGCACGAATCCGCTGCGAATCCGATCGCCCGGTCCGACAATGCGGCCGTCCACAAGGGCGATGCGACGGCCGCTCGAAAACAGAATGGTGCTCACCACGACTTCAGGCGCGCGCCCGGCTGTCCCGGCCTCGCGGTCTCGGATCGCTCCTGGCCGATTGCGCACCACATCCAGGCCCGGAGTGAGACCGGTCACCTGCGGGACTGGAACACGCGACGCCTCTGGATCGGCAGCCGGCCGAAAGAACGCCGCAAGCTCGGCCCGGGCGTGCATCAATCCACCCGGCGGCGCCGCTCGGAGTGACTTCGATCGAGCGCAGCTCGAAGGTGGTCGGCATCGCGCGCAGGTTCGCGAGGAATCGGCCGATCTGCTCGGTACCGTGCGTCGAAGCCGATCGCGATCGGCATCTGCATGAACGCGCCCGGAAACAGGTTGACGGTCGAGTCCGGCGGCACGGCCGCGGGCGCGCCGGTCTCGACCGAAAGATTCGAAACACCGCCGACCGAAGGGCTGTTCACGACCGTTTCCACGGCATCGGTCACCAGGACGCCGGGGTCGCCCGTGGCTGTCCGATTGTCGAATTCGTCGAGCGCCGACTTTTTGTCGGCTGTGGGCTCGGGCCGCGGTGTCTGCTCGCTGGCGATCGCGCTCGCTCCGCGCACCCTCGACGCGCTTCTCGGCCATCCTCCACGCGGCGCGCTGCGGTTGCACGACACATACATAGAGCAATCCAAAAACGAGCGCTGGTGCGACGATGGACAACGGCGTCGGGATCTTCATTTCGACATCCGGTAGCTTGCCCTCGACTCGACGCCGCCCGGCTTGGCGACCATCCGCCGGTTCGGACCCTCGAGCGGAGTACCAAGCGCAGCCGCGCCGGCGATCGCGCGCAGAAAGTCGTCGGCGTGCTGTCCCGCGACGACAGGATCGCGATCGGCGGCAAAGGCCACGACGTTCACCTTCCATCCATCGCGCTCCGGCAGCACCTGCACCGAGCGCAGCGTCGCGTCCTGCGACGGGATTCTTGCGAGGGCGTCAACAATGCGCGCCATCGCCGGTCCCTGCGCATCGATCGCGTTCAACGCGGCGCTTCGCGCAGCCTCGACTTCGGATTCGTCACCTTTGATGTTGGCCGGCGTGACGTCGCGCGGCAGCGACGACGCCGTGCGCTGGAGAACCGCAAGCTCGCGCTCGGCCTCCGCTCGCCTGACACCGGCCTGCGCGTAGAGAAATGCACCGAATGCGACAGCGGCCGCGGTTCCGGCCGCGAGAATGTGACGGCCGGTCTCGCTGGTACGGGTGGCCGTGACTTCGGTCGGCAGCAGGTTCGCGGGTGGAGGCTCGGCCGCGATCGCCGATGCCAGACGAAATGTCGCCGCCCGTTCCGAAAAGCCCGCGGGTACTGATTCCGCATCGATCCCTTCGAGCGTATCCAGCGTCTCCACTTGAACCCCGAGCCGGTTGATGAGCGGCGCCGTCAACGAACGGATGTCGGGCATGTCGCCGCACAACAGCACCTGAGACAGTTCGCGATCCCAGTACTGCCTCAGAAAGAGCAGCGACCTGTGCAGTTCGGCGGCCAGCCGCTCGGCAAGCCTCTCGCGATCGTCGGTCGCCCGAACATCGGCGGCCTCTACCGCGTAGCCCCAATTGAGATCGCGCGCATACAGCAGCGCACCGTCACTGAAAATTCCGAGCGCGGACTGCGACTGGCCGATCGCCACGTACGCGTGAACGTCGCCGGGCAGCAAGGGCTGGCGCAGCCGCGCCTGCGACCAGAGCGCGCCGCACGGCGTGGTCACGCCATCCACGAGGAATCCGGCCTCGGCGAGAGGGACAAGGCGTTCGCGAATGTCGCGAGAGCTTGCCGCGAAGAACGACACTTCCGTTTTGGGATGGTGGCCTGGCTCGCCTCTCGTGGCGCCGATCGTCGCGGCGACCGTCACGTCGCCGGTGCTCATGCCGAGGACCGACGCGCCACGATGCCGCGCCATCGCATGGAGCTCCGACTCGCGATCGGATGGCAGCAGCAGGTACTGATGGTTGCTCGGCACGTCCCACACGTTCACCCAGGCGCGCCGCGAGATCGCGTCACGCTCGACGAGCGCTTTCAACTCCGCGGTCAGCGCGCGCATGTCGCCCGCATGAGCGATCGACGCGACAGCCATGAACGCGGAGCGATCGCCGGTTCGCCCTTCCTGCGGCGTCCGGTTGATTCAGCATCGACGAGGATGCAGCGAGTCGATGAGAGGTCTATTCCAGTTCGTCGCAAACGCGCGTCTCCAAGTCGTTTTTTCGGCTTCCGTAAGACGAACCGGTAGTGCGTCAAACCCGCTGGAATTCGGCCGCAAACGGCGCGTGGTTAGGGATTTGCAGCCCTGATTGGCTGCGGCGGCCGGACGTGAGGCTGCAATCGGCGAGTAAGCGGCGCGCAATCAAGGGCTTGAGACCGTTGCGGTTCCCGGGCGCCGACCGGGGGCTGACACAGCGAAATGTGCCGAAACGGAGCACGGAATTGATTGCACGTCTCAACACTCGACTGACCAACAACTTAAGGTGTGCCATTTAGTAAAAGCTGCAGCCCGCTGGTGAGGCAGTTTGAAACGAAACGAGACATGAGCGCAGGCCCCATCCCCCATCGTCAACGCGCACGGACCGGCACCATCACCGAGGCCGCGGCTGACGTTCGTACTGAAATCACGCGTGTCCTGAGTGAACGGAGCGACGCCATCGTGTGCGACAGCGTCGCCACGTTTCCCTACGGTGGGCCGCAACCGCTCGAAACCGACTACTGCGAACGTCTCGGGAAACGGCTGCTCCATCTCTTCGCCGCCGGCATCGAAGGACGGCTCGCTGCCGAGCCGGACAGCATCACGGAGCTTCAGCGCCTGGTGAACGATCGCGGTCTGCCGGTGCAGCGCCTCCTCAACTTCGTCTACCTGACGGAACGCTCGGTACTCGACGAGCTCGCGCTCGATTCGGAGATCGGGGCGACGTCGGTGCGGTGGTTGATCGTGTCGCAGGCCGTGCGCAAGGCGTCGTTCGATTTGATGGCTGCCTATTTCGACCGGGCCCAGCACGAGCAAGCGTCGCCGACGATCACCGACAAACTCACCACGCTCTACAGCCGGGCGATGATGGACGTCGTGCTGTCGACCGAGGTCCAGCGAGCCGAGCGCTTTTCATTCCCGATCGCGCTCGCGGTGTTCGATGTCGACCGCCTGGCCGAGATCAACCGCCAGTACGGCTACGGCGTCGGGGACCGCGTGCTCGAGCGCATGGGCATTCTGATTCGAAAATTCTTCCGGCAGAACGACTGGGTCTTCCGCCACGGCGAAGACTCAATCGCGGTGCTGCTCTGCCAGGTCAACGCAGACGACGCGTTCTTTCTCACCTCGCGCGTGGTCGCGATGGTCGAGCAGCGGCTGGGGTTCAAGGATCACAATACCGACGATCGCGTGTGCGTCACGGTGAGCGCCGCCACGATCACCGGCCAGGGATCGATCGGCGAGCCCTTCGACGCCGAACGGCTGCTCGTCGAAGCCGACGACGCCCTCAAACGCGCGAAGGCGATGGGCCGCAATCGCGTCGAGCGGACCAACATCGCACCGGCATCTCTGTCGGTGCAGACCGCCGCGCACTATCTGCAGTGCTCGCCGTCGATGGTGCAGAAGCTGATTGCGGAAGGGAAGCTCAAAACGACCGGCACGGGAACGACCTTGCGTATCCAACGGCTGGGTATCGAGGATTACCGCAGCGCGAAGGTGCTCGACATCAAACCGCGGCGATAAGGGGTCGGGAGGGCTCTTTGCCGCTCCCCCTTGAGAGCCCTCCCCTTACAAAGGTTCCGGGATCTGTTTTTCGAAACGGATCCCGGAACCGATTCCTTAACCAGCCTCTTCGTACTCGTCCTTCAGTTTCGCCACGACGCTCGGATCGGCCAGGGTCGTTGTATCGCCCAGCGCCTTGCCTTCGGCGATGTCCTTCAAGAGGCGCCGCATGATCTTGCCGGAGCGCGTCTTCGGCAGGTCGCCTGCGAACAAGATGTCTTCGGGCCGTGCGATGGCGCCGATCTTCTTGACGACATGTTCCTTGAGCTCGGCTACCAGCTCGGGCGCACCGATGTTGCCTTCTTTCAAAATGACGAACGCCGAGATGGCCTGTCCCTTCAGGTCGTGCGCCCGGCCGACGACAGCGGCCTCCGCAACCTTGGGGTGATCGACGAGCGCGCTCTCCACTTCCATCGTGCCGATGCGATGCCCCGCCACGTTGATGACGTCGTCGACACGCCCGAGCACCCAGAAATAGCCGTCTTCGTCGCGCTTGGCGCCATCGCCCGTGAAGTAGATGTTCGACTCCCACTTGCTCCAGTACTGCTTCACGAAGCGCTCGGGGTCGCCGTAGATCCCCCGCAGCATGGCCGGCCACGGACGCGTCAGCGCGAGCAAGCCGCCGCCGACTTCGATCGGCTCACCCTTCTGCGTGCGGATCTCGGCTTTGATCCCGGGAAATGGCCGGGTCGCTGAGCCCGGCTTGAGCGGCGTCACGCCAGGCAGCGGCGTAATCATGATCATGCCCGTTTCGGTCTGCCACCACGTATCGACGATCGGGCAGCGGTCGCCGCCGATGTACTTGTGGTACCAGATCCACGCTTCGGGGTTGATGGGCTCGCCGACCGAACCCAGCAGCCGCAAGGTCGACATGTCGCGGCGCGCCGGCCAGTCGGTGCCCCATTTCATGAACGCGCGAATCGCGGTCGGCGCGGTGTAGAAGATCGTGACGCCGTAGCGCTCGATGATCTCCCACAAGCGATCCTTCTTCGGCCAATCCGGTGCGCCCTCGTACATGACGACGGTCGCGCCATTGGCGAGCGGACCGTACACGACGTAGCTATGCCCGGTGACCCAGCCGATGTCCGCCGTGCACCAGTACACGTCATCGTCCTTGAGATCGAAGACGAGCTTCGTCGTCGCGTAGGTGCCGGTCAGGTAACCACCGGTCGTGTGCATGATCCCCTTGGGCTTGCCCGTCGTACCTGACGTGTAAAGGATGTAGAGGAGATCTTCGGAGTCCATCGGCTCGGGCGGACAGTCGAGCGGCGCACTCGCCATCAGCTCGTGCCACCAGTGCCACTTGATCGTGCCCGCTGGCAGCTCGCCGGCGCCGGTGCGGCGCAGCATGACGACGTGCTCGATCGAGGGCGTGCCCTCGACCGCTTCTTCGGAGACCCGCTGAAGCTGCACGACCGAGCCTCGGCGATACCCGCCATCCGCGGTGATCAACAGCTTGCACTGCGCGTCGTTGATGCGATCCCGCAGCGACTCGGCGCTGAAGCCGCCGAAGACGATGCTGTGCGGGGCGCCGATGCGGGCGCATGCGAGCATCGCAATCGCCAGCTCGGGCACGAGCGGCATGTAGATGGCCACGCGATCGCCCTTCTTCACCCCAAGCGACTTCAACACGTTCGCAAACGCGCTCACCTGCCGGAATAGATCGAAATAGGTCAGCGTCCGCCGATCGCCGGGCTCGCCTTCCCAGATGATCGCCGCCTTGTTGCGGCGCGCCGTGCGGACGTGGCGATCGACGCAATTGACCGACACGTTGATCTGTCCGCCCACGAACCACTTGGCGTGCGGCGGATTGCTCCAGTCGACGACCTGCGTCCATTTGCGATTCCACTCGAGCTCGTCCGCGAAACGCGACCAGAAACCTTCGAAATCGCGTTCGGCCTCGTCGTAGATCGCCTCATCGCGAACGATGGCGCCGGCGCGGAAGCCCGCCGGCGGCTCGAAGACGCGATCTTCGTGAAGGAGCGCGGAGATCTCGGGATTTTTGGTGTCGGACATGTGGGAAGGATACCGCTATTTCGGCCTATTTCGGCCAGAGCACGTCGATGCGTTTTCGCACTTCGCCGACCAGCGCGGGATGCGCGGCGGAACCGTACAAGAGGAATGCGCGATAGTGCGTCAGCGCCCTGGGTGCATCGCCCGCCTCGTCCTCGAGCAACCCGAGGTTGTAGTGCGCTTCGGCGCTTCGGGGATCTATTTCCAGGGCCCGCTTCAGCGAGCTGCGCGCCTCGTCCCGGCGCTGCGATTCTTTGTCGACCGTCGAGAGGTTCACGAGCGCCTCGACGTTTCGCGGGTCGATCGAGAGCGCGGCGTGAAACTGCGTCGCGGCCGTGTCGAATCGGCGCTGAGCCATGTACACCACGCCGAGATTGTTGCGGGCGCGTGCGTAACGCGGATCGATCGCGATCGCACGCTGGAAATGTCTGATGGCTTCGTCGTACAGACCTTTGTCGCGATAGAGCACACCGAGATTGTTGTGCGCCTCGACGTTGACCTCGTCACGCTGCAACACTTCCCTGTAGCTGACGAGCGCGTTCTCGAAGTCTCCGAGACGCTGATACATCAGCGCACGGCCGAAATGATCCTCGCCCGCCGTCACCGTGGCGATGGTCTGGTCTTCTGTCTTCGGCGGAACTCGCGGCCGGTTCATCTTCGAGGCGGCCGGGGCGGCTGCCGATGCATTTGGTGTTGGTTCCGTGTGAGGCCGCGGCAGCGCAGGCTCGGCTCGCGCGGTTTCGGACGGTGCGGGCCGTGTCTCAGGCTTTTGCGCCGGCTCGACTCTCGGAGAGGGCTGGGGTGCTACCTGAGCGATTCGCGGGCCACGAGCAGGGGGCGGCGCCGGCTGCGAGCGAGGCGCGCGATTTTCCGGAGTCGACTCCGGCAGCAACGCTTGCGTGGCATAGATCACGATGGCCCACAGCAGGAGCGCGACGACCGCGGCCATGACTGCATAGCCCGCCAGGCGTTTGAAGCGGTTGAGTGGTGTGGACGGGTTGAAGCGGCCGTACCCCAGCGTCTGCAGCACCGCATCGGTCTGCGCGGTGTCTCGATGCTGTCCCGGCGCCTGTCGCGCGCGGCCTCGCCGCAACGCGTCGAGAATGATGGACATGCCTAATAGCTGACCACCTGTGCGTCGGCAAACGTCGGCGTCTGGTGCACGCGATGCGCTTCCGCTTTCGCATCGGAGAGCGTCGCGAATTCGCCGACGAGCACGCGCCGCCACTCGCCGCGCTCGTGGAGATTCACGTCCATCGAGCGGACGTCGTAGCCCAGACTGCGCAGCTCGCCTACGACCGCCTCGAACCGCGTCTCCGCCGCGCTGCCTTTGCGCAGCACGTCGGTCATCGGAAACGACGCCGTCAGCACGGCATAGCGCGCGCTGGCCGATCCGCTCGTCGCAACCGGGGTCGCGCCAGTCGTGTTCGGCGCCACCGCGTCCATTCTCTGGGGCCTCTGCGGTCTCGACCGCGGCTGCGACTTCGACCTGACCCGCACCACCCGCACCCTCGGCGTCTGACGGCGAACGCAGCGCCATACCGCCGGCCACGGCCAGCGACACGCTCGCGCCGGCAGCGGCCACATAGACAGACGCGCGGCGGCGGAACCAGCCGAAGCGCGACGGACTCTCGTCGATCAGCTCGAGGCTTTCGGCGGCCTGAAACACGATGTCGGGCGACACGCGATTGGTCCGGCCCGAATACGCCGCGAGCAGCGCGCGATCGCAGACCAGGTTCACGAGACGCGGGATGCCCTTGGTGCGGCGGTGCACCATGTCGAGCGCTCGTGGCTGGAAGGTCACCGATGCCGAAGCGCCCGCGACGTTCACGCGGTGCGAAACGTACGCCGCCACTTCGTCGCTGCTCAGCGGCCGGAGCTGATACCGGATCGACACGCGTTGATCGAGCTGCCGCATCTGCGGCGCTTTCAGCAGCGGCTGAAGGTTCAGCTGACCGACGAGAATGATTTGCAGCAGTTTTTCCTTGTCGGTTTCGAGGTTCGACAGAATGCGGATCTGCTCGAGCACCGGCATCGGCAGGTTCTGCGCTTCGTCGATGATCAGCACCGCGCTCGCGCGCAGCGGCAACAGGCTGAGGAGGAAGTCGTAGATGGTCTCGATGAGCTCCTGCTTGCTGACGTGCGTCAGGCGGCCGCGCTTGACGTCTTCGCGCGAGATGACGCCGAAGTCCTGCAGAATCAGCTTCAGCAGGTCCTCCTCCGAGAGGAACGGATTCAGCACGAGCGCGGTGAACGTGTTGCGGTCGATCTGCTCGAGCAGAGCCCGGCACAGCGTCGTTTTGCCGGTGCCGATATCGCCGGTCACCACCACGAAGCCTTCGCGGCGGCGCACGGCATACTGGAGCAGCTCGAACGCGTTGGCGTGCGACTCGCTCTTGAAGAGGTACTTCGGGTCGGGCGTCAGGCTGAACGGCTTTTCGGTGAACCCGTAATATTCCTCGTACATATGTCCCTCTCGGCGCGGGGGAACCGCGCTACCGGATTGAGACCCGTTCCAGTGCCGGAGTCAGAAGAATCACAAGATCGCTCTTGTGGCGAATCGTCGTCTCGTCGCGAAACATCGCGCCAATGCCCGGCAGATCGCCCAGCACCGGCACCTTGTGCACATCACGCCGTACGCGCTCGTCGAGCAGCCCCGCGATCACGGTCGTTTCGTTTTCGCGGAGGCGCACGAGCGTGTCGGCCTCGCGCACGCTCAGAATGGGCGCCGTGTCGCCCGAGCGCGATCGGGCCTGCCCGGTCCGTTCCGTCAGGCTCGGCGCGATGCTCAGGGTGATGACGCCGTCGTCTGCGATCCGGGGCGTCACGCTCAGGACGATGCCTTCGGTAAACGGCTCGGGCTCTGTCGTTCGCTGCACGACCCGTCCGGTCACGACGTCGGTCCGCGTCGTCGTCTTGAAGAACACGTCGTGGGTCAGCACGCGCATGATGGCTGGTTCGTTGTTCAGCGCGCTGACGGTCGGGCTGGCCAGCACGTTCACCTTGCCCTGACCGGAGAGCGCGCGCAGGAACCTGTCGAAATCCTTCACGTTCAAGCCGACAAGTCAACGCGCCGACGACGGGCGGGCCGTCGGGCTCAATCGCAAGCACGGCATCGCCCGCGCGCGCGATCAGGAGCTTCCAGTCGATGCCCGCGGCGAACTCCTGGTGCAACGCGACTTCGATGACCCTCGCCTGGATCCGCACCTGACGCGTCGCCCGGTTGCGCACGGCGTCGAGGTGCTGCTGAATCTGATCGAGACGATCCGGATAGTCGGTGGCCTGGAGCAGCGACGCTTTCCGGTCGATGCTGAAGCGGCCTTCGGGCGACAAGAGCGTCTCGACGCCGGATGAGAGATCGGCGAAGACGTCCGCGGCGCCGGCGCCGCGTATGACGTGCGCGCTCAAATCGAATCGGCGCGTTTCGAGCCGGCGCTTGAAAACGCGGATCAGGTTGCCCTGGACCGAATAGTCGAGGCCGTGCGGGTGCAGGATCATGTCGAAGGCCTGGCGCAGCGTCACGTCCTTGAGCTCGCCGCGGAATGTGCCTTCGACGTCGGGATCGGGAACGACACTCAGCCGCGTGTCGCGAACCAGCATGAGCAGCAGATCGGTGACCGGCGTCGCGCGCGACAACGTGATCGTGAGCGGACGCGCGTTGTCGAGATCGCTGCCCTGCGGATGTTCGTCGAGCTGAGTCACGATGAGGGGCTGAAGGTCGGTCGGCACCTGAGCCGCACTCTGGGCGGTCATCATCAGCACCGCCGACACCGCTCCCCATCGCATGTTCCAAATCAAGACGTGGGCTCCTACGGCCGTCGTTTCGGTCGCAGTCCTGTTAAACGTTACGAATTTCTATGCTTATTCGAGGAATACTGGCGACCCGGGCGCGGGCGCCGGCACGAGGGAGGAAGACCGGGGATTGCAGATTTGAGAAAGGGGTTCGCGCAATTGCACGCAATTGCACGAACCCCTGAATTCAACGAATACAACTAATCGTAATACTCGAGCCCGAGGTGCGTGATCAGCTCTTCACCAATCATGAAGCGCAGCGTGTTCTTCAGCTTCATCATCTGAATGAACAGGTCGTGCTCGGGATACAGCCCCGGGGCGTGCATCGGGCTCTTGAAGTAGAACGAGAGCCACTCCTGAATCCCCGACATGCCGGCGCGACGCGCCAGATCCATGAAAAGCGCGAGGTCCAGCACGATGGGCGCGGCCAGGATGCTGTCGCGGCAGAGGAAGTTGATCTTGAGCTGCATCTTGTAGCCGAGCCAGCCCACGAGATCGATGTTGTCCCATCCCTCTTTGTTGTCGCCACGCGGCGGGTAGTAGTTGATCCGGACGACGTGGTGGAGATCCTCGTAGAGCCCCGGATAGAGGTGCGGCTGGAGGATGTAGTCGAGCACCGACTTCTTGCTCTCTTCTTTTGTTTTGAACGACTCGGGATCGTCCAGCACCTCTCCGTCGCGGTTGCCGAGGATGTTGGTCGAATACCAGCCCTCCACGCCCAGCAGCCGGGCTTTGATGCCCGGGGCGATGACCGTCTTGATCCAGGTCTGGCCCGTCTTGAAGTCCTTGCCGCAGATCGGCATCTTCTGCTGCTGCGCCAGGGCCATCATCGCGGGCACGTCAACGGAAAGGTTCGGCGCGCCATTCGCGAACGGCACCTCTTCCATCAACGCGGCGTAGGTGTAGACCATGCTGGAGGGAATCGCCGGATCGTTGGCTTCGAGCGCCTTCTCGAAGGCCTCGATCGACTGGTGGGCGGCCCCTTCCTTCATGAACACTTCGGTGCTGCCGCACCAGACCATCACCACACGATCGCAGCCGTTGTCGGCCTTGAACTTGCGGATGTCGGCTCGAACCTGTTCGGCGAGGTCCTTCTTGTTCTTGCCCTTCTTGACGTTGGGGCCATTGAGCCTCTTGACGTACCGCTGGTCGAACACGGCCGTCATCGGCTTGATGGCCTCGAGCTCGGGCTTGATCTGGTCGAGCAGGGATGTTTCGAGCACCCCGGCGGTGCGGGCCGCCTGATAGGAGTTCTCTTCGAAAATGTCCCAGCCGCCAAACACGATGTTGTCGAGGTCGACGAGTGGAACGGTGTCTTTGATGTGGGGCGAACGACCTTCAGTGCGCTTGCCCAGGCGGAGGGTCCCCATCTGGGTCAGCGAGCCGATTGGATTGGCCAGGCCTTTCCGGACGGCCAATACTCCGGCAATGGTGGTCGTGCTGACAGCCCCAAGGCCGACGAGCAGGATGCCCAACTTGCCTTTTGCTGGAGCGATTTCAAGGTTTTTCACATCGAAAACTATACCACCGGCCCTCCGCCCCCATCTGGGACTAAACGCTAATTATTGGTAGGCTTCCCACCATGTCTCTCTTTCGTCGGCCGGGACAGAAGCATTCCTTAGCAATTGCGATGACCGGCGTGAATCTCGGCGATCGTCTGCTGTTCGTAGGGTGCACCGACTCGACCCTCCTGGGGGCCATTGGCGCCAAGGTGGGTCTGAGCGGGCAGGTATTCGCCATCGTGCCCAACGAGGCCGAGGCCGCCAGGGCGGTGCGCGCCGCAGAAAAGTTCGGATTCCTCCTGGAGCTCGAGACGGGGGGCCTGAACCGGTTTCCGTTCGACGACGGGGCGTTCAACCTGATCGTGGTGGACAACCAGGAAGGTCTGCTATCCGGGATGCGCCCGGAAGGACGCGTCGGCGTGCTTCAGCAGATCCACCGAACGCTCGCGCCCCGCGGCCGGGTGGTCATGATCGAGCGGGCCCCGCGAGGTGGTCTGGGCGCCTTGCTGAGACCACCTGCCGCCTCACCCGTCGATCCTCAATATCAGTCGGGCGGGGGCGCCGTCGGCGCTCTGCAGGCCGAGGGCTTCCGAGCCGCACGGCTGCTGGCCGAACGTGACGGGCTGTCCTTCTTCGAAGGCGTCCGTTAGCGGGGACAGTCGTCGAGTAACCCGCAATTTTCCAAGCAATTCGCGCCATTTGTACGGCAAGGGATTTGCGACTGTATGGGCGGGCATATCCCGAGATGGCTTTCATAACCAAGACACCAGCGGTCGACGTGTACTCCATCGGCGAGGTCGCTCGAGCGGCAGGCGTGTCTGCCGCGCGTGTCGAGGCGCTCGTCGTCTCGGACCAGTTGCGTCCAGTTCCCGGCACCGTCGCGTTCTTTGCGCCCGAAGATGCCGTGGCGGCTGTCCGCTCGCTCCGTGGCGATGCGGGCCGAAGCGCCGCGATGCTGTTCGACAAGCCGGAGTTCGCGCACACGTCGGCAAAGCTGCCGGTGGCTGCGGCGAGCGCCTTTCATGCCGGCATTGCCGCGACGCTCGTTCTCATCAGCATGATTGGGTTACCGCAGGCGGCCGAAAGCGAACGCCTGCGCCTCGAGCCTGTGCAAACGCGCCTCGTCTTCGTCGCTTCGCCCGGTCCCGGCGGTGGCGGCGGCGGCGGCGGGTTGCGGCAGAAAGCTCCGCCGCCGCGCGCACAGCGAAAGGGCAAGTCATCGCTCGACAGTCCGGTTCCGATTCGCAAAGCGCCAAAACCGATTGAAGCGGCGCCGAAACCAGAGCCGCCTCCACCACCGCCCGAGGTCAAGCCCGAACCGCTTCCTCCGGTTGTCGCGCCGGTCGCGACAGTGGCCGCCAACGAAGTCGATCGTCCCGGCGTCATCCTCGAGCCCGCACCCAAGGAAAGCGAGAGCCGCGGGCCAGGAGCCGGCGGCGGAGCCGGCACCGGAACGGGTACCGGTCTCGGAAAGGGCGATGGCTCGGGCATCGGCGACGGATCGGGAGGCGGTATCGGCGGCGGACCCTATCGCCCCGGCAGCGGCGTCCTGCCGCCGCGCCTGCTGCGAGAGGTGAAAGCGGCCTACACGGAAGAGGCGCGCGTCCGGAATCTCGAGGGCGAGGTCGAGCTGGAAATCGTGGTGCGCCGCGACGGATCGGTCGGCGACGTCAAGCTCCTGCACGGACTCCCGAGCGGATTGAACGAACGCGCGATTGCCGCGGTGCGGCAATGGCGGTTTGCGCCGGCGACCCGGCAGGGACAGGCCGTCGATGTGATCGTCGAAGTCGCCGTTGAATTCAAGCTGAGGTAATGGCCATGGAAACGCTGCTCGTCGTCATCACAATCATCTCGGTCGCGACGGCCATCGTCGCACTCGCGTCGGCGCATCGCCTGACCAGGCACGAGCGCGAACGATCCGAGGCACGCGTGGCCGCGCTGGCCACCGCCGCGGAGGCGCACGGCGGAACCGACGGCGGCTGGAAGCAGGTGGCCGGTGAATGGCAATGGGTAGCGGAACCCGCAACTCAAGGGATTAGTGACTTGGGATTTGGGATTAGCGCTGCGACACGTGTCAGCATGCTGACCGTGTGATACCCGTCGCTCATGCAATCCCTAATCCCGAATCCCCAATCCCTAATCCCCGATCCCTAATCACTAGTTCTGAGACGGCGTTGTTCGGAACGGTTCAGCGCGAAGAGACGCCGGGGAGCCGATGGCCGGTGTTCGCCGTTGCGGCGGTCATGCTCCTCATGCTCGGCGGCGCGCTCCTCTTCCTGAACGCGTCGGCTTCGAGCGATCCCGCGGCGACCGCCGTCAAAGTCGGCCCCAGCGAGCCGATCGAACTGGTCGCGCTCGGACACGCGCGCGAGGTGCACACGCTGACGATTACCGGCACGGTGCGCAATCCGTCGAGCGGCGCGAAGCTCGAGGGGCTGACGGCCGTCGTCTCGCTGCTCGATCGCGACGGTGCGCTCGTCTCCACGAAGGACGTGCCGCTGGACTACCGGGCGATCGGTCCCGGTGAAGAAGCGCCATTCAAGGTGACGATTCCCGACCCTGGCGCCATTGCCCGGTATCGCGTGAGCTTCCGCGCCGGCACCGACGTCGTGCCGCACGTCGATCGCCGGGTTGACACGAAACTTGCGAGCGCGCTGCATTAAGCGCATCGTATAGAACAGGATTCATCATGAAACGCATGCTGCGCTTCTGGATCGGTCCCGCGGCGGCTGCCGCGGCGATGGTCATCGCGAGCGGATCGAATGTCGCGGGGCAGAAGCAGGACGAGTTCCGCTTCCGGAGCGGCGTCGATCTTGTCAACGTGACCGCCACGGTCACCGACCGCAACGGACACTTCGTGCCCGCGCTCCGTCAGGAGGATTTCATCGTCTACGAAGAAAATCAGCTGCAGGAAATCACGCACTTCAGCAACGAGCGGGTGCCGGTGAGCCTCGGCCTCGTGCTCGACACGAGCGGCAGCATGGTTGGCGAGAAGCTGACGAACGCGCTGATGGCGATCGACCGCTTCCTGACCAAGCTGCTTGCGCCCGAAGACGAGATCTTTCTCTACAAGTTCAGCAACTTTCCCGAGCTCGTGCAGGACTGGACGACCGATCGCACGCGACTGAGCCGCGCCATCCGGCGCATCAACGCCGGCGGCGGCACGGCGATGCTCGACGCGATTGCCGAAGCGATGCCGCTGGCGCAGACCGGGCAGAACCGCAAGCGCGCGCTCGTGCTCATCTCCGACGGCAACGACACCGACAGTCAGAGCTCGTTGCGCGAGGTCAAGCAGCTGATTCGGGAGTCCGAAGTCATGGTGTATGCGATCGGCATCGACGGCCAGGCCGAAGGCACGATCTTCGGTATGCCGCCGACGACCCGTCCAGCCTCTGCCGCCAGCGCCCGACCCCATTCCCGGGCGGGCGCCGGCCGAGGGGGCCCGGCGGTGTCATGCTGCCGCAGTTGCCGCAGTTCCAGTGGCCGTTCCCGCAAGGCCAGACGACACGCCGCAGAATGGGCGCCGCGGACGATCGCGTCAACGTCGACGCGCTGCGCGAGATTACCGACGACAGCGGCGGCCGTACGGAGATCGTGCGCACTGGGAGGGATCTCGATCCGGCGACCGCGAACATCGCCGACGAGTTGAGCCGTCAGTACTATCTGGGGTACTCCTCGACGACCGATAAAGACGGACGCTGGCACGCGATTCGCGTGGAAACGCGCGACAAGGCGCTGCGCGTTCGCGCGCGTCGCGGTTACATCGCAACTCCTTAGCTGATCTCTGAATTGGTAGATTGGTGGATTGGAAGATTGACGGATTGTTGTCGGATTGAAGACTGAGGATTGCGGGATTCCGCAGTAATTTCCGATTCACTCAATCGCCAATCGTCAGTCTGCCGACAATCCGTCAATCTACCAATCCTCCAGATCTTCCAATGTAGCTCCGGTGCTATCATCCACCCCGTGCGTTCGCTCGCGTGGGCCGTCGGGCTGACTGTCGCAGGCAGCCTGGGCGGCGTCCTGGTTGCCTCAGCGCTTCTCCTTTTCAACGATCGTCTCCGCGTCAAAGCTCGTGCCGTGGCTCGTGAGCTACGCGGTCGGCACGCTGCTCGGCGTCGCGCTGCTCGTGCTGCTGCCTGAGGCGCTCGACCACTTGCCGCACAAGACCGTGCTCGGATCGCTGCTGGCCGGCATCATGCTGTTCTTCCTGCTCGAAAAGCTCGTGCTGTGGCGGCACTGTCACACCCACGACTGCGAAGCGCACGGCATGGCGGCGCCGATGGTGATTATCGGCGACGCGTTCCACAATTTTCTCGACGGGGTCGTCATCGGCACGGCCGTCCGCACCTCGATGCCGCTCGGCATCAGCACCGCGCTCGCCGTCGCGACGCATGAAATTCCGCAGGAGCTCGGCGACATGGCGATTCTGCTCCACGCCGGCTACTCGCGGCGGAAGGCGCTGCTCCTGAATCTGGCGTCGGGCGCTTCGGCGGTGCTCGGGCGCGATCGTGGCGGTGTTCGCGCTCGAATGGGTGCCGCAGGTGAATCAGTACGTGCTGTCGGTCGCCGCGGCGGGATTTCTGTACGTGGCGATGGCCGATCTGATTCCCGATCTGCATCGCGGGCGCATCGATGCCGCGCACGTTCCGTCAACTCGCGCTGGCCGTCGCCGGCATCGGCACCGTCGTCGGGCTCAATGCGTTTGTCGGGAGGACAGTGATGTACGCCGTCGGCATCATTCGTTACCGCCGTCCGCTCGAAGAAGTGCTCGTGCATCAGGATGCGCATCGCGCGTACCTGCGCGGGCTGAAGGAAAAGGGCTGCTGATTGCGTCGGGCCCGATGAATCCGCGGTTCGGCGGGCTCGTGCTGCTCCGGGTGCCGGACGACGACCCGAAGGCGCTCGACACCGTCCGCGACGGCGACCCGTTCTTTCAGAGCGGCGTCGCGCAGTACGAGCTGATCGGCTGGGCGCCGGTGATCGGGAAGGAAGACTTGGACAAACTTTGACGAATCGGTAGGTTGGGTCGAGGTTCGTGAGTCGTAGGTTCGTCGGGTTCGTGGGGATCGTGGCAGTTGCGGCATCGCCTTCACGCCGAAGGCGCTCCGGCGAGATTCACCGTAGCCTTGGCGGAGTCGGTCAGCCGGACCCGTCGCGATCGTCTCCCGATAACCGCACCTCTGTAATCGCATACTCGTCAACACGTTTCCCGCCGATGAGATGCTCCTGGATGATGCGCTCGAGCACCGGCGGGTCGCAGCCCCGATACCACGTGCCTTCGGGATAGACGACGGCAATGGGACCTCCCTCGCAGATGCGAAGGCAGTTCGCCTTCGTGCGCAGGATGCCGCCGGCCTCCGAGAGGCCCAGCTGCTTGAGCCGTTTCTTCAGGTACTCCCAGGCTTCGATCGAGCGCTCGCGATCGCTGCATTTCGGCGTCGTCTGATCGGCGCACAGAAAGATGTGCCGCCTGGCCTGGGGCACGCCGATGGACGCGGCCAGGTCTTTCAATCGTGCGGTCGGGTCGTCTGACATATCATTGAGAGCGAAGATGCCTGAAGCCGTGACGAGAAATATTCGCGTGCGCGTCGACTCGGAGTTCGCGCCGGGGCGATCGAATCCGGCACAGAACCAGTGGTTCTTCCTCTACACGATCCGCATCACCAACGAAGGACGTGAGACGGTGAAGCTCCTCAGCCGCCACTGGATCATCACCGACGGCAATGGGCGTCATGCGGGAAGTGCGCGGCCCGGGCGTCGTCGGCAAGCAGCCGCTGCTCGAACCGGGCGAGAGCTTCGAATACACGTCGGGCTGCGATCTGACCACGCCGTTCGGTTCCATGCGTGGGACCTACCAGATGATCACCGACGCGCAGGAGCGGTTCGACGTCGATATTCCGATCTTCACGCTGACGGAACCGTACACGACAGTGCACTAAGGGCGATCGTCTTCGCGGTATTTCCGCTCGACGTACGTCGTCGACGATCTGCTTGAACTCGGCGGCCAGCTCGTCGTAGGTACCGCGCAGCGTCTTCACGTGCTGCCCCGTCGATGTAGATCGGGCAGCTGGGTTCTTCACCGGTGCCCGGCAGGCTGATGCCGATGTTGGCGGCCTTCGATTCGCCGGGACCGTTGACGACACAGCCCATCACCGCCAGCGTCATCTCTTCCACGCCCTCGTAGCGCGTCTTCCAGACCGGCATCATCTCCCGGATGTAGTCCTGCGTCCGCTCGGCCAGTTCCTGAAACGTCGTGCTCGTGGTGCGTCCGCATCCGGGACAGGCCGTCACGCTCGGCGCAAAAGACCGCAGGCCGAGCGCCTGCAGGATTTCGCACGACGGCGTAGACCTCTTCCCGGCGATCGCCGCCCGGGCGCGGCGTCAGCGACACGCGGATGGTGTCGCCGATGCCTTCGTTCAGCAGCGCGCCGATCGCCGACGCCGACCAGACGAGGCCCTTGATGCCCATGCCGGCTTCGGTGAGGCCGAGATGCAGCGGCTGATCGGTCCTCTTCGCAAGCTCGCGATAGACGGCAATCAGATGCAGCGGCCGCGACACTTTGCACGAGATGATGATCTGGTCCTTGCGAAGCCCCGACTCGAGCGCGAGCGCGGTGGAATCGAGCGCCGACAGAATCATGCACTCGTTGATGATCTCGTCCGAGGTCTTGCCCAGGCTGCGATCGGTGTTCTCCTGCATCCTGGCCATGACCAGCTCCTGGTTGAGCGAGCCGCCATTGACGCCGATGCGCACGGGCTTGCCGTTGTCGGCCGCCACCTGGCAGATCGTCGTGAACTGCTCGTCGCGCCGCTTGCCGGTGCCGACATTGCCGGGATTGATCCGGTACTTGTCGAGCGCTTTCGCGCAATCCGGGTACTTCGTCAGCAGGATGTGGCCGTTGTAGTGGAAGTCGCCGATCAGCGGCGCGGTGACGCCCGCGTCGAGCATGCGCCGCTTGATGGCCGGCACGGCGGCCGCGGCTTCGGGCAGATTGACCGTGATGCGGACGAGCTCGGACCCGGCCTGCGCCAGCTCGATGCACTGCTGCGCCGTGCTCGCGACATCCGGCGTGTCGGTGTTGGTCATCGACTGGACCGCGACAGGCGCACCGCCGCCCACCTGGACCGGGCCGACCTTTACACCAACGGTTTTATGAAGCCTGATGGGTTGCATCGCTGAAATTCGCCGGAAGCGGATCTGATCCCATATCTTCCCACAAGCGGAACAACGAGGCCCGAAAGCGGGCTGACCCGCGATCCGGGCGTGATGATGCCGCCCAGATTCAACGGATCGGCTGCCGAAACGTGCGGGGCGGCGCCCACGTTCTGATCGCGACGAATCTCGCGCAACAGCTCCACGGCCTCGGGCCGCGCGAACTGCTCGCCGACAAAGCCCGACACGAAGCGGCCGCCGCGAATTTCTCCCTGCGCTTCCATGCGGCGGAACGTCATGAGGAGATCCCGCCATGCCGGCGTCATCGTTTCGCGCGCCAGCAGGTCGCGGAACACCACACCCCATCGCAGCAGGAGCTGCCGCGCAATCGCCTCCAGCGTCGCCACCGTCAGCTCGTTTTGCCCGCCCGGCGCTGCCCGCTTCCCCGCCTGGGGTCTGACCCCGCCTGTACCGGGGTCAGACCCCGGTACGGGCGTAACAGCGCCCAGCGGCCGGGCACGAAGCGCGCTCGCCGGGTGTGATGCTTCGCGGTCGCCAGCCGCCGTTTCGGATCGATCAAGCGCTCGCAGGTTCTCAAAGCCATCGGCCGTAACCAGCCCCGCTGCAGCAAGTTCCCACAACGCGTCCTCGACTTCGCTGGTCAACTGGCGCGTGTCTTTCACGATGTCGGCCAGAAACGACGCGCCCCGTCGGTTCAGCGATTCAAGCACCTGCCCGGCGGCGCTCGACAACGCGGGTCTGAGCCCCGCCCTGTCCCGGGGTCTGACCCCCGGCGGGCGGCAGCGTCGAGCAGCCATGCCGCATCCTCGCGGAGGAACAGCGCAATCGGCGCCGACCGCGTCGGCCGGACCGCCGACGCGACTTGCCGCGCTCCTGGTCGTCGAACGCCGGATGCGGCGACAGCCGCCCCCACACGACTTCGCCCGACATGCACAGCTGATCGAGCAGCTCCGGCGCGTACCTGCCGACCCGTCGCCGCAGCACGTCGCCTTCCCACGCCGCGGCGGAAATCTCGTATCCCTGCAGCTGCTTGATGATGTGCAGCGCGCCGTCCGGGCCGTGAAGCTGCGCGCCCGGCTTCAGGTGCTGCCAGTGATACAGAAACCGCATGAAGTCGCGCGCTGTCACCGGCTCGATCTCGCGGCGCAGCCGCCCGAGCGTCAGACGATGAATGCGCGCGAGCACGCGCCGGTTGCACCACTCGATCTCGCTGTCTGTCGCCGAAGCCGCCGACGTGAACCGGCCGCGCAGAATCTGCCCCTCGGCTTCGAGCCTGCAGGAGCGCCGCCTCCATCACTTCGGTCGGCAGCGCAAATCGCCGGGACAGTCCGCTCTGCGTCTGCGGCCCGTCGACTCGAGCCAGCCGCGCAGCGTTTCGGTCGCCGCCGACTCCCGATCGGATGTCGGCGTGCGATCGAAGTCGTCGATCGCCGGCTCGCAGCGTCGCGTCCGGATACAGCAGCCGCGCCGACTTCAGCCGCTCGGCCGCGACCCAGAAGTTCGCGCCGCCCGCGCTCAGCACCGTGGCGCGCCGCGACTCGCGCAGCGTGCCGAAAAACTCCTCCCATTCCGCCACCGGCGGCACGACGATCAGCGTCAGCAGCGCATCGTGCAGCTCGTCCGCATCGCGCACGGCGGGCCACGATTCGGCCGCCACTTCGGCGATCGCCGCCGGATCGAGCGCCGCGACGCCGTCGGCGTCCGGCCCAATCGTGCGCCGCATCTGCACGGCGCGCGCTCGCCGCTCCTCCAGCGGCGCATCGTCCAGATAGGCGTACGGATTGGCGTTGAGAATCTCGTGCGAGAACGGCGACGGCTCGGGCGTGTCGATCGCGACGGTCTTGATGCGCGCCGCTGCCGATCCGCTCGACGAGCCGCTTCAGGCCGTCGAGATCCATCGCCTCGTGCAGGCAGTCCTTGATGGTCTCGTTCACCAGCGGATGATCGGGAATCCGGATGTCGCCGACGATGTTCTCCTGGCAGGCCGCCTGATCGGGAAACACCGCGGCGAGCAGATCGTCGGAGCGCATGCGCTGAATCGGCGGCGGCACCTTGCGGCCGCCGGCAAACCGCAGCACCGCGAGCGCCCGCGACGTATCCCAGCGCCAGCGCGCCTCGAACATCGGCGCGTCCAGCATCGCCTGCGTCAGCACGTCCTCGACCGTTTCCTTGCTCAGGAACTCGAACACGAGCTCGAGCGGAAAGCTGTGCTGGTCGCTGAGCGAGATGACGATGCCGTTGTCGGTGGCCGCGGCCTGCAGCTCGAAGTTGAACGAGCGGCAGAAGCGCTTGCGCAGCGCCAGGCCCCACGCCCGGTTGATGCGCGCGCCGAACGGCGCGTGCAGGACGAGCTGCATGCCGCCGCCTTCGTCGAAGAATCGCTCGGCGACGACCGTGTCGCGTCGGTCGGCAGCGCGCCGAGCGCAGCCGCGCCGGCGCGCACGTACGCGACCGCCTGCTCCGCGCCGCGCTCGATCGAGGCCGCACTCGTTGATGCAGCGACAGTCGTCGGCGCCGATGGCTCGATCCGACGTGTCGTCGCCACGATCTCCTCGCGCAGCGTCGCGACACCGCGCTCGACAGCTCCGCCGTGCGGCCCGGCGCTTCGCCGCGCCAGAACGGAATGGTGGGCGCGGCGCCGTGCGCGTCTTCCACGCGCACGCGTCCGGCCTCGACGCGGCGGATCCGCCACGACGTCGTGCCCAGCAGGAACACGTCGCCGGCCAGGCTCTCGACCGCGAAGTCTTCGTCGAGCGTGCCGACGACGGTCTCGTCGGGCTCGGCGAGCACCAGGTACTGCGCGTTGTCGGGAATCGCGCCGCCCGAGGTGATCGCCGCCAGCCGCGCGCCGCGCCGGCCGCGCACGATGCCGTTCACCCGGTCGCGATGGAGGAACGCGCCGCTGCGCCCGCGCTTGGTGCTGATGCCTTCCGACAGCATCTCGATGACCGCGTCGAAGTCCTGCCGCGTCAGGTCGCGGTACAGATACGCGCGGCGCACGAGCTCGAAGAGATCGTCTTCGCCCCAGTCCTCCGCCGCCGCCATCGCCACGATCTGCTGCGCGAGAACGTCGAGCGGCGTCGCGGGAACTCAGCAGCCGATCGAGCTCGCCCTGCGCGAATCGAGCGCACCAGCGCCGCGCATTCGATCAGCTCGTCGCGCGTGGTCGCGAAGATGCCGCCCTTCGGCTTGTGGTGTGCTCGACCTGATGGCCCGATCGGCCGATGCGCTGCAGCGCGACGGCGATCGACCGCGGCGAGCCGATCTGGCAGACCAGATCGACGGTGCCGATGTCGATGCCCAGCTCGAGCGACGCCGTGGCGACGACCGCCTTCAGCTTCCCGCTCTTCAGCCGCTCTTCCGCCGTCAGCCGCAGCTTGCGCGACAGGCTGCCGTGATGCGCGAGCACCGCATCTTCGCCGAGCCGCTCGCCCAGATGGTGCGCGACCCGCTCGGCCAGGCGCCGCGTGTTGACGAAGACCAGCGTGGTCCGGTGTTCCTGAATCAGCGCCGGCGATGCGGTCGTAGATCTCCTGCCACATCTCGTTCGACGCGACCGGCCCCAGCTCGTCGCTCGGGGACTTCGACCGCCAGATCCATCGCGCGGCGATGCCCGTGGTTGATGATCTGGACGCGGCGCGTCGAGTCGGGCGCCAGGAAGCGGGCGACCGTCTCGATCGGCCTGACGGTCGCCGACAGGCCGATGCGCTGCGGACGCCGACCGCCCGCTTTCCGGACGAGATCGTCGAGCCGCGCCAGCGACAGCGCCAGATGCGCGCCGCGCTTGTCGTCGGCCATCGCGTGAATCTCGTCGACGATGACCGTGCGGACGTTCCGCAGCGTCTGGCGGCTCCGCTCGGCGGTCAGCAGGATGAACAGCGACTCCGGCGTCGTCACCAGGATGTGCGGCGGCTGCTTCACCATCTGCTGCCGCTCGGAGGCAGGCGTGTCGCCGGTGCGCACCGCCGTGCGGATCGGCGGCAGCAGCAGCCCCCGCTCGGCGGCCAGCGCCGCGAGTCCCGAGAGCGGCACATCGAGGTTCTTCTGGATGTCGTTGCTCAGCGCCTTCAGCGGCGAGACGTACAGCACCTGCGTCGTGTCGGGCAGCGCGCCCTCGAGGCCGCTCTGGACGAGATCGTCGAGACAGATCAGGAAGGCGGCCAGCGTCTTGCCCGATCCGGTCGGCGCCGAAATCAGCACGTGCTCGCCCGATCGGATCGCCGGCCAGGCGCGCTTCTGCGGCTCGGTCGCCGCGCCGAAGCGCTCGACGAACCAGTCGTGCACGAGCGGATGAAGGACGTTCACAGCCGTTCGATTTCCTGCTCGAGCTGCGTGACGCGCGTGTCGAGCTGCCGCACGACCGCCTCGGCGGGAGCGGGCGTGCTCAAGTCAACGCCCGCGCGCTTCAGCAAGTCGCATCGGGTAGTCGCTGGCCCCCGCGCGGAGCAGCTCGAGGAAACGCTCGACGCCCTCGCGCCGTTCGTCGATGCTGCCCGACGTGATCTTCTGAATCAGCTGCGCCGACGAGGCGTAGCACGTGGCGTATTGATAGACGTAGTACGGGCTCCCGAAGAAGTGCGGCACGCGCGCCCAGGTAATCTGCGCGGAATCGTCGTAGGTCATCGCGTCGCCGTGGTACTCCTTGAAGAGATCGAAGTAGATGCGGCTCAGCGTCTCGGCCGTGATCGGCTCGCCGCGCTCGGCCGTGCGATGCGCCTGCAGCTCGTAGTCGGCAAAGAGGCACTGCCGGAAGAACGTGCCGACCACATCGTCGATGGCGTGCTGCAGCAGCACGACCCGCTCGCGCTGGTCGGTCGTGCGCGACAGCTTGTGATCGAAGAACAGCATCTCGCTGAGCGTCGATGGCACCTCGGCGACGAAGATCGTGTAGTCGGAGTACACAAACGGCTGATGGGCCTCCGACAGCATCGTGTGCATCGAGTGGCCCATCTCGTGGGCCAGCGTGAACACCGAATCGAGCGTGTCGTTGTAGTTCAGCAGCATGTACGGGTGCACGCCGTACACCGGCGCCGAGTACGCGCCGCTGCGCTTGCCGGGGTTTTCGTAGACGTCGATCCACCGCCCCTCGAACGCCTTCCTGACGTTGTGCTGATAGTCCGCGCCAAGCGGCTTCATCGATTCCACGATCTCGTCGATCACTTCGGCGTACTGGTACTTGCGATCGAAATCGATGAGCGGCACGAGCTGGTCGTAGGCGTGATAGGTCTCGAGCCCGAGCACGCGCTTTCGCAGGCGGTGATACCGGCGCAGGGGCTCGGCCCCCGCCTTCGCGGTTGCCACGAGATTCTCCACCACCGCGGGCGGAATGTCGTTGCTGTGGAGGGCCGCTTCGAGCGTGCTCTTGAACTGACGCGCCTGCGCGATGAACCAGTCGCGCTGCAGGATGCCGTTGTAAACCGCCGCATACGTGTTCTGGTTCGCGGCAAAGGTCTCGTGAAACGCGTGAAACGCCGCGGCGCGATCGGGCTGGTTCCGGTTGGTCTGCAGCAACGCGTTGTATTGCGCGTAGGTGAGCGTCACCTGCCGGCCATCGGCAAGCGTAATCACGGGATGCTTGATGTCGGCGTTCGCCAGCATCGAGTGAATATCCATCGGCGCGTCGCCGAAGCGGCTCGAGAGCGACAACAGGTGCTCGCCCTTCTCGTCGAGCACGTGCTCCTGCTGGTGATACGTGCGCTCGATAGCGAAGCGATAGACGGCGAGATCGGCATTCGCGTCCATCCAGCCCCGCACGGTCGGCAGCGCGATCCTCAGCAGCTCGGGCGTGAACCACGACTTGGCTTCGGCGGCCTTCGCGAACAGGATCTGGACTTTCTGACGGCGCGCGTTGGCCGAGTTGTCGCGCTGGTCCTGGTCGTAGGTCAGACCCGCGTAGAACCACAGCTTGTAGGAGAGCTGGCCGAGGTCGTCGTCGAGGCGGAACGCCTTGAGCAGACGCTCAGGCCCCTCGGCGAGCGCGCCGCGAAGCTCGGCATATCCCGCGAGCTTTCTCTCGAATTCGGCGAGCCCGGCTTCCCAGTCGCTCCAGCCCGGATAGATGTCGGAGAGATTCCATGTGAACTCTTCCGGGATCTGGTCGCGCGTGCGTGTACGTGGATCGACGGGTGTTCCGATAGCCATCCCTCGATTTTAGATCACAAAGATAATCACAAAGATCACTAAGGGAATGATCCTGACAAGATCACGAAGTGACCATGAAAGTTGACGAAGCTGTGCCGTTGTTCGTGATCTTGGCTGATTCCTAACTTCGTGATCTTCGTGTGCTAGAGGCGCGTGCGCACAAAAACGAAATAGACAACGAGCAGTGCGGCCACGATATACGAGACCGTCCCCACCTGACGTCCTTTGCCCGTCAGGACTTTGAGGACGGGATAGCTGATGAACCCGAGCGCCAGGCCGTCGGCAATCGAATACGCGAGCGGAATTCCCACCAGCGTGAGAAACGCGGGCACCGACTCCGACAGATCGTCCCACGCGATGTGCTTCGCGTTGGTCATCATGAGCGCGCCAACGATGATGAGCGCCGGCGCCGTAATCGGCAGATAGTTGCCGATCATCCCGATCAACGGACTGAACAGCAGCGCGACGAAAAACAGCGCGCCCGCAACGACCGCCGTCAATCCCGTCCGGCCGCCCGCGGAGACACCCGCGGCGCTTTCGATATAGGTCACGATCGTGCTCGTCCCGAGCGCGGCGCCGAGCACCGTGCCGGCGGCATCGACCACGAGCACGCGTTCGGCCCTCGGCAGCTTGCCGTCCCGCATCAACCCGGCCTGCTGGCTCACGCCGATGACCGAGCCGATCGTGTCGAAGACGTTCATGAACAGGAACATCGCCACAAACGGCATCCACCGCGGGTTGAACGCGGCCGCGAAGTCGAAGCGGAACGCCGCCGGCGTGTTGATGTGCGGCAAACCCACCAGGCCGGCGTAGTGGATTTTTCCCAGCGCCGCCGCGACCGCCGCCGCGGCCAGAATGCCGATGAGCATCGCGCCGCGCGTGCCGCGGATCTGAAGCGTCGCGGCAGTCAGCAGCCCGACACCGAACACCGCGACGTCGGCCGACACGATCTGCGTGCTCATCGTCACCAGCGTGCCGGGATGCGCGACGATGAGGCCGCCGTTCCGGAGTCCGATGAACGCGATGAACAGCCCGATGCCCGCGGCAATGGCGTGCCTCATGCTCGGGCTGATCGAGTCGAGCACCGCCTCGCGCACGCCGATCACCGACAGGATCAGAAAGATGACGCCCGAGACGAAGACAATGCCGAGCGCGGCACGCCACGGTTCGGCGACGCCCGCCGCGCCCAGCGCCATGATGACGGAGACGAAGAAGAAGTTCTCGCCCATCCCGGGCGCGAGAGCGATGGGATATTTTGCCCATACCCCCATCAGGATGCTGGCCGCGCCCGACACGATGCACGTGGCCAGCAGCACCGCGCCGAAGTCGAGACCTGTCGGCTTGCCGGTGAAGTCGGTCGAGAGCACGGCCGGCTGGACGAAGATGATGTACGCCATCGTCAGGAACGTCGTGACGCCGGCGATGATTTCGGTCTTTGTGGAGTGAGTCACATTGAAAAAGGGGTCATCCGACCCCTTTTTCACTTCCAGCCGACAAGTCTGCGGAGTTTTTCGAAAAGTGAAGGATTCTCGCGCGCGGCGGTCGCCTGCACGAGCAGGTCGAGCGCCTCGCCGATGTTGTGCGCGGTGCCGATGCCGAGCCGCCGGGCGCTGCTTTCGGCAATCGGGTCGTCGGCGTCGACCAGGAGCACCGCGCGTGTCGACGAATCTGCCAGCACGTCCACGCAATTCTGCGGCGTGTCGTCGATCAGGTAGTCCAGCTGAAGCGCGGAAGCGGCCCTCCCCCGTCCACCGGAGAGCGGAATCACGTTCGGCATGCTGAACCCGTGCTCGACGAGCCACTTGTGCGTCTGCCATTGCACGGTGCCGCCCGCCGTCGCGGGGCGCTGCGTAATGAAGAACACTTCCCACCTGTGCTCGGCGGTCAGCTCGTTGAGCCGGACGATCGCCGCGGGGTCGATGGGCTTGAGGGTCATCCAGAAATCCGGGGTGGCCTCGATGGCACGCCAGACGCGGTCGCGACGCCCGCCACGGGACGCCGCACGACGGGCCGCGCGCTTGCGCCTCGCCTCCAGGCTCGGAGGCAGGTGGCTCCTCCTCCGGCGCCTCCTGTTCCCCCTGCTCCTCGACGTGCTGCTCTTCTTCGCGGGCTTCGGGGGCGGGCCGTTCGTGCTCGACCACTTCGGCACCAAAAATCCTGTCCTCGATGGCCGAGTAGGCCGAGGACAAGTCGGCCAACGTACCATCCATATCAAAGGCAATTCGCAACGGAATCATTTGGAGTACCGACCTCTATAGTATGGCGCGCTAAGAATTTAGGCTATTCAATCGACCCCAAGACTCGCTAAAATGCTGCTTTTCCCACGGAATCTCATGGAACCACATTATCGCTTCGTTCTCGGCCTGCTTTTCACGGCAAGCGTTGCACTTCCGGCCTGTTCCACCAGCAACGCGGGCGGACCCGCGGGCGGCGGGGGACAGCAGTCGGTCCCCGTCACCGTCGAGAGGGTCGTGCAGAAGGATATGCCCCTCGAGGCCACCGCAGTGGGAACCGTGGAGGCCTATTCCACCGTGGCCGTCCGGGCCCAGGTGACCGGAGAGATGAAGTCGGTCAACTTCCAGCAGGGTGACGACGTCGAGGCCGGTCAGGTCCTGTTCGTCCTGGACACCCGTCCCCTCGAGGCGGCGCTGAATCAGGCGGAAGCCAACCTCCAGCGCGACACGGCGCAGGCGGCCAACGCGAAAGTCATTGCACAACGAATGGACGACCTGGTCGAGAAGGGCGTCGGTACGCGCGAGCAGCGCGACACCGCACGCACCCAGGCGGCAGCCCTCGATGCGGTGGTGGGCGCCAATCAGGCGGCCGTCGAAAACGCGCGTGTGCAGCTTCAGTACGCGACGATTCGCGCGCCGATTGCCGGGCGTACCGGCGCGCTGATGGTGCATGCGGGCAATCTGGTCCGCGCCAACGACCAGACGTCGCTCGTCGTCATCAATCAGGTGAGCCCGATTTACGTGTCCTTCGGCATTCCCGAGGCGCTCCTGGCGGATTTGCGCCGCTACATTGGTCAGCGCGAGCTCGAAGTCCAGGCGGCGGCCCCCAACGAGCCGGGACCGCCGGCGGCCGGCCGCATCACCTTCGTCGATAACCAGGTCGACCAGACGACCGGCACCATCCGGATCAAGGCGACGTTTCCGAACTCGAGCCGCAGCCTCTGGCCGGGGCAGTTCGTGAACGTCACCATCCGCCTGGCCATGGATCGCCAGGCGCTGGTCGTGCCCTCGGTTGCGGTGCAGGCGGGCCCGGAAGGGCAGTACGTGTACGTCGTCAAGAGCGATCAAACCGTGGACATGCGGAAGGTCGTCGTCAAGCGCACCGCGGGTGTGGAAACCATTCTTCAAGAGGGCCTGAAGCCCGGCGAAACGGTCGTCACCGACGGCCAGTTGCGCCTCGTACCCGGCAGCCATATCACCGTCAAGGGCAGCCCCACCGAGAAGGCGGATTCATGAACCTCGCAGCGCTGTTCATCAAACGTCCGATCACGACGACGCTCATCACGATCGGCATCGTGGTCTTCGGCGATCATGTCGTACCAGGCAGTTGCCGGTGGCGGATCTTCCGGCGATCGATTTCCCGACCATCTCCGTCAGCGCAGGGCTACCCGGCGCCAGTCCCGAAACGATGGCGTCGGCTGTCGCGCTGCCGCTCGAAAAGCAGTTCTCGACGATCGCGGGTCTCACGTCGATGAACTCGACCAACATGCAGGGCAGCACGAGCATCACGCTGCAGTTCGACCTGAGCCGCAACATCGACGCCGCCGCTCAGGACGTGCAGACGATGATCGCGCGGGCGTCGCGGCAGCTTCCGCCGCAGATGCCGTCGCCGCCGACGTACTTCAAGGTGAACCCCGGCGACTATCCGGTCATGATGCTGGTCATGCGGTCGGCGACACTCCCGTTGTCGACGGTGAACGAATACGCCGACTCGAACGTCGTCGCAGCGCATTTCCATGGTGAACGGGGTCGCGCAGGTCAATGTCTTCGGCCCTCAGAAGTATGCCGTCCGCATCGACGTCGACCCCCGCAAGCTCTCCGCCCATGGCATCGGCATCGACGAGGTCGTCACCGCGGTGCAGTCGTCGAACGTGAACCTGCCCACCGGCTCGATGTCGGGCCGCGAGCGCATCTTCACGGTGCTCGCGGACGGTCAGCTGCTGAATGCCGAGTCGTACGCGCCGATGGTCATCGCGTACAGGAACGGCAATCCGGTCCGGCTGGGCGACGTTGCGCGTGTGTACGACGGCGTCGAGCAGGACAAGACCGCGAGCTGGTATCAGGGGCAGCGCAACATCAGCCTGATGATTCAGAAGCAGCCTGGATCGAACGTCGTGCAGGTCGTCGACGACATCAAGAAGCTGCTGCCCGCGATTCGCGCCCAGCTTCCGCCGTCGGTGCCGCTCGACGTCAGAATGGATCGCTCGCTGTCGATTCGCGAGTCGGTCCACGACGTGAAGCTGACGCTCCTCATCGCGCTCGGGCTCGTCATCGCCATCATCTTCATCTTCCTGCGCAGCTTCACGGCCACGATCATCCCCAGCCTGACGCTGCCGGTGTCGCTCATCGCCACCTTCGCGGTGATGTACCTGCTGAACTACAGCCTCGACAACCTGTCGCTGATGGCGTTGACGCTGTGCATCGGCTTCGTCGTCGACGACACGATCGTCATGCTGGAAAACATCGGCCGGCACATGGAGATGGGCAAGCCGGCCATGCGCGCGGCGTTCGACGGCGCCAAGGAAGTCGAGTTCACGATCATCGCGATGACCGCGTCGCTCGTCGCCGTCTTCATTCCCGTCCTGTTCATGGGCGGCATCGTCGGCCGCCTGCTGCAGGAATTCGCCGTCACGATCGGCGTCGCCATCCTCGTGTCGTGCTTTGTGTCGATCAGCCTCACGCCGATGCTGTGCAGCCGGTTCCTGAAGACATCGCACGGCCAGAAGCATGGACGCCTGTACAACCTGACCGAGCGGATGTTCGATGGGTCGCTGCATGCCTACGACATCACGCTGCAGTTCGCGCTCAGACATCGCGCCGTCACGATGGCCTTCTCGCTGCTCCTGGTGGTGGCGACGGCGTATCTCTTCATGATCGTCCCGAAGGGCTTCCTGCCGTCGGAAGACCAGGGACGCTTCAACGTGAGCATCGAAGCGATCCAGGGCATCGGCTACGAAGAGATGGTCCGCCATCAGCAGGAGGTCGCCGCGATTCTGGCGAAGGACCCCGACATCGCGGGTTCCAGCAGCAGCGTTGGCGACGGCGGCGGCGGAAGAGGCGGTGCCAGCTCGTCGAATCAGGGCCGCATCAGCGTCGACTTGAAGCCGCGTGACCAACGGACGCGGTCTGTCGATCAGATCATGGCCGGTCTGCGGCCGAAGCTCGCGCAGGTGCCGGGCGTACGCGTCTTCATGGTGAATCAGCCGCCCATCAACGTCGGCGGCATGGGTGGAGCCCGCTCGAACTACCAATTTACCTTGCAGGATCCCGACACCGCCGAGCTATACCGTGCGGCACCGATGCTGGAAGAGGTGATGCGCCAGATTCCGAGCATCGAGGACGTCAACAGCGATCTGCGGCTGAACAACCCGCAGGTTCAAATCAGCCTCAATCGCGACCGAATCGCCGCGCTCGGGCTGACCGTCAACCAGGTTGAGACGGCGCTTTTCAATGCCTACGGCACGCGGCAGGTCTCGCAGATTTACGCGCCCAGCAACCAGTACCAGGTCATCCTGCAGGTCGCACCGGAGTTCCAGCAGGATCCTGCGGCGCTCTCCATGCTGTATGTGCGCTCGACGAGCGGAAAGCTCATTCCGCTGGATACCGTGGCGAAGGTCACGATGGGAGTCGGACCGCTGTCGGTCAGCCACACGGGACAGCTCCCGTCGGTCAACCTGTCGTTCAACCTGAAACCTGGTTATGCGCTGGGCGACGCGGTGAACGCCATCGAAGAAGCGGCCGCGACGACCCTGCCGGCAACGGTGAGCACGAGGTTCCAGGGCGCCGCGCAGGCGTTCCAGGAATCGCTGCAGGGCCTCGGGCTGGTGCTGGTGATGGCGATCGTCGTCATCTACATCGTGCTCGGCATCCTGTACGAGAGCTTCACGCAGCCGCTCGTCATTCTCTCGGGCCTGCCCGCGGCGGGCTTCGGCGCCCTGCTGACGCTGATGCTCTTCAAGACGGAACTCAGCTTGTACGCGTTCGTCGGCATCATCATGCTCGTCGGGCTCGTGAAGAAGAACGGCATCATGATGGTCGACTTCGCGGCCGTGGCCGAGCGCGATCATGGCAAGTCGCCGCTCGAGGCGATTCACGAAGCCTGCCTGGTGCGCTTCCGGCCGATCATGATGACGACGATGTGCGCGCTGGTGGGAACGCTGCCGATCGCGCTTGGACTTGGCGCGGGCGCCGAGGCGCGCCGGCCCCTCGGGCTGGCCGTGGTCGGAGGCCTGCTCGTGTCGCAGTTCCTCACGCTGTACATCACGCCGGTGTACTACGTGTACATCGAAGGCGCGCGCCTGCGGCTCGTGAAGAAGAAGGTGAAGTCACAGGACGACGCGGAGCCGGCCGTCGCGTAACGCATCCACACCCGGCGCGCCATGAACGACGTGCGGCCGCCGGTGTGGATCTTCGTTCTCGTTTTCATCCTGACAATCTGGAATCCCGCGAGCCTCGCGCTGCGCGCGGCCTCCGCCGTGTCGAGCCTGTCCTCCCCATCGACGCTGTCCCTGGTGTTTCTCGTCGTGCGTATTGCCGTGACGAGCATCGGCGTGGCCGCCGGCATCGCGCTGTGGCTTCGCCGTCCAGGCGCCGTCTGGCTGGCGAAGCTGGCGCTCGTCCTTGTCGCTGTCGAGACGGCCGTGCGAATGGCATCGCGGACCGACCTGTCCGGCGCGCCGCCCGGCACCCGGCTGCCGCTCGCGCTGGCGGTGATCCTGCACAGCGGCGCCTGGTACCTCTATCTGCAACTCTCACGTCGCGTCCGGACGGCTTATGGCCTAGAATCGCTGGCTGATCAAGGAGAACCGCATGCGTAAATCTCTGTTCGTCGTGTGCGTGCTGGCCGCGTGCGCGATGCCCATCGCGTCGTCAGCACAGGCACCGGCAGGCAAAACGCTCGACATGTATTTCATCGACACCGAAGGCGGGCAGTCCACCCTGTTCGTCTCGCCGGCCGGGCAGACGCTGCTGGTCGATGCGGGCAATGCCGGCGAACGCGACCTCAACCGCATTCTCGAGGTGTTGAAGCTCGCCGGTGTGAAGCAAATCGATCACTTCTGGATGACGCACTATCACGGCGACCACTACGGCAGCCTGTTCGACATCGCCAAACAGGTGCCCATCAAGCAGCTCTACGATCACGGCCCGTCGATCGAAGGCGAGCGGCCGAACATCCAGAAGTTTCAGGCCGCCTACGCGGAGTTCTACAAGACGATTCCGCGCACGGTCGTCAAGCCGGGCATGAAGCTCGCGTTCGCCGGCACGGATACGACCGCGGTGATGAGCGCCAGCGAACCGATCAAGACCGCGCTGCCCAAGGCGCCCGGCGCCGGCAGGCCGAATCCGCTGTGCGCGAACCACAAGGAACGCGACGAGAGCAAAGTCGATCCCGACAACCATCAGTCGGCGGGCTTCGTCCTGAACTACGGCCGGTTCCGCATGGTCGATTTCGGCGACCTGACGTGGAGCCGTGAGTTCCAGCTGATGTGCCCGACCAATCAGATCGGCACCATCGATCTGTACCTGACGACCCATCACGGCCTGGATCAGTCTGGAGCGCCCGTCGCGGTGCATGCCCTGCAGCCGCGCGTCGCCATCATGAACAACGGCACGCGAAAAGGCGGCGCGGTGCAGACGTTTCAGACGCTCGAGACATCGCCCGGGCTGGAAGACATCTGGCAGCTGCACTGGTCGTACGCCGCGGGCGTGGAGCACAACGCACCAGCTGTGATGATTGCGAACATCGACGAGCGCGATCAGCTCGCGGCGATCCTGACGGGCGCGCCCACACCGCCGGCGGGCGCGGGCGGCAACGCCGCGCACTCACCCGCCCATTACATCAAGGTGACCGCGCGAACCGACGGCTCGTTTACGGTGACCAACAGCCGGAACGGCTACTCCCGGACCTACGCCGCTAAGCCGTAAGCAGGATCTTTCCGATGTGGCTGCCGGACTCCATCAGGCGATGGGCTTCGGCAGCCTGGCGGAAGGCAAACGTCGCGTGGATGATCGGGCGGATCTTGCCGGCTTCGACGAGCGGCCAGACGGTTCGTTCGACCGCCCGCGCAATCGCGCCCTTCTCTTCCACCGTCCGGGCACGCAGCACCGAGCCGGTAATCGTCAGACGCTGGCGGAGCAGTCGCACGAGGTTGATCTCCGCTTTCAGCGCCGTGCATGACGGCAATCTGAAGCAGCCGGCCCTCGACGGCAAGCAGATCCAGGTTGCGGGCGAAGTAGGGCGCGCCGACCATGTCGAGGATCACGTCGACGCCGCGACCGCCCGTCAGCGCCAGCGCGGCCGCCACGAAATCCTCTTTCTTGTAGTTGATCGCACGCTCGGCGCCCAGCCGCTCGCACGCATCGCACTTCTCGTCGGTGCCTGCCGTCGCGAACACGCGCGCGCCAAACGCGCGCGCCATCTGAATCGCCGTGGTCCCGATTCCGCTGGCGCCTCCGTGCACGAGGAACGATTCGCCGTCGCGAAGGTGGCCCCGGTCGAAAACGTTCATCCAGACCGTGAAAAAGGTCTCGGGCACGCCGCCGGCGGACACGACGTCGAGCCCCTTCGGAATCGGCAGGCACTGAACGTCGGGCGCCACGCAGGTACTCGGCATAGCCGCCGCCCGAGACCAGCGCGCAGACTGCATCGCCTTCGTGCCAGCGCTCGACGGACCGGCCACAGGTCACGATCGTGCCCGACACTTCGAGCCCGGGAATATCGGTCGCGCCGGGCGGTGGCGGATACTTCCCCTCCCGCTGCATCAGGTCGGGCCGATTCACGCCGGCGGCAGCCACGCGGATCAACACCTCGTGCGGTCCCGGGACCGGCATCGGCATCTCGATGGGCTGCAGCACTTCCGGTCCCCCCGGCCTGGCAATGGTGATGGCAATCACGTGTTGTACCTCGAGCGAATCGTCGGGATCAGGTATTCGTGAAACGCACGCTCGAAGTCGTAGGCCGGCGCAAAGTCCCAGTCGCGGCGGGCCGCCTGGTCGTCGACGTCCTCGGGCCACGAATCGACGATGCTCTGCCGCTTCGCGTCCAGCGTGTAGGTGATCGTCGCGTCCGGAAAGGCGCGGAGCGCTGACGCGCGGACCTCGTCGGCCGACGGATTGAACGCGCGCACGTTGTACGCCGAGCACGACAGACGGCTCGCCTGGGCCGTCGACAGCTTCAAGAGCGCCTCGATGGCATCGGGCATCGCCATGAACGGGATTCTCGTGTCGGGCCGCACGAAGCACGCGTACGGCTCGCCGCGCGCGGCGGCATGAATCATCTCGGGCGCGTAATCGGATGTCCCGCCGGACGGCACGGTCATCGCCGAGATCAACCCCGGAAATCTGACGACAGCGGAAATCGACGCCGCGCGCGCGCGTCTCGAGCAACTGCTTGTAGTGCTTCGCATAGTAGCGGCCCAGGTGCTCGCAGTAGAGCTTGTTGCACCCGTACATCGTGATGGGCATGTTCCAGTCGTCCTTCGCGGACCCGCCCGGCCTTGCGCCGCGTCTCGAGATCGGGAAGGCCGTACGCGGCGATGGAAGACGGATAGACGAACACGACGGGACGGCCGTGTGATTCCGTTTCGCGCGCGGCAAACTCGAGCAGGTTGAGCGTGCCCTCGACGTTCACGTGATGCGCCGCCATCGGCGTGAACTCGGATCGGGTCGACAGCAGCGCGGCGAGATGAAAGATCAGGTCGACCTCGAATTCCGACAGGATGCGCTCGAGCAGGTTGGCATCGAGAATCGATCCGGTGAACTCGCGGTGCACCATCCGCGCGATGTGCGGATCGAGCGCGTTGACGTCGAGCGAAACAACGGCCTGATTGCGCTTGGCAAGATGGGCAACCAGCGCATGGCCTATCTCGCCGTTGGCGCCTGTGATGAGGACGACGGGTTTTCGCACGGTCATCGGGCCCGTCTAAGCTATATATATTTGCGTCTACCAATGGAATACCGAGCCGTTTTCAAGTGCATTGCCGGATGTGACGCCGAGTACGACCTGGAGCAGCCGCTCTATCGCTGCCCGAAGTGCGGCGATCTGCTCGAGGTCGTGCACGACCTCAAGGCCCTCGGCGGCCGCAGCGCCGAGCGAGTGGAAACAGATGTTCGACGGCCGCTACAAGCGGACGGAATGGCCCTACGGCTCGGCCGTGTGGGGCAAGAAAGAATGGGTCTGCCCCGGCGTCCGCGACGAGAACATCGTGTCGATGGACGAGGGCGGCACCAACCTGATGTGGGCCGAGCGATTCGGGCGCGAGCTCGGCATGGACGAGCTCTGGATCAAGATGTGCGGGCAGTCGCACACGGGATCCTTCAAGGATCTCGGCATGACGGTGCTCGTCTCGGTCGTCCGGCAGATGATCGCCGACAAGAAGCCCGTTCGCGCCGTCGCGTGCGCCTCCACCGGCGACACGTCGGCATCGCTCGCCGCGTATGCCGCCGCCGCCGAGATTCCTTCGATCGTCATCCTGCCGCGTGGCAAGGTGTCGACCGCCCAGCTCGTGCAGCCGCTCGCGAACGGCGCGCTCGTGCTGTCGCTCGACACCGACTTCGACGGCTGCATGGCCATCGTGCAGCGGCTCTCGGTCGAGGAGGGCGTGTACCTCGCGAACTCGATGAACAGCCTGCGTCTGGAAGGACAGAAGACGGTCGGCATCGAGATCGTGCAGCAGTTCGACTGGTCGGTGCCCGGACGTCATCATCATTCCCGGCGGCAATCTTGGAAACGTCAGCGCGCTCGGCGCGGGCTTCGACATGATGGAGGCGCTCGGCCTGATCACGAAGCGCCCGCGGATCGTCGTCGCGCAGGCCGCGGCGGCCAACCCGCTGTACCTGGCGTACAAGAGCAACTGGGACTTTCACGCGGTGACGGCGAAGCCCACGCTCGCCTCGGCGATCCAGATTGGCAACCCCGTGTCGGTCAAGAAAGCCATCCGCGCCTTGCAGAAGTACAACGGCATCGTCGAACAGGCGACGGAAGCCGAGCTCGCCGATGCCTCCGCGCGCGCCGATCGCACGGGCATGTTCAACTGCCCCCACACCGGTGTCGCGCTCGCGGCCCTGATCAAGCTGCGCGAGCAGGGGCGCATCGGCTCGCACGAGCGCGTCGTCGTCATCTCCACGGCCAACGGCCTGAAGTTCACCGACTTCAAGGTGGCCTACCACTCCGGCGCGCTCGCCGGCGTCTCGTCGCGGCTCGCGAACAAGCCGGTCGAGCTGCCGAACGACTACGACGCGGTTCGCCGGGCCATCGACACCGCCGAGAAGAAGACGCAAACGGTCCATTAGTCCTTGCAGCTGCAGAACAGCGTCTTCTTCGTGACGGGCGGCGCCTCCGGGCTGGGCGAAGCCACCGCACGTCTGCTCGCCGACTCGGGCGCAGGCGTCGTCATTGCCGATCTGAACGCGCCTCGCGGGCAGCAGGTCGCCAGGGAGCTCGGCAGCCGGTCGCGGTTTGCGCTCGTCGACGTGGCCGACGAGTCGAGCGTTCAGCGCGGGCTCGAGGTGGCGGCGCAGCTCGGCACGTTGCGCGGCGTCGTCAATGCCGCGGGTATCGTGCTCGCGGAAAAGGTGCTCGGACGCAGCGGCGTCCACCCCCTCGACGCGTTCAAGCGCGTCATTCAAATCAATCTCACAGGGACGTTCAACGTGATTCGACTCGCCGCGGCCATCATGAGCGCGAGCGAGCCGACTTCAAGTGGCGAGCGTGGCGTCATCGTCAACACGGCGTCCGTCTCGGCGTTCGACGGCCAGGTCGGCCAGGCCGCGTATTCCGCCTCGAAGGGGGGCATCGTCGGGATGACGCTGCCGGTCGCCCGCGAGCTCGCCCGCTATGGCATCCGCGTGATGACGATCGCGCCGGGGATTTTCGACACGCCGCTGATGAGCAGCCTGCCTCAGGCCGCGCGCGACAGCCTCGCCACGCAGGTGCCCTTTCCGCCCCGCCTCGGCAAACCGTCCGAATACGCGGCGCTCGTGAAGCACATCATCGAGAACGAGATGCTCAACGGCGAGGTCATCCGTCTGGACGGCGCCATTCGGATGGCGCCCAAGTAACTTCGGCGGGTGTCAACATTGTGAGGGGCTGGCATGAGAACAGTAATTGTGTTGGCAGTGGCGGTGCTGATGTCGGCGTGCAGCACGGTCAAGCCGGATGCTGGACACGAGGCGGTGCTGGTTCGCAAGCCTCTGTTCTTCGGCAGTGGCGGCGTCGATCCAGCGCCAGTTCGCACCGGGCTGAAGTATGTCGCATGGACAACAAGTGGAATCGACGTGAACATGCAGCCCGGGCGCATCGACGCCGAGTTCGCAGATTTGATGACGAGCGACGGCGTGCCGATCGACTTTCACGCCGTGATTTCGTATCAGGTCATCGACAGCGTGAAGCTTGTGCGTGACTTCGGCGCCGAGGTAAACGAACAAGGTTTGCCGGGATTCTGGGTCCGCAATCTCGATCAACCGTTCCGAACGGCGACGCGAGATGCGGTCAAAAAGCACGGCATGAACGAAATGGCCATTGCGGCGACGGCAGCAGAAGAAGTTGACGCCGAAGTGACCTCACATCTGCTCGCCATCATCAAGGAAACAGGTGTGCCGGTGAGGATTCTCGACGTGTCGCTGGGCCGCGCCAATCCACCCGATGCGATCCTTCATCAGCGCGTGGAAACGGCGGCGCAGGAGCAGCGGATCAACACCGAGAAGCAGCGCAAGCTCGCCGAAGATCAGCGCAAGATGGCGGAGGAAAGCCGGGCGGCGGCCGACCAGGCCTACAACCAGCGGATGGGGTTGAACACAGAGCAGTACGTGGCACTGCGCGCGATCGAGATGCAACGCGAAGTCTGCGCGAAAGGCGGCTGCACGTTCCTGTTCGGCGGCAACGCGACACCGCTGATCAATATGGGCAGGTGACGGCTCACATCAGGGCTTTTTCCAGCCTGACCTCGTCGCGGATCGGAATCCCGCCGAAACCGGCCAGACTGGCGCTTTTCGTCAGCCTCGCGGCGCCGTTCGGAATCCACTCGGCCACGTGATAGCCACGGCGCTGATAGAAATACAGGGACGGAAGGTTGTCGTTGGTCATCGACACGATGACGCGGGGAATCTTGAGGCGGCGGGCCAGCAGCTCGGCTTCCGCGACGAGATGGCCGCCGACGCCCGAACGCTGCCACATCGGATCGGTCGCCAGCGCCACCACGTGCAGACCGGTCTCGACCAGGCGGTACGCGAGCGCGCCGGCGATTTCGCCGTTCATCTCGGCGACGAGCGCCGGCGACGCGTCGAGGTCCATCAACTGGCCGAAGGCCACGATCCCGCTGCGGCCAAAATCGCGCCGGAACAGCTCGAGGGCATCGGCACGCTCGGCGTCGGCGGCCTCCCGCACGAGCACCGGCGGCAGCTCGATGCGCGGCTTGCACTCGCACACGACCTGCGCGCGCGCATCGGCCCAATCGACGAACGTGCCGCAGCGGCTGCAACGGAGCACTGCGGGCTTCGCTTCCGGTGAAAAAGCGCTCATGCGGGTACTTCGCTCCTTCCCTTTCGGCTCACCCACCAGATAACGAGACCCAGCACGGCCATCGCCGCCATGAACGTGCCGCCAAACAGCCAGAGCGTACGATAGAGGATCGACTCGGTTTCCATCCGCGCTTCCATGCGCAGCGGCGTGCCGGCGAGCCGATCGCGAAGCGTCTGTTCCCACACGACGTTGTTGCCGCGCTCGACCCGCAGCGGCGAGTTGTTGAAATTGATCCGGCTCGGCAGGTGCACGCGAAACGCGACCAGCTCGTCGCCGGTCCAGCCGACATCGCGGACCTCCAGTTGCGCCGCCGGGCCGACTTCCTGCACGAACCGAAACTCCTGCTCCAGCTCGATCGAGGCTGTACCGCGACCACGACAGCGGCACCAGGCGGGGCAGCTGCGCGATGTCGCTCACCTCCAGGCGCACGTGGACGAATCGTCGTCCGTGGCGCCTGAAGGCGCTCACGTCGCGCACGCGAACGCCCGGCCCTTCGTACAGACGGCGGAAGGCCTGACGATCGAAACGTGCCTCCGGATCGACGCTCAGTGTCGCACCGCGGAGAGCCACCAGCGCGGGAATCGATGCGTTGATATCGACGATGGCCGAACCGTCGAGCGAAAGGTCGACGCGCTCGTCGTATTCATACTGCTTGACGAGACCCAGCTTGTGGCAGGCCGCCGACGCCACCACGAGCAGGACTGCCCCGAGAAGCCGCCCGAAAGCCATAACTCCAAATGATATACTGACTTAGATAGCTTCCGGACCGCTTGGCGAAACCCACCCTGTATCTCATCGACGGCAGCAACCAGATGTACCGCGCTTACCACGCGATACGCGGTCTTACGGGTCCGGACGGGCGGTCTACCAACGCCATCTACGGCTTCGTGACCATGCTCCGGAAACTGATCGCCGATCACAACCCGGAATGTCTCGCGGCCGCGTTCGACCTTCGCGGCCCGACATTTCGATCCGAGCTGCGCGACGACTACAAAGCCAATCGCGCGCCGATGCCATCGGACCTCGCCGAGCAGATTCCCTTCGTGCACGAGGCCTGCGAGGCGCTGGGCGTGCCGGTGCTCACCTACGCGGGGTTCGAAGCCGATGACGTCATCGGCACGCTCGCGATACGAGCCGTCGCCGACGGACGTCCCGCCGTCATCGTCACGGGCGACAAGGACTTCTTTCAGCTCGTGGACGACGACAAGAGCGTCCGCGTGTTCAACCCGCGCGATGAGGGCGCGTGGTACGACGCCGAAGGCGTCAAGACGAAGTTTGGTGTCACGCCCGAACAGGTCGTCGACGTGCTCGCGCTGATGGGAGACTCCATCGACAACATCAAGGGCGTTCCCGGCATCGGCGAGAAAGGCGCCCGGGAGCTCATTACCACCCACGGCTCGCTCGACGCGCTGCTCGAACACGCGCCGGCGCTCACCGGGAAGAAGCGCGAGCTCCTGACCACCTATGCGGACTCGGCCCGGGAAAGCCGGACGCTGCTTCGCATTCGCACGGACGTGCCGCTGCCCGACGTCGACATGTCGTGCTTCACCTATCGCGGCGCGAATCGCCAGAAGTGCTACGAGCTGTTTTCGTCGCTCGGCTTCCGGTCGCTGGTCACGGAGTTCGCGCCAACCGCGGACACTGTCGATGCCGATTACAGCGTCATCACGACCGACGAGGGTCTGGCCTCGCTCGCGGCCGAGATTCAGCGCGTGGGACGCGTCGCGCTGAGCGTCATCGGCGATTGCCCGGGAGGCATGCATGCCTCTCTGGTGGGCATGGCCTTTTCGACGGCGGCGCGGCGCGCCAGGTATCTGCCAGTCGGGCACACCGCACTCGACGAGCCTTCGGCACTCAACGGACGCGCCGCCCTCGGGGCGCTGAAGGCCCTCTTCGAAGACCCTTCGATCGCAAAGATCGGGCACGATCTCAAATTCGATCTCATGATGCTGCAGCACGAAGGCATCGAGCTGAAGGGGCTCGAGTTCGACACGATGCTGGCCAGCTATGTGCTCGACGCCAACCGATCGAGCCATGCCATCGAGGAAATCGCGCTCGAGTATCTGGGGTACAAGGCGCTGACGCAGGAAGACATCTGCGGGACGGGCCAGAAAGCCCTGGCCCTGCCGCATCTGCCGGCGGCGGCGCTTCTGAGCTTCGCCGGCGAGCGCTCGGACCTCGCGTGGCAACTCCACGAAGCGCTGGAGCCGCGGCTCCGCGAGGATCGTCTGGAACCGCTCTTCCGCGACCTGGAGCTTCCGCTCGTGCCGGTCCTGGCCGACATCGAGCGTCACGGCGTACGGATCGACCTGCCCGCGCTCGCGGCGCAGTCGCGACGCATCGACGCCGACCTGGCCGCCCGCAGCAAGAAGATCTTCGAGCTCGCCGGCGAAGAATTCAACATCAACTCTCCCAAGCAGCTGTCGGTCATTCTCTTCGAGAAGCTGGAGCTCCCTACCGCGAAGCGGACCGGCAAGACGCGCGTGGCGTCGACCGCCGTTGACGTGCTCGAAGAGCTGGCGCTCACGCATGAGCTCCCGAAGCTGATCCTGGAGTGGCGGGCGCTGATGAAGTTGAAGGGCACCTACATCGACGCCCTGCCGCAGCTCGTCCACGCACGCACGACCCGCGTGCACACCTCCTTCAATCAGGCGGTCGCGGCAACCGGACGGCTCAGCAGCAGCGATCCCAATCTTCAGAACATCCCCATCCGGACCGATCTCGGCCGCGAGATCCGGCGGGCGTTCATCGCCGACCCCGGGTACGTGCTGATCTCGGCCGACTATTCGCAGATTGAGTTGCGGGTGCTCGCGCATCTCGCGCAGGATGAAGCGCTGATCGAGGCGTTCCAGCGAGGCGAGGACATTCACGATCGCACGGCGCTGAAGGTATTCGGCCCCGCGAGCGGCCTCGACAAGCACGAATTGCGGCGCCGGTCGAAAATCATCAACTACGCGCTTCTGTACGGAAAGACCGCATTTACCCTTGCGAAAGACATCGGCGTGACACCGGCCAAGGCACAGGAGTTCATCGACGCGTACTTCGGGGGGTATCCTCGCGTCCAGACCTTCATCGACAAGACGCTCGAAGATGCCCGAAAGAATGAATACGTCGAGACGATGTTCGGACGGCGGCGCAGGATGCCCGAGCTGAACAGCCGCAACGGCACGATCCGGCAGGGCGCCGAGCGCATGGCGGTGAACTTCCCGATTCAGGGCACGGCGGCAGACATTCTGAAGCGCGCGATGCTTCGGGTACACGAGGCGCTCCGGGGAAACAAGGCGCGGATGATCCTGACGGTCCACGACGAGCTGCTCATCGAGAGCCCCGAGGAAACCGCGACAGACGTGGGCGAGCGCGTGCGCGAAGCCATGCAGGGCGCCGCGGAACTGGCCGTCCCGCTGACCGTCGACGTGGGCGCCGGCCCGAACTGGCGCGAGGCGAAGTCATAACACCGATGTCCGAGCCCGTCATCATCCCGCGCAGCGACCATCCGATCTCGCGCCAGAACATCGATCCCGACGCGCTCAAAGTCCTCTATCGCCTGCGTCAGTTCAACTACATCGCGTATCTGGTCGGAGGCAGCGTGCGCGATCTGCTGCTGGGCCGCACGCCGAAGGACTTCGACATCGGCACATCGGCGCACCCCTATCAGGTCAAGCGGTTGTTCAGGAACTGCTGGATCATCGGCCGCCGCTTCCGGCTGGCGCACGTCAAGTTCGGCCCGAAAGTCATCGAGGTCGCGACGTTCCGCCGCCAGATCCCCGCCGGCACCGAGGAAGAGCCCGTGGCGGTCCCTCCGGTACCGGCTCCCGTGGCCACCGCGGCGGACGATCCGGACCTCCTCATCCACCACGACAACACGTTTGGCACGCCCGAGGAGGACGCGTTCCGTCGCGATTTCACGCTCAACGCGTTGTTCTACGACATCGAAACGCACGCGATCATCGACTACGTCGGCGGCCTCGAAGACATCCGCGCCGGCATCATCCGATGCATCGGCGTTCCGGAAGAACGCTTTCAGGAAGATCCCGTCCGCATGCTGCGGGCCGTCGCCCTGGCTGCCCGGCTCGATTTCAGGATCGACGAGCCGATTCTTCAGCGCGATCGAGCAGTATCACGGCGAGCTGGCGCGCAGCGCGCCGGCGCGCCTGATGGAGGAGATCTACAAGGTCCTGCGCGCGGGCTCCGCCGAAAACACGTTCCGCATGCTCGTGGACACGGGGCTGCTCGCCGCCATCGCGCCGGAAGTGCCCGGGCGGATCAACGCGGCGTTCTGGCAGTCGCTCGCGGCGATCGACAACTACCGGCGATCGTTCAAACGGAATCCCGAAACGCTGAGCAATGCCATCCTGCTCGGCTCGCTGCTCATTCCGCTGGGGCTGCTCGAGCAGCATCATGGCCGCGCGAAAGAGCTGGGCGCGCGCTTCGGCATCCTTCCCCTTGCACGCAGAGACGTCGAGTTTCTCCGCCAGATCCTGATGCTCCAGCGGCATCTCCGCGACGCGCACGCGTCGCCGCGCCACAAGCGCGCCATCATGCACCGCACGGCGTTCCCGGCCGCATTGATGTGGCTCGAGCTCCACGGCGGCGCGCCCGAACTGGTCGAGTCCTGGCGGACGTTGCAGACCGAGTTCGCCTCCCAGATTCCAGAAGGGGAACAGCCGTCAGGCGACGCGCCGCGGCGGAGACGCAGGCGTCGAAGGCGCCGGCGTCCATTCGGCGGCGGAACGACTCACTCGTAAATTTCTTCGATGGTCTTGTAGGGAGAGGCCAGCTTCAGCGCGATCAGGAGCTCTGATGACCGGCCAGGCGGGATCGATCTCGCTGGGCCGGAAGCTGAACTTGGGGCTGCGCGGGTGACCGTGGTGGTTGTTGTGCAGCCCTTCGCCGCCGGTCAGCACGGCCACGCATCTGATGTTGGTGGCCGTGTTGTCGAAATTCCTGTAGCCGATGTAATGGCACAGCCCGTTGATCGACGAGGACAGCACGAACACGTACATGAAGAGGTGAAGGCCCGCCGCGAGCAGGCCCCACCAGAAGCCCAGCACGCAGCAGAGCCCGACGATGCCCAGCAACGGGCCGACGAACCCGAAGCGAAACACCACCCGATCGAACACGTCATCCTGGATGTCGCGCGCGTAGCGCTCCAGCGTTTCCGGGTTTTTGGCTTCCTTCAGGTAGTGAAAGACGTTGCCGACCTGAACCGACCAGAACCCGTGAAGGTGAGGGCTGTGCGGATCGCCTTCGACCTCGGTGAAGGCGTGGTGCTTGCGATGCACGGCGACCCACTCGCGCGTGCACAGGCCGGTCGTGAATCCACAGGCAGAACCTGAAGATGAAGGCGACGGCGGGATGCAGCTCGAGAGCTTTATGAGTGGCGCAGCGATGCAGAAAAATGGTCGTGCTGAAGACCGCGACCTGCGTGACGAATGCGAGCATGAGCATAGTGACAGAGCAGGCACCAGCTAGTTAGGACAGCTGTGCCGGAAGGGGTCAGCGAACGGTCGAATCTACCGCGGCTTCAGCCCACATTCGTCAGCTTCGCTTCGCGCCGTTTCGAACTCCTGCATGAAATCCGACCAGCGCGTCGACGCCCGTCTTCGGGAAAGGCGTTGTAGATCGACGCCCGGATGCCCCCGACCGAACGGTGCCCTTTCAAGCCGTCGAGGCCGGCCGCCCTCCGCTTCCTTGACGAACTGCTTCTCCAGCTCCTCGCTCGGCAAGCCGGAACGTCACGTTCATCAGCGACCGGCTGTCCTTCTGGGCGGTACCGCGATAGAAACCCGTGCGGTCGATCTCGGCGTACAGCTTCGCGGCCTTGCGCTCGTTCTGCGCGGCCATCGCCTCGAGGCCCGCCCTGCTCGACGAGCCACGCATGACCAGCCCGAGCAGGTAGATGGCAAACACCGGCGGCGTGTTGTAGAGCGACCCGTTCTCGGCGTGAACCGCGTAGCTCAGCATGGCCGGCAGCGAGGCGGGCGACCGCGCCAGCAGATCTTCGCGAATCGATGCACGACGGTGACCCCGGCCGGTCCCATGTTCTTCTGCGCCCCGGCGTAGATGAGCGCGTGCCTGGCGACATCGATCGGGCGGCTGAACATGTCCGACGAGGTATCGCTGACGAGCGGCACGTCGCCGACGTCGGGCAGGCATCTTCCATTCGGTTCCGTAGATCGTGTTGTTCGACGTCATGTGGACGTACGCGGCGCCCGGCGTCAGCACGATCTCTTCTGCGCGCGGGACCCGCGTGAACTGCTCCGCTTTGGTCGTCGCCGCGATGTGCACCTTGCCGATCTTCTTGGCCTCCTCGGCGGCCTTCGTCGCCCACACACCGGTGACCAGGTAGTCGGCGGTGTCGTCCTGGGTCAGCAGGTTCATCGGCACCATCGCGAATTGCAGGCTCGCGCCGCCTTGCAGGAACAGCACTCGATAGTTCGCCGGCACCTTTGCGAGCTGCCTGATGTCGGCTTCGGCGCGCGCAGAGGACGTCCTCGAACACCTTGGAACGATGGCTCACCTCGAGGATCGACATGCCGACGCCGGGCAGCGACACCAGGTCCTGTTGCGCCTGCTCGAGAACCGGCGACCGGCAGCACCGCCGGTCCCGCCGAAAAATTGAAGACGCGCTCAGATTTCATGAATCAGCAATCCATCCCGAAGCTTGGGTTCGAACCACGTCGATTTGGGCGGCATGATCGTGCCCGCCATCCGAGACCTCCATCAGCTCGACGACGCTGACGGGATACATCGAGAACGCCGCCGCCATTCTGCCGCTGTCCACGAGCTGCTCGAGCGTCCTTCGTGCCCTTGGCGCCGCCAACGAAATCGATTCGCGTGTCGGTGCGGACGTCCTTGATGCCGAGGATGGGCGCCAGCACCCGCTGCTGAAGAACGTTGCCGTCGAGCCTGTCGATGACGCTCGTGCCGGCAGCGCCGCCGCTCTCGAGATCGACCGAATACCAGCGCCGGCCAGATACATCGAGACCTCGCCCTTCCGCGCAGGGCTCCGCGGAGTCCCGACGTCATCGCAAAATGCCTCGCCACCTCGCCGAGGAAGTGCTCGGGCGTCATGCCGTTCAGATCGCGCACGACCCTGTTGTACGGAAGAATCCGCAACTGATCGGACGGAAACGCGACGGCCAGGAAAAATCCGGCCTCGTCGGACTCGCGCACGGCATCGCGCGCACGCGCGGCGCTCGCCGCCCGATGGTGGCCATCCGCGATATACAGCGCCGTCGACGGTTTCGAACGCCTGGACGAAGGCGCGTCCATCATCCGGCGTCACGTGCCAGATGGCGTGCCGCACGCCATCGAGGGCCGTGAAGTCGATAAGCGGCGCCTCGGCCGCGCGGATTCGGCGAGACAGCTCGTCGATCCTGGGATTCGGACGGTGCGCCAGAAAGACCGGTCCTGTCTGGGCGCGAAGCTCCAGCATGTGGCGCGTGCGATCGTCTTCCTTGTCCCGCCGCGTGCGCTCGTGCTTCCTGATGCCGCTGGCGTCGTACTCGGCGAGCGAATAGCAGGCGGCCAGGCCCGTCTGGCCGTGGCCCTCGTAGTCGAGGTGATAGAGATAGACGCGACGGTTCCGTCTCCCGCACGAGCGGCGCGTCCCGCTTGAGCGCGCGATACCGTTCTGCGGCCGTTCGATACACCTGGTCGTCGTGGGGATCGGTTCCGGCGGGCAGGTCGATTTCAGCGCGCGACACGTGCAGGAAGCTCAACGCATTGCCCGCCGCCAGCGCGCGCGCCTCCTCGGTGTCGACGACGTCGTAGGGCACGGCGGCGACGCGTGGTGCTGCGTCAGGAACAGGACGTACCGCACGGAAGGGTCGGATGACAGCCATCGCGAACCTTCAATTATATGAGAGGTAGTCTGCGCGTCTACCTTCGGAAGAATTCGATGTACTGGGCGACGCGATCGCCGCGCGTCACGTGGACCTTGAACATCTTTGGCTTGCCGGGCCCGCGCAGCTCGACTTCGTGAATACCGGCCTCGACCTTCAACGTCAGGGGCGTGATGCCGTGGGGCTGGCCGTTGACGAGCACGGCAACCCCCTGCGGGTTCGATTCGATGACGAGCGTGCCGGTCTTGGAGAACAGCCACTCGGGCGGCGGAACGTACTGCGCGGCCGTGAAGGCGCACGTCATGGTCAAGATCAGCGCCGCCATCCACAGGAATTTCCTGAACCCGCCGCTCACCGGTCCGCGCGGTGTCGAAGGGGCGGCCGCCTGCCAGTCCAGCTGACGCGGATCGACGTCGTGCGCCTGCCACGCATCGCGTTTGGGTTTCGCCACGGGCGCCGGCGCCTTGGCCGTGGACGGCAGAAGTTTCGGCAACGTCGCGGCCGCGGGCGGCGGCGATGGAGCCACCGGCTTGACGCTGCCGGCTGGTTTGAATTTGGTCACCACAGATCGGCCTCCCGCGAGCGCGTCGAGATCCCGCCGTGCCGGCCGGATGCCCGTCTCGGCGATCGCCTCGTTCAGAGCCTTCGAGGCTTCACCGGCATGGACGAACACACGGCGCGGATCCATATGCAGCGCCTTCAGCAGCCAGGAGCGTATCGGCTGGGGAACCGAAATACCCACCATCACATCGCCGAGACCGCCAAGCTGCTCGTCGTCGCGCAGCGGACGGCCGGCAAACATCGCGACGCCCATCATGGCGATCTGCGCGACGTCGATCGGACGATCGAGGCGCACGCCGCCCGCCGACGAGCTCGCGGCCACCCGCATCTCTTTCCAGTACCGTTCAGGCGTGAGGCGCAGCTGCTCGATGGCGGAGCCGAGCACGTAGTCCGCGATCCGCACATGGCGATCGGCGATCACGATACGCTCGGGCGCAAGCGCGCCGTGCGCCAGCTCGCCGCTCTGGCGGTGCAACTCGGCCATCCCGTCGAGCACTTCCTTCAGCACGAACACCGCGGCTTCGACTGAGATCGAGAGTCCGCCCGATTCAGCGCGCGCCAGCACCTCAGAGAGCCGCGTGCCTCCCGTCAGATCGTGGACCAGGCTGATGGTGGTCAGCTTGCCCGGTACCCGCACGATGTTGCGAATGGTGAGGAACGCCGGGTGATCGAATTTCTCCACCAGCCAGATGCGCTCGTTCAGCGCGAACTCGAACGACGGGACAGAGGTCAGCTCGGGCCGAATCAGCAGCGACTCGTGGGTGGGACGACCCTGGGTATCTCGAATCAGGAGCCGGTCGCCAAGACCATCTCTGAAAAGGACCTCTTCCGGGGCGGGCATCGACTTGGCGGCAGACACGTCCACAGGGCCTGTACAGCGGGATTCGTGCCCGGCGCCGTTCGGACTTTTCCGGCCAGAAACGGCGATTCTGCCAGCCGGACACTTACAAGCCCGGCGGGCAAATCACGCTTTTGTAACGCAGCGGTGCGCCCGATGGCTCAGGGCGCTCAGCCGCCGGGCGCACTCCAGGGCCTCGGGTTCGCCGGCCAAGGGCATCGACCGGCCAGGGGAGGACCCAGGTCCAGTTCTCGTCGCTGATGGTCGCCGGATGATTGATGCGATCCGCCCACCCGAAGACGTCCTGGATCGGCAGCAGAACGAGATTCGATCCGGCGTTGTAGATGCGATCGAGCAGGCTGTCGCGGACATGCGTATCGAACCGGGGCGGGTACTCGCCGAAGCGTTCCCGCTCTTCCGGTGTCATCGACTCCCACCAGACGGCCAGCGTCTCGGTGTCGTGCGTCCCCGTCATGGCGACCGATGCGGCGGGATACAGGCTGGGATCGGACGGTTCCCAGCGCAGCACCTTGTAGCCCGGCAGGCCGAGCCGCGTGATCGACTCTCGGACGAAGTCCGGAACGGTGCCGAGATCCTCGACGCTCACGTCGGCCGCGGTGTCGATCATGATCTGCATCATCGCCTCGCCGAGCGCGGTCTGCCCGGCCTCGTCGGCCGGCAGGAAGTACGCGGGCTGTTTGTCGAGCGGCCGCACGTACGTCCGGTAGAAGCCCACGAGGTGATCGACGCGAAACCCGTCGTACAAAGCGGCCTGCCGCCGTACACGCATCCGGAGCCATGCGAAATCGTTCGCGCGCGCCTTGTCCCAGTTGTAGGGAGGAAGCCCCCACTCCTGGCCGGTTTCGCTGAACGCGTCCGGCGGCGTGCCCACAGACGCATCGAGCATGAACTCTTCGCGGCGGCTCCAGACATCGGCACTGTCGAGGGTCACCATGAACGGAAAGTCCCCGAGAATGTCGATGCCGGGCGTGCCCGCGCGTACGGTCTGCCACTGCCCGGCCGCAATCCACTGGACGTACTGATAGAAAAGGATCTCGCGAGATAGCTGCGTGCGCGCGCGTCCCAACGCGGCGGGGTTGCGATCGCGAAGGTCGGCCGGCCACTCGGGCCACGACCGCTCGCCCGCTTTCGCGCGCAGCGCGCGATACAGGCTGTATTCATCGAGCCACCACGACTCGGCCACGACGTACGAGCGGAGTGCCGCGGCCTGATGGGTATCAGGCTGCCACTCGGTGTCGAAAAAGCGGTCGAACAACGCCCGCAGCGCCCGGTCCTTCAAATGGCGCACCGCCTTGTAGTCCACTCTCGGCTCACGCCGCACCTCTTCGATCTCACGCTTCCACGCGTCCTCGAACACCTGACCCTCGTCCATCATCCAGATGCTGATGAACTGCGGATCGATCGCCATCGCGCTCAGCGCCGAATAGGGAGAGGACTCGGACGGGGCCAGCTCGTTGAGCGGAAGAATCTGGAGGACCGATTGACAGGCGGTGCGCAGCCAGCCGGCCATGAACGGGAATGTCGCCCATCTCGCCAATGCCCCATCCGCGAGTGGAACGGAGCGAGAACAGGGGCACGCTGACACCGGCCTTGCGCTGGCTCATCGAAAGCCGCCCATCTCGGCGAAGAGCGTCCGCACGGCAGGTTCAAACACACCAGGCTCTGGAAGGAGACTCAGGACGAGGAACGCCTCGCGTTCGAAATCGAAGAAATAGCCGGGATGCACCAGGATGCCCGTGCGGTCGAGGAGGTCGAGCACGATCATCTCTTCGGGCTTTGTCGCCGGGACCTGCACGATCGCGTACCACCCCGCTTCGGCCGGCAGCACCGAGCAGGCCGGATTCGCCGCCGCCAGGGCTCGCAGCGACGCGACGTTCTCGCGCACGCGCCGGTGAATCTGGCCTCGAACGACGGATCCCGATCGCAGCAGATCGGGCGCCGCCACCTGCACCGGCGTCGAGACCGACAGGTACGCATCGCAGATCGTTTCCAGGCGCTCCATCGCGGTGTCCACGAGATCGGACGGACCACCGACACCAATCCAGCCAAGCTTCACCTGCGGCAGGCCGACAGACTTGGACAGGCCGCCGAGCGCAAAGGTCAGCGCGGCTTGCTGGCGAAGCACGCTCGCGCACGACGGCGCCGAGAGCGGATAGTCGGCAAACACTTCGTCGGCGATGAGCGCCACCTGATGCTCGCGCGCAAGCGACGCAAGCACCTCGAGCTCGGCATCCGTCACGATCGACCCGGTCGGATTGTTGGGGCTGACGACCACGATGGCACGTACCCGTCCGTTCGCGGGCGACGACAGCTTCACGCGCAGCGCATGAATGTCGATCGTCCAGCGGCCATGAAACTCGAGGCCGTAGTGGTCCAGCGAAACCCCGTCGAGCTCCGTCAGGTGTTCGATGAGCGGATAGCTTGGTCTTGGCGCAAGGACCACGTCGCCGGGATCGCAGAGCAGCTTGAACAGCAGCGAGTACGCTTCGCTGGTGCTGGCGCTGAGCACCAGGCGATCCGGTGGCACCGCGATGCCACGCCTGGCGAAATCATCGGCAACCGCCTGCCGTGCCGACAGCAGGCCGAACGGCTCGGGCTGATAGCACAACGCCCGCGGCTGACTCATCGGTTCGAGCATGCCGGGCGGGTACGCGAAGCCCGCACGCGTGGGATTGGAGAGCGTGAGATCGACGATCGGCAGTCCTGCCGATCGACGCCGATCGAGGGCCACCGCCAGCCGATTGCGGCCAGCCGTCTGCCGCAGACGTGAGGAAAACATCAGCGGCCCTGAGCCTGCCGGGCCGCCGACCGGCGAAATTCCTCGCGGGTGGCGCGTGTGGCCTTCGAGTATTCGAGCATCTGCGCGGTCAGATCCTGCGGGTAGCTGATCGTCACATCGCGGACGGCGCCGTCGGCGGCTCGCACCGGTTCGAGTCTGGGCTGGATGAACGCCGTATACGACGGCAGGTTGAGCTTCTCCACCCGCGCGACGATCTCGTCGCGCAGTTTCGGATCGAAATGGATGCCGTGGCGCTCGAACAGCGCCTTCGCCGCCGCGTAGTCGCCGTTGGACTTGATTCGCTGCACTTCGGCGAGCAGCCGGCCCACCCCTTCGCGGAATGCCCCGGCATCGACGACGACGTTGTACGACTTGCCGTCGCGCACACGCCGTTCGATCGCTTTGGTGTTGGCGATCAGCCAGTTGACGATCATCTGGCGGTTGCGCATGTGATCTTCTTCGATGGTCGTGCCCTCGCGCATGCGGCGCAACTGCACGAGCGCGCGTGCGCGCGTAGTTCTCGTACTCGGCGAGCGCGACCTCGCGATGGTCTTCGGGACGAATCAAGCCCATCTCGACGATCTTCGGATCGGGCAGAAAGTACAGCGCCACCAGATCGGCACGCGCCTCTTCGAGCGCCGAGTACTGCTCTTGCAAATGGGTCTGCGGCGTGCACCCGCAGGTTGTGGTTGAGCCGGCCGGACGCGTGCCCGATGACCTCGTGCAGATCGGTCGCCAGCTCGTGCGCGGCCCCCTGCCACTGTTTCGCGCGTGCGGTCTCCTCGGGCGACCACGAAAACTCGCTCCGGTATCCCGCGTCCATCGACCGGTCGTACGCCTCGTTCACGTTCGCAATCGACACGGACTTGCTGCCGTACTTCTCGCGCACTTCCTGTTCGTTCGGCAGGTTGATGCCGATGGGCGTAATCGGTCCGGCGTCGCCGGTTTCGATGACGACGTCGATGATGTTCGCCGTGACGCCCTGGACGTTTTCCTTGCAGTACTGCCGATCCCATGGCATGTGGTCCTCGAACCACTGCGCTTCGGCCGCCAGCTTCTGGATGGCTGCCGTTTTCGTCCGGTTCACGTAGTAGACGAGGGCTTCCCAGGCGCCCTTCATGCCGCGGGCGTCGAGGTACACCTCGGTGAAGCCGTTGATCGTGTCGATCGAAGACGACGTGTCGGCAACCCAGGCAATGTCGTACGCCCGGCGGTCGCGCTCCTCGCCCGTGCGGTACCACTGAATGAGCGCGCGCAACGCCCGCGCCGTCGGATCGGGCGCGTAGGGAATCGCCGCCTCCAGATGAGTGATGATGTCGCGGATCTGCGGATCGTATCGGCCGCCGACGCGATAGACCTCTTCGACAATGCGGCCGTCGACCTTCACGAGCCGGGAGTTCAACGGATATTTCTCATCGAACCCCTCGAGCTCTTTTGCCGTCACGCCCGAGTACAGGTTGTTGGCGCTCGACGCGAGAATATCGCGGCCGCCCGCGGGCGTCTTGGTCGTCACCGACGGATCGAACGACGCATCGAAGAACATCGGCTTCAGCCGCGTCAGCATCTGATCGATCGTTTCGCCGGGGCGCAGCGGGAACGTCGCGCCTTCTTCGGCGGCGGCGTGTACCGCCGACGCAAACTGTTCGGGCGTGCACTTCAGGACGAACTTTCTCGCGGTGAGATTGTTGTAGGGCCCGCTGTTGGCCCAGAACAGCTTCGTGTAGCGTTCGATTTCGGCGCGCACCGGCGCCTCGCGCGCGGGATGGCTGACGAGCGCCTCCACGACGTCGCGCATGTCGAGGTTGTGGGCGTACCGCTGGTCGTAGAAGATGTCGCGGCCGGCAATCGCCGCCTGATAGAGGTGCCACGTCAGGATGCGCTCCTTGACCGGCAGCGCCGCGAATCCGTCCGCGTACAACTGCACGATGGCGGCTTCGTCGACCCGCTCCACCAGATACTTCCGCCCCGACGCCGCGGACCCGAACGCACCGTCCGACGAGCTCGCCGGCTGCTCGGTATGTGCGGGCGCAGGGCCCGAGCACGCTATCGACATGGCTGCAACCGTCATGGCCAACAACCCTCTGCGCATCAACTTCTTCAGCTTAACTCCACTTGCTCGAGGTGGGCCGGGGCGTGCACTTTCCAATGCAGACGGGACTCAATTGTCGATTTCAGCGCATCCATCGGCCCGGGCTCGCCATGCACCAGGTAGGTCATCGCCGGCGGCATCTTGAATCCGCCCAGCCACCGCATCGTCTCCTCCCGGTCGGCATGCGCCGACATCGAGTCGAGCCGCTCGATCCGCGCGTTGACCGCCACGAACTGCCCGCGAATTTTCACGTCCCGGGCCCCGTCGATCAACGACCGGCCCCGTGTGCCCGCGGCCTGATAGCCGACAAACAGCACCGTGCTGCGCTTGTCGGGCAACGCGGCCTGCAGGTGGTACAGCACGCGGCCGCCGGTCGCCATGCCGCTCGACGACACCACGATCGATGGAATCTTCGATCGAACGAGCTCCGACGACTGCTGCGCCGACGACACCGGCTGGAAGCGCGCGGTGAAGAAGCGGCGAATTTCGACCGCGGCCTGGATGTCGGGGTCGAGCTCGCTCGCGCGGCCCGCGTAGTAGCGCAGCGCGTCGAGCGCCATCGGGCTGTCGAGAAACACCGGCAGCTTCGGGATCCTGCCTTCGTCCTCCAGCTTCTTGATCCAGTACAGCACTTCCTCCACGCGGCCGATGGCGAATGCGGGAATGATGAGCTTGCCGCCGCGCGCCACCGTGTCTTTGATGATCGCCGCGAGACGCTCGCCGTCATCATCCGGCTCGTGAAGACGATCGCCGTAGGTGGACTCGAGCAACAGCACCTGGGCAGGTGGTGGCGGCGATGGATCGGGCAGCACGGGCCGCCCGTAGCGCCCGAGATCGCCGCCGAAGAGGATGGTCGGTCCGTCTTTGATCGTCATCCTGATGTACGCCGATCCGAGCAGGTGACCGGCGTTGATGAACTCGATGTCCACGCCCTCCACGAGCTGAAACGGCTTGTTGAAACCGACCGGCTGCAGTTGCGAGAGCGCGCGGAACGCGTCGGACTCGCGATACAGCGGCAGTGCCGGATTGTGCTTCGAATACCTCAGCCGGTTGGCCTCTCGCGCATCTTCTTCCTGCAGCCGCGCCGAGTCGGGGAGCACCAGCTTGCACAGGTCGGACGTGCCTGGCGTGCAGATGCACCCGGCCATGGTAGCCCTCGGCGACCAGTCTGGGCAGGTATCCCGTGTGGTCGAGATGGGCGTGCGTCAGAACGACCGCGGACAGCTCGGCCGGATCGAGCGGCAGCGGCTGCCAGTTGCGCAGGCGAAGCTCTTTCAGTCCCTGAAACAGCCCGCAATCGATCAGAATCCGCCGGCCGTCGAACCTCGAGCAGGTACTTCGACCCGGTCACGGTCCGCGCGGCGCCCAGAAACGTCAGCTTTGTCATAATCTGGGCGGGTATGGTACTGCGTTCCGCGCGCCGCGCGCGGACTCGTGGCGGCGCTCGTCGGCCTGCTCGTTGCCGTCGATCGGCGGGCAGGGCCGGCAACTCACCGTCGAAGAGCTGTACAGCTACGAAGGCTGGACCCGCTTCAACGGCAGTCAATCGGCGACGCTGAACTGGGTGCCGGATGGCGGCCCGTGGCTGGACGCGGCGCATCATCTGTGGCCGGCCGCTGAATCATCCGGGGCATCGTGGCTGCGCGTCGACGCGGCGACCGGCACCAGCCGACCCTGGTTCACCCACACGCAGCTCGAGTCGGCGCTCACCAGCGCAGGCGCGCCGTCGGCCGAGGCGCGCACGGCCGCGCGACGGCGTCCCTCGAATTTCAACGCGAGGCGCGACGCCTTCCTGCTGACGATCGCCGACGATCTGTACGTGTACGAGATTGCCGCGGAGCGGGCGACGCGCCTGACGCGCTCTTCAGGCGCGAAGGCCGAAGCCACGTTCAGTCCCGACGGACGCCAGGTTGCGTTCGTCAAGCAGAACAATCTCTTCGTCACCCGGATCGATGCGCCCGAGGAAAAGGCGCTGACGTCGGATGGGACCGACACGCTCATCAACGGTCTCCTCGACTGGGTTTATTCCGAGGAGCTCTACGGGCGCGGAAACCATCGCGCGTTCTGGTGGAGTCCGGACTCCTCGCGAATCGCCTTTCTTCAATTCGACGAGGTGAACGTCCCTGCTGTACACGCTCATCGACGACATCCCCTATCGCCCATCGGTGAAGCGGTGGCCGTATCCCAAAGCCGGCGATCCGAACCCGAACGTCACGCTCGTGGTCGCTTCCACCTCCGGCGGCGCGCCGCAGCGACGATTGACACGACGAAGTACGCCGACTTCCTCATCGTCAACGTGGGCTGGTCGCGCGAGGGCGCTGTCGTCTTTCACGTGCAGGATCGGCAACAGACGTGGCTCGACTTCAACCTCGCCGACGCGTCGACAGGCGCCTCGCGCACGCTTTTCAGGGAGACGACCGGGGCGTGGGTCGAGCGGTGGCACGGACTCGAGCGCCGACCCGCTGTGGTTGAACGACGGATCGTTTCTGTGGCTCAGCGAGCGCAGCGGCTGGCGCCACTTCTATCACTACGCGGCGGACGGCCGGCTCATCAGACAGGTGACGCGCGGCGAGTGGGAAGTTCGCGCGCACCATGGGTTGGATCCGCGCCGAGACCTGGCTCTATTTCACCTCGACCACCGCGAGTCCGATCGGTCTTGATTTGTATCGCGTGCGACTCGATGGAACAGGGCTGGAGCGCCTGTCGGCCGTCGACGGCAAACACGAGTCGTTTCTGAATCCGTCGCGCACGCTCTTTCTGGACTCGCGCAGCGACATCAACACGCCGCCACAGGTTCGCCTGCATCGCACCGGCACGCGCGAAGCGGTGCGCGTGGTCGATGCCAATCCGGTTCGCGCCCTGAAGGAATCCGGCTTGTCCGTCCCGGAACTGCTCCAGGTGAAGACGCGCGACGGCTTCGTCATGGAAGCCCTGATGATCAAGCCGCCCGACTTCGACCCGTCCAGGCGGTACCCGGTCTATCAATTCACCTACGGCGGACCGCATTCGCCGCAGGTGTCGAACGCCTGGGGCGGCATTCTCTTCATGTACCACCAGCTGCTGGCGCAGCGCGGCATCATCGTCTGGATCTGCGACAACCGCACGGCGAGCGGCAAGGGAGCGCAGTCGGCGTGGCCGCTCTACAAGCGCTTCGGCGAGATCGAGCTGCGGGACATCGAAGACGGCCTGGCCTGGCTCAAGCGCCAGCCGTACGTGGACGGAACGCGCATCGGCATTTCGGGCGTCAGCTACGGCGGGTTCCTGGCGCTGTACGCGCTGACCCACAGCCGCAGCTTTTCGATGGGCATCGCGGAGGCGGCCGTCTCCGACTGGCGGAGCTACGACACCATTTACACCGAGCGATATCTCGGCCTGCCGGCGGACAATCCCGACGGCTACCGGGACAGCTCGCCCCGCTTCCAGCGCGGCGGACCTCGCGGGCAAGCTGCTGCTGATTCACACCGCCCTCGACGACAACGTCCATCCGCAGAACACCACGCAGTTCGCCTACGAGCTGCAGCGGGCGGGGAAGCCGTTTCAGATGATGACCTATCCGAAATCGGCGCACGGCGTCACCGACCCGCAGCTGGCGCCGCACCTGCAGCGGACGATGCTGGACTTCACCACCCAGAATCTTCTGCGGTAGGATTGGGTCAATGAATCCGGCCGTTCGAGCGTGGGTGAACGAAATCGAATCCCTGACGACGCCCTCGTCCGTCGTGTTCTGCGACGGCTCGAAGGGCGAGCGGGATCGCCTGATTGCCGAGTGCCTCGCGACGGGCGAGCTGATCGAGCTGAACCAGCAGAAACTCCCCGGCTGCTACCTGCATCGAAGCGCCCCGCACGACGTCGCGCGTACCGAACATCTCACGTTCGTGAGCACGTCGGACAAGGAAGATGCGGGGCCCACGAACAACTGGATGTCGCCCGAAGACGCGCGCGCCCGGCTGACACCGCTCTTCAAGGGGTCGATGAAGGGGCGCACCATGTTCGTGGTGCCGTTCCTGATGGGCCCTCCCGGATCACCGTATTCGAAAGTCGGCGTCGAGATTACCGACAGCCGTTACGTCGTGCTGAACATGCGCATCATGACGCGCATCGGACAGGTCGCGCTGCAGCAGCTCGGACAGTCGGACGACTTCACGCGCTGCCTGCATTCACTCGGCGACCTCAGCCCGGACCGCCGCTTCATCGTCCACTTTCCGGAAGACAACGCGGTCTGGTCGGTGGGATCGGGCTACGGCGGCAACGCGCTCCTGGGCAAGAAGTGCCTCGCGTTGCGCATCGCCAGCTATCACGCCCGCAACGAAGGGTGGCTCGCCGAGCACATGCTGATCGTCGGGTGCAAATACAAGGACGGGCCCGTGCGCTACGTGGCGGGCGCGTTTCCGTCGGCGTGCGGCAAAACCAACATGGCGATGCTGGTGCCGCCGGCGTCGATGCCAGGATGGAAGACGTGGACCGTCGGCGACGACATCGCGTGGATTCGGCCGGGTGCCGATGGCCGGCTGTGGGCCGTGAATCCTGAAGCGGGATTCTTCGGCGTCCTGCCGGGAACGAGCCGCAGCACGAACCCGACGGCGTTCGACATGATCCAGCGCGACACCATCTACACCAACGCGGCATTACGCCCCGACGGGACGCCGTGGTGGGAAGGACACGACGATCCACCGCCAGCGGAGGCGCTCGACTGGCAGGGGCGCCCCTGGACGCCGGGCTCGACCGAAAAGGCGACGCATCCGAACGCGCGCTTCACGACGCCGGCGACCAACTGCGCCTCGCTCTCGCCGGAGTTCGAGAACCCGGACGGCGTGCCGCTCGACGCGATCATGTTCGGCGCCCGGCGCCAGCAACGCGTGCCGCTCGTGTACGAGTCGAAGAACTGGCAGCATGGCGTGTTCCTCGGCGCCACGCTCTCCTCGGAGACGACGGCGGCGGCTTCGGGCAAGACCGGTGTGCTGCGCCGCGATCCCATGGCCATGCTGGCGTTCTGCGGCTACAACATGGGGGACTACTTCCAGCACTGGCTCGACATCGGCAAGAAGGTGACGCGGCCACCCAAGGTGTTCCGCGTGAACTGGTTCCGCACCGACTCGCGCTCGAAATTCATCTGGCCCGGCTTCAGCGAAAATCTCCGCGTCGTGAAATGGATCTTCGAGCGCGTGGACGGAACGGGCAAGGGCAGGGAAACGCCGATCGGGATCGTGCCCACGCCCGAAGCCATCGATCAGAACGGGTTGACGATTTCGAAGGACGCGATGGAAGTGCTGGTCGCGGTCGAGCCCGGCGACTGGGCCGAAGCGTCAGCGGAGCAGGCGACGTTCTTCAAGTCTCTTGGATCGCGCGTGCCGCAGGAGATGTTCGAGGAACAGAAGCGGCTGGCAGATGCCCTGGGCGGGGCGTGCGGTGAAATAAACAAGGAAGAACCGAAGAAGGCAAAAGTCGCAGATGGCAGATCAATCTGCCAAACTTCTCTACCATTCTGCCATCTTCCAATCTGAATCTTCACCTTACGTGCCTTCCCCCGTCCACTCTCAGCGTCTCTCCGGTCACGAAGTCGCAGCTCAACAGCGCGAGCACTCCTTCGACGATTGACTGCTCGCCTCCCCATCCGCCGAGCGGAGTGGCCTTCTCGACCGCGGCCAACTCGTCGTACGGTCGTCTCTGGCGGCGCGAGAATGGGGCCCGGCGCGATCGCGTTGACGCGAATCCTGTCGGGCGCGAGCTCGAGCGCGAGCGCTTCGGTCAGCCCGATGACCCCGGTTTTGGCGACGTAGTACGGCAGATACCCGGTGTAGCGCGGGCGTCCGCTCCGCGAGAGCCAGTCGGAGAAGTTGATGATGTTGCCGCCGCCGGCGCGCTTCATGTGCGGCCAGGCGGCGCGGGAGCAGACGAACGCCGAGCGCAGGTCGACCGCCACGTTGCCATCGAACTCGTCGACCGTCAACTCGCTGAAGGGCCTGGCGACGTAGATGGACGCCATGTTGACGAGAATGTCGAGGCGTCCCAGCGCGGCGGCACCTTCGTTGACGAACGCCTCGCACTCGCCGGCCTTCGCGAGATTCGCCTGCATGACGAACGTTCGACGGCCGAGATGCTCGATCGACGCCGCGGTCTTCTCGGCCTCGTCGCGCGATCGGTTGTAGCAGAGTCCGATGTCGACGCCTCGCCTCGCCAGCTCGATCGCGACGACCGACCCGATCCGTTTGCCTCCCGTGACCAGCGCCGCACGATTCGTCAAGTCCATTCCGACAGCTTAACAGTTTGACAACCCATGTACGCGGATGTATGTACGTCTCTTCCGATACTTCAATTCCCGCGCGTCAAAGGAGCTCGTTATGGCGAAGAAAATCCTGATGCTCGTCGGCGACTTCGTCGAGGACTACGAAGTGATGGTGCCGTTCCAGGCCCTGCAGATCGCCGGTCATACCGTGCACGCGGTGTGCCCCGACAAGAAGGCCGGCGACAAGGTCCGCACCGCCATCCACGACTTCGAAGGCGATCAGACCTACACCGAGAAACGCGGCCACGACTTCGCGCTCAACGCGACGTTCGCCGACATCAATCCGGCCGACTACGACGCGCTCTGCATCCCCGGCGGCCGCGCGCCCGAATACCTGCGGTTGAACCCGGCCGTGCTCAAATACGTGAGGCACTTTGCCGACACGAACAAGCCGATCGCGGCGGTCTGCCACGGACCGCAACTGCTGACCGCGGCCGGCGTCGTGAAGGGTCGCAGGCTGAACGCGTACCCGGCGGTCGGCCCCGAAGTGACCGCGGCCGGTGGCGAGTTTGTCAGCATCGGACTCCCGGATGCGATCACCGATCGCAACCTCGTGACCGGTCCGGCCTGGACGTGTCACGTCGAATGGCTCAAGCAGTTCCTGGTGATGCTCGGCACGAGAATTACGCAGGAGGAAGCCGTCGGAGCGAGGGGATGACAGCGCTTTGGACGATGCGTACGTCGGTACCGCGTTGTGAAAAGCTAACCAGGAGAATCGAATGCTGAAGAGAGTTCTGGGATTGGGAACGATCTGCATGCTCGCGGCGGCACCGGCTTTTGCTCAGGCTCAGGCTCCAGCTCCGGCTCCTGCCCCTGCGGCACCCACACAAGGCGCACCGGCGGCGCCCGGCCAACCGCCCGCACGCGGTGGCGCCGGTGGAATGAAGACTGGCCAGACGGGCAATCCGGATCCCGGCGTGAATTTCCTGGTCGTGGTCGAGAATGCTCATGTGCGCGTGCTCCAGGTCACCCTGCAGCCGGGCGCCGTCCGGCGTCCGCACGTGCACAACGACGTCACCTTCCACATGCTCGTGCCGGTGACCGGCTCGCTCGACCTCACGGTCGAGAAGGATCCGGTTATCACGACGGTCCCGGGACAGGCCTACTACATGGTTAAAGGCCAGACACACGGCTTCACGAACAAGTCGAGCGCCGCCGTGCAGGTGATCGAATTGTTCATCAAGCCGGATCCCGGAACTGCCGCAACGCCGCCTCCGTCCGCTCAGTAGAGATGGCAAAAAAAAGGGCGCCGCATGCCGGCGCCCTTTTACTTTTTACTTTCTACTTTCCACTTTCTACTTACTATTTCCCCCCACCGCCTTCCCCTCGTCGTCGAACAGTTCGACCGGGCCGAACGGGCGCAGACGCCGTTTCGATTTTGGCGGCATCGCCCACGGCCACGATCTGAAGGCGTTTGGGATCGAGATACTTTCTCGCGACGGCCTGCACCTGTGCCGGCGTCACCGCGCTGATCCGGTCGGTATAGCGGTCCCAGTAGTCGACCGGGTAGTTGTAGAGCTGCCGGACGATGTAGAGGTTGAGCAGCTCGGCCGGGTTCTCGAGCGAGAGCGCGAACGACGCCGTGAGCGACCGCTGCGCGTCCTTGAACTCGTCGGCGGGCACGAGCTCGTCGCGCATCTTGGCCAGCTCGGCCAGCAGATCGCGCAGCGACGCCTCGGTCACTTCGGTGCGGACGTCCATCTGCGCGCGCCAGTCGCCGCGATAGCGAAGCGCACGCGCGAAGCTGTAGACGCCGTAGGTGTAGCCCTTCCGCTCGCGCAGCTCCCGGTAGAGGCGCCCGTTCGAGCCGCCGAGAATCTGATTCATCACCGTCATCGCGTCGTAGTCGGGATCGGTCCGGTTGATGGCCGGCTCGCCGGCCATGAACGCCGTCTGCACCGACCCGGGCCGGTTGACGAGCGAGATCTTCGACGCGCCGCTCTCCGGCGGATCGACGACCCCGGGCCGCGGCGTGTTCGACTTGGCCCATGCCTTCAGCGCGCTGTCGAACTTCGTGCGCGCCTCGGCGAGCGTGATGTCGCCCGATACGCCGATGATGGCGTGATCGGGCACGTAGTTGTTCTTGTGAAACGCGACCAGCGCATCGCGCGTGATCTTCTCGAGCGATTCGCGCGTGAGCCCCATGCTCGACGCGGGATGGGTCCCGTAGATGGCCTTGGCGTAGCGCTCCTCTCTCAGGAAATCCGGATCGCTTCGTTGCTCTTCCAGCGCCGCGCGCGCGCGGACCTTGTACAGGCCGAGCTCTTTTTCAGGAAAGCTGGGATTGAGCAGGATGTCGGCCGCCAGCGCGAGCACCTGATCGAACTGATCGGTCAGCGCCGAACCACTGACCGTCGCGATCTGCGAGCCTTCGTTCGCGGACACCGCGACGCGTTGCGGCCATCGTGTCGAGCGCCTGCGCGATCTGCTCCGATGTTTTTGTCGTGGTGCCCTCGTCCATCAGCGACGCCGTCGTGTCGGCGAGGCCGGGCAGGTCCGGCGGATCGTAATAGCCGCCCGCGCCAATCATGATGATCTGGAACTGAACCGACGGCACGCGATGGTCTTCGAGCACCATCAGATGCGCGCCGTTCGCAAGCTGCGGCTTCCTGCGCCCGCGGCAGTTTGATCTTCAGGATCTCGCTGCTGACCGGCGCTTTGCCTTTGAACTTCGGCGGCCGCGGCGGGCGGCCGGCGCGGGCGCCTGCGCCAGCAGCAGCGCTCGTCGTGAGCGCGACGAGCTGAAGGCTCAACGGCAGACACGCGTCTCATTGGGCACCCTCCCTTCGCCGGCGGCGCCGGTTTGGCGGCGGGACTGGTCACGGCGACCGTGCGGTTGGTCTGGCACGAGATACTGCCGCGCCACACGCTGCAGATCCTCGATCTTCAACGACGCGATGCGCTCGTAGCGCGTGTTGATGATCGCCGGATCGTTGAAGTACACGCTGTAGCGCGCGAGCAGGATCGCGCGCTGCAGCGAGCTGCGGAGATTGCCGACGAGGCTGCGCCGCGCGCGCGTTGCGCGCCTTGTCGAGCTCCCACTCCTGAATCGGGCCCTTCTGCACCTTCTCGACTTCGGCGTACAGCGCCTTTTCGACTCGTCAGGGGTCTTGCCGGGCGCCACCATCGCTTCGAGATAGAAGAGGCCGGGGCCCTTCCCCTGCTGCATCCCGGCGTAGGTCTGCACGGCCAGCTGCTGCTGCCGCACGAGGCTGTCGTACAGCCGCGAGCTGCGTCCCGAGCCGAGCACCGGTGCTGAGCGCGCTCAGCGCGTCGACATCGGCGCTGAGCCCTCCCGGCACCTGATAGGCGACATCGACCAGCGTCAGGCGCGCGAGCGGATCCTGCAGCGCCACGCGGCGCTCCTGCTTCTGCGGCGGCTCGGCGGTATCGAGCGGCGGCGGCGGCGGCCCCGAGGGAATGCTCTCGAAGTACTTCCGCACCTTCGCGAGCGTCGTCTTCTCGTCGACATCGCCGGCAATCGCGAGCACGGCGTTGTTCGGCGCGTAGTAGGTCTTGAAGAACGCGGCAAAATCGTCGAGCGACGCGGCGTCGAGATCGGCCATCGAGCCGATGATCGAATGCTTGTTGGCGAAGTTCTCGAACGCCAGCTCGGCGATCGTTTCCGACGTGCGCCCGTAGGGCTGGTTGTCGACGCGCAGGCGCCGCTCTTCCTTGACGGCCTCGCGCTGGTTGTCGACGTTCTCCTGCGTGATCGCCGGCGAGCGCATGCGATCGGCCTCGAGGAACAGCACCATGTCGAGCTGATTGGACGGCACCTGCTCGAAGTAGATCGTGTGATCCTTGTCGGTCTGCCCGTTGTGGCTGCCGCCGTAGTTCTCGATGAGGCCGGCCAGCTCGCCGTCGGCGACGTTCTCGGACCCTTTGAACATCAGGTGCTCGAACAGATGGGCAAAACCCGTGCGGCCCTGCCGTTCGTTGCGCGACCCGACGTTGTAGGCGACCGCCACCGACACGACTGGCGCCGCGCGATCGGGCGAGATGATGACGCGCAGGCCGTTCTTCAAGCGGGTGTCGCGTGAAGGTGACCTTCGGGAACGGTGATGGCGGCCACGCTGGCCGCCATGGCGGCGGCGATCGACACGGCGAGGAGAAGGCGATGAGACGTTCATGGTTCACTCTCCAGCACGTCCAGCAGCTCTTTCAGTTGTTCGAGCTTGATCGTGCGCGGCGTGAATGATGGCCCGGCGCTCCTGCACCGACGGCGTCGTCCATCCCTCGTTGTCGAATCGAACGCGGCCGTCGGCATCGAATTCGACCAGAACCGCGTCCATCGTCGGTACGAAGAGTCGCATGACATCAACCCCGGGAGATCTCGGGTCAGATGCCGGTGATGTAGGACGCTTTCTGCGCATCGGCAACGCCGATGACCACGCCGACCATCGGCAAAGCGATCGATGCCGCTGGCATAGGCATAGTCGACGTTGATGCCGGCGTCGGCCAGCAGCTTCAGCGCGCGGCCGAGCGCGCCCGGCTCGTTGGGCATCGAGGTGTACAGCACGTCGCGCTCTTCGACGTTGTAGTGCTGCTCGCGCAGCGTGCCCGCCGCATGCAGCGGATTGTCCACCACCATCCGGAGCTGTCCGGACGGATCGATCGACATGGCGAGCATGTTGATCCGCTCGCCGCCGAGCAGCTGCGCGACGCGGCTCGAGCGCGCCGGGGCTGTTGGCAAGCTTGACGGTGATTTCCTTTTGTATCGCCATGCGAGGACTGTAAGCGTGGAGCGTCGAAAGAGCAAGCCCGGGCGATGTGCAGAACTGGAACCTCGGGGGTCGGTGTCTGGCGGACACAAAACCTGACGCCGGTTCGCGAGCGCCAGGCGGCCAACTGGTACAATCGATGACCTATGGGTACCCCAAAGACCGCCGCCGTGATTCCGCCGGCAAACCGGATGAGCACGGTGAGCTATCCGATCCGCCGCGTCGTGGCGGAAGCGCGGAAGGCGGAAGCGTCGGGCAGGAAGATCCACTGGCTGAACACCGGGCGATCCGGTGCACGCCGGCTTCCAGCCGCCCGCGCACATGGTCGAGGCCGTGCACAAGGCGCTGCGCGACGGCGAGCACGGCTACGGTCCGTCGGTCGGGTTGTCCGAGGCGCGCGAAGCGGTGGCCGCCGAGAACACGTCTCGCGGCTGGCCCGTCCACCGCCGACCGCGTCGTCCTGACGTCGGGATCATCGGAAGGCATCGACTTCGTGCTGACCGCGCTGGCCGATCCCGGCGATGAAGTGCTCGTGCCGCTGCCGACCTATCCGCTCTACACCGCGATCCTTCACAAGATCGGCGCGCGCGAGGTGTATTACCGCGACCGATCCGAAGAACGGCTGGCAGCCGGATCCGAAAGAGATCGCGAAGCTGATCACGCCGCGCACCAGGGCGATCGTGGTGAACGACCCGAACAACCCGACCGGCGCGTCCTATGCTCAGGCGATCCGGCGCGAGCTCCTGAACATCGCCGACCGGCACAACCTGCCGATGATCGCCGACGAGATCTACCAGGATGTCGCGTTCGACGGACCCGTCGCGCCGATCGGCGCGCTCAATCCCGACGCGCCGGTCATTTCGCTGTCGGGGTTGTCGAAGGGCTACCTCGTGCCCGGATGGCGCACGGGCTGGCTCGCCGTCGGCGGCGGGGATCGGCTGAAAGACGTGCTGGCGGCCATCACCAAGCTCGCCGAAGGGCGTCTCTGCTCGACGATGCCGATGCAGCGCGCGATCGTCGCGGCGCTGACAGGGCGACCGCTCGCATCAGCCCGCGTTCCGCGCGGCGCTGCGCGAGCGCGCCGAGCTCGTCTACCAGCGCGCCAACGCCATCCCCGGCATTCTCCTCGACGCGGGCCATCGCGGCGTTCTACGCGATGCCGAAGTTCGAGCTGCCGCCTGGCAAGACCGATGCGGATTTCATCATCGACCTGGTGCACGCGACGGGAGTGTTGTGCGTCCACGGATCGGGGTTCGGCATGGAGCCGGCCGACGGCTACTTCCGGATGGTGACGCTCGCGCCGCCCGCTCAATTGAACGAGATCTGGGATCTGATTGCAGGATTTGCCGCACGCTACGCCTGAGTCACCAGTTTCGACCCCTCTGATCGCGACGGCTGTCTACGGCGCCGTCGCCATCATCTTCACCTGGCCGCTCGCGCTCGGTCTGACCACGCGACATCCCCTGGGATCTCGGCGACTCGCTGCTGAACGCGTGGATCCTCGCGTGGGACGCCGACCAGCTGCTGCGATTTCTCTCCGGCGATCTCGGCGCGCTGCGGGGTTTCTGGAACGCCAATATCTTCTATCCCGAGCCGCTGACGCTCGCGTACTCGGAGCACCTGTTCGCCCAGGCGGTGCAGATCCTGCCGGTCTACGCGCTGACCGGGAACATCATCCTCTCCTACAACCTGCTGTTTCTCTCGACGTTCGTGCTCTCCGGCCTCGGCATGTATCTCTTCGTGCGCGAGATCACGGGCAGCGCGCGCGCGGGATTCGTCGCGGGTCTGATCTACGCGTTTGCGCCGTACCGCGTGCCGCAGTTCTCGCACCTCCAGGTCATCTCGTCGCAGTGGATGCCGTTCGTGCTGTACGGCTTGCGCCGGTACTTCGAAACGCGCGATGCATCAGACCGCTCGCCGGCGCCGGCGCCGCGCTGGTCGCGCAGAACCTGTCGAACGGCTATTTCCTGCTGTTCTTCGCGCCGTTCGTCGTGGCGTACGTGCTCTTCGAGATCGCGACGCGCGTCTCTGGAAGAACACGCGCATGTGGAGTCGCTCGTCGGCGACCGCGATCGGCCGTCTTCGCGCTCACGCTGCCGTTTCTTCTTGCCATATCTCGAGCTGCGCAGTCTCGGAATGGGTCCGCCGGACACTGGACGAGGTGAAGTCGTTCTCGGCCGACGTCTTCAGCTACTGGACGGCGCCGGCCGAATCGCGTCATGTGGGGCAGCCTCATGCGCGCGTACCCGAAACCGGAAGGCGATCTGTTTCCGACGTTCGCCGCGCTCCTTCTGGCGGCCGTCGGATTCGCCGGCGCGGTCTCGACGTCGTGGGCGCAGGCGCGAACCAGACCGCCAGCGAACGCGCCGTTGCTCGTGCCGCTCGTGTATGTTCTCGTCGCGGCTGCCGTCGATTTACCTGCTGTTCCTCGTTCTGATTCTGACCGGTCACGGCTTCACGCACATCGGTCCGCTGCCGATCAGCGTCAGGAACCTCTGGCCCAGCTTCCGCGTGTTCGCCATCCTTTTCGGATTGCTGCTGCGTCGTCTCGCCGCGCGCGCGATCGTTTGGCCGCGAGTGCGCGCTCGGCCTCGGCGCGTTCGCGTGCTGGCCGCGGTGATCGTCGTTTCTGCTCTCGCTCGGTCCCGGAGATCCGAACGGGCGGCCGGCTCGATCGGCGAGGCCGGGCCCTACTCATTTCTCTACTGGCACATGCCCGGGTTCGACGGGCTTCGCGTGCCGGCACGATACGCGATGCTCGTCGTGCTGTTTCTCGCGATGGCCGCGGGATGCGGCGCCGCGGTCCTCGAACGGCGGCTCCGCCTCGGCGGTGCGTTCGCTCTCGCACTCGGCGTGTTCGCCGTCGCCGAGGCGATCGCCGCGCCCATCACTATCAACGGAACGGCGGCGGATACGCGTTACGCCCCACCGCCTGCCCGTGTGTACACGGGCGAGCAGGTGCCGCCCGTCTATCGTTTTCTCGAAACGCTGCCCGAACCTGGCACGGTCCTCGTTGAGTTTCCGTTTGGTGAGTGGGCCTACGAGCTGCGATACGTGTTCTATTCGACCGAACACTGGCATCCGCTGCTCAACGGCTACAGCGGTCACTTTCCGCTCAGCTACAACCTGAGCGCAACCTGCCTGCGTCATCCGCTCGACGCTCCGGACGCCTCGTGGACAACGCTCACGAAATCCGGCGCGACCCACGCCATCGTGCACGGCAGCCTACTACGCGACGACGAAGGCACGAGCGATCGCGCACTGGCTCGTCGAGCACGGCGCGAAGCCGGTCGCCGAATTCGATGGCGATACGCGTATTCGCATTGCGATAATTGCCGACCTTATGCGCACCGATCCGCTTGCATTTCTCGGCGACGAGCTGAGCGCGCTCAAGGCGCAGGGTCTCTATCGCCGCCTGCGCGTGCTCGACGGCGAACAGGCCGCACGGACCCGCGTCGACGGCCGCGAGGTCGTCAACCTGTCGTCGAACAACTACCTCGGACTGACGACGCACCCGAAGCTGAGGGAGAAGGCCCTCGCCGCGCTCGAGCAGTTCGGCGTCGGCACCGGCTCGGTCCGCACGATCGCCGGCACGATGGCGATTCACATGGAGCTCGAGCGCCGGCTCGCCGAGTTCAAGAAAACCGAGGCGACCGTCGTCTTCCAGAGCGGCTTCGCCGCCAACGCCGGCACGGTCGCCGCCATCCTCACCAAGGACGACTTCGTCGATCTCGGACGAGCTGAATCACGCCAGCATCATCGACGGCTCGCGGTTGAGCCGCGCATCCATCAAGGTCTTTCCCCATCGCGACGTCGAGCGCGGCCCGCGACATCGTCCGCGGGCTTCCGAAGACGGCCGCGCAAGCTGCTGATCACCGACGGCGTCTTCAGCATGGACGGCGATCTCGGCGCGCTGCCCGAGCTGTGCGGCGTCGCCGAAGAGTACGGCTGCATCATGATGGTGGACGATGCGCACGCCAGCGGCGTGTTTGGGACGAACGGACGCGGCACCATCGACCATTTCGGGCTGCACGGCCGCGTCGACGTGCAGGTCGGCACGCTCTCGAAGGCGATCGGCGCGCTCGGCGGCTACGTGGCGGGAACCGAAACCTGATCGACTTCCTGCATCATCGCGGGCGCCCGTTCCTGTTTTCGACGTCGCACCCGCCATCGGTGGCCGCCACCTGCCTCGCCGCGCTCGACGTGCTGCTCGAAGAGCCGCAGCTCATCGACCAGCTCTGGGACAACACGAAGTTCTTCAAGGACGGGCTCCGGACGCTCGGGTTCAACACGGGCGTCAGCGAGAGCCCCATCACGCCGGTCATCGTCGGCGAAGCCACGACGGCGATGAGGCTGTCGGATCGGCTGTTCGAGGAGGGCGTCTTCGCCCAGGGCATCGGGTTTCCCACGGTTGCGCGCGACAAGGCCCGCGTGCGCACCATCGTCACGGCGACGCACACCCGAGAGCGGATCTCCAGTTCGCGCTCGACGCGTTCGCAAAAGTCGGGCGGGAAATCGGGCTGATTTAGGTCCAGAGCCTAGAGTCGAAAGCCGTTTGCCGTGGTCTAATTGAGCCGTGAGGCGCATCCTTGTCCTCTCGCTGCTGGCCCTGTTGATGCGCGCGCCGGCGCAGCCAGGCCCAGACCCCGCCTGCGCCCAACGACGGCATCGGCCGGGTGCATGCGCGAGCTCGAGCGCATGCTGACTGACGAGCGATGCGAAGGTGTATTCGGCCCTCCTCCTGCCCGACGACCACGACCAGCGCCAGAATTTCTCGACGAATGGATTCAGCCAGGCGTCACGCGCGCCGTCGTCCAGGAGCGGCTGCGGGCCGAGACGCACGGGCTGCCCAAGGGCGACGGCCTACGACGTGTATGTCGATGCGCTGGCCGAGTTCGGCAGGAACGGCCGCGTCGGCACCTGGATGATCCGGGTCAGCGGCGCGATCCGCGAGCCGACGAATGGCGGATTGCCGGACTCACCGTGCTGACGACCGTGCGCGGCCTGTATCGCCTGTCGCTGACGCCGGAAAAGCAGTACACGGTCGTCGAACCTCGCGCATGAGCGCCGAAGACTTCGAGCTGCGCGTGCCGCACGGCATCGCCGTTCGTCGCGGAAACCGACGCCGGCGTCACCGGCATCGTGATTCTCGGGCGCGGCGAGATGACGTTTTCCCCGACGCCGGCGTCCGAACGGGGCCAGGTGAAGATTTACGGCGGCGAACGAAACGCTGAACGACGCGGTTCAACTGGGTGTATCTGCGCGCGCATCCCGCCGAATTCGATCGACGGCTCGACGTCTCGACGTTCCATGCCGCGCGACGTGGACGCGCGCGACCTTCGGCGCGCCGAGGCGGTCTTCCAGGAAAACCTGCCCCGATCGTTCGGCATCGAGCTCGCGGACCTGAGCCGCGACAGGTGGTCGGTGATTCCGAAGTTCGGCGATCTCGTCGCCGAGATGAACACCGACCGCGCGCATCTCACCTACATGAAATCGACCGGCGATCCCGAAGACATCCGTTTCTTCGATCGCACGCGCAGCCGCACGATCGCGATCTACCCGTCGAAGGAGAGGCTGGCCACGCGCGGGCCGTTCTTCAGCGAAGACGACTCGCACCGACTTCGACATCGTCAACTACGACATCGACGCCAGCTTCGATCCGCGCCGCGAATGGATCGAGGGCAAGGCCACGCTGCTGGTGACCGCGCGCCACGGCCCGATCTCGACCCTCATCCTGAACCTTGCCGAGCCGCTCGTCGTGCGATCGGTCGCCAGCCGCCGGCATGGCTATCTGATGGCGCTGCGCGTCAGCGGTCAGGACGACGTCATCATCAATCTGCCGCAGCCGCTGCAGCCCGACGAGCTGCTGGATCTCGAGCTCACATACGGCGGCCGGCTGCCGGCGGTTCCGCCCGAGCGCGAAGCGCTCGAGCCTCGGCGCAGAACGACTTCTTCTCGATCCAGCCGCTGCCGAGCTACATCTACACCGGCCGATCGGGATGGTATCCGCAGGGCGAGGTCACCGATTACGCGACCGCCAACGCTGCGCTGCGCGTGCCCGAGGACTACTCCGACGGTGGCGAGCGGCGCGCTCGACGAAGGGTACCCGAAGCAGCTTCCGCCCGAACGGACGCACGGGTATCGTGGTTGGAGTACCGGTTCAGCGCGACGCAGCCGGTGCGATACCTCGGATGGGCGACCAGCCGGTTCGTTCACGTGGACACGGCGACGTTCTCGATCACGCCGGCCGAGGAGGAGAGGCCCGACGCTGACGGGCGTGTCGTACAACGTTCGGCCTGATCTCGGTGGAGTCGAGCGGCATGCTGCAGCGCCGAACGGCCGCGAGCTCTTCGACGAAGCGCAGCGCGTGATGAAGTTCTACGGCTCGCTCCTGGCGGACATGCCCGTATCAGAGCTTCACGCTCGCGGTCGTCGAGCGCGAACAGCCCGGCGGCCACAGCCCGCCGTACTTCGCCGCGCTCAGCCAGCCGCCGCCGGCGACGCCGATCGCCTGGCGCGCCGACCCCGCGTACTTCGACAGGTTTCCCGGAGTTTTTCCTCGCCCACGAGGCCGCGCATCAATGGTGGGGACAGGCGGTCGGCTGGAAGAACTATCACGAGCAGTGGATCAGCGAAGGCTTCGCGCAGTATTTCGCCGCGCTCTACGCCGAGCACTGCAAGAAGGACGACACGTTCAGGCAGGTCATCAGCCAGATGGCGCGCTGGACGGTCGACCGATCCGATCAGGGCCCGGTCTATCTCGGCTATCGTCTCGGCCACATCCGAAACGACGGCCGGGTGTTCCGGGCGCTCGTCTACAACAAGGGCGCGATCACGCTGCACATGCTGCGGCGGCTGATCGGCGACGATGCGTTCTTCCGCGGCCTGCGGCGGTTCTACGCGACGTGGCGGTTCAGGAAAGCCGGCACCGAGGACGTGAAGGCGGCGTTCGAGGCCGAGTCCGGCCGCGACCTCGATCGCTATTTCGACCGGTGGATCTACGGCTCGTCGCTGCCGCGCCTGAAGTTCAGCTACACGACCGAGGCCGAACGCGGTGAACGTGCGATTCGAGCAGGTCGGCGAGCGCTTCGAAGTGCCGGTCACCGTCACGCTGAAATACGCGCACGACGTCGTTCGACGTCATGGTGCCGCGTGACCGAACAGGTGACGACCCAGCGGCATCCCGACGACAGGCGCCGCTGCGCGGCGTGGGCGTCAACGAAGACGGCGCGGCGCCCGTCGTCTTGGTGAAGTAGAAAGGGGCTCCGGGAGCCTTTTTCCATTGCACCATGCATAGAATTGAGTCGAATGGATACGGTCAAGGTCACGATCAACGGGCGGGAACTGACGGTCGAAAAAGGCAAGACGGTCCTCCAGGCCGCACTCGAGAACGGCATCGAGCTTCCCTACTATTGCTATCACCCCGGGCTCGGCGTCGACGGCTCGTGCCGCGTCTGCATCGTCAAGATCGAGAAGATGCCGAAGCTGCAGACATCGTGCTCGACCGTCTGCACCGACGGCATGGTCGTCCACACCCAGACGCCCGACGTCGTCGAAGCGCGCGCCGGCGTGTTCGAGTTCCTGCTGATCAACCATCCGCTCGACTGCCCCGTCTGCGACAAAGGCGGCGAGTGTCCCGCTGCAGGATTTCTCGTACGAGTTCGGTCCCGACCGCAGCCGCATGGAGTTTCCGCGGCGCACGTTCGACGGCGAAGGCGTCGAGGCCGACGTCGATTTCGGCCCGACGCTCATGCTCAACCGCAATCGCTGCATCCTCTGCACGCGATGCATCCGCTTCATGCGCGACGTCGACGGCGACGCGCAGATCGGCATCACCGACCGCGGCGCCGGCAGCGAGATCGCGACCTACAAAGAAGAGGGCGTGCACTCGCTCCTCTCCGGCAACCTGATGGACGTGTGCCCGGTCGGCGCGATCACGACGCGCGACTACCGGTTCAAATCGCGGCCGTGGGACAACCCGCTCGCCGGCGACACCATCTGCACGTTCTGTTCGAAGGGCTGCAACACGACGGTCTGGATCAAGGCGAAGCCGGAGTGGGCGCGCGGGCGCGCAGATGGCGCGCATCACGCCGCGGTTCAATCCCGAGGTGAACGGCTACTGGATGTGCGACATCGGCCGCTTCGACTATCACTGGGTCGAAGAGCGATCGCCGGCTGACGCAGCCGCTGGTGCGCGCGGCCAACGGCGTGCAGCAGCCGGTCAACTGGCACGACGTGTGGCGCGCGCTCCGGGCGCGCCTCGGCGACGCGCCGATGGATCGGCAGTCGCGCAGGCCGACGGGTTCCGTTTCCTGACATCGGCGCACGCCTCGCTCGAAGAGCTGCACATCCTGAAGCAGCTCGCCAAGGGGACGGGCGCGACGATTTCCGTCAGCTGGACGGTCACGCGAAAAGACGCAGCCCGCGGGCGTGAAGTTCAAGGTGCCCGCCGTGAACGCGCCGAACGTCAACGGCGCGCGCGATCTCGGGCTCGACGTTCCGGCCGACAACACCACGCCACCCGACTTGGCCGCGCTGCGCGCGGCGCTCGAAGGCGGCCGGGTCAAGGCGCTGTACGTGTTCGACCCGGGGCCGCCCGGATCGCTCGGCGACGTGTCCTGGATCGTGGCGGCGCGCGAGAGCGGGCGGCTGCCGCTGCTGATCGTCCAGGGGGTCGTGCAGTCGGAGCTGACCGCCGCCGCCGATTTCGTGCTGCCCGGTTCGACGTCGTTCGAAAAGGACGCGACGCTACACCAACGACCAGGGCAGGGTGCAGGGCGCGGCGGCCGTCATCGCGGCGCCGGGCGACGCGCAGGACGACTGCCTGATCTTCGCGAACTTCGCGATGCTGTTCGGCGGGACGGTCTCGACGCCCGACCGCGCGCGCACCGAGATTGCCGGCGCAGCTCGCGCACCTCCAGGCTTACGGCGTGCTGCAGCAGATGACGTTCACCCGGCCGGTGTCGGTGCGCACGTGGCTGCAGGCGTCGAACCCGTCGGAACGCTGGAAGTGGGATTTCCTGTTCCAGGACACTGCCGCCGGTCAAGGGCGCTCTCGATCCGAGCGCGCTGCCGCCGGAACCGCCCCGAGTGATTCGGCTGAAGCCGGTCGAATAATGCAGGAAGTCACACTGCTCGCGGCGTTCATCGCAGGGGTGCTCTCGTTCATCTCCCCTGCGTCCTGCCGCTGATCCCGGGCTATCTGTCGTTCGTCTCGGGAGTCACGCTGGACGAGATGCGCGGGACCGGCGCGGCGCAGCCGCCCCGGCCGGAGTGCGGCGCGGGCCGTCGTCGATGTCGCTGGCCTTCGTGCTGGGCTTCTCTCTGGTCTTCATCTCGCTGGGGGCATCGGCCACGGCGATCGGCGCGCTGCTGATGGAGCACCTCTCGCTGCTGGGGAAGATTGCCGGCGTCGTCATCATCCTGTTCGGCCTGCACATGATGGGCGTGCTGAAGATCGGCATGCTCTACAGCGAGAAGCGGATGCAGACGTCGGCCAAGCCGGCCGGATTTTTCGGCGCCATGCTGGTCGGCATCGCGTTCGCGTTCGGCTGGACGCCCTGCATCGGGCCCATTCTGGCCGCGATCCTCGCCGTGGCCGCGGCACAGGAATCGGTCGGGCGAGGGCGTCAAGCTGCTGGCCGTGTACTCGGCCGGGCTCGGCGTGCCGTTCATCGCGACGTCGCTGGCCATCAACAAGTTCTTCGCCGCGTCGGCGCGCATCCGCAAGCACTACCACACGATCGAAGTCGTCTCGGGCGTGCTTCATGGTGGTCGTCGGCGTGCTGATCTTCACCAACCGCTTCACGATCATCGCGCAGCTGCTCACGCCGTACCTGCCGACGTTCTGACTCAGCGGTTCTGGTTCTGGGGTTAGAACCAAGAACCAAGAACCGCTTGTACTATTGCGCGACGCTTGCTATAGTGATTCCCTCGAATGAATCCGCGTCTCATGCGCGTCGCGATCGTCGTCATCGGCATCGCCGTCGTTTCGACTGCTCGTATTTCCTGAAAGACCTCGAACACCAGATCAACACCCAGCGTTCGTCGATGGAAACCTGCGCGAGCAGGCTGCGGGCCTGACCGCGACGATTGCCGAGCGTGCACGCCGGACAATTTGCGTACGTCGCCCGCGGGCAGGGCGAGGGGTTCTGGATGTCGCACGTCGCCGGCCTGCTGCCGGCCGTGGAGAAGCAGACGACGGATTTCGCGGGGGCGCTCACCTCGCCCGCGGCGCAAAACGCCTTCGAGCCCGCGACGGCGGCGCTCGAAAACTTGAAGACGCTCGACAGACGCGTCAGGGAAATGGTCCAGAGCGGCAAATCACTGCTGGCCGCCGACATGATCTTTTCCGACGGCCTGGAGCGGCCGCTGCCGCGTCGACGCAGCTGACGACTGCCCTCACCGAAGAGCTCCGCGTGCGCACGGCGGCCACCGCGGCTTCTGCAACCGCCAGATCGCAATCGCCGGCGCACGGCCGGCGCGATGATCCTGCTGCTGGTCGCGCTGGCGGTGACCTCGTCGGTGGCACGGCGCAGGCACCGCGAGCCCGAAGTGCCGGCCTGCCGCCCATCGAGCCCGTCAGATTCGAGACGCCGCTGCCCAGGGCGAAACCGGCGGTGACCCCCAAGCTCATCACGACAGCGCAGCTCTGCCGCGAGCTGGCGCGCGTTGTCGAGCACGAGCAGCTCCCGGCGCTGCTGATGCGTGCGGCGAAAGTCCTCGACGCGTCCGGCATCATCGTCTGGGTGGCCGAACCGTCCCGGCAAGCCTCATACCGGCACTCTCTCACGGTTACGAGGACAAGGTCGTCGCCCGGATGGGCAACATCCACCGCGACGCGAACAAGCCGCGGCCGCCGCGCTTTCGCTCCTCGGAGATGCGGACGGTCGCCGGCGATGCGATTACCAACGGCGCGGTCATCGTGCCGCTGATGACGAGCGACGGGTGCGTCGGAGTGTTGTCGGCGGAGATGAAGGGCGGCGCGGAAAAGGACGAGAGCTCCCAGGCGCTCGCCACAATCTTCGCCGCCCAGCTGGCGATGCTCGTTGCGACGCCCTCCAATCCAAGCGTCTCCGCCGCGTTCAGCGTCCATTCAGAGCCCGCCCCGTTGAAAGCCGCCGCGCAAGGCTAAGACCCAGACTGTCAACTTCCGGTTACGCCCTTCTGTCCGTGTTTTGTGACGGAAGTCTCGAAATTTCAGCGATTTTCGAGGGCTTTTTCGCGGCACGTCTTTTGGATTCCTTCCTTCGGGGTCGCGCCGTGTCACCGGAATGCGTTACGGGCAGGCGCTGGCATCGCCGCATTCCGAGGTTCGTTCACGATGCGTGTTCGGCCCCGTTTGCGTACTCACGGCTGCAGGCTTCGGATTCCAGTCTTCACGGCTGGAGTCCGGAGCCTGCAGCCCAAGCCGGAGGGCTCAGATGAAGTTGCTCACTCGCGCGGTTGTCGCGTTGCTCTTTGCGGCAATCGTTTCCGGTTGCGCAGGTATGCTGCGCAATCCCGATATCGCCGACGTCAAGCGGAACGCGGGACATTACTCGGATCGGACTGTCACGCTCGACGGCACCGTCACGAGCGCGTGGGGCGTCCCGCTCGTGCCCTTCAAGATGTACAAAGTGGACGATGGCACGGGCGAGATCACGGTGTTGTCGCGGGGCGGCAATCGCACGCCCGTAAAGGCAGCCACGTCAAGGTGAAAGGCGTGGTTCGCGACGTGGCCGTCTTCAACGGCATGCCGCTCGGCTTGCACCTCGAAGAGCGGGACCTGGACGTCCGGAGAAACTAGCCCGTTATCCTCACGGCCACCGCGGTCATGTCGTCGGCCGCGGGGCCTTCCTTTCTGAAGCTGTGCACGTCCTCGAAGATGCCATCCACGATCGCCTGAGCCGGCTTGTCGGCCAGGCGATCGATCACCTTCGTCAGCCGTGAGGAACCGAACTCGTCGCCGCTGTCATCCTCGGCCTCGGAAATGCCGTCGGTGCAGAACACGTACAGGTCTCCCGCTTTCAGGTCGAACGTGAGCTCTTCGTATGTCGTGCCGGGGAACGACCCCAGCGGGACGCCGGGCAGCAGGATCGGCGCCGACTCGCCGTCGCGGCGCCGAATCGGATACGGCAGACCCGAGTTCGCGATGACGAGCTGCCGCTTCTTGAAGTCGAAGGCGGCATAGCACAGCACGCAGAAGTATTCCTCGAGGCGCCGTTCGTGGAGAATCGCGTTCATCGACGCGAGCACGCCACCCGGGCTCGATCGAATCGTCGTAAACCGTCTCCGAAAGGTCCGCGACCGAACCAGCTCGCCCGCGAACGCGCCATAGAGCGCCGCCGGGACGCCCTTGCCCGACACGTCGCCTACCGCAATCACGAGCGTGTTCGGATCGGGCAGGAGGTAGTCGTACAGGTCGCCGCCGATCTGCCGCGCCGGCTCGAATCGTGCGGCGAGGTCGACGTTTTTGAAGCGCTTCGGCAGTTCCGTCGGCAGGAGCGCCGTCTGCACGCGCCGGGCAAATTCGATTTCCCGCTCGAGTCGCAGCTCGCTGGCCCTGACCGTTTCGTACAACCGCGCGTTTTCGATCGCCACGGCGACCTGACTGGCCAGAATGCCCAGCAGCTCGGCGTGCCGGTGCGTGAACGCTCCCAGCTCGGGGCTCTCGAGATCGAACACCCCGATGCAGCGATCCTTCAGGAGGAGCGGCACCACCAGCTCGGAGCGCACGTCGTCGAGCACGTTGATGTACCGCGGATCTTTGGACACGTCTTCCACGACGAGCGGAACCTTGTGCTGCGCGGAATAGCCGACGAGCCCCTGGCCGACCGGAATGTTCAGCATGCTCGTCTTTTCGCCGTACTGGAGCGCGACCTTGGCCTCGAGCACCTGTTTCGCCTCGTCCACCAGCAGAATGCCGAACGTCCGGTAGTCGATGATGCGCTTGGTGAGAATCGCCACGCGGCTCAGCAGCTCGTCGACGTCCAGAATCTCGGCCACTTCGCGCGCGATCTCGGTGAGCGTCTCGAGCGTATCCGAGTAGGCCCGCTCCTGTTCGAACATCCGCGCGTTCGCCAGCGCCTGCGCCACGTGCACCCCGAACTGCGACAGGATTTCTTCGTCGGCCTGGGTAAAGGCGCCGACCTTGTCGCTCAGCAGGTTGAGCGCGCCGAGGACGCGGTTCTTGCGGCGAAGCGGCACGGCCAGCTGCGCGCTCACGCCGGGCACGAGCCCGAGATATCGCGGATCCTTGTGCACGTCGTTCACGAGAATCGGTCTCTGCTCGGCGACGGCCGCGCCGACGATGCCCTCGCCCACCTTGAGGCGGAAGTTCAGCACGATGTCGAGCGGATATCCTTCCGCGTACGCGATCTTCAGCTCCTGCCGGCGCTCGTCGAGCATGTAGACGGAGAACACCGTGAACGACGTCAGTCGGGCAATCAGTCCCGGGATCCGTCGCAGCAGCTCGTCGAAGTCGAGCACCGCCGACACTTCGCGCCCCAGCTCGAAGAGCGTGGCGACGAGTTCCTGATCGCGGGGGCGTGAAGCGGTTTCGGTCATGAGTTCCAGACTTCGGGCAAAGACGACCTATAATATCAGTCCCGATGGACCCGCTGACGCTGCCGCTCGAGTACGCGGCGATCGAGAAGATTCTTCCGCACCGCTATCCGTTCCTTCTTGTCGATCGCATCACCGAGCTCGAAATGGACAAGCGGATCGTCGGCGTGAAGAACATCTCGTCGAACGAGCCCTACCTGATACGCTCGCCGTCGGGCGCCCTGGTGCTGCCGCCGACGATTCTCACCGAGGTCATCGCGCAGGTCGGCGCCATCCTGATTCTCGCGAAGCCCGAGAACCAGGAGAAGCTTCCGTTCTTCGCGGGAATCGAGAAGGTCCGCTATCGCCATCCCGTGCATCCCGGCGATGTGGTCGTCATCGAGGTCAACGTGAAGCGTCTCAGGAGCCGTATGGGTGTGCTCAGCGGCTACGCCCGCGTCAACGGCAAGGTCGTCGTTGAAGGCACGATGACGTTCGCGCTGGGACCGCGGTGACGCGGAATCTGAAATAGAATCTAAAAACTAGAATCTAGAAAACTGGAATCTGCAGTCAACATCTTCGAGTTGAACCGAGAACCCCAGATTCTAGTTTTTAGATTCTAGTTTTTAGATTCGCGGATCATTTCACCACCAGCGCCACGCTTCCCATCTTCACACCACGCGACGCCCATGCCGCCCATCGCGCGTCGGCGTTGAAGTAGCGGTACATGTCGAGCAGGGCCGGCGCCAGCACCATGAGCCCGATCCAGCGTTCGTCGATGCGCCGCGACGACGCCATCCCCCGTGTGTCGCGCTCGACGGGACCCGTTTTGCCGAGTGCCGCACCCGAATAGATGAGCGACGTGACGACGTGAAAGGTGAGCATGCCCTTGCGGAAGGGACTTTCTTCGTCTTTCAGATGTGGATGATGCGTGAGAATCTGCTCGCTGTAGAGATACTGCGCCCAGAACCCGGCCGACGACACGACGTATTCACGGCGCGGTGAAAGATCGGGGGCATGCGACAGCGCGAAAAACGGGATGCCCTTGTAGTCGACCTTCTTGACGACCACCTTCTCTTCGAACGCCCAGTTGGCAATCAGGTGACCGGTTTCGTGGAGCCCGAGCCCCGCCGCGCCGCCCAGGAGCACCTTGCCGAATTTCGACGCCCCTGATTCCTCCTGGGCAAACGCCGGCGTGACACACACCACCAGGAGCAGCGCGCAGCTTGCGAATCTCCAATCCCTAATCCCCAATCCCTAGTCCCCAATCCCTGTCGTGTTTCAGCCCCGCCACAGCACCCGTCCCAGCCGCGAGTGATACGCCGTGAACTCTCCGTCGCCGTCCTCGGCGAGCGCCTGCTTCACCTGGTTGATCTTCGCGTCCAGATCGTCGGCCGCCGACAGAATCATGGCCTCGATCGTCATCGGTTCGATCGGGGCGCCAAATTCCTTGCGGCCGTGGTGCGACACGATCAGGTGCTCGATTTGCGAGCGAAGCGCGTCCGGAAAGTCTGGGATCCCGTCGATGGCGGCCCGGACCATGATGGTCCCGAGCGTGACGTGTCCCACGAGGTTGCCGTCGCGCGTGTAGCTCGTCGCGCGATCGTAGTCGAGCTCTTCGAGCTTGCCGATGTCGTGAAGCAGCGCGCCGGCCGTCACCAGATCCTGATCGGCCCCGTAGACGGCGCCAAGCGTGAGCGCCGATCGGGCGACCGACAGAATGTGCTCGAGGAACCCGCTGCGATAGGCGTGGTGCACGGTCTGAGCGGCCGGCCAGATGCGCAGCTTCTCCGCATGACGGGTGGTGATGCGCTGAAGCAGCTCGCGCACGAACGGATCGCGCACATGTTGAATCAGCTCCTGAAGCTCGGCCCACATCTCCTCGACGGGACGCGCGGCCGAAAACACGCAGTCTTCCTCGCGAAACCCGTATCCCCTGTCCTGGTCGGGGTTGACGCGCCGGATGTGCTCGACGACCACCTGGACCCGCCCGTTGAAGAGTTCCGTGCGCCCTGACACCTTCACGAAGTCGCCGCTGTCGAATTCCTCGCGAAATCGCGCGGCATCATTGAAGAGGCGCGCCCGGGTGATGCCGGTCCTGTCCTGGAGCGACAAGATGATGATGAGGTTGCCTCCGCGGTCCTGCCTGACCTCTTTCCGCACGCACAGAAAGAAGCCCCACCCGTCCAGATCGGGAGAAAGGGCGCGAATCGACGGGAGACGGCTCGACGACATGCGTTCCGCCCAATCATATCCAATCCCCGATCGCGCTTCGTGGCTTGCCGGTTGAAGTAGAATTGAGTATCACCATGCTGAAGCTTCCGCTTGCTCTCCTGGCGGTCAGCGCCGCTCTGGCGCTTGGCGCATGCTCGACCAATGAGCCGGCCACGCCGGCAGGCGGCCCGGCGAACGCCGCGGCCGGTGACAAGTCGACCGCGCAATCGGCCGCCGCCAAGCCCGAGCCCGAGTATCCGCAGCCGGCCGTCGTGGTTCCGCCCAGGCCCAAGCCGGGGGCGCCGCACGGTCCAGGCTTCGACATGCCGCTCATCGAGCTCCAGGGCTATACCCCGTCGCGGCCGATGGACATCCTGAAGGACGCGCACATGTTTGCGGCCGACCACCCGGAGGTGGCGAGCTACGTGCCTTGTTACTGTGGTTGCGGCAGCGCCGGACACAAGAACAACGCCGATTGCTTCGTGCGAGGGCCGCGATCCGGAGGGACGCGTCACCGAGTGGGAGCCGCACGGCGTGGCGTGCGCGGTGTGCATCGACATCGCCGTGGACTCGATGAAGATGAGGAACTCGGGCGCCTCGGTCATGGCCATTCGGAAGAAGGTTCAGGGTGATTACCGGCCGAATTTTCCGGACAGCGAAACGCCGACGCCGGCACCGCTTCAGGGTAAATAACCTTGCCCGATAACCGCGCCGACGCCTTCGCAAGGCTGTTCGAGGCGGTTCACGAAGGCGTCTATATCGGGCTGCTCGGGCCGCAGCAAACGACCACGCTCGCGGCCAATCCCCATCTCAAGCTCATGTTCGGGTACGGCGCGGAAGCCGCCGACCGGCAAATCCGGCCGTTCGACACGCCGCGTTTCGTCGATCCCCAGGCACGGGTGGCCTTCATCGAACGCCTCGCGTCGGAAGGCGCCGTCACCGACTATCTGCTTCGCCTGCGGCGCGTCGACAACTCGCCGGTCTGGGTCGAGGTGACGGCGCACGCCGAGCCGCCGACCGGTGACGGATCGATTCGCATCGACGCGCTCGTCCGCGACGTCAGCGAGCGAAAAAAGCTCGAGGACCAGACGCGCGACCTCTACCACCAGCTGCTGCAGGCCGAAAAGCTCGCCGCACTGGGCCAGACGATCTCGGGTGTGGCGCACGAGCTGAACAACCCGCTCGCCACGATCCTGACATGGGCCGAGCGGCTCTCCGCGCGGCCGGTCGACGACAAGACCAAGCGCGGGCTCGAGACGATTCTGAGCGAGTCGGAGCGGGCGGCGAAGATCGTCCGCAATCTGCTGACGTTCGCGCGCAAGCGGCAATCCACCCGCACGATGGTCGACTTGAACCACGTCGTCCGCGAGACGCTGACGCTGCGCTCGTACGAGCAGCGCATCACGAACATCACCATCGTCGACGCGCTGGCGTCGGGGCTGCCGCAGGTCTTCGCCGACGCGCATCAAGTACAGCAGGTGCTGCTCAACCTGATTATCAACGCCGAGCAGGCGATGCTCACCGCGAACGGCCGCGGGACGCTGGTCGTGCGCAGCTGGCACGACGTCGAACGCGAGAGCGTCGTGCTCGAAATCAATGACGATGGACCAGGAATCGCCGAGGAGCTGCAGCCGAAGATCTTCGACCCGTTCTTCACGACGAAGGAAGTCGGAAAAGGGACCGGCCTGGGCCTGACGGTGGCCTACGCCATCGTGCAGGAGCACGGCGGCCGAATCAGGCTCGCATCGAACGCGGGCTCGGGTGCGTCGTTTTTCGTGGAAATGCCCGTCAGCGGCACGCCGCTGCAGCGGCCCCCCGCTCCCGTGCAGAAAGCCGACTTCGGTTCGCTGGCCGGCTCGACCGTGCTCGTGGTCGAAGACGAGCCGGCCCTGGCCGCCGCCGTCTGCGAGGCGCTGACCGATGCCGGCTTCGCCGTCGATCGCGCGGGGGACGGCGAAGAGGCCCTCCGCTGCGTCGACGCCAAATCCTACGATTTGATCGTCTGCGATCTGAAGATGCCGAAGATCGACGGCATCCGCTTTTACCAGAAGCTCGCGCCCACGAGTCCAGACGTGGCCAGACGGGTGATTTTCGTCACGGGAGATGTGGCGGGAACCGACGCCGAGAGCTTCCTGCAGGAAAGCGGATGCCGCTGGCTGGCCAAGCCCTTCAGGCTCGGCGATCTGCTGCGTACCGCGCGAGAGATCCTCTCCTGAAAAAACAAAGCCCGGCGACATACGCGCCGGGCCTTTCGTCAGTGTCAGTTCGTTGTCAGTCTTCAGTTATCAGTCGTCAGTCCTCAGCGCCCACACTGAGATCCGACCACTGAAAACTGAACGACCGACTCCGCCTTATCGTGCGATCGCCACGGCCGCGCGGGCCGCGGGCGACAGACCGACCGTGACGAACCGCTTGGCGCGCGAGGGCTTGATGTTGACGACGACCGCGGCAGGCGCGGGCGGCGCCACCGCCGGACGCTGCGGAAGCGAGGCCTTCGCCATGACCGGCTTCTGGTGGAACGCGAGCACGGCGTTCTTCAGGGCGCTCATCGCCTCGGCCGGCGCCATGTCGGCGAGCACGACGCGGAGCCGCTTGATGGCGCGGGCATGCAGCTGGGAGACGCGCGACTCGTTCACGCCAATCTCGGCGCCGATCTGCTTCATCGTGACGTCGCCGTAGTAATAGAGCGAAATCACCTTCTGCTCGCGGGGCGGCAGCGATTCGATGGCCGTGCGGACCTTGTCCTGCATCTCGCCCCGCTCGTAGGCGGCGTCCGGCGCTTCCGGCTCGGACGGCACCAGCGCGGTCGGCAAACAGGCTTCGTCGACGGTTTCGCTGGTGGCAAGGGGTGAGGTGGATTCGATCGTGTGGATGCGGACGATGGTGCGGCCGAGCCGCTTTTCGTCGGTGCCGACCTTGGCGGCCAGATCCGACAGCGAGGGTTCGTGACCCAGCTCGCGGCGAAGCGTCTCGCGTGCGGCCTCCAGCTCGCGTCTGACGCGGCGGACCCCGCGGGGCCAGGCGTCGCGGCGGAGGGCGTCGATCATCGCTCCCCGGATGCGCCGCTCGGCAAAGGTTTCGAACTTGATGCCACGCCCCTCGTCGAAGCGATGGGCGGCGTCGATGAGGCCAATGACCCCATCCTGCACCAGGTCGCCCACATCAATGGAGTGAGGCATCGTCGACGCCATGCGTCGTGCGAGTGCTTCGACAAACGGGAGACCCGCGACGATTCGACGGCTTTGGGCGGCGGTCATTGAGTGGGCGCGCATTTCGTTTTTGGCTCCTGAAAGGCCGGTTTACCCGGCGACGAGCCGGTGTATCGCAATCGGGGTACCAATATGGAGACAAAACAAAGGCGAACCTGATACAAGGAGGGCCTGCTTACGTTAAGTGGTTCAACATGAACCACTTAGAGATCTGAGGTCGGGCGAAAGGACAGGAAAAGAGGCCGATGTACCGCCCGTACTCTGCCAACAATTTGACGAAATCCGCGTAAATCGTCAATTTGTTGGCAATTTCCGATCACAATTTTGTGTGTCGCAAGTTGCATTTTCGCACAGTGCAAAATTCAAAAACAGGATGGTGTCCGTGTAACTGGAAGCGAAGAAGAGGGATGTGGCGATAGCCGCCGTTCCGTTTCACTTTGGAACGCCGGCGATCGCCTTTCGATTTTGAGACGGGATTCTTATGCCTCGGACGCCTTCGCGCCCATCTGCATGCGGATTTCTTTAGCGGTCCCCATCGCGTCGAGCACACTGCTCACGACCTGTGTCGCGCGCGATCGACTGGTTTCATCCGCCGCCTTTTTCTCCATCAGCTCTGCGTGCGCCAGGATGATGCCGAGCTGATTGTTCAACTGGTGAAAGAGGCGGCGAAGTTCCGGCGGTTGTTCCATGGCGCCCCGCTCGAGCAGATCGGTAGCCGAGTACGAAAGACGATCCATATTACTTCTCCGGCCGGGGGCGATGCGGACTCAGCCAGGCGCCGGCCTAGTGCTGAGTCTGCTCGTCCTGCGGACCCTGGGGCGCGCGCCAGAGCGAGTCGGCGAAGATCCGGACCGACCCACCCGCCGTGCGCACGTATTCCACCTTGCCGCCCGCCATCCAGTTGTAGATCGTCCGGCGGCTCACTCCAACAACCTCGCAAGCTTTCATGATCGAGAGCGTCTGTCTTTCGATGTCCACGTAGCGTGTCCTCCCTGTGAGTCTCCTATCGGAACAGCGTTTACAACTCTGTAGGGTCCTGCGCGGTCTTGTCACTTTCTTGGCGTAAGGACTCCCCCGGTTGCTTTAGAACTTTGAAGTTCTCCTGTCTGTGTCAATATCTTGACGCCCTCACATGCCCGAGACCCGCAAGCATCTTCTGCTCGTCGAAGACGAGGCGCCGCTCCGCGAGGCGCTCGCCGAACGCCTCATCGAGCACGGCTTCGATGTCGAGCAATCCGACAGCGGCGAAGCCGCCATCGAACAGCTCGCGGAATTTGCCTTCGACATCGTCATCACCGATCTGCGCCTGCCCGGACTCGACGGTACGCGCGTGCTCGAGGCCGCGCTGCTGCGCTATCCCGATATCGTCGGCATCATCGTGACCGGTTACGGAACCGTGAAGGATGCCGTCGAAGCGATCAAGCGCGGCGCGACCGACTTCGTGACCAAGCCGTTTCAGTTCGACGAGCTGCTCCACGCGCTCAACTCCGCGCTCGAACAGCGCCGGTTGAAAGCCGAAAACGCGTATCTCCGGTCGCAGCTTCAGGAGCGTTACCGTTTCGAAGGTCTCATCGGCCGCAGCCCCGCGATGCGGGAGCTGTTTCAACTGCTGGAAACGGTCTCGGCCTCGGCAAGCACGATTCTGATTACCGGCGAAACCGGTACCGGCAAGGAAGTCGTGGCGCGCGCCATTCACCACAACAGCCCGCGCCGCGCGCTGCGGTTCGTGGCGCTCAATTGCGGCGCCATCCCGGAAACGCTGCTGGAAGCCGAGCTCTTCGGCCACGTGCGCGGCGCATTTACCGGAGCCATCGGCACGCGGCAGGGACGGCTGGAGCAGGCCAACAAGGGCACGCTCTTCCTCGACGAAGTGGGCACGATGAGCTGGGCGATGCAGATGAAGCTGCTGCGTGTGCTCCAGGAGCGCGAGTTCGAGAGGATCGGCGACACGCACACGATCAAGGTCGATGTGCGCGTCGTCGGGGCCACCAACAGCGACCTGCAGAAAATGGTGTCGGAAGGATCGTTTCGCGAAGATCTGTTCTACCGCCTCAACATCATCCCGATTCATCTTCCGCCGCTGCGCGACCGCAAGGAAGACATCCCGCTGCTCGTACAGCACTTCCTGAAGAAGTTCACCGCACCCGAATCCGGGGCAGTGGGCGCCAAAGCCGATCAGAGCCGAGGGCCCGAGCCCGCGGGCCGCTCCCTGTCGATCTCGCAGCAGGCGATGCGTTGCCTGATGGGCTACAGCTGGCCGGGCAACGTGCGCCAGCTCGAAAATGCGATCGAGCGAGCGGTGGCGTTGAGCGGGGGCCGCAGCCAGATCGAAACGTCCGACCTCACGGCGGATATTCAGCAGGCGTCACAGGCGGCCGCGACACCCGATGTGACGCTCCCCGAGGGCGGCATCGACTTCGACCACTACATCAGCCGCATCGAGCACGGCTTGATTCGCCGCGCCCTCGAGAAGACCGGCGGGAACAAGGGACAGGCGTCGAAGCTGCTGAACCTGAAGCGAACCACGCTGGTGGAGAAGTTGAAGCGGTTGGATCCGCAGCCGGGATAGACGTGCTCGTCCACGTTGTGCTGTTCCGGCCCAAGCCGGGCCTATCCGAAGAGACCCGTCGCGAGATGTTCGACGCGCTCCGGGCCGCCGCATCGGGCATTCCGACGGTGCGCCGCTTTCATGTTGGCGCCCGCACGACCCACGGCGCCGCCTACGAATCGTTCATGCGCGAAGATTTTCCGTTCGCCGCCATCATCGAGTTCGACGATCTCGAAGGGCTGCAGGCATACCTCCGGCATCCTCACCACGAGAAACTCGGCGCGCTCTTCTATCAGTTGCAGGAGATGGCGCTGGCCTACGACTACGACATGACGGCGGTGTGACTCACCCCCTAGCCCAGCGGCTTAGCTCGCCGGGCTAGGTACGTTCGCGGAATTGATCCTGTTCCAGCAAATGGCACACAGTTGCGCCTTTCCAACTGAGCGTCAATCGCTGAGTTTGAGGGCAGGTTCAATATGGGGTATCGATCTATCGGCTTCCTGCTGCTGGCGGGAGTCCTTGCCGCGTCGCCGGCGCTACGCTCAGGAAGGCGCCCCGGCCGCTGCGCCCGAAGAGAGCGCCCCGCAACAGGACATCGAACGCGACGGCGCCACTCAGGCAGTCAAGAGCCTCGCAGATGCGCCGATTCCAGCGGAGCATGACGCGCTGCTGAGCACCGACAACTCGGCTGCCGCCAACAGAACATCCGGCAGTCGGACGTCACAGGGATCAGGCGCATTGCGGTTGGCGCTCTACGCAACCTACGGAACATTTCAGGCGCTTGATGTGCACTCCACGCTGAAGGCACTCGACAACGGCGGGGCCGAGGGAAATCCGCTCGTGAGGACTGTCGCGGAGTCGCCGGCCGGCCTGATTGCCGTGAAGGCGGCGTCCACGGCTGGCTTCGTCTACGTCGTCGAACGCCTTCGCAAGAAGAACCGCACGGCCGCGTTTGTTCTCGCGATCGGCGTCACCTCGCTGCAAGCCTACGTCGTCGCCCACAACTACAGCATCGCCAAGCGATGAAGCACGCCCGCGTTTTCAGAACGTCACTGCAAATGTGCTTGTATGAGTGAGCCACTGGTCAGGAGATCGTCGTCTGTCAAGAACCTGAATCTCTCAGCCAGTTCCGCCTTCCTGTACTTGGATTGTGAAGTGACCGTCTGGTCACATTTCAGCCGAAATCCGTGTTTCAGCAAACACTCCAGATGCTTTGAATGCGGAGCGCGATTCAATATGTAGGATTTCCGACCCATCAGGAGTTTCCACGCGAAGTCCGAGCAGACCCAGTGCCCGTTCCACTCGTTTGTGTATCCATGACTTCTGAAATCGATCTGATGCGAGACAATTCCATCGGGTTTCAGCCATTCCTTCATTGCCTTGTAGGTTTCGTTCAGGTCTTCTACATGCTCCATGACAGCCTGAGAAAAGATTAGGTCGACCGATTGACGTCTCAAGATGTCGGCCTCGAACCACGGTGCTACATATGAAATCCCAATGTCAGTCTGGCTCGCAGTGTCTTTGCCCAGATTACGCAGCTGATTTCTGATTTCTTCAAGGCGACAGGGCTCCAGGCTTGCCTCCTGCTTTTCTTTTGTGAGTATCTGTGAAGGGAAGTTGTAGTTCTGTAAAGAGGGGTGGACACCCGGAAACTCGGCCTCTCCCGGAATAGGTTCGCGATTCCTGAAAAGCTCGACCAGCTCATCAAAGATTTTCAGGTTCTGCTTAACCGACGCAAACTTGATGATGTCGAATGCGTGATAATGATTGCTGCCGGTGAGCATTCCGGCAAGACCGATTCCAAGTGAATCTCCAGGGCCCAGTTCAGCAATCGTTTCAAAGGAAGTCCTACCTGTGCTTTGTTCAAGCATTACCAGATGCCTGAGCCAGACGGAGTAGCAATAGCGCGAAGAGACGGTCCCACCTGTTCCTTTGAGCTTCGAGACAACTGCGTCGATGCCAGGTACGTAAGTTGAGAGTCCACGGAGTAGTTGTCTCAATGTCATGATTGATGCTCAGACCGTGGGGGGACCCGTGTGGCAATCAACACGCCCGCCGAGTGGTTGTGGCTCATCAAGGCCATGTACCAGTTATCGACTTGTCGGAGTGAAATCGGTATCTCTCGTGGTGCGCACCATCGAACCGGCTGTCCAACCTCCGACGGAGCTCCGCCATCCACGGTCCGTCGTGTTGTTGTGTGAGTGGGCTTAACTGCCGGTTGGAAACTACCGGGAGGGAGGGAGCTCGCGAGAGCTTCTGTCCGACGTGCGTTTGCGGAAGTGAACGCGTGCGGGTTCGTGAACAGAACTGGTTGGGGGCGTGTGGAGCGGCGACCTCGAGATGGCGCTGATCGAGCCCCTGGAATCGGCGCTGTTCGTAGACATTGGCAATTGCGTCGTCCTGGTAAACGGTTTTGGCTCAGTCAGTCATCGTTTTTCCGAAAGAAGCTGGTGATAGACATCGGCGTAGCGAGCTGCGACCCGCCGGATTTCGTATCGACGCAGGTGCTGATTCCTCGAGCCTTCTGCTTCATCGCCTGCAGCTTCCCCTTGAGGCCGATCTCGAGCAGTCGCATCTCGAGCCCGTCGTAGTCGGGAGCCACGATTCCGGAGACACGGTCGGCGATTACCTCGTTCACGCCCGGATGGGCGGTCGTGATGACGGGAACACCAACGGCCATGGCCTCGAGCCACGTCAGCGGCGGCGCGTGCGGGCTCTTCCCTTCAGAGACCGGCGACAGAAACGCGTCATAAGACTCGAGGTCGCCGAGAAACGAGCGCCCGCCCGATTGCAACTCGATGCCGGGCGCCTCGAACGCCTTGAATTCTTCCGAAAAGCATTCGGGCTTCAGGGAAAACGTGAAGTGGATATCGGGGCGACGCTCCCGGACGCGTTGAGCCAGCGCGAGAGTCTTGAGCAAATCCGCCCGGCCGATTTGCTTGAGAAAGCCGGACCACAGCAGCCGGACGCGGGTTGCGTTATCGGCTTTTTGAACTGGCCGGCCTTCGTGCTGGGCGGCGCATCCCCAGGGCTCCACCACCACGCGGTCTTCCGCGCACCCGTCTTGAATCAGCCGCTCGCGAGCGGCCTGTGTTCCCGCAAAAACGCGGTCTGCCCCCTTAAGGGCGAGCGCGCGCAGGGTACGCGCCGCACGGCTCGCCGGCAGGTAGCGGAACACCGAGGTCACGTACTTGTGCTGCTCGCCGCACACGGCCCGGACGGCGGGCATCGTGAGCGAGCTATCCATCCAGTGGATGACGGCGCGGTCGTACCTGCGTAGCACCGCCTGAATCGTGTGACGTTCGGCGACGAGCGTCGACGCCAGCTCGATGACGGTTCGCGCGGTTCCATGTGGATGACGGTACCCGAGGATCCGGCCGCGCTCGTCCCGCTTCACGTAGCGATCGCTCGACTTGTGCAGGGCACGTTTCACGAAGGTATAGCCTTCGGCTTGCGGCGGGTGATCAACGTTCACGATGCTGACGAAGCTCGTCTCGATGTTGTGCGTCCTGAGATGCGTCGACAGGTCGAGGAGGAAATTCTTGTCGTCCGAGACACGATGCGGAAAGATTCCGACGCCGACGAAGACGGCCGCCTTCATGCCGGCCATCCCGTGTCCGGTCGGTTCTTCAGAACGTTGACGTCCAACGTCCGCGGGCTTGTGGAGGACGAGCCGATGATCGATAAGGGGTTCACGGTCTTCATGCTCGTGGCCACGTCGCGCGATCGACTTGGCCGGACGTCGCCCGGGAGACAATTGTGTGTCCGGCCTTAGACGGACCTCGTGTGGCTGGAGTCGAACTCGCGCGTTACCTTTGCCGACGTGCGGCGGCGGGAGTGACTGCGCACGGGCTCGTGAATGGCCAGTGCGACACAGGTTGCGAACAACAACGCGACGCCTGGAATCTGCAGGCTGAAGTCGGACAGCTCCTGAACGGCGATGCCGCAGATGCTCGCCACCGCACCCATTCGAATCCACCAGGTCATTTCGTCCTGAGGCTCGACCAGGCGCCGGGCGATTCGCCGAGCGACGAGAGCGCCCGCGAGAAGCCAGGGCACGATCACGAGTAAGCCCCCTTCGACGGCGAGCTGCAGGTAGTCATTGTGGGCCTGCTGTGCATGCACGGCTGGGATCCGACTGCGGGTAGAGGATCATGACCGTCCCGTAGGTGTTGAGCCCGGACCCGACGCGCCAGAAGTCCTTCAGCGGTGCGACGGTATCGCCCCATAACGCGAATCGCCACTCCAGGGTCCTCGTATCGCCGTAGGAGGCCGCAACCGTGTCGAGCCCTCGCCACGTCGCCGCGCCCGCGAGCGCGAGCACGATCGTGGTGGTGACGACGATCCGGCGCCAGCCCCGGCCACGCGACCCGAGCCCGGCGGCGGCCAGCACGGAGAGCGCGATGCATCCTGCCGCCATACCCGAGCGCGAGAGCGTCCACACGAGCGACACGGCCATCACCGCAAGACCGGCTGCCGTCATCAGGATGCCACTGGCCTCGGGCGAACCGATCCACAAGAGGTATCGCGCACGCTGTTCTTCAGACGCCCGCCTGCCAGGGTGATTCGGCCGCCAAGGTATCCGGAGCCGAGACACAGCGCGAGCAGCATCCATCCCGCGAAATGATTGCGGTTCACGAACGGCCCGAAGTGATTGCTGGCAACCTTGAACTGCGATTCCCAGAACCAGTAGATCTTGCCGTTGAAGGTCGCCTTCTGCGCGAGCGCCTCTATCGCGACAAGAACCGCGAGGAACGTGACGGCGCGTACGAGCGTCGACGCTTTGATAACGCCCGTGTGAAGACCCCGCGCCAATCCCGGCGATCCAGAGGATGCCGACCAGAAGGTACAGAGCGTCAGCCGCGTCATCGGTGTGTTCACCGACACCGAGTGGTTTCGCCCGATCCGCTGAGCGTGAAATCGAAGGCCCGCAGGAATTCGAGGTTCTTCGGCGCGATCGCTTCGATCCAGTGCTGAGGAACCGCGAGCACTTGAAGAAGCGGCGGCACGACGATGAGCGCGATGACGCACAACGTCTCGATAACTCGGACGCGATCGCCGCACGCTGAAGAGCAGCCACAACCCGCACAGAGCGGCGCCAGACAGCAGCGGCCAGTACGCCCAAGGATAGACGCCGCCGAAGGTCAGCACACCCCAGGCAAGCACCGCCACGACGGCCGTCGAAACAACTCGATTCATCACGAGAAGGAAGATCTCATCAGAATTAGAAGCACACGTCGCTGCCGGAGTCGCGGAATGTAAAGCCGGCAGCCGGGATGAACTCCCATGTAGTAATCGGCCGCCGCGAGGCTGAGTTTCAGTACTCCTGCCGAACTATTGTTGAAGACCTCGCTGTTGGCCTTCATCGATTCAGGCCGGTGAAATTCGTTGCCCCCGGTTCCCACGCACGAACTCCCGAATGCCACGTCCAGGCTGAGGCTGACCATTAATATCCTGCGGACCGAACCGCTCGTAGTTGTGGGAGTGTCCGACCAGGACAATCTCGGCGTTGTGGTCGTACAACAGCTGCCAGATCGGGCCGCATGTTTTCATGTTGCCCTCATACCCCGAGCTGAAGACCGGATGATGCCAGTACGCGAGCGTGCACTTTGCGGTGGCTGTTTCTCAGTTCCTCCTCCAGTCCAGTTGTACTGCGCCGACCCCGGGCCGGCCGGGACGTTGCTGTTGAGCGACAGGATTTTCCACGCTCCATAGTCGAAGCTGTAATAACCCTGACCGGGAGGTCCGGCGTTTTCACCGAAATACCCGAAATATCCGGCCGCGCCAGGAGTGTAGTAGTCATGGTTGCCAGGCGATGGTCTGCGTTCGGGCGCGATGCCGTCCCCACGTCGGGTCGTAGCACTTCTGGAATTCTTCCGAGCGTCCCTTTCTCGTAGGCGTTGTCCCCGGTCGTAAAGACGAGACCATCAAGCCCGTCGAGCACCTTCGAGACGCGCTCGTTCTGGGACAAGGCCTTTGGAGAACAACTCGCGATGTCTCCCGTACCCGAGAACACGACAGTCTGTGGAGTCGGGGCAGGAGCCGGCGTCAATGAAGCGCCACTGCTCGACGGCCCAGCGGGGTTGGATGGCGCGCCCTGCCCACCGCAAGCGAGCCAGAGCCACGACGGACGACGTCGACGCCACGAGCGTGAGGCGGGCATGATTCCGCATCAGCTCTCTCTCGGCCTCTGTCCCTGCACGCAGCACGCGTTCGTAGATGGATTCAAGTTGTTCTGTTGAGCGATCCCAGTCGTAGAGCTGGGACACGCGAGCGGCGGCCGCCGCACCCATGCGCTCGCGCAGCGCGCCATCGGCGAGCGCCGCCTGCAGCGAGTTCGCCAGCTGTTCCACGTCGCCGGCCGGGAACGTCAGGCCGGTATCGCCGAGCGCCTCGAGATTCTCCGGCAGCGCGCTCGCCACGATGCAGCGCCGCGCGGCCATCGCTTCCAGCAGCCCCGTTGACAGGCCTTCGATCTGTGACGGAAGGACGAACACGTCTGCGTGCTGAACCAGGGCACGGAATTCGGCGCCGAGAACGGCGCCGACGAAACGTACCTGCGGACCTGCGTGGCTTTTCAGATTCTGTGCGTAGGCCCCGTTGTAGAGATCCTCTCCGGCAATCACCAGGTCGACATCAGGAGGACAGATTCTCGCGAAGGCCTCGAGCAGATAGTGGCATCCCTTTTCCGGCACCAGGCGCGCGGCGAAGAGCACGTAGCGGCGCTTGTCCCAGACCAAGTGACGCGAGCCTTTCGCGCGATTCGGGCGCCCATCTCGCGACGCCGTTGGGTACGTAAATCGGTGACCGTCCCGGGCGTGCCTTGTATGCGTCCTCGAGCGTGCGGCTGACGACCACGACCGAGTCGGACCACCGGCGCGACGTCGCGTCGGACGCCCAGAGATACGCCGACGCGCCGAGCGCCCCACTTCGCGCGGCGCCAGTCGAGCCCGTGACTCTGAACGACCACCGGGATGCCCCGGAACTTCGAGATCGCGATCGCGGGCGCAAAGTTCGTCGTGTGCACGTGCAGGATGTCGGTCTTACCGCCCATCGAAACCGCCGCCGCCAGGGCGTGGGTGACCGCGTCGAGGTGTTTGGTGGCAATCGACCACGTCGGCCGGATCTCGATGCCGCGATAGTTGCGCGACTCGCTGCGGGCCAGGTGCGCCCTCGTGAACACCGTCACTTCGTGGCCGCGGGCAACGAGACGCGATCCGACCTCTTCGACGACCTTCTCGACACCACTGGCCGACGGCAGGGTCTTGACGCCCAGCATGGCTATGCGCATGAGCTGCTCACGGGTAAAGGGTTATCGGTTGAAGAACGGGCCGAACGGCGCGTACGGGCTCGGTCGACACGGCGTGCGCGCGTTCTCTTGAGGTTGACGTTGAGAAACTGGACGCGCTGCGGCGCGTGCGCATCACGCCTGACGTCGTTGTAGTCGACGTACCGGTCGAACGGAATCGATTGGCCGAGCGTGACGCGGCACTTGTTCGCCAGGACCCAGCTCAACGGCGCCCGTTTCGGCAACGCCGGGATTCGCCGGCTTCGCATCGCCGTTCTGGCAGTCGTCACCATCCAGCAGTTCTGCTTGCAGGTGCTCACCTTGCCGCGAATGGCGGCCGCCGAGGGGCCCTCGAGGATCTCGCTCCAGGACTGCTTCGCCAGATTCCCCATCAGGAGATCGGGGCGGACGTTGCACGCGTACACATCCGACCAGGGATCGATGAAGGCGAAATCGCTCGCCGCGGTGCACGGAATCAGCCGGTCCTGGCCGAGCGTCTTGGCGATGAGCCCGAGGTTCAGGTACGCACGGAACCAGTTCTTCACCGACCACGTGCTCAGCATCTCGACGATGATGCCTTCGATTTCTCTGGCGACGCGCACCCGGTCGTACGGGATGTTGTCGCTCTTGTGGAACTGAAACGCGTTGTGCAGCGCCGAGGTCGCCAGCTCCACCCCCTCGCGCCGCGCGAAGCGGTAGAGGTCGACCATCTCCGACGCGTTGTCATCCTGGATCACCGCGGCGAAGCCCACGTCGGTCGCGCCAAGTTCCTTCAACCGCCGGAGGCCAGCCACTTTCTTCTTGAAGCCATCCTTCTCGCCGCGGATCTCGTCGCTCTTCTCACCGGCTGCCTCGAGGCTGAACCGGACTTTGATGTTGGGGTATGCCTTGATGATCGGTTCGAGGCGATCGGCGTGCAGACCGTTCGAGCTGATCTCGAGCGTGCGTGCCTTCGGGTACAGGAGCGCCACGACGTCCGCGAGGTCGCGGCGCAGCGTTGGCTCGCCGCCGGTGATGTTCAGGTTGTCGAAGCCGCCCGGCAGCTTCGCGAGCGTGTCGAGCGTCACTTCGTCGCGCTGCGGCGTCGGATGCTGCCAGATGTGGCACATCGAGCACTTCGAGTCGCAGCGATAGGTCGTGATGACGGTTAGGTCCATGATGTCTGCCGTTCGGCGACCGCCATGTGCGGCCGCGTCACCGATTCGTTTGCCTGCCGGTAGATTTCCGTGACCGTCGCGACGTGACCCTCGACGGAGTGATGACGAATGACGTACTCGCGCGCGTTCTGGCCGAATGTCCTGGCTTTGGCAGGCTCCCGGTGGAGCTGGATAATCGCCTGCGCCAGCTCGTGGGCACTGCCGGCCTCGACGAGCAGTCCGCGCTGGCGATTCACGACGAGCTCCGGAATGCCGCCGATGCAGCTGCCGATGACGGGCACGCCGGCGGCGAAGGCCTCGAGAATGACCATGGGCTGGTTTTCATACCAGAGCGACGGTATGACGAGCGCCCGCGCGTTGGCGAGCAGTTCGGTGATCTCCTGCTTCGTTTTCGTGCCGACGTAGCGGACGTTCTTGGGCAGGTGGCTGAGACGATGGCGCAGGCCGGGATCGTCGCAGGCACCGACGAGCACAATCGGGGCGCCGTTCACGTGCTGAGCCGCGTCGAGCAGCGTCTCGACCCCCTTGAGCGATTCCATCTTGCCGATGAAGAGAAAGTGACTGCCGTCACCGCGTGGCGGCAGCACCGGATCGGCCGCGATGAAATTCGGCACGTGTCGCACGCAATCGGACGGCCACCCGTGCTCGAGCAGCTTCCCCGCCAGGAAGCGGCTCGGCGACAGAAAATACTGGACTTTGCTCCTGAGTCCGCTCCCCCAATGCGCATAGGCTTCGATCGCAGCCATGCCGCTCGCGGCCAGCGAGTCCTTCTTGCAGCGTTTGACAAGTGCCCAGTGGTATCGCCCGGGCCGGCACGCCTCGCACAGCGCCCCGGTCTCGTCCACCCGGAAGTGCGAGTTCGGGCACATCAGCTTGTAGTCGTGTTGCGTCCACACCACCGGAAGGCCCAGACGCGACGCGGCGAAGACGATCGACGGCGTCAGGTGCGCGTGGATGTTCTGCAGATGCACGACGTCGGGCTTGAAGCGCTCGACGAGCCTGGTGAATTTCTGCTCGGCTTCGCTGCTGAAAATACTGCGCCGGAGAACCTGCAGGCCCGAAGCCACCGACTTGTGCCGATTCAGCTCGCGGAAGTCGATGTAGCTGACAAACAGGTCTTCGTTCGGATCCGGCTCGTTGCGCTTACCTGCCATCGCGAAGAAGCCGACCGCGTGCCCGGCGCCGCGCAGGGCTTCGGCCAGGGCAAACGTGTAGGTACTGTCGCCCCCCTGGCGATAGTGCCGCGTGTTCGCGATCAGGACGCGCACGCGGTTTTCACCTTTGGCCGGATGGCATACATGCGGCTTTCAGCAAACGGGCCCAGCAGATCTTCGTGTCCGACGACGTCCGCGCCGACGCTGGAGATGAGCGCGCGAATATCCCCGTCGGTCTCGTCGTACCAATGCAGCGCCTGCGGTCGCATGCCCAGCCGCCACATGGCCTCGCGCTTGACCCGCAGCAGCGGCGTGCGCCGCGCGAACATCACGACGATGCCCACGCGAGCCACGCGGAGCATTTCGCGCAGCGCCCGTTCCTTCGCGTCTCTCGGAAGGTGGCCCATCAGCCGCAGCGACATCACCGCATCGACCGAGTCGTCGGCAAGCGGCAGGTTCTCGATGTCGCCAGCGACGGCACCGACGAACGCCGGTGCGCTGTCGAGGCCGTGCAGCATGAATCCCTGACGCAGCATCGCGGAGGAGACGTCGACGCCGATGGCGTGATAGCCCTCACCCAGCGCCGCGCTGGTCAGCCGGCCGGTGCCCGACGGCACATCGAGCACGACCTTGTTCCGTCCGATGCCAAGGTGCTTCAGGCCGGCGAGCATCTTGCTCTTTTCGAGGTCGCCGCCAACGCGTCCCGGCCAGTTCCGGAATCGGCGCTGCTCGTACACGTTCGCCATCGAGTCGTCGCGGTAAGCGGTTTTGGCTGAGTAGGTCATCGTTTTTCCGATAGAAGCTGGTGATACACATCGGCGTAGCGGGCTGCTACGGTCCGGATCTCGTATCGACGTGTGTGGTGGTCTCGAGCCTTCTGCCTCATCGCCTGCAGCTTTCCCTTGAGGCCGATCTCGAGCAATCGCATCTCGAGCGCGTCGTAGTCGGGCGCCACGATTCCGGAAACGCGGTCGGCAATGACCTCGTCGACGCCCGGATGCGCGGTCGTGATGACGGGAACACCGGCCGCCATGGCTTCGAGCCAGGTCAGCGGAGGCGCAGGCGTGCTCTTTCCTTCAGACACCGGCGACAGGAATGCGTCATAGGACTCGAGGTCGCCGAGAAACGAACGGCCACCCGATCGCACCTCGATGCCGGGCCCCTCGAAGGCTTTGAATTCCTCCGAAAAGCATTCGGGCTTCAGGGAAAACGTGAAGTGAACGTCGGGGCGGCGCTGCCGGACGCGCTGGGCCAGCGCGAGGCTCTTGAGCAGATCGGTCCGGCCGATCTGCTGAAGAAAGCCGGACCACAGGAGCCGGACTCGCGTTCCGTTGCCGGCGTTCTGAATCGGCTGGTGCTCGCGCGGCGCGGCACAGCCCCAGGGCTGCACCACGACGCGATCCTCCGCGCAACCGTCTCGAATCAGCCGCTCGCGAGCCGCCTCTGTTCCGGCGAAGACCCGGTCCGTCCCCTTCAACGCCATCGCCCGCATGGTGCGCGCCGGACGGCTCGCCGGCAGGTAGCGGAACACCGACGTCACGTATTTGTGCTGCTCGCCGCACACGGCCCGGACGGCGGGCATCATCAGCGAGCTGTCCATCCAGTGGATCACGGCGCGATCGTACGGGACGAAGGGCAGCCTGAATCGTGCGGCGTTCCGCGACCAGCGTCGACGCCAGTTCGACGACGGTTCGCGCGGTCCCGTGTGGATGACGATAGCCAACGATGCGGCCGCTCTCGTCCCGCCTCACATAGCGATCGCCCGGCTTGTGCAGGGCACGGTTCACGAAGGTGTAGCCCTCGGCCTGCGGCGGATCATCCACGTTCACGATGCTGACGAAGCTCGTTTCGATGTTGTGCGTCCGGAGATGGGTGGACAGATCGAGGAGGAAGTTCTTGTCGCCCGCAACGCGGTGCGGAAAGATGCCGACGCCGACGAATACGGCTCCCTTCACGCTGACCATCCCGTGTCGGCGCGCCCTTCCAGAACGTCCACGTCCAACGTGCGTGGGCCGTCGAGACCGCGCGACACTCTTGCGAAGACGCGCTCGTACGCGTTCAGCGCGGCATCCGGTGTGTGGAACGTCTCGTAGCACTCACGAACCCGGCGGCCGGTTTCGTACCAGAGAATGTCGTCCTGCATCAGCCTGCCGACCGCGCCCGCCATCTCGTCCATATTCGCCGGCGACGTTGACGACCGGCTTGCCGTTGAGCGTCGATCCCGTGTCGCAGAAGCTGACCGTGGGGATCCAGCGCGACCAGGACTGAAGAAAGGTGTTCGGGAACCCTTCGTAGTCGGACGTGTTGACGAAGACGCGGGCGGCGTCGAAGTGCGCGTCGATCTCGGCAAAGGGCACGAACCCGACGAATTCGAGGTTCGGAATCGTTGCCGCCGCCTCTTTGATTCGCGCGAAGAAAGTCTCGCCGCCAACTTCTGCGGATGGGCCGCCGACCATTCGAAAACGCAGATGCGGCAGGCGTCGCGCCATTTCCAGGAAAAGCTCCGGTCGCTTGCCCGTTCGCAGCGCGGAAACCCAGAGGACAACGCCATTCGCATCCGCCGTATTGCCTGGCCGTTGCGACGTAGCAGCTCGGGATAATCGCGGGCACTCGCCCGTACCAGCGCTTGCAGTCCTGCATCTGGCCTGCGTGCTGCGCGACGACGTGATCCGCTAGTTTTAGACCCAGTTGAAAGAGTTGCATATCGCGCCATCCTGCTCGTCGCTGGAAGAGCTTCCAGGTTCGATCGCGCGCCAGATCCAGATCGCAGGCGGCCGCGTAGACAAACCGGCGACCGTAGCGGCGGGCAAACAGTCCGATCACACCGGTTTGCGCCGCAGCCGATCGCTGATAGTAGATGTCTGCGTCGACTCGACGGAGTGCAGACCACATACCCGTGAGCCGCGGATGAACGAAGCGAATCACCGGGAGACCCTGGATCGGGGCGTGGCATTTGAAAACCGTCACGCCGTCTACGGTGATCCCGTCCGGCTGACCGTAGTCCAAACAGATCATCGACACGCGGAAGCCTCGCCGGGCGAGACCTTTGGCAAGCATCGTCTGCTGCACTTGAGCGCCGCCCACCGACTGGACCGTCCGGTCGTCGGCCAGCACCGGCCATGTGTCCGGCGCAACGAAACAGATATGGGGCTTTCTGCGAGGAGGTCATGCGGCGATGTACCTTTCGATAGACGGCTTCCAGACGATCCACTTCCATGGCCAGCGTCGCGTTCGACCGCAGCCACTTCCTCTGCTGACGTGAGATTCGGGCTCGTTCACCGTCCGCCCGGACAACCGCGTCGGCAAGATCCGAGGGATTGCGGCCCTCAATCACCTGCCAGGCATTCGGCAGGATCTGCTTGATGTCGGAATAGTCGGTGCTGACGACAGGCGTGCCGGCCGACATCGCCTCGATGACCACGTTGGGAAATCCCTCATGGAGCGATGTGGAGAGCAGCAGGTTGGACTGTTTGAGGATTTCGGGAACATCCTGGCGCAACCCCGCGAACTGAACGACGTCCGCGAGGCCGAGCTCATCCCGAACGCGGAGAACCTGCTGCTTGTACTTCTCAGTGTGAGGTAGCGAATCGCCGACAAACAGCACCCGCCATGACGGATCCCGGCTGACGAGGGCTTGTGCAGTCTGTAGCGCCAGCACGTGATCCTTCTGCGGCCTGAACATCGCCACAACCACAGCCACCTTTGCCGTGGGCGTCGACGGAAAGAACTCGCGGACAAGCGCGCGCGTGCGGGGGCGCTTCCGACGGTCTTCTGCCTCTTTCAGGCCGTTCCAGACGACGTCGACCTGCTCAGGAGGCAGACCGAACAGATCCTGCGCAAAGCGTGCGCCGGCGTGGCTGTTGGCCACGACGCCGGACGCCATGTGGCGCGTCAAGGCCAACGCCAGCTTGTGACGGAACGGAATCTGATAGTTGTCGTTGCGCTCGGAATTGAGCGCCGGCACCGGCGTGCGAGCAGCCGCCAGCCTGGCATAGAGGTTCCCTTCGAGCAGGAATCCATGGACGATGTCGGCGTTGAAGTCGCGGATCGTTCGCCTGCATTCGCAGAACGAGGCCGGGATCGAACTTGGTGTGCTTCGTGTCGGCGACAACCGTGACGGCCGATCCAGCAAGCTCGTCGGCGCGCGGATTGTCCGGCGTGCAGCGTATACACGAGGACGGCATGGCCACGTGACACAAGCTCGCGGCTGAGCGAGATGACCTGCGTCTCTGCCCCGCCCTGAATCAAGCGATTGATGACAAAAAGATGCGCATGGTTATGCCCACCGCTCGCGCCACATCTGAAAGGCCAGGAGCGACCAGACGCGATTGGTGGCCATTTCGTCTTTCGCTCTGAACGCCCGCACGGCCTTCTGGACCGACGCGGGATCGAGGATGTTCTGATGCTTGATCGCCGCGGGATCCAGATGTTCGTCGATCAGGTGGCTGAGATCGCCGCGTAGCCAGTTATCGATCGGGATCGCGAAGCCCATCTTGGGACGATCGACCAGCTCCGCCGGCACGTGTTTGTAGAGCACCTTCCGGAGAAGGTGCTTCGGGCCCAACGGGCCTCGCCGCATCTGGAGCGGCAGTCGGAACGCGAACTCGACCAGACGATGGTCGATCAGCGGTTCCCGTCCCTCGATGCTCGTGGCCATCGTGGCGCGGTCTACTTTCGTCAGGATGTCGCCCGGCAAGTAGTTGTGCAGATCCCACAGGCACATCTGGTCCGCAAAGGCGCCGGCGTACGCGTCTGCCGATTTACGTGAGTGCGGCCGGCTTTGCGCCAGGGTCGTCGCTTCATCGGCCCACCAGCTGTTGCCGAGCGCCGTCTGATACATCTGTCCGTTGGTTGGGCTCCCCAACCAGTCGCGAATCCGCCGCAGGCGAATGGTCGGACGCTGGCGGCCCCTCCAGCTGTCGGGGAGCAGCGGGCTCAACGCGAGCCGTTCGTCGAGCGACTCCAGCGGCAGCAGGCCCATGCTCGTTGCCGACCATCCGGCGCACATGGCGCCGGGATGGCCTCGCGGCGCTGCATGTTGGCAGATCATGCTCGCGTAGATGTTGTAGCCGCCGAAGAGCTCGTCGCCGCCGTCGGCCGACAGCACCACTTTCACCCGCTCGCCGGCGAGCTTCGACACCAGGTAGGTCGGTATGCCCGACGAATCCGCAAACGGCTCGTCATACAGATCCGCCCACCGCAGCAGAATGTCCTTCGCGTCGTCGGGCGCGATCACCTGCGCGGTGTGGTCCGTGCCCGAGGTGTTCGGCCACACGCCGCGCATGGGACGCTTCGTCGAAACCGTCGTCGGAGAAGCCGATCGTGAAGGTGTCGGATGTTGCCGTGTTGCTTCTGCAGCAGCGCCGTGACCACCGAGGAATCGAGGCCGCCCGACAGGAACATTCCCACCGGGACGTCGGAGACCATGCGCAGCCGGAACGCGTCTGACCATCAGCGCTTCGAGCTGCTCGGCGAGCTGATCTTCGTTGCCTTGCAGCGGATCCTGCAGCGCGTCGAGGACGCTCCAGTACCGGCGGATGACCGGCTCGCCGCCCTCTTTCAGTTCGAGCCAGTGGCCGGGCTCGAGCTTGAAGACATGCTCGATAGATGCTGCGCGGCGCGTTGATGTAGCCGTAGTAGAAGTAGTCGGCCAGCGCGCTTCGATCGATCTCGGGCTGCCAATGCCGGATACGCGCGCAGCGCCTTGAGCTCGGAGCCGAACCACAGCGACGTGCCGTCCCAGCCGAAGTAGAGCGGCTTGACGCCCAGGCGATCGCGAATCAGCAGGAGCCGCCTGCTCGACCTTGTCCCACACGGCGATGCGCGAACATGCCGATGAAGCGCCGCACCGCGGCTTCGACGCCCCACGCCTCGATGGCCGCGAGCACCAGCTCGGAGTCTCCGCTGCTGCGTGAACGGCCGCCGGTCGGACTCGAGCTCGCGCCGGACATCGCGGAAGTTGTAGACCTCGCCGTTGTAGACCATCACGTAGCGGCCGCTCGCGCGAGACCATCGGCTGGCGGCCCTGTTCGGACAGATCGAGAATCGACAGCCGCCGGTGGCCAAGCCCAACGCCTTCGTCCAGCCAGACGCCTCCGGCGTCCGGGCCCCGATGATGAAGCGCGCGTACCGCATTCTGAAGAGCGACCTTCCCATTCGAGCGAGGTCGCAGGCGGGAGCGAAAAATCCGGTGATACCGCACATAGCTACACTCCGTCCAGCGTGGCTGTTCGTGATCGGCGCTCGATGCGTCGCCACCAGCGGCCGCCAGGATTTCTGCTTGCCACGTGCGATGCCCTGCGTCGACCTGACATGCCGTGGCTCTGGCGTGACCCGTCCCAGCAGGACACCTGCGACGACCCAAAGAAGGCAGTTCGTGCGCCGTCGGGCGTCAGCCGGTTGTTGGTGAGCGACGACAGGAAAAACGCAAGCAGCGCGAGCTCTCCCCCGACGAACAACGCCCGGAACTGCGGGTCGGGATCGCGGGACGCTCCGCGTCGAAGACCGGACCACAAGTAGGCGTACCACGCCAGGACCGGCAGCGCGCCGATCAGGCCGAAGTCGAGGAGGAGATCCAGGAACGCGTTGTGGGCGAGGTTCGCCGGAAAGATCTCCTGGAATCGTTGCGCGTCTGTCCACATGATCGATTGCAGCCCCTGACCGAACCACAGGTGGTTGGCGATATCAGGCAGGAGCGGCAGCCACAGGTTGTCGACCCTGCCGGCGCTAATCTCGTTGACGTCCTTACTCGTCAGGCCATACCCGATTCGATCGACCAATGGAGCCGGCGCCGCGAACCAGAGCAGGGCGGTCAGCAACAGGAACGCCGCCTGCTTCTTGGGCGCTCCACCCAGGAAGACAACGACGGTCGTCACCGCAAACCCGAGGTACGCGCCTCGCGAAAATGTCAGCAGCAACGCAACGACCGTCAGCGCCAGCAGTGCGCCGAGCGCCTTTCTCGATCGGCCACGTTCAGCGCCGTCCCACACCCCAAGGCCCAGTCCGTACGCAATCGCCAGGAACGCGCCGAGCTCATTGGAATGAAATCCGAGATTCGTCAGGTGCTCGTTTCGCAGTGTCGCCATCACCGACAGCGCGTCTCCCGACGCCGCCACGCTGCCGACGATCAACAAGTCGATCGAGCAGGACCATCGTCCAGACGGGCGCGCTGATGGCGGTGAGCTTTTGTTTGTCGCAAAGTGCGCCGGCGATGAGAATCGCAAGCAACGGCAGCAGCACGCCCGGGAAGACAACGGTCCGGTAATACGTCCACGCGACTCCCAGATCGATATCGCTGTTGACCAGCAACCACGGTGGAATGTCGCCGACGCTGCGCGCACCGTGCACACCACCGAGCATGACCGTCCCGATCAGCAGCCAGATCCACTTGTTGGTGATGATTGGCAGCCGCGTCTGACCGCCGATCCCGAGGCGCAGCACATACGCGCCCAGCGTCACGGCAATGCTCGCGTATACGACGTAACTGAACTGGAGCAAGTCGAAGAAGACCTGGGGGAGACGCAACAGCCAGATGAGGACCACCCAGATTGTGACCGTGGCCGCGAGTCGGAAGTTGCTCAGCAGCAACAGCGCGATGGGAAGGGCAACGAGGCCGGCCAGCTCTATTCGCCGCGTGTAGACAACGAGCGCCGCGGCGAACGCCACAAGCAGCACGCCGAGCAGAAATCGGGTCCGGGCCCCCAACGATCTCCGGAAAACCCGACGCTCCCCTTGTTCGATTGCCGTGTTTGTATCATCACGATTCTCAGGCTGTTTGTGTCTCTGGGAGGGTCGGGAACCGCGTCACGTTTGGCGGCCAGCGTGGGCCGCAGGACGATCAAGAGGCCCGCAAAGACGAGCGCGTAGCTCAACGCATAGGCCGCCGGCGCCGCCTGGGCTCCCAGCGAGGGGCGCCACACGGTGCTCAGGGCGACATACAGCGCCGGCCCGCAGACGGCCTGCGCGATGTAGCTGCCGACGCGACGCTGCGTGACCAGCACCATCTGCAGCGGGTAGTCCATCACCTTGAACACGTCGCCGATCAACTGGAACGCCAGCAGATCGCGCATCGGCGCAAAGTGGCTGGTCAGCACGACCGCGATGATGACGTCGCGCAGCAGATAGATCGCCGCGGCGCAGCAGGCGGTGACGATGCAGAGCTGCACAATCGTCCGGCGCAGCAACTCGCCCCGCGCGCCTTCTCCTTCAAGCGACGAAAAATAGGCCATGAAGTAGAACCCGAGGGCCGTCGTGATCACACCGACGTACATGTCCGACAGACGCCACACGGCCTGCAGGTAGCCGCCCTGCTCCAGCCCGAGGGTCCGCACGGTGCCGCCCCTCACGAGCAGCTGGGCGAGCGGCAGGGCAATCGAGTGGGCGATGAGCATCGGATAGAACTTCCAGATGTCGCGAAGGGTCGCGCGGTCGAAGCTGCTGAACAGCGCGCGCGGTGAAATCAGCTTCGAGCGGAACGCGATCCAGCTCGACACCGCCAGCTTGGTCCCATAGACAGCGGTCATGCCGATGAGACCGCCCCAGATGCCGAAGGTGTAGGTCAGGCCCGCGAACAGGATGAACTCGACGATCGTGCAGGCGATGCTCGCGCTCGCAATCAACTTGATCTGCTTGAGCCCGTTCAGCGCGCCAATCAGAACCGTGTCGACGACCGCCAGCATCACGACGAACCCGCCCGCGACGATCACCGGCCAGTATTTCGCGTCGAACAGCAGCCACGAGCTCAGCGTGGATGCACTCGACAGCACGACAAGGGCGACCAGCCCGCTCAGCAACAGCACGGACCAGATCGCGGTGGCCCACAACTCCTGCAGGCGCGCGGGCGACGAACGACGCTCCGCGGTGAGGTTGACGACCGCGGTCTGCGCGCCGTTCGCGATCGCGCCGGTCGAGACCTGGATGAAATTGGCGATTTCCCCGACCAGGGCCATCCCGGCTGGTCCGAGGAAGAGCGCCGACACCTTTGCGCTGAAAAAGCCCAGCACGATGCGGAGCACGCTGTTGGCGCCGGACCAGCTCATGGCTTTCCACAGAGCCGTTTCCCGGACGTTCAGACGCTTCAGCAATCGTCCGCTCATGGATGTCGTATGCAGATGAGATGTCGTGTGCAGATGAGAGAAGCGGGCCTAGTACGCGCCGCGGCGGAACAGGGCCGGAACCGTGCGCGCGAGAATCAACAGGTCGGTGAAGATCGACCAGGACTGGATGTAGTCGAGCTCGAGACGGACGACCTTGTCGAAATCAAGGATCTCGTTCCGCCCGCTCACCTGCCACGGTCCGGTCACGCCGGGCACGACGAAGAGCCGCGTCATGTCGCGCTCGAAGTAGTGCGTGAGCTCTTCCGGAAGGCACGGCCGTGGCCCAACCAGGCTCATCTCGCCCCTGAGCACGTTGAAGAGCTGCGGCAGCTCGTCGAGCGACGTGCGCCGCAGGAATCGTCCGACACGCGTGACGCGGGGATCGACTTTGATCTTGAACAGGCGCTCGTCGGGGTACTCGTTGAGATGCTGGAGCGCCTCCCGTTCTTCGTGCGCGCCGACCCGCATCGTCCGGAATTTCACGATGTCGAAGAGCTTTCCACCAACGCCGGCTCGACCTTGTTTGAAGAACACCGGACCGCGGGAATCGAGCTTCACCGCGATCGCGACGAGCAGCAGCACCGGCCAGATCACCGCGAGCCCGAGGATGGTCAGCACGAGATCCATCGCGCGCTTGACCAGCAGCTGCGGAACATCCAGCCTGATCGGCCTCAGCCGCAGGAACGGCCCGATGGCGCTTCTCCGCACCTCGAGCTGCGTTCCCGAAATCGCCTTCAGCGTCGCCGGCAGCACCGACACCGACGCGCCGACTCGAAAACAGTGCCCGACGACCGTTTCCAGCCTGGTGAACGGCAGGTTGGCCACGATGATGAGACCCTGCGCCCGCGCGGCAGAGAGCGCCGCCTCGATATCGTCGAGCTGGCCTACGAGCGGAACGGTACCATCGTCGAGATCCGACTCTTTCGTTCTGGGCGGCACACGACCGACGATCTCCAGTTCGCATCCTGAAGTCCGGCGGCACCGGTTCGCCAGCCTGTCGGCCTCCTCGATGCTCCCGACGACGACCACTCGCATCCGCAGCAGGCCCTGGTCGTAGCCGGCTGCAACCACGTGGTCCAGTGCCAGCCTGAACAACCAGACGTAGCCGGCAATGACCGCCGCTGAATAGAGATAGGCCGTCTTGTTTGGCAGATCGGGCGTGTCACGGCCGAACAACTGTGCCTGCACCCATCCAAGGAACGCCGCAATCAGGACGCCCGACGCGATCTTGACGAGATCGACGCGGGCCTTCCCTCCTGCATACGCGCCACACGCCCAGAGCGAGAGCGGGAGCAGGCAGAACACCATGGCGACGAGCGGTACGTAATCGGGAAGCGGACGAATCCCGCCTGCCGACACCAGCTCCCAGGTTCTCGAGCACGGCGCCTATCGCGAGCACGCCGGCCAGGCTGTCTGTGGCGAAGAGCGTGACGACCCGGATGACTCTGCGGGACGACTCGCTCCAGCCGCGGAACGCCCGCTCGTCGAGCTCCGAGCGGACGTCCACGGTTGGAAGATGAACGCCCTGCGGTAGTGCAACGACCGCCGGATGCGATGCTGGGGGGGCTGAAAATCGCACTGAAAGTTCCTCCGTGGCTGATAGCGCTTAAGTGGTCGCCACGTAGTAGCCGGCGTATTCCTTTCGGTAGTACTTCGAGTAGTAGTACGCGTTGCCCTCGAGGTCGACGCGATTCAACACGGCCCCGATGAACTTCACGCGCGCGTGCTCGAGCTGGTCGAGCGCCGTCTGCGCGGCATTGCGGTTCGTGACATCGGCCGCCGCGACGAAGAGCACGCCCGACGCGCGGTAGCCGATGACCGCGGCATCGGTCACCGCCATGACCGGCGGCGTGTCGATGACGACGAGATCGAAGTGATCCTTGAGCGAGTTCAGCAACTCGGCGAATCGCTTCGAGCCCAGGAGCTCCGCCGGATTCGGCGGAATCTTTCCCGCCGGCAGCACGTAGAAGTTCGGCAGCGCGGTCTGCCGCATCACCTCGTTCGCCTTCGCCGCGCCCGACCAGCAGGTTCGAGAGCCCGGGTTCGTGCTGAATTTTGAGCGCCTCGTGCACGCGCGGGCGGCGCATGTCGGCGTCGATGAGCAGCACGCGCTGGCCGGCCATCGCCATGCCCAGCGCCAGATTGCACGCCACCGTGGTCTTGCCTTCTCCCGGTCCCGTGCTCGTCACGACCACCGAGCGCGATCCCCCGTCGGCGAACGAGAACAGCACGTTCGTGCGAAGCCCCCGGAACGCTTCGGCGAAGTTCGCCGGCACGCTGCCATTGATGAGCGGGTCGCCGGCGTGCTCGCCGGTCAACTTCGGAATGATGCCCATCGACGGCAGACCCAGCTGCGTTTGCAGCTCTTCCGGCGTCTTGATCCGGTTGTCCATGTACTCGAAGAAGAACGCGACGCCGACGCCGCAGAGGATGCCGCCCAGAAGCCCGATCAGCAGGTTGAGCATCCGGCGCGGGCTCACCGGGTCGGACGAGACGTCGGCCAGGTCGACGATGCGGATGTTGCTCGTCTTGAGCGCGCCCGATACGCCGGTTTCCTTCGCGCGCTGCAGCAGGCTCTGGTAAATCTGCTTGGAGCTCTCGACATCGCGTTCCAGAACGCCGTAGTCGATCGCCTTGCGGTTCATCGACTGCGCTTCGTCCTTCTGGGCGTTCAGCGCCGACGTCAGGCTCTGTTCCTGCGCCTGCGCCGCCTGGTATTCGGTCCTCACGCCCTGCACGACCTTCGCGATCTCGCCGTCCAGCTTCATCTGTGACGCTTGAATCGCCGACTGGATCCGCAGCATCTCGGGATGCCGCTCGCCCAGCTTCTCGGCCTGCTGCGCGCGCTGCCGCTGCAGGTTCGCGAGCTCGGTTTTCTGCTGCTGGATGAACTGGTTCGCCAGAATCGCCGGGAACGTGTCGAGCGCCGCCGCGTCGCGCTCGATCGTCGACGTCAGCTGCCGGTACATCGATTCCTTCAGCAGGCGGTCGGTCTTGGCCTTGGTCACCGCGCTGTTGAGATCGGCCAGCTTCTGCACCACGATGTTCTGGCGATCGGCGACAGACAGCGCGTCGTTCTGCTCGCGGTAGTGCTGCAACGCGGTTTCGGCCGCTTCGACCTGCGCGCGCTGCTCCTCGAGCTGCTGGGCGAGCCATGCGGACGCGTCGCGCGATGCCGTAAAGCGGAACTCGAGGTTCTGCTCGATGTAGGTCTTGGCGATCCCGTTGGCGACCTTCGCCGCGACGCACGGGATCCTGCGACCGGAAGCTCACCTCGACCAGCCGGCTGTTGCGAACCGGCGAGACGTTGAGCCGATCGAGGAAGTTGCTGATCGCCTTCACCTGCACCGCCGTTTCCCCGGGCTCCGGAATCTGCACTCGGCGCCTTGCTGCCGAAGAGCGACTGCGCCCACGCCGCCGAGGAGCGCACCGTGTTACCGATCGAGAACCCTTTCTTCGCAGGGTCCGGGCTCAGCTCCGTGTTGCTCCAGAGCTGCAGCGCGTCGATCGTCTGCTTCGCCAGGCTCCGGCTCTGCAGCAGCCTGTACTGCGTCTGGTAGTAGTCCTGGCGGCTCTGCGCCTCGTCGATGACTTCCTTGAAGTTCACGATGTTCGGGTTGTCCGCCTCGATCAGCAGCTGGACCCGCCCTTCGTAGAGGGGCGTCGCCGTGAACGTGTACACGGCGGTGGCCAGGAAGATCGCGACGAACACCGCGAGGGCGACGTGTCGGCGCTTGACGACCACGCGCGCGTAGTCGAACAGATGCGGCTCCTCACGAGGCTGCCGCTGGTTGGGACGGGGACCATCTGGCTGCAGCTTGAATCGCGAGGTCTCCCGAAGTTCGCAGTCCTGCCGGCTGAAGTTCGTCTGTCATCTGATTCACCCTTAGAAGTACCGCTCGGGCACCATGATGGTGTCACCGGGCTGGACAATGGCCGTTAACTTCACGCTGATTTCTCTCTTGTCGCCTTCGACGACGCGGATGATCTTCGTCCGGTTGATGGCGCCGTTCGGCGTCACGCCGCCCGCAAGTGACAGCGCCTGCAGCACGGTCGTGTCCGTCTTGATCGGATACGCCGCCGGATTCTTCACTTCGCCGAAGATGTAGACCAGCTCGGCGCGCGCGACGTAAATCGTGTCGCCGTCGCGCAGATCGATGTTCCGCACGGCGGCGGCGCCGCTCTGCAGATCCTTCAGGTTGAACCGCAGGATCTCCTTGTCGCCCGCCGCGTCGATGGCGATCGGGCCGTCCACGCCCTTCGTGCCGCGCACGACCACGACCTCCTCGCTGGCGGTTGACGTCGTCGAGCCGGCCTTGGCCAGCGCCTCGATCAGCGTCATGTCGCCGGTCAGCGGATACGCGCCGGGGCTCGCTTACTTCCCCGGTCACGAACACCCGCTGGCTGCGGTACTGCTCGATGGCCACCGTGACCTGCGGATTCTTGAAGAAGCCGTCCGCCAGCCTCTTCTTGAGCTCCCCCTCGAAGTTTCGAATCGTCAGGCCGCCCGCCTGCACCCGTCCGACCAGCGGAAAGGTGAAGCTGCCGTCCAGCTCGACGGCGTACTTGCCGCCGAGGTCCGGCTGGTCGTAGACGGCAATCGACAGGACGTCCTGGGCGCCGATGACGTAGTCACCGGCCGATTGCGTTAGCGCGACGCGCGGAGCGCTCAAGGTCAGCACCATGAGAAGCGCCCCGATCGTCCTGAATGAAAATGAGAATGTGTTGTCCGGCATCACAGCAGCCTCGTGTTTAGAATCCATACGTCACCGACGAACCAATCCGGAAGCCTTCGTACATTGCGGTCGCGTTCGTGTTCGAGTCGCGGCTCATCTTCGACACGCCCACACCGACGCGCATGTCGCGCTTCGGTGTGTAGCCCATCGAAACTGTGTAGATCACCGTCACGTCCTGCCGTTCCTGGCGAACCCGCCGCGACGTCGCCCGGAAGGATGAGATCCCGATAGCTGTATCGCTGCCGCAGCACCGAGCCGGAGGCGTCGAAACGGCCGACGATCTGCCGCCGCACGGTGAAGCCGAGGCCGTCGAGCACGAAGTACGGCTGGAGCTGTTCGTAGGAAAACCCGAGGTCGCGGTCGCCCGAGAATTCGAGCGTCGCCGCGCGCGGCAGACGGAACCTGAGGCGGGCCGATCCGACGACGCCGCGAAAATCCGGCAGCTCGTCGTGCAGCGCGACGAAAGCGTCCGTAGCCGAGGTACGCGCTGCCCGAAATCAGCGCGCGGGGCCGGAACTCGACGCCCGGCTGCACGCGCAGCGTGTCCCCGTCGCGCAGCGGGGCCGAGATGAAGCGATCCCGATACGTCTCGGTGCGCACGGCGAGGGTCGTCAAGGGTGTCCGCTGATACCGGGCCGTCGCGCTGAGGCCGTTGGTATCGCGGTTCAGGGTCTGCTCGAGATCGCTGCCCGTGAAGACCTGGTCGCCGTCGAACCGGAGGATGGACTTCCGGGCGGCGACCTCGACGGCAAACTTCCTCGACAGCCGCAACTCGCCGCCGGCGCGCAGCGTGTTCTCGAGGCGGCGCGCCCGCACGTCGATTTCGTAGTTGGGTCGCTGCCGGGTGTTGAGCAGATCGTTCTCGAGGAACAGCGTCACGCGGTGCAGGTAGACCTCGCCGCGCACCTCCGCGTGCGGGTCGATCGAACGCTCGCTCGAATACTGCTGGAAGTACACCAGGTCGGCGCCCGCCGTCGTCTTCACCAGGCCCCGCCGCCCGATGGGCACCCACACGTGCGCTTCGGGTCCGACCGTGAAGGTGAAGTCCGACTTCGGATTGATGGCGCTGTTGAAGACGTTGGTATCCACGCCAATCTGGCGCAACTGCACCTCAGGCGTCAGGTACACCGGACCGAAATGGATTTTGGCTTCGGTGCGAGGGTCTTCGTTCCGCTGCGACTGCGCGGCAGCCCCGCGCGTCAGACCCAGCCCGAGCGCCAATGCCAAGGCGATCCGCAAGGCGGATGATGAAATGTTCATGTGTGAGATACCGGCAGAAGAATCTGCCTGTCTGTTGTTTGATTGCCGGGAAACCGGAAACGGAAGTGACTTACCCGGAGCAGGCGGGGGACGCGTTGGGGCGTCCCCCGCTCACCCTTTGGAGCTCACTTACTTCGAGCCGCTGGCGTCGTCCTTGGTGACGACAAACGCCGTGGTGATCCCGGCTGCGATCGTCGCAACGGTGATCATGCCCAGCGTGCTGGTCCAGAAGCTGCCGCCAGGAACCGGGGCCGCAGCCGCCGCGGACGCCGCCAACGCCGTGATCCGGACGTTGCCGGCCGTCATGCTCTTCGACGTCAGCGTCACCGGTGCGCTCGTGCCCGAGACAGCGCCGTTCGAGACGAGCTCGACGACATAGCTGCCCGCGTTCACGCCGGCGAAGGAAAATTCGCCGGAGCCGGTGGTGATCGTCGTGATCGTCACGGCGTCGCCCTGGTTATCCAGGCTGCGCAACCGTGCAATCTGCCCGGCGAGGTGTTCGCCATTCTGGAGCATGGCGACGCCGCTGATCTGGCCTGCCGGACCTGCGGCGAAGAGGATGGGGTTCGCGGACAAGACGATCGCGAGCGAGAGAACAACCGAGAGTACACGCTGCAACATTGGGAGCCTCACTGATGAGAAGTTAAACGCTGATTGCAATGATACGGACGCAGCTTGTGTAGTCAACGAATGCGCGGACTTTATGTATCCGTTCGGCACCGGGTCCCAGATTCGAATGTGCGGGCCGATCACGACTGGCGCGTGCTCGTTCTCCGGGAAAGTTTCGAGACGTTCATGCGGCGCAGTTTCCGATAGAGGTTCGGCCGCTGGACACCGAGCGTCTTCGCCGCGTCCGGAATACGGCCGTGATGCTGCTCCACGACGGCGACGATGTACTCGCGCTCGAACCGCGCGCGGGCTTCACGCAGCGTCCCGCCCGTGGCGAACTGTTTCGCACGCCCGTCGATCTGGATCGTGGCGAGCACGTCGGTGAGATCGATGACGTCGGCGCGGCTGCGTTCGGCGAGCTCGCTCAGCAGGCGCCGCAGTTCGGCGGCATTGCCATGCCACGGCAGAGCGGACAGGAGCTGCTGCGCCGCGCTCGAGAGCTGTTTGGACGGCAGCCCCGCGCCACGGCACGACTCGCTCAGAAGAAATGACGCGAGGGCCGGAATGTCCTCGCTTCGGCGCCGGAGCGGCGGCAGCTCGATCCGCGAGCCCGAAATCAGGTGAAAGAGCTCTTCGTGAAGACGCCCGTCTCGAACGGCTTCCTCATAGCCCTGCTCGACCGCCGCAATGGCGCGCACCGTCACCTTGATGCGCTTCTTCGCCTGCAGGACGACGGCCTCCCCGCTGCGGAAGAGACGCGCCAGCCGGATCTGAATGCGGGGAGGAATCGCCGGCAGATTCGCGAAGAAGATCGTGCCGCCGAGTGCGTTGTGAAGATGGCCCCCTCGCCCGATCCGTTCCACCGCCCGCCGTTCGGGCCGATCGGTGCTCTCGGTGGCGTTGTAGCCGAAGAGATCGAACTCGAAGGCCTCCGGCGCGGCCGGATCGTAGACGACCTTCACGAAGGGCCCGCCGGAGACGGGCTGCGGCGATGAACTTCGCGAGCCACCAGCTCGTGGCCGGTGCCAGGCTCGCCGCTGATGATGACGTTCGCGCGCGACCGTGCCGCCTGGGTCACATCGTCGAGCACGCGGCGCATCGCGGGCAGACGAAGCAAAAATCGGGAGTTCAAGCTGCGCATTCACCGCAGCTGGGGTCAGCGGGTTCAGCGATGAGCTCAAAGTTGTTGAGAGCACGCTCGCGTTGTCGCGAGCGCGCAATGCCTCGGGAAAAAGTTGCGTTGACGGATTGAGAAGAACGGACTGACGTGGCCGCGTCAGGAATCGCGGCCGGGCCGCCGCGGATTCGGGCGGACCCTCAAGTGACGCATCTTTCTATAGAGGTTGCTGCGTTGGATCCCGAGCGTCTTGGCGGCCTCGGGAATCCGGCCGTTGTGATGCGCGACGACCGCGGCGATGTACTCGCTCTCGAAGCGCGCGCGAGCCTCGCGCAACGTGCCGTTCACGCCGAACCAGGTGGCCTGACCGTCGAGCCTGACGTTGGCGAGCACGTCGTCCAGGTCGATCGTGTGCGTGGTCGTGCGCGTGACCAGCACCTCGAGGAGCCGGTTCAGCTCGTCGCCGTTGCCACGCCACGGCAGCGCGGCCAGCATGCTTTTCGCGGCATGGCTGAGCTGCTTCGCCGGAACATTCGCCCGCTCGCACAGATGCCGAACCAGATGCGTGGCCAGGTCGGGGATGTCCTCGCGCCGATCGCGCAAGGCCGGCACGTCCACCCGGAACTCGCAGAGACGCTTGTGAAGATCCGCGAGCATCCGCCCGTCCTGGACGGCCGAGTCGAGCGAGCGGTCGGCCGCCGTGATGATGCGGTGCTCGAGCTCCACGCGAGTGCCATCGTCCATGAGGACGACTTCGCCGTCGCGCAGGACCCGGATGAGCCGCATCTGAATGCGGGCCGGCAGGTCGACGACGTTCTGCAGGAACAGCGTGCCGCCCTTCGACTCGAGCAGCTGCGCCGAACGGCGCACGCGCTCGAGACTGCGGCGCTCGACGCCGCTCCGGTTGCCGCTGGTCGCAAAGAGCTGGGCCTCGAGATCGGCCGGCGCCCGCCGGGCGCAGTCGACGATGACGAAGGGCCCTTCGTTGAACTTGCTGTGAGCATGAATGGCCCGGGCGATGATCTGGCGGCCGGTGCCGGCCTCTCCGCTCAGCAGAACATGGACGGGCCGCTCGGCGGCGCGCGTAATCTCCTGCACGACAAATCGCATGGCCGCGGACGCGGCGATCAGCTGCTCGCCGTCCATTGGAGTCGGATTCGAGAATTCAGGTACGCTCACCGTCGTTCTTTGCGATAGTCGATTGTGACCGTCGGCTTTCCAGATTTAGTCATATCGAAGGAAACCACTGCAAGTGATCCCCCCTCGTAGGTCTCCCACTTGTCGACCCGGCCGTCGGCATCGGTGTCTTCCTCGGCACGGGTCCGGTCGCCCTTCGCGAAGAACTCGGTGCGATTGGCCCGGCCGTCACGCTTCGTCGAGATCTCCACTTTGGCCGGCAGACCGTCGGTGCCCGCGAAGAGCCAGGAGTCCACGATTCCATCATTCGCCCTAGAAACGCCGACCTTCTCGAGCTTCTGGTCGGCGCCGTAGTATTCCCACCTGTCAATCGAGCCGTTCTCGTCGTTGTCGATCTCGATCCTGACGAACTTCGAGCCGTCCATATAGCTGAACACGTCCGGCTTGCCATCTTTCTTCGCGTTCATCGTCAGCTCGGCCAGCTTGCCCGTTTTCTCGTTGTATTTCGCTTCCACGTCCCCTGCGGCCTCGGTCGCCGCGGGAGCGGTGCAACCCGCCGAAAGGGCCAGGACACCTACCATCGTCGCCACAGCGGCGACCGGAAGTAGGTCATAAACCCGATTAATGTGTTTTGGCAAGAGCTTCGCCCTCTGAGTTACAGGTGGTTCTCGGTCACATGCCAGAGGACGGCACGTGAGGACAAGGGAGACAAGCCGCCTTGGGGGCAAGCTTGGGGGGATTCCCTTCGACGCTCCGCTGAATTGCCTGGGCTCGTCGTCCGTTGCATCTCCGCGCATCTCTGCGCAGCGCGACGGAAGAGGTATTCTACCGGGCCGATATTCTGTGTCAACAAGGAATACTCTTTGGACTAAAATGATACACTAGTCCAATATTGCGACTGGCAATTTGAAGAAATTTCTAAGGAAATCGCGAAGTTCCGGGATGGTTTGCAAAGTGTTGACACTTGTTCTCAGATGCGCACCGTTGTGAGTCCCTTTTGAATACCAGGACATCAAAGCGCGCACTTTGTTGATCACCCAACGTTGGTGGCGAGTCTGCGTCTCTCCAGCCTTGTGTCGAAAGCCCTCGGCTTCGTTCTGGCCTTCGTGCAACAGCAGATCGATGTATTCGAGGAGGAACTCTCCGCGGTCCTGAAGCGAGATCTCTCGAGGCGGGCGGCCTGCGGCTAGGTCGGAAGCCTGAGAAAGAATCCACGGATTGCGAAGCACGCCGCGCCCGACGAGCACGCCGCTCACTCCTGTGGCCATGCGCTCGAGAATCTGGCCGGCATCGAGGCAATCGCCCGATCCCAGCACCGGAATCTTCACCGACTGGGCGACGCGATCGATCAAGCTCCAGTCGGAGTGACCCGTATAGGACTGCGCCGCCGTACGGCCGTGGACCGCGACCGCCGCCGCACCGGCATCCTCGACGCGACGGGCCAGCTCGGGCGCATTGATCGACTGATCGTTCCAGCCAGCCCTCATTTTCACCGTGACCGGAATCTTCACCCGGCTGGCCATTGCCGCTATCACGCTCGCGGCGTGCGCGGGCTCGCGCATGAGGCTGCATCCCGCGTTGTGTTTCGCGATCTTCGGCACCGGGCAGCCCATGTTCACGTCGACGATATCCGCCCCGAGCGCTTCGACGATCTGCGCGGCATCGGCCATCTTTTCGGGATCGCCCCCGAAAATCTGGATGGACACCGGACGCTCTTCCTCGGTGTATTCGGCGTATTCCAGGGTGCGATCGATGCCGCGCACCAGCCCGTCGGCGCTGACCATCTCGGTCACCACGAGCCCGCACCCCCCCTGCCGTTTCACCAGGCGGCGGAACGCGGTGTCGGTCATGCCCGCCATGGGCGCCACGACGAACGGCGAAGCGAGCGGTACGTTGCCGATTTTCATGGACAACCCAGTATAACCAGCGGGCGGGGCCGCGACTGTCGGACACGTCCCCTGCACGGTTTGCGCACACGGCGCTGTCATCGTGAATCCTGGCCAATCGGCTTTGCGCGCAGCCACTTCGCCGGCGACCGCACCGATCGCGACGGCACGCTCACGGTCAAGAGGACACACCTGCTCCAGCGCGAATCCGTGCGCAGGCGGCCGACACGGTCGCCTGCGCGCGAGGCCTGCGGGTACCGAGCGAGGACGAACGGCGAAGACCGTGCCTACGCGTCGGCGGTCGCCGTCGCGGCCGTCGCAGCGTGTCGCGACCAGGCGGAAGCTTCGGATTCGCGCTGGAGCAGGTGTGTCCTATTGGCCGGTCACGCCGACGTGTTACGGCGTGGCGACGGGAGACGCGAAGCTACAGAGCCGTGGGAATTTCAACCAGCTCTAGAAGGGCTTGACGTCAGCGGCGTCGACTTCCACGCTGACGCCCTGGCCGATGAGATCGACCGACAACACGAGGCGCGCGTGCGCCCCCTTGCGGACGAGGCGGCCGACGACACCCTTCAGCACGCCGTGCGTCACCTCGACCATCATGCCTTCGCGGATGAGCGGGCAGGGATCGAACTGCAGGTCGCTTTCAACCAGGCGCCGGATGCCGTCGATTTCGTGCTCGGGAATCGCCGCCGGTTTGCCTTCGAACGACACGATGTTCACGACACCGGTGCACTTGAGAATGGCGAGCGATTCCTCTTCGTTGAAGCGGGCGAAGCAGTAGCCGGGAAAGAGCGGCCAGTCGATCTTCTTCTTGCGATCTTTCCACCGGCTCCAGCGGGTGATGGTCGGGAGAAACGCGTCGAAGTGCTTGCGCGCGATCTGATCGCGCACGACCTGTTCGTGGCGCGATCGTGTCCAGACCGCGTACCAGTTGGTCCCGGGTTGATCCATAGACTAGAAGGTGGGCTCCGCCGCGACGCCGATCTCCCACGCCTTGCGGAGATCGTCATTTTTCCACTCGATGATGGCCTGCGCGCGAAGACGCTGCAGGTACTTCTTGAGCTCGCCGTTGACCTTCTCGCCGGTCAGCCGGTCGGCTATCTGCGCCCGCGCCGACTCGAACGGCAGCGTGGTCGATTCGATGCTGGATTCCAGCTTGAAGAACTGCGAGCCGGTCTGGGTGTTCCGCACCGGCGTCATCTCGCCGACCTTCATCTTCGAGATTTCCTTGAGCAATTCCTCGTTCATCTCATCGCGCGAAATAGGACCGATGAGGCCGCCGTTGGCCTTGGAGGGCGAATCCGACGCCTTCGGCCGCCACCTTCTCGAAAGGCTCCCCCTTCGCGATCCGCGCCCTCAGCGCGTTGGCTTTTTCCTCGTGCGTCTTCGAGCGAGCCCACGCTGGGCGCCTTTTTCACGGGATCCAGCTCGGCCGTCACGACGATTTCCCGCAGCGTCACGCTGGGCGTCGTGCCGAATTCCGTCTGGTGGGCGTCGTAGTACGCGCGCTCCTCGGCCTCGGTCACCTCGACCCGGCTGCCGATTTCGCGGCGTTGCACCTGGCCGATCAGGATTCGCTTGGAAAGGATGGTCTTGAGCTGCGCCAGCGTCATCCCCTCGCTCTTCAGCGCGGCCTCGAATGCGGCCTCGCTCTCGATCTTGTTGTCTTTCTTGATCGAGTCGAGCACCTCGGAGAACTGTGCATCGCTGACCGACATGCCCAGTTCCTTGGCCCGCTGCATCATCAGCATTTCGTCGATCATGCCGACGATCGCCTGCGGGTTGACCTGCGCGAAGATCTTCGAAAGCTCGGCGTCGGAGGTCCGGGAGGGGTCGGGCGGATTCGGCAGCTCGCGAAGCGCGTTCAACTGGACCCTCTGGAACTCGGTCTGGGTGATGATCTCGCCATTCACCTTGACGAGCACCTGCTCCAGAATCTCGGCATTCAGCCCCGCCGCCAGCAGCGCGACGACAAATGCGACAGACAGCACTTTCTTCATGACCATTCCTAATCGCTAATTCCTAGTAACGTAAACATTTATTGTATCCCGGCCAGTTCGCCCAACAAACCGCGTACCCTGGCGAACACTCCGCCCGGCGCGTTGGGGTCTTCCTTTGGCGGCTTCGAGAATCTCTTCCTTCGTGAATCCGGCCTTGACCTCGCCGGCGGTGGCGCGCGCCGTCCACCAGCTCTGGCCCGTGCTCTGGCGAGCCCTGGCTTTGGTCCCCATGGCGCCTGGTGTCGGGCCGGACCCGGGAGCCCCGGGTCTGCGCTCGCCCACCGGCCGCGGCACGGGTGCTGCCGGGGCCGCGGGGTCTTCGGGCCCGCGGGCAGCCGCAGATCCATCCGGATGCTCGCCGGCGGAACGATGGTGGTATCGCCCCTTCCGCCGACGACCTTTAACAGCCGCTCCACATTCAGACGCTGGCCCTGGGTGTCCGGCCTGAACTTGACGACGACCGTCTGCGCCTCGCGGTCGATGGTCTCGATGCCGAGCCGGTCGGCCATGATGCGAATCCGGCCGTACTGCTCGAGATGCTCCACGGTCTCCGGCACGGGCCCGTAGCGATCGCGCAGCTCGCCCAGAATCCGATCGAGCTCGTCGTCGCTGCGCGCGTCGGCGATGTTGCGGTAAATCATCAGCCGCTGATTCATCTCCGGCACGTACGAGGGATCGATCTTCAAGTCGACGCGCAGGTTCACCACCGCACGCACGTCGTCGAGGATGTCTTCGCCTTTCAGCTCGCGGATCGCCTGTTCGAGCAGCTTCATGTACATCTCGAAGCCGACGGTCTCGATGTGCCCGCTCTGTTCGCCACCGAGCAGATTGCCGGCGCCGCGAATCTCGAGGTCGAGCGCCGCCACGCGGAACCCGCTGCCGAGATCGCTGAACTCGCGAATGGCGGCCAGCCGCTTTTTCGCAACCGCCGACAGCGTCGTCTCTGGCGGAACCAGCAGGTACGCATAGGCGGGCCGGTCGGAACGGCCGACGCGGCCGCGCAGCTGGTAGAGCTGCGACAGTCCGTACCGATCCGCGCGGTTGATCAGGATCGTGTTGACGTTCGGAATGTCGAGGCCGTTCTCGATGATCGTCGTCGCGAGCAGGATGTCGTACTTCCGGCTGATGAAGTCGAGCATCGCGCGCTCGAGCTCGTCTTCGCCCATCTGGCCGTGTCCGACGACGATGCGCGCCTCGGGCACCAGGCGCTGGACCAGATCGCCGATGGCAAAAATCGACTCCACGCGGTTGTGGACGAAGTACACCTGGCCGCCGCGCTCGAGCTCGTGGCGAATCGCGCGCCCGATGACCTGGGCGTCGAACTTGACGACGTTGGTCTGGATCGACAGCCGATCCTTCGGCGGCGTTTCGATAATCGACATGTCGCGGATACCCACCAGCGACATGTTCAGCGTGCGCGGGATAGGCGTGGCGCTGAGCGTCAGGACATCGACCTTTCGCCGCATCTGCTTGATGCGTTCCTTGTGCGCGACGCCGAACCGCTGCTCTTCATCGACAACCAGCAGGCCGAGGTCCTTGAACTGGATGTCCTTCGAGAGCAGCCGATGCGTGCCGACGATGATGTCGATCTTGCCGGCGCCGAGATCCTTGATGATCTGGTCCTGCTCGGCCTTCGTCCGGAACCGGCTGACCATGTCGGTGACGACGGGAAACCCGGCGAACCGCTCGCTCAGCGTTTTCTGATGCTGGAAGGCGAGCACGGTGGTCGGCGCGAGGAACGCCACCTGCTTGCCGTCGATGACCGCCTTGAACGCCGCCCGCATGGCCACTTCGGTCTTGCCGTACCCGACGTCGCCGCACAGGAGGCGGTCCATGGGCGTCGGCGACTCCATGTCGCGCTTGATGTCGCCGATTGCGCTCGTCTGGTCGGGCGTGAGCTCCCACTGGAAGGCGTCTTCGAACTCCCGCTGCCAGTGGGCATCCGGGCTGAACGCGTGGCCCGGAACCGTCTTGCGCGCGGCGTACAGCTTGAGCAGCTCCTCGGCCATGTCGCGCATGGCCTTCTTGACGCGGGTCTTCGCCCGCTCCCATGAGGTGCCGCCGAGCTTGTCGAGCGGCGGTTTGGTCGTGCCGCTGTACTTCTGCACCAGGTCGAGCCGCTCGACCGGTACAAACAGCTTGTCGTCGCCCGCGTATAGCAGCTCCATGAACTCCTGCATGGAGTCGCCGACACCGATCTGCTTCAGCCCGACGAACTGTCCGATGCCGTGATCGACATGGACGACGAGATCGTCCGACCTTGAGATCGCGCAGATCCGACAGGAACGTCTTCGCGATCGACCGGTGCCGATCGCCTTTGCGTTCGGCCTTGGCGCGCTCTTCCTCGAAGACGTCGCCCTCGGCGATGATCTGCAGCTCGGCGCCCGGCAGCCGGAATCCCTTCGAGAGCTGGCCGACCGTGATGTGCACCGCGACATTCAGCAGCTCCTCGGTCCGATCGATGAGGACGCCTCGAAGGCCGTACTCCGCCAGCATCTCGGCGGTTCGCTCGGCGCGTCCTTCAGTGCCGGAGACGAACAGAATCGTGTCGCCGCGCTCGCGAATGCGCTTGAGGTCGGCGATCCACTCCTGAATCCGGCCGCGGAACTCGACTGCCGGCTGACAAGCCATATCGAGGTGCGTTGGGTGCGGGAGGTGCGCTGGCGACGCGACGTCGGCCGGGTCCTGTTCGTCAGACCCGAGTACGCCCAACGCCAGTTGATCGACGCGCGTGGCCTGGGCCAGCTTCTCGTCAACCTCGTACCACGGAATCAGCAGCTCGTCGGGCGTGGGCGCCTTCGGGTTTTCCTTCCTGCGCCTCGTGCAAAGCTCGCCTGCACCTGCGCGGCCAGCTTCGCGGCGTGCGCCCGCACCTCTTCTTCTTCGAGCACGATGAACGAGAGGTCGCGGTCGCCGGGCAGGTAGTCGAAGAACGTCGCCGTTCCTTCCTTCTCGGCCAGAGGGACGACGGATGCCTGATCGAGCGTCTCGATCGATCGCTGGGTGGAGGGATCGTACCGGCGGATCGATTCGACGTTGTCGCCGACGAACTCGACCCGAACGGGATTGTCCGCGCCGGCCGGGAAGAAATCGACGATGCCGCCGCGCACGCAGAATTCACCGTGCTCGTCCACGGGATCCTCGCGAGTGAATCCCGCATCGGCCAGCAGATCGCCGAACGCGACCGGATCGAGATCCATGCCGTTCTTGAGCTCGATGGCCGCGGCTTCCAGATTCCCCGGCGCGCTCAGACGCGGCAGGAGCGACGCCGCGGATGCCGCAATGACGCGCGCACGGCCGCTGGCCGCGCCGTGCAGGGCGGCGGCCCGTGCCGAGGCCACGCCGAAGTGAGGCGCAGATCGTGCGATACGGATCGACCTGGAGCGACGGAAACGGCTTGACGGCTTCCTCGAGCGAGGCGGCCGACGCCCCCTCGAGCGCGGCCATGAAGAATCGGACGTCCAGGCAAAACCGATCGACGTCTTCGTCGGTCGGCACCACGACGACCGTCACCGCGTTGCGGCGGTGACTGACTTGCGCCGCCACGTAGAGCGCCTGGGCCGACGGCGACAGACCCCGCACGCGATTGGCGGACGAGTCCATGCCCGTTCGCGTCGCGGCGGTCTTGAGGAGGGCCTGAAGGTTGAGGGATGTGGTCGATGGCATACGAGCGGTGCTTCCCGTCAGGGCAAATGACGGATCTTCTCGATTATGGCAGACGTCGAGTACCCCTCCGCGCACGCGATCCTGACGACGCGGCCGCCTTTCGATTCCACGATGTCCCGGCCGATGATGGCGTCGAGCGCCCAGTCGGCGCCCTTGACGAGCACCTCGGGACGCAGCCGGCTGATGATTTGGTACGGATCGTCTTCATCGAAGACCACGACCGCATCGACACACGCGAGCGCCGCGAGCACCTCGGCGCGTTCGTGCTCCGGATTGATGGGACGCGCCGCTCCCTTGATTGCGCGAACGGAACGGTCGGAGTTGACCGCGACAATCAGCGCATCCCCTTCCCGCCGCGCGTCCTGCAGATAACGGATGTGTCCCGGGTGAAGCAGGTCGAACACGCCGTTGGTGAAGACGATGTCCTTCCCGGCGTGGCGCAGATGCTCGACAAACGCGACGGCTTCCGCGGTCGACAGAATCTTCCTGCGCATCGCTTCGGCGGTCAGCTCCTGGTGAGCCTGATGCCCGGCGTAAAGGCCCAGGCATGCCTCGGCCGGTAGATGCCGACTTCCTTGATGCGGGACTTCACGCGGAAGGTGTAGAGCAGGCGGTGATAGTCGTACGGGTACCCGTCGCGCTTGTGCACGGCCACATCCAGCTTGTAGGTGCCTTCCACGAGATCGAGCGCGTCGATCGCGAACGTCACCTCGCCTTCGCCGGAGATCTCTTCGGGCGTGAAGTTCTCGATGTCGCGTGTTCGTGCCGTAGCAGTTGACGCCCTCTGCGTTGTACACGCCGATGCCGAACACGAAATCGCTGTTCGGCTGGTGCGCGCGGACGCTCAGGTGAATCGACATGCGCTCGCCCGACTGGAAGATGTGCGACGCCTGCCCGGCGGCGTCTTTCAGCGTCACGCCCGTGATCTCGATTTCCCGCGAGCCCCAGCGGCCTTCGTCCTTGCGGGTCATGTCTTCCACCGCGGGAACGGCCTGGCTCGGACTCTGGTTTTCCGCCAACCTGTTCGGCTTCGGCGGGTCCCGAAGGACCCGCGCCTGCGTTCGACCTCTCGCTCTTCCGCCCGCGCGAGCTCGCGCTCTTCGCTCTTGCCGACGTCGGTGAGATAGGCACCCACGACCCTCCTGGGGTCGCCCGATCCACGCACCCGTCCGCTGTCGAGCCACAGCGCCTCGTCGCAGAATCGCTCCACGAGGTCGAGCGAGTGGGTCACCAGCAGAATCGTCTTGCCGCGCCGCTTGAACTCGCCGAACTTGTCGAGGCACTTGTGGGTGAACCCCGCGTCGCCGACCGCGAGCACCTCGTCGACCAGCAGCACGTCGGGATCGACATGGATGGCGACGGCAAACCCGAGCCGCATGTACATCCCGGACGAGTAGGTCTTCACCGGCGCGTCGATGAAGTCCTGCAGTTCCGCGAACTCGACAATCTCGTCAAACCGCCTGCCGATTTCGCGCTTGCTGAGGCCGAGCATGATGCCGTTGATGAAGACGTTCTCGCGGCCGGAAATCTCGGGGTGAAATCCGGCCCCCAGCTCGATGAGCGCCGAGATTCGTCCCTTCACCTTCACGGTTCCGGTCGTCGGTTTCGTAATGCCGGCGACGAGCTTGAGCGCGGTGCTCTTCCCCGATCCGTTCCGGCCGATGATGGCGTAGGTCCGGCCGGCGGGTACGCTGAACGACACGCCCTGCAGCGCGGGAAACGTTTCTTCGGGCTGCAGATCCTGAATGAGGCTGCCCTTCAACAGCGCGCTCTTCAGCGTCGCGAACTGTTTCCGTCTGGCGTACTTGCGGTACACCTTCGTGACGTTGGTCAGCTCGATCGCGTTCACGTCCGTCACACCGCTGCGTCGACCTCGGATCGACATCTCTGCTCGTTCAGTGCATGCACCTCAACTTCTTCGCGAACGAATCGCGCAGGCGGTCGAACAGAAAGTACGCGAACAGAAACAGCAGCCCCGATCCGACGGTCAGCGCCAGCAGCCACTTCCAGTGGCCGAAATCGCCGTCGAGATACAGGATCTCCTGGTACGAAATCGCGAGGTGGGTAAACGGGTTCAGGTCCAGAAACGGCTGAATCGGCGCGGGGGCAAACCTCCAGTAATAGATGATGGGCGTGGAAAAGAACCACAGCGTCATGACGTTCGCGAGGATGTCCTTGATGTCGCGGAAATGGACCGTCAGCGCCGACAGAATCAGGGCCAGGCCGACGCTGAGCAGCAGCTGCACCAGGACGACGAGCGGAAACCACACGAGCTCGGTCGCGTGGAGAGGCCTGCCGAAATAGATCAGAAACGCGAGGAGAATCGGCAGGCCCAGCAGAAAGTGCACCAGATTGGCCAGCACGGTGACAATCGGCAGCACCTCGGCCGGGAACATCACCTTCTTGATCAGGTTGCCGCCCGAGATCAGGATATTGGACGACTCGACGAGCGAGGTCTGGAACCACGTCCAGGGCAGCAGCCCGCAGAAGAGGAACAGCGCGAAATTGGGGATCTCCTTCGACTGCGCCGGCGTCATCACGTAGGCGAAGACGAACGTGTAGACGAGCAGCAGCAGCAGCGGATTGACGAACGACCAGAAAAAGCCGAGCACCGAGCCCCGATAGCGGGCCTTGAGTTCCCGGGCGACGAGGCTCTGAATGAGACCGCGGTATTTGGGAAGTTGAAGGAGATTCTCGAACACGCGTTCTCAGTCGACAGTCGACAGTCGACAGTTGACTGTCGACTGAGAAACTATACACGGGTGCGGGCTTTCGAAGACACCTGAATGCGGATCATCGCCTTCATGAGCGCAATCCGCACGCGCTCGAAGTCCATGTCCGGCGGAGGATTCGTCAGGCGCTGCTTCGGCCCGGCTTTTGGCCGCTTCGGCCCGCGCGACGTCGATCTCGTCGGGACGTTCGGCCAGCTCCGCCAGAATCGTGACGCGATCGGGCAGCACTTCGGCAAAGCCGAACGCAATCGCCACGTAGTGCTTCTCGCTGCCCTGGCGGTACCACAGCTCGCCGATCTGCAGCATCGCCAGCATCGGCGTATGGCCCGGCAGCACGCCGAGGTAGCCGTCGGCCGCCGGAATCTCGACCTCGTCGACCGAATCGGCCACGACAGACCGATCGGGCGTCACGATCTCGAGCCGCAGATGCGTGGGAAGCGCCGGTATGTCCATGTCTGCTATCGCGACGCCATCTTCTTGGCGTTCTCGACGACCTGGTCGATCGTGCCCTGCATGTAGAACGCCTGCTCGGGCAGCGCGTCGTGCTTGCCTTCGATGATCTCCTTGAAGCCGCGAATCGTCTCGGCAATCGGCACGTACTGGCCCTCGCGTCCGGTGAACTGCGACGCGACGAAGAACGGCTGCGAGAGGAACCGCTGCAGCTTGCGGGCGCGGGCCACCGTCACCTTGTCTTCTTCCGCGAGCTCGTCGATGCCCAGGATCGCGATGATGTCCTGCAGATCCTTGTAGCGCTGCAGCACGCGCTTCACTTCCTTGGCCACGTTGTAGTGCTCGTCGCCGATGATGCGCGGATCGAGGATGCGCGAGGTCGAGGCCAGCGGATCGACCGCCGGGTAGATGCCGAGCTCGACGATCGCGCGCGACAGGTTCGTCGTCGCATCCAGATGCGCGAAGGTCGTGGCCGGCGCCGGGTCGGTGTAGTCGTCGGCCGGAACGTAAATGGCCTGGACCGACGTGATCGACCCCTTCTTGGTCGAGGTGATGCGTTCCTGGAGCTCGCCCATCTCGGTGCCGAGCGTCGGCTGATAGCCGACCGCCGAGGGCATCCGGCCCAGAAGCGCCGACACTTCCGAGCCCGCCTGCGTGAAGCGGAAGATGTTGTCGATGAAGAGCAGCACGTCCTTGCCTTCAGCGTCGCGGAAGTACTCCGCCACCGTCAGCCCCGACAGCGCGACGCGCAGCCGGGCGCCCGGCGGTTCCGTCATCTGTCCGTACACCAGCGCGGCGCGCGATTTCGACGGGTCCTTCACGTCGATGACGCCGCTCTCCTGGAACTCGAGCCACAGGTCGTTGCCCTCGCGCGTACGCTCGCCCACGCCGGCGAACACCGACACGCCGCCGTGTTTCGTCGCGATGTTGTGGATGAGCTCCTGGATGATGACCGTCTTGCCGACGCCGGCGCCGCCGAACAGGCCGATCTTGCCGCCGAGCAGGTAGGGCTCGAGGAGATCGACCACCTTGATGCCGGTCTCGAACATCTTCAGTTCGGTCGACTGGTCTTCGAGAGTCGGCGCGCTGCGATGGATCGACCACCTCTCCTTGGACTGCACCGGCCGATCGGGATAGTCCACCGGCTCGCCGAGCACGTTCAGGACCCGGCCGAGCGTGGCAGGACCGACCGGCATCGAGATGGGCTCGCCCAGGTCGACCGCCTGCATGCCACGCTGCATGCCGTCGGTCGGCTTCATCGCGACGGTGCGGACGCGGGACTCGCCCAGGTGCTGCTCGACCTCGCAGATGATGTCGACGGCCGATTCGCCGGCCTTGCCTTCGGTCTTGATGTGGATGGCGTTGTAGATGTCGGGCAGGTGCCCGTCGGGGAATTGGATGTCGACGACGGGTCCGATGACCTGCACGACCTTGCCCACGTTCTGCTTGCGCGCGACTTCGGTTGCCATGTTCCTCGCTTAGAGTGCCTGTGCACCAGACACGACTTCGATGATCTCTCTCGTGATCGCCGCCTGGCGCACCTTGTTCATGTAGAGCGTCAGGCCGTCGATCAGTTCGGAAGAATTCTTGGTCGCCGCATCCATCGCCGTCATGCGCGCGGCGTGCTCGGCGGCCGCCGACTCGAGCAGCGCCCGGTAAATCTGGATTTCGATGTGCTTGGGCAGCAGCCCGCCGAGAATCTCGGCCGGTTCGGGCTCGTAGATGTAGTCGACGACGGCGCTGACGTCGGCCTGAGCGCCGGCCACAGCCGACTTCGGGATCGGCAGCAACGGCTCGGTCGTCACCCGCTGCTGCATGACCGACTTGAACTCGTTGTAGATGACGGCCACCTTGCTGACACGGCCGCTGACGAACGCCTCGATCGCGGCATCGGCGATACGCTTGGCATCGCCGTACTTCACGCGTTGGAAGACGCCGATTTCCTCGAACGCCACGGGAAAGCCCCGGCGCTTGAAGAAGTCGCGTCCTTTTCGTCCAACCAGGCCAAGTTCGACGCCAGTGGCCCGCGTCCCGGCGATATAGGCGCTCGCCGCCTTGATGATGTTCGTGTTGAAGCCGCCGCACAGCCCCTTGTCCGCCGTGACGACAATCAGCAGCGCCTTCGACTCGGACGTCCTCGTGCTCGGTCAGGAGGGGATGCAGCAAGGGATCGACCCGGCTCGCCACGCTGTTCAGCACGCGTTCCATCTGCCGCGCGTACGGGCGGGCGCCGATGACGCGATCCTGCGCCCGGCGCAGCTTCGACGCCGAGATCATCTTCATCGCCTTGGTGATCTGCTGGGTCGATTTCACCGCGCGGATGCGCCGGCGCAGGTCGAGCAGTGACGGCATCGCTAGGCTGCTTTCCTCGCCGCGAACTGCTGGCCGAACTCCTTCAGTGCGGCCGAGATCTGCCCCTTCAATTCGTCGTCAATCTGCTTTTTCTCGGCAAGCGTCTTCAACAAACCCGAGTGACGCATCTCGAAGGTCCGGTAGAGCTCGGATTCGTAGGCGTTGACGTCGCCGACCTGCACCTGATCGAGGAAGCCGTTGGTACCGGCAAAGATGAGGAGCACCTGCTTTTCCACCGCCAGCGGCTGGTATTGCGGCTGCTTCAGGATTTCGACCAGGCGCGCGCCGCGATTGAGCTGCGCGACCGTGGACGCGTCCAGGTCGCTGCCGAACTGCGCGAACGCCGCCAGCTCGCGGTACTGCGCAAGGTCGAGGCGCAGTGAACCGGCAACCTGACGCATGGCTTTGATCTGGGCCGACCCGCCGACGCGCGACACCGAGTTGCCGACGTTGATGGCCGGCCGCGTGCCCTGATGGAAGAGATCCGACTCCAGGAAAATCTGGCCGTCAGTAATGGAGATCACGTTCGTCGGGATGTAGGCCGACAGGTCGCCCGCCTGCGTTTCGATGATCGGCAGCGCCGTCAGCGATCCGCCGCCAAGCTCACCCCGCAACTTCGCGGCGCGCTCGAGCAGCCGCGAGTGGAGATAGAAAACGTCGCCCGGGTACGCCTCGCGGCCGGGCGGACGCCGCAACAGGAGCGAGATTTCGCGATAGGCCTGCGCGTGCTTCGACAAGTCGTCGTAGACACACAGCGCATGCCGGCCGCTGTCGCGGAAGAACTCGCCCATCGTGCAGGCGGAATACGGAGAGATGTACAGCAGCGGCGCCGGATCGGACGCGCCGGCGGCAACGACAATGCTGTAGCGGAGCGCGTCGGCCTCTTCGAGCGTGCGCACCACCTGCGCGATCGTCGACTGCTTCTGGCCGATGGCGTTGTAGATGCAGATGACGTCCTTGTCGCTCTGGTTGATGATCGCGTCGACGGCGACGGCGGTCTTGCCGGTCTGACGGTCGCCGATAATCAGCTCGCGCTGTCCGCGGCCGATGGGCACCATCGCGTCGATGGCCTTCAGACCGGTCTGCAGCGGCTCGCGCACGGGCTGGCGATCGACGACGCCGGGAGCAATGCGCTCGATCGGCATGAAGGTCTTCGACGTGATGGGACCTTTGCCGTCGATCGGCTGCCCCAGCGCGTTCACGACGCGGCCGAGCATCTCTTCGCCGACCGGCACCGAGATGATGCGTCCGGTCCGCTTGACGGTGTCCCCTTCCCTGATTTCGGTGTACTCGCCGAGCAGCACGGCGCCCACGGCATCCTCTTCGAGGTTCAGCGCGATGCCGAACACGCCGTGCGGGAACTCGAGCATCTCGCCCGCCATGGCGCGTTCGACGCCGTGCACGCGCGCGATGCCGTCGCCGATCGACACCACGCTGCCCACCTCGGCGACGTCGACCTCGACCGCATAGCTGCCAATCTGCTCGCGGATGATCTTGGAAATTTCTTCAGCTTTAATGTCCATTTTTGTTGCAGTGGGACTTTGGTCTGCGTCGTACGCTCCGTCGCACCGTTAGCCTAGCCGACGTTCAGGCGGTCCCGAATCTTCCGCAGTTGCGTGGCGATACTGGCGTCGTACACGGTGCTGCCCACGCGCGCGACGACGCCGCCGATCAGATCCTTGTTCACCTTCGTCGTCATGGCGACCGTTTTGCCCGTCAGCGCGGCGAGCCTGCGCTCGATCGCCGCGGTGCGCTGCGGCGACAACGGCTCGGCGCTCGTGACCTCGGCGCGGACGACGTTCTGGCGGTCGGCCAGGAAATCATGATAGGCCGCCGCGATCTCTTTCAGCAGGACGAGCCGGTCGCGCTCCGCCAGGAGCACCAGCAGCTTCGATACGTTGGGAGTCTGTTTGGACAGCCCGGTGATCTGCTCCATCGCCGCGCGCTTGCGGGGTGCCGGCACCGCCGGGTTCAGCAAGAGACGCTCGAGCGCGGCCTGCTGCCCGAAGAACGCCACGACCTCGTCCAGCTCACGGGCGATCTTATCGAGATCGGCCGATTCTTTCGTGGCCACGTCGAGCAGGGCGCGGGCGTAACGGGCGGCGGCGGTGCGACTTGTCATTTTGAGTCCGGGGGCCCTGCCCCGCGGCAGGTGCCTTCATTCGTGGGGCCCCCGCCGTCTTTCGTCGGGTTCGTCCGGGGGCTGCTTGCGCCAATTTTCACAAGCGCAAAACACCCCTTTATACCATGAAAACGGCGGTTTTGCGTCCACACCCGACCCGAGGTCAGGAGGTCAGATGCTCGTACAACCGATGCAGTTCGTCCTCGGAGCCGAAGTCGATCTCGATTCGGCCCCCTGCACCCTTTCGATTGATTCGCACCCGCGTGCCCAGGCTCAGGCGCAGCTTCTCCTCGGCTGCGCGGGTGTGAACATCGGGCACGGCCGGCTCGCTGCGAGGCGCGGCAGGTCCCTGGGCCACCCGCTTGACCATGGCTTCGGTCTCGCGCACCGACAGATTGCGCGCAATCACCTCGCGCGCGACCTGCCGCTGGCCGGTTTCGTCGGTGACGGCCAACAACGCGCGCGCGTGCCCCATCGACAGCCGGCCGTCCGCGACTTCGGCGCGCACTTCCTGCGGCAGCTTCAGCAGCCGCATGTGGTTGGCGACCGACGATCGATCCTTGCCGACGGCCTCGGCAATTTCTTCCTGCGTCATGTTGAAGTCGGTGCTCAGCTTCTCGTACGCGGCGGCCTCGTCGATGGGATTGAGATCTTCGCGCTGGATGTTTTCGATGAGCGCCATCTCGAGCAGCTGCGCGTCTCTTCCAGCGGCCACCTCCTTGACGACGACCGGTACCCGCGTCAGACCGGCGCGCTGCGCGGCGCGCCAGCGGCGCTCGCCGGCGATGATGCGATAGCCATCGGCAACCTGGCGGACCACGATCGGCTGAATGACGCCGTTGGACCTGATGGACTGGGCCAGCTCGTCGAGGCGTGCGTCTTCGAAGCGATGACGCGGCTGATGCTCGTTGGGCGAAATCCGATCGACGTCCACTTCCGTCGTGCGGCGTATTCAGCCGTATTTCCGGCACGTCGGGAATGAGCGCGCTGAGGCCTTTTCCAAGTGCGGGACGTTTCTCCATAGGTCCTTTCGATCTCCTCGAACAGCTACTCTGCGAGGCTCTGTGGCTCCGCGCTTCCGCGCTGGATCTGTTCGGTGTTTCGCGCGAGGAACTCGCGCGCGAGCGCGAGATAGGATTCCGCGCCGCGCGACTTCGCATCGTACACGGTGACCGGCAGTCCATGGCTCGGCGCTTCGGCGAGCCGGACGTTGCGTGGAATGACGGTCGTGAAACACTTTCTCCTTGAAAAACTCCCGCACGTTCGCGGCTACCTGCGCGCCCAGATTCGTACGCTCGTCGTACATCGTCAAGAGGACGCCGTCGACGTCGAGCGACGGATTCAGGCCGGCTCGCACCCGCCGCAGCGTCGTCATGAGATCGGCGAGCCCTTCGAGCGCGAAGTACTCGCAGTGCAGCGGAATCAGGACGGCCTCGGCGGCGACCAGCGCGTTCAGGGTGAGCAGGCCCAGCGACGGCGGGCAGTCGATGAAGATGTGATCGAAGCGATCGCGGAGCGGCACCAGAAATCGGCGCAGCTGCGATTCGCGACCGGGCAGCGCGACCATCTCGATTTCGGCGCCCGTCAGATTGCGGTCGGCCGGCAGCAGCGAGAGATTCGGAATCGCTGTCGGCAGGATGAAGTCGCCGGGATTTTTCAGCGCCGATCCGTCGGTCGCCGTCAGCACGTGGTAGATGTTCCCCGCGTCGGCGGACTGGCCGCGCAGGCCGACACCGCTGGTCAGGTTGGCCTGCGGGTCGACATCGACGAGCAGGACGCGACGACCTTCTGCGGCGAGGGCCGCGGCGAGGTTGATTGCGGTGGTGGTCTTTCCGACGCCGCCCTTCTGGTTTGCGAGGGCCTGTATCTTTTTCATTCGACGCGACTTACGCTGTTATTCTGGTTTTTGACCTAACGTGAATTGCCACTGATCTTGGCGAGTGGGAGGAGGATACCTCACAGTTTTTCAAACGCAAGCGTGAAATGACGCGCAATTTGTTCCACGTGAAACAATGCGCAGTTATGACGAGCTCTTCCGCAGGATCTGCAACTGACTTCCCCATTGCTTCAGCAGCACCTGGGTGTTCATCGCGGTCAGCTGCGGCGTGGCCTTGTCGGTGATCGGATTCGCCGAAGTCCCGAACAGAAAGAGCAGACCTCCCGGCCTGAGGAAAGATTGAAGCGCAGCCAGCGTCTTCGGTTCAACCTTGACGGCTCTCAGCGTAACGACGTCCACCGTCTCGTGCAGCTCAGGGCGAGCCAGAAGCTCCTCGAAGCGAACGGCATCGACTTCGGTCCGTTCCAATTCGAGAACCCTCGACGGCCTCTCTGAGAAAGGCCGCTTTCCGAGTCTTCGATTCCACCATCCTCAGCGACGTGCCCGGCGCCACCAGTCTGAGCGGGATGGCAGGGGAGCCGCCACCAGATCCGATATCGATGATGCTCGACTCCGGCGATGGAAGAGACTTCGCCGCGAGCGCCGGCTCGATCAGCAGGCGATCGATGGCTTCGTCGCCGGCATCCTCGACGGGGAGGGCCGTAAGGGAGACTTTGCGGTTCCACTTCTGAAGCAGCTCAAAATACGCCGCGAGGCCTTCGGCCACCGGCGGCGCGAAGGACACCCCGGCTCTCTGCGCACGCCTGGCAAGCTTCTCCCGTACCGACACGCTTTCAGGATATTAGATTTCGCTGCCGGGAGACGTAGGTGGAGAGGACGGCGATCGCGGCCGGCGTAATTCCGGGAATCCGCATGGCCTGGCCGATCGTTTCCGGCCGCACCTGGCTGAGGCGCTGAACGGCCTCGGCGGAAAGGCCCGGGATTCCTGGCATACGGAAATCCGCCGGGAATGCCCCGGTTCTCGTCCCTGGACCGCCGGTGAATCTCGGATTCCTGCCGCTTCAGGTAGCCTTGATACTTCAGCGTCGTCTCGACGCTCGGAATGTCGAGGCGGCTCACGGGCTGCTTCGAGCTCGAAGCCGCTCGCCACGAGATCCGCGAGCTTCGCTGACGGTTGCCTCAGCCACTGCTCGGCCGGCATCCGGGCTCCCGTCGAATCCTTCACCGACGTGTTTCGCAGCCTCGCGCAGGTTTCCCTCGAACCGTCGCCTTTCGAGCCGCGAAAGCTCTGCCACCTCGTGTCGTCGATGAGCCCGCACTCGCGCCCAATGGGAGTCAGGCGCAGGTCTGCATTGTCTACGCGCAGCAGCAGGCGATATTCGGCGCGAGACGTGAACATCCGATAGGGCTCGAGACAACCATGTGTAATTAGGTCATCTACCATAATTCCGATGTATAGCCTCGCTTCGCGCAAGCGTGAACGGCGCCCGCCGTCGAGACATGCAGCGCCGCATTCGCCCCCGCAATAAGGCCCTGCGCCGCGGCTTCCTCGTAACCCGACGTGCCGTTGATCTGGCCCGCAAGAAAGAGCCCGGCGACTCTCTTCGTCTCGCAGCGTGCTGGTCAGCTCGGTCGGCTGAATGAAGTCGTACTCGACCGCGTACGCCGGCCGCAGCATGCGCGCGTGCTTCGAGGCCCGGCATCGCGCGGACGATCTCGAGCTGGACATCCGCCGGCAGGCTCATCGAGAACCCGTTGACGTAAATCTCGTCCACATCGACGACCTTCGGGCTCGAGATAGATCTGATGCCGCTCGCGCTCGGGAAACCGCACGATCTTGTCCTCGAGCGACGGGCAATACCTCGGTCCGATCCCGTGAATCTGCCCGTTGAACAGCGGCGACTTGTCGATGTTCGCCGTCACGATCTCGCGAACGCGCTCGTTGGTGTGCGCGAGATAGCACGGTGTCTGCCGAATCTCGATCGACTCGGTGAGAAACGAAAACGGCACCGGCGGATCGTCACCGGGCTCGAGCGCGAATCGGCCGTCGCTCACGGCACGCGATCGAAATCGATCGAGCGGCGATCGAGGCGCGGGGGAGTGCCCGTCTTCAAGCGGCCCCACGTGAAACCAAAGGACTTCAGCGACTCCGCGAGCTCGCGCGACGGCGGCTCGTTCGCGCGGCCGGCGGGGCGCTGCTCGCGGCCCACGTGCACGAGGCCGTTCAGAAACGTCCCGGTCGTCATCACCAGCGCGTCGCAGCGATAGCGCGGACCGTCTTCGAGCGCGAGACCGGCGACACGGCCGTGCTCGACGAGAATCTGTCCGGCCCTCCCGAAAATCCATTCGATGTTCGGTTCCTGCTGGAGCGCCGTCGCGCATCCATCGGCCGTAGCGCTGCTTGTCGGCCTGCGCGCGCGGCGACCACACGGCAGGACCGCGGCTGCGATTCAGGACCTTGAACTGGATGCCGGTCGCGTCAATCGCGCGCCCCATGAGTCCGCCGAGCGCGTCGATCTCGGCGACGAGATGTCCCTTCGCGGTGCCGCCAATCGCCGGATTGCACGGCATGTGCGCGACCGTGTCGTGCAGACAGCGTGCAGATGGCGACGCTGCGGCCCAGACGCGCCGCGGCATACGCCGCCTCGCATCCGGCATGCCCCGCGCCAATCACGATCACGTCAAAGGTGTCAGCCATCGTCTTGCGTCTCGAATCTACTTTCCGATACAGAACCTGGAGAAGATGTGCCGGAGCAGATCGTCGGACGTTCGCTTGCCGGTCACTTCTTCGAGCGCCATCCGCGCATCGTGCAGATCCGTCAGAACGAATTCCTCGGCTACCGGACCGCCGGGCGCCTGAACGGACTCCAACGCGCCGCGCAACGCCGTCCGCGCGCGCTCGAGCAGCGCCGCGTGACGCACGTTGGTCACCGCGGCCGAATCGCGCACCGTGGCCGGATTCCCGCTGTCGAGCGCGGCCCGGATTTCCTGCGCGCAGCCGATCGAGGCCGGCGCCGGTCTTCGACGATACGTCCGCGGCGGCCGGCGCGAACCGCGCGCTGGACCACGCCGGCGGCAGATCGAACTTGTTCGCAACGACGATGCGGCGAAGGTGATCGGTCTCGTCGAGCAGCGAGCGTCGGCGTCGTCGAGCGGCTGCGACGCGTCCAGCACGACCAGGGTCAGGTCTGCGGCCTCCCACGCGCGGCGCGCGCGAGACACGCCTTCGCGCTCGACTTCGTCGTCGGTGTCGCGCACGCCGGCCGTGTCGATGAGCTCCAGCCGCAGGCCGTCGACATCGGCCGTCTCGGTCACCAGATCGCGCGTCGTGCCGGCAATCGGCGTCACGATGGCGCGCCCCGCACCGACGAGCGCGTTGAACAGGCTCGATTTGCCGACGTTCGGTTTGCCGGTAATCACCACGCGTGCGCCCTCGCGAATCAGGCGGCCGCGCCTGGCGTCGCACAGCAGCGTGGCGAGCTTGCTCTCGATCGCGCCGAGCGCCGCCGCCGTGTCGCCGGCGTCGATGAAGTGATAACCCTCGTCCGGAAAGTCGAGCGAGGCCTCGAGCCGCGCCGTCAGGTCGAAGAGATCGGCATCGATCTCCGCGATCCGCGTCGTCAGCGTACCCTCCAGCTGATCGAACGCCGCTCGCGCCTGCAGCGGCGTCACCGCGTCGATCAAATCAGCGACCGCTTCCGCCTGGACGAGATCCAGACGCCCGTTCAGGAATGCGCGCAGCGTGAACTCGCCAGGCTCGGCCAGCCGCGCCCCCGCGCCGATCGCGTCCTCGACGATTTGCCTGAGCACGACGGGGCTGCCGTGCGCGCTGATTTCCACCACGTCCTGGCCGGTGTAGGAGTTCGGAGCAGGGAAGGCGGTCGCCACCACCTGGTCGCCGCGAGTACGCGCGAAGGTGGCGTATCTCGGTTGAAGAGGACGATCGAGCTCCACGAGCCTCGCCGCGATCCGCAGCGCATCGGGACCGCTGAGCCTGACGACACCGATGCCACCCCGGCCGCTCGGCGTCGCAATGGCCACGATCGTGTCATCCGTAGCGAACATAAAGCCGGGTTCCAGACAAACAGGAGATCAAGAGATCAGGAGGGCCAGGAGATCTTTTTCAGAAGAGGTTTTCTCCTATTCTCCTGATCTCTTGTTTTGTTTCGTCTCTTATTTCGTGGCGCTGATCGTGACGGTTTTCACCGCGGCATCCCCGATGCTTTCCGAGGTGACGCCTGGAATTTCGGCGACCGCGAGGTGGACGAGCCGGCGCTCGTAGGCATTCAACGGTCCGATGTTCTGCTCGGCGCCCGACGTCTTGGCCTTCTCGGCGAGGAATTTGGCCATCTGGCGCAGCTCGTTGTCTTTGCCGCGCCGAAACCCCATACAGTCGACGAGCAGCCGCTCGTCGCCCAGCTGCTTGCGGAACGCGCTGTCGACGATGTGCTGGAGCGCTTGAAGGCCTTCGCCGCGCCGGCTGAGCAGCGCTTCGGCGCCCTCGCCTTCGAGATTGATCCGCGTCCCGTCGGCGCTGGTCTCGACCTGCGCCTGAAGCGCCAGCCCCATGTCCCGGGCCACCTTGACCACGAAGTCCGCGACCTGCTGTTGTGCGCTCATGCATCCACCTTCTTCGTCAACGCGGGCGGTCCGGCCAGCCTGTTGGTCAACAACTGCTGACCCATGATCAGCACGTTGCTTGCGAACCAGTACAGCGCGAGCCCTGCCGGCGACGTGATGAACATGAACGTGAAGAACACCGGCATGAACATCATCATCTTCTGCTGAACAGGATCGCCGCCGGTCATCGGCATCATCCTCTGCTGGAGGATCTGGGACGCGCCGACCAGGATCGGCGTCACGTAATAGGGATCGGGCGCCGCGAGGTCGTGAATCCACAGGATGAACGGCTGGCCGCGCAGCTCGATCGCTTCCGACAGCAGGCTGTAGAACGCGAACAGCACGGGGAAGGTGAGCAGCATCGGCACGCACCCGCTCGCCGGGTTGACACCCTTCTGGCGGTAGAGCTCCATCAGCTCCGTATTCATCTTCTGCCGCGCCGGATCGGTCGCCTTCAGCTTCGCGTAGCGATCCTGAATCGCCTTGACCTGCGGCTGGATGGCCTGCATCTTCCGCATCGACACGTTGCTCTTGTGCCGGAGCGGAAACATCGCCGCGTTGATGATGACCGTCAGCGCGATGATCGACCAGCCGTAGTTGCCCAGGAATCCGTGGAGCCAGTTGAGCGCGGAGAGCAGCGGCACGCAGAGAAACGCGAACATGCCGAACCAGATCGCGCGCACCAGATCGACATCCACGCGGCGCATGGTCTCGAAGTGCTTCGGGCCGACGAAAAAGCGCGCGTTCGTCGGACCGTTGGGCATCGACTGGAAGCGGATGTCGTAGCCGATGTAGTCGCGCGAGAGCGAAGCGTCGCCCGTCTTCGCAGGAATCGAAAGCGCGTAGGTACTCGACGTCCGCGGTTCCCGGCTTCACCGCCACCGACTGTGAAGTAGTGCGTCTCGACGCCCGCGAATTCGAAGGTCCCTTGATGGTTCGGGGCCTCGGCGAGCTTCGGAGCGAGCACGCGCGAGACGCTGCCGCCGATCGAGTACACAGCCTGAGCCTTGCGGATGGGCATGAACATGCTGCCCCCGCCGGTTGCCAGGACGTCGCCAAGGCCCGGACCCCACTGAACCGTGGGATTCATGCTGCGGCCGCCATCGGTCACCGACGCCGTGATCGTGACGACGTATGAATTCGGTTCGATGCGGAACTGCTTGCGTCGCGCGCAGCCCCGCCGCGTCCTCGTAGTCGAACGACACCGTGACGGGCGCGCGTTCTCGCATCGAGCGTGGCGCCCGATGAGGTCGTGAACAGCGCGCCGTTCAACCGCGCCGATTTCGACGCGTCGTCGAGCTCGAGCGAAAACGGCTTCGGCTGGTTCGGCGGCACCTCGTGCGGCACCAGGTCGACGGGCTTGCCGTCGGGCCCCGGATAGCCGGACAGCGCCCACGAGTCGAGCGTGGCGCCGCGATTGGAAAACACCGCGTGCACCAGACCGTTGTCGACGGCAATGGTTCGCTCGGCCGTGTCGGCTTTGAGCGTCTCGACCGCGGGAAGCGGCGCGGGCGCGGGTGTCGGCGCCGGCGCCGCCGGGGCTTGCGCGGCGCTGCCGCCTGCCGCCTGCTCGGCGCGGGCGGTCGCGGTCGACCCGGCCGCCGCGGCGGGTGAGGTCGGCGGTGACGGTACCAACCACTGGTAGGCCGTGAGGACGATGAACGTCAGGACAATGGCGAGGAGAAGACGGCGTTCCATCAGTTAAGGGACCGGATCCAGACCCGCGCCGCCGAAAGGGTGGCAGCGGAGCACGCGTCTGAGGGCCATCCAGCCGCCTCGAAGCGCGCCGTACGTGACAATCGCTTCGGCCGCATACTGCGAGCAGGTCGGCAGATACCGACAGGAGCCCGTAAGTAGCGGCCGGATAAGAAGTTGATACCCGCGGATCGCCGCAAGCGCGACCCGCACGGAGATCGGCCTCTCAGAGTATCTTTGCAAACCGCTGGAGTGCGGCACAGTATTCGGCCTCAATGTTCCGCCAGGAGGCATCCATCATCTCCCGGCGCGGGATGACGACGAGATCGATGCCTGCTACAGGTTTTCGGCTCCGAAACAGCTCGCGAACAAGCCGTTTCGCCCGGTTCCGGACGACCGCGTTTCCAATTTTCTGGCTCGCCGCAATCCCGAGGCGGGGCGACCCGACCTCGTTGGGGAGGGCGAAGCAGGTCATGAGCCGGCCCCGATAGCGCGTGCCATGGTCGTAGACGCGGGTAAACTCCGCCCGGCGGCGCAGTTTCACCGTGATGAAGAAACGGTCAGCCGCTTGCGGCCCTTCGCGCGACGGCGCTTGAGGACGGTGCGGCCGTTCTTGGTCTGCATGCGGACGAGGAAGCCATGGGTGCGGCGCCGCCGGCGCCGATTGGGCTGATACGTACGTTTCATCGAAAATCCTTAGGAAATTAGAAAAAATCGCAGCGCGCGAACCTACAATCCTAATGGGGCACACACCAGCCTGTCAACGAAGCGGCGCGTATGCTACAGTGCCCGTTTCGGCAATGACGCGGTGGCGCTGATGGAATTTGGTCTCCTCCCAAAGATTTCCACACCTGTGCAAAAACCTGTGGAAAATCGTGTTTTGCGGCGTACGAATTCGAGAATAGGCCCTGTTTGTGGACGGTTTTCGCAGGCGAAAGTCCGCGAACCTCGATTTGCCGGGGATTTTGCCCCTTCTTGTCCAATTTTCCGGGTACAACCCGCCGCTCGGCGGTAGCGAAAGCGCAAGAACCGCCCATGATTGCCAGCAATATCTGGGATGACATCCTGTCGCGCGTCCAGGCCAAAGTAAACCGCCATAGCTTCTATACGTGGTTCAAGCCGACGGCGTTCGTGTTCGACGACGGCCGGATCGTGACCGTCCGGGTGCCGAACCCGCTCTTCAAGGACTGGATCACGAAGCACTATTCAGGCGTGATCACCGAAGCGCTCGAGGAAGTGTCGCGGGCGGAAGCGCTCGTCAATTTCGTCGCAAGCTGGCACCGCAGAAGCAGAAACCCGCGCGCCGCAGACGGCCGCAGAATCGGGAGGCGGCATCATGGAACAGGCAACCCGCAGCAGCGATCCGGAAGGCGGATCGGCCGAAGCCACACTCACAGCCGTTCAACCGACGTCGTCTGCGGGGCTGAATCCGCGCTACACGTTCGATACCTTCATCGTCGGATCGTCGAACCAGTTCGCCCATGCCGCCTGCCGGGCGGTGGCCGAAGCGCCGTCGCGCTCCTACAACCCGCTGTTCATCTACGGCGGTGTGGGGCTCGGCAAGACGCACTTGATGCATGCCATCGGCCACTACGTCCTCAGCCACAACCGGAATCTCGTGCTGACCTACATTTCGTCCGAACGGTTCATGAACGAAATGATCAACGCGGTGCGCTACGACCGGCTCATCGACTTCCGCGAGCGATATCGCAGCGTCGACGTGCTCCTGGTCGACGACGTGCAGTTTCTCGCGGGAAAAGAAGGCACCCAGAACGAGTTCTTCCACACGTTCAATGCGCTCTACGATTCGCAAAAACAGATTGTGCTGAGCAGCGATTGCCCTCCCCACGAGATCGAGCAGCTCGAGGAACGGCTGCGATCGCGGTTCGAATGGGGCCTGATCGCCGACATTCAGTCGCCGGATCTCGAGACCAAAGTGGCGATTTTGAAGAAAAAGGCCGAGGCCGAAGCGGTGCCTCTGCCCGATTCGGTCGCCATCTACATCGCCGGCCGCATCAAGTCGAACATTCGCGAGCTCGAGGGTTCGCTCATCAGGCTCATCGCCTTTGCGTCGCTCACCGGCCGCGAGCTGTCGGTCGATCTGGCGCAGGAAGTCCTCCGCAACGTCAAGGACCACGAAGAGAAGGCCGTCACGATCGATCACATCCAGAAGTTCGTCTCGGATTACTACCAGCTGAAGCTCGCCGACCTGAAGTCGCGGAACAATTCGAAGTCGATCGCCATGCCGCGCCAGGTGGCCATGTATCTGTGCAAGGCGCTGACGCACGCATCGCTCCCGGAGATCGGACGGAGCTTCGGCGGGAAGCATCACTCGACCGTGATCCACTCGATCCGGAAGGTCGAAACGCTGCGCAAGGGAGACACGCCAGTTCAACACACTTCTCAACAGCTTCATGGAGAGTTTCCGGTGAGAAAATTGCGTTTTCCACAGGTAACGGCGGGCGGTCCGTCCACAGCCCTGTCTAGCGACCGGTTTTTAGGGCGAAAGCCTGCCCGGAACAGGGGCCCCGGTACGACCGTTTATCCACAGGAAAACCCACAGTTTAAGTACCTGTAGGACAAGCACTTCCGCCAAAATTTAGATTTCCTAACAGCACCTTTTTCTTGTATAATTCTTTATCTCTTTTTTCCCCTTCTTACATCAAGAGATCGCCGGGCCAGACGAGCTCCAAATTTTGAGGTTCAGCCAGCTATGGAACTAGTCGTTAAGAAAAACGACCTACTGCGAGAACTGCAACTTTTCCAGGGCATCGTCGAACGGAAGAACACGATTCCGATTCTGGCGAACGTGCTGATGGAAGCCCGGGGAAACGAGATTCGAATGCTGGCGACGGATCTCGAAGTCGCGCTTCGCAGCCGCTGCGATGCGGCCGTCGAGAAAGGGGGCACGCTGACGCTGCCGGCGAAGAAGCTGTTCGAGATCGTCAAGGCGCTGCCCGAGACCGACGTCCGCATTGCGGAAGACAAGAACGGCGTGAAGGTCGCCGCGGATCGCTTCGACTCGCGCATGCAGACGTTGCCGAAAGAAGATTTTCCGGCGGTGCCCGAAGCGAGCGGCGCGACGAGCGCCACGTTGCCGCGTGCGGCGTTGAAGGAGATGGTGGCGAAAACGCAGTTCGCCATCACCGGCGAAGACACGCGGTTTTTCCTGAACGGCGCGCTCTTCATTCTCGGCGGCAGCGAGATGAGCCTGGTCGCGACCGACGGCCATCGGCTGGCGCTGGTGAAAGTCGATCGGAAGGGCGGAAAACCGTCGAAGGAAGGCGAGGAAATTCGCGCGATTCTGCCGCGCAAGACGTTGTGGGAGCTCGGCAAGCTGCTGACCGACGGCGACGGCGACATCCGCTACGAGCGCGGCGAGAACCACCTGTTCTTCGATATCGGCGGACGCATGCTGATCTCGCGGATGATCGACGGACAGTTTCCCGCCTTCGAGCGCGTGATTCCGAAGGGCAACAACAAGCGCATCGAGTTCGAGCGCGAGCGGCTGACCAACGCCGTCAGGCGCGTGGCGCTTGCTCTCGAACGAGCGGTCGCGCTCGGTGAAGTTTCAGCTCGACAAAGGCAAGGTCGAAGTGACGTCGAGCAGCCCGGAGTTCGGCGAAGCCAAAGAAACGCTGCCGGTCGACTATTCCGACGGCAGCATGCAGATCTGTTTCAACGCGCAGTACGTGATGGAGTTTCTCGGCGCGGTGGAAACCGATCAGGTCGCGCTCGAGCTGAAGGACGAAGTCAGCCAGGCGGTGATGAAGCCGATCGGAACCGAAGGATACGACTACACGTACGTGATTATGCCCATGAGGGTATGACAGCGTCTCAGTGCTCAGATACAAACGTCAATAAACACTGACACTGAATACCAAGAGCGTAGAGCTCGAACAGAACGCGCCCGGCTCTGAACGAGGCCGACTACGGCGCGGACAAGATCAAGGTCCTCGAGGGCCTCGAGGCGGTCCGGAAGCGGCCGGCGATGTACATCGGGTCGACCGGACCGTCGGGACTGCACCACCTCGTCTACGAGGTCGTCGACAACTCGATCGACGAGGCGCTGGCCGGCTTCTGCGATCAGGTCAACGTCACGATCCACATCGATGGGTCGATCACGGTCGTCGACAACGGCCGCGGCATTCCGACCGATCAGCACACGAGCGGCCGGTCGGCGGCCGAAGTCGTGCTGACGGTGCTGCACGCCGGCGGCAAGTTCGACAACGACAGCTACAAGGTGTCGGGCGGCCTGCACGGCGTCGGCGTGTCGGTCGTCAACGCGCTCTCGCAGGAGCTCGACCTCGAAATCTGGCGCGAACGGCCAGGTCTTCAAGCAGAAGTACCAGCGCGGCAAGCCGCAGGCCGACCTGGAAATGACCGGCACGACGAAGAAGCGCGGCACGAAGATCACCTTCCGGCCCGACGCCGAGATCTTCGAGACGGTCGAGTTCAGCTTCGACACGCTGGCGCAGCGGCTGCGCGAGCTCGCGTTCCTGAACGCCGGCATCCTGATCACGCTCGACGACGAGCGCGAGACGAAGAGCCACAAGTTCCAGTACGACGGCGGCATCATCTCGTTCGTCAAGCACCTGAACAAGAACAAGGCGGCCGTCAACGAGAAGCCGATCTACATGAAGGGCGAGCGCGACGGCATCGACGCCGAGATCGCGCTCCAGTGGAACGACGGCTATTCGGAAGCGATCTACACGTTCGCCAACAACATCAACACGCACGAGGGCGGCACGCATCTCTCCGGCTTCCGCTCGGCGCTGACGCGCACGATCAACTTCTACGCGGGCAAGAACAACCTGGCGAAGGATCTGAAAGAGAGCCTCAGCGGCGACGACATCCGCGAGGGGCTGACGGCCGTCATCAGCGTCAAGATCCCGCGGCCGCAGTTCGAAGGCCAGACGAAGACCAAGCTCGGCAACACCGAGGTCAAGGGCATCGTCGAGGCGATCGTCAACGACAAGCTCGGGTCGTTCCTCGAGGAGAATCCGCCGATCGCCAAGCGCATCATCGGCAAGGCGGTCGACGCGGCGCGCGCGCGCGAAGCGGCGCGCAAGGCGCGCGACCTGGTGCGCCGCAAGGGCGCGCTCGAAGGCGGCGGCCTGCCCGGCAAGCTCGCCGACTGCCAGGAGCGCGATCCGGCCAACAGCGAGCTCTACATCGTCGAGGGCGAATCGGCCGGCGGCTCGGCCAAGCAGGGGCGCGACCGCCGCTTCCAGGCGATCCTGCCGATCAAGGGCAAGATCCTGAACGTCGAGAAGGCGCGCTTCGACAAGATGCTCGGCAGCGACGAGATCAAGACGATGATCGCGGCGCTCGGCTGCGGCATCGGCGGCGACGACTTCGACATCTCGAAGCTGCGCTACCACCGCGTCATCATCATGACCGACGCGGACGTCGACGGCTCGCACATCCGCACGCTGCTGCTCACGTTCTTCTACCGGCAGATGCCCGAGCTCATCAACAACGGCTACATCTACATCGCGCAGCCGCCGCTCTTCCGCGCCAAGCGCGGCAAGAGCGAGACCTACATCAAGGACGAGCGCGAGCGGGAGACGTACCTGATCCACCGCGCCGCCGAGTCGCGCACCGTCAAGCTGAACGGCCGCGAGATCTCCGGAGCGCCGCTCGAACAGTTGCTCCACCGGTTGATGACCTATCGGAAGTACCTGCGGCTGGTCGAGCGGCGCGGTCACGTGCGCGAGGCGATCGAGGCGCTGCTCGACGCCGACGCCCACGAGCAAGTCGTTCTTCGACAGCCAGGAAGGGTTGACGTCGCTCGCGGCAGCGCCTGACGACCAAGACCACGGCCGTCACCGTGCAGCCCGACGAGGAGAACAAGTCGTTCTGCCTGGCGATCGAGGATCGGTCGAACGGGTATGCCCGGCACCACACCATCTCGATCGATTTCGTGACGGCCCCCGACTACCGGACGCTGCTGCACAGCTACCGCGAAATCCGCGACATCAAGCCGCCGATGACGGTGGTGTCGTCTGCGGTGCAGGCCGAGCCCGAGTCGGCGCCCGACGACGCGGCCCCGCCAGCAGCCGGTCGGCCGCGCGAAACCCGAGCCGACCGTGGCCATCAGCTCGCTCGACGCGCTGCTCGAGTACTTCATCAGCGCCGGGGAGAAGGGCGTCACGATCAACCGCTACAAGGGCCTCGGCGAGATGAATCCGGACCAGTTGTGGTCGACGACGATGAACCCGGAGGTGCGGACGCTGCTGCAGGTGCGCGCCGAAGATCACACCGAAGCCGATCAGATGTTCACCACGCTGATGGGCGACCAGGTCGAGCCGCGGCGGAAGTTCATCGAGGACAACGCGCTGGATGTGCGAACCTGGATATTTGAGATTCCCGATCTCAACGCAAGACACATGACGCCGAGAAATTTTCCATCAATCTCTGCGTCTCTGCGTCTCTGCGTTGAGACGACCGACACAGCATGACCGACACATCTCAAAAAATTCCCGTCAACATCGAAGATGAAATGAAGCGCTCGTACATGGATTACGCCATGAGCGTAATCATTGGACGAGCGCTGCCCGACGTCCGCGACGGGTTGAAGCCCGCGCATCGCCGCGTGCTCTACGGCATGAAGACTGATGGGGCTCGCGTCGAACCGCGGCTACCGCAAGTGCGCGAAGATCGTCGGCGAGGTGATGGGCAATTTCCATCCGCACGGCGATGCGTCGATCTACGACACGCTCGTGCGCCTGGCGCAGGACTTCAACATGCGCTACCCGCTCGTCGACGGCCAGGGCAACTTCGGCTCGATCGACGGCGATCCTCCGGCGGCGATGCGGTACACCGAGGCGCGGCTGCAGGCGCTCGCCGACGACGTGATGGCGGATCTCGACAAGGAGACCGTCGACTTCGTGCCGAACTACGACGAGACGACCGAAGAGCCCACGGTGCTGCCGGCGCAGATTCCGAACCTGCTGGTGAACGGGTCGGCGGGCATTGCGGTCGGCATGGCCACCAACGTGCCGCCGCACAACCTCCGCGAAGTCATCGACGGCGTCATCTGGACCATCGAGACCGAACAGGAGCGCGGCGCGAAGCTCGACAAGACGACAAGCTGCACGGCCTGATGGAGCACGTCAAGGGACCGGACTTTCCGACCGGCGGCTACATCGTCGGCCGCTCCGGCATCGCGCGCGGCCTATCCGCACCGGGCGCGGCGCGATCCTGATGCGGGCCAAGGCCGCGATCGAGCAGGCCAAGAAAGGCGACAAGCAGTCGATTGTCGTCACCGAGATTCCGTATCAGGTGAACAAGGCGCGGCTCATCGAGAAGATCGCCGACCTCGTGAACGACAAGACGATCGAAGGCATCTCGGACCTCCGCGACGAGTCCGATCGCGAAGGCATGCGCATCGTCATCGAGCTGAAGCGCGGCGAAGTGCCCGAGGTCATCCTCAACAACCTCTACAAGCACACGCAGCTGCAGCAGAGCTTCGGCGTCATCATGCTCGCCATCGTCGGCGGCCGGCCGAAGGTGCTGAACGCTGGCCGAGCTCGTCGACAGCTTCATCGACTTCCGCCGCGAGGTCGTGATCCGCCGGACGCAGTTCGAGCTGCGCAAGGCCGAGGCGCGCTACCACATCCTCGAGGGGCTGAAGATCGCGCTCGACAACCTGGACGCGGTCATCAAGCTCATCCGCGGTTCGAAGACCGTGCCCGAGGCGCGCGAGGGCCTCATCACGCAGTTCTCGCTGAGCCAGATTCAGGCGCAGGCCATTCTCGACATGCAGCTGCAGCGGCTGACCGGCCTCGAGCGGCAGAAGATTCTCGACGAGATGGCCGAGCTGCTGAAGACGATCGAGCGGCTGCGCGCCATTCTCGGCAGCGAGCAGCTGCTGATGCAGATCATCGTCGGCGAGCTGAAGGACGTGCAGCGACAAGTACGGCGACGACCGCCGCACCCAGATCATCGACGGGGACAGCGGCGAGCTCAGCATCGAGGACCTGATCGCCGAAGAAGACATGGCGATTACGGTGAGCAATACCGGCTACATCAAGCGGACGCCGATCACGAGCTATCGGAACCAGCGGCGCGGCGGCAAGGGCCGCATCGGCATGCGGACGCGCGAGGAGGATTTCGTCAGCCACCTCTTCGTCGCCTCGACGCACGCCTACATCATGATTTTCTCGGACCGCGGGCGCGCGTACTGGCTGAAGGTGCACGAGATTCCCGACGTCGGGCCCGGGCGGCAAGGGCAAGGCGATCGCGAACCTGGTGTCGATGGCGCGCCGACGAGCAGATCGCCGCCCTGCAGACCGTGAAGGAGTTCGAAGAGGGCAAGTTCATCGCCATGGGCACGCTGCGCGGGCGTGGTCAAGAAGACCGAGCTGTCGGCCTTCAGCAACCCGCGGGCCGGCGGCATCATCGCCATGGGCGTCGAGGACGGCGATCGCCTGATGGCGGCCCAGATTACCGACGGAACGGGCGAAATCTTCATCGGCACGCGCGACGGGGTGGCCATCCGGTTCCCGGAGGGCGACGTGCGGCCGATGGGGCGGACCGCCTACGGCGTGAAGGGGATCAGCCTCCGCGAGGGGGACGAGGTGGTGGCCATGGAGGTGGTCCGGCCCGGCAGCACCCTGCTGACGGTGACCGAGAACGGCTACGGCAAGCGGACCGAGCTGGACGAATATCGGGTGCAGTCCAGGGGCGGTGTGGGTATTATTAACATCCAAACAACCGAACGGAACGGTCGCGTCGTCGGAATGGCGTCTGTGCACGATGAGGACGAGTTCATGCTCATCACGCAGCAGGGCAAGATTCTGAGGACGGTTGCGCGCGACATCCGGACCATCGGGCGGGCCACGCAGGGCGTGCGGCTGATTGAGATCGATGCCGACGACCGAGTGGTATCTCTCGCCCGGCTGGCGGAAAAAGACGAAGAGAACGGCTCCGAGAGATTTAACCGCAGCCGGTGGGCAAAGGTCCCGGATGAACTGGGGCCCCAGGATTAATCAAGGAGGCTGACATGTTTCGGCCGAAGGTCAAGTGTGTATCTGCTGGCGTCCATGGTGCTGATGGCCGCCGCGTTGAGCGCGTGCTCGTCAGCGAACGCGAACGAAGAGAATCTCGTGCGGCAGTTCTTCCGCGCGTCGGGTCTGCGCGACAACATGACGCTCGCGAACTTCGCGGTCGTCAGCCTTCGATCCGAAGACCGAAGGGACGGTCACCGACTTCGACGTGTCACCGCCGTGTCGCCCGAGCGGACCGAACCGCTGCAGGTCATCGAGCTGTCCAAGGCGCTGACCGAGGCCGAAGCGGCGAACAAGGCGTTCACCGAAAAGAAGAAGACCTATCAGGACGCGAACATGGAGGCGATCGATCGCGTGCTGAAGGCCGAGAGCGCCGGCACGAAGCTGACCGGCAAGGACGCGCAGATCCAGGCCGAGTGGAGAAGTGGCGCGACGATACCGGCGCCGAAGCCAAGAAGGTGTCGTCGGCCCGCGAACGCGCTGTCCGACGCCCGGCCGCATCGCGGAGCTGAGCCTGATGCCGACTGCCAACGCGACGACGCCCGACCGTCGAAGAGATGGACGGCACCTGGTGTCGAAGGACATCACCATCGCCGCAACCGTCAAGGCGCCGGACGGGGCGACGAGCCAGAAGAACTACGTCGTCACCGTGCAGCGCGCCGTCGTGAAGGGCGACAGAAGGCGAGCGCAAGGGCAAGTGGATCATCACCGGCGATAAAGCCGGCGTAACAACCGACAGTGACTCGTGGGCTCTAGGGCGTTCGAGGCTTCAGGCGTCAGACCTAATCCCCGAATCCCGAACCCCGCAATCCCTAGTCTCCGTCTAGACCATCTCCAGTTTCGCGTATTTCGCGCGCAGCGTCTTCGGCCCCACCGAAAATCTCACCACCAGCTTCACATCGTCGGCCAGCTCTTCCACGCTGAGAATCGTGCCGACGCCGAACTGCGGGTGGCGAACCTTCGCGCCGAGCTGCAGGCCCGAGCAGCGACGACTGATCTTCGTCTTCGTACGCGAACGTCGATTCTTCGCGCGCGCGCCCGGCCGGTGATACGTCGAGGCTGCCGTCGCGAGACGACGGCCGCGTCCATAGGCGTTCGATCGTCCGGCGTACGCCGCCGAACGAGCTTTGATAGCTGCTCGTTGGGATACGCCGGCTCGATGCGGTCGACGAGCTGCGGCGGCACTTCGTCCATGAAGCGCGACGGCTCCATCGACTGATATTCGCCGAAGACGCGCCGCCGCGCCGCGCCCGTCAGCACCAGCTGCGTGCGCGCGCGCGTCATGCCGACGTAGCAGAGGCGCCGCTCCTCGGCCATCTCGTCTTCTTCGTCGAACGCGCGCGAGTGCGGAAACACGCCCTCCTCGAGACCGGCCATGATGACGGTCGGAAACTCGAGGCCCTTGGCGGCGTGCAGCGTCATCAGCCAGATGCGCGCGTCGAGGCTGCCCTGTCCTTCGTCGGCTTCCGACAGCAGCGACAGCTTGTCGGTGAAGCCGCCGAGCGACGCCTCGGGCTCGCGCCCTTCGTACTCGCGCGCGGCCGAGACGAGCTCCATCAGGTTTTCGATGCGGCCCTGCGAGTCTTCGCTCTTGTCCTCGCGCAGGTCCTGCAGATAGCCGGTCTGATCGAGCACCTTGCCGAGCGTGATCGACAGCGGCTCTTTCCGCGCGACGTCTGACAGATTCACGATGAGATCGCGGAACGTGCGCAGCGAGGCGAGCGCGCGCGGCGGGACCAGCCGCTCGTCGATGGCGCGGCTCAGCTTCGTCCACAGCGAGTTCGGCGCCGGCACGGCGATGCCGCTCGCGAGCAGCAGCGGCGGCGCCTCTTCGGCCGACACGCGATCGATCGAGTCCATCACGCCCTTGCCGATGCCGCGCGGCGGCACGTTGATCACCCGCCGCAGGCTCACATCGTCGTGCGGGTTGATGAGCAGCTTCAGATACGCGAGCGAGTCCTTGATTTCCTTGCGCTCGTAGAACCGCACGCCGCCGACGATGCGGTAGGCGAGGCCCGAGCGCATCAGCGAGTCTTCGATGACGCGCGACTGCGCGTTCGTGCGATAGAGCACGGCGACGGTGCAGTCGGGCGCGGACGTGATGCCCGAATGCGCCGTCCGCGTGATGAAGTCGGCTTCTTCGAGCTCGTCCGATCCGCGGAAATACTTGATGAGGTCGCCGCCCTTGCGCTCGGTCCACAGCCGCTTGTCCTTGCGGTTCCGGTTCTGGCTGATGACCGCCGAGGCCGCGTCGAGGATGACCTGCGTCGATCGGTAGTTCCGCTCGAGCTTGACGATCTTCGCTTCGGGAAAGTCGTGCTCGAAGTCGAGGATGTTGCGCAGGTCGGCGCCGCGCCAGCGGTAGATCGACTGATCGGGATCGCCGACGACCGCCAGGTTGCGATGGCGCTCGGCCAGGCGCTGGATGAGGTGATACTGCGGCCGGTTCGTGTCCTGATACTCGTCGACCATGACGAACCGGAACTGCTCGGCGTACTTCGTCGCGGACATGCGCGGCCTTGTCGAGCAACTCGACCGCCTTCAGCAGCAGGTCGTCGAAGTCGAGCGCGCCGTTGTCTCTGCAGGCCCTGGATGTATTTTTCGTAGACCTTCGCGAGCTGCTCGCCGCGCTGGCTCCAGCCCTGCGACTTGAAGAAGTCCGGGCCCGGCCATCGTGTTCTTCGCGTGGCTGATCTTGGACAGCGCCATGCGCGGCTGCACGACGCTGTCGTCGATCTGCAGCTCCTTGAGCACCTGCTTGACCAGCGCGACCTGATCGGACGAGTCGTAGATGACGAAATCGCGCGGCAGGCCGATGGCGGTGGCTTCGCGCCGCAGCAGGCGCGCGCAGAGCGCGTGGAACGTCGAGATCCACGAGCCCGACGAGCGACGCGCCGAGCAGCGTCTCGACGCGAGTACGCATTTCTTCCGCCGCCTTGTTGGTGAAGGTGACGGCAAGAATTTCGTCGTGCTGCGCGTAGCCCTTCGGACAGCAGATAGGCGATGCGCTGCGCGATGACGCGCGTCTTGCCCGAGCCGGCGCCGGCAAGGATGAGCAGCGGGCCGTCGATGTGCAGGACGGCCTCGCGTTGTTCGGGATTGAGGCCTTGTAATGGATCCATGAAGGCTTCGGACTTCAGACTTCGGGCTGCGGCAGATTGGCATGCGAGTCGCCTGAGCCCAGAGCCTGAAGCCCGGAGCCAGACGCCTATTCTACCGTGACGACTCTTCGCGAGATTGCGCGGCTGATCGACGTCGCAGCCGCGCCGCACCGCGATGTGATACGCGAGCAGCTGCAACGGCAGTACCATCGCGATCGGCGAGAGCATTTCCGGGACGCGCGGGAGGGAAATAATCGCGTCTTGTGCCGGATCCAGAACGCTTTTCAGCGTGTCGTGGCCTTCGGTGGTGATGGCGATCACCGATCCGCCTCGAGCCTTCACCTCTTGAATATTGCCAAGCATTTTCTCGAAGACGTGATCATTTGGTGCAATGCTCACGACCGGCATGTTGCTGTCGATGAGCGCGATCGGCCCGTGCTTCATCTCGCCGGCCGGATAGCCTTCGGCGTGGATGTACGAAATTTCCTTCAACTTCAGCGCGCCTTCGAGCGCAATCGGGTAGTTGATGCCGCGGCCGAGGTACAGAAAGTCGCTGCGGTCGAAGAACCGGCCGGCGACCTCTTCGATCGACGCCCGACGCCTTCAGCGCCTGCTCCATCTGCTTCGGGAAGCTGCAGCAGCGCGTCGATGTGGCTGCGCGCGTCGGCTTCGCGGCAGCGTGCCTTTCACCTGGCCCAGGTACAGCGCGAGCAGGTTCAGCGCGACGAGCTGCGACGTGAAGGCCTTGGTCGACGCCACGCCGATTTCCGGGCCGGCGTGCGTGTAGATGGTGCCTTCGGATTCGCGCGTCGCCATGCTGCCGACGACGTTGCAGATGGCGAGGCTGCGCGCGCCCTTCTTGCGCGCTTCGCGAAGCGCGGCCAGCGTGTCGGCGGTCTCGCCCGACTGCGTGATGATGACGACCAGCGTGTGTGCGATCGACGATGAAGTCGCGGTAGCGGTATTCGGAGCCGTAGTCGACCTCGACCGGCAGGCCGGCGAACCGCTCGATGAGGAATTTGCCCACCAGCGCCGCGTGCCACGACGTGCCGCACGCGATCAGCGCGACCTTGTTGATGCCGCGCAGGTCGGCTTCGGAGATCGCAATCTCTTCCAGGAACACCCGGCCGGTTTCGATGCTGAACGCGGCCGAGCAGCGTCTCTTCGGCGGCGCGCGGCTGCTCGAAGATCTCCTTGAGCATGAAATGGCGGTAGCCCGACTTCTCCGCCATGATCGGGTCCCACAGCACGCGCTGCGTCGCCTTCGAGACCGGCGTGCCGGCGAAGTTCGTGAACTCGACGCCGCGGCGCGTGATGACCGCCATCTCCTCGTCGCCGAGAAACACGACGTCGCGCGTGTGGCTGAGAATGGCCGGCGTGTCGGACGCGACGAAGAACTCGTTGTCGCCGAGCCCGACGACGATCGGCGGGCCGTTGCGCACGGCGATGATCTTTTCCGGGTCGTCGGTCGAAATCGCCACGAAGGCAAAGAGCCCGCGCATGTGCAGCAGCGCCCGCCGCGCCGCGTCCTCGAGCGTCGCGGTCGGACCGCGCTTCATTTCCTGCTCGATCAGGTGCGCGATGACCTCGGAGTCGGTCTCGGTGACGAACGTGTGGCCGAGCTTCTGCAGCTCGCGCTTCAGGTCGAGGTAGTTCTCGATGATGCCGTTGTGCACGACGACGATCTTGCCGGTGCAGTCCTGGTGCGGATGCGCGTTCTCTTCGGTCGGCCGGCCGTGCGTGGCCCAGCGCGTGTGGCCGACGCCGTAGATCCCTTCGAGCGGCTGCGTGTCGATCGCCTGCTCGAGGTTGACGAGCTTGCCCGCGCTGCGCCGGCGCTCGATCTGGCCGTTGCGGACGACCGCCACGCCCGCGGAGTCGTAGCCGCGATATTCGAGCCGCCGCAGCCCGTCGATGCAGGATGGGCACGACTTCCTTCGGGCCGAGATAGCCGATGATTCCGCACATACGTTCTTACGTTTCCTGACTCTGGACTTTCGACTTTCTACTTTCCTACTTTCTGCTTTCTTCTTCTCGACCCAGCCTTCGATGTTGCGCTGCTTGCCCGGCGCTCACCGCGAGCGCGCCCGGCGGGCACGTTCTCGCGCACCGTCGTGCCGCTGCCGACATAGGCGCCCTTGCCGATCGTGACCGGCGCGACGAGCTGTGAGTCGCTGCCGACGAACGCGCCGTCTTCGATGGTCGTCTGGTGCTTCTGCTCGCCGTCGTAGTTGCAGGTGATCGTGCCGGCGCCGATGTTGACGCTCTCGCCGATCGACCGCGTCGCCCAGGTACGACAGATGGCCGGCCTTGGTGCCCTTGCCGAGCACCGATCTTCTTCAGCTCGACGAAATTGCCGATGTGCACCGACTCGCGCAGCTCGGTCTCGGGCCGGATGTGCACGAACGGCCCGATCGTGACGCCGGTGCGCCAGGCGGCCGCCGTTGATGACGCAGAAGTTCTGCACCGTGACGCGATCGTCGAGCACCGAGTTGACGATGCGCACGCCGGCGTGAATCTCGCACGCCTGGCCGATCTGCGTCTTCCCTTCGAGGTGCACGCCGGGATGGATCACCGTGTCGGCGCCGACGACCACGTCATCGTCGATGTAGGTCGTCGCGGGATCTTCGATCGTGACGCCCGCCGCCATCAGCTCTTCGTTTTTTTTCTGTCTCACGATTCGGCTCGCTTCTGCCAGTTCCGACCGGCTGTTGATGCCGCGGATCTCGTTGGGATCCTCGAGCACGACCGTCTCGACGCCGCAGCCTGCGGCGGCGATAGGTCGAAATCGAGGTCCGTTAGATAGTACTCGCCCTGCGCGTTCGCGGTGGCCAGCCCCCGGAGCGCGTCGAACAGCGGCGCCAGCGAGAACACGTAGACGCCGCTGTTGATTTCCTTGATCTTCCGCTGCGCCGGCGACGCGTCGCGCTCTTCGACGATCCGCGAAATGCGTCCCTTGACGCGGACGATGCGCCCGTATCCGTAGGGCTGCTCGACGATGCGCCGTCAGGACGGTGGCCGCCGCGTCCGTTTCCTCGTGCTTGCTCACCAGGCTCGGCAAGAGTGTGGCGTTTCAGCAACGGTACGTCGCCAGATAGCAACAGAACGAAGCCGTTTTGCCCCTCCAGCACGCCGGCCGTCTGCAGCAGAGCATGGCCGGTGCCAAGCTGCGGCTCCTGCGTCACGAACGACAGCTCGGGATACCGCTCGAGGCCCTGGCGCAGCAGCTCCTTCATATGTCCGACGACGACCGTGATCGTGCGAGGCGAGAGCGACTGCGCCGCGCGCATGACGTAGTCGATCATCGGCCGGCCGGCGACGTGGTGCAGCACCTTCGGCCGCGCCGATTTCATGCGCGTGCCTTTGCCTGCGGCCAGGATGACGACGTGGAGATCAGACATGGATGAGTGCGTGAGTCGGGCCGCTCGAACAGCGCTATCGGCGTCGGGCAGCCTTGCGGCGGTTCATCGCGGTCGGCCTTCGCCGGAGACGGCGCTTCGAGCGCCGCGCGGACGCTGTCGAACTGGCGCAGCGGCTTCGAGGTCGGGGTCGTGGCGCGCGAGCGACGCGATTGTCCGGGTTGAGCTCGATGGCGCGAAGCAGAACGGGAACGGCTTCGTCGACCTGATCGCGCAGCGTGAGGACGGACGCGAGCATGTAGAGCGCGTGGTCGTGTTCGGGCGATTCCGCGCTGGCCGTGCGCAGGTGCTCGAGCGCCTCGTCGTAGTTCGCCGGCGTTGACGGCCAGCGTGGCGGCAAACACCCGCTCTTCGGGTGTGGACGGCGACGCGGCGCGCGGCGCCATGTGGCGCTCGCAGACGTTGAGGTAGAGCCGGACCCGCTCGTGAAGCTCTCTCTCCTCGGGGTAGCGCGAGAGGACCGACCGCAGCAGCGAGGACGCGCGCGAGTATTCGTGCGCCTGGAGCGCCGCAACCCCTTCTTCGTAGAGTGCGACCGCTTCGAGGTGGCCTGGGCGGGGCAGTGGCGCAGGCGGAGCAGCTTGGCAGTGCCCGCTCGCGCTCGGCGTGGATCGGCAGTCTCGACGGAGAGAGCCGCGTCAGCCGGCTTCGGCCGGACGGGGCGGGAGCTCGCCCGCCGCTGCTTCGCCATGGAGGATCGCCCTGAAAGGGCGCTACGGTAACAAATCGCTGTCGCATCGGTCAAGACGGCCGGGCCGGCTTCAGCCGCTCCAAGCGTGCGTACACATCATTGGTCGAAAGACCAAATTTGGCGGCAGTCGCCGCGATTGCCTGGCGCCGGGACTTTCTTTCGATCGGTCATTTGATAGAAAAACGCACTCAGCTCGCTATCGTCAATGATTTCTGTGTTTTGTGACGGCTGCGACATGGGCCAAGCACGATCGTGAACTCCCCTTTTCGGGTATCGCTGCCTGCGGTGGCCGCCCGAGCCGTCGTTCTGACGACCTGCTTCGTGGAGCTTTGTCAGCTCTCTGGCCATAGTTATTGGTCGTTCGCCCAATATGTCAGCCATGTCCGCGAGCGTCTTTGCAATCCGGTGCGGGGCTTCAAAGAAAACGACCGTTCTGGCTCATCGGCCAAGGCAAGCCAGCCATATTTTCTGTCGTTTGACTTAGAAGGTGCGAACCCCGCGAACACGAACGCATCGGCGGGGTAGCCCGACGCCGCGAGTGCCGCCAGAACGGCGCTCGCGCCGGGAATCGGCACGACCCGGATCCCCTCCTCAATGGCCGTCGGCGATCAGCCGCTGGCCCGGGATCGGCGACAAGCGGCGTGCCGGCATCGGAGACGAGCGCGATGTCGACTCCGTTCGCAAGCTGCCGAAGCAACTGCGGCAGTTTCTGGCTTTCGTTATGCTCGTGAAGGCTGGTGGTCGGCGTGGTGATGCCGAAGTGTCTGAGCAGGAGCGCCGTCCGGCGGGTGTCTTCGGCGGCGACGAGGCCGACCGATTTCAGGGTGTTGAGGGCCCGGACTGTGATGTCGTCCAGGTTCCCGATCGGGGTGGACACGACGTACAGGCTGCCCGGCGCATGCGGATGAGGTATTAGGAGTATTGTACCATTGTGGGTTGTCGGAATTTGGATATCGAAATCAGGGATTCGAGCTGCTGCCTAAATGATGCGTTCGTCCGAGCCATTTCATCATTTCGTCGACGACTATCTCGCCTATCTTCACGAAGTTCACCCGACGAGCGCGACGCTTGACGGCGTCCACACGTACGACGATCACATCGAGGACTACAGCCGGCAGGGCATCGACCAGCACACCCGGGCGCTGTCCGGGTTCTCGCGCCGGCTGCAGGACATCAACCCGGGCGATCTGACGGCCGGTCGAAAAGGCCGAGCAGCCGATGGTGGCCTCGAACATCCAGGCGAGGATGTTCGAGCTCGAGCAGATCCGCACGTGGGAACGAAGCCCGCAGCTCTACTCGGACACGCTGTGCTCGAGCCTGGCGGCGCAGGTCGTGTTCACGCACGCGCCGCTGCCCGAGCGCGCCCGCCGGGTGCTCTCGAAGCTGCGGCAGGCGGCCCGGCTCGTGCAGGCGGCCCGCGACAACATCAAGGATCCGCCGGGCATCTTCGTCAAGGTCGGCCTCGAGACGTTCCGCGGTGCGCTGAACTTCATCGAGAAGGATCTGCCGCGCGCGTTTTCGGCCGCTCGACGACATGCACCTGCTCGGCGACCTCGCCGATGCGTCGACCGAGGCCACGCAGGCCATCTCGAGCTACATCCAGTATCTCGAAGAAGAGGTGGCGCCGAAGGCGCGAGCGTCGTTCCGTCTCGGCCAGGAGCATGTTCGAGCGCAAGCTGGCGCTCGACGAGGGCATCTCGATCGACGCCGACCGCCTGCTCAACATCGCGCTGCGCGAGTTCCAGGCGACGCAGGACGAGTTCCGGTCGCTCGCGGGCAAGCTCAACGGCGGCGATCCCATCGAGGCGTGGCGCCGGGCGAAGGACGAGCATCCGGCGCCGGGCGCGCTCTCAGCGGCGGCGCAGCAGCAGCTCGACGAGCTGAGCACGTTCATCGATCGCAACGGCATCATCACCCGTCCCGAAGGCGAGCCGGTGATCGTCGCGCCGACGCCCGAGTTCTATCGCTGGTCGTTCGCGAGCATGTGGGTGCCCGGTCCGTTCGAGCAGAAGGCCGACCCGCGCCTACTACTACGTGACCGACGCCGATCCGTCGTGGCCTGCCGACCGGCAGGAAGAGCACCTGCGCGATTTCAACTACCCGACGCTGTGGGCGATCTCGATTCACGAGGTCTACCCGGGACATTTCCTGCACTATCAGTTCCTGCGCCGCGTCGAATCGAAGGTGCGCAAATCGATCATGTTCGCGCCGGCGTCGTTTGTCGAAGGATGGGCGCACTACACCGAGCAGATGATGGTCGAGGCGGGTTTCCGCCGTAACGATCACACGTTCAAGCTGGGCCAGCTCGCCGAAGCGCTGATTCGCCTCGGCCGCTTCATCGTCAGCATCCGCCTGCACGTCCAGGACTGGTCGGTCGAGCAGGGCGTGCGTTTCTTCCGCGACGAGTGCTTCATGGAGGAAAGCAGCGCGCGCCGCGAGGCCGAGCGCGGCACGTTCGATCCGACATACCTCGTCTATTCCGTCGGCAAGCTGATGCTGCTGAAGCTGCGGCGTGACTACAAGGAACAGCAGGGAGCGAAATACTCGCAGCGCGCGTTCCACGATCAGCTGCTCGGCAACGGCACCGCGACCTTTGCCGCGCATCGGCAGCTGATGCTCGGCGAATCGATCGGGCGACCTGCTGGAGTAGGCACTGCAGGGAGCCGATAGAATCTAACGATGCCGCTGTACGAGTACCGATGCAACGCCTGCGGGCACCTCTTCGAGCAAATCCAGAAATTCTCCGATCCGCCGGTTGACGTGTGCCCGAATTGCGGCGAGCGGAACGTCCAGAAGCTGCTGTCGAGCCCGGCGATTCAGTTCAAGGGAACGGGCTGGTACATCACCGACTACGCGCGGAAGGAAAGGCGGGGAAGGACGGCGCACGCGAAGGCCGGCGGCAACACCGACGAACGAAGCCGGCGCAGCACCGAGAACAAGCGGCAGCCGATTCAAAATCCGATTCGAAATCCACGTCTTCCGATTCCAGCACGTTCCTCTTCGTCATCGACGTCGTCGAGTCCCTCGACCACGACGCCGACACCGCCTTCAACGAAGACGTCCTAGAGCCAATCCTCGCGCATCTCCTCTAGTCCGTAGCCTTGCCGGTGCGTATCGCGCTGCGTCGCTCGATGTTTTCGGAGCGCAGGTAGGCGCGGAACGGTTCGCTCAGGTCCGGCCGTCTCAGCGCGAAGTAGACGGCCGCCTGCAGGTAGCCCAGCTTGTTGCCGGTGTCGTGCCGGACGCCGTCGATCTCGCACGCGAAGATTTTTCGCCGCTGCAGCAGCTTCCGCAGCCCGTTGGTGAGCTGAATTTCGCCGGTGCGATCGCTGGCCGTTGCGCGGAGGGCCGGGAAGATGTCGGGCGTCAGCAGGTACCGGCCGATGATCGCGAGGTTCGACGGCGCTTCGTTGCGCGGCGGTTTTTCGACGAGATCGCGGACCGCGTAAATGCCCTTGCCGAGATCGACCGACGGGTCGATGTCGACGATGCCGTAGCTCGAAACCTGTTCGGGCGGAACGCGCTCGACGGCCAGCACTGGTCCGCCGACTCGTTCGAACACGTCAATCATCTGTTTCAACGCCGGCGGTGTGGCGTCGATGACGTCGTCCGCAAGGATGACGGCGAACGGCTCGTCGCCGACGAGATCGGCGGTGACGAGCACCGCGTGGCCGAGGCCGAGCGGCTCTCCCTGCCGGACGTAGGCGACGTTGATCATGTTGGAGATCTTGCGGATCTCCTCGAGCAGGTCGAGCTTGCCGCGCTGCTGCAGGAAGCTCTCGAGCTCGACGTTGACGTCGAAGTGATCTTCGATCGCGTTCTTGCCCCGGCCGGTGACGATGATGATGTTCTCGATGCCGGACTGGACGGCCTCTTCGACGCCGTACTGAATGATCGGCTTGTCGACGAGCGGCAGCATTTCCTTCGGCTGCGCTTTGGTGGCGGGAAGAAATCGGGTGCCGAGGCCGGCGGCGGGGAAGACGACTTTGCGAACGGGTGATTTCACGCGGCCTATTCTACTGATAATTTGATATCGGATAGGATTTCACCATGCTTGATCCGGCTTACGTGCGAGACCATCAGGACGAAGTGAAGCGCGGCCTGCAGAGCCGCGGCATGAACGTCGACGGCGAGCTCGAGCAGCTGGCCGACGCTCGAGAACCGCCGGCGGCGGCTGATTCCCGAGCTCGAAGGGCTTGAAGCGCGATCAGAATGCCGCTGGCGACGAAGTCGCGCGCGCCAAGCGGCAGGGCAAGGACGCCAGCGCCATTTTCGAAGCGAACCGCCAGCGGGCGCAGCAGATCCGCCAGCTCAGCATCGAGCTGGATCAGGTCGAGCAGCAGCGGACGAACCTGCTCATGTCGCTGCCCAACGTGCCGCATGCGAGCGTGCCGGTCGGGCAAGAGCGAAGCCGACAACGTGGTCGTGCGCACCTGGGGTGAGCCGACGACAGTTCGACTTCGAGCCGCAGGCGCACTGGGATCTCGGTCCCGCGCTGGGCATTCTCGACTTCGAGCGCGCCACGAGGATGTCGGGAGCCCGGTTTTCCGTGCTGCTGGGCGCAGGCGCGCGGCTGTCGCGCGCGCTGATCGACTTCATGCTCGACCTGCACACGCGCGAGCACGGCTACCTGGAGGTCGTGCCGCCGTTCCTCGTGAATCGCGCGTCGCTCGAAGGCGACCGGCCAGCTGCCGAAGTTCGAGGCCGACCTGTTCAAGATCGCGGGCGACTGGGATTTGTTCCTGATTCCGACGGCCGAAGTGCCGCTGACCAACCTGCATCGCAGCGAGATTCTGAACGGCGACGCGCTGCCGCTGAAGTACACCGCCTACACGCCGTGCTTCCGCAGCGAGGCCGGATCGTACGGCAAGGACGTGCGCGGTCTCATCCGGCAGCATCAGTTCGAGAAAGTCGAGATGGTGAAGATCGCCCATCCCGACAGTCGTACGACGAGCTCGAGGCGATGACGCTGAATGCCGAAGAGGTGCTGCAGCGGCTCGGGCTGCCGTATCGCACGGTGGTGCTGTGCACCGGCGACCTCGGCTTCTCGATGGCGAAGACCTACGACATCGAGGTGTGGCTGCCGGGCCAGAAGGCGTACAGCGAGATTTCATCCTGCTCGCAACGCCGAGGCGTTTCAGGCGCGCCGCGCGCAACATCAAGTTCAAGGTGGGCGGAACGGGCAAGGCGGAGTTCGTCCACACGCTGAACGGCTCGGGCCTGCCGATCGGCCGCACGCTGGTGGCGGTGCTGGAGAACTATCAGCAGAAGGATGGATCCGTCGTCGTCCCCGAGGCGCTGCGCCCGTACATGGGCGGGTTGGAAGTGATAGAGCCCGGCAGGGCTAAAGCCATGCGCAATGCAATCGATGGGCAATCTGTCACTTGCCAGATCGTGGCATCAGCCCTGTCGGCTGCAGACTGTGCGTTACTGCTCGCGTATTTCCTCTCCAACTTGTGCGCCGTCATCTCGCGGATGTGCGCGAGCGTGGCGTCGCCGAATTTCTCTCTGCACCATCTCCAGATACGGCTCGTGCCTGAAGTAGATATCGAAGGCCTGATCGCGGAAGCGCAGCACCTCGCCGGCCGAAATGTGCCTGGTCGGCAGCGGTAGCGTGTCGATCGCAGTGCTGCGAATAGCCGCTCCAGGCGTCCGGCAACCGCCATCCGCGGCGAAGCGCCTCCTCATACAGCGGCGAGCCGGGATACGCCATCGCCGAATAGAAGTTGGCGAACTCGCAGTTGAGATCCAGCGCCAGGTCCAGCGTGCGCTGCATCGTCTCGGGGGTGTCTTCGGGCAGGCCGAAGATGTAGTTGCCGATGATGTTGATGCCGGCGTCTTTGATGCGGCTGACGGTGTCGTAGACCTCGTCGACCTCGATAGCGCTTGTCGACGTCGGTCAGCACGCGGTCGTCGGCGGCTTCGATGCCCAGCGCGAGCCAGTTGAACCCGCGCGCTTGAGCTTGTCGAGCATGTTGGCCTTCACCGTATCGACGCGCGCGTACGCCCAGATATTCAGGTCGTAGCCGCGCTCGATCAGCAGGTCGCAGATGCCGATGACGTGGCGCTGATTCAGGACGAACATCTCGTCGGCGAACTTGATGTTCCGCACGCCGTAGTCCGTTGACCAGCAGATCGATTTCTTCGACCACCCGCGCCGGGCGTCCAGAAGCGATAGCTGTTCGCGTCGCTCGCCAGCCCCATCACCTGTTCGCCGGCCTTGAACGGCGCCTGGATGCAGCAGAAGGAACAGCGGTACGGGCAGCCGAGCGTCGTGTAGATCGCCGCGTAGGGCTCGCGCTCGAGATCGCCGAAGCAGTGCCAGTTGTGCGCGCGATAGCGCTTCATCGGCAGCAGGTCCCACGCGACGCCGGCCATCTCGCGGTCGAGCTCTTTGACGAGCGGCGCCGCCGGGTTGCGAACCGGACGGCCGTATCACTCGATAGACGAGTCCCCGCACGTTCGAGACAGGTCCGGTGTCCGGGAGGCTTTGAGCGCGGCGAGAAGGTCGACGACCGTGTGCAGTCCTTCGTCGCTCGAGACGAAATCGCACGGCTCGTCTTCGAGCGTGCGCTCGGGCAGCGCGGCAACGTGGCCGCCGAGCATCAGCAGCGGCAGGGCCGGAGTCGATGTTCTTGATGGCGGTTGCGAGGGCCGACGCGCCCGGTCATGTTCTGCGTCGACGCAGACGGCTGATGCCCGTAGACCACGATCGCGGCGAGCACGGGCGACAGCGCGGCCACGACGCTCCGCAACGTCCTCGCGGCGTCAGCTCGTCGGCCTCGGCATCGACGATCTCGACCGAGAAACCCTTCGTCCGGACGAACGTCGCAATCAGCCCGGCCCAGACCGGGTTTTCGACGGCCGTCAGTCGCGTTCCGAGCGACTGGTAAATCCGCGCGCGGCTCGTCGGGTTGACGAGGACGAGATCCGGCGTGACGCTCCTCATCCCTGTTCCCGGGCCCGGTTCGAGGCTCGTCGCCGATCACCGATTCGATGATGTACGCCGGACGGCCTCTGACATCCTTGTAAACGCGTATCACATACGTGCCGACGACGGCGATCGCGGCGATGGTCGTGGCCCAGAAAAACGTCAGGGCCGCCATGACGGTCGATCCGCGGAGGGCCAGCACGAGCGCGGCGACGAGGCCGGCGGCCGCCAGCGCGAAGCAGGCATAGATCGGCATGAACGAAAACGACGTCATGCCCATCGTGAACGTCTTCCACGGGTTCCTGCTGAAAAACGGAAAATGCGTCCGGCCCGCATGACGCGATTCCCGCTCGTACGGAATCGAGACCTGGTTGAAGCCAAGCCACACGACAAGCCCGCGCAGATATGGATCCGACTCGCGCAGCCGCAGCAGATGGTCGACGGCGGCGCGCGAGAGAAGCTTGAAGTCGCCGGCATCGACCGGCAGTCGAATCGACGAGCCAAGCTGGATGAGCCGGTAGGCGAGGCGCGTGGCCGCCATCTTCAGCGGGTTCTCGCCGTGGCGGTGCGTGCGCACCGTGTGGACGACATCCGCGCCCTGGCGCCATCGATCGAGCAGCAGCGGAATGATCTCGGGCGGATCCTGCAGGTCGGCGTCCATGTAGACGATCGCGTCGCCGCGCGACACGCTCATGCCGGCCAGCACGCCTTCGGCCACGCCAAACCGGCGCGACATGTTGACGATTTTGATGCGGGCGTTCCGCTGCCGCTCCTTCATGCAGAAGCGCGAGCGAGCCATCTGTCGACGCGTCGTTCACGAAAATGGCCTCGTAGTCGGCATCCACCGGCTCGAACATCTTGTCGAGCGCGCGACGAGCGTCGGAATGTTTTCGGCCTCGTTTCTGAACGACAGGACGACCGAAACGAGCGGCCTGGCAGGGCGTGGATCCATGAAAGTGGCGGTTAGTTTACTCGGGAATACGGTAGAGCCGGAGGTCGCCGTTCTCGGTGACGAGCGGCAGATCGAGCGTCCAGTCGGTCCTGGTCACGACCTGCGTGACGTTGTGCGCGCGGCGAATCTGCCGCCACCGCTCGCGTGAATACCCGTCCACACGTCTTTGTTGAAGTCGTCAGGGACGACGCCCGAATGGCGTGCCTCTTCGGGCGGGTTCATCAGATCGAGGCCGTAGACGTCGGGGAGCACCCGGCGCATTTCAGGTCCGCTTTCTGGCGCGTACGGCAGCGCCGTCGAGTCCGCCCCCGTCGAGGAGGACCGGGCGCCGCGATCGAAGCTGAATCAGATGCAGCGAGCCGCCGGTGAGCAACGAGCCCCTGCGTTTCAGCGGCCACAGCGGCGAAAAAGGGATCGTTCGAGTAGTCCTCCAGGCTCGTCGTCCATGAGGCCATCTGCGCCCGCTCGAGAACGAGAACGAGGTTTGTAGACGAAGCAGGCCGCCAGAATCAGGGCCGGCACGACCGGCGTGAAACGCGCCAGGGGCAAGAGCGAGGACAGCCCGATGGCGATCGCCGCCAGGACCATCGTGTTGACCGTGAGAAGCCGCGCCGGCATCAGCATCAGAAGCACGAACGGAACGTGTTGCGGCGGAATCCACGAGACGAGCACGGCGATGATGCCGAAGACGCCGCAGACGAGCAACGGACTTGAGAAAGAACGACATGCCGGGCAGAAGACGATGCCCGAGCGCCGTGAGCCCAATCGCGGCGACCGCCAGCGACGCGATGTTGAGCAGCATCGGACGAGTCAGGAGGGAGAGCGGCGCGCGATGGTAATCCCAGAACGAGACGAATGCATCGAGATCGCGCGCGGCCTCGCGGGGATCGACCGCGGGAACATCGGTGATGAACGCGAGCTGCACGAAGAGGCTGAGCGCCGACAGGGCAGCAGCCCGCAACGAAGAACGTCAGGGCCGGGCGCCGCTCGGCCAGGCGCGCGCGGCCTTCCCACCACAGAACGCATGAGCACCACGCACCCAGAGCCAGACGCCAAGACCGGCGTGTATCGCTGGCGCCAGACCCAGCAGAAACGCCGCACCGCGTTGACAGCCGGCGCCGAAGAGCGCGAGAACGAGGACGAAGAGCGAAAGACCGAGTGCGCCGTAGGTATCGCTCGTTCCCATCAAGCGTGACCGGATACACCGCGATCCCCTCGGCGACGCCGGTCAGCACGATGACGATGGACGCCGCGATCGCGAGCGACGACGTGTCTGCTGAGCGCGTAGACGCTCATGCCCAGCGCCTGGAAGGCCATCATTCCGAGAAGGCCGCTGATCAGCCGCGAGAGGGCCAGTTCCGAAACGCCCGCAACGAGCAGCAGCGCTCCGACCTGATGCAAGCAGCGTCCAGAGTTTGGTGTGATAGATGTAGAAGGCGTTGCCCGGCGGATACGTGAACGATGCCGGCGACCACCTGCGCCGACTCGACGGCAACCTGCAGCGAGGGAACACGAAACATTCCCACCACAAGTCCGACGAGTCCGCTGAAGACCAGGACGGCGGCTGCCTTCAAATGTTCGAGTACTTCGTGTTCCGGATCATGGCGAACCCCTTCAGAAGCTCGCGGATGCCCTCGTCCAGCGAGAACGCCGGCTTGTAGCCGGTCCGCTCGATCTTTTCGTTCGACACGATGTAGTCGCGCTTGTCGGGATCGCTGCCGACATTCGACTCGTGGATGACGAACGCCGGCAGATGCTTCTGAATCTGCTGGCAGAGCTCGAGCTTCGACAGGTTCGCGTCCGACAGGCCGACGTTGTAGACCTGCCGCTTCATCGCCTCGAAGTTGTCGATCGCGTGCAGGAACGCCCGCGCCACGTCGCGCACGTGCAGGAAATTGCGCTTGAAGTGGCTCTCGAACAGCACGATGAAGCGATCGGTGTACGCGCGATACGTGAAGTCGTTGACGAGCAGGTCGAGCCGCATGCGCGGCGACATGCCAAACACCGTCGCGAGCCGCAGGCTGACGGATGCGGGGTGGCGGTCGAGCAGCGTCCGTTCCACCTCCACCTTGTCGCGGCCGTACAGGGAAACCGGCCGGATCGGCGTTTCTTCGGTGCAGTATTTGCCCGCCTCTCCGACGCCGTAGCCACTGTTCGTGATCGGCAGGATGACACGCTGATTCGGGCTGATGTGTCCGAGCATGTCGATGATGGCCTGCTTGTTGGTCGATGTCGCGGCAAGAGGATCGCGATCGCACAGAGGCGCGCCGACGAGCGCCGCAAGCGGAATGATGAAGTCGGCGTCCTTCAGAAGCGGGCGCATGGTGTCCAGCGAACGCACATCGCCGCGGACCAGGGAGAAGTTCGGGTGGTAGCAGACCGCGGCCAGGCTGTCCTGGCCGTACATGAAGTTGTCGACGACCGTGACGTTGAAGCCGCGCTCGAGCAGGGCCGGCACGAGAATGGCGCCGATGTAGCCCGCGCCGCCCGTCACCAGGACGTTCGTCATCCAGATCCCCTCCAGGACGCGATGGAGATGGTCAATCTCCGCGGTGAGGTCGCGCGGGTGATTGCCGACGAAGAAGCCGCGCTCGTGCGCGAGCCGCGCGTTGGGAATACCGCCGACGATGTCGTAGTCGAAGAACTTGACGGCCGCGTGCTCGGGAAAGCAGCCGCCGGTGATCATCCGGAACTGGATGTCCGCCTTCCGCAGCTCGTCCATCAACCGCGCGCGGTCGAGATTCATGTCGGGGTTCAGGATGATCGTAAAGCTGAACCACGAGCTCGAGCCATGCTCGCGCTGGATGATGAAGCGCGGATCCTCACGGAACCGCGCCACGAAATGCGCGGCGTTCTGCCGCCTGATGGTCAGCATCGCGTCGAGCTTCTTGATCTGCTCGCGGCCGACCGCGCCGGCAAGCTCGAGCGGGCGCACGTTGTAGCCCGGCACGACGAACCGGTAGGCTTCGAAAAACGGGTCGTCGAGGTTCTGGCCTTGATTGAGCGTCGAGTCGGCCGGCAAGTCGCGGGCCCAGCCGTGATTGCGGATGGCCCGCGCAAGATGATCGATCTCGAGGTCGTTGGTCACCAGCAGCCCGCCCTCCATCGTCGAGATGTGGTGGGAGTAGAAGGTGCTGAACGTGTTGATGTCGCCGAAGGTGCCGGTCGGACGGCCGTTGAGGCGGGCGCCCATCGACTCGCAGTTGTCCTCGAAGAGGATCAGATCGTGGGCGTCGCAGAAGGCGCGGATGCGATCGAGGGCGGCCGGATTGCCCAGAATGCTGACCGCTACCACCATGCGCGTGCGCGGCGTCAGCGCGCCCGCGAGCTCGTCGACGTCGATGTTGAGCGTGTCGAGCTCCACGTCCACGAACCGCAGCTTCAACCCGTACTGCTGGAGCGGATGGAACGTCGTCGCCCACGATATGGCAGGTACGATGACTTCGTCGCCGCGCTCCAGCGGCCGTTTCGATCGATAGAAGAGCGCGGCGATGCCCACCAGGTTGGCCGACGAGCCGGAGTTGACCATCACGGCGTGCTTCATGCCGAAGTGCGCGGCGAACTCGTCTTCGAAGAGCCGCACCTGCTCGCCCATCGTGAAGCGGCCGCTTCTGAGGACGCGCTGCATCGCGTCGAGCTCTTCCTGTCCCCAGCTCGTGCTCGAAAGCTCGTAGACCATCAGGATCGGACCAATCGCCGCGCGGCGTCGGCAATGCGGGCCGCGTCGGGGTAATAGAACTGTTCGAGGGTGTAACCGGCCGGTGTGGGAATGTCGGGCAGGCCGATGCGCACCACCGGCGCCTTGAGATCGGCGAAGCCTTTCTCCGCGGCCAGGCATCCGATCTCCGCGCAGAGCCCGCCCTTCATCCACGCGGTATCGACCGCGAGCAGGCGTCCCGTCTTTTTCAGCGAGCCCAGGACGATCTCTTCGTCGAGCGGCTTGACGGTTCGCAGGTCGATGACATCGGCCTCAATCCCCTCCGACGCCAGCACGGTGGACGCCTGCAGAGCCAGCTCGATGGCGTGTGAAACACCGACGATCGTCAGGTCTTGTCCCTGACGGCGGTGAATACCCTTGCCGATGGGCACACGATACAGCCCCTCGGGGACCACTCCGTCCTTCTTCATCAGCCAGCGATGCTCGAAGACGCACACCGGATTGTTGTCGAGAATGGCCGAGAGCAAGAGACCCTTGGCGTCGTACGGCGTGCTCGGCATGACGATCTTCAGCCCCGGCACGCCGAGCAGCATGCCGTGGATGGCCTGCGAATGTTGCGCGCCCGATCCCCACCCGCGGCCGATCGCGGCCCAGACCACCATCGGCACGGTCGTCTGCCCGTTGTCCATGAAGTGAAATTTCGAGGCGTGCGTGACGAGCTGGTTGAACGCGAGCAGCACGAAGTCGGGACGGTTGTGCATGAAGACCGGGCGCATGCCGTTCATGGCGGCGCCGGCCGACACGCCCATCATCGCCTCTTCGGACAGCGGCGTATCGAACACACGCTCGGGACCGAACTGGCGCGCGAGATCTCTGGTCGTGCCGAACATCGCGGTGGGATCGTCGACCCCCTGACCGAGCACGAAGACGCTCGGATCCTGGTGCAGCGCGATCGTCAGCGCTTCGTTGATCGCGCGGGCGTACGACACCACGCGTCCCTCGCTCGGATCGGGGCGATCGTAGACCAGTGAATTGACTAACCCTTCATCCCACGGCATTGTTCAATCGCGTCAGTCGGCGTACACGTGGCGGTAGAGATCCTCTTCGGTCGGGTTCGGGCTCGCGAGCGCGACCTCGAAGGCCCGGGCAATCTCTGCCGCGATCTCCTGCTCCATCTTCTGAATGGCACTGTCGTCGAGGCGTCCCGAGCTGGTCAGGTGCTTGCCGAACAGCGCGACCGGATCCCACGCCTCCCAGGAGACTCGCTCGGCCTCCGAGCGATACCCCGTTTTGCTGTCGTCGCCGGCGCCGCCGTGCGCGCGAAATCGATAGACCGGCGCCTCGATGAACGACGGACCGTCGCCCGCGCGTGCCCGCGCGACCGCGGCTCGCACCGCATCGTGCACGGCCAGCACGTTGACACCATCCACGGCAAGCGGCCGGCAGCCCGTGTCCTTCGGCCCAGGCGCGGAGGTCGCGCGGAGGCTGACGCGTCGCAAGCGGCGACTGCACGGAATAGAAATTGTTTTCGCAGAAGAAGATCACCGGCACTTTCTTCAACGTGGCGAAGTTCAGGCTCTCGGCCATGACGCCTTCCTCGGTCGTCGCATCGCCGATGAAGACCACCACAACCCGATCTTCGCCCTTCATCTTCGCGGCGAGTGCGGCACCGGTGGCGATCGGAACGGCGCCGCCGACGATGGCAGAGGTGCCGGCCATGCCGACCGACTTGTCGATGAGGTGCATGGAGCCGCCACGCGATCCCACGCAGCCGTTGATGCGGCAGTGCATCTCGCACAACATCCGCTCGAGGTCGCCGCCCTTGGCGAGATAGGCGCCATGGGTCCGGTGACTCGTGTACACGAGGTCCTGTTGGCCGAGCGCCGAGCAGCAGCCGACCGCGGTCGCCTCCTGCCCGATCACCAGATGGATCGGCGTCTTCATCTGATCCTGGTGATACCGCCGCTCGATTTCCTCCTCGATGCGGCGGATGCGCAGCATCGCGCGATACCAGGCGACCAGATCGCCGGTCGAGTGAGCATGCGCCACGCGGTCGAATCCTTCGAGTCCCTGGCCCTTGTAGGAATACCTGATGGTCATAGCCCGTTGGGTTGGTACAGCACGATACGGCCGCCCGACATGTCGAACTTGAACGGCACGATGATGAGGTTCTCGAGCGCGGCGCGAACGCGGGGCTGATCTTCCGGCCGGACGAACAGCAGCATGAATCCACCGCGCGCCTGCCCCGAGCAGCTTGCCGCCGACGGCTCCCGCACGCATCGCGGTGTCGAGCAGGTGATCGACGGTCGTGTTGGTCACGCGCGGTGAGAGCGACCGCTTCAACTGCCAGGACTCTTTCATCAGTCGCCCGAACTCGACCACATCGGTCGTCGCAGACGAGATGATGCCGATGGCGTGGTCCACCATCTGGTGCATCGCCGTCAAGTCGGCGGCCTTCTCTTTCATGTTCAGCACGATGGTTTCGGCGACGTCGCTCGCGGTCCGGGAGATGCCGGTGAAGACCAGCATCAGATGGCTCTGCAGCGCGTGCAGCCGTTCGACCGGCAGCACCATCGGCGTCACGCTGTAGGCGCCATTCCGGGCGATCGAGATGTGGTTGAAGCCGCCGAACGCCGCCGAGACCTGATCCTGCAGGCCGACACGCTCGCGCAGCACGCACTGCTCGACGTGAATCGCTTCGTTGGCGAGCGTTTCCTTCGCCACGTGATGGCCGTCGAGCGCGTGCACCGCGTTGATGAGGCCAACGGTAAAGGCCGAGCTCGAGCCCAGGCCCGAACGGGCGGGCAGGTCGCCGTCGTGATGGATTTCGAGGCCTCTCGTCACCTTCATCGACTCGAGCACGCCGCGCACCGCGGGATGCTGGATCTCGCCGATCTCCTTCACGTTTTCGACGATCGAGTAGACCACGCGAAAGCGGTGGTCGAAAAACGGCGGCAGCTCGCGCACGCTGATGTAGCAGTACTTGTCGATGGTCGTCGCGAGCACGGCGCCGCCGTGCTCGGAATACCATGCGGGATAATCCGTTCCGCCCCCGAAGAACGAGATGCGAAACGGCGTGCGGCTGATGATCAAAGCGCCGACAGAATATCAGCTTTGGAGCGGTTTACTAGATGCTCCGGAATGTCGTACAGCAGCAGGCGCCGGCTCTGCGAGGCGAGAGGAAGCTGCAGCGACCAGTCGGCGTAGGCAACGACCTGCGTGACTCCGAACGTGCGCCTGATGCGGCGCCAGTCGTCCGGCGAATAGCCCTCCCACGTCTTCTGGTGTGCCAGCGGCGGAATCCGTCCCGAGCCAACGGCGTCGGGAGGCGGGTTGAACAGGTCGAGACCGTAGACCTCGCTCAGGATGCGCTGCATGGCCGCGCCGGTTTCGAGCGAGTACATCACGGTGTCGAGCGCACCGCTGTCGACGAGCACCGGCCGCCGGGTCCGCAGCTGGATGAGGTGGAGATCGCCGGCGACCACGAGCACACCCGAGCCGGCGGCGACGTCGGCGAAAAACGCGTCGTTGGTGCGATCGCTGAAATGCGCGCCCGAACGCGGCTGCGTCTGGTGCAGCGTCATCAGCACGACGACAGCCAGCACCACGATTTGCACGGCGTGAACGACGGCGCCCGCGACTCCCCGACTCCGGACTCCCGGACTCCGGACTCCAGACTCCGATGGACTCCTGGACTCTGATGGACTCCAAGACTCTGACGGACTCCCGGACTCCTCGACTTCCGGACTCCCAGACTCCTGTCCACGCCCACCGTGTCCACGCCGCTCCCGCAAACAGCGCCGCCGTTGCCAGCCACACGACGTGAAGCGTCCAGATGCTGCTCTGATATCGAACGTGATGGTGATGCTCGATCGATTCCCACAACATGCTGCGATCGACGACCAGCAGGCCCAGGGTAAACAGGATCAAGCCGAGACGGCTCCAGAGCGCGCGGTAACTTCCGAACAGCCCGACGATCGTGGCCACGAACGTCAAGGCGGAAAAGTTCAGGTAACGTCCCGGCATCAGCACCAGCAATGCGCTTGGCAGACGATCGGGTGGCAGCCACGACAGCGGGATGAGCGCCAGCGCGAGCAGCGACGCCGCGGCGCTGATGCGCAGGAAGAGCTGCGAAGAGCGCGGCAGGCCGTTGGAGAAGAACATCAGCCACACGCACGCGACCACGAGCGCGGCCACGTTCAGTTGAACGCCCTCGCGCCACAACGCGATGGCCGATCGATGGCCGTCCCACGCCCTCACGAACGTCGCCAGGTCCTGCGGCGACAGCCGCGTCATTCCGATCGGCGTGTGGTAGACGAAGACGAACTGAATCAGAAGGCTCGCGAGCGTGACGCCGCATCCCGCGAGAAACCACGGCAGCGCGGGGCGAAGCTCTTCGCGGAGGCGCCTGAAATCCGAAAGGAGCGCGAGCGCGACGATCGTGCCCGTCCAGACGCCAAGCGAAGGATGGACGGACGGGGCGATGCCAAGCAGGACCGCGCCAGTCCGATACCAGCCGGCGCCGAGCGTGGCGACGACGAGCACGCTCAGGGTGAGGCCAACGACGCCATAGGTATGCTCGGTGCCGACGAGGAAAAGCGGATAGACGACCCCGTACTCGACCGAACGTGTAAAGAAGATCAACGCGGCGGCGCCGATCGACAGGAAGACGTCGCGGCTCAGCGCGTAGACCACCATGGCGAGCGCCTGGAACGCGAGCATGCCGAGCACGCCGCTGACGACGAGCGAGAGCTGCAGCTCGCTGAATCCCGCGAGAAGTCCCAGCGCGAGCACGTGGTGCAGCGACGTCCAGAGTTTGGTGTGGTAGATGTAGAAGATGTTGTCGGGCGGATACGGCACGAGTCCCGCCACGACCTGCGCGGTCTCGACGGCCACCTGCCAGTCTGGATATCCGATCATCCCCACGCGAAAGCCGAGGATGCCGCTGACGACGAGGACCCAGAACGCGCCGGTCACGCGCGGAAGTATGTACGGATTCGCCGGGCAACACCAAGGGCGCGGCGCTTTCCGCCTGCCTTCGGTCGTCTCAACGCAAAGACGCGAAGACGCGTGCTCTGTTTGATGCGCACATCGGTGCTACCATGCCTCCGATGCGAGGGCTCCTCCTCGTGCTGGCAGCGTCCGTGGCGCACGCGCAGGTCCCTTCCCGCGCCGATGCGTTTGCCGCTGCCCGCGACGCCACCTGGGCGGTCGCGATGCTCCGCATGGCCCCGAAGGGGCAGATCGATCAGGCCGCCTTCGTCGGAACCGGGTTCTTCGTCTCTCGAACGCACTTCGTCACGGCGTCGCACGTGGTCAACGCGAAGCTGCTCGGCCGTTCGCGCAATCCCGGCGATCAGATTCGTGTCTTCAGGAACGAGCTGGCGGGCGACGGGTTCAATCAGATGAAGGTCGTCTTCGACGACGACGATCTCGACATGGCGATCCTGCGGAGCGCGATTTCCACCAAAGCCTGGCTGACGGTGTCGCTCGACCCGCCACGCGAGGGCGACGAAGTAGGCGCTGTACGGTTATCCGCTCGTGGAGTTCGAGAATCTGTCGCGCGCGGCGGCGTTCCCGCTCGGCCGTTTCGGCATGGTCGCGGGCTTCGGGCGCAAGGGCGGAACGCAACGGATGATTGCGACGTTCAACGTCACCGAAGGCAACAGCGGCAGCCCGGTCTTTCTCACATCGACCGGTCGCGTCGTGGCGGTGCAGACGAGCCAGGCGACCAACTCGGCCGGCAAGGACCTCGACGGCTACTCGGTGAGCACGCCGTTGTCTGCGATCCGGAGCGAGCTCGCGAAGCTCGGTATTCCTACTCCACCATAAGCACACCCGACGGCGACACCATGGCTTCCATGCCGGATTCGCCGCCGACAATGACTTCGCCATTGATGCGATCGATACGGATAGGCATGTTGGGACGCAGGTTGAAGATCGCATGTCGTGCGCCAGGGCGATCGGGGTAACGCAAGGGCAACACCGGCTCCTGGCCACGATCTTTCATCCACATCACGATCCATGGGTTGATTGGCGATTCCACGACCGCGCCAATCCACGCATCGCCGCTCGTCAGCGGCGTAATCGGAGTGGGCGCGCTGAGAGTGCGCGAGTCGCCGGGCTGCAGCACGTGGAGAAACACGTGGCGGCTCGTGCGATTGAGCGGCCACGTTTCGATTCGGCCCCATCCCAGGTACTCGCGCGATCCGTCCGTCATCTCTGGCGTGCCGAACGGCGTGCCTCCGTCGAGATCCTGGAATTCCCTGCCGGGACCGCCCAGAATCCGCATCCGCACTCGATCGGGCCACACGGGCGTCACAAACAGCGTCCCATGCGTGTCCGGAGACTCGAAATCATCCGTCTGCAGCCCGCTGCGTTGATTCACGACGCGTGCAACTGGCCGCCCGGCCGCCTCCCACATGCCGGCCTGCGGGTTGGCCATCGTCTGGTCTCCGGACCAGAAGCTCGAATCGGCAGCCGTCCAGACCTTCCAGATTGGCACATCCGCCTCATTGCGGAGAGCGACCCGATCGAGCACGACGACGAACTCGTTGTCGGCGGGACCGCGCAGGTACGCCAGCTCGCGTTCGACCGCATCTCCGCGCTCCGTCCAGCTGAGCGAGGCATCGAACGCCACGTAGTCCAGCGATCCGCCGATCTGGTCTGCGATGAGCGCGCCGCGCAGCTCGATTCGATCGAGTCCTCGCGCGATCCAGAACGGGTCGAAGGTCTTCGCCGGGGCGAACTTCAGAATCGCCTCGTTTTCCCGCCGGATACCGATCACGTTCCGCGCGAGGTTCGTGCCGACGAAGTTGTCAACGACCCCGTCGCCGCTCTTGCCATTGCCCGCGTGCAGGATCAGGTTGCCGAACTTGTGCAGCGTGAAGTGTCCGGCATCCGTGCGGGGCTCGTGCCCGTACATGTCCCACGGCGTCGCCCACGTGATGAGCTGCGTCGCAGCCGGACTCCAGTCGCTGCGGAAGACATACTCGCCAAGACCCAAACGCAGACTTGTCGGCGCCACTCCCTGTGGTGGTGTGGCTTCGATGTGCCGGTCCCCGAACAGGAACCAGTAAAGTCCGGCGTTGACCCAGAGCTCTCCGCGGCGGCGCATCTCGTCGGCGCACGATCGCCGCTCGTGCTCGCCTAGATGAAGCCATCGGGCCAGGCCGGCGCGGATGTCGCCTGACCGGGCGAGCATGCCCCCGGTCAACTGAAGGCCGCGGCATCCGATGCCCGAGATGCCGTCGCTGATCACGCCCCAGCGCTCCAGATAGCGCCGGCCGTTTTCAGACGATTGTCCGTGCGGCTTGATGTTGGCCGCGACGAAGGCCGGATACTGCGCGAAGAACGGGATGTCGACGAAGTAGTTCTTTCCCAGGGCCGATGAGATCATCGCGAACGGCAGCCCTAAATTCAGGTGGCTCTCTTTGAGGTATCCGCCCGATCCTTCGTGCCAGCCCGTGCCCGGGGCATAGAAATACTGAAGCTCGACCAGAAGCCGGTCGAACCACACGCGCTCGAACGTTTCGTACAACGCGGCCTGCGTCGAGCTGTCAGGGTAGCCATCGCCGTAGAACGCCAGAATCCCGAGCACATCGTGAAGGTCCGCCGACGCGATGTTGTTGGCGACCATGCCGTTGACGCCGCGCGCGGTCAGCGGATCCCTGTCGCGCCAGTTCTCGGCCCAACTGCTGATGAAGGCGTCGACGACCTGTTGCCGTTGCGCTGGTGACCATTGCGTGCCGCACCAGTCGTACGCCGCGATGACGGGGAAATGCAGCGGATTCGCGAGGTCTGTCGCGATCGCGCTGTGCGATTGCCCCTCTCCGGCGGCGATGTCCGGCAACAGCCGCGCGGTGTACGTCCACGAGCGCGCGCACAATTCGTGGGTCGTGTCGATCCGGTCGTCAAGGCGGAAGCCGCGGCGCCGCAGCTCTTCCGGATCGAGCACGGCGACGAGCGCGTAGTTGAAGGCTCCCCAGGGCGTCTCGACGCGGCGCTGCTGATCGGATAACGAGGGCCCCGCCAGCAGATCGATGAATTCCTGCAGCTCACTCGCGTAGTGGCCCGCCAGACGGTCGCGAAGACCGGGCAACTCGTCGCGCGTCACGAAGATGCGCGGATGCTCGCCGCGCGTCAGTGGACTTCCGGGCGGTGGCGCGGCCGCGCGCACGGCTCGGGATACGGCGACTGTCACGGGCGATGAAGCGGCGGGGCGGGATTCGCTGTCGTTCCGCCTCGTTTCGTAGGCGGATCCCTCGTCCGTCGTCCAATCGGTGGTGAAAATCTCCTCCAGAAAGAAATACGCGTCATCGCTCTGCAACTGAATGCCGATGCCGCGCGGGATCGCCGTCGTCGGGTCAGGACTGCCACTGAGACTGCCCAGATGAACGTATCGGGTTCCGCGAAAGGTCGCGAGCACCATCCCGTTGTGGATGCCGCCCCTTGTGGGGTCCGCGAGGCGCACCTCCAGATTCAGACCCTCTGCGGAAGCGACGGTGTTCACGCGAAGCGCTGTGGCACGGTTGCCGCGAGGATCGGTTGGATCGTCATCGACACGGTCCAGCAGAATCCTGACGTCCGCCCCGCGGCGTGCGGCGGCGAGGAACGCCTCCAGCCGAGGATTGGTGTCGCCCGCTTGGTAGAGCTCCACCAGCACGGTGTCTCCCGGCCCGGCCCGGCTTACGAGCGTCATCAACGCGTCTGGTTCGCTGACGCACCGCGAGGGACATCCGACGAGCGCGACCGGTACTGAACCTTCGAGACGGAGCGATGTATGTCTGACGACCTGGTAGCCGTTTCCACCAGATGTTCGGGCAGGCTGAAACGAACTCGCAGGCGTGCCATGCGCCGGGTGAGAGAAGTTCCAGCGCATCACTGTGTAGGACGCCGTTGGCTTCAGCGTCTCCGAAAAAATTGCTTTCAGGTGATCGGCGATCGCCCGGTTGGTCAGGAGCACGTAGATGCCGCGGTGGCCGGCCGTGCCATCAGATTTTCCGTCGGCCGGCATTCCCGCGTAGGTGAGATCCTCGGAGCCGACGAGCACCCGCGTGTCGTCGACGATGATGAATCGCGCATGCTCGAGCGGGTAGGCGTCGGGCGGTGGCAGATGGCTGGCGCACGAAGACAGCCCCACCTGCCTGTTCGATCTGTTGAGCGGCCCACCGTTCCTGATCGGAGGCCTGGCTCGTGGGTCCACGTTCCAGCACCACCCGAACACGAACGCCGGAGAGCTGCCGCGAGACAATCGCATCGACCAGGTCGGCGTTGTCCAGAGTGTGGACCCGGAGATCGATGCTGGTGGTGGCGCCGTCGATCGCGGCCCTGATTTCCTCGAACAGATGATCGGGCGCGATCAGAATCCGGAGCTCGGCGGTGGGTGCCCGTTGCGAGGAGGGGACATCAGTCGCCCACGTGACGAGAAATGCGATGACGGCGGTGAAGGCAGCTCGACGGACCATGTGGCGTCCTCAGCAGGGTTCGTGTCCTGCGAAGCAGAGGAAGACTGGTTGCCTAACGCCACTGGGGGGAGACGTCAGATCAATGAATGATCTAACGTCGCATCGAACGCGTGTCCCGTCAATTCCCTGACCGGACTACTCAATTGGACTGGGATATTCGGCTGGGACTCGAATTTGACGGCGTCAGGTCCTGGCGGGCTTTGCGTTGAGACGATGACACGGCGAGCCAGGGGCGGCTCGCCGTGTCATCCGAGTGGGCTTCGAGGTCAGGGCGCTGTTTTTGCGCTGGCCGGGCACGCGCCGGGCACTTCCTTCATCGACACGATTTCGAACTCCGCGAGATCGACCTTGTCTTTCCCGATCGCCTTGTCGGCCTGACTTGGCGCAGGCGTTTCCGCCGGGCGAGCGGTCGAATCGCCGGCTTCTCTGTCGATGCGGCCGGTGACCTCGACGCGCTTTCCGACCACCGCCTTCAGCTTCGAGTCATCGGCATGTTCGAGTTTGCATCGTTCCCAACTGTGCGGCTCCTGACGTGCCGGCCGCACCCGGTGTGGCGGTGGGCGCCGATGGCCTGACTTCCGCGAGGATGTAGTCCTCGAGAACACCGGCCTTCTCGGCGATGTTCGGTGACCGCCCGGGAACATCTTCTCCTGGTACACGCAGCCGACGATGGTCGTATTCGACTGCCGGACCGTCTGAGCGCTCGGCGTCTGCGGCGCCGGTTGCTGCGCGGGCGGCGGCGCCTGCGCCGCGATCACCATGCCCGAGCAGGCGATGACGGCAAGCGACAAACCGATTGAGTTGTGAACCATTGTGTTCTCCCTTGAATGCATCTGAGACAACAGTGCCCTAGATCAACCCATTGACTGCAACCGCTGCGCCAATCGTGTCGGTGCCTCCTGACGTCCTTTTTAGCTCGGAGATTGGGACGATCGTGTGGGCTCCTGAACAGGAGGGTAATTCTTACCGGGCGCGTATCGCGTCACCTTGCGACAGACGCAGAGTCGCGGTGGCCGACAACGTGTTGAGCCTGTGGACGCGAGGCGCACATCCGCGCCGCAGCTGGGTACGATCGGTCCTGAAACGACAGAGCGCGGGCGATGTCGCACGTCGCCGGCAGGTTCGCGTCTTTGGGCGGCACGTTGCCCCTATAGCAGCCGGGGATAAGGAAAAACGTCACCGGGTGCTTCTCCCCGGGCGGCGCGGCATCGGGCGTAGGCTGCGGCGAGCGGGTAATCGGCGTCAGGAAGTGCCGGAGCGTCGCCGATTGTCCGTGCGTGAGATTGACCTCGAAGCTCACCGGCTCGTGGTCGCGCGCCATGATGTCCATCCGGTGGGGGCCGGGCTCGAGCACGGCGCCGCCATCCTCGAATCCAGGTCTTCGGGAATGCCGATGAAGTAGCCGTCGGCGATACCTGCGCCGTCGGCGGGTGAACATCAAGAATCAGCCGCGCGGGCGACGTTTGCTCGACGATGACAGGCGCGCGTGCCGCCTCAACGACAACTTCGCGTTCGATCACGACTTCGCGCTCGACGACCACTGGCACAGCGTAGGGAATGAACACGACGTTCGCTCCGCCGTGTGCCCGTCGATAGCGAAAACGCGATCGGGCCGGCCTTTGACGCGGAACGCCCTGATTCGCGGCGAAACCGTCGAATGTGCGCACCGGGACGGCCTTGGACGCGAATGACGAACGCTCCGCGCTGGTTCAAGCGCCGGCGTGCGCCGGTGCTCGCGGCCCGTCCGCGGCAGCGCGGCGACATCTGACTTCTGTTCGCGCGATGCCGGCGTTCTCGTCTCGCCGCGCGGCTCGGCACGACGATCGCGCTGCCTCGCTGATGCTGCCTCAACGGCCTCACCCCGCGGATACCGCGGTTCGCCCCGTCGCCGATCGCTCCGAACGGTCGCGTTGTTGCCCCACCGCGTACACAGGCACGGCCATCAGGATCAGGATGCCGAGAATGAAGCTGCGCATGGGAACCCTCAATACGTGTGCTGCAGGCTGGCAACCTTCTCCAAGCATACTCCTGCGCATGCGTGCGACGGGAGTGAGAACGGAACGGGGTTCGCTGGATTGACGTTCAGGGTGTCTGCGCGTCGGCGAGCATTCGCACTTTGTCGGCCACCGGACGACGCTCGGCGACACCCCGATACCACACGGTGACGCGAATGCCGGGTTTGATGGCAGCGGGATTCCCCTCGTAGGTCGTCTCGCGCAACGTGACCGGAAGCCTCATCCCCTGATTGGTGACCAGCATCCACTCGCCTGCATGGACCTCAGCGACGGTTCCAGTGGCGACCTGCTGAATAGATGTGCGGTCGGCCAATACAGACAGCACCACGAACGCGACGACCAGCAGTGCGATGAATATCCTCACAGTTGTTATTGCGTCATTGATAAGCATGCCACGAATTGCGCGCGCTCACAGCCCTCTCACAATGCGAGTATCATGGAGTATCACCGAAAGCACTGGCGGTGAAGATGCAAGCAATCGCGCGGAGAGATGGCCGAGCGGTCGATGGCGGTGGTCTTGAAAACCACTGAACCGGGAACGGTTCCGGGGGTTCGAATCCCTCTCTCTCCGCCAACACTATAAGTCACAGAAATTCGCTGCGACTCGAGCCAGCATGAAACGCAACAACTATCCTTACATCCACGCAGATTTTGACAGTCGAGAGCCCACTCAGAGGCCCCGAGAACGGGGCTTCGAGGGTATCCTCCAACGCGCTGTCTAGCGGATCAATAGTCGAGCGAGGAGCCCATCAATCGTGGTCCCCTCTGGACGATCTACTGATACGTCTCGACGAGAGCGGCTGATTGCAGATTGTGCCACCGTTCGGAAAGCTCGCACGCCACTGCGACCGTTGGGACGGCGGGTAAGGCGCATACCAAACGCTCCCACGATCGTCACGGAGCACTCGATGAAGTTGTTGTATTCAACGCTCCAGCGGCGGCTCCAAAACGCAGCGTAATAGTATCGCCGACACGCGAATGGAAGCGGGTCAACCTGAGCTCTGACGACGTGCCAGCTATGAGGTATCCGAGAGTCACGCCGAGGATGACGCAACAGAACCGACCAGCGATTTACCATGGCGGTACTTCCTTGCCTCTTGCGATGATACGCGATGCCAGCGAATGCGCCCAAGATGACTTTCCGCGAACTCGCCATTCTGAGCGCTGCGCTCGAACCTCGCGCATTTGGGGGTGACTCGGCGATATCGAGTGAGTGGTAAAGCTCGACGAACGCAACAACTCCCGAGACTCTTGAGGCAAGTATGATTGCGCGCAGGTCGCGGCACGTCAGAAAGCGCGTGAAGGCTGAACGGCGGATCAGCTTTTACAGGGGTCTACTTCCCCTTCGTCGAGAAGGCGAACATCATGGGCTCTTCGATCCGGAGAGTGGATATATTGCGTTCGACCTAAAACTAACGCACAATATATGGTAGTTTGAGGCTTGACATCCTACAGGGTCGAGCCTATTTTTACCCGTCAGGAGACACTCTCTTTTGACGAGCAGGCTCCTTGGCGGCTGATTGCGGCTGCAAAGACTTTGGGCCGCACGATGTGATGTCAACACATCGCACGGCCCAGAGTCGTACGCTAGATGTGGGGCACGACGAAAGTGCCCACGCTATAAAGTCGGTCCCAACGGGTGTCAAGCGCTTTCCCCGGTCAGACCTTCCAACCGGCGTTTCGACTTGGCCTCCTGAATCAGTCTGTAAGACGTCACAACTCACGCATGACGCCAGCGGATCGCAGCCGAGGCAGTGTAGGCGGTGATTATGCGGTTGTTGCGTGGGCCGTGTGACGCGGGTTCTGGGTGAACACTTGGCGGTAACCGAGCGCCACCCTGAAAGCCCGGCCGTCCGGCCAAAGGACCGAGACAGCGATCCCTCGATAACGAGAGACCGATCGATGGTGGATCTCTGAACGTTATCGGTTGTGTTCGCCACAGTCAAGCGTCCTCCCGAAAAGGACGGGCAACTCGCTGGCTTCTTGATTGGAGACACACATGGTGTGCAACCAAGGGAAGTGCTGCTGTGGTCGGCCGATAACTTTTCGGAAGATCAACGGTCGCACCGTCCCAATCCACCTCTAGTTAGGTAAACGCACGTTGTCGCCGGACTGCCCCGGCGACTCTACACAACTCGTTTATCGATTTGGAGGAACGAAGATGGGGAAGAAAACCGGTGACGTTTGGGTTTCGCCGCGCGGCAAGAACTGGGTAACTCATCAGAACGGCAAGACGATATCGAATCATCGCACGCAGGGTGCGGCCATTGATGCGGGGCTATTGAAGCGCGTCGTGATCGTGTCGATCTTGTGGTTCAGCGCGAGGATGGTCGAATCAGATCGAAGGATAGTTTTGGGAACGATCCGAATCCGCCGCGCGATCGAGAGCACTAAGAATCTGGTGAACGGCTAGGCGGCCATCTCCGCCTAGCCGTTTCGCCTGCGAATTACTATCCCCGCACTATCCCCATGACGGGAATATCATGGGATGCTACCGAGTATTATCAGGCGTCAGTTGTTAGAGAAAACGCGGATTTGGCGGGAATCGAGAGGCTCGCGGCGACTTGAAAACCACTGTGGGGGAAACTCACCGGGGGTTCGAATCCCTCTCTCTCCGCCAACCTTCGCTCAAGACTCACGCGAAGGTTGCCCGCCGCAGCCGTGGCGAAGGCGGACTCCGATTGGATGCTTCGCACGCGATCATTCCAAGACACAATAGCCACCAACCAAGGAACCTCATGACTCGACCGTCGTCTCGCCTGAGCACGCTCGTCGCAATATTGATCTGGATCGCAGTCAGCGCGGCCATGGCGCAGCAGGGGGCCGCGCCCGCGCCATCACCCTACGTCGTTGGAAACAGGCTCGGGTTACCCATCCTGCCCGACCCTGCCGGCACCTTCAATCCGATTTCCACCAACGTGAAAGTCTTCGGCTCGATCTACGCCGCGGAAAGCTGCTCGTACGATCCGAGCCGCAATCTCATCGTCGTCCCGAGCCGCGGCGTGCCGCAGGATGTCCAGGTGAACAACGGCTGGGTTTCGTTGATCAACCACGACGGATCCATTCACACCGCGCGCTGGATTGGCGTGCAGAACCCTGGCGACCAGCGCACTCGCAGTAAGCCACCACTCATCCTCAACGAGCCGTTCGGCAGCGACATCGTCAATGGCGTGCTCTACGTGGCCGACCGGGATGGCGGGACGGGCCGAACGACCCGACCGTCTCGGTCATTCGCCGTTTTGAGATGGCGAGCGGCGCGCCGTCGGGCGAGATCCGCGTGGAGGCATCGACCGGCTTCAACGATATTGCCGTCGCCGGCGACGGCACCATCTACGCGACAGAGACCGGCGCGTTCGGACAGACACCTGACCCGACGTCCTGGCGGATCTGGAAGATTCCACCGAAAGGCGCCGCATCGATTTTCTTTCAGGGAGCGCCGCTGCGACAGCCCAACGGCATCGCGCTCGACCAGCAGGGCAACATCGTGGTGGTCAACATCGGCAACGCCGACGTGCTGACGTTTTCGCCAGAGGGCAAAGTGGTGCGGACCGAGACCGCGGCTCAGCCGGGAAACGACGGCCTGGTCATCATGAAGGACGGCACGAAGTACGTGAGCAGCGTCGTCAACGGCGGCGTCTCGCGAATCCGCCCGAATCAGCCGGCCACCCTTATCGCACAGAATATTCCAAACGGGGCGTCGATGTGCTATGACATCGAAGCCAATCAGCTGGTGATTCCGATGAACGCCAACAACGCCCTGGCGTTTGTTCCGCTGAAGGAGTGATCGGAGGCACGATGAAATCAAGAACGTCGGCGGGCAGCTGGGGACTCATTGCATTACTGGCCCTTGCTCCGCTCTTCTGGACCCCATCAGATATGCGCGTGCGCGCGCAGGCCGCGACAACCGGCCCGCAGTTCGAGGTCGATCCGCTCTGGCCGAAGCAACTGCCCGAGCGATGGGTCACGGGCGAGCTCGGCGGCGTCTGCGTCGACGCCAACGACCACGTCTTCGTCCTGTCGCGCGCGAACCTGTACCCGGGCATCGCCGAAATCGCGCAAGCGGCGCCGCCCGTCATGGAATTCGACCAGGCCGGCAACGTCGTGAGCTCGTGGGGCAATCGCGACGTGATGGCGGAGGCGCTGCACAGCTGCTCCTTCGATGCCGAGGGCAACATGTGGATCGCCGGCAACGGCGACGGCTTCATCCAGAAGTACACCGGTACCGGAAAGTTATTGCTCCAGATCGGCGTGAAAGGCAAGGTCGACTCCAAGGACGGCACGCTGAAAACCGCCTTCCTGAACGCCAGCCCGGTCGCGTTCTATTCCCCGACCCATGTCGCGGTGGATCCCGCGAACGGCGACGTGTTCGTGTCGGACGGCTACGGAAACAAGCGCGTCGCGGTCTTCGACAGGACCGGGAAGTTCCTGCGGCAGTGGGGGCGCCAGGGCACGACCGCCGAGGCCGCCGCCGGGGTGGGCGGCGCATTCGTCAACATCGTGCATTGCATCATGATGGGAAGTGACGGCCTGCTCTACGTGTGCGACCGCAACGGCGATCGCATCCAGGTCTTCGACAAGACGGGCGCCTTCAAGCGGAATATTCCCGTGCCGATTCTGTATCGCGCGCCGTACACGGGAAACGGCACCGCGGGGTCGCTCGCGTTCTCGCGCGATGCGGCGCAGAAGTACATGTTCATCGGAGATTTCAGCGACAAAGTGATTCGCGTCTTCGATCGCGTCTCGGGCAAAGAGCTCTCGCACTTCGGCCGCCCGGGCAGCCACCAGTTGGGGGGCATCGCCAGCCCGCACGGCATTGCCATCGATTCGAGAGGGAATCTCTATGTGGCGGAGTCGCTGGATGGACGACGGGTGCAGCGGTTCAAACCGGTGGGCGGCCCAACGCCCTGAAACCAGAGATCGGCCGGCCCGGCCGACCCCTGGCTCCGATGACGTGACGTGTCAGTACCGTGAGCTGCGATTCGTGTCGTTCAACTGCAGCGACCGCACCGACTGATTGAAGATCTGCCGGTAGGCCGAGAACTCCCGCGCCGGCGCCACGCCGACGACGAAGAACAGGCGGCCGTCGTTCATCTGCGTGGTGTAGAGGGCGATGCGTTCCGGCTGTCCCGTGACATCCGACACGTTGGTCAGCACCGTCGCCAGCCCGTTGCGGCCGTCGATGCTGACGTTGCTGAACGTGCCCGACTGGCGCAGCTGCGGATTGCTCTGGGCCAGCGACTGGATCAGCTCGCTCGTCCCCGTGCGCAGGTTACGCGCGCGGCTGTCTTCGATGCCGACCTGCAGGCCGTGCGTGAACACGCTCTGGCCCCGGTAGTCGCCGTACCCACCCCGCGGAGAAAACGTCACCGAGTTGTTTCCCTGGAGCTCCTGCCAGTTCGACGGCACCGCGATGCGGAAGAGGTTGCCGCCGTCGAACGTCTCGTAACGGCCCGACGGCGGATCGACGTTGCCGATTCGATTGTCGGTCGTGCGGCCGCCAGAGGTCCTGCCCGATCCGCCGCGCTGCGCCACCTGCTCGGTGGTCGGCGCCGGCGCCATCCGCTGCAGGCGCGACTTCACTTGCGTGAACTCTGCGGTGTCGAACGAATCGGATTGGACACGCGTAGTTGCGCGGCTTCCTGGTTGATGGCCTGATAGCGATTGCTCGGGTTCGGGTGGCTGCTCATCCACTCGGGGCCGCCGTTGCCGCCCTTGGCCTGAATCGTCTGGAACATGTTGGCCATGTCGCGCGGGTCGTACCCGGCGCGCGCCATGATCTGCGCGCCCAGCAGATCGGCCTGACGCTCGTATTCGCGGCCGTATTTCAGGAACGCCGTGCCGAAACCGAACTGCGATCCGAGCGACACGGCCTGCCCCGCGACGCCGCCGATGATGGCGCCCGCGATTTGTCCGAGAATCGAACCGACCTGATACGGCGTGGCCTTGCCCGCCTGCGCCGTGCCGTGGCGAAGCGCCACGTGGCTGATCTCGTGCGCGAGCACGCCGGCCACTTCGCCTTCGTTCTTCGCCGCTTCGATCATGCCGCGGTTGACGAACATCGGTCCGCCGGGCAAGCGCGAACGCGTTGATGTCGCTGACGTTCACGACATCGAACGTGTATCGGAATTGCGGATGCCGGAATTCAGACGGAATGCTCTCGACCAGACGCGCGCCGACCCGCTCGACGTAGTCGTCCACGCCGTCGTCGCGCAGGATCGGCAGTTGCTCCTGGACCTGAGCGGCCGCTTCGCGGCCGGCCTTCACGTCTTCCTGAACGCTGTATTTGTTGTCGGGCGCGACGATCTTCGTCTGGCCGAAGACCATCGACACCGACGCGAGCAGCGCGACGGCCGTTGCGGTCGCGCGCGGGGTGTGATGGTGCTGAAGTCTTGACATCATGATCGTGATGTAAAGCAGGGTACGTGCCAAATTCCGGGGTCGTTTTTAGCGCGCCCGGCTGGAATTCAGACCCTCCATTCTCATTTTCTGGACAATCCCAGCAGTGTGATCGGGCGTACGAGTACCGACATGTGTCTCGTGTAAATTTTTCCGGCCCGGCACGCGGCACGCCGCTAAGTGCTTGAAAAACAGCCACCTTACTCGGTACGGGGGTTGATACTCCTCTGCTGGCACCCCCGAAATCCCAAGGAGGCATCATGCGTTTGATCACCATGCTGGTGGCTGTCGGTTTCGCGCTCAGCACAGTCGCAGTGTCGGCAGACGGGCAGGGGCGCGGCAACGGCCAGGCAAAAGCGCCGGCGACGCAAACGACGAAAACACACGCCGACACGCCAAAAACGAAGACGCATACACAACGACGAAAACGTCGGCCAAGAGCAACGCCAAAACGGTGAAAGCGGAAACGCACGCCGCCAAAGCCGAAACGAAGGCCGCGCGGAAGAACGGTACCGTCGCGACGACGTCGGTAAAACCGTCGACCGAAATCACGCCAACCACGCCGACGACACAGCCGGTGAAAAATCCGAAGCTCGAGGCTCGGCTGAAGACGCTCCTCCCCGCCGACATGACCGTGGCCGATGCCCGGAATGGATTCAAGAACTGGGGCCAGTTCGTGGCGGCCGCACACGTCTCGAACAATCTGGGAATTCCGTTCGCCGATCTGAAAGCCAGGATGACCGGTCTCACGCCTGGCCCGACGCCCGGGACGACGATTCAGGGCACGCCGATGTCGCTCGGTCAGGCGATCCAGTCGTGGAAGGGCGAGCAGACGACGCCTCCAGCCGGGGGAGAACCGCTGACGACGACGCGAATCAGGAACGAAGTCAAGAAGGCAGAGGATGCGGCCAATGCGGATCTGCGGCGCACGCGCAGTTAAGGTTGCGGCATTCCTGCTGAGCCTCGTTGTCGCGGCGGGCCCTGCCTTCGGGCAGGGCCGCAGCGATGCGGCGCCGGGCAAGAACAAGGTCAAATCGCCAAAGAGCTCCAACCCGGGGGCGAGAACGCTTGCGTCCGGCAGCGGGCTGGCCTCGCCGGCCACGGCAACCACGTCGACGAGCGCACCGACGGCTTCGGCAAACGCCGCCGTGTACTACGGCTCGTGGCTGGACGATGCCTCGATCGTCGGGCCCGGCGACGTATGGGTCGGGCTGGCGACCGGTTACTGGAGCGGCAACGACAATCGCCAAATCGATGCGCCGGTCGCGAGCGTGGCCGTTGGCATCAGTCCCCGGTTTCAGGCCGGCGGCAATTTTTCTTTCTATCATTTCCGCGATGCCGAAGGGCTTGGCGAAAACGGCGTCGGAAATCTTTCGTTGTACGGAAAGTTTCAGTTGCTGGATCCCTATCGCGCGGCCGACGCCATCGGCGTGGCGGTGACGCCGCTCATCGAGATCTCGCCCGGAACCGCAAACGAGTTTGGCTGGGCGCTTCCGGTCAACGTGGAAGCCCATCGAGGCAACTTGCGTCTCTACGGATCGGGCGGCTATTTCTCCCGAGGCTCGATCTTCGGCAGCGTGGGGGCGGACATCCCGCTCGCCTCGCAGGTTTCCATCAGCGGCAATTTTGGCCAGTCGTACGCCAGCGCTGGCACGCACCAGACCTCCCTGGGAGTTGGCCTGGCGTGGGGCCTCACGTCCACCAACACCCTGTATGTGGGTCTTGGCCGGACGTTCATGCCCGTCGAAGTCGGCCCCGGCGGGCTGTCGCTGGCGGGCGGGATGTCGTTTCTCCTGCCGGAACCAAAAGCTCCTTAACTCCAGTCATTTCAGCATCTTCAGTCCATTGGAACCCTCGCGTCCCGACGCGCGTCTAATTGACCGTGTATTTACCGGTAGGTATAATGACGGTTGTATTGTCGACAGGAAGCGCGCAAGGAGCATGACGAAAGCCATCGATGTGCAAACGGCGACCTCGGCGGAGCGGATCCTCAGCACGGCCCTCGATCTCTTTGCCGTGAAGGGCTACGACGCGACGTCGGTCCGCGAAATCTGCGAAGCCGCCGGCATCACCAAGCCCACCCTGTATCACTTCTTTGGAAGCAAAGACGGCGTGCTGCAGGCGCTCGTCCATGGCGGGTTCGAGCAGTTTCGCACGCTCGTGCGACGCCGCGATCGCGACACCCGGGACCATTCAGAGCATCGCATCAAGGTGCTGGCGCGTCGGTGTTCGAAAGCGCGAGCGAGAAACCGCTCTTCTGGCGCTTCATCCACAGCGTCATCTGGGCGCCGCCCGGTACGGCGCTGCCGCAGACCGAGAGCTGCACCGAGTTCTACGACGGCGTCGTGGGCGAGCTGGCGCAGGCGGCCGAGAAGGCGGTGGCGCGCGGCGAAATCGCGCCGGGTTCGATCGAGGCGCGCATGCTCATCCTGATGGGATCGATCAGCGAGGCGGCGACGGGTTACGTCATTGCCGGGCAAGCCGCGAGCTGACGCCGGAGCTGGCCGACCAGATCGTGGACACGATTTTCGACGGATGGCAATGAGCTCGCGAGCACATATGAGAACGGCATTCATTCTTCTCGTATCACTCTCTTTCTGACCGAGCGCGGCCTCCGCGCAATCCTTGTCGCGCGCAGACGCGGTCGCTCAGGCGCTCGCCGTCAATCCCACGGTGAAGCTCAGCCTCGAGCAGGTCGCGCTGCTCGAAGGCCGCATTCTCGAGGAGCGCCGACGCGCTGCCCGACATCAAGTGGAACACGCAGGCCATGCCGCTTCCGCGATCCGGCGCTGTTGAACAGCCCGGGCTTCGACGATTTTCCGCCCGAGTTCCGCGACGCGCTCGCGCCCATTCCCGCGAACGCGTTTTCCACGTACGGCGGACGTGCGGCAGACGCTCTTCAGCTTCAAGCTCGGCAAAGCGCTCGAGGCGGCGCAGCGTGGCACGCACCGCGCGGCGACCACGATGTGCAGCGTGCGCGCCAGCAGACGGCGCTCGAAGCCATTCGCGCGTACAACCAGTTGTTGTTCGCGATCGAGCAGCTGCGCGTCATTCAGACCAACGTGCAGTCGAAGCAGACACACGTCGACTACGCGCGGAACCGGCGCGCGGCCGGCGTGGCCACGGAGCTCGAAGTGCTGCGCGCCGAGGTCGATCTCGAGAACGCCCGCGCCGAGGCGATGCGCGCCGAAAACGAAGTCGCGGGCGCGCGCGCCACGCTGAACACCGTCCTGCATGCGTCCGACCAGCACGCCGGTTGAGCCCACCGACACGCTCGCGGTGGTGCCGTTCGCGGTGGAGTTCGATGCCGGCGGTGAAGGAAGCGCTGACCGCGAGGCCCGAGCTGCAGCTGCTGCGCACGCAGGAGCGGGTCCGGACCCTGCTGGTGGACGTCGACGGCCGCCGATGCCAAACCGAGCGTTCGATTTCATCGGCTCGTTCGGCTTGGCCGTGCGGCAGCCCGACCAACCTGTTCGACTTCGACTACTCGCGCTGGTCGGCTGCCGTCAACGTTGTCGGTGCCGCTCTTCGACGGACAGAAGCGAACGGCCGGCCGCGTGGCGCAGGCGCGCGCCGAGCGCAACACGCGTCACGCAGCAGATTGCCGCGCTCGAGAACCAGGTGCGCCTGGAAGTGCAGTCGGCGTTCGATGCGCTGGCGCTCGCGAACCGCACGATTCAGGCCGCCGAGCTCAACGTCGACCAGGCGCGCCGCGCCAGCGAGATGACAGAGGCGAACTACAAGCTGGGCGCGGCGACGCAGCTCGACGTGGTCGATGCGCAGCAGTCGCTGCGGCAGGCCGAGAACATCCGCAACCAGTCGCTGTACACGCATGCGAACGCGCGGGCCACGCTGCGATTCGTCATGGGACGCGATCCGCTCGAGAACGAATTGAGAGCAACCACATAGCAGAACATGCACTTCGCAGCCACTTGTTGATCGCCGGATTTGCCGCCGTGGTTGGCGCGGCAGCCTGCTCGGGGAGCGAGGCCGAGACCCCCGCAGCCGCGGTCGAGACGGTCCGCAGCATCCCCGTGCGCACGGCGACCGTGCCAGACGCGCGATCTGGCCGAGACGCTGTCGCTGACGGGCACGCTCGACCCGCGGGCGCGAGGTGACCGTCGTGCCCGAGATCTCGGCGCGGCTCGAACGCGTGCTTAAGAACGAAGGCGATCGCGTCGCGCAGGGCCAGCTGCTCGCCGTGCTGGACGACGCCGACTTCCGGCTGGCGCGCGATCGCGCGAAGGCGATGCTCGACGTCGCCGAAGCGAACCGCGCCCACGCGCGTGCCGAAAAGGATCGCGCCGACAGCCTGCTGAAGACCGGCGGCATCACCGACAAGGATCACCTCTCGGCGCAGGTGGCGGTCCAGGTGGCCGAGGCGTCGACGCGCAGGCGCGCAGCGAGCTCGCGATTGCCGAGCGGCAGATCGGCCGGACGCAGATCACGGCGCCGATCAGCGGACGCATCGCCAAGCGTCATGCCGATGCCGGCACGATCGTCGCGGCCGGCACGCCGCTCTACACGATCGTGGACGACGCGGTCTTCGAGTTCCGCTCGTCGGTGGCGTCGGGCGATTTCGGCAAGGTGAAGGTGGGCGAGACACGTCACCGTGACGGTCGACGCGCTGCCCGGATTCGTGACCGAGGGCGAGGTGAACCGCATCGCGCCGCAGGTGGATGCGCGCAGCCGCTCGTTCGAAGTCATCATTCGCGTGCCCGGCCGGCCGCAGCTCGTGTCGGGCCTGTTCGCGCGCGCGCAGGTGAACGTGCGCGAGGTGCCGGGCAGCCTCACCGTGCCGCCGGCGGCGCTGCTGCGCGACGGATCCGACCCGACGAAGGCGCAGACGTACGTCGTCGTGGACAACAAGGTCGAGCGCCGCGACGTCATGGTCGGCGTCGAAGTGCCCGACGCCGTTCAGGTGACCAGCGGCCTGAAGGCCGGCGAAGTCGTCGTCGTCGATCCGCCGAGCGCGCTCGGGCCCGGCACGCAGGTGCAGGTCGAGCGCGGCGGCAAAGCGGGGTCTTAAGCCATGTTTCTCAGCGATCTTTCAATCAAGCAGCCGGTGTTCGCCACCATGATGATGGCGGCGCTGGCCGTCCTCGGCCTCACGTCGTATCAGGCGCTGAAGGTCGATCTGTTTCCCGACGTCGAGTTCCCGGTCGTCACGGTCACGACGCGCTATGACGGGCGCGTCGCCGGAAACGGTCGAGCGCGACGTGACGAAGTTCATCGAAGAGACGGTGAACACCGTCGAGGGCGTCCGCCACATCGAGTCGACCTCGCAGGAAGGGCTGTCGACATCGTCGTGCAGTTCAACATCGGCGTGCCGACGCTGAACGCGTCGCAGGACATCCGCGGCAAGGTGGCGGCGATTCGCGGCGAGCTGCCGCGCGAGATCGACGAGCCGATCATCCTGCGCATCGATCCGGCGTCGACGCCGATCGTGTCGGTCGCGGTCAACGCACCGACGCTGACGCCGCGCGCCGTGTCGGATATCGCCGACAAGCTGGTGAAGCGGCGGCTCGAGAACGTGCCGGGCGTGGGCGCCGTCAACCTCGTCGGCGAGGCGAAGCGCGAAATCCAGGTCGTCGTCGATCGCACGCGGCTCGAGTCGTACGGCCTCTCGCTCGTGCAGGTCGTCGATGCGCTGCGCACGCAGAACGTCGACGCGCCGGTCGGCACGGCCGATCGCGGCGCGACCGAAGCGATGGTGCGCGTGGCGGCCCGCGGCACGTCGGCGGCGCAGATCGCGCGACATTCCCGTCAAGCAGCTCGGCAACCGCACGATTCTCGTGCGCGACGTCGCGCAGGTGATCGACGGCGTCGAAGAGCCGACGAGCGTCGCGTTCGTCAACGAGCGGCCGGCCATCGCGCTCGACGTGCAGAAGCAGGCCGGCGCCAACACGGTCGGCGTCGCCGACGGCGTGCGCGAGGCCGTCGCGAAGATGCAGCCCGAGCTGCCTCCCGGCGTGTCGCTGCAGATGGTGCGCGACGACTCGACGTTCATCCGCGAGTCGATCGAGGACGTGCAGGTGACGCTCGTCCTCGGCGGCCTGCTGACCGTCTTCATCGTGTTCCTGTTCCTCAACTCGTGGCGCTCGACCGTCATCACCGGCCTCACGCTGCCGATTTCGGTCATCGCCGCGTTCATCGCGATGCGCATGTTCGGCTTCACGCTGAACGTGCTGACGCTGATGGGGCTGTCGCTCGCGATCGGCATGCTCATCGACGATGCGATCGTCGTCCGCGAGAACATCGTCCGCCACATGCAGAAGGGCAAAGACCACCTCGACGCGGCGCGCGAAGGCACGGCGGAGATCGGGCTCGCCGTCATGGCGACGACGTTCACGATCATCGCGGTGTTCATCCCGGTCGCGTTCATGGGCGGGATGGTCGGCCAGTTCTTCTACGAGTTCGGCATCACCGTCGCCGCGGCCGTGCTCGTGTCGCTGTTCGTCAGCTTCACGCTCGACCCGATGCTGTCGTCGCGCTGGTACGACCCGGACGTCGAAGAGCATCGCAAGCGCGGATTCGATCGGCCGGATGCTGCAGGCGTTCAACCGCCGGTTCGACAGCCTGCACGGCATCGTACGAGCGCACGCTCGACTGGTCGCTGCGCCATCGCTGGGTCGTGTCGGTCGTCGCGCTCGTCGCGTTCGTCAGCGCGTTTCCGATCCTCGCGATGCTCGGCGGCGACTTCATGCCCGACTACAACCGCGGCGAGTATCAGGTCGCCATCAAGGCGACGCCTGGCGCGACGCTGCGAGAGACGGCCGATCGCGCGCAGCAGGTGGTCGCGAAGCTGCGCGAGCTGCCGGCGGTCGAATACACCTACACGACGATCGGCGAGGCGGGCTCGCAGTACCGTCCGGTCACCGAAGGCGCGATCTACGTGAAGCTGAAGCCGCATATCGGGCGGCACCTTCAGCGAGGTGCTGCGCGCGGCGCGCGAGAAGGTCGAGCAGGTGCCGGGCCTGACGTTCGGGTTGACCGAGGCCGGCGCGTTCGGCCAGAAGCCGATTCAGATCAGCGTGCGCGGGACCGGAAATCGACGAGCTCGATCGGCTCTCGCGCGAGCTGGTCGACGGCGATGCGCGCAGATTCCCGGCGACCGCCGACATCGAGAACAGCCTCGAGAAGTCGAAGCCCGAGCTGCGCGTCAACGTCGATCGCCAGCGCGCGAGCGATCTCGGCATTCCCGTCTCGATGATCGCCTCGACGATGCAGGCGGGGGTCGTCGGCGTCGTGGCGACGACGATTCAGGACTCCGTCGGCGACAACCACGACGTGCGCGTCAGGCTGCGCGCCGATCAGCGGCGGTACGCCGACGATCTCGCGCAGCTCACGGTGCCGACCGACAAAGACGACGACAACGGCGACAAGATCCTGAAGCCGCTCAGCGAGATGGCGACGGTGTATCCCGGGCACCGGGCCCTCGTCGATCCGCCGCCGCGACCTCGTGCGCGAAGTGCGCGTGTCGGCGAACACCGACGGACGGCCGCTGCAGGAGCTGTCGAACGACATCAACGCCGCGGCGGCGAAGCTGAACCTGCCTCCCGGCTACGACGTCGTCGCGGGCGGCGACACCGAAGAGCTGGAGATCATGTTCAGGAACATGTTCCAGGCGCTGATGCTCGCGGTCATCTTCATCTATCTGATCCTGGCGTCGCAGTTCGGATCGTTCACGCATCCGCTGGCGATCATGCTGTCGCTGCCGCTGTCGCTCGTCGGCGTGGCGGTGATGCTGTACTTCACGCACGACACGCTCAACATCATGAGCATGATCGGGCTCATCATGCTGATGGGGCTCGTCACGAAGAACGCGATTCTGCTCGTCGACTTCACGAACCAGGCGCGGCGCGAAGGGATGTCGCGCCACCAGGCGCTGCTGCAGGCCGGCACGACGCGTCTGCGGCCGATCGTCATGACGACGCTCGCGATGATCTTCGGCATGCTGCCGCTGGCGTTTGCGATTGGCGCGGGCGCCGAGATGCGCGCGCCGATGGCGCGCGCGGTCATCGGCGGGCTGATTACGTCGACGCTGCTGTCGCTGCTGGTCGTGCCGGTCGTCTACACGTTCCTCGACGACTTCCGGCCGTCGGTGGCTGTGGGCGTGGCTACGAGGCGGAAGGGGTCCGCCGTGCGCCGGGACGCCTGCGCCCGCATTGCCACATTCGCGACTGACGATTGGCGACTGATGGTCGCCTGACCATCAATGCGGGATCTGTCGATTGAGACTCGACATCTATCCTATGGCTACGCCATGAAACGTGTCGTAGCCATCGTCCTCGGGCTCTGTTCTCGTTGCGTCTCCCGTCGTACGCTCAGCTTCAGCAGGGCACGATCGTCGGCATCGCTCGTCGGACCGAACGGCGTCGTCGATTGCCACGCGCCGACATCACGCTGTTCGATCAGCTCGGCAACGCCGTCGACGACGGTGACCGCGATCAACGGCGAGTTCCGCATGACCAACGTCGCGATCGGCAGCTACTCGCTGAGGGCCGAAGCGCCGCCGTTCGAGGCCGTCGTCCAGACGCTGACGGTCGCCGACGCGCTGCCGATCACGCTCGAGCTGAAGCTGTCGGCCGCGCTCGCCGAACAGGTGAACGTGACGGCCGAGAACGAGTCAGCCCGTCACGACCACGACGCGGACCACGCTCGCCGGCGATGCCGTGCGGCGCGCGCCGATTCGCATCAGCAGCCGCGGACTGCAGGATGCGATTGCGACGACGCCCGGATGGGCGACCGAAGACAACGGCCTGCTGCACGCGCGCGGCGTGGACGACGGGTTTCTGTATGTCGTCGACGGCGTGCCGATGTACGAGCGGATGGACAGCGCTGCACGGCGTCGCGCCCGATCCGGAAATGGTCGAGTCGGTCAACGTCCTCGTCGGCCATGTGCCGCCCGAGTTCGGCTTCAAGTCGGGCGGCGTCATCGAGGTGAGGACGTCGAGCCAGCAAGAGCGACTCGTGGCTCGGCAACATGCAGGCGACGATCGGCAGCGACGCGACCCGCCAGGGGTCGTCGGTGTTCGGCGGCCCGCTGGGCCGCTCGACGGCGCTGACGCTCGGCGTGCTCCGGGCAGCGGTCGGATCGCTTTCTCGATCCCGTGCACCCGGACAATCTGCACAACGGCGGCAACGCCGCGAATGCGACCGCCGAGTTCAGCTGGCTCGCGTCGCCGTCGAACACGCTGTCGATCGTCGGCGGCGTTCGGCCGCTCGAGCTTCGACGTGCCGCACAACGAAGACCAGGAAGAGGCAGGTCAGGATCAGCGGCAGACGAATCTGCAGACGTGGCAGACGGCGTCGTGGCAGCGCGCGTGGTCGGCGAATACGGTGTCGCAGGTCGCCGGCTATCACCGGTCGGGCTCGGCCGCGCTGCTCGGCAGCGAGCGCGACACGCCGCTGCACATCAACGCCGATCGCTCGCTGCGGCGCGTCGGCGTGCTCGGCAGCGTGACGCATCATCGCGGCAAGCACGTGCTGAAGGCCGGCGTCGAAGCCGCGCGCTTGAGCCTGCACGAAGACTTCTCGTTTTTCGTGACCGACGAGGACGAAGGCGAAGAAGCCGATTTGAGCGAGGGCGCGCTCGAGCACGACGAGGACGATCCGTTCGTGTTCGGCGGCCGCGCGAACCCGACGCTGTTCGCGTTCTACGTGCAGGATTCCATTCAGTTCGGTCGCGGCCTGACGGTCGATTTCGGCGTCCGGGCCGATCGCGCGCGCATGCTCGTCGAATCGCTCGCAATGGAGTCCGCGGCTCGGCGCCGCGTATCACCTGCCGGACAGCGGCACGATCGTTCGCGGCGTCGGTCGACCGGTTCTTTCAGCCGCCGCAGGCGGAAAATCTGCTGCTCGGATCGTCGGAGGAGGCGCGCGAGCTGTCGCCGTTCGTCGACGAAACCGGCGGCGGCGAAGACCTCGAGCCCGAGCGGCAGTGGGCGACCGAGCTTGGCGTGAATCAGACGTTCGCGCGCGGCGTGCGGCTCGACGTGTCGTACTGGCGCCGCCGCGTCGAGAACGTCGAGCGATCCGAACGTGCTCTTCGGCACGACCATCATCGTTCCCAATGCGATCGCGCGCGGCGAGGCCGACGGCGTGGACGTGCGGCTCGAGCTGCCGCGCCGCCGCGGCGCGTCCGGCTATCTCAGCTACACCAACGCGCGCGTCGTGCAGTTCGGTCCGGTGACGGGCGGGCTGTTCCTCGAAGACGAAGTCATCGAGATCGCCGACGGCACGGCGTTCACGCCCGACCACGATCAGCGGCACGTCGGCGCGTTCGGCGCTGAGCTACGATCACGCGCCGTCGGGATTCTGGGCGTCGTTCGGCGGCCGCTACGAAAGCGGCACGCCGCTCGAAGTCGACGAGGACGAGCTCGACGAGCTGATGGAGCGGCCGGGCAGCCGAGCTGGTGGATTTCGAAACGGGCCGCGTGCGGCCGCGGCAGCTCTTCGATGTGATGGCCGGCGCGCGCGTGTTCCGGAGCGGGCGGCAACGAGATCAGCGTCCGCGCGGTCGATCCTGAATCTCACCGGCGAGCGAGTTCGCCTACAACTTCGGCAATCCGTTCAGCGGAACCCATTTCGGTCCCGGCCGCACATTTCAGATCGGCCTGCAGGTGCGGCTGGGTCGCGCGCAGCCCTAGAAGCCGTTTCAAAAACTGTCTGTGATGTGGCACAGGACTTTAGTCCTGTCCGTCAGCCGCCCGATCGACAGGGCTGAAGCCCTGTGCCACCCTCGGCGGCTGGCGCACTGAGCAGTTTTGAAACCGCCTTTAGACTCAGATTCCGCGAGCATGTCTTCGAGCGAGGTGTAGCCGCCGAGGCGCTGGCGTGCGTCGCGCAGCGGGCGCGTCAACGAGCCCGGTATTTTCCGCCAGAAAGACGATGTAGCCGGCGACGGCTTTCGCATAGTTGAGCCGCGCCTCGGGGCTGATGGCGTAGAAGCGCGCGCGCTGCGCATAGCCGGCCGGCGAGTGATCGCCGAGCGCGGTCTTGTCGGGACGGCCGCCGGCCGCGAGCACGTACAGGAAGTTGTATTCGAAGAAGAACATGTAGTCCGGGCTCGGCGGCAGCGCCTCGAGCGCGGCCCGGCACGCGGCCGGCGAATCGAAAGATCGTCGCTCGCGGCCGAGCGATGTCGTGATGAACGTCCGCGCCATGTTCTGCTCGGTGGCATCGTTGCTGAACGCCCCCGCCATCGCCATGTCGAGCGTAAAGCGGTACCAGTCGCGCCACAGCGCGGCATCCGATGGATTCGTCGACGTCGAGAGCGCGAGCCCCATCTCGTAGGTGTACCGGCCGCTCGTCTTGATCTCGAGATGCCCGCCGGTGACCGCGCCCATCACCTGGTAGTTCTCCGCCGACTTTCCGGATCCCGAGTGAAAACCGATGCTCGCGTCGAACGCGCGGCAGACGGCCCACTGCTTCTCGATCGAGCGCGCGCAGCGCGGCGTTGTCCGGGTACGGCGTGTTCTTCTGAAAGCCGAATGCCGGCGCCACGAAGTTGATGTGCATGCCGAGCGCCTCGCACAGCGACAGCATCGCCGCGGTCGTCTCCGGTGTCGTCAGGCCCGGCAGCTCGTCGATGGACAGCTCGCGCAAGTAACGCCGTCCGACTTCCGTCGTGAACGCGGCGTCTCGCGCGCCGCGCGGTACTTGTCGTCGCGGCGCTTCATCTTCTCGCAGCGCCGGCCAGACGTAGGCCAGGAGCCTGGCGAAATCGGCTTCGTTCACGGTGAGCCCCACCGACGCGACGCGCGCGCGCACCCGGTCGACGAATGCCGACGGGACGTTCGCCTTCACCCACGACCGCGGCGTCAGCCGGCACCTGCGTCTGCGCGAGCTCCGGCGACAGGTCGAACGTGATGTAGCTCGCGAGCAGGCAGCCACGGACCAGCGCGTCTTCGCGCGCGTCGAACTTGCCGCCGATCGGCTGATGGTCGGCGTTGAAGCTCCACGCGATGCGGCGCCGATGAAATCCGGTCTTCAGCTTCGACAGCACGCAGCCGTGGCTCATGCCTTCGACGCTCTGGCCCTGATGCCCTTCGGGCACGCTCGTGCCGATGAACGGAAACGGCACCGTATCGAGCCGGCCTGTCGAGCATCGCATCGACGTCGTAGACCAGCTCGCGCGGGATGCTGTTCTGGTTCGCCGTCACGCCGAGATCGAGCGCGCTCATCGCCCATTCGACCGCGGGCCAGTGCAGCGTCGTGAAGCGCGCGCCGATGCCGAGCGTGCCGCGTCCGAGATTGGCGCTCGGCGGTCGGAAAGATCGTCGAGCCGGCGATCGTGCTCCTGCACCGCGTTCTTCAGCCGGAGCAGGTTGTCCCACGTCGCCGGGAACACCGACGGCGCCGTCCGCAAGCGCGACGCCTTCCTCGAGCGACGCCGTCAGGCGGCTTCGCCGATCTCGTGCTGCAGCCGCCACGCGCAGTCGCCCGTCGCGCTCGTCTTCGACGAGCGTCCAGGTGCCGGCTGCGGTTTCGAAGCGGCTCTTTGGCCAGCACGTGTCGCGGATGCGTCCGCCTTCAGCTTCGCGCGCAGAGCGCGGCCAGTCGAGACAGAAATCGGGACTGATGCAGGGGTTGCGGGCGACACGGATGTCGTTGTCGAGCAGAAACCGGTTGATGCGGCGCATTACAGGGCCATCGCGTGGAATCCGCCGTCGACGATGAGCTCTTCGCCGGTGATGAACGAGCCGGCGTTGTCGCTGGCCAGCAGCAGCGTCGCGCCGATCAGCTCGCGCGCTTCGCCGAAACGATTCATCGGCGTGTGCGCCATGATTTTCGCGATGCGCTCCGGCTGAAGAATCTTGCGATTCTGCTCGGCCGGAAAGAATCCCGGCACGAGCACGTTGACGCGCACGCGGTGCGGCGCCCATTCGCGCGCCAGGTTGAGCGACAGGTTGTGGACGGCGCTCTTCGTCGCGGAGTAGGTGAACACGCGTGACAACGGCATGAGCCCCGACATCGATCCGATGTTGATGATCGAGCCGCCGTGCCCGGCCTCGACGAGATGCTTGCCGAACACCTGGCAGCCGAAGAACGACGCCCTTGAGATTGACGCGGACGATGCGATCGAACTCTTCTTCGGCGATGTCGAAAAACGGTGTGGCCGAGTTGATGCCGGCGCCGTTGACGAGCGATATCCACCCGGCCGCTGCGCTGGAGCACCGCGGCGAGCAAGCGATTCCAGCTCGGATTTGCTGCGTCGCTTCCGCGGCGTGAAACCAGGCGTGGCCGCCGGTCGCCTCGATTCTGCCGAGCCGCGCGTTGGCTTTGTCCTGGTTGCGGCCGACGAGCACGACTTCGGCGCCCGCGCCCGCAAGCCCTTCGGCCATCGCCCCGCACAGTTCGCCCGTGCCGCCGATGACGACCGCGACTTTGCCGGCGAGAGAGAAGAGGGAAGAAAGATATTCAGACGGTTTGGAAGGGCTCACGAGGCCGGTATTCTACTCGACTCTCATGGGGTGAACGGGGTCCAGGTTACGAACCCGTTGTCTTCGCTGTTTACCTCACGCACGCGCTTGGCGCTCTTCGCGGCGGCCTCGACCATGATCGAAACGTCGCCGCGACCAATCTGCGCCGACATTTCGAAGCTGACAGCCTTACCGGCGGGGATACGGGGCCACCAATCGCGCCGAAGCTCCTTGAGGTCCTCGTTGTTCACCGGAATGGCAATGTAGATGTTCACGAGAGCGCGATCCAGGTCGCGGCGTCCGACGTTGGCAACCGTAATCGTGAAACGCGCGGTCGTGCCCGGCGTCAGCGCCGTCCAGTTCACAGTCGTCTTGAGATCGACGGTCGGCCAATCGTCGAATCGCACCACGAGGCGCGCGTGGATTGCGGAAAGGGAAGGAACATCGAGGGAATCGATCGCGGCGTGCTCCTGCAGGCGATTGATGTAGATGTCGCGCACTTCGGGAAGAATGTCACGCCAGCGGGGCATCGCGCTATGCGTGTCGACTTCGCCCACGCGAACCAGCACATGCAGTCTGCCGGTCGCCCACGACTGGAACGCTGACTTCGACACAGAGATCGGGGCCCCCCGCGAGCGGAAACGCACTCGAAGCGCTGTCGCAATATGTCAGTTCCCAGAACGCAAACGATTCGCCGGGTCCCGCCCATCGATATCCCTGCAGGTTTGCATGCAGCCAGACGTCGAATGGCACGATTGCTGAAGAGCGGCGGGTCGAGCAGATGCAAGGCAGGCGTGTTTTAACGTGAGATCGCATTCGGGCTCGCGGCAGATGACACCTTCCGGCCGCTCCGAGGTGTCCTGTGCAGTCACGTCGGCTGCGACGAGCAACAGCGCGAAGGAGTACAAGTGCAGATACCCGGCTCAAGACGAAGGTCCATCGCAAGCGCCATGCCCGGGGGAAAGCCGCCGGATTTCGCAGCGAACCCGATGCCTCCGTTACATTTCTGAGGCGCGACCGACAGGATCGGCGGGGAATACCAGGAGCGAGTCTCCAAATTCGTGGTGTCGATATCCATGGACGTCGATCTCCTGATCGACCGCGACGAGCGTTTCGTCATCGGCGAACGCGCGCAGGAGCTCATAGTGGCTCGTGCCCCGCTCGTGGACGCCGGTGAGAATCGCATCGACGACGCGGAGCCGAGTGCCCGGTCCGATGCGTTGCGTCGCGACGCCGGGTCCCGCACGAACAATCCACTCGTGGCGTCCGGTCTTCGTGATCTTGTCTTGATCGTGTGTCCGTGTCTTCGTGATCTTCGTGCTTGCGTGCTCGAGCGCACGCACGACCGTCGTGCCGATGGCGACGATTCTGCCGCCGCTCGCGCGCGTGCTGGCGATGGCCCGCGCGGTCGATGCCGGAATGTCGTAGGGCTCGTCGAACGGCAGCCGCCGGTCGAGCTCTGGATCGCCCGTCGATGAAATCCCCGCGGCATGCGTGATCGTCGCGAAGTTGACGCCACGCGATCGCATGGCCGCGATGGTGCGCCAGTCGAGCGCGAAACCCGCCGACGGTGGCTCGAACGCGACAGGTGGGCTCGCAATCGGCGTCCAGACGTCCCAGAGAAGAAGCGGTGTCGCCACATGCGCGTACTGAATGGGCCGGCCGTGACGCGCGATCCCCGCCCAGATGTCGTCGGCAGACCCGTCGAAGTGGAGCGCGACCAGCCGCGGATGTCCCAGCAGCCCGGTAACCGTTGCCGATAGTGGACCGAGTGCGAGTCGATCGTGCACAGCAAGCGACGGAGGTGGCGGCCGATCCTCTGTGCGCGTGTGGAAGTCGCCTGCGCCGAAAACGATCGCGGCAAAGTCGGCAACGTCTGGCGACAGCGTCCGGCGCGCCGCGAGCCGGACTTCAATCGGCTTGCCGCTGGCGACGTGCGTCCCGTGCAGGCTGGCCGGCAGCGTCGCGGCGTCGTTGGCCACGACGAGATCGCCGGGCTGCAGCACCTCGGGGAGCGTCTCGCGTGCGATGTGGCGCAAACCGTCGTGCGCGTCGATGACGAGGAGCTTCGCGGTCATCGTCGATCGTCCATCGTCTGGAAGGGCTGCGGAACGGCCATAATCGCGTCGATAATCTCGCGTGCGGCGACAGCGGGTGGTTTCAGCGTCGAGGGATCGGCGTCAGGCACGGCCGCCGCGTGCATCGGCGTATCCATGTCGCCAGGATCGATCGAGAGGAACCGGATTCCCTCGGCAGCCATCTCGGCGTCCCAGATCGCGGTGAGATGGCGCAACGCCGCTTTGCTGGCGCCGTATGCGCCCCACGCGGGGTAGGCGTTGATCGCGGCATCGCTCGAAATGTTGACGACCACCGGCGCACGCCCTTCGCGTGCCGAGGCAGCCAGCGCGCCGAGGACAGCCTTTGTAAGTCGAAACGGGCCAATCACGTTGGTGACGACGGCGCGCTCGAGATCTTCGCACTCGGTGTCGCCGAGCAGTGCGAGCGGAACCGGTCCGAGATCCGAGGCGTTGTTGATGAGGACGTCGAGACCGCCGAGCTCGCCGAGAATCTGCAGCGCCATCGGATAGATGTCGTCCTTTGACGAGACGTCGCCGACGATGCCGTGCGTGCCGGGATGGGTGCGGCCCACCTCGTCGACACGCTCGCGGCCGCGCGCGACGAACGCCACGCGCGCCCCGTGCGCGTGGAACAGATCGAGGAGCGCCAGCCCCAGCCCCGACGTGCCGCCGGTAATGGCGACGCGCAATCCGGAAAGGGTTTCGAGAGCCATAGTTTCTAAAGCATCTCCTTTACTAATGGTGAGTCTACGCCCGGCAGGTTGACTTTGTAAAGCAAGTACTTTAGAAATAGGCATGCCTCGTACAGCCCGCGCCGGGGAGGCCACCACCCGGCGCCGCATCGTGAAGCTCCTGAAAACCGAAGGGCCCCTGGATTCGGCGGCCCTGGCGGCACGTCTGAAGGTGACGCCGATGGCCGTGCGCCAGCACCTGTATGCGCTCCAGGAGGAGAAGCTGGTCGCCGCCCAGGAACGGCCTGTTCCGCTCGGCCGCCCGGCCAAGCACTGGCACCTGACGCGCGAGGCAGACCGGTTGTTTCCGGACGCATATGCCGAGCTGAATGCGGCGTTGATGACCTCCGTGCAGGATGCGTTCGGGCCCGACGCGATGTCCCGCCTGCTCGATGCCCGGCTTCGGCGGCAGCGCGCCGACTACGCGGCCCGGATTCCGCCCTCGGCGCCGCTGTCGAAAAAGGTCCAGCATCCTGGCGCAGGTGCGCGCCGAGGAAGGCTATATGGCCGAGGTCAAGCGCGACGGCAGCGGCTTTCTTTTCATCGAGAACCACTGCCCGATCTGCGCGGCCGCCACGGCGTGCCAGGGGTTCTGCGCGACCGAGCTCGACCTGTTCCGTTCGGCGTTGGGGCCGGGGGTCACGGTGGAACGGGCAGAGCACATTTTGTCGGGCGATCGAAGGTGTGCGTACCGGATTACGCCAAACCGATAAAATACGCGGCACGGAGGCACTGTGAAGCGATACCTCGGCACCGCGTCGGTCGCGATTGTGTTCTTTGTGCTCGGCGCCGCATTCCAGCGGTACTACGACGCGCGCCGGCCGGTCGCGCCGCCCGCAGCGGTTGCGACCGCGCCCGTGACGCAGCCGAAGCCACCTTCAATTCCATACGAGCGCGCGCCGCTCTGGGCGTACGGGTTCGAGACGCCCGCGAAAGCCGACGACAAAGCGCCGCCGCAGGCGGCGCCGACGCGAAACCTCCGGCCCAACGAAGATCCGGCCGAGCAGACCAAAGCGCGCCAGGCAAAGGGGAGCCGCGCCACCTACTCGCTGGTCGACGTCCGCGACGGCCACAACGTGATCGACTGGTTCCCGCAGGATCATCCGTCGCCGATGCCGCCGATCATCAAGAACGGTCCGGCTGCTGGTACCGGCAACACGGCGCGCGGCTGCGGATCGTGTCATCTGCCCAACGGCAAGGGTCGGCCGGAGAACGCGCCGCCCGCCGGGCTGCCGGTGGCGTACTTCATGCGCCAGCTCCAGGATTTTCGCAACGGCCTGCGGCAATCGGCCGATCCGCGCAAGCCGAACACCGTCACGATGATTGACCTCGCCAAGGCGATGACCGACGAAGAGATGAAACAGTCGGCCGATTATTTCGCCGCCATCCGCTGGACGCCGTGGATTCGCGTGGTCGAAACCGACAAGGTGCCGAAGACTCGAATCGTCGGCAATCTGTACCTCGCGCCGAATCACGATCGGGTCGAGCCGATCGACGGGCGCATCATCGAAGTGCCCGAGGACATGGAACAGGCCGAGACGCTTCGTAATCCGCGGTCGGGATTCGTCGCGTACGTTCCGCCCGGCAGCATCGAGAAGGGGAAGGATCTCGTCACCACGGGGGGCATGCGCATCGTCGGCAACCAGATCGTGCAGGGGAAGACGACGCCGTGCGTCACCTGCCACGGCCTCGATTTGATGGGCGTGGCCGACGTGCCGCCGCTCGCGGGCCGCTCGCCCAGCTACATCGCGCGCCAGATGTGGGACATCCAGCAGGGCGCGCGCAACGGCGCGTCTGTGCAGTTGATGAAGATGGCGATCGCGAATCTGAACACGCGAAGATCTGGTGGCGATTGCCTCGTACGTGTCGTCGCGCGTTCCGCCGCGCAATCCGGCCAGCGCGGCGAACTAGCGGCCCTACATCAACGCCGTTGCGATCACGCTGATGGCAGCGAGCATCGACACGGCGAGGACCGCCGTGCGCGTGTAGCCCGCGTCGAGATATGCCGCCGCGGGCCGCGACATGAAGTAGCCGAGGACGGTTCCGGGAATCAGCAGAGATGACAGGCGAACTTCTTCTCTCGAGAAGCGCCCCGCCCACGCCAACGCCAGCAGCGAGATGACCGTTCCGACGATGAAGTAGGCGGCAAGCGTGCCGCGCAGGCGCAAGCCTGTTTCGCGCTGGTAGACGAGCGCGACCGGAGGTCCGCCGAGTCCCGCGGTGGTTGCCATGAATCCGGATGCGGCGCCCGCCGCGAACAGCACCTGCCGGGTTGGATGGCCGCCCGAATGGAAGACGCCCATGACCGCTCCCGCCAGCACCACACGCCGCCAGGAGCAGGCGCATGCTTTCGAGCGGCAGCGACGCCAGCAGCAGTGCCGCGGGAATGGTGCCGAGCGACGCGTCCGCTGAGCAGCATCGTCAGTCCCGACGAATCGACGCCGCTGCGATCGCGCCGCAGGACGAGCATGTGCAGCGTCAGCGCGGCAACCAGCAGCGGTCCGGGAACGAAGCGGAGATCGAGGTAGATGAGAAAGGGAATCGCGATCAGCCCGAGACCGAACCCGACGGCGCCCTGAAGAATCGCCGACGCGGTCATGACGGCCGTGACGCCGGCGAACAGCATCCAACTCACGCGGCTAGTTTATGCGATGCGATTTAGAAGATCGGGTGGATGCTCGTGAAGAGCGCGAGCCCCAGCGTGTAGAACAGCGCGAAGAAGACGATGACGCCGGTGGCGAAGGCCTGCGAGCGGATCGTCGCCAGATAGATGAACCCCGGAAACAGCACCGAGCAGTACCGGCCGATGCCCTCGAAGACGCCCGACGAAAGCGGCAGCAGCAAGTTCATCAGCATGAACAGGCCATAGGGCCCGCCAAGCTTCAGCCACACCAGCGGCGTGAGAACGAGAAACCCGATACGCCGTGAGCCCGTACAGCGTGTCGTAGCGCGCCATCGGGTTGCTCAAAAGATACTGATACGGATGCGTCACGAGCTCGCGCATCAGCCGCAGCGGCGCCGTCCACGGCGCGCCTCCGACGTGGTAGTCCCACCGCTGAATCGTCATCGCCCATTCGAACGGGTTGCCGCTCAGGTGATAGACGTAGAGCGAGTACGCGCTGACGCCACCGGCTACCAGCAGAAGCCCTGCCGCCGCGAGCAGGCGATCGCGTGCGGTCGGCTGCGCCGTGCGATACGCAATCCACGCCAGCACCGGCAACATCAGGATGCCGTTCACCCGTGTCGCCGTCGCCAGCGCTCCGGCCAGCCCGCCCAGGATCCAGTGTCGTGTCCGGAACCCGTAGAAGCTCAGCACGGTGAGCAGCAGAAACAGCGCTTCTGTATAGACCATCCCGAAAAAGAAGCTGAACGGAAAAATGGCGGTCAGGAGAACGGCCCGCTCCGCCTGGCGGCGATTCAGATCGAGGCGTGCGAGGAAGAACAGCGCGACCGACGCCGCGATGAAAGATATCCACGATACGAGGATGCCGCCGAGATAGACGTCGGACCTTGCGGTTCCGAACAAACGTCCGGTGTACTGCATCGACACCGGATAGAGCGGGAAGAACGCAATCTTGCCGGGCTTTCCGATACCCGCCGACGGCCCGCCCGGTACGAAGGTGTAACCGTTGGTTGCGATCTGGTAATACCAGCCGGAGTCGTACCGCGCGAACGTGTCCCAGAACGGGCTGGTCGATTCAAAAACCGTGAACTGCTCGTGCTGTTGAAGCGGGAACGACAGGTTGACGAGCAGCGCGATGATCGCGGAAAGCACACGAAACCCGAGTGCAGCGGCCACGATGCGCACCACGACATGACGGTCGTCGGGTAACGACAGGCGTACCTGGGGGGTTGGGATGACGCGGAAGCATACATCTAGTACTTGTTGGTATACCAACGTCTTGGCCTGAATAACCTAACTTGAATTAAATCAATATGATAGCAGACAAACTAGAGCTGACGCGAAGCCGCCAGCGTAATCACTTTCTTTGCCGTCCGATCCTCGATGACGAGCTTGCCGCCCGCAAGCTGCACGTCGTCGACCTTCTGAAAGCCGTCGGGAACGGCCGTGTAGAACATCAGGAAGCTCGAGCCGATCTTCGACTTCGCGCGCGCGATGCGGAACACGGGCGAGTCGAAGAGCGGCCCGCTGGCCAGCACTTCGGCGCGCGTCAGATCGAACGGCTGCGTGGCGAACTCGAGCCCGCGCGCCATTCTGTTCGGCTCCCGGATACGAGAGCCACGTCTGCACCCACGGATATTCCTCGCGCCGGAACACCCAGCCGATCATCAGCTTTTTCTCGAGATGCAAAGCCGTGACGAACGCGAGACGCCGCGTGGGATCGAGAGCGACGTCGTGTGATCGGTTGTGCCGGGAGTCATCGGCGCCGTGCGGACGTCGAACATCTTGCCGTCGAGTGTGGGCGCCATCGGCCACGTGAAGTCGACAAACGACTGGAGCCGCCGTACCGGCGCCGGCTGATACGCTTTCGTCTTCGATTTCGAGACCGGCATGTCCACCGCGACTTTTCCGGGCTCGAGAAACGGGGCGCTGACGGTCGCGTGCTCGCCCCAGAAAACCGGTCGATCGAACGCCAGCAGATTGGTCAGCTCGCTCTCGATCCAGACGATGTTCTCTCCATCGACGACGTGAAAGGTGCGCGTGAAGATCTCCTGCGCGAGGGGAAGGTTCACCGAGAACGCCGCGCTGGTCGTGCTGCCCTCCTTGCGGAACGATCGCAGCTCCCACGGTTTCGCGTGGGCCTCGCCGTGCATGTTGAGGCCGGCGTCGCGTTCTTCCGTCGAGCTCGGACCGAAGCCGTCAACGCAGACGAAATGGCCGCGATAGAAATTCGTCGGGCGGGCGACGCCCGCCTGGCGCGCGATCGCGTACGGGTTCCACAACGGGTTGATCTTCTCCTTGTCGTCCTTGAGGACGATCTGAGCCATCGCGCCGCCTTCGGGCACGACCGTCAGCTCGATCTTGTTGTTCGAGAGGAGAACGGCCCGGCAGATCTTCCCAGACGACTTTGTCCTGCGCGACGAGCGTGGCGGTAAAGACGAGAACGAGCGCGGCGGCGCCGCGCGTCATGCGATTCACGAGTCACCTTCTTTGATGGTGGTGTGGGGCTGAAGTGTAGACCCGTGGCGGTCGCGCCGCAAGAAAAGGATCCCGGATCCGTTTTCGCTACGGGATGGTTGGCTGAAACTGTGGCGGCTTGCGGGCTTTCGTCGCTTGCTCGATCGCGTACGCGAACGCAATCAGATCGGGTTCGCTGTACGCCCGCCCCATGATTGTGAAACCGACCGGCAGCCCCTGCGCCTCGGCGATGGGCACGGTGATGCTCGGTGTACCGGCGACCGCGGCAACGCCGTAACCTGCTCCCAGAAATCGATCGCCAAGCACATGATCGGTCGGCCACGCCGGCGATACGCTTGGCGCGATGATGCCGTCGAGCCTGTCGCGGTCGAGCGCGGCCAGCAGCCCTTCCTTCCCGGCCAGCCTGCGCGCGTCGTCGCGGACTTTCTTGTACGCCGCGTCGGTGAGCGGCCCCTTCGCCTGCGCCCGCTCGAACAGCTCCTGTCCGAAAAAAGGCATCACCGTCGTGGCGTGGCTCTTGTTGAACGCGATCAACGCCTCGAGCGACGCATGCGGCGACCCGCTGGTTTTCAAGTACTGATTCAGGCCGTCCTTGAATTCGTAGAGCAGTGACTTCGAGCTCGGGGTCATCCCACGCGTTGTATGCGCCGAACTTCACGTCGATGACCTCGGCGCCCGCGGCTTTGATCGTGTCGATCGCCCTGGCGACGCCTTCGTCCGACGCCGGATGGAACCCCATCGCCTGACGGAGCACGCCGAATCGTTTGCCTTTCAGCGCGCCGGCCTTCAAGAAGGCTGTGTAATCGGCGGGAATATGACCCTGCGCCGCAGGTCCCGCAGGGTCCTGATCGTCCACGCCCGCGAGCGCGTTCATGAACAGCGCGACATCGCTCACGCTGCGCGCCATCGGACCGGCCGTGTCCTGCGAGATCGAAATAGGAATGATGCCGCGGCGGCTGACGAGACCCACCGTTGGCTTCAGGCCCACGAGCCCGGCCACCGCTGAGGGGCAGATGATGCTGCCATCGGTCTCGGTGCCGACGCCGATTGCGGCCAGGCTCGCCGCGATCGCCGCGCCGGTGCCCGAGCTCGAGCCGCAGGGATTGCGATCGAGGACGTAAGGGTTTTTCGTCTGTCCGCCCCGCGAGCTCCAGCCCGACGTCGAGCGTGTCGAACGGAAGTTGGCCCACTCGCTCAGGTTTGTTTTGCCGAGGATGACGGCGCCCGCCGCGCGCAGCCGCGCGACGATGAACGCATCCTGTTTCGGACGGTTCTCCGCAAGCGCGAGCGAGCCGGCGGAGTTCACCATCCCGGACGCGTCGATGTTGTCCTTGAGGAGGACCGGAATCCCGTGCAGCGGCCCGCGCGTCTTGCCGGCCTTGCGCTCGGCGTCGAGCGCATCGGCGTCGGCGATGGCGGTTGGATTTGTCTCGATGACGGCGCCCAGCGTCGGGCCGGCATCATCGATCTTCGCGATGCGATCGAGATACGCCTGCGTCAGCTGGTGCGACGTCAGCGTGCCGGCGGCCATACGGTCGCGTGCGTCGGTGGCGGCGAGCTCGACGACGTCGAGTGCCGGCGCAGGTGGCGCTTGTGGAGCCGGCGGCTGCGCACGCGTGCAGCCACTCGAGCAGCACAATCAGGGCGACGGCGCGAAGGCGGTTCATCTGCCTAGTTGATTGAACACGATCCCGGTCCCCTCGGATCCCCGCAGGTGCCGCACGCGCCGGGAGAGTCGGTCGCTCGTGTGCTGGAAGAAGAGGAAGACACGGCAAAGGTCGAAAGCAGGCGCTCGAGGTCGGCGCTGTTGCACGAGGGACAGGCCGGCTCGGTCGAGCCGAAAACGATTTTCTCGAAGCGGTTTCCGCAGCCGCGGCATTCGTATTCGTATATTGGCATTGCACCCTCAAGGTCCGGCTAAGGCCTCTGTTTCATGGTCAGATCATCGGGCGCGTTGAGCTGTTGACCTGCGCGAACTGTCATGAACTCACGAGCGCGTTCAGCGATGACTGCGCGAACCTCACGAACCCGCTAGAACCCGTACAACCGTCCCGCGTTATCGACCAGGATCATCTTCCGCGTGGCTGCGTCCGGCACCCACACGGGGAGCATGTTCATGTTGCGTCCATCGTCGATCTGCTGATGAGGTGAGAGATCGGTCGGCTTGCGTGCGGCGCCGGCGGTCGGATGCGGCCATGCCGAACCCCAGACGACTTGCCGCGGGTTGGCGGCGACAAGGGCCCTGGCGAACTGGCCGACGTCGGACAGGTCCGGCTGTTTGGAAATGCTGTTGGGGTTCGAAATTTTCACGAACGCTTTGCCGGATTTCAGCAGCGCAAGAATCGTGGCGAACCCGCGCTGTCCGACGCCATCAGCGGCCTGCACCTGACCGAAATGATCCACGACCAGTGTGACGGGCAGCGCCATCAGCTCGTCGCGAAGGATCTCGTGACGTGACGGTGTTGGTCGGAGAGCTGCAGGCTCCAGTTCTTCTGGTCTTCAGCCGCTCGACGGTCATGTTCAAGCGTTGCCGCGCGGCCGCCGGATCGGACGCCGCGAGATTGTTGAGCGTAAGCCGGACGCTGCGAACGCCCGCTTCGTGCATCTCGTCGAACGACGATTCCGGCGTCTTCTCGTCGATAATCGCGACGCCGCGCGCGCGTGCGCCGAGCGCGCGCAGGCTGGCGACGACGCACGCGTTGTCGGTGCCGTACGACGTCGCCTGCACCACGACGACGCGCTCGAGCTTGAGCGTTCGCAACACCTGCCGAAGCTCGTCCAGGGTTGCGGGCTCCGGCGTGTAGCTGCGTCCTTCCCAGTACGGAAAGCGCGTCGGCTCGTACACGTGCACGGCGCAGTCGGTGGCGTTTGGCGGCACATCAAAGTTCACCGGTGTGCCGGGCTGTGACGCGGTTGCGTGTGCCACCCGATCGTGACGATCCCCGAGAGACCGCCAGTCAGCCGCCGACGAGAACGATTTCACGTCGAGAAAGCATGGCCCGAAGACGCAAACGGCTCGGCGTAGACGTCGAGGTTCAGATCGGGCTTCAGCGTGAAGCCCATGCGGAACTCGGTGGAGAACGTGCTGCGCTCGATGTACGCGAAGACGTAGCGGCTGCCGTACGTTTCCGGCCTGCCCGCCGCTCGAGCGTCGACACGTACTGTTGAGCGTCGATCAGCGCGCTCGTAGGACGGCGCAACCGAGAGCTGCCATCGCGGGCCGGGCCGGAACGAAAACGTTCCGCTGGCGCGGCGCATGATGCCGCCAAGCTCGTTCTCGCGTGGCGGACGCCGATCGCGGTCCATCGCGTCTGCGACGCCGGCGCTGTTCCCGATGATTCGCGTTCATGGTCCAGCCGCTGCGGCGTCCCCATCAGCGGTCCGCCGCGCGTGAGCTTCGCGTCTTCGTGCGAAACAGCCGGCTCACCGAGACGCGACGAGGTCCAGAAGTTCAGCCACGTCACGTTGACCGTGGAGCCGACGCGTGCCGGTCTGGCGATTCCAGCCGTGATTCCATTCGTTCTGCTGGCTCACGCGAATCGAATAGTTGCGAAAGACGCGGCCGGGCCGCGTCTCGCGATACGTGACGTTCACGGTCGGCTGGATGCCGTCGGCGCCGTTCATCTGGCCGATCTGATTCGCCTCGAACGCCACGCTGTCGTAAATCGACGAGACGCCGAACAGCCAGTGCCGTCCCGCTGATGCGGTTGAAGCTCATCGTCTGCGAGTAGCCCGGAGAGCGACGTCCGCGTCGGGTCGAGCAGGCCGTAGTCCTTGTCGGGCCGCTGCATGTAGTGCTCGGGCGCGCGCTGGATGGCTTCGATCGCCTTCGGCGTCGCCGGTGACGAAGGTGCCGAGGCCCGCCCACATGAACTCGTATTCGCCGTTCTTGAAGCGCAGCAGCGTGTCGGCGCCGTAAGGTGAGCGGCGTTGCGCGCGAGCAGATCGGCCGAGCGGATCGCCGGCCTCGACATCGCGGTGCAGCGTCGAGACCTGCGCGCTGACGGTCGATCCGAGGCGGCCGAATTCCTGCTGCACACGGCCGACGCCGTAGGCGATCGCTTGCGGAGCGACCGCGGATTCTCGTGATTGACGATCCCGCCGCAGGTCGGCGATTCGCGCGAACTCATCGCCGGTCACCGCGGCGAGCACGCCGATGGAGGTGCGCGACGGCAGCCGGCCGGTGATCTTCCCGGCCGCGAGGATCGTCGCGGCATCCGGATAGTCGACGTAAGTCACCCGCGCGCCGGTCCGACGGGCCGCGCGCCGATGCGCCGCGAGTAGAAGAATTTCGACTGGTTCGGCGTCGTCAGCAGCCGCGCGCCCTCGAGTGAAGAACGGCCGCCGCTCGGGAAATCGCGTGGCGAACGCCGACAGGTTGACTTCCGCGGGATCGGCTTCGACCTGTCCGAAATCCGGATTGAAGGTCGCGTCGAGCGTCAGGCTCGGGCCCGAGCCCCATCTTGAAATCGGCGCCGACGCGCCCGAGCAGATTCTGCCCGTCGTCGAACGGGTTCGCTGCGATCGCGGTTCGGCGTTGAGCGTCGACGAGCCGACGACGACGGGGAGCAGCTCGATGCGGCGGCTCGGCCGCACGTCGCGGATGCCGTGCAGCACGCCGAAGCGCGACGCCCACGCGCGCTCGGTGCGCGGGATGAGCGACCCAGTAGTCTTCTTCTTCGAGCGTCGGCGTGAAGCGTCCGATGTTCAGCCCCCAGATCTGATCGGCTGTGTCGATGAACCGGAGCTGCGCGAACGGGATCCACAACTCGGCGGTCCAGCCCTGCTCGTCGATCGCCGTCTTCGCTTCCCAGACGGGATCGAAGCCCGCGTCGGCGCTTTCCTCATCGTCGCGCGGATGATAGCGATCGATGCGCACGCCCGAGGCGCTGACGCCGAAGGTGTAGGCCGTGCGGCGGTCGTGATACGTGTCGAGCGAGACGAAGAAGTGTTCGGCCTGCGCGCCGAGGTTGTCGCGGCGTCCGAGCGGCGCCTGAATCGTCGACCGGTTCCCGGCTGTACATCCGCGCGCCGACATAGATGGCGTCGAAGGAAAAACCGCCGCAGCAGCCTCTAACGGGAAGAAGAAATATCGCATGGCGGCAACCTTGCCCAGGGTCCTCACGTATTAGGAGTAGCCAACCTTCCAGGGATTCGTGTCGTCTAAGAGGCGAGCATGCTCCAAAACGTGTGGCTGGACGTCCGTTATAGTTTCCGCGGGCTGGTGTCCCGGCCGGGCTTCACGCTGGTGGCCATCCTCACGCTTGGCCTTGGTATTGGCAGCGCGGCGGCGATTTTCAGCGTCATTCAGAATGTTCTCCTCGATCCGGCCCCCTATGCGGACGTCGAGCGAATCGCGTACGTCCAGATTCGGGACTCCAGCCGGAGCGAGCCCAACGGTCGCACGGCCTTTCAGGTGCCGGAGTTTCTCGATTACCGGGAGCAGAGCCAGGTTTTCGAAGACGTCATCGGCGGCGGGTTCGAAGATGCCCTGCTGACCACTAAGGACGGGACGTTCCAGTTTGCCGCCGGCCTCGTCACGCCGAACACGTTCCGGTTTCTCGGCGTGCCGCCGCAGCTTGGCCGGGCCATCATCGACGAGGACGCCGCGCCTGGCGCACCCCCCGTCTTCGTGATGTCCCAGAAGATGTGGATCGCGCAGTACAGCCAGGATCCCGGCGTGGTCGGCCGGACGTTTGTGATCAACGGCGTGCCCACGACCTGCATCGGCGTGATGCCCCCGCGTTTTACCAAGCAGGCCGCCGACCTCTGGAAGCCGTTGACGCTCGATCGCGCCGATCCGCAGCAAAAGCGCCGCTACATCGTGTTCCAGGCGAAGTTGAAGCGGGGCATCTCTTTCGAGCGCGCCACGGCGGAGATGGATCTCGTGGCCCGCCGCATCGCGAAGCTCTACCCCGACAACTACCCGCCGAAGTTCACCGTGCATGTCGTGAGCTGGCTCGACGGCCTCGTCCGACAGTTCCGGACGACGCTCTATACGTTGTTTGCGGCGGTTGGCGTGCTGCTGCTGATTGCGTGCACCAATGTTGCCAACATGCTGCTGGCCCGCGCGGCCGCGCGCGAGAAGGAAATGGCGATTCGGACATCGCTCGGCGCCGGCCGCTGGCTGCTGATTCGCCAGTTGCTCATCGAAAGCCTCATGCTTGCCGTCGGTGGCGCGGCGCTCGGATGTGCGTTCGCCTATATGAGCATCGAGGCGGTCAAAGGCCTGATGCCACAGGGCCTGTTTCCGTCCGAGGCCGTCGTCCGCATGAACATTCCCGTGCTGGCGTTCAGCCTCGGCGTGGCCGTGTTCACGGCCATCGTCTTCGGGTTGGTGCCGGCGCTGCAAACGGCCAAGAAGAACATGGCCGAGCCGCTCAAGGATTCGGGCCGCGGCGTCGTCGGTGGCTTCCGGCGCGGCAAGCTGCGAAGCGCGCTGGTCGTGTGCGAAGTCGCGTTGTCGCTGGTGCTGCTTGCGGGCGCGGGCCTGCTGATCCGGAACTTCGTGAAGCTCCAGTCGGTCGATCTGGGGCTCGATCCGAACAACATCCTGGTCGCACGTCTGCCGCTGCCCCGCGATCAATACAAGACGGCGGCGGCCAAGCAGCAGTTTTTCGAGGCGCTGCTGCCGCGCCTTCATGCGCTGCCGGGCGTCGTGGCGGCGACCGAGACGTCCACGCTTCCGCCGTACGGCGGCATCGGCACCGATATCGATATTCCCGGCAAGACGCACACAGAGCGATGGGAGGCGATCTACCAGCTCTGCAGCGACGGGTACTTCAGAACGCTCGGGCTGAAAATTCTGCGCGGGCGCACGCTGTCGGCGGCCGAGGTCAGCAGCGCGCGGAAGGTGGCCGTCATCAACCAGACGTTCGCCAATAAATATTTCGCCGGCGAGAATCCGATTGGACGGCAGATCGTCCTGAAGATGATGCAGAAGCTCCAGGACGGAAACGCCATCGAGACTCCTTCCTTCGAGGTCATCGGCGTCATCGCCGATGCCAGGAACAGCGGCATCATCGATCCGATTCGTCCGGAGGCGTTCATCCCGTACACGGTCACCGGCGCGTTCGAGCGTGGGATTCTCGTGAGAACGCAAAGCGATCCGGAAGCGCTGCTGGCTGCCGTGCGGCGCGAAATCTGGGCCGTCGATCGCGGCGTGGCGATTACCCTCACGGGCACGCTGAACGGCTATCTCAGGCAGTTTTCGTACGCGGAGCCCCGGTTCAGCCTCGTGCTGCTCAGCGTGTTCGCGTCCGTCGGGCTCGTGCTCGTCGCGATCGGCGTGTACAGCGTGATTGCCTACACCGTCGCGCGCCAGACCCGCGAGATCGGCATCCGCATGGCGCTCGGCGCGGGCCGTCGCGACGTGCTGCGGATGGTGTCGTTGATGGGGCTGAAGCTGATAGCGATTGGCGCCGCCGTCGGACTGCTCGCCAGTTTCGGCGCGACGCGATTCATCGCGTCGCAGCTGACCGGCGTGTCGCCACACGATCCGCTCACGCTCGCCGGTGTCATCGTCTTGATGGCCATCGTTGGCGTGGCGGCCTGTTTTTTCCCGGCACAGAAAGCGTCGCGAGTCGATCCGCTGGTGGCCCTGCGGACGGAGTAAGCTTGTGAGGTGGCTGGTCCGCCTGCTCTCCGCGTCGAGCTGCTCGGCGGCTTCCGCGTGCTCGCCGACGGCCGCGACGCTCCCCGCCCACCGAGCGCGCGACAGCAGCAGCTCATCGCCTTCCTCGTTCTTCATGCCCGCAGCGCCCCGATCCCGCGTCAGCGGATCGCCGGCTCGCTCTGGCCCGAATCGAGCGACGCCCAGGCGCTGACCAATCTCCGCCGCGAGCTGCACCACCTGCGCGAAGGGTGGCCCAGACTGGAGGCGCTCGTCGATGGCGGATCGCGCACGCTGGCGTGGCGCGCCGGATGCGCGCACGGTCGTCGACATGGTGGCGTTCGAGGAGGCCGCCGATCGCGGTCTTGCGGGCGACCGCGCTGCGCTGCAGGAGGCGGCACGTCTGTACAAGGGCGACGTCCTGCCCGACTGCGCCGGCGAGTGGATCGACGCCGACCGCGAGCGTCTGCGTCAGCGCGCGACGAGGTGCTGAGCGCGGCTGGTCGCTCTTCTCGAACAGGATCGCGCCTTCGGTGACGCGATCGAGCACGCCCAGCAGCTGCTGCCGGCTCGATCCGCTCGACGAACAGGCCTGGTGCGCGCTGATGCGCTGTCACGCGCGCCGCGGCGAGCGCGCCACGGCGCTGCACCTCTATCAGCAGTGCGCCGCGCTGTTGAAGAAGGAGCTCGGGATCCAGCCGAGCGCGGCGACGCGGATGACCTACCGCGAGATTCTCGACCTCGACGCCGCGGCGCCCGTCGTGCCGGCGCCGCCGCGCACGGCTGTCTATCCGCTCGTCGGCCGCCAGGCCGAATGGCACGCGCTGCTCAACGCATGGCAGGCCGCCGCAGCCGGTCAGGCCGCGGCTGTTCCTGATCCGCGGTGAAGCGGGCATCGGCAAGACGCAGGCTCGCCGAAGAACTGGTCGACTGGTGCGGCTCCAGGAGCATCGACGCCGTGACGGCGCGCTGCTATGCCGGCGAAGGGCGCCTGGCGTACGCGCCGATCGCCGCCTGGCTGAAGAGCGACGCGCTGCAGCCGGCGCTGATGAAGCTGGATGCGTCGCTGGCTGACCGACGTCGCAAGGCTTCGTCCCGAGGTCATCGCCGCGCGCCCCGACGTGCCCGCGCCCGAACCGGCAGCTCGAAAGCTGGCAGCGCCTGCGCTTCTTCGAGGCGCTGGCGCAGGCGTTCCGATCGGCCGCGCCGCTCGTCCTCGTCGTCGACGACCTGCAATGGGCCGATGCGGACACGATCGAATGGCTCCAGTATTTCCTGCGCTCGGCGTCCGATACGCGCTGCCTCGTCGTCGGCACGGTGCGCGCGGAGGAGGAGCAGGACAATCCGCCGCTCGGCCGGCTGCTCGGTCATCTCGAACGCGACGATCTGCTGACCGGCGATCGCGCTCGGCCCGCTCGATCGAGACGGCGACGGCGCAACTGGCCGGCGAAGTCGCCGAGCAGCCGCTGGACGAGGCGGCGCTGGCGCGCACGTTCCGCGAAACCGAAGGCCATCCGCTGTTCATCGTCGAACGCGGACGCATGGAGCTGGCGAGGCAGCCGGGCGCCACGCGCGACAACGCGCTGCCGCGCGTGCAGTCGGTTGTCGCCGCGCGGCTGGCGCTGCTCTCGGAGGAGGCGCGCGCCGCCGCCGAAGTCGCGGCGGCGGTGGGCCGCGATTTCCGGTTCGACATCCTCGCGCAGGCCAGCGACCTCGAGGAGGACGCGCTCGTCCGCGCGCTCGACGAGCTCTGGCGGCGCCACATCGTCCGCGTTCAGGCGGACGAGCGATGGGACTTCAGCCACGACCGCATCCGCGAGGTCGCCTACAGCGGAATCGGACCGGCGCGCCGGCGCCTCATCCACCGGCGCATCGCGCAGGGGATGGAGCTGCTGTTCGCCAATCGCCTGGACGAGGTGAGCGCGTCGATCGCCGATGCACCTCGATCGCGGAGGCCAGCCGGCGCGTGCGGTGCCGTTTCTCGAACGCGCGGCCGCCGTCGCGACGCGCGTGTCGGCCAACGAGGAGGCGATCCGCTGTCTGACGCACGCGCTGTCGCTCGCTCGAGCGGCTGCCGGCCGGACGGGATCGCGACGAGCAGGAGCTGGCGCTGCGCTCCAGCCTGTCGATCGCGCTGAATTCCGCGCGCGGCTATGCGGCGCCGGAAGTCGAGCAGAACCTGGATCGCGTGTTCACGTTGTCGCGCTCCGACGGGCGCAGGACAGGTGCCCGTGCGCTGGCTGTGGGTGGCGTTCACGCTTCGCTTCATGCTCGGCGACTTGAAGGGCACGCGCGAGGTATCGGAGCAGGCGCTCGCGCGCAGCGTGTCCGATCCGTCGTGCCGCTGCGAGGCGCATCATGCGATGGGCGGCACGTTGTCGAGCATGGGCGAGCTCGACGCCTCGCGGCACCACTTCGAGGCGGCGCTGGCGGCATACGACGAGCGGCATCCGCAGCGCTCCGCGCTCGGGATCCGATCTCGGCGTCTTCGCGCACGCCTGGTACTCGCACACGCTCTGGCTGCTCGGCGATGAGAGCGCCGCGGTGTGCGCACGCCGACGCAGGCGATCGCGCTCGCGCGGCGGCTGGATCACCTGTACAGCCAGACGCTCGCGCTCGCATACGCGGCGCTGCTCCACCAGATGCGCCGCGATGCCGAGCGCGTGCTCGAGTGCGCGGAAGCGGCCGTGGCGCTGTGCGAGCGGTACGGATTCGGCTACTACGGCGACTGGGCCCAGGTGCTCATCGGATGGGCGCGCGGGCAGGAGCGGCCCGCCGAGGGCGTCGCGATGATCGAGTCGGCGCTCGAGCGCCTCGACGCGAACCGCGCGCAGGCGCGCCGGCCGTACTACCTGTCGTTGCTCGCCGAGACGTATGCGCCTCGCCGGGAACCGGGATCGCGCGGCCTCGATTCTGGATGCGGCCATCGCGCATGGCGCTCGAGCGCGGCGACGTGTGGTGGCTTCCCGCGCTGTATCTCCAGAAGAGCGAGCTCGAGCCGGCGAGCGGACGGCGCGATCAGCAGGCGCTGCGCTGGCGCGCGGCCAGCACGAGCGCGCGGGCCCAGTCGAGCAGCGGAGCTCTGGAGCAGCGGATCCTCGCGAACGCTTTCGCGAACGCTTTCGGAACGCTCGGCCTCATAGGCTTCTTCCTCAGGAGGAAGTCTTATGAGCATCACACGGTTGTCTCGCCGTCCAACTCGCGTCCCTCGCCTTCAGCCTGACGTTCGGCGTCGCCCCGGCCTTCGCGCCAGTCCACGCACGTCCTCGTGCCCGCCGACAAGGTGCAGTGGGGACCCGCTCCGCCCGCGCTGCCGGCCGGGGCGCAGATCAGCGTGCTCGAAGGCAATCCCTCGGAGAAAGGCCCGGTGACGCTGCGTCTCCGATTCCCGCCAACTACAACATCCCGCCGCACTGGCACAGCATGACCGAGCGCGTCACGGTGCTCTCCGGGCGCGCTCCACGTGGGAATGGGCGACAAGCTGGACCGCCAGGCCAGCCAGACGCTCGAGCCCGGCGGGTTCGTGTCGCTCCCGGCGAAGATGCACCACTTCGCGTGGACCGCCGCGCCGACGGTCGTTCAGATCAGCCTGGAAGGGCCGTTCGACATCTTCTACGTCAATCCGGCGGACGATCCGCAGAAAGCAGACCACGGCGACGTAGGTCGCGAGGAGCAGCGTCCATGGCAGCGCATTCAGATCGAACAACTGCGTTCGCAGCGTTCGCGGCGCCATCATCCAGCCCGGCGATCGCGGCATACGAGTCCGGCTCGCAAGGTCTACAACGGGATGATCGACAAGCGCCCCGCGCTCATCGTGCGATGCGTCGACGTGGCCGACGTGATCGCCGCCGTGAACTACGCCCGCACGAACAACATGCTGACCGCGATTCGCGGCGGCGGCCACAACGGCGGCGGTCTCGGCACCTGTGACGACGGCCTCGTCATCGACCTGTCGGCGATGAAGGGGATCCGCGTCGATCCGACGGCACGGACGGTGCGGGTCGGCGGCGGCTGCATCTGGGGCGACGTCGACCACGCGACGCATGCGTTCGGCCTGGCCGTGCCGAGCGGCTTCATCTCGACGACCGGCGTCGGCGGGCTCACGCTCGGCGGCGGCATCGGCTATCTCACGCGCGAATACGGCCTGACGATCGACAACCTCCTGTCGGCCGACGTGGTGCTGGCCGACGGCAGTTTCGTCACCGCGAGCGAACGCGTCACACTCGGATCTGTTCTGGGCGCTGCGCGGCGGCGGCGGCAACTTCGGCGTGGTGACGTCGTTCGAATTCCGGGCTGCACCCGGTGAAGAACGTGTACGCGGGGCCGACGTTCTGGCCGCTCGAGCAGAGCGCCGAGGTGATGAAGGCGTACCGCGACTTCATCCTCGACGCGCCCGAGTACGTGAACGGCTTCTTCGCGTTTCTGACGATTCCGCCGTCGCCGATGTTTCCGGAGCACCTGCACCTGAAGAAGGTGTGCGGCGTGATGTGGGTCGTGCACCGGGCCCGGCGAGCCGGGCGGAGGCGGCCACCAGGCCGATGCGCTCGGTCGGCAAGCCGCTGCTCGATCACCAGGGCGAGATGCCGCTGCCGGCGCGTGAACAGCCTGTTCGATGCGCTGTATCCGCCGGGCCTGCAGTGGTACTGGCGGGCCGATTTCGTCAAGGAGCTGAGCGACGAGGCGATCGCGCGGCACGCCCAGCACGGCGCGGCGCTGCCGACGATGCACTCGACGATGCACCTCTATGCGATCGACGGCGCCGCGCATCGGGTGGGCAAGGACGACACGGCGTTCAGCTACCGCGACGCGAACTGGGCGGAGGTGATCGTCGGCGTCGATCCCGACCCGGCCAACGCCGGCAGCGATCACCAAGTGGTGCAAGGACTACTTCGACGCCCTGCACCCGTACTCGGCCGGCGGCGCCTACGTCAATTTCATGATGGACGAGGGGCAGGAGCGCGTGCAGGCGTCGTTCCGCGACAACTACGATCGCCTGGCGCGGATCAAGAGCAAGTACGACCCGACGAACCTGTTCCGCGTGAATCAGAACATCGGCCGGCAGCGTGCCGTGACGGCACGGTCGCCGGGCGGGTTCCGGGTTCTGGTTCCCGTTGTTCGCGGTGGCGCCAGACTTCCGTGCGCACAAAAGAAATGATGGCGTACTGAATCCATCGCCCACCGCGAACCGGAACCTGGAACGGAACTGGAACCGAGCCGTCAGGAACGCGCGGCCACGACGGGGACATGCCAGACGCCATAGCCGTTCGGATCCTCCAGCGTCGCAATCATGTCGTCGAAGTACGCGACGAATCGCTCGTGCGTGATCGATGTGTGCGACGACACCGCGTCGGCGTAGCCGTCGCGCCAGGCCTTCCAGATGGCCGCGAACGTCTGGCGCGGCACGCGCAGCGGATCGACGACGACGTAGTCGATCGTGATGTCGGAGAAGCCGAGGCGTCGCAGAATGCCGTACGCATGGCGGCCGATGCGCATGTCGGTGCCGGTGGCACTGCCGAACTGGCGCGGCCCTGCGCTCCAGAAATCGTCGGGATCCAGCCGCCGCCGCTCGAAATTGAATCATCAGGTAGTCTTCCGGAACCAGGTGAAGCCAGCCGCCCGGCTTCGCCACCCTGACGAGCTCGGCGATGGCACGGTCGGCATGGGGAATGGCCTGCAGCACGTGCCGGCAGACGACGAGATCGAACTGGCGGGCCGCCAGGCCGAGCTCGAAGATGCTGCGATGCTCGAAGCGCATACGATCGCCGAGGAGCGCGCTCCGTTCTCTCGCCACCTCGAGATGCTCGTCGATGATGTCGATGCCGAGCACGCGCGCATGCGGCAGCATCTGAGCCGATGCGGACGGAGATCTCGCCCGTACCGCACCCGGCGTCCAGCACGTTCGCGTCCGCCGGCAGGTGATAGCGCTCGAACAGCACGCTGCTCCTGCGGCCAGATCGCTTCGGCCTGCGCCGCAAGGTTGCGGACCATCGATTCGTCCGCCATCTCCCTGGCCTGTGGGTTCAGCTCGTCCATGAAACAGGGGTCGGGTGCAATTTTACAGAAAACGTAAAAATTGCACCCGACCCCGTTCTTACGGTAAGGGAATTTCAAAGGGCCGCGTTCGAGGGATCCGGCGAGGATGCCGGCATCGACGGGCAGCACGACGCCGGTGATGTTGATCGATTCGGGTGCGGCCAGAAACAGCGCCGCCCAGGCGATGGCGTCGGGCTTCACCTCGAAGCTGATCTCGGACCCGCCGGCGGCTTTGTGCTCGTCGAAGCTGGCCTGTCCGCCATGCGTGACGACCGGCCCCGGCGCAATCGCGTTTGCCCGAACGTTGCACGCGATCCCTTCCAGCGCGATCGACTTCGTCAGCCCCACGACCGCATGCTTCGACGCGATGTACGTGTGGCGATCGGGCCGGCCCCTGACGCCGCCAAGCGAGGCGATGTTCACGATGGCGCCGCGCCGCCGGGCTTTCATGTGCGGCATCACGTGCCGGCAGCAGAGAAAGCAGCCTTTGCCGTGCACGTCCATCATGCGGTCCCAGTCGGACTCGGAGAGCTCGTCGAGCGGCGCCAGTTGAGGTGGAATGCCGGCGTTGTTGATCAGAATGTCGATCGTGCCGTGACGCTCGACTACGGATCCGACGGCCGCGACGACGTCGGCCTCGACCGACACATCGCACCGAACGCAGCTCGCGCGGTTGTCTGGAATGTCCGCGACGACGCGCTGTGCGCCATCGAGATCGACGTCGAGGATGACGACCGTGGCGTTCTCGCGGGCGAACCGGCGCACGATGGCTTCGCCGATGCCCGAGCTGCCGCCAGTGACGATCGCGACGAGTCCGCTGAGCATCGCGCCATCGGCTTCAGCGGGACGTGACTTGCATCGTTTCGTCGATCGTCAGGGTCGGCCAGTCCGCCTTGCCCGGGTCGGACGGCTTGCCGAGGGCCTTGAAGCTCTGGGCGCCATTGGGCTCGACCACGAAGACGTAACCGCGCCGGTCGGTCCCGAGCTCGGGAGGTCCATCCGCGCGCAACTGGTCGAGCGTGCCGTAGGCGCCATGCGCGTTGACGTACTGGCGCTCGGCCTGGCCAATCTCGAGCAGGGCAGTTCTGATGCTCATCACATCGATCTGCTCTTTGGGCGACGCCGTCATCGCCGAACCGGACTGTGTCAGCTGCGCGTTGTAAACGAAATACCCCGTGCCGAGCGCGATGACTGCACCGATAAGGCCTATTGCTCGCATGAACGTCTTATCGGACGTTGCACACGATTTCTGCGCGCGCGACCGCTACGATCGGCACTTGCTGCCAGCGGCTTTCTCGTGCACGTCGAAGCCGCCGGTACTGAACGTCACGGTCGCCGGTGGCGCGTTGAACGGCGCGAACGAGAACGACATTTCCCGCGACCGCGTAATCTGACGCATCATCGCCGGGCCGTTTATCGCAAACAGCGCGTCGTGATCGATCGAATGCTCCCACATCTGCTCGACGGGTTCCTGGCCGTCGAACCCGATCTTCACGGAGTGCCGGTTCGTACGGTCTTCAATCATTGCCGGCGCCTGCGTCACGATGAACACTTCGGTCGTCTTCCCCGCGCACCGCATCGTCAACACCGGCCGGACGCGCTTGCGCCAGACTTCGATGTCCTGATCGGCGGCGAGCTCGAACACGATGTTGGCGCCGTAGCCCGCTTTGCGCGAGTTCGCGGAGGCCGTCCATCGCGGCTTCGACACGCGGCCGGCCGGTTCGAGCGCAGGCTCCGCGGTTATCGGTGCGGGGGCCACAGCGCTTTCCACGGCAGCCGCGGGCGCCTCGACGGCCTTGGCGCTCGTGGCCGGAGCGGCAGAGGCCGGCCTTGCGACATCGCTCGTGCCCTCCGGCACGCGCATCGACGAAGCGAGCAGCATGAGCGAGCCCACGCCGGTAATGCCGAACAACACCAGCAGCATCATGAGCTTCAGCGGCTTGACGCGAGAGTCCCGTGCGGGCCGTATGCGCTGAGCCGCAGGCTCTGCGGGCGCGGCCGCCGGAGAGACCGTCGGTTCCGACACGGTCGCTGTCAATTCGGGTGTTGCGGACACGGGCGCTGCCAGCAGCAGCGGCGCGTCGAACAACGGGGTCTCGGCCGCCGGCGATTCGGACGACGCCGGCTTGGCCGGCGGGTCAGAGAATGCAGAATTGTCCGTAGCGATGGGGTCAGCCATGGTCGCTAGCAAGTGGCAACAAGCGTACCTGTGGGAAACTCCGTGAAAAACCGTGCATTTGACGGGTTTGGCGGCAGCCGGTCATTACGGAATCGCCGGTTTTGCACGCGACTTGTAACGCCGATCGAGGGTGCAGTACGTAGTGTCCGGCTTGAGCCGGACCTTCACGCGGACACGACGTTTCTAACTAAGGTAGGCGATGAGCGGGGTCAGCGTAATCGGACTGAGGAGCGTGGAGAGGAACACGGCGCCAGTGACGAATTCGGGCGACGTGTCGAATTCGAGCGCAAGAATCGTCGTGGCGACGGCGACCGGCATCGACGCCAGCACGACCACCGCCTGGCGCGCGGGGCCTGTCACGTTGAAAAGAGACGTCAGGCCGAGCGCGACGAGCGGCGCCAGGACGAGCGAGAGCGAGACCGCGAGCACGACAAGCGCGGGGCGGGCGGGCACGACCGCGCGCTCGAGCTGCATGCCGAGCACGAGAATCATGAGCGGCAGCGCCGCGTCGCTCAGCATCGTGATCGGACGCATCAACGGGGCGGGCGTCGTGATGCCCGTGCTCAGCGCCAGCACGGCGGCGAGGATGCCGTACAGCGCGGGCATTCGCAGCACGCTCATCAGGGCCGCACGAAGACTGCGCCGGCCCGCTGCCGCGAGAAATGCGCCGACCGTGCTGGTCATGACCGATCCGGTCAGGAAGAACACGGTGCCGTAAGACAGCGCCTGCTCGCCGAAGGCAAACGAGACGACCGGTAATCCGTAGTTCCCCCCGTTGGAGAACATCAGCACAAGGAGAAACGCGCTCGTCTCCGTGCGATTGAGACGGAGCGCGAACGATGCGACCGCCCCGACGAGCGCCATGGCGGCCATGACCAGCATGGCCAGAAGGACCATCAGGCCGAACTCGCGGCCTGTCGCGACCGAGGTCATCAGCAGTCGAAACGCAAAGCAGGGCAGCAGCGCGTAGAACACGACGTGGGTCAGCGTCGTGGCGCTCGCGCCGCGCCACCTGGCAAGAGCGAATCCCGCGCCGGCGATCAGGAAGATGGGGAGAAGATCGAACGCAAATATCGAGAGCAGCAGGGCCACGATCTGCGGTCGATCCGATCATCTCGATCGTCGATCGTCCATCGTCTGAGATGGCGATGCGACGACGACGACGATGGACGATGGACGATCGACGATGCGAGCACCGGCACGATCATGGGCACTCGCCGGCGATACGCCGCGTACTCCGGATGTGCGCGCAGGAGATCGCGTTCTTCGAGCTGAATCGCGAAGAAGATGTACGCCGTGGTCACCCCGGCGAACAGCAGCGTGCGTGACGGTCATCGTGGGCGTGCTCCAGAACGTGAGAAGCCAGCCGAGATAGAGCGGATGACGGACGATGCGATAGAGGACCGGCGTCACGAATTGCAGCTCCGCCTGCGGCTGCCCGCGGAATCCTCTCCAGCTCTGACGAAGACCGAAGAGATCGAAGTGGTTGATCACGAATGTCGCGTAGAGCACCAGCAGCCATCCGAATCCGAACGCGCCATACAACAGCGCCCGGCCGACCTCGTGATCGATGTTCCAGACGATGCCGCCAAGCGGCCGCCACTGCCAGAAGAGCAGCAGAAGCGCGACGCTGCTCGCGAGCACGTACGTGCTGCGCTCGGCTGCCGCCGGAATGACGCGTGTCAACAGCCGTTTGAATCCCTGCCGGGCCATCACGCTGTGCTGGACGGCGAACAGCGAGAGCAACCCGAGATCGATGGCCAGCGCGGTCGTCCACGGATCCGTGGCGCCGGAATCCAGCGACTTCGGCACGATCACGTTGCCAATGAACCCGATGGCATAAAGAAAGGTGAGGAAGAACATCGCGTAGCTCAGGACGCCGTACGCCAACGTCAGCAATCTGCTCATTTCGAGCCTCCTGGAGGGATTCTCCGCGGCGCGCGGCGCAGAGCCAATGCCCGTGAGGCCGGGATTGTTGTCCGTCAGTCCAGCGCGGGTAGAATGCTTTGCCCGGACGTCAGAAGCATTTGCCGTCCGTCCGAGGGGATGTGAGTGGACGCGTTTTCCGAGGTCTTGAGCGGCGTCAAGCTGAAGGGCGCGATGTTCTTCAGCGCGGAGTTCTCCGCGCCGTGGGCCTTCGCGTCCCCTCACTCGAGCGTGCTGACCCGCACGCTCTCGCCCGGCGCGCCTCATCTGGTCATCTATCACTTCGTGGTGGACGGAACGGCGCGCGCGCGTCTTACCGATGGAGAGGCCGTCGATCTCGAAGCGGTGACATCGTCGTGTTTCCACACGGCCATCCGCACGAGTTGAGCGCCGGTGACGGCACGAACACGGTCGACTCGGCTCGGTGGCCAAGAAGATCGCGAGCCGCGATCTCTCGCCGATGCGCGCGGGCGGCGGCGGCTCGAGCACGCGATTCGTCTGCGGTTACATGGCGTGCGATCCGCTGTTGTCCGGTCCGATTCTCGATGGGCTGCCCCACATCCTGAAAGTCAACATCAGGACGGATCGCTCGGGTCGCTGGCTCGAAAATTCCATCCTGCATCTGGTCGACGAAGCCGCTTCGGATCGCGCGGGCAGCGAAGCGATGCTCGCCAAATTGTCCGAGGCGCTGTTCGTGGACACGCTGCGGAGATTCGTGAACGGCCTGCCAGAGGAGCAGAGCGGCTGGCTCGCCGGTGCGCGCGATCCGGCCATTGGCAAGAGCCTCGCGCTCCTGCACAGCCGCGTCCATCATGCGTGGACGATTGCGGAGCTCGCGCAGGAAGTGGGCGTGTCGCGCTCGGCCCTTGTCGAGCGGTTCAGCCGGTATCTTTCCGAACCGCCGATGGCGTACCTGACCGGATGGCGATTGCGGCTCGCGGCGCGGGCCCTGACCAGCACGCCGCGAGGTGTCGCCGAGATCGCGTCAGACGTCGGGTACGAATCGGAAGCGGCGTTCAACCGCGCGTTCAAGCGTGCCTTTGGATTGCCTCCGGCGCGCTACCGCCGCGAACACAAGGTGCCGTGATCGGCGCTCCGAACTTGTGGAGCCGCTCATGTGGACGGCACCAAATCCTCTAAGAGATGCTCGTGTTCGCACTGGCCCGGGGCTTGCTTCCCCGGGCTGGCGGATGCGGAACAGTTCTCCGGGCAATGACGATCCTGGCCGTGCTCGTGTGCCATTCTGCGACCTTGCACGCGCAAGGGATCGAGCTCTCGCCCTACTACGGCTATCGCTTCGGCGGCGAGTTCTTCGAGCTCGTCACCGGGCAGGAAGCCGATCTCGATGGTGCGCCGGCAACCGGCATCGTGCTCGATGTGCCGATTCGCAAAGGGATTCAGTTCGAAGGTGTGTTCACGCATCAGAAGGGCGATGTGTTCCTGCAGCCGCGTCCCTCGGGACCGTTGCTGCGGCAGGTGACCGTCGACCACTGGCTGGCCGGAGGCCTCCAGGAATGGAACTACGGCCGCATTCGTCCTTTTCTCACAGGTGTGCTGGGCTTTACGCGATACGCGGCTGAGGGCGACAACGAAGTTCGCTTTGCCGGCGCTGCCGGTGGTGGCGTCAAGCTGTTTCCCTCGCCACGCATCGGCGTCCGTCTCGACAGCCGGTTCTTCGCCACGCTGGTCGACGCGCAGGGCAGCGTCTTCGCCTGCACGCCCGGCGTCTGCCTCATCTCGCTGCACGCGAACCTCGCGTGGCAGGCCGAGTTCACCGCCGGTCTCATCCTCCGGTTTCCGTAAGGGCCTTACGCATCCGGTGGTAATCTCACGCCCATGCGTCAGCACAAACAAACAGGCGGCGGCCGAGTAGGCCCGGCCGAACAGGCCATGCGCGATCAGGAAGTGGTTCGCGCCAACCGCGAGCTGGCCGCCTACTTCAAGGGACGGCGAACCGAGCGCGAGGCGCGCGCGGCGTTGAAGATCATCAAGGCGTTCGTGCGCGATCGCGAACATCTCGACCCCAAAGCGCGCCCGCCATTGCCGGGCCTCGCGCCGGCTGCTGATAAGGCCGTGCAGCGCGCGGCGGCCGAAACGCCGGAAGACGAAAGAGAAGAAGGCAGGACAAGAAGACGATCGGCACGCGGACGACACCGATCATCCCGACACGAACGGTGCGGCCGCCGGTGTCGATGCCTGACAACTCGAACGTGTATCATCGTCGGAAATTTGTCCTGAGGTGTCCCATGAATCCTGGCCGTCTCTCCCTTCTCGCGTTTCTCATTTGTGTCACGGTGACCGGTGCGGCCGCGTGCGCGGCGCTCCGCGCTCGACCGACCGCGGCGCCCGGTGCGGCAGCCGCGTCGGGCCGCGTCGGTGAGTTCGTCTGGCAGGATCTGATGACCGACGACGCGGTGAAAAGCCGCGCATTCTACGAGCAGCTGTTCGGCTGGACGTTCGACGAGACCAATCGGCTGGGCCGCCCGTACCTGATCGCCCGCCTCGGCACGACGCCAGTCGGTGGCATGACGCAGGTCGCGCGCCAACGTCCTGACGAACCGGTGGCGCAATGGCTGAGCTACCTGGCCGTGGCCGACGTCGATGCGGTTGCCGGACGAGTGACCGCCTCTGGTGGAAAGTTGCTCGTGTCGCCAACCAACGTCAACACCCACCGCGCCGCGGTGGCCGTCGATCCTCAGGGCGCGCCTGTCGGGCTCGTCAAGTTGGGTCCGAGCGTGATTCGCCGGCGGGAGGTCCGACGGCGCTCGTCGGGACGTTCTTCTGGCGAGACTACCTGGCGCGCGACGTCGAAACGGCCCGCACGTTCTACGGCAATCTCGCGGGGCTCGGCGCCGATCGGCAGACGCGGCCCGACGCGCTGCTGCACTACGTGCTGACACGCCCGGGACCATCACCAGTGGCCGGCATCCTGCCGATCGGTGAGCGGAAGATCACCCCGAACTGGCTGCCCTATATTCGCGTGACCGATCCCACCGCCGCTGCCGCGCGCGCGGAGCAGTTGGGCGGACGCATTCTGTTGCCCGCGAGCCCTGACATCCGCAACGGATCGGTGGCGGTCATTGCGGATCCCGGTGGCGCCGCCGTGGCGCTGCAGAGGTGGCCCATTTAGCAGACTGAATCTAGAAACTAAAAACTGGAAACTAGAACTGAAAACTGATTCATGGAGATGGGCACGATGAAATTCTGGCGACGCATTCTTGGTCTGGTCATCGTCCTGATGGCCACGCTCGTGATGACCGCGTGCGACCTCGTCGGGCATCGGCATCGCGGCGTCTCTGTCCCGGACTCGCTTTATCCTACGCGCGCTGGTGCGCATGAAAACGCCGCCCGGAGATGACTCGTGTACGGGGCATGAACGCCTCGAGCACCGGTTGAACTTGTCAGGCGCAGAAGCGTTCTCGAGGATGATACAGATCGGCTCGTAGACTGTACTTCTGCGCGATCGCTGCCCCTAGAAGCCTCGCGGCCGGCAGCGCCACGGTCGCAGCGGGGCGTATTGGGCTCCTCAGCTCTCGAACTGAAACTGGACGGCCGGAGCGAGGCCTGGGAACGCGAACCTCGGAGAAAGTCTCGCTTGTCATGGGCTCCGGGAACGAACACGAACACGCTGGTTTACACTGGCGCGACCGATGACGAACCTGCCGAACGCCCTTCCATTGAGCGGTCTCCGTGTGATCGATTTCACCCGCGTGCTCGCCGGCCCCATGTGCACGATGCTCCTTGGCGACATGGGGGCTGAGGTCATCGAGATCGAAGATCCGGTACACGGTGACGAGACGCGCGAATGGGCGCCTTTCGTCGGCGGCTGGAGCACGTATTACCTGAGCGTGAACCGGAACAAGAAGAGCGTGGCGATCGACCTGAAGTCCGAGGAAGGAAAGAGACTGCTCGAGGGCTTGATCGGATCGGCCGACGTGCTCGTCGAAAACTTCCGGCCCGGCACGCTCGAGCGACTTGGATTCGGCCCCGAACGCGCACGGTCAATGAACGAGCGGCTGATCTACTGTTCGATTTCGGGGGAGTCATGACCGGTCCGCGCCGCGATCTTCCCGGCTATGACATGGTGATCCAGGGCGAGTCGGGCCTGATGGACGTGACCGGAATTCCGGAAACGGGGCCCACCAAGGTCGGCGTCGCGATTACCGACTGCATTGCCGCGCTTTACGCGGTCAGGGCATTCTCCTGGCGCATATCAGCCGCTCGCAGACGGGGAAGGGACAGTTTCTCGATCTGGCGCTCCTCGATTCGGCGTCTCCGTGCTCGGGCTGCCCGCCGGCATCGTCGCGGCCAGCGGAAGAAGTCCCGGCCGGCGCGGCAACGAGCATCCGAGCCTTGCGCCGTACGGCCCGTATCCCGCTCGCGACGGCGAAGTCATCGTCGCGGTTGCCAATCCCCGCTTGTGGTCCCGCTTCTGTTCGGCGATCGGCGCGGCATACCTCGAGCACGATCCGCGCTTTGCGACCAACGATGCCCGCCTGGCGAACCGGGCATCGCTCAACGACGCCATCCGTGGGCTGTTCGCGAACGAAGGCGTGGACGCGCTCATCGAAAGGCTCTCGGCCGCGGGCGTTCCGTGCGGCCGGGTACGGACGATCGACGAAGTGCTGGCGGATGCGCAGCTTGCCGCGCGGCGGATGTTCTTCGACATCGCGACGAGCGACGGAGTGGTGAAAATGCCGGGCAATCCGATCAAGCTCTCCGATCTCGCCGCGCTCCCGCACACCGCGCCGCCGGCCCTCGGCCAGCACACCAAAGAGATCAGCGATCGCGCCGCGAAGCCCCCGGGCGGATGGTGACGACACCATGGACGATCTCGAACAGTCGCTCAGAAAACTCACGCTCGCGCCATACATCGTCAAGGCGATGGCGCTGATCGGCGTGCGCCGGCGCGGCGGCAGCAACATGTTCCGCCATCAGCTCAGCACGATGGCGATTCTGCTCGACTACAAGATCGTGGACCCGTGCTGCTCAAGGCGGCGGTGATTCACGATCTGTTCGAGGAGGCCGCCGACATGCCGGGCGTGACCGAGGAGGAAATCGCGCGGCTCGACGCGGATGGCCGGCCGTGTATGCGCTCGTGATGGAAGTGACGATTCGCGTGCATCGACGGCGTCCGGGAACCGAAGGCGGATATCCTGCTGCGCATCATGCGACCGGGCAGCCCGCGCGCGCAGGCATCTGAAACTGGCGGATCGCATCAGCAACCTGACGCCCTCGGCTTCGTGCACGACGCCGCGTTCGTCAGGCGATACGTGGCCGAGACCCGCGCGTGCATCCTGCCCTACGCCGGGCGTCAACCCCGACATGTTCCGGGAGCTGTCGGACCTCGTCAGCAGCCGGCAACGTTTCCTGGGGCTTCTCGACAAGAACCTCTGAAGCCCACGGTTCCGCTTGCAGTTAGCGGTAAAACGGTTGCCAATCCCAACCAGCGTGGTCCGTACCTGGGCACGGGCTTGCCGGACTCGATCGCTCCGAGATCGGGCGCGCGTCCCGCGAACCCGTCGTTGACGGTCGGGATAATCACGCCGGCATCCACGGCTTTGCTGTTCGGCTTCAGCGCGAAGTTCAGGTCCATCGCGTGATATACGGCATGGCGCTTCGATGGATCGGGCGGCGTCAGACGCTCGAAGATGTCGAAATCCAGTTCGACGCCGTGCGTCTCATTGCCCGTGGCGGCGCGAAGGTCGGCCAGCGTCGCGAAGTTCTTCCAGTCCTCGGGCGTCGGCTCGTAGAGACGCTTGCCCTGTCGCGGGCGCCAGCCAGGCGTACTGCGCCGCCACGCCTTTATTCGGGCGAAATCCGTTGTAGTCGGAGCTGTACACGCCGGTGGCGTTCGCCCAGGTCATGATGCCGCGCTCGGGCGTGTCGCGACCGAGAAACAGGTTGTTCCGGAAGTGCACGTTGGAGGATGGTCCCGCGCCGTCTGCTCGCCGATGATCGTGTTGTGGTAGACGAACAGGCCGGCCGGCTTGGCCGAGAACTTGAACGCCACGCCGCTCGGCACGTGATACAAGATGTTGCCGATGAAATAGACGGGGCCGCCGAAGACCGGCTGCGCGCTGTAGCCGCCGTGCGCCGCGTTGACGCCGCGGTTGTTGAAGACGCGGATGTTGTGCACGCCGCCGTCGGTCTCGACGAAGTCGTCGTCCGAGCATGTGGACGTCGTTGCCGTAGATGTCGATAGACGAGGCGCGCCGATCGGGATCCTGCTCGGGCGTGCCGTAGGTGGAGATGCCGATGCCGTCGTGGAAGTAGGCAATCGC
>CAWKMQ010000005.1:0-23000 GCA_963850725.1 Vicinamibacterales bacterium
CTCGTCAGGCTGTATTTCGCCGTGCTGATGGTCTGCTCGCGCCGCGGCTCGTTTCGACGGTCAGCAGATCGCGGTCGCCCGCTCGACGCGACGAACCCGAGCACGCGATCCTCGTCTTTGCCGAGCTTGATCAGGATGACACCTCGTCCGGGGCCCGACAAGGAAATTCACTTCGTCGACCTTGCACAGGAGCGCCCGCGCCTGCTGCGTCGCGGCGATCAGCACTTCCCCGCCCTGGACGACCGACACGCCGACGACCTCGGCTCCCTGGCCGACGCGGGCGAACCGCCTGCCGGCCCGCGTGCTGACCTCGACAAACGGCTCCAGGCCGAAGCGCAGGCTGTAGCCGTCGCTCGTCACGGCGACCGCGTGCGTCGGCGGCACATCCCCTTCTTTCTTCGCCGTGATGCCGGTGGCCACGCGCGGATCGAGGCTCGCCGCCGCCACCACCTTCTCGCCGTCTTTCAACTTGAACAGGCTCTGCACGGGCTCGCCGTATCCCGTCGATGCGGGCACATCGATGATGCGCGCCGTGTAGGCCGTACCGAAATTCGTGAAGAACACCACCGTCGCCCGCGTGCTGCCGGCGAGGACCGCGAGCACCGAGTCCCCTTCGCGCAGCCTCGTCGTCGACAGGTCCTTCACTTCCTTCTGCCGCTTCACCCATCCGTCGCGCGACACGATGACGATGTTGTCTTCTTCGATGATGAAGTCGTCGGCGGAGTACTCGACGGTCTCCTCGGCTTCGATCAGCGTGCGGCGCTTGTCGATCTTCGCGTCGCCGTAGGTCTTCTGGATGCCTTCGAGCTCCTCGCGGACGAGCTTCCAGCGGCTCTCCTCGTTCTTCAGCAGGCCGCCGATTTGCCGCGCGCGCTTCCGCTTCTCGTCGAGCTCCTGCTGGATGACGAGAATCTCCAGCCGCGCCAGCCGATAGATCTTCAGCTCGAGGATGGCGTCGGTCTGTTCGGCATCGAGGCCGAACCGCTTCATGATCTTCTCCGCCGCGTCGGCCTTGCCGTCGGACTTGCGGACGATGCGCAGCACTTCGTCGAGCGCGTCGAAGACCTTCTCGAACCCTTCGAGGAGGTGGATGCGCTTCTTCAGCGCCTCGAGCTCGTGCTCGAGGCGCGCGGTCACGACCTCGAGCCGGAAATGCAGGAAGTGCCAGAGGATCGACTTCAGATCGAGCCGCTCGGGCCGGCCGACCTCCGGGTTCTCCGTCGGAATCAGGCACGTCAGGTTCACCGGGAAGGTGATCTGCAGCGCGGTGTGCTTGTAGAGGTACGCCATCACCATCTTCTCGTCGGCGTCCTTCTTCATCTCGAGCGCGATGCGCACGTCCTCGGTCGAGACGTCCTTCACGTCGAGCAGCTGCGGCAGCTTGCGCTGCTCGATCACCTCGCCGATCTGCGCGACCAGCTGCGACTTGTCGACCATGTACGGGAATGCTGTCGATGTGGATCGTCTTGGTCGATCGCGACTCCTCGCCGATGTCCCACGTGCCGCGCAGCCGGATGGTGCCGCTGCCGGTCTTGTAGATCGCCTTGATCTCGTCGGGCGAGTTGAGAATCTGCCCGCCGGTGGGAAAATCCGGGCCCTTGATGTAGCGCGACAGCTGCGCGTTGCCGAGCTCGTCGTTGTCGAGCAGCTTGATCAGCGCCGTGCAGACTTCCCCGAGGTTGTGCGGCGGGATGTTGGTCGCCATCCCGACCGCGATGCCCGTCGCGCCGTTGATCGAGCAGGTTCGGCAGGCGCGCCGGCAGCACGACGGGCTCGGTCTTCGTGCCGTCGTAGTTGGGCCGGTCGTGCACGGTGTCCTGCTCGATCTCGGTCAGCAGCTCGTCGCTGAGGCGCGTGAGGCGGCATTCGGTGTAGCGCATCGCCGCGGCGGGGTCGCCGTCGAGCGATCCGAAATTTCCGGAGCCGTCCACGAGCGGATATCGCAGCGAAAACGGCTGCGCCATGCGCACGAGCGTCTCGTAAATGGCCGCGTCGCCGTGGGGGTGGTAGCTGCCCATCACGTCGCCGACGACCTTCGCGCACTTCCGGTGCTTGGCGTCGGCGGTCAGCCCCTGCTGCCACATCGTGTACAGGATGCGGCGCTGCACCGGCTTCAATCCGTCGCGCACATCCGGCAGCGCACGCGACGTGATGACCGACAGCGCGTAGTTCAGATAGCGCGACTGCGCCGCCTCGTGCAGCGGCACCGCGCCGTCGCCCGATGCCGTTGCCGCCGGCCGCGCCGGCATCGACCGGCGCGTCGAAATCGAACGATCCGTCTGAAGGTTTCCGCTTCTTGGCCATGCGCTGTTCTATGTCTCACCGCAGAGACGTGAGACGCAAGGAATTCTCGCGGTGATGTACAGGACTCTGCCGCGTCGACTGTTCGGACTAGCCCTGCGCACTCGCAGGACTACTTCGTCGACTTTCTACTTTCTACTTTCTACTTAGTCCCCCGCCGTCACCACCGTCCTCATGCTGCGGTGCGCGTCGAGCACCTGCTGGCTCAGCCGCTTGCTCAGGTACACCTTCGATTCGTGGTTGTCGGCGTGCGGTTCGTATTTGACGACGTCGAAGCGCAGGTGGTCGAGGGTGCCGCGCATCTCGTAGAACTTGTTTTTCGTTTTCACGAGGATCTCGTCGAAGCCGTTGTCGATCGCCCACGCTTCCTGCTGCTCGGTGAGCGCGCGGAAGTGGCCCTGGCCGCGCCAGTCGCGGCGGGTGCCGCCAATCCAGGTGTAGAGGATGCGGCGACGTCGAAATTCACGTGGTCGCGCAGACGCTGCACGAGGTCCGCCAGCTTCGGAATCTCTTCGTTCGCCCGGATTTCGTGGGCGACCTTGTAGGAAACGGGGACCACCGCGCCGGGGTCGTCGGGCAGCGGCGCCATGGCCATCAGGATGAGGTGGTCGCGGTTCTGCAGCCGCCCGAGGATCTCGGACGAGGTCTTCCGGCGCTTGTACTCGCCGAAGAATTCCTCGATGTATTCAATCTCCAGCGCGCCTTGCTCGAGTGGATACTGCGTAATCCGGTGCTCCAACGTTTGTCCCTTTCTTTAACAGGAGATCAGGAGATCAGAAGAATTCTTTTCAAGAACCAGACTTCTGATCTCCTGATCTTCTGTTTATCATTTGCTAGATCGATGTTCAGCTCGGCCCCGAAGAGCATCGTCCGGTCGTTGTCGCGCGCGGCCCATTTCAGCAGGGTGGCCACACTCGGCTCGACCAATCCGTCGAACACGGGACGGCCGTTCGCCACCACGCGAACCGGCCGGCGGAAATCGAAGACCGAGGGCGAGAGCAGGAGCGTGAATGCCCGCACGCCTTCGGTCGAGGCTTCGACGACATTGCCCTGGCGCACGAGATCGACGCGGCCCGACGGCTTCTTTCGAGGAAAGATCGGCGCCGGCGGCACGTCGACCTCGATCGGCTGAAACACGCCCTCCAGCACGAGCCGTTTGCCGTCGCGCTCGACGACGAAGCGAAGCGGGTCGCCGACCTGTCCACGCCTCCATGCCTTCAGCGATGTCGCGTCCGGTCTGCACCGTCGTGCCGTTGATTTCCACGAAGCGATCGCCCTGCCGCAGCCCGATCTGAAACGCGTTCGAGCCCTGGACGACCTCGTGGGCGCGACGGCCGCGATCGACGGCGGAGTTGATCCGCAGGCCGAAGTCGAGCTCGCGGCCGCGCTGGAGCAGGTTGGTATCGACCAGATGGCTTTCGCCGGGCGCCGCGCCCAGGCGATCGATCACCAGCCAATGCGCGCGGTTGTAGCGATCGGTCCGCTCGGTCTGCCACGAAATCTTGTCCGGCAGCGGCTCGCGCGGGTGCTCCTGCACGAATTCCTCGAACGACACGCGCTCGTCGGGCCACCACGACGTCGAATGGTCCGATTCCGGGTACACGCGAAACACGACCGTCGCCGCCCAGCGTGCGCAGGTGGTTCGCGTACACCTGCGTCACATGCGCCGGGTACAGCCGATCGCGCCCGCCGTTGACGATGTAGAACGGCTTGTTGACGGCGTTGCCGGGAAACATCTCGCCATCGGCGCGCACCGACGGCGCTCGCGAGCACCATCATGTCGCCAATCAGCGGCAGGAAGCTGGCCCACGGCGTCGTGTCCTTGAAGGCAATGAAATACGCGCCCGTCCCGCCGTCGGACGCGCCCGTCAGATACACGCGGTTTTCGTCGACGTTGTACGTGCGCTTCAGCTGGTCGAGAATCCTGTTGAGGTTGTCGGTCTGTGCCGCCGACCACCACATCGACTCCGACCAGCCGGCCGGAAAGACGGAGATTTCGTCGACCACGCCGGGCAGCGCATCGACCCGAATCCGGTTGATGGCGGGCGGCTCGGCCGCCCGACGCCGCCATGCAGCTGCACGCGAACCTGGTGCGGCCGCGTCGAATCGTAGGTGTCCGGCACGACGAACGTGTACACCTGCTCGACGCCGTCGGACGTCCGATGGCGGCCGAACTGACGGCCGCGCGAGACGCCGGCGTCGTACTCGCGCCCCTGCCGCAGGCGCGTCAGCGCATCCTCGAACGTGACGCCGCGTGTTGAGGATGGCGTCGATCCGTTCGGCCGCGCCCTTCGGATCGCGCGCCGACCAGAAGGCCTGAAACGCGCGGTCGACGTTCGCGCGCTCGGCGTCGGACGGGCCGCCCGCGCTTCCCTGTCGCGCTTCGGCGGACAAGCCGCCCGCGACGGCACTGGCGAAGACCATGCCGCCGGCAACAAGCGCAAGGCCGAGAGCGCGCACAGCGCATTATAGGGGCGGGACGCCGTTCGCCGGGAATCCGCCGCCACTCGCCGATATCCTCAACAGCCGCTCACGGCCGGCAGATAGGATGCGCGCTGGAGGACGGAACATGACAGTCGATGAAACAGGCCCCAGGGTGACTCCCAATCTCGCCTACGGTATCTGCCTCGTGCTGCTGGGCGGCACGCTCATCCTCGACCGGATGCAGCTCGTGGATGCCCGCCAGATTCTGCAGTTCTGGCCGCTGGCGCTCGTCCTGGTCGGCGCCACGCTGGTCATCCAATCCTTTCAACGCGCCGATGCCGGGGCCGAACGTCAGAGCTTCAACCTGGGGCCGGCGATCGCGCTCGTCGTGGTCGGGCTCGTCATGTCGCAGTCGACGCGCGAGGGCCGCACCATCATGCGCAGCGATGCCGGCGAAACGGCCAGCCTCTTTGCCGTCATGAGCCACAATCAGCAAATCAGCCGGGCGTCCAGCTTTCGCAGCGCCGACATGACCGCGGTCATGGGTCACTCGGAACTCGATCTGCGCCAGACAACCGTCGCTCCCGGTGAGGAAGCCGACATCGAGGTGTTCACGCTGATGGGCGGAACCACGATTCGCGTGCCCGAAGGATGGACCGTCGTCGTTCGCGCCGTGCCGATCATGGGTGGCGCCAAGGACAACCGGCGGGGTGCGCGCGACCTTCCAGGCTCGCCGAGGATCGTGGTCCGCGGCCTGGTGATTATGGGCGGCCTGCAAATCAGGTCGTAGGTGCACGGGTAGAAGGATTTCCATGTCAATTGACACGCGCTACAACGTGACGCCGCAGCTCGTCGTCGGCGTCTGCCTCGTGCTGTTCGGAATGCTGCTCACGCTCGATCGAATGGAGCTGATCAACGCCGCGACGAGCCTGCGACTCTGGCCGGTCATCCTCATCGCGTTCGGCGCCTGGAAAGTGATCGAGCACAAGGAAACTGGCAGAACGATGCCGGGCTACATGCTGGCGATCGCCGGCAGCCTGCTGCTGCTCAACAACCTGGGGTCTCGTGAGAGTGCGGTTCTGGGAGCTCATCTGGCCCGCCATCATCGTCTTCATCGGCGCACGGCTGATCATGCAGACGCAGGGCAGGCGGCGCGATGCGCAGCCCGCCGCGCCGTCGTTCGGCGCCACGGCTGCGAGGCCGACGACCTCGGGAAATGGACGGGTCAGTCTGTGCTCGGTCTTCGGCAACAGCCAGCGCGCGAGCAGCGACAAGCCGTTTCGCGGCGGAGACATGATCTCGATTGTCGGCGGCACGCGGCTCGACCTGCGCCAGGCGACCATCGAGCCAGGCGGCGAGGCCGTCATCAACGTCTTCACCATCATGGGCGGCCACGAAATCTGGGTGCCGCCAGGATGGACGGTCGTGTCCGAGGTCATTCCCGTGCTCGGCAGCGTGGAAGACAAACGCCTGCCCTCGATTGACTCGACGCCTGCGCCCGGCGACGCGCAACCTCGTCTCGTGCTTCAGGGGCTCGTCATCCTCGGCGGGCTCATCGTCAAGAACTGATGCATCCGATTCTCGAGGATCGGCGCCGTCTGGCCCTGTATCTCCTGGCCTGGCTGCTCGCCGGCGTGCTGCTGACGATTGGCCTCCAGTCGGAGGCCGAATGGCTGACATCGGCCGCGGTACCTGTTGCCGCTCTGCCTCCTGTACAGCTTCATCGGTCTGTCCACGTGGTACCTCTGCAGAGCGTTTCCCATTGACGCCAACGCCCGTCTCTCGACGCTCGTCGTCGTCCAGGTGGCGGCGGCCGCCACCGCGAGCGCGATCTGGCTGGGCATCGGCTATCTCTGGGCAGAAGCGCTCGACGGACTGGTCGCCGATCTCGGCGCGCAGCCGTTCTTCGCCCAGCAGCGGCCGGCGCTCTTCGTCGTGGCCGCGCTGCTGTACTGGCTGGCAGCGGCGGGACACTACATGCTGATTGCGTTCGAGGCGTCGCGCGAGGCCGACGCTGCGCGCGTTCCAGCAGACGGTGCTCGCGCGCGAGGCCGAGCTCAAGGCGCTGCGCGCGCAGATCGACCCGCACTTCATCTTCAACAGCCTGCATTCGATCAGCGCGCTGACGGCCACCGACGCGGCCGCCGCGCGCAAGATGTGCATCCTGCTGGCCGACTTTCTGCGCGATACGCTCCGGCTCGGCTCGAACGCCCGCATTCCGTTTGCCGACGAGTGGGCGCTGGCCGAGCGCTTTCTCGCCATCGAGCAGATTCGCCTCGGGTCGCGTCTGCAGATCAGCCGCGAAACCGATCCGCACACCGTCGGATGCGAGGTGCCGCCGCTCGTCCTGCAACCGCTCGTGGAAAATGCCGTGGTGCATGGCGTCGCGCAGCTCGTCGACGGGGGCACCATCCGGATGACGGCTCGCCGCGAGGGATCGACGCTGACGATTACGGTGGAGAATCCCTGCGATCCCGATCGGCTTCAATCGCGCGGCGTCGGTCTCGGCCTCGACCTGCTCAGGAAGCGGCTGACCAACGAGTTCGGCGTGTCCGGCGCGGTGCGTGCCGAGGAGCGCGCCGGCCTGTTCCGGGTCGAAGTGCGGATTCCCGTGGCAGTATGAACAGGAGATTAGGAGAATAAGAGGGCCAGGAGAGACTCTTTTCTGAAGAAAAAGATTACTCCTAATCTCCTAGTCTCCTGTTTTTCTGTCACAAATTGATATGACCCAGCAGCAGGAAAAAATCCGGGTGGTCGTCGTCGACGATGAAGAGCTGGCGCGCGCGATCCTGCGCGAGTGGCTGGCCTCGCGTCCCGACCTCGAGATCGTCGCCGAGTGTGCGAACGGGTTCGAAGCGGTGAAGGCGGCCGCCGAGCTGAGTCCGGATCTCCTGATGCTCGACATCCAGATGCCGAAGCTCGACGGCTTCGACGTGCTCGAGCTGGTCGGCGACATTCCTGTCATTTTCATCACGGCGTACGACAGTTATGCCGTACGGGCCTTCGACGTGCACGCCGTGGACTATCTCTTGAAGCCCTTCAGCGAAGAGCGGTTAGCGGAGGCGCTCGACCGCGCCCGTGGCCGCATCCGGTCGCGGGAGGCGCCGCCGGTGAAGGCCCTTCTCGAGGCGGCCAGGCCGCATCGATCGCCCCTGAGGCGGATTCTGATCCGCGACCGCGCCGAAGTGCACGTGATTCCGGTCGAGAAAATCGACTATCTGGAATCGCAGGACGACTACGTGGCGATCAAATCGGCCGGACGGAGCTATCTGAAGGAACAGCCGCTCGGCGAGCTGGAAACGCTGCTCGAACCGGCCGCGTTCGTGCGCATCCATCGCCGGTACATCCTCAACCTGTCCAGGCTCGCGAAAATCGAGATGGGGCTGAGCGACAGCCGGATCGCGGTGCTGACCGACGGCACGGAATTACCTATCAGTAAAAGTGGGTATGCGAGGTTGAGAGAGTTGCTCTGAGAAGCCAGACATGGCGGATGGCAGATGGCAAGTGGCAAAAATGTGAAGGTACGTGAAAAAGCCGGGATGAGGGGTGCCCCTCAATCCCGGCTGTGCTCCTGGGTCTGCCGACGGCCGGACGGTTACGCCTGTTCGCCGCTGGGCGCCACCGACGTACGGCCGCAATCTTCGCATTGCAGGTAAATCACGGGCAAACTCTCCGATCGCCCGATAATTCGCGCGGCCAGCATTCCGCATCTCGGACAAACTACCCCGACGGCTGCGTTGGTTCTTCTTGCCATTCGCTCGCTCCTCACCGGTTTAGACGCCTCTGGACGTCCGACGGTTCTATAGACTCTTGACTTTCTATCGGCCGGACGCCCGTGAGGCCCCCGAATGTCGTGAAATGAGTCGTTTTGCACTGGCCCTACATTTGTGGATACGACACAACCCCGCCCGACATTTCCGTCGCCCGCCAGAATGCGCGCATCGCGTCTTTCAGGGTGTAATCCTACATGTTTGTGACCATGTTGGCAAGTATCGACGTGATTGTCGGAATAAGGGCCTTGCGGGCGTGCGCAGACACGAGAAAAATCGCAAAAACAGGCCTGAAAACGCGAAACACGGCGTTCCGCCGGCCTGTGGTACGGGCGTTGCTATCTTGGGCAGACGGAGAAACGTCATGAGCCCATCCAGTCACCTACTCAACCGCGTCCGAAGTGAGTTCATCGAAATGCCCGGTTTGCGGCTGCGGATCGATCAGGCTCAGCGGCTGTTCACCCTCGAGAGGGGGGTCTGCGAGACCGTGCTGCGCTCGCTGGTGGAGGCCAAGTTCCTGGGACGGTTCGAGGACGAGGTGTACGGGCGGCTCTAGCATTCGGCAGATGGGCGGATTGGCAGATTGGCAGATTACGACTGCCGAACTTTCAATCTGCCAATCCCGTAATCTGCCAATCTGCCAATCTGCCAATCTGCCAATGCAGGTTATTGGGATTGGGCATCCCCGCCCGGCGCGCTCGCGATGGCCGCCCGCAGCCGTTGCATCGTCTCGGGCGAGCCGCTGAACAGCCCTTCCGGATACTTCTTGTGCCGCAGGATCTCCGCGTAGATCGGTCCGCTCTGATAGAGATTCAGCCCGAGCCCCGCCAGATACTGCAGCCGCAGATCGCGGTCGTGGTTGATTTGCGCGTCCGCGAGGTAGGCCTTCATCTCTGACGCGCGGCCGGCGTAGTTGGCGAACAGGTCGACGGCCGAGTAGATGCTGATCTCGCGCAGCGATTCCTTGACCGCCGCGTATTGCGGGCTGTTGAGCCGCGCTTCCCACTCGTCCACGTTGAACTGCGGCGGATCGACCGTGCCCATCAGCACGGTGTCGTAGCCCCGTCCCTGGTGCGTATTGCCCCAGATGACCCCGTTCGGGAACACGTCGAAGAACGTGCCGATCTCGCTCTTCACCGCCTCCGGCGTGCTCTCGTAGAGCTGCACGAACAGCGTGACCGTGCCGCCCGGGTTCAACTTCGACTTCGCCAGCTCGAAGAACTCTTTCGTGTAGAGCGTGGCGGCGCCCTTCACCCACGGGTCGAGCGGGTCCGACGTAATCGCATCGAACTTCTCATCGGTCGTCAGCAGATAGTGGCGCGCATCGTCGATGACGACGTGCGTCTTCGGATTCCGGACGACGTGGAAATTGTGCTCGCCGAAATGCTCGGACACGACGCGGGGCACCAGCGGCTCGATTTCGGCGATGATGAGCGACTCGACGTTCTGGTCGATGCTCACCGCGCCCGCCGTCGCGCCCGCGCCGCAGCCGATGACCAGCACCTTCCTGGGCGACTTCGGCACCAGCGTCGTGAAATGCCCGAGCATGCGCTGCAGCCGCATGTCCTGCGGCTGGCTGGACGCCTGCACCTTGCCGGCGTTGTGATAGTTCATGACCTCGCCGATAGCGCGACACGGCGACCGACGAGCTCAGTCCCTCGCCCACGTAGAAGATGTCGCCTTCCTGTCCGAGCCACGTCGCGGCGTACCGGCCGTATGCGACGAGGATGCCGGGAATGGTCGGCACCGTTCGAATGAGGAACGCGGCCATGCCAAGCGACACGACCAGCGCCGCCGGTGCCAGCCAGCGCAGCGGCCTTTTGCTGGTCGAGGCGCCCAGCTCGGCCGGCGCGAGCAGCAGCAGGCCGGACACGCCCGACACGATCATGAGCACCTGCTGCGCGCGCTGCGAGCCGAACCAGTACACGAGGACGAGACTGGCGATGACCGATCCGAAGATCGCGCCGACGGTGTTCGCGGCATAGACGCCGCCCACGAGCCGGCCGGGATCCTCACCTTTTCTCGCGACGGCCGCCAGGGCCAGCGGGAAGCTGGCGCCCCAGAGAATCGGGCCCGGCAGGACCGCCCAGAACGCGCGGACGAAATCGAGCTGGAAGTTGTACCAGATGCTGGTCGTGATCGACGTGTTGATGGGCCAGTACGGCAGCGACTTCAGCAGCATGTACGCGCTCCATGCCATGGCGCCCACGTTCAGCAACTGGCACCATCCCAGCGCCACGCGCGGACGCGTGACGCCCTTCGCGATGACCGATCCAAGGCTGCTGCCGATGCCGAGCCCGATGAGAAAGACCGCGAGAATCAGCGAGAAGGTGTAGGTGGACGCGCCGAACAGCAGACTGAGGATGCGCGTCCAGATGACCTGTGCGGCCAGGGCACAAAACCCTGACAGACCGATCGCCACATAGACCAGAGTGCGATCGCCCGATCGCCTTGGTGTCGGGATTAGGGATTAGGGATTGGGGATTAGGATCCGAGTCCGTCACGCCCGCTGTCGCCGGAGTTCTCGCAGCGACGAGCAGGCCGAGTCCACCGACGGCGAAGTTGATCGCCACGGCGACATAGGTGGCCGTGCTCATGTCGAAGACGCGCAGCAGGTAGAACCCCGCGAGCAGCGTCCCCATCACCGCGCCGGCGATGTTGCCCGCGTAGAAAAATCCGAGCCACGACACGCCAGCCGGCGTCGTCTGCACCCAGCGCGCGACCGCGGGAAGCGTGGCGCCCATCGCGAGCGTCGGCGGCAGCAGGCAGATGCTGGCGACGAGCCCGCGCAAGCAGGTAGCCCGTGACGCCGTATCCGCCCCACGCCGTGTACACGTGGCCGACGAGCGGCAGCACGACCAGCAGCAGCAGGCCGATGACGCCGATGGCGATCTCGAGCAGCGCGTACACCTTGCAGCGGATGGTGCGAGGGCGAAATATAGCGCGGCAGCAGGAAGCTGCCGAGGCACATGCCGCCCATGAACGTGCCCGAGCAGCACGCCGATCGACACCGATGAGGAGCCGACGAAGAGCTCCAGCATCTGGAACCACACGATTTCGTAGATGAGCGCCGCGGCGCCGCTGCCCACGAACAACAGCAGCAGCACCGGCAGCCATTGGTCGGGAGTATCCGCCTCTGCCGCCTCGATTGTTCCGATTCCCTCGATTGTCTGTGTACTCACCTGGTTCCTCTAGCTATCGCTGGTCGCTGCTCAATGAGCGCTCTGATAATGGTCCTTCAGAACGTCGTCGCCAAAATCGCCGTTGAAGTCGCGCCAGACGCTGTGGATGTGGTTGCCGTCGGACTGCACGTTGTCGAATTCGATGAGGAAGGTCGGCCCCTGCACGCGATAGTAATGCGGCTCGTGCAGCGCGTCGGCGCCAATCCACGCGAACGCCACTTTGCCGAATCCCGCCGCGCTGATGCGTCGAATCCGCTCGGAAGAGATGTCCTCGACCATACGCGACGTGTATTCGTTGATCAAATCATGCAGGAGCGTCTGTTGACTCGCTGTCATACTCGCCGCTGAAAGGCCGTTTGGCGAAAGCGGGTCGACACGCCGCGCATTCGTCGTAATCATGTCGCCGGGAACCTTCTCGTCGAGAACCGCGACTTCTCGCTGTGACTTGTTGAGCGCGCGCAGCAGCGCGAATGCCTTGTCTTCTTCCGCCGCGAGCACGCGGAGCCCCTTGCGGGATCCACTCAGCACTTCTGCCGGATTGGCGCCGTAGAAATCCGGCGTCCACGACGTGAGCGTCCCGCTCGCAATCGTGAAGTTCTGCGAGAGATGATGTCCTTCGACGCGCCAGCCCCAGGCCGCCTTGTCTCCCGGTGTGCCGAATACGGTGAAGTAGTAGAGCTCCGGATCGCGCCCCATGTTCGGCTTCGGACCCTCGCCCCGGAGCACCAGCTCGAGATCGTTCATGATCTGGCCGCTCTGCTTGAGGCCTTTCGCGCTGAGCGCGGTCGACAGCAGCTTCTGCGCGGCCTGACGCTGCGGCGCTGTCATTTCTTTCAAAGGCAGCCCTTTGCGCTGGCCCGGCCGCGGCACGTAGTGCCAGTCGAAGCGATTCGCATCGCCGAAGGTGATGACGGCTTTCGCGCGCTGTTCGGGCGTCAGCGACGACAGAAATTGCGTAGCGGCGGTGGTCGTGTCGGCGGTCGCGCGTTTCTGCCCCTGCACGGCAGCGCGGCCGATGAGCAACCCGAGGCACAAGAGAACGACGACGGCTTTGACGGCGTGGAGTGTGTTCTTCATGTTTCAATCCTCCCTGCCAGCACTTCCGCAACATGCACCGCGCGGCGGTCGGTGTTCTGAGCGACCTGCTCGCGGCAACTGAATCCGTCGGTGACGATGAGCGTGCCGGGCTCCGCGGCGCGGACCGCGGGCAACAGGACGCGCTCGCCGAGGGTCTGCGACACGCCGTAGCTCTTCTTCTCGAATCCGAACGGCCCGGCCATGCCGCAGCAGCCCGAATCGAGCACCTTCACCTGGCCGCCGGTGGCGGCGAGCACGAACACTTCGTCCTTCATGTTGAAGAGGGACCGATGATGGCAATGCATGTGCACCAGCATCGACCGTCCCGTCGGCGCCGGCCTGTAGCCGGGCGCGTGCTTCACCAGGAACTCGCTCAACAGCCAGGTCTGCTGCCTCAGCTTCGCCACGCGCGGGTCGTCGGGCATCAGGTTGGGCGCTTCATCCTTGAATACGCTCGCGCAGCTCGGTTCGAGTACCACGATCGGCGTTCCAGCGGATATTTCTTCCGACAGGGCGTCCAGGGCACCCGTCAGATACGCCTTGGCCTGGTCGAGCATGCCGAAGTCGTAAAGCGGCCGCCCGCAACATACGTGACGCTGCAGTACCTTGACGTTGAAACCCGCATCCGAAAGCACCTGGTGGGCCGCTTCAGCGATGTGGGGCTGGAAGTAGTTCGTGAAAGTGTCGGCCCACAGTAACACAGTACCTGCGGAACTAAAGTTCCGCCCTACCTCTGGTTGCGCGTTGACGGTCCGCCGATCGCCGTTGAAGGTCCGCGGCTCGGGCGCGGAACGTCTTCGTCGCAAACTCCGGGAGCCGGCGTGACGGATGGATGTGCAACAAACTCGCGGCGAGGCTGCGCGACGGCCCGAACCGGCCGAGCGCGTTTGCCAGCCGCGGCGCGTGCGACGCCAGGCGCGCCCATCGATCGATCATGCCGAACGCATAGGCATGGAGCGGACGCGGCCGCCCCTCGTAGTAGTGAGAGAGAAACTCGGCCTTGTAGGTCGCGAGATCGACGTTGGTCGGACACTCGCTCTTGCAGGCCTTGCACGACAGGCACAGATCGAGCGCATCCTTCACCTCGTCGTTCTGCCAGCCCCCTTCGAGCACTTCGCCCTGCAGCAACTCCCACAAGAGATGCGCCCGGCCGCGCGTGGAATGCTTCTCCTCGCGCGTCGCCATGTAGCTGGGGCACATCGTGCCCGCATCCTCTTTGCGGCACGCGCCCACGCCCACGCACCGCAGCGTCGCGTTGGCGAGCGATCCGTTGTCGTGGGGAAAGCGGAAATGCGTCTCGACCGGTCTCGGTCTGTAATCGGCGCCCAGCCGAAGGTCGGCGTGCGGCTCGCGCGCATCGATCAGCTTGCCGGGATTCATCCGGTTGTCGGGATCCCAGAGGCGCTTGAACTCGCGAAACGCCCCCATCAGCTCCGGCCCGAACATCTTGGGCAGCAGCGCGCCGCGCGACTGGCCGTCGCCATGTTCGCCCGAGATCGATCCGCCATGCTCGATGACGACGTCGGCCGCGCGATCGATGAACTCGCGGAACTGCAGGATGCCGTGCTCGGTCTCGAGATCGAAGTTGATGCGCATGTGCACGCATCCCTCGCCGAAGTGCCCGTACAACGGGCTCTCGTACCGGTACTCGGCCATCAACGTCCAAATCGCGCGCAGGTACGAGCCGAGGCGATCGGGGGGAACCGCGGCATCTTCCCATCCCTCCCACCCATGCTTCTTGCCCGGCTGAATCGCCACGGCCCCGAGCGCCGACTCGCGCACGTGCCAGATGGCGGCGGCCTCGTGCGGATTGCAGACGATGAAGTTCGGACGGGCGTTGAGGGTGGACGCCCATTCACCGAACCGCTCGGCCTGCGCGTCGGCCTCCTCGGCGGTCCACGCACCGAACTCGACGAGCAGCGTGCCCTTGCCAAGCGGCAGCAGCTTGATTTCGTCGAGCCGCATCCCCTTGGCGCGAAGCGAATCGGAGATCGCGTTGTCGAACCCTTCGAGGCCGATCGGCTTGTGGGTCAGGATCGCGGGCACGTGGTCGGCCGCGATGAACGCGTCCGGAAAGCCGAGGCACACGAGACGGCGAAACGGCGGGCTTGCGGTGAGGCGGAGCGTCGCCTCGAGCACCGTGACGCACGTGCCTTCGCTGCCGACGAGCGCGCGCGCGACGTTGAAGCCGTTCTCGGGCAGCAGCTCGTCGAGGTTGTAGCCGGAAACCCGGCGCGGAATCCGGGGAAATTTCGCCCGAATCAGCGGCGCGAAGCGATCGCGGATGCTCTTGAGCCCGGCGTAGATCTCTCCCTTGCCGCCCGCCTGCCCCGATGATGGCGTCGAGCTCTTCGTCGCTCGTCTTCCCGACCGTCATGCGCGTGCCGTCGTACAACATCACGTCGAGCGCGTGGATGTTGTCGACGGTCTTGCCGCCCATCAGCGCGTGGACGCCGCACGAGTTGTTGCCGATCATGCCGCCCAGGGTGCAGCGGCTGTGCGTGGCAGGGTCGGGCGCGAACGTCAGGTGATGCCGCTCGGCGGCGTCGCGCACGCGATCGAGCACGATGCCGGGCTGGACGCGCGCCACCTGCGCCCCCGGATCGAGCGCGATGATGCGGTTCAGGTATTTCGAAAAATCCATGACGACCGCGACGTTGCAGCACTGGCCGGCGAGGCTGGTGCCGGCGCCGCGCGGCACGATGGGTGCGCCGGCGTCGCGGCACGCGCGAATGGTCGCGGCGACGTCGGCATCGTCGAGCGGGATGACCAGGCCAATGGGGACCTGCCGGTAGTTCGACGAGTCGGTGGCGTAGAGGGCCCGCGCGCCGTCATCGAAGCGGACCTCGCCGCGCACCGCCTGCTTCAGCGCGCGCTCGAGGGCGTCGGCGCCCGCGAACCGTTCGCGCGCATGCGCGTGCGAGCTCGGAAGGGGCTTAAACATCTGCGGTTCCAGGTTCCTGGGTGCTGGGTGCTGAGTTCGGGCGTTCTATGTTCGGCTACTTCCAGACGGCTTCGATGGCCTCGAAGCGCGTCTTGCCGACATTGGTGATGGTGTGCGTCGTGGGGCCCGTGTGCCATTCGAATTCGCCCGCCTTGATTTCAATGCGGTGCGGCTGGCTTCCGGGCCGTTCGACCGTGATGACGCCGTCGTGCGCGGCGATATACATTCCCGACTTTGGAAGCGTGTAGCGTCCGGTTGACTGGCCCGGCTCGAGGATCAGCCGCTCGACGTAGACGAGCTCGTTGTCGAGCACCGGCTTGGCCTGATATCCGGCCGGCTTTGGCGTCGCGTGGAACGATGTGCCGGGCGACACGTCGTCTCGCGACTGAATCTGGACGGTGATGTTTCGAAACGGTGTCGCGGCGATGTTGCCGACACGATGCGTGAGGGCGGGCGAATATCTCACCTCGGCGTCGACCGGCTCGATGTTGATGATCTCTTTCGCGCCGAGGCTCTGCCCGCGCAGCGTCGCGGCCCCGATGGAAATCCAGAAGTACGGGTTTTCGTGAATGTGGTACAGCGTGCCGCTGAACGGCTCGACCGTGACGTCCAGGACGCGCGCGTACTTGTTGTCGAGCTTGACGAAATGATGAGGCTCGCGAATCGCGGGGACCTGCATCTCGGGAGTCGTAGAGCCCTGCGCCATCAGGCGGGTCGCGGCGACAGCCATGGCGAGCCCGACTGCCGAAATTTTCCTCATGGGGCGGGATAATACTATGATCCCGCAGCCATGCCCTACGTGCTCGTCGTCGACGACGAAGAGTCGATTCGGACGCTCCTGACGCGCTGGTTGACAGGCTGGGGTTACGAGGCGAGGCAGGCCGCGAGCGCCGACGAGGCCATCGCGCAGATGACGAGCGAGCCGGCGGCCATCGTTCTGTGCGACGTGAAAATGCCCGTCCACGACGGCATCTGGCTCACCGAACAGGTGCGTGCGCGCTGGCCCGAGACGGCGGTCATCATGGCCAGCAGCGCACTCGATATGGAGACCGTGATGCGCATGCGCAAGCAGGGCGCGGTCGACTACGTGACCAAGCCGTTCGGACGCGAGATGCTGCGCCAGGCGCTTCAGCGCGCCACTCAGGCATAGCCCTTTCGACGCTGACGGACGGCACGCGCCGTGCGCATCTTGGGGATCACCGTGTTCGATTTCTTCACCCCCCGCTTCGACGCGACCGGTTTGCGGTGCCGTTTCCCGGGCGCGTGCGCGGGATCGGCGGGCCGCGTGACCGCTGCGGAGACACGCTTCACTGGCTTGCCGCGTACCGCGGAGCGCGCTTTGGCAGCGCCGGCGCCAAGGGTCTCGAGCATCTCCGCCGCGGCATCGCGCACACGAGTCAGCTCTTCGGTCAGCTTCTGACGGTTCAGCCACGTTTCGGCCGTGCCCTGGATGGTGCCGGCGGCCCGGCCAAGTTGTTCGGCAAGCGCCATCGCCTGCTCGGAAAGGTCGGATGCCTTCTTCGAATCCTGTGTGGACATTGATTAGTTGCTCCTCCGGCTTCTTCGGGAGCAAGAACAGCGCCACAACCCCGTTTCTCGGATAAAATATCCGCGCTAATTCCCTATTCGAGGTGAGATATGCGGAGAGTTTGGTGCCTTCTCGCAGTGGTCGGTCTCTCTGCCGTGGCGTCCGCCCAGCAGACCCTGACGCTCGAACTGAAAGACTTCGCGACCATGCCCCAGACAGGGGCCCCGCTCGGCAAGGCGTCCAACGAGATGCTGCTCGCCCGGGTCAACGTCATTCGCGAGGAGCCAGGCGGCGCGACGCGGCTGTTCGTGACCGACATGAACGGACCGCTCTACATCCTCGACAAGAAGACGAAGCAGTTCGCGAAGTATCTCGACTTCGACGGACGGGACGACCGGCCGGGGCTGTTCCACCGGTTCTTCATGACAACCGGGTACGGCAACGGCCTCAACGGGTTTCACTTCGATCCCGACTACCGGCGCAACGGCAAGTTCTACACCGTCCACATGGAGGACCCGCTCCTGACGGTGTCGAACATGCCCGATGCCAAGGGGCACCCGGGGCTGAAGCTCGACGGCTACACGACGACGGAAACCATCGCCACGCCCGGCACTACGATCAATGAAGGCGTGCTCATCGAGTGGACCGACACCAATCACGTCGAATACGACCTTCGAAGGTACCGCGCGCGAGCTGATGCGCGTGCGGCTCAACACGCGCAGCCATCCCATGGGCGAGGTCATCTTCAATCCGACCGCGCGTCCGGGCGATCCCGACTGGCGCGTGCTCTACTGCGAAGTCGGTGATGGCGCGTCGGGCGAGTCGCGCATCGTCGCGATCCGGCCCAATCCGCAGCGGCTCGACAACCTCGTCGGCAAGATCATCCGCATCATCCCCGACCTCAACGAGCACACCAAAACGAGCGTCGTGAGCGAGAACGGGCGCTATCGGATTCCGAACGACAATCCGTTCGTCAAGATGAAGGGGGCGCGGCCCGAAATCTGGGCGTACGGCCTGCGCAATCCGCACCGCCTGACGTTTGCCGTCGATCCGTCGAATCCCGCGAACTACGCGGCTCATCGCCAACTCGGTCGGGTTCCGGACATACGAAACCGTCAACATCATCGAACGCGGCAGCGAATCACGGATGGCCCCTGCGCGAAGGTGTCCATGTGCTGACCGCCCGAACAGACGCACGCACGCGCTTCCTGCCGGATCGACAAGATCCAACATCCAGATCGGCGACGAGGTGACCGACGAGGTCATGACGCCGAAATATCCGGTGATTGAATACCCCCACGACGAGAATGGCGGCGATGCCATCGGCAGCGGCTACGTGTACATCGGGCAAGCTCATTCCCGAGCTGCGCGGCAAGTACATCTTTGGAGACATCACGACGGGGCGGTTCTGGTACGCAGACTACAAAGAGATGCTGTCGGCGGATGGCGACAAGAATCCGGCGACGCAGGCCAAAACCTATCCGGTGAAATTCGCGTGGGACAACCCGAACGACGCTCCCGATACTGGCAGGCAGATCTTCGACACGATGTTCCCCATCAACGAATGGACCTATCACCATCGCGGCGGGAAGGAAGAGCACCTTGCCTCGCGGCAGAAGGTCGCCAATCAGGGACGTGCCGATGCGCGCCTGGCGGTCGATGGCAGCGGCGAGCTCTACATCTACAGCAAGAGCGACGGCATGATTCGCCAGATCGTGTCGGTGGCACGTTGAAGTCAGTCATCAGTTGTCGCGACTGACCGCGCCATCTTCGTGCTCATCGCAACTGTGGCGGTCATGGCCGCGCCGCCCGGGAGCGGCGCGCCGCTGACGCTCGAGCTGCGCGACTTTGCGACGCTGCCCATCACCGGCAAGCTGGACGGCACCGGGCAGGTGGACGGCATGCTGGCGCGCGTGAACTCGATTCGCGAAGAGCCTGGCGGAAGCGGGCCGCTTCTTCGTCGTCGACATGAACGGCCCGGTCTACATCCTCGACAAGAAGTCCAGGGCTCTTACCACCTATCTCGACTTCGACGGACGCGACGAGCGGACAGGGCCTGTTCGATCGCTTTTACCCCGATCCCGGCTACAGCAGCGGCATCAGCCAGCTTCAGTTCGATCCCGACTACGGCCGCAACGGCAAGTTCTACACGGTGCACATGGAAAGCCCCACGCCGGGATCGCAGCGGCCCGACGCGACCACTGTTCCGGGCTTGACGTTCGGTCCGTTCGGCTACGAGCCAACGGCGGCGATCACGACGCCCGGTCCGATTGTGTACGAATCGGTGCTCGTCGAATGGACGGACACGAATCCGCGGAACACGACGTTCGAAGGCACGGCACGCGAGGTGATGCGCGTGCAGCTGAACCACCGGATTCATCCGATGGGCGAGGTGGTGTTTCACCCGGCCGCCCGGCGCGGCGATCCCGAGTGGCGCGTCATGTACATCGGCCACGGCGACAGCGGGTCCGGCGAGATGCGTACGATGGCGCGCCCCAACCCGCAGCGCCTCGACACGCTCGTCGGCAAGATTCTGCGCATCATTCCCGATCCCGCGGAACATGCCGACACCAGCACGCTGAGCGAGAACGGCCGCTACCGCATCCCGAACGACAACCCGTTTGCATCGAAGCCAGGCGCCCGGAAAGAGATATGGGCGTACGGTCTTCGCAACCCTCACCGGCTGAGCTGGGCCGCCGATCCGAAGAACCCGCGGACCTGGCATCTGATCGCCGCCGTCATCGGCCTGCGGACCTGGGAAACGATCGACATCATCCGCAAGGGCGCGAATTTCGGATATCCGCAGCGTGAGGGCAACCAGCAACTGAAGCCCGACAACGCCACCACGTCGCTGCCGGAGGTCGACAAGATTGCCATCCAGATCGGCGACACGGTGACCGACGAGGTCGTGGTGCCGACCTACCCGGTCGTCCAGTACGGGCATGTGCCGACTGGCGGCGATGGTATCGGGAGCGGATATGTGTACACCGGCAAGGCGCTGCCGGCGCTGCGCGGAAAGTACATCTTCACGGATCTGTCCACCGGACGCGTGTGGTACGCCGATTTCGCGGAGATGCTGGCGGCCGACGACGGGGATCCGCGACGATGGCGCCGATGCACGAAGTGAAGTTGCTCTGGAACGACCAGGTGCACGACACGTTCATGTCGATCGCGCAGGCGGCATATCAGGCGCGCGGTGGGCAAGGATCCCGATCTGCCCGGCCGCGGCACCGTGTCGGGCTCGAAACGGGCGGACGCGCGGTTCGCGCTCGACGCGTCTGGCGAGCTGTTCGTCTACAGCAAGACCGACGGCGTGATACGTCAAGTAGTCGGCGTGAAATAGTCGACGTCGTGTCGGCTTCAGTCGACCGTGAGGAGCTCGATGCGCAAACTCTTCTTTCCCGTCCTCGCCCTGCTCGTCCTCGCCTATGCGCTGCTCGCGCAGGCGCAACGCGGCGGGGGCGCCATGACGATGCCGCCCGAGCCGGGCTCGCTGCCCGCGCACAAATTCGAAAAGGTGGCCGAAGGCGTGTACTACGGGACGGCGACGGGGTCTGTCGACATCGGCAGCAATGCGGTCGTCATCGTGAACGACGACGACGTGCTGGTGGTCGATCCGGGCATCACACCGGCCGCCGCGACGACGTTCATCGCCGACGTCAAGACGCTGACGCCAAACCCATCAAATACGTCGTCGACACGCACTACCACTACGACCATGCGTTCGGTAACCAGGTGTTCGGTCCCGACGTGACGATCATCGGCCACGATACGACCTGGCGGCGGCTGAACGGGCCAGGCTCGCTGAAGGAGCGGACCTATCTGACCAACGGCACGGCCGCGATCGCGACGCGCTTCACCACGCTGAAGCAGCAAATTTCGGAAGCGAAGGACCCGCAGCAGCGCGCGATCCTGCAGCGGCAGCTCGCCATCCATCAGCAGTACGCCGACGAACAGGCGAAGATCCGGCCGACGCCGCCCAATGCGACGCTGTCGCGCGACATGACGCTGCACCGCGGCAGCCGGGAAATCCAGATCCGGTTTTTCGGCCGCGCGCACACCGACGGCGACATCGTCGTCTTTCTGCCGAAGGAGCGGATGGTGGCGACCGGCGACATGATCACCAGCGCGCTTTCGTACACAGGCGATGCGTTCGTCGAGGAATGGCCGGCGACGATCGAGGGCGTGATGTCGCTCGACTTCGACACGGTGCTGCCCGGACACGGCAACGTGTTCAAGGGCAAGGACCATCTCCGCAATCTGCAGGCGTACTGGCGCGACTTCTATCAGCAGGCGACGGCGTTCCGCAAACAGGGAGTGCCGCCCGAGGAAGCCGCGAAGCGGATGGATCTCACGAAGCACGCCAACGCGATCCAAGCGGCGAAAAATCCTGGCGTCGACGTGCGTGGCGTCGATCGCATTTACGATCTCGCGGCGAATCCGAACGCGCCCGTACGATAAATCACAAAGGAATCATCCGGATCTTTTACATTTTTACAGCGTAATTTTTACCGTCACGGAACGGGATCCCAACAGCCGATCACGCCCTCCTGCGTGAATCATGTGCTATTCAGCGGTGAAATCCGTTGAACGCTGGATGGCGCGCTTCCTGCACCACCCCTCGCACCAACCCCAGTTCACCCAAGGAGAATACGTAGAGATGAAACAGATTTTCAGTGTGACGGTCGCCGCGTTCGTACTCGGCGCCGCGATTGCAGCTCGCAGACTCCACCCGCCGCACAAGCCCCGACACCAGCACCGGCGCAGCCGGCAGCTGGACAGGCACAGCCGGCCGAACCGCGAGCCGCGGCACCGCGAACGACAACTACAAAGGCATCCTGAAAGGCTCAGCAACCAGCGGCTGGACGCTGTCGCCGGTTCGCAGCGCTGCGGCACGGCGGGTGCCACGGCTACCGCGGGCGGCGCCGACGCCGTGACCTATTCGCTCGTGGCGGCGGACGGTTCGAAAGTGGACCTGGCCTCGATGGCCGACAAGTGCGTGGAAATCGGAGGCGTTCTTGCTCCGGCCGCAGGCGGCGACGCGAAGCCGGCGAACAGAACGTTCACGGTCGCGACCATCAAGTCAGCCGAAGACTGCAAGTAGTCTCGTTCGTTTGTTCCAAGCTGAGTGGATCAATCGGGCTCGGGCCGAGCACTTCGCGGTGCCACGCTCGAGCCGCTTTTTTTGAGGCTCGACGCCAGCATGATTCTTCTGATACGCCACGCGATGGTCGATGCCCACGGCAGGTTTCTTCCCGGCCGCATGCCCGGCATCCATCTCAACGACGAGGGACGGCGCCAGGCGGCGGCGCTCAGTACCGCACTGCGCCAGATACCCCTCACCGCCGTCTACAGCAGCCCGCTCGAGCGGGCCCTAGAAACAGCCGAGGCCCTTGCGGACCGCCCCGGGCACGTGACGATCGTGGACGAGCTCAACGAAATCGATTTCGGGGAGTTTACCGGGCTGCCCTACAAGGAGCTCGAGCGAAAGTACGAGTGGATCGCGTTCATGCGCCATCGCGCACGGAGCCCGATTCCCGGCGGAGAGTGGATGCTCAACGTCCAGATGCGCGCCTGGCGCGCGATGGCCGGCTGCAACGTGCGCACCACGGCGAGGCCATCGCGGTCGTCAGCCACTGCGACGTGCTGCGGTCAATCATGGCCAAGGTCATGGACGTGCCGCTCGACCGGCTCGACGCGTTCAGAATCGACCCGGCGTCGGTGTCGTCGCTCGAGTGGACCTCCACGGGCACGAGATCACCCAGATGAACAAC
>CAWKMQ010000006.1:0-45293 GCA_963850725.1 Vicinamibacterales bacterium
GCCGAAGCGCGATGGCCGGATCCTTGGGTTTTCTGCAACCATCCATATTGCTGGTGGGATTCGACTTCCCAATGATGGACGCTGCTGGGCGCTACACACTGACAATCGGCGGGTTGTCTACCCACTCACAAACTCAGCGTAGCTGCCTGCGATCGACATGTCTGCGATTCGTCTCCATACTCCGCCGATCCTCTGCCTGCCAAATATGCTCGCAGTAACCGCAATAGTAAGTCAGTGACGTTTCACGCCCTTTCACAACCACTTCAAAGCGCACGAGTCCTATTCGACCGCATTGACGACAAGGCGTCCTGTCCACGACTGTTCCCCAGCATAAGACGGGCCAATGGTGGGGGCGCAAATCATGCTCATCCGAGTCAGTGTGGACAAGCCTATTGAAAGCTTTTCGGACAGTGAGCCATCCGATGGTCGAGGCGCTCGTATGGAACGACTGCACACCCATGAGAACGTCCTACTACAGCCCGTATGATGCTTGCCCTGACGGCCACGAAGGTGTCGGCGGCCTCTGAGATTCACGATAATGCCCACCTGCACAGCCTCTGTCGTCGTTTGTCATCGGCGAATACTGCGAGGACGAAGTTGTAGGTTCAGATTTCGCACACGTGCGCTTCGACACTCAGCTTGTTGATGTCTTGGCCTTCTTCCAATCTGTTGCACCCGCGCATTGCCTCTTGAAGCGATTCAACGACTTGTTCACGCTCAATGATGCGATTGCATTGCAAGGTGAGGACGCACGGGACGATTGGCAGGACGCGAATCCTAATTCATCAGCCTGAGGACGTCCGGAGTTTCGCTACTTGGCTGTTCTGACGATGCGGAACAGTCGCGGCGGCCTGGGCGGGAAATCCGAGGGGCCAAGAGCCGTGATGAAGCGCTTCGGCTAGAATCAGCACTCCGGGTAAAGAACTTACGTCCACGACAGAGCAACTCGGGGTTTTTCAGGGTTAGTCGGGAACGTTCGGATCGCTAGTTTCGATCAATAAATCCGGCCTTACGCGGGGTTAGCATAGTGGTAATGCTCTGGCTTCCCAAGCCAGCTAGGCGGGTTCGATTCCCGTACCCGCTCCACATGTCAGACTTCGAGTTGGCTTAGCAGGGCTTCAGTAGAGCGATTTCCGGCGTGGCGCTGGGTCGGGCTGACGTCTGAGTCCCGCCCTTCGATTCCTGCACGATCTTGACGCCGGCGCTCGCACCCACGCGGCTCGCGCCGGCGCTGACGAGATTCTTCAACGCTTCGTAGTCGCGCACGCCACCGGCGGCCTTGACGCCGATGTCGGGACCCACGACGCGACGCATCAGCGCGACGTCCGCCACGGTCGCACCGCCCGGTCCGAAGCCTGTCGAGGTCTTCACGTAGTCGGCGCCGGCGGCCTTCGACAGCGTGCAGGCGCTGACCTTTTCCTCGTCGGTCAGGAGCGCCGCTTCGATGATCACCTTGCTCAGCACGCCGCAGTCCCGGCATGCGCCCACGACGGCCGCGATGTCGCGCTCGACCACCGTGAGATCGCCGGACTTCAGCGCGCCGACGTTGATGACCATGTCGACTTCGTTGGCGCCGTCGTAGATGACGCGGCGCGTCTCGTACTGCTTCACATCGGTGGTCGTGGCACCGAGCGGAAACCCACGACGGTGCACACGCCGGTCGACGATCCGCGCAGCAGCCGCGCGGCCAGCGACACCCAGGTGGGGTTGATGCAGACGGTGGCGAAGCCGAACTCGCGCGCCTCGTTGCAGAGCTTCTCGATTTCCTGCCGCGAGGCATCGGCCTTGAGCAGCGTGTGATCGATGAGCGCCGCGACGCCCGACGGCACTTTCTCGCCCGCATACAGCCCCAGGCGCGACGCGCCGGCATCGATGACGCCGCGAACGCGATCGGGGCAGCAATCGTAGAGAACCGAGTGGCACTCGCAGGTGCGCGTCCGCCCGCGCGCGAGCGCCGCGGCCACTTCTTCGGCGATGATCCGTTGCAGATCGGCCCATTGCATTGTCACGCTCGCCTCTCACCGTTTGCCATGTGCCATGTGCCAGCTGCCATCTCGATCTTCTCCAGCGCCCGGATTTTCGCAAGCCGGCGGATATAGCGCGGCTCGGTCATCGGCGTCGCCAGCCAGACATCGACCACCTCGAGCGCCGCCTTCGGCTCGATCAAGCGTCGAGCCCAGGCTCAGCACGTTCGCGCCGTTGTGCTGCCGTGCGTAGCGGGCCATGGTCGCGATCGTGGCATACCGCGGCTCTCACGCCGGCAATCTTGTTGGCCGCGATCGCCGAACCGATCCCCGCCCCGTCGATCACGATGCCCGCATCGGCTTCGCCGCGCGCGACAGACTTGGCCACGCGGCTCGCCGTGTCGGGATAATCCACCGGGTCGGCCGTCAGCGTGCCCAGGTCGTCGACCGCGATGCCCCTTGCCCGCAGCGCCGCCACGATAGCCGCCTTCAGCGACAGGCCGCCGTGATCGCTGCCGATGGCGAGCCGCCTGATATCGGACACCGGGGCCAGACCTTCGTCGGCGCGATCCAGCATGTCGTCGGCCACAACCGTCACCCGGCGCGCTTTCAGCGTGTCGGCGGCCAGCGGCGTCACATGTCCGCCCTTGCGCAGCGCGACGGTCTCGCCCATTTCGAGCACGCGCGCATCCGCTTCGGTGATGATGTCGAACTGTTTCATGTTATCTTTCGCGCCACTGTGACGACCCTATTTACCGCAGAACAGATTCACGCGCGCATCCAGACCCTGGCTGCCGAGATCAACGCCTCCTATCCGGACGGCGGCCGCTTGCACTTCGTCGCGGTCCTGAAAGGCGCGTTCATCTTTCTGTCGGATCTCGCGCGCGCCATTGCCCCGCGCCCGGTGACGCTCGACTTCATCGCGGTGTCGAGCTACGGGGCGGCCACCAAAAGCTCGGGCGAGGTGCGCCTGCTCAAGGACCTCGACGCGCCGCTCCAGGGCCGCGACGTCATTATCGTCGAAGACATCGTCGACACGGGCCTGACGCTGAGCTACCTGCAGGACGTCCTTCGCGCGCGCGATCCGCAGACGCTGCGAACGGCGTGCCTGTTGAGCAAGCCGAGCCGCCGGAAGGTCGACGTGAAGGTGGAATATATCGGATTCGAGATCGAGGACAAATTCGTCGTCGGCTACGGCCTCGATCACGCCGGACAGTTCAGGCATCTCCCTTTCATCGGCGTCCAGGAATAGGCGGTCACGTGGCCGGCTAAAGCCCTGCGCTACTCTTGCCCACGGCCGCACGTACCGATGCGGCCAGCTTGCGCGCTTCGGCCAGCACCGCCGGCTCGTCGAGCGTCAGCATCTTGCGGTCGCGCATCAACAGACGTCCGTTCACCATGACGGTCCGCACATCGTCGCCGTGCACCGCGTAGACGAGATGCGAGACGGGATCGTACATCGGGGTCAGCCGGGCGCTCGCCGTCGGAGACGATGACGAGGTCCGCGCGCTTCCCCGCCTCGAGCGAGCCGATCTGTTTTTCCAGCCCGAGCGCGCGTCGCGCCGTTGATGGTCGCCATTTCCAGGGCCACGGACGCCGGAACAGCCTGCGGATTGCCGGTCTTCACCTTGTGCAAGCAGCGCCGCAAATCGCATGGCCTCGAACATGTCGAGATCGTTGTTGCTGGCCGCCCCGTCGGTGCCAAGGCCAACCGTAATGCCGGCCGCCAGATATTCCGGTACCGGCGCGATGCCGCTGGCCAGCTTCATGTTGCTTTCCGGATTGTGCGACACCGCCACCTGTTGGCTCTTCAGAATCTTCATGTCGGCCGCGTTCACCCACACACCGTGGTTGATGAGCGTTCGCGGGCCGAAGAACTTGATCGAATCCAGGTATCCCACCGGTGAGAGGCCCGCATGCGCCTTCTTCGAGCTGCCCAGCTCCGTTTCGGTCTCGGCGACGTGAATGATCACGGGGGCGCCGTATTTCGTCGCCAGGGCGCGCGCCGCCTGGAGCGTTTTGGAGTCGAGCGTATACGGTGAATGCGGCGCAATAGCCGGGACGATGAGATCGTCTTTCGCAAATTCCTTCAGGAAGGCTTCGGTCCGTGCGAGACCCTCGGCCGGCGTCTTCGCGTCGGGCACCGGAAACTGGATGATGGTCTGACCGAGCACGCCGCGCATGCCCGCCGCCTTGGTCGTCCGCGCGATCTCTTCTTCGAAGTAGTACATGTCGGCGTAGACCGTCGTGCCCGACTGGATCATCTCGAGCGCGGCCAGCCTCGTTCCGGCGCGCACCATCTCGCGCGAGACGGTTTTCGCTTCGGCGGGAAAGATGTACTTTCTCGAGCCATTCCTGCAGCCGCAGATCGTCGGCCAGGCCCCGATAGAGCACCATCGGGGCGTGCGTATGGGCGTTGATGAGGCCGGGAATGACGATCGAGCCGGTCGCGTCGATTTGTTCGCGGCCTTGAACCTGCGCGGCGATGTCGGCGGCGGGTCCCACCGCGACGATGTTCGCTGCCGTCGATCGCAACCGAGCCCGGGTTGTAGATGCTGCGCTTGGCGTCCACCGTGACGACGGCGCCGCCGGAGACGATGGTGCCTACCGATTTCGGCGCGTTCTGGGCGGCCGTGGTTGCCACGACGAGCGCACTGAGGGTGAGACCCGACAGCAGTGCTGAAGATTTCATCGCGCGATTCTACTAATCCCTAATCCCCAATCCCTAATCCCTAGTGTTATAGTCCGCCCATGTCCGTTCACATCGTGGGCCACCCCCTCATCCACGACGCGCTCAGCCAGCTTCGCGACGTCAACACCGAAACCGAGATGTTCCGGCAGATCGCCAACCGCATCAGTGTCCTGCTCGTGGCCGAAGCACTGCGCGATCTCCCTACCGAACGGGCTGTCGTTGACACGCCTCTTGAAAAGGCCGAAGGACGTCGCGTGGCGCGTGATGTCGTGGTGGTGCCGGTCCTTCGCGCCGGCCTGGGGATGCTGGACGCCGTGCTCGAGCTGCTGCCCGCCGCGCGCGTCGGCCACATCGGTCTCCAGCGCAACGAATCGACGGCCGTGGCGTCGCAGTACTACGCCAAGCTTCCAGAGAATCTCCCGTCGAGTTATGTCGTGCTCGTCGATCCCATGCTGGCCACCGGCGGCAGCGCAATCGCGGCGCTGGACGTGTTGAAGAAAGCCGGCGCCAACAATATCCGCATCGTGTGCATCGTCGCCGCGCCGGAAGGGATCGCGCTGGTCGAGAAGTCGCATCCCGACGTCGAGATCTACACGCCGGTCGTCGATCGCGAGCTGAACGCGCAGAAATACATCCTGCCCGGCCTCGGCGACTTCGGCGACCGGTTGTACGGGACGTGCTGACTCGGCTTTGAGAACGCGTCTATCTCTTCTTACGCTGATTCTTCCGGCGCCGGGCGCTGAAGGATCTGTTTGCGTTTCGCCATCGCATGCCCGAGTGGGTTCCTGGTCTTGCGCCCGATCCTCACCGCCGGCGACACGACGAAGTCCGTTGCCTGGTTCGGCTGGGCGGGTATCGGATCCTTTGAGATCCGCTCGGGCAGCTGCACCTTCGCGAATCGCTTGCCTTTGATATCGCCGCGCCGTGCGACGACGCGCCACGAAAACGCGATTCGGCGTGGTGCCTTGACGCCCTGGTCTGTTCGACGGCACGAACGACAAAGCGATCGCGTTTCCGATCCGCTATCCAAAGCACCGCCGGACCGTAGGATGTGACGTGCACCTGATAGTCGCCGGCAATGGCTTTGACGAATGCAGGATCGAGTGTGACCTCAGCCTCTCCATTGACGAGAACCGACTCTCCCATGTCTTCGAACCAGGGCTCGGGCGCTTCGACGCAATAGAGCTGCTGGAGACCGCCGCCCGGCGCCGGCACAACGGCGCTTTTTGCGCCGAGGACGAGAAACGACCCGTCGATGACGACGTCGCCACGAAACTGGCCCGCGGTCCTGCCTGATGCGCGCAGTCCAATCCCGCGTGACACGGCCACGACCCCGATGCCTCGGTCGGACTGACCGACGACCCCTTGTCCGTTGAGAGAGGTGCCGTGCACTCCCATCTGCGGCCCCACGCCTTCGACGCCCTTGGTGCGTTCGGATGATCCGTGGACGCCGACAGCATCGCCGGAGAAACCGCGAACGCCCGGGCCGGACGTCGACGTTCCGGCCACACCCGCGTCGAGGTTCGACCTCCCGCCGACACCTGGTTTGCTGCCGGATTCGCCAAACACACCGGGCGCTGAGCTCGAGACCCCTTCGACTCCAGCGCTCGTGTCTCCTTCGCCCCGGACACCGGGGCGCTGCCCTTCCTGGTTGCGGCCGAGAACGCCGCAGCCAAACCATGAAAGGCCGAAGACGCCCGCGTTATCAACCGCGTCACCGATCACGCCGATGTCTGCTCCGGGCGAAATCGGCGCACCTGGCAATGCTGTCGGGATGCCGTTACCCCAGACGGCCGTGTCGCCGCCCGTTCCATATACCCCGGTCGCGCCGGGGTTTCTCGCAAGCCCGACGACCCCCGCGCCCAGGCTGTTATAGGACTGGCCGACGATTCCTGTCGTTCCTTCGCCCTGGATCGCAATGAAATCGCGAGGCCAGAGTCCGGTGATGACTGGCGCACCAGGACGAAACACGTAGTTGCGTACCAGCAGTCCTGCGCCACGACTGGGATAGGGATAGCAATCCAGGATCGTGTCAGCGGTTGCGTCGACGCGTTGGCCCGCGCGCAGCGGATCTCCATTAGCCATGTTCTGCTCCTCGAATTTGAAGGGTGGTGAACGCTGGCGGGGATTCAGCGTCGATACGGCACCTACAAGTGTACGCGTGAACTCGGCGCTCGCCGGGTCATCCCTGCGGCAAGACCACGGCGATCGGTTGTCTGGGACGTGTTGATGTGAGATAGAATTGAACGTTCCGAAGGTTGGGCGCTTGGCTCAGCGGTAGAGCATCGCCTTCACACGGCGGGGGTCAGTGGTTCGAATCCACTAGCGCCCACCAACCCTTCACAAACATTCTCTGGGTTCCAGGTTCCTGTTCCTGGTTCCGTTCGCGTGGCGCTCGATTCATGGACGCCATCTTTGCAATCGGCAGTAGGGACAGGCTCCTGAGGCTCAACTAAAGTTGAGCCCCGACCCTAGGGCTCTCGGACCGAGCTTCGACTCCCGGACTCTCGGGACTCCCCGACTCTCAGGACTCCGTCGACTCTCTGGACTCGAAGGACTCTTGCAAGGGTTACTTCTTCGCTTCCGCCAGCAGCGCGCTCAGAATCCTCGCGTATTCCTCATCGGCGGCCGCGAACGCCTTCGCGTAATCGCCGTCCGACATCTTCTGCTTGTCCGGATCGCCGTCGAAGATCACGACCTTCCCCGCGCGATTCCAGGTGTCGAACATGCCGTCCTGCTTCTTCGACGAGAGGCCCGGATCGCCCATGTCCTGCACGAAGATCTTCGTATCGGGCGTCACCGTCCCGCTCAATTCCATGTAGGTGTCGCGGTACTGCTTGCCGGCGAGGCGCGGTTCCATCAGTTGCGGCGCCGAGTAGTGGCCCGAGACGACCAGCAGCTGCACGTTCGGGAAAATACAGCGCGGCGGCATAGGTGCCGTCGGGGGTCGTCATCTTCGCCGCGATCGAATCCAGTTTCTTCCCGGCCATCACCGTCACCAGCTCCTTGGCAATCGGCGCCGATTTCGACGCGCCCGACTGAGGCGACGCGGCGGGCGGGAGACACGCGAGCATCAGGCAAATAGCGACGCCTGTGTGTACGGACGCACGGTTGCTCATACGACCCCCCTCGGCCAAGGCCCTGCAGTGAATTGTCGAAGAATGATTGTCCGATTTCTACCATCCTTACGGGTTGGCGTCAATCGGGCCGAGCCGGGACGGGGTCCAGGCCGCGGATTCAAGGACCCTGAGCGGGATCTAGCCGATGAAGAGGGCGTCTTCGTCGTCGGTCCGTCCGCGGCCGTCGGCCGGGCGTCTGTTCAGCTCGCGGAACAGCTCGATGGCGGCCTTGACGCCGCTCATGAGGGCTGCCCCGTCGCGGAGCGGCCTGAGGATGGCGTCCTGAACGGTTGAGGCGGTGTGCTCGATGCGCGACGTCACGTCGTAGACGAGCCGGTCGAGGCGCTCGACCTGCCCGGCTGCCAGCGAGCTGATGCCGGCCGCATCGCGGGCGATGGAATTCAGGCTCTCGGCGAGCGGTTTCATCTGCTGCTCGACCTCGCTCAGCGACCGCTCGAGCCGGCGCGCCACGTTCCACCCGTACACGACCATGAGGACCTGAATGGTCGCCATCGTGAGCGTGGCAAACGCGATGACGCCGAGAAACACTTCCGACCAGAAACCCACTCGGTCTCCTTTGCCCTAGAAGATGCTCATCCGGAGGTTGAGGAACTTCTTCGGATCCTTACGAATGTCGGCCAGCAACTGTTGCATCTCCGTCACGGTGCGGTTCATGTTGTCATACAGCTGCTTGTCGTTCATCAGCTGGCCCATGGTGCCCTGGCCCTGATTCAGGCTCCGGGTCAGCTGCTCGAGGTTGGCCGTCACCGCATCGAGCCGCTTGTACAGGGAGTCGTTGTTCATCAACTGGCCCATCGTGCCCTGGCCCTGGTTGAGCTTACTCGACAAGCTTCCGAAATTGGCAGTCGCCTCGTTGAGGTTCTTCGCCAGCGTCGGGTCGTTCATCAGCTGCCCCAGTGTGCCCTGCCCGGCGTTGATTTTCGCCGGTAATCGTGTTCAGGTTCTTCAGCGACGCCTCCAGTTGCCGCGCGCTTTCGGGGTTGTTGAGCAGCTGGCCGAGCGTCCCTTTGCCCCGCGAGAGCCCCTCGGTGACTTCCCGGGCCGCCGCGGTGAACTGCCGCAGCTCCACATACAGCTGCTCGTCGGTCATCAGCTTGCCGGCTGTGCCCTTGCCCGCCCGCAGGTCGGTGATCAGCCCCGTCAGCTCCGCAATGCCCTTGTTGGCCTGGGCGGTGACGTCGGCCAGCTGCGGAGGAAGCGCGATCGGTAGGCACGTAGCCCCCTTCCGGGATCGGATCGCCGCTCGTGCTGGCGCTGATGTCGACCGCCCCTTCGCCCAGGAGCGACACCGAGCCTATCGTGGCCCGCGAGGTCGTCCGCACGCGCTGCTGCATATCGTCGCGCAATTCGAGGAGCATCTCGACCTCGGATCCGACAAACGTAATCTCCTGTACCGCGCCCACCGTCACGCCCGCCACCCGCACCGGCGATCCCCGCTGCACGCCCGCGGCGTTCGGGAACTTCACCTTCAGGTTATAGCGCTGCCAGAAAAACCCGCCTTCACCACCCAATGCAAGAATCAGGGCCGCCGCAATGAGCAGCGCCACCACGGCCATGACGCCGATCTTCAGTTCCGACCATTTCAACGAACGCGTACGAGGCATGAAGAATTCCTTACCGATGCTCACGACAGGAACGCCTGAATGTACGGATCCTTCGACGCCCGCAGCTCATCGGCGGTGCCTTCGAAGATGATGATGCCGTCCTTCAGCATCATGAACTCGGCTTCTTCCATTTTCTCCGGACCGGCGTCCACGAAGTCGACGGTCTCGCCCTCGCCTGACGGCTTCCTGCGTCGCCACGAAAAACGCGTCGCGCAGCTGGTGCGTGACGAGAATCGACGTGACTTCCTCGAAATCCCGGAGCTTGACGATCTCTTCGTCTATCGTCGTCGAGGTAATCGGATCGAGGCCGGTCGTCGGCTCGTCGTACAGCAGAATCCCCGGCTTCACCGCCATCGCCCGCGCAATCGCGACCCGGCGCCGCTGTCCTCCGGACAGCTCCGAGGGCCTGCGGTCGATGAACTGCGACAGCCTGACGAACCCCAGCACCTCTTCGACGCGCTTCCGGATCACGTCGAGCGGCTGGTTGGTTTCTTCGTACAGCTTGTAGCCCACGTTTTCCGCGACGGTCAGCGAATCGAACAGCGCGCCCTCCTGAAAGACCATCCCGATGTCGGCGCGCACCTTCATCATCTGCTCTTCGGTGTAGTCGTTGACGAGCTGACCGTTCACGTACACCTTGCCGTTGTCCGGCTTCAGCAGGCCGAGAATCAGCTTCAGCGAGATCGATTTCCCGGCGCCGCTCGCGCCCAGGATGATCTTGGTGTGCCCCTTCCCAGCCTGAAGCTGACGTCCCGCAGGACGACCGTATCGTCGAACGCGAGCGACACGTGCTCGAACACGATGACCGGTTCGTCGGCGCTCGGCCATTTCGGCGATGACGGCCCCGTGTTTGAAATTGTGTCCATCGTCTATGACGAGCGCTAAAGCGCTGTGCCACCGGTCGCCTCGTCGCAGTAGCTGCCGCGGAGGCGTCAGTGGCACAGGGCTTCAGCCCTGTCAATAGAACAACGTGATCATCAAGCGCGTAATGAAGAAATCCAGCACGAGCACGGCCACCGAGGCGGCCACGACCGCGTTGGTCGTCGCGCGGCCGACGCCCTGTGTGCCGCCCTTCGTGCGCAGCCCGACATGACATCCGATGCTGACGATGGCAAACCCCAGCAGGAACGGCTTGGTGATGCCCATCCAGACGTCATCCATGTAGAGGCCGTCGGTAATCGACTTCCAGTACACGCTGGACGGCACCTGCAGTTGCTGAATCGCGATGATGCCGCCGCCCAGGATGCCCATGAAGTCGGAAATGATCGTCAGCACCGGCGCCATGATCACGCCGGCTATCACACGCGGCACGACCAGCTTGCGCACCGGATCGGTGCCGAGCGCCCGCAGCGCGTTGATCTGGTCGGTGACGACCATCGATCCCAGCTCGGCCGCGATGCCCGAACCGACGCGCCCGGCCAGCATCAGCGCCGTCAACACCGGACCGAGCTCTTTCACCATCGACGCGCTGACGAGCCGCCCGACGACGGGCCGGGCACCGAATTGATCGAGCGTCAGCCCGCTCTGCAGCGCGAGGACGGCACCGGTGAAGATGCCGGTCAGCAGCACGACCGTGAGCGATCCGAAGCCGATGGCTTCGAGCTGCTCGATGACGTCGTGAAAATAGAACGGCCGCGTGAACGCGCCCCGCGCCGCGGCCCAGCTGAGCTTGACGTATTCCTGGACTTCTAAGATCGCTGACTTCAGCCAATTGTCGAGCGCCGTCAGCACGTCAGCCCCGGGTCGAGCGCATGTCGGCAAGCCCCAGCTCCCGGCCCTTCAGCGCCTTGATTTTGTCGCGCAGCGTGGCCGCGCGCTCGAAATCGAGATTGGCGGCCGCCTGGCGCATCTGCGTCTGCAGCGATTCGATACGCGCATCGAGCTCCTGCGGGGTCAGATAGGCCTCTCGCTCTTCCATCACCGCGGGCGTCCCGTAGTCGAGGTTGTAGACGCTCAGCGACACGTCGTCGATGGCTTTCACGATCGATGCCGGGGTGATGCCGTGTTCCTGGTTGTAGGCTTCCTGGAGCGCCCGCCGCCGCGTCGTTTCCTCCAGCGCGACGCGCATCGACTCGGTCACCGTGTCAGCATACATGATGACCCGCCCGCTCACGTTGCGCGCGGCCCGTCCCGAGGTCTGGATGAGCGAGCCCGCTGACCGCAGGAACCCTTCCTTGTCGGCGTCCAGAATCGCGACAAGCGACACTTCCGGCAGATCCAGCCCTTCCCGCAGCAGATTGATGCCGACCAGCACGTCGAACACCCCCAGCCGCAGGTCGCGCAGGATCTGAATGCGATCGAGCGTCTCGACTTCGGAGTGCAGGTATCGAACCTTCACGCCGAGCTCCTGATAGTAGGTCGTCAGGTCTTCGGCCATTCGCTTGGTGAGCGTGGTGACGAGCGTGCGCGTGCCTTCCGCCGCCCGCGTGCGGATCTCACCCAGCAGGTCGTCGATCTGCCCTTTCACGGGCCGCACCTCGATGGGCGGGTCGGTCAGCCCGGTCGGGCGGATAATCTGCTCGACCACGACGCCGCCCGATTTCGACAGCTCGTACGGTCCCGGCGTGGCGGAGACGAAGACCAGCTGCCGGGCACGCACCTGCCATTCTTCGAACGTCAGCGGGCGGTTGTCGAGCGCCGACGGCAGCCGGAATCCGAACTCCACCAGCGTCTGTCTTGCGCGATCGATCGCCGTGGTACATCCCGCGAATCTGCGGAATCGTCTGGTGGCTTTCGTCGATCACCATCAGCGCATCATCGGGCAGATAGTCGAGCAGCGTCGGCGGCGGCTCGCCCGGCGCGCGCCCGGTGAGGTGGCGCGAGTAGTTCTCGATGCCGTGGCAGTAGCCGATCTCTTTCATCATCTCGAGATCGAACATCGTCCGCTGGTGAAGCCGCTGCGCTTCGAGCACCTTGCCCAGCTTTTCCAGCTCGGTCCGCCGCACGACCAGCTCGGCCTTGATCGACTCGACCGCGCTTCTCGTCTGGTCGCGCGGCGCCACGAAGTGCGACTTGGGGTAGATCGCGATCTTGTCGTGCTTGCGCCCGCTCTTTCCGGTCAGCGGATCGAACGTCGTCAGCGCGTCCACGTCGTCGCCGAAGAGCTCGATGCGCAGCGCCTGCTCTTCGTACGACGGATAGACCTCGACGATGTCGCCGCGCACGCGAAACGTGCCGCGGCCGAATTCCACGTCGTTGCGCTCGTACTGGATATCGACGAGCTTGCGCAGGATCTGGTCGCGCGGGATCCGCTGCCCCAACTGCAGCGGCAGCAGCATGCCGTAATACGCTTCGGGCGAGCCGAGGCCGTAGATACACGACACGCTCGAGACGATGATGACGTCGCGGCGCTCGAAGAGCGACCGGGTGGCCGACAGCCGCATGCGATCGATCTCGTCGTTGATGATCGCTTCCTTCTCGATGTACGAATCGGTCGACGGCACGTAGGCTTCCGGCTGGTAGTAGTCGTAATAGCTGACGAAATACTCGACCGCGTTGTCGGGGAAGAACCGGCGGAACTCCTGGTAGAGCTGCGCCGCGAGGGTCTTGTTGTGGACCATGACGAGCGTCGGCCGGTTCACTTCGGCGATGACCTTCGCCATCGTGAAGGTCTTTCCCGAGCCGGTGACCCCGAGCAGCACCTGATGCCGGTCGCCGCGCTCGAGGCCCTCGACGAGCTCGGGAATGGCCCGCGCCTGGTCCCCTTTCAGCTCGAAGTCGGTGACGAGATTGAATTTGTCGAAGAGAGAAGGCATAGGTCCATCGGCACGGCGCGGAAATTTGTCGCCGCAAGCGACTGAATCATCAGGAGTCTGGTACTACAAGAGTCTGGGAGTCGCAAGAGTCTGCGGAGTCGAAAACAAGAGTCTGGAGACTTACTGAAGACTGAGACAGGAGAGTTGCGGAGTTAGGAGACGCAGGCTGTCACGATTCTGCACGATGTGGCACGATCGATCGACAGGCCGCTTAGCGGCACTTCTTCCTCGGCGCCTTTCTGGTGTTCTGCCAGGCCAGGGTCAGCGCTTCGCCCAGCGCTTCCTCGTCGACCGACTTCAGGATGACTCGGGTACAGCCGCTGCGTCCCCAGGCGCCGGCCTCGGGCGTGAATGCAGCTGGATGATCCTCGATAAACAATGCCTGCTGGTCCGGCGTGAGCTTCACCATTCCGAACTGATCATCGGAATGAAGCGACGCGAAGATGCGCTTGTCGACGCGGAAGTCGGGGTGGCCCATGTGGGCGCCCTCAAGGGCGCCGTCGAGGGCCAGAGCCATGCGTCGAAACTGCTGGGCGGTTACGAGCCGGGGAGCCACCCGCAAATTGTGTCACGTAATGTGGGGGTTCGAGCGGTTCTCGGTTCCGGGGTTCTCGAGCGCTTTTCAGAATCGGGTAGCGCGCCGCGGGAGTTGGGTTGGCGTGGCTGCGGCGCGAAGCCGTGCGCAGGCGGCCGACGGGTAACGCCTGACCGCGCGAGAAGCCTGCGGGCCTCGAGCGAGGATGAAGAGCGAAGTCAGTGTCCTCGCGTCGAGCGGTCGCGGGCGGCCTCGCAGCGCGCGTCCGGCCCCGGCGCTTCGGATTCGCGCGGCAGCCACGCCAACCCAAGGCTCCCGCGGGTCACTTCGAAGGTGCGAAGTACCCTTCCCGCGTCCGGAGCTGGACCTTGTGGGACGGTGGGTTCTTCAGCTTGATCTCCACTTTCCGCCACTTGCCATCGCGCAGCACGTTGGTGGGAACGTAGCCGAGCAGATACTGGCCGTGGATTTCCCTGGCGATGCTTTCGTACATCGGCTCGAGCTCTTTCATCGAGTCGGGAAACAACGCCCGCCCACCGGTCAGCCGGGCAATTTCATTCAGGCGCGATTGCAGCATCAGGCGCGGCGACCCGCGGCCGGCAAAGAACCCGATGGGTACACCGTGACATCCGAGGCGCGCAACGTGCGCAGCGTCTCGTCCCAGCTGCGCGAGCTGGCCGTGTCGTCGCCGTCGGTGTAGATGACGAGCACCTTCCGGCCCGTCTGATCGAACGCGCTGCCCAGGTACACCGTTGCTGCGTCGTAGAGCGACGTGCGTCCCTTCGCCTTGCCGTTACGGATACGCTCGACCAGCCGTGGAAATTCCGCCTGTGAAAACCTCGCCGCGCGCACGTCGTCGCTGAACTCGACGAGCGTGAAATCCTCCGCTTTGGGAAAGGTGTTGAGGAACTTGATCGCGGCGTTGCGCGAAAAACTCAGGTCGCGCTGCATGCTTTCGCTGATGTCGAAGAGGAGCCCGATGTGCAGCGGTACGGTGTCCTGGGCGGCGGAGGTGCTGAAATACGACACCGACTGGGGGGTGCCGTCTTCTTTCACCTCGAAGTCGTCGGCTTCGAGGTTCTGCACCGGCTCGCCGGCCCGATCCACCACCGTCACCGTAAATCCCGCGACGTCGATGCCCGTCCTGTAGCGGAATTGCCCATCGACCGACAAGCTGCTCAGCCCGACAAGGGCTGCTACGACAATCACCGATTGGCGAGGCCGTCTCATAAGGGGCGTATAATGGGTAGTTTACAGCGAGAGGTAAGGGGTTATCCGAAAGGCTAGGACAGATCTCCCTAGCACTGGAGCGAGGACACCGGGGGTAGGGGCCTCCGAATCACATATGAGGTGTCTGGCCGTTTGCCAAGACGAACTGGTGATCAGGATGCTCGACGAGATCCTGGCCGCCAGCATCGAGGTGGAGTTCCTGGTCGAGAGCCGCGCGCTCGCGCGCAAGCTCAAGGCTGCCGGCCTGCCCGTGACGGCCGGCGACGTGAAGCGCACGGACACCTACCTGAAGGCCGACATCTCCCCCCAGACCTGCATCATCATCGAAGACACCGGCCGGAAGTACCTGCACAAGATGATCGAGTCCGTTCGCGATGCGGGCGGCGCGCTCATCTACGTCCTCGGGGTCGGCATCGCCAACGAGGATCGCGAGAAGCGCGCACAGGCGGTGCGCGACCAGTTTTCCGATGTCTCGTACTTGTCGCTGTCCGAGCTCTTCGAAGCGCCGCTCCTCACCGAGTTCAGCCGTGCCCTGACACGGGCGCGCGTCCAGCAATACCAGCGCTACCTGGCTGACGCCGATCGCATTCTGATCTTGCTCCACAACGAACCAGACCCCGATGCGATGGCCAGCGGCCTCGCACTTCGGACGGTGCTGCACCGTACGCGCACGACCGCCGTGATCGCCGCGCTCGAAGGCGTCACGCGCCCCGAAAACATGCGCATGGTCAATCTCCTCGACATCCACGTCGAAACGATCGCGCCCGAGTCGATTCAGCGAATTCGACCGCGTCTGCATGGTCGACGTGCAGCCGCACTATTTTCCGGGGCTGGACCGCGTCGATCTCGTCATCGACCACCATCCCGAGCAGCACGGCTACAACGCGGTCTTCAAGGACATCCGCGAGGACTTCGGCTCGACCTGCACGATCCTGACCGAGCATCTGCGCGCGATCGACGCCAGCATCTCCGAACGCACCGCCACCGCGATGCTCTACGCGATCAAGTCCGACACGCTGTTCTTCAACCGCCAGGCGAACCGCTGCGACATCGACGCGTTCTCCTATCTCTATCCGCTGGCCGACGCCAACCTGATTCGAAAGATGGAAGGCGCGGAAATCACCATGGAGCGGCTGCAATTGATTACCAAGGCCACGCGCCAGGGCCGCATGGTGGAACAGGTCTTTTCGGTCTTCCTCGGCGACGTTCCGCGCGACGATGCGATTCCGTATGTGGCGGATTTCTTTCTTCAGCTCGAAAACGTCCGGTGGACCCTCGTGTCGGGCGTCGTCAACGGCATGTTCGTCATGTCCGTTCGCAACCTCGGCTACACGAAGAACGCCGGCGATTTCGTGCGGCGCTATTTTGTCGACATCGGTTCGGCCGGCGGCCACCGGGCGATGGCGAAGGCCGTCATCGCGCTCGATGCGTTCCAGGCCCGCTTCGGCGCCATCGACGACGACATCGGCCGGAAGATGTCAGAACTGCTGCTGGAGTTCCTGCACGAGGCGACGGATGAGAAGAAGAAGAAGGAGCCGGTGGGCAGTCACTGACGCTGGTCATGGCAGGTGGAGACTGGCAAATGTCAGCCTTCTAAGTCGCCATCTGCCATTTGCCATTTGCCATGACTGACTCACGCGTCAGTCCCCGCCTCCCACGACCGGCTCGATGAACTGGCGGTACGCGTCCTCGTAACCACGATCCATCAGCTCGCCCAGGCTCTGATAGCGATCCGATCGCTCGTCGTAGGTGCCCTCGAAATCGAGAGGACCAATCGGGTTGTGGCTCGGCTGGATGAGGAACAGCCCCTTGAATCGCTTCTTGTGCAGCGCGACGGCATCACGCACCCCCGTCGTCTCGGCGGCCGCAATCTGCTCTGCCACGCGCGAGCGCAGCGACCCTGTCGGCTTGCTCAGGCGGTGCGGAGCGGAGCGATCGGGATCCGGGCAGACGACCACGACCTGATCCACGCCCGCGGCCGCGAGCTCTTCGAGCAGCCGCGCAACCGCCCCGATGCGATCGCAGATGCGATGCGCTTCTCCCTTCCAGTAGCTCTCCGGCGAGAACGCGATGAGATGCGGCTCGGTGAGCACGGGAAGCGCCAGCGCCGCGGCCAGCGCATCCAGGATCTGACTGCGCCCGATGCCTGAGAGGTCGACCAGATCGCCACGGCCCCGTTGAAAGAACGTCTGCCTGCGCGGCTCGGCAATCGCCGCGAAGACCAGATCGGTCCGCGTCTCCAGATCGAGCGTCGTCACGATGAGCTCGCGAAACCCGGGTTGTCCGAGGTTCTCGAAGAGCAGTTCCGCATAGCGCCGGCTCAGATCCGGCGCCGCCGGCTCTTTCGCTCTCACAGGGCCTTGAAACAGTTGCCACAGCACCGCGCGGACGTGACGGAGCCCCGGTTCGGCGCTCCACGGCGCGCCGATGATCCGCGCCCACCATCGGCCCCGATCTCGATGCCCGCCAGACCTGCCGTCCGGTCCACCGGCGAGAGTCGTGGACGCCGGCCGCACCCGGTACGCCGCCACCGCGAGCACCGCGAAAGCGCCCGCAAAGCACAGCATGACCAGTCTCGGTATCACCGTCGGGAGCGCATCGGCCGAAAAGGCATGCCGGACCATTTCCGTGTACGCCGAGGCCAGCCGGAGCCCGAGATCGACGTTGATCATCTGGACCAGAAAGCCCAGCGGATAGGCGACCAGTCCGGTGGCTAGCACTAGAAGAGGAAACGCGCAGGACGGCAACTCCGGCCATCGCGATCGCCGTCGCCCACCGAAGCGCCGCGCGCCATTCGTACATCCAAATCGCGGGACGCCGCCGCCATACGCCGCCGTCTTCCCAGGTCTTGGCGCCGGCATCGATCGCGCCGAACAACGCACAGACGACACCCACACCTCGACCGCTCATCACGTCGATCTTGACGCCCGCCTCGTGCAGCGCGCGCAGCACGCCCGCGTGATACGCGCCGCCCGTCCCGTTACCGGTCAGCAGGACCGCGGTTCTGAGTTGTGGTGAATAGCTCACGCCTCGTCGTGGATCGTGACGAGCTTGATGATCTCGAAATTGCGCGTGCCGCTGGGAGTCGTGACTTTGATCTCGTCCCCCGGGATCCTGCCGACAATCGCGCGGCCGATCGGCGAGCTGGTCGAGATGAGCCCCTTGGCGGCGTCCGCCTCTTCGGGCATGACGAGCTGGTAGGTAATCGACTCGCCGTTATCTTCGCGGAGGTTCACGGTCGATCCAAAGGCGGCGCGATCGTGCGGAATCTTGTCGAGATTCATGATCGAGATCTCGGCAATGCGTTTCTTGAGCATCGCAATGCGCGCGTTGACGATGCCCTGGCGATCTTTGGCGGCCTGATACTCCGCGTTCTCGCGCAGGTCGCCGAGCTCGCGCGCGCGCTGGATTTCCTTCGGCAGCTCGTGGTGCAGCTCGCGCTCGAGCTCCGCGACTTCCTCTTCGAAACGCTTGAGGATCTTCGCCTTCATTCGAAGGAAGATCCTAACACATCTGTTATGCTCTCCAGATGACTGGAGCGCCGCACTCCAGCGTCAAACGCTACCGCGACCTCGCTCGTACCTCCCAGAAAAATGGTCTCGAACGCGAGATGCTGCTCGACGGCCCGCATCTGCTCTTCGAAGCGCGCAAGTCGGGCGTGAAGGTCGAGAGCGCCGCCTTCGAGCATCACGTCCTCGACGATCCGCCGCTGCGCGCACTGGCCCAGGCGCTCGTGGCGGACGGCGCCGAGGTCCTGATCGTCTCCAGAAAAACGCTCGAGTCGATGAGCCCGGTGAAGACGCCAACCGGCGTCGTGGGCATCGCGCGACGCTCGCTCTCGTCGCTCGACGGTGCGCTCGCCGGCCCATCCCCCTTGATCGTCGTCGCGCACGACGTGCAGGATCCCGGCAACGTCGGCGGCATCATGCGGTCGGCCGAGGCCGCGGGCGCGACGGCGTTTATCGCGACGCCGTCGACGGCCGATCCGCTCGGGTGGAAAGCCCTGCGCGGCTCGATGGGCAGTGCGTTCCGATTGCCGGTAGCGCGCGCCGGGTTCACGGAAACACTCGCGGCCCTCGAACGGAAACGCATCGTGCCGGCCGCCCTGGTCCCGCGCGGCGGCGAGCCGCTCTTTGCGATTGATTTCAGAGCGCCGACCGCGCTCATCCTCGGTGGAGAGGGCCCCGGATTGCCAGCCGATATCGTCAAGGCCATCGGGCGGCGGATCTCGATTCCCATGGCCCCGGCCGTCGATTCTCTGAACGTCGGCGTCGCAGCGGCTCTCGTGCTGTATGAAGCATTCCGGCAACGATCGTCACGGCAGGGCGTCAGCCCTGCCCAAAACCCATGAGCCTATTCGAAGACCCGTCAACGGACTCCTCCCCGTCCCACATCGCCGGCACGCCTCTCGCCGAACGGATGCGGCCGGCGACGTTCGACGAGTTTGTCGGCCAGCAGGACATTCTTGCCCCGGGAAAACCCCTGCGCGAGGCGATCGAACACGATCGCCTGCGATCGATCATCCTCTGGGGTCCGCCTGGCACCGGCAAGACAACGCTGGCCCGGCTGATTGCGAAGGCAACGCGCGCACGGTTCGTCTCGTTCAGCGCCGTGATGGCCGGCATCAAGGAAATCAAGGACGTGATGGCGGCGGCAGAGACCTCGCGCCGCCAGATGAACCGGCGCACGATCGTCTTCGTGGACGAAATCCACCGCTTCAACAAATCGCAGCAGGACGCGTTTCTCCCTCGCGTCGAGGCCGGCGATATCGTGCTCATCGGCGCGACCACCGAGAACCCCTCGTTCGAAGTGAACGCCGCGCTGCTCTCGCGATCGAAGGTGTACACCCTTCGTGGCCTGACCGAAGCGGAAATCATCTCGATCCTCGATCGCGCTCTTCACGACAAGGAGCGTGGCCTGGGCAACGAACCAATCACGATCGGTGATGGTGTGCTGCAGGCGATCGCGCGGTACGCCAACGGCGACGCCCGCGGGGCCCTGAACCTGCTCGAACTGACGACGGCCGTCGCACCTCGCGACGCGGATGGCTCCACCCGCCATCTCAGCCTCGACACGGTACAGCAGTCGCTGCAGAAGCGGGCGCTTCTCTACGACAAGAGCGGCGAAGAGCATTACAACATCATGTCGGCGCTGCACAAGTCGATGCGCAACAGCGATCCCGATGCGTCGGTCTACTGGCTCGCACGCATGCTCGAGGCCGGCGAAGACCCGCTGTATGTCGCACGCCGGTTAATCAGATTTGCGTCCGAAGACATCGGCAACGCCGACCCGCAGGCCCTTGCGGTAACGGTCGCGGCCAAAGATGCCGTGCACTTCATCGGCATGCCGGAGGGCAACACCGCGCTGGCACAAGCCGCGATTTATCTGGCCACCGCGCCCAAGAGCAATGCCGTCTATGTGGCCTACACCGAGGCGGCCGAGGATGCGGTGCGGGAGATTGCCGAACCCGTTCCGCTCCACATCCGGAATGCGCCGACCAGGCTCATGAAGGAGATGAACTACGGAAAAGGCTACAAGTACGCGCATGACGAAGCCCAGGGCATTGCCGACATGGACTGCCTCCCGCCGTCGTTGTCGGGGAAAACGTACTACCAGCCGACCGATCGTGGTTTCGAGGAAACGATTCGCAAGCGACTCGCGGACTGGAAACACGCTCGGAAGAAACATGGAGAATGATCGCGGTGGAGCCACCGCAGACCCTTTACAACCAGCCGGCCACGCACTTTGCGATGCCGCTTTATCTGCGTCCCGACACAGAAGTCGAGCCGCAGGTCATCCTCGAGCTGTGCGGAATTCTTTCTATCCAATCTGCTCTTTCCATCAACGCGACTGACGGCGCTCCATACCAAGCGGCCGGGTAATGGCGCGCGGCTCAATATGGGCGAGTTCACTCGCGCCCGATGGGACGCCGCACGGAAGAAGATTCTTCGCGGCGAATACGCCGTTGTCGAGATTAGAGGCGAGATACCCGACTTCCCGCGTCAGAAGATCTGGTTTTCGTTGCACGTCAATCCCACGGGCGGCGACGAGCGGCTCGTCGCCGGCACGATCGAAGTCCAGTGCAGCGTGTCGTATCTGCGGCACGTCTCGGCATCGCCCGAACGTGTCGAAGCTTTGCTGACGCTTGCAAAACTGGCATGGAGCCGGGTACACGGTGGACCCGCCTACGGCTATGGACATCTGGCGATCACCCTTGCACGGCCGGCGTTCGACCCTCGAGCGCCGAAAGCGCCTGGGGCTCCGATGCCATGGGACTATGTCAAACCGCCCGAGCAGCGCGCGCACGCGGTGCCGATTGCGTTCGTCGGCAACGACATCGAAGGCAATCTCGCATCGTTGTATTGCAGGAATCGAGGAATCAAGGGCGCCTATTGGGCCAATTTTCTTTCCGCGGCCCACGTCGATCTCGCTGGCGGCGAGCCGACTCTGAGGAGCCGGCTCGGCGGAATGAGGGTCGAACCGCTCGAGCATGGAGGGCTTCTCGTCATCGCCACCGAGACTCCGTTGCCCGAGGATGGCGGGGAAACGCGCGAGACATTTCTGCGGCTCGACGAGGCCCTCAGGCCGGCGTTCCTGTCGCGTGACGAAACGCCGGAAATGAAGCGCGGCATGCTCGGGTACTTCTATCGGGAACGCCCACCCTTGAGGTAGACTGCCGCCGTGAATCGCCGTGATTTGTTCAAAGCCGCTCTTCTGACGCTTCTGCCGCGGCCTGCGATGGCCGCACCGACGGTCTCGACACTCATCGGCACTGGCGCCGCTGGATTCTCCGACTCTCAAGTGAGCAATCCCTACGGCGTCATCATCGGCCGCGACCGCGGGCTGTATTTTTGCGACCTCGACAATCAGCGCATCCGCCGCTTCGATCTGAAGACCCGCGCCACGCGGACGATTGCCGGCGACGGCCAGCGAGCCTACAACGGCGACGGCGGGCCCGCCACGTCCGGGTCGCTGAACATGCCGCACGAGGCCGTCTTCGATGTACGAAACCACATGTACATCGCCGAGCGCGATAACCATGTCGTGCGCAAAGTCGACGGCGCGACGGGCGTCATCTCGACGCTCGCGGGAACGGGCAGCGCGGGATTTTCCGGGGACGGCGGACCCGCATCGAAGGCCCAGCTCAGGCAGCCGCACAGCATCGCGATTGGTCCCGATGGCCGCCTGCTGATTTGCGACATCGGCAACCACCGCATCCGGGCGGTCGATCTTGTCGACCGGCATCATCGAAACTATCGGAGGAACGGGCGAGCGGCTGCCGACGCCTGACGGTGCGCCGTTGACAGGCACGCCGCTGAACGGTCCGAGAACGATGGTGATCGATCGCGACGGCACGATCTATCTCGCCCTTCGCGAAGGCAACCAGCTCTATCGCATTGCGCCGAAAACCCGCACGCTCCATCATCTGGCCGGCACCGGCGAACAAGGCTGGTCCGGAGACGGCGGTCCGGCGCGCAGCGCGAAGCTGGCCGGACCCAAGGGGCTGGCGCTCGCCGGCCGAAGCCTTTACGTGGCCGATACCGAGAGCCACATCATCCGCCGCGTCAACCTCGACACCGGCATCATCACGACGGTGCTCGGAACGGGCGTGCGCGGTGACGGCCCGGAAACCGATCCGCTGCAGTGCAAGCTCTCGAGGCCACACGGGGTCTTCGCCGATACCGATGGCACCCTGTATGTGACCGACAGCGAGGCGCACCGCATTCGCGTGCTGCGGCAGTGACGCAGGCCGCGGCTGCGCTCGCGCTTGCCGTCGCCTTCGCCTTTCCCAACCAGGACGGCTCGAGACTGCTGGCGACCGGCAACATCGCACAGCCGGCCATGCTGCGAACCGCTCTCTGCAGCAGCGGCCAGCGCCTCGCGGTCGAGTTCGAGCGCAGGCAACCCGAAGGCAAGGACAGCACCGGCCGGCAATCCTCGTACAACTTCGCCAACTCAGCCGGCGCCGTGTTTCGCGTCGCTTGGCGCGAACGCCAATCCGGACGCGTCGTGTCTCGTCGTGGACGAGGCATTCCTGGCCGGCACGACGGTGATTCCGTTGACGCGCCCGCCACAGGATGCGCGCTGCTCGAAAGCCCAATACCCCGCGATCCAGGCCATCAAATCACGGCCCGTGGTGGCCTGCTGGCCAATCGGCGCGTCGCCAGCGGGTGTTCAGGTTGCGATCGTCGAGTTCGCGCGCCGCCTGTCGGACGCGCTCGCCAGCCTCGTCGTCACGGATGGCGATCGGCGTCTCTTCGTCGACTACCCTGCCCGCTTCAACGGCCCCGGCGCCGACCTGTGGCGAGCGGACGATGGCGGCGAGATTCACGCCGAAGCGTTCGAGGTGATTGTTCTGCTGAAGCGCGGCTCGACCTATCTCGCTGGCCATCGATTGGCGCGGCGCCGAAGGAAACAATCTGTCGCTTCAGAGCGTTGAAACCGGCGATCAGTTCAAGAAGTCATCACCGCGTACGGTACCGCTCACCCATTTAGACAGCGCTAAAGCGCTGTGTCACGGATCTGCGTTTGCGGACTGTGGCACAGGCCTTCGGGCCTGTTTATCTGTCACTGCTTCTGGCTGGTCGAGCGCACGATGAACCAGCCGACGAGGAACATCACGATGCCGACGTAGAACGGGTTCGGCTGTGGGCCCACTGGGACCGGCCATGAAGATGTCGACGAGCAGAATCCACATGGCGAAGACCTGCAGAAAGCGTCCGACATACCACAGCACGCCGCGCCAGTCGTGGATTCATATCCGCTGAAAGTTCTTCTCGATCTCGCGCCGCGTGAGCCGGAGCATGACCGGGCGTCCGTGCGGGCACACCGACGAATACGCCGTGCGCCGGAGCTCTTCGAGAATGTGCAGCATCTTCTCGTGCGTCAGCGGATAGTTCGCCTTGACGGCGGCATGACAGGCCGTGGTGGCGGCAAGATCGCCGCAGCGCGTCGCCGACTTCCCTGCCCCGATCCAGACCTTCCAGATCCTCCGCGAGCGCGCGCAATGCCACAACAGCGTCCTCGCGTCCCAGCAGAGCCGGGACGGCGGTCAGCCGCAGCGTGTCGCCGCCGAATTCGTCGACGCCGAATCCCAGGCGATCGAGATCGGCCGCAGTGGTTCAACAGCGCCTGACGACTCTCGAGCGAGAGCTCGACCAGGACGCGGATCCAGCAGCCGCTGGCTTTCGAGCCGGCCCGTCGTCAAACGCTCCATCACCCGCTCGAACAACACGCGCTCGTGGGCGACGTGCTGGTCGATGATGGCGATGCCATCGGCATCGACCGCAATGATGAACGTGTCGCGGAACTGTCCCAGCGGCATCAGGGGTTTCAGCGGTTCTAGGTGCTGGGTTCTGGGTTCTGCGTTCCGGTTCCGGGTTCGAGGTTCGCACCCGATCGCACCCATCGCACCTGACGCACCTAGCGCACCTCGCACCCGCACCCAACGCACCTAACGCACCCAATTGCAGCCCATCGGCTCGGATAGATGCCTCCGCTCAGCACGCCCGGAATCGACTGGGCCGTCGGCAGCGGCTCGCGATAGCTCTCGGGCAGCAGCTGCAGCTCGGGCACGACGCCCTTCCCGATGGCGTCGGCAATCGCATGCTTGACGCCCTCGTGCACGAACGACTGATCGCGAAACCGCACTTCGGCTTTCGTCGGATGCACGTTCACATCCACGCGGTCTGCGGGAATGTCGATGAAGAGGTGTACCTCGGGACTCCGCTCCTTGATCGAGGCGTTGCTGTACGCGTCGATAATCGCGTGGGCAATCGTCCGATCCTTCACGATGCGGCGGTTCACGAACACGTTCTGCGTCCCTCGCGTCGGTCCCTGCTCGGTGAGGGCGGCCACGAACCCTTTGATGCCGAACCCGGTCAGCGACTTGCCCACCGGCACGAGGTCGGGACGCTCGCCGAAGATCTGAAACAGCCGATCTTCGAACTTCGCGACGGCGGGCCAGTTCGCGAGCGTGCGGGGCCCGCTCGTCAGGGAGAATCCGATTTCCGGGTAGCCGAGCGCGAACTGCGTCACGACCCGCGACACCTGCGTGGCTTCGCCCGTGTCGGTTTTGAGAAATTTCCGGCGCGCCGGCAGGTTGTAGAAAAGGTCGCCGACTTCGATGGACGTGCCTTCGGGAGTGCCGATCTCCTGAACCGAGGCGACCGCGCCGCCGTTGACCCTGATCTCGGTCCCCGCGATATCGCCGCGCAGACGGGTCTTCATGACGAAATGCGAGACCGACGCAATGCTGGGCAGGGCTTCGCCGCGGAAGCCGAGCGTGTGGATGGCCGCGAGATCGTCTGCCCGCCGGATCTTGCTCGTCGCGTGACGCTCGAGCGACAGGCGCGCATCGTCGGGGCCCATGCCCTCGCCGTCGTCTTCGACCCGCACGAGACGCTTCCCGCCCAGCTCGATGTAGACCTGAATGCGCCGCGCGCCGGCGTCGATCGCGTTTTCGACGAGCTCTTTGACGACCGAGGCCGGCCGCTCGACCACTTCGCCGGCGGCAATCTGGTTGGCTAAATCGATGGCAAGGAGGTTGATGCGAGCCATGACAGGGCTTCAGGCTTCAGCCACGGATCAGAGGTCTGAAGGGACCAGGTCTTAGCTCGTGGAGCCTGTAAGCCCGTAGTCCCTAGATCCTCGGGATCTAGTCCCCGACTTTGACCGACAACGCGGCTTGAGCCGCGGCCAACCGCGCCACCGGGACGCGATACGGCGACATCGAGACGTAATTCAATCCGACTTTCTCGAAGAAGTGAATCGACGACGGGATCGCCGCCGTGCTCGCCGCAGATGCCGAGCTTGATGTCGGGGCGCGTCGCACGGCCTTTCTCGACGGCCATGCGCACCAGCGAACCGACGCCGACCGTGTCGATGGTGCTGAACGGATCCTTCTCGAGGATCTTCTTGTCCTGATACGCGCCCAGGAACTTGCCGATGTCGTCGCGCGAGAAACCGAAGGTCGTTTGCGTCAGATCGTTCGTGCCGAACGAGAAGAACTCGGCTTCAGTCGGCGATCTCGTCGGCCGTCACGGCGCCGCGGGGCACCTCGATCATCGTGCCCACGAGATAATCGATCTTCACGCCCTTCTCTTTCATCGTCTCCGCCGCCACGCGATCGACGATCGTCTTCTGGTCGCGCAGCTCCTTCACGAGTCCCACGAGCGGAATCATGATCTCGGGCACCACCTTCAGCCCTTCCTTCTTCAGCTGGATGGCCGCCTCGATAATCGCCCGCGTCTGCATCTCGGTGATTTCAGGATAGGTAATCCCGAGGCGGACGCCCCGATGGCCGAGCATCGGGTTGAACTCGTGCAACTGCTCCACGCGCGCGAGCAGCTTCTTCTTGCTCTCGAGCTCCTTCTTGTCGCCGTTGGTCACCTCGAGCTTGGCGATCTCGACCATGAGATCTTCGCGCTTCGGCAGGAACTCGTGCAGCGGCGGGTCGATCGTCCGGATGGTCACCGGCGATCCGTGCATCGCCTTGAACACGCCGTAGAAATCCGCACGCTGCATCGGCAGCAGCTCGGCGACCGCCTTCTTCCGATCGGCCAGGTTGTCCGCCAGAATCATGCGCTGCACGATGGGCAGCCGATCCTCGCCGAAGAACATGTGCTCGGTGCGGCAGAGTCCGATGCCGCGCGCGCCGAACGCGTAGGCCAGCTCGGCCTGGTCGGGCAGGTCCGCGTTCGCGCGGATGCCAAGGCGGCGTGACTTGTCGGCCCACTCGAGAATCTTGTTGAACCGGCGGTAGATGTCCGATTTCTTCGCGTCCAGCTGGCCGTTCACGACCTGCAGAATCTCGCTCGGCTTGGATGCCATCTTGCCGAGCTTGATCTCCCCCTTGAGACCGTCGAACGACACGAAGTCGCCTTCCTTCACCACCTTGTCGCCGACCGTGAACTTCTTGTCTTTCTCGGAAATGTTCAGCGACCCGGCGCCGACGATCGAGGGCTTCCCCATCTGGCGGCCGACGACCGCGGCGTGAGACGTCATGCCGCCGGTGGCGGTCAGAATGCCCTGCGCGACGTGCATGCCGTGAATGTCGTCGGGAACCGTTTCCTTGCGGACGAGAATCACCTGCTTGCCCTGGCGCGTCCATTCCACCGCGTCGTCGGCGGTGAACACCACCTGGCCCGATGCCGCGCCCGGCGATGCCGGCAGCCCCTTGGCCAGAACGGACACCTTCGCCCATTCACTCGGATCGAAGCCCGGCGACAGCAACTGCGACAACGCTTCCGGATCGACCAGCAGCAGCGCATCCTTCGGCGACACGATCTTCTCGTCGGCGAGGTCGGTCGCAATCACCACGGCGGCGTAGCCGGTGCGCTTGCCGCTGCGCGTCTGCAGCATGAACAGCTTCTCGTCCTGGATGGTGAACTCGAAGTCCTGGACGTCCTTGTAGTGCTTCTCGAGCCTCGTGGTGATCTCGCGCAGCTGTTTGTATGCCTTCGGCAGCACCGCCTTCGAGCTCGCGAATCGGCTGCGGCGTGCGGACACCGGAGACGACGTCTTCGCCCTGCGCGTTGATCAGGAACTCGCCGTAGAACTCCTTCGCGCCGGTGGCCGGGCTCCGCGTGAAGCCGACGCCCGTCGCCGACCGATCGCCCGTATTGCCGAACACCATCTGCTGGACGTTCACCGCCGTGCCGATGTAGTCGGGAATGTCGTAGATGCGGCGGTACTCGATGGCGCGGGGATTCTGCCAGGATCGGAACACGGCGTTGCGCGAGCCCTTGAGCTGCTCGATCGGGTCCTGCGGAAAGGATTTGCCGGTCTTCTTCTGCACGACCTGCTTGTAGCGGGCGATGACATCGCGCAGCGCGGCCTCGTCGAGGTCCGTGTCGGCCTTCACGCCACGCGCCTTCTTCACGGCATCCAGTTCGTGCTCGAACACGTCTTTCCCGATCTCGAGCACGACGTTGCCGAACATCTGGATGAAGCGGCGATAGCTGTCGGCCGCGAATCGTCCGTTGCCGGTCTCGGCTTTCAGCGTTTCAACGGTCTGCGTCGTTCAGGCCAAGATTCAGAATCGTGTCCATCATGCCGGGCATCGAGAACTTCGCGCCCGACCGGACCGACACGAGCAGCGGCTTCTTGGTGTCGCCCAGCTTTCGGCCAGCCGACTTCTCGAGTTTCCGCAGGTTGTCGATCATCTCCTTCTCGATCGACGCGGGAATCTTGCCGCCTTCCTTGTAGTAGATGCTGCAGACGGGCGTCGAGATGGTGAACCCCGCGGGCACCGGCAACTTGGCGTTGGTCATCTCCGCGAGGCCCGAGCCCTTGCCGCCGAGCAGATCTTTCATCGTGCGATCGCCGTCGGCCTTGCCGTCGCCGAAGAAATATACGTACTTGCCGGGCTTCGCCAGCTTCGCGATCTTGTCGGTCTCGAGGGGTTTCTTCGCTGCCACTTTCTTTGCCATTCGACTGTCTACTCCGTCTCCGAAACAATTTCGGAAATATCCGCGATGCGTAAGATCTGCTGTTCGAGGCGCTTCATGAGACGCAGGCGGGCCTTTCGCAAGGCGAGGTCATCTACCATTACAAAGATTTCGGTGAAGAATCGATCGACTGCAGGACCGAACTGGGCCGCCTCGACGAATGCGCGGCGCAAATTTTCCCCTGATTTCAGCACGCTGTCAATCACCGGACCGCGCGCGTCGAGCTCGTGCAGCAACGCGATTTCCGCCGGTTCCTTGAGCAGTTTCGCGAGCGGCGGCTCGGCCGTCTCGACCAACGTCGGCGTCGCAGCTCGCGCGCGATGTTCTTCACGCGTTTGAAGGCGACCGCCAGCTTCTGAAAGTCGGGCGATGCCGTGAACTCCGGCAGCACTTCGAGCTTCGCTTGAGCGCGTCCGCCGGACTAGTCCTCGAATCGGTCTGCTGCAGGACCGCTCTGCACGTTGCGGATGTCGAATCCGCGCTGCTCGAGAACATACCGATAGCGTTCGAGGAGGAACGCGCATCATGGCGCTGACGGCGATCGTCCGGCCATTCGTCGACTGCGCGCAAACGGCTCGGCCGCTTTCTCGATGAGCGTGTCGAGCGATGGCCGGACGGCCAGCCCCGTCAACTCCTACAGATCCACCAGCATCTTGAAAATGCCGTGCGCCTGGCGCCGCAACCCGAACGGATCGCGCGAGCCGGTCGGCTTCTCGCCGGCGTAGAACATGCCGACAACCGTATCGAGCTTGTCTGCCAGCGAGACGGCCGCCCAGGTGACGGCCGCATCGCCCAGCTGCTGGCGCGTGGGTGGCGCATCGGGCGTGATCGCGTCGGGCAGATACTGGTAGTAGATCGCCTTCCACACGGGCTCCGGCTGCCCATCCTCGCGGGCGTAAATGCCTCCCATCACGCCCTGCAGCTCGGTCAGCTCGGCAACCATCTCGGTCGCAAGGTCGGCCTTTGCCAGACGGCCGGCCGTGGCGGCCGCTTCTGCCACGTCGGGCGACGCCAGCGGCCCGGACGCGATCCATCGTGCGAGTTTCTCAACGCGCTGGGCCTTCTCGAAATAGGTGCCGAGCTTCTTGTGAAACCGGATCGTCTTCAGCCGCTCGAGACGATCGTCGAGCCGGTGCTGGCGATCGGCGTCCCAGAAGAAGCGCGCGTCCCGCAAACGGGCTCCCAGCACCCGCTCGTAGTTGCGAGCCACGTTCTTCTCGTTCCCGGCATCGGTGTTGGTGACGACGAGAAACGCCGGTTTCAGGTGACCGGTATCGTCGACGACCGGGAAGTTGTGCTGATGGTGAATCATGGTGGTCGTCAGCACTTCTTCGGGCAGCGACAGAAATTCACGCGCGAAGGTCCCCGCCATGACGGTCGGGTACTCGATCAAATCGGGCACCTCGTCGAGGAGCGTCGAATGCAGCATCGCCGCGCCACCCACGCGTCCGCCGAGACCGCGCGCCTTCGCCTCGAGCGTCCGCCCGATGCGATCCTGCCGTTCCTGCCGATCGAGAATGACGAAATGTTCCGCGAGGCGCGCCTGATAGTCGTCGAACGTTCGCACCTTGACGGCCCGCCCGGCGCGCCCGCTGGTCGTCAGAAACCGATGGCCGTAGGTGACGGCCGCCGAGACGACCTCCTGCACGGCGGCCGATTCCGAGAGCTCCGTCCGGCGAATCGTGAACGGCACAACGCGGCCACCGTAGAGGTAGAGAATCCAGCGAATCGGCCGGCCGAACAGCAGCTCGCCCTTGCCATCTTCCAGATAGGCATCCCAGTGCATCGCCTTCGGGAAGCTGAACGAGCGAAGCGTCGTCGCCAGCACGTCGGGCAGCACGTCGACGGCCGCCTTGCCGCGCTGGTGCCGGCGATACCCCAGATACGTCCCCTTCGGCGTCTCCACGCGCTCGAGGAGGTTGACGTCGACATTGTTCTTGCGCGCGAATCCGACGGCCGCAGGCGTGGGCTGGCCCGCCGCATCGAAGGCGGCTCCCACCGGCGGCCCCGTGAGGACCTCGTCGATGTCGTTCTGACGCTCGGCGATTTTCGCGATCCGCGCGGTCAGCCGCCGGGGCGTGCTGTAGCTTTCGATGGGCGCGTCCGGGTTCAACCGGTGCGCCCGCAACGCGCCGTCGATCCCGTCGCGAATCTGGCGCGTCAGGCCGGGCAGCCACGAGGCGGGAAGCTCTTCCGTGCCGAGCTCGAGCAGCAGTTCTCGATCCATTACGTCAGTTCCGGCTGTTCCACAGCCGGTGTCCCCTGCTCGCCTGCGGCGTAGGCCTGCGCGATGGCGATCGCAATCTGGCGCACGCGCAGAATGTAGGCGGCGCGCTCGGTCACGCCGACGCTCCCGCTCGAGTCGAGAATATTGAAGAGGTGCGAACACTTGAGCGCGTGTTCGAGCGCCGGCAGAATAAGGCCGCTCTTCAACAGCCGCTCGGCCATCATGTAGTACTTGTCGAACAGATCGCGGTGGAACGCGGCAAACTCGTCGCGCGACATGCCGTCGACCTGGCCGTACACATACTTCGACTGCTCGATCTCTTCACGCAGCCGCACGTCGCCGTACTTCACACCGCCTCCCCACTCGAGGTCGAAGATGTTCTCGACCTTCTGCAGGAGCATCGCGATGCGCTCGAGCCCGTAGGTCAGCTCGGCGCTCACGGGCGCCAGCGTCACGCCGCCCACCTGTTGGAAATACGTGAATTGCGTGATTTCGAGACCGTCCAACAGCACCTGCCATCCGATGCCCCAGGCGCCGAGCGTCGGCGACTCCCAGTTGTCGTCTTCGAAGCGGATGTCGTGCGCGCGCGGATCGATGCCGACCGCTTCGAGGCTCTGCAGATAGATCTGCTGGACCTCGTCGGGCGCCGGTTTGAGAATCACCTGAAACTGGTGGTGCTTGAACACCCGGTTCGGATTCTGGCCGAAGCGTCCGTCATCGGGACGCCGCGACGGCTGCACGTAGGCCACGTTCCAGGGTTTCGGCCCGAGCACGCGCAGCAGCGTTTCCGGGTGCGAGGTGCCCGCGCCCACTTCGAGGTCGAGCGGCTGCTGGATGATGCACCCCTGCGACGCCCAGAACGCACTCAGTTTCAGAATGAGATCTTGGAGGGTCACAGCCGCGTCATGTCCTTTATCACTTTGATCGATCGAGGCTCGCGCTCGAGGTGCATGGCAATGACGCTGCGATGCAGCGACTCGAGCTCGCGCAGCATCGCGCGGTCGGCGGTCATGCCGGTCAATTCCTGCGGGCCGATCTTGCGGGCCGCGGTCAGAAACGACTGCGCTTCGGGCGAGAGCGTCTGCACCCGCGCCGCCGGATACACACCCTGCAGGCTGAGCAGCCAGAACTCGAAGTACCGCGTCAACGGCTCTGGCGGCACCCCGGCCACGAGCGCTTCGACCATCGACACCCCGAGGCGATACAGCCGCTCGTCTTCGTGGCTTTCGGCCGCCCACTCGTCGATGAGCTCCGCGAAATAGGTCGCGCAGCCGAGCGCCTCGATGGTGCCGCTCGACAACGCCGAACGCGAAGCCTCCGAATAGTTCAGGTTCACCAGCTCGCGCCGTTCTTTCTCGAAATACGCCACCCTGACGTGCGTCAGCGGCTCGAGCGCGCCGACGAAATTCGATTTCGGCCGCCGCGCACCCCTGGCCACGCCGCGCTTTTTGCCTCGATCGCGGGTTAGAAACACGACAATCCGGTCTGCCTCGCCGAGCTTGTAGGTTCGGAGGATGAGCGCGTCGGCACTGTAGAGAGGCATTTATCAGGGGCCCGCCTCGCCGAAGCTCGCGAAGCGAGCGAAGGCGGGCTCCTTATTCTACCCCGCGCGTTGGAAGAACCGCGTGAACAGGGTGGCGAGTCCGAGGAACGACGCAAACCCCGCGACGTCCGTGAATGTGGTGATGAACACGGCCGACGCGAGGGCGGGATCGATTTTGAGCGCTTTCAAACCCAGCGGAATCAACGTGCCGGCGAGGCCGGCGACGAAGAGATTGACGACCATCGCCATGGCCAGGATGATGCCCAGCCGGGCGTCGCCGTTCATCACCGAGGCGACGACCGCCGCGATCGAGCCGACGACAAGGCCGTTGCCGATGCCGACCAGCAGCTCCTTCCCGAGAGCCTTCTTCGAGTTGCTCCAGGTGAGCTCGCCGAGCGCGATGCCCCGGACGATCACCGTCAGGGTCTGGGTCGCCGCGTTTCCTCCCATGCCGGCCACCACGGGCATGAAGATGGCCAGGGCCACCCAGCCGCTGATCGTGGCCTGGAACAGACCGACGACCGCCGCGGCCAGAAACGCGGTGGCGAGGTTGACGATCAGCCAGGGCATCCGCTTGCGCAGCGACTCGGATGCCGGCGTGAAGACCCGCTCATCGCTCGACACGCCCGCCAGGCGGTAGAGGTCTTCGGTCGCCTCGTCCTTGATGACGTCGATCACGTCGTCCACGGTAATGACGCCGACGAGCTTGTTCGCCTCGTCCACGACAGGAATCGCCAGCAGGTTGTAGGAGGCCACGAGGCGCGCGACCTCTTCCTGGTCCATGTCGACCCGGGCGCTGCTCGGGTCGGGCGTCATGATTCTCTTCAGGGGCGTCTCGGGCGACACGAGCAGCAGCCGCCGCAACGACGTCACCCCCACCAGGTGCCCCCGCTCGTCGACGATGTAGAGATAGAAGACCATCTCGACGTCGCGCGCGCTCTGCAGGGCCGTGATGGCTTCGCCCACCGTCATGTCCTCGGACGAGGCAAAGACGTGCGGGTTCATGATGCGGCCCGCCGTCTGCTCGGGGTACTCGAGGAGGTTCTCGACCTCGCCCGATTCCTTGCGGCCCATCAACTCGAGGACGGCCGTCGACAGCTCTTCGGGCAGGTTGTCGATGATGGCCGCCGCATCGTCTGATGGCAGCTCCTGGACGAGCTTGGCGATCTCCTCGGCCGAGCGGCCCGCCAGCAGTTGCGCGGCAGCCTGGGGCCCCAGCTCGCTGAGCGTCTCCATCGCGAGCCGGCTGTTGCGTTCGACCAGCACCGAGAAGGACGCCAGGCGGTCGCGTTCGGGAAGCTCGCCGAAAATCTGTGCGAGATCGGCCGGATGTTGCTTTTGAAGAAGATTCGACAGGTTGGCCGTGGCGCCAACCCTGAGCAGGCGCTTCACCGAGTCCAGAACGAGATCGACCTTCCTTTGCGGCGGCATACGAACCCGTTACTGTAACACGCGCGATTTGGTGATTAGAAGGGCTCTTGGTAGCATCACTCCAACCAAATCCAGCGGAGCCGCATCATGAATACGAACCTGTTTCGGACCTTGGTCGCCGGTCTCGTGACGTTCCTCGCCCTCGGCTCGTTTCAACCGTTGACCCGCTCGTTCGCGCAGCAACCGGCCAGCGACGTCGCGATCGACAACGACGACATCGGCGGCGTCGTCACGAGCCCCAAGGGGCCTGAAGCGGGTGTCTGGGTCATCGCGGAAACCCGCGACCTCCCGGTCCGCTACATCAAGAGCGTCGTCACCGACGACCGCGGCCGGTTCGTGATTCCTGATCTTCCGGCGGCAAATTACCAGGTCTGGGCGCGTGGCTACGGTCTGGTTGACAGTCCCAGGGCCTCGTCCAAGCCTGGACAGCGGCTTGCCATTACAGCGGTGATCGCACCAAGCGAGGCCGCCGCCGCGCACTATTACCCCGCGATCTACTGGTATTCGATGCTGACGATCCCCGCCGCCGATCAGTTCGGCGGCAAGAGCAGCATTCCCCCGCGCCTGACCCAGATGAACTGGATCAGCTCGATGAAGAACACCGGCTGCGTCGGCTGCCATCAGCTCGGCCAGCAATCGACGCGGACGATTCCCGCGGTGTTCGGCAAGTTTCCCTCTTCGGCCGACGCGTGGCGTCGACGGGTGCAGGCCGGCCAGTCCGGTCAGCAGATGCTCGGACAATTGACGGCTCTCGGCGATCTCGCGTTCGCCAACTACGGCGACTGGACGGATCGAATCGCCAAAGGCGAGCTGCCGTTTGCCAAGCCGCCCCGGCCACAGGGTGTCGAGCGCAACATCGTCGTGACGCTGCGCGACTGGATGACCGACAGGCACTATCTGCACGATCTGATCGCGAGCGACCGGCGCCATCCCACTGTCAACGCCTACGGACCGCTGGTCGGATCGCCCGAGTACAGTTCCGACACGCTGCCGATCCTCGATCCCATCAAGAACGTGACGACGACATTCAAGGCCCCGGTGCGCGATCCCAACATGCCCTTGAACCTCGGGCCTGGACATGCGGCCGCGCTCGATGCGCTGCAACCGTCGGCCTATTGGGGCAGCGATCGAATCTGGGAAACGCGCGTCAACAATCACAACTCCATGTTCGGCCGCGACGGCCGGGTGTGGCTGGCCGCCTCGGTGCGCGGCGTCGAGAATCCGGCTTTCTGTAAAGAGGGGTCGGACCATCCGTCGGCCAAGGCGGTTCCGATGGACCGCGCCATCCGCCACATCGCGGTGCTCGATCTCAAGACGCAGAAGTACAGCTTCATCGAGACCTGCTTCTCGACGCACCACCTGCAATTCGGCTACGACGCGAACGAGACGCTCTGGACGAGCGGCGGTGGTCCGGTCGTTGGCTGGGTCAACACGAAGATGTTCGACCAGACCGGCGACGCGGCGAAATCGCAGGGATGGACGGCGCTCGTGCTCGACACCAACGGCAACGGCAAACGGGATGCGTACGTCGAGGCCGATCAGCCTGCCGATCCGACGAAGGACACGCGCATTAATTCGCCCTTCTACTCGATCATGCCGAGTCCGGCCGACGGGTCGATCTGGGGAGCGACGATGGGCGTGCCTGGCGCGGTGGTGAGGATTGCGCCTGGGTCGAACCCTCCGGCAACGGCGCTTGCCGAAATCTACCGCGTGCCGCTGCCTGGTTTCGGCGCGCGCGGCGCCGACATCGACAGCAAGGGCGTCGTGTGGGTCTCACTCGGCAGCGGCCACATGGGCAGCTTCGATCGGCGCAAGTGCAAGGGGCCGCTCAACGGACCGAAGGCGACGGGCGACCATTGCCCCGAGGGCTGGTCGTTCCATCAGTATCCCGGTCCGGGCTTCAAGGGCATCGGCGAAAACAGCGCCGAGTCGAGCTACTACTCGTGGGTGGACCAGCACAACACGTTCGGGCTCGGGAACGATGTGCCCATGTCTACCGGCAACCTGAACGACGGCATCATCGCGTACGCCAACGGCCGGATGGTCGTCATTCGCGTCCCCTATCCGATCGGCTTCTACGCCAAGGGCTTCGACGGGCGCATCGACGATCCGAAGGCGGGCTGGAAAGGGCGCGGGCTCTGGGCCGCCAACGGCGACCGCACGCCGTGGCTGATTGAGGGTGGCAAGGGCACCAGACCGCTCGCGGCGCACTTCCAGCTGCGACCCGATCCGTTGGCGAAGTAGGAAAAAGTAGCCTTACGACAACCTAGTCGCTGTTGGGTCCCTTGACGCCGAGGCGATCCAGCATTCGCGTGTCCTCGCGCCACTCCTCGCGCACGGCCACGCGAAGGTCGAGAAACACCTTCGTCTGGAAGAAATCCGCCATCTCCTTGCGGGCGGCGGTCCCGATGGCCTTGATCATGTCCCCGCCCCGGCCGATCACGATCGGCTTCTGCGATTCGCGCTCGACCAGAATCGTCGCGTAGATGCGGATTCTGGGATCCTCTTCGCTGGGCTCCTGAAACTGATCGATGAGCACCGCCGTTGAGAACGGCAGCTCGTCTCGCGTCTGCCGCAGCACCTGCTCCCTGACCATCTCCGCTGCCATGTCGCGTTCGGGCTGATCGGTCAGGTAGTCCTCTGGGTACAGCGCCTCGCCGTCGGGCAGGGCGTTCAGCAGGACTTCCTCGAGGTGCGCCACGTTGTCGCCCGTCGTTGCCGACACCGGGACGATGGCCTCCCAGTCGCGTTCCTTGCTCAGCTGGTCGATGATCGGAAGCATCTTGTGCTTCTTGATGAGATCGACTTTGTTGAGGATGAGGACCACCTTCGCCTGCGTGTCCTTCACGAGGTCCAGGAGGAAGCGGAGACCCGCGCCCGGGCTTTCAGACACGTCGACCACAAGCGCCCACGACATCGACTTCGCGTAAGCGTCTCGACGGCCGTATCCACCATGCGCACGTTCATGCGATGGAGGGGCCTGTGGATTCCAGGGGTGTCGACGAACACCACCTGTCCGGTGTCGTAGTTCTTGACCCCGAGAATCCGCCGGCGCGTGGTTTGGGGTTTGTCCGAGACGATGGCGAGCTTGGCGCCGACGATCCGGTTCAGAAGAGAAGACTTGCCCGCGTTGGGGCGTCCGACGAACGAGACGAATCCGGCCTTCACGTTACTCCCGGGGGCCCAGGACCCGCTCCTCGCCGGCAGCCTGGGACACTGCTTCGCCACGCACCGATCGCGCTTCCAGTTCCATCACGCGCGTAATGCGGACTTTTCGCACGCGCCGCCGCTCGGCATCGAGGACTACGACGTGCAGGCCGTCGATATCGAACGCCTCGCCGACGGCCGGAACGTGGCCGAGGTGGCTCAACAGGAAGCCGCCAACCGTTTCGAACCCTTCGCGCTCGATCGTCACGTTCAGGCGATCCACGATCGTGTCGACGTCTGCGTTGCCGCTGAACACGAACGAGCCGTTGCCCTCGTCCACGACCGGCTCGGCCTCGACGTCGTACTCGTCGCGAATCTCGCCGAAGATCTCCTCGACGAGATCTTCCAGCGTGACGAGCCCCGCCGTCCCGCCATATTCGTCCACGACAATCGCGCTCTGGATGCGCTGCCGCTGGAACTCCCGAAGCAGCTCGCTCACGAGCTTGGTCTCGGGCACAAAGTGCGCGGGACGAAGGTGGTTGGTGATCGGCGCGTCGCCGTTCGGCACGTCGCCGAGGAGAATCAGGTCCTTCACGTACACGAAGCCGAGAATGTTGTCGAGGCTCTCGCGGAAGACCGGGATGCGCGAATACTCCTGCTCGCGGAACAGCGCGCGCAGATCGTCGAGCGTGGCATCCGCCTCGATCGCGACGATGTCGGGGCGCGGGGTCATGACCTCGCGAACGAGCGTATCGCCGAAATCCACGATCGATTTCAGGAGCTTGCGCTCCTCCTGGCCCGTTCCGGCGCCGGCGTCGTCGTCGCCCGTGCCGGTAATGACTTCGCCGTCGTCGTTCACCTCGTCCCGGTTGACCGAGACCGATGCGGGGCGTTCGCGCTTCGAGCGGTTCAGAAGGTGCAGCAGCCCTGAGGTCACCGGGGTGAGCGGACTGCTGATGATCCGGAAGCTCGGCAGGAGCACTTCCAGCACACGCTCGGGATCTCTCGACACGATGAGAAACGGGATCAGGAACTCGCAGATCGCGCCAAAGGCCACCATCGAGCCCGCCAGGAGGACGACAGACCCAGGGCCCGATATGCCGATCGCGATGGCCAACAGGAGCACGACGAACCCTTCGATCAGGCCGAGCAGCGTGCGAAGCGGCAGGAACAGCAGCAGGGGCTCCTGGAGGTAGCGCTCGAGGTCGGGCCCGCGGCCGCTGCCCTCGGCCAGAAGGCGGAGAGAGACGCGCATCAGCGCGTTGAAAGCCGCCTGTATGGTGCCAAGGTAAATGGCACAGCACGCCAGCAGGAAGAGAGTCAGCGGAATCATGTTGTGCGGTGTACCGCGCGCAATCAACCCGAGCGGCAGTCCGGCTTTGCGCCTGAGTCGCGCTTCCGCCCGAGCCATCCGCCCGCGGTCGCTTTCGTGATCGTAACCGAGAAGGTGTAAAAGGCCATGTAGGGCAAGAACCCTAATCTCGACCGTCAAGGAATGTCCGAGCAATTTTGACTGTTTTTGGGCAATTCCGCGGGAAATAGCGATATCGCCCAGAAATGGCTCCGGGAGCCCTCCCGGGCCGTTTGGGCTGGAAACGACAATACGTCGGTCGGCTCGTCCTTGCCGCGGTACTTCCGGTTGAGCGCCCGGACCCTGGTGTCTGAAAGAATCGCGACCGTCACCGAGCCGCGCGCCCGCTTCGGTGCTATCCGGGCGAGCCACTGTCCCAGTCCTTTCGCGCCCCCGCGCGTGGTGCCCTCTTCGACCACGCTGACATCCAGGCTCAGACCTGTCCGCCCTTTCCGGTGGTAAACGATTCGTACGCCTTCACGATCTGCTGCACGAGCTTATGGCGCACGACGTCGCGATCGTCGAAATGAATGAACGAAATGCCCTCGACGTTCGCGACCACCTTCATCGCTTCAACCAGGCCGGACACGCGACCGGTCGGCAGGTCGATCTGCGTGATGTCGCCCGTGACGACCGCCTTCGAACCGAAGCCCAGTCGTGTGAGAAACATCTTCATCTGTTCCGATGTCGTGTTCTGCGCCTCGTCGAGAATGACGAACGCGTCGTTCAACGTACGGCCGCGCATGAAGGCAATCGGCGCGATTTCGATCGTGCCTCGCTCGATGAGACGCTCGGCACGCTCCACCTCGACCATGTCGTAGAGCGCGTCGTACAACGGCCGCAGATACGGATTCACTTTTTCCTGCAGGTCGCCAGGGAGGAAGCCGAGCTTCTCGCCCGCCTCGACGGCCGGCCGCGCAAGGATGATGCGATTCACACGTTTCGACAGCAGGAAGGACACCGCCTGCGCCATCGCGAGGTACGTCTTGCCGGTTCCAGCCGGACCGATGCCAAAGACGATGTCGTTCTGCTCGATCGCCTCGAGATACCGCCGCTGGTTGACGCTCTTGGGCGCGACCCGGCGCTTGCCCGACTGCGTCTGCGTGGACTTCAAGAAATATTCGCGCAGATCGATGTCCGGATTGGTCGCGACCAGCTGCGCGGCGGTTTTCACATCGCCGTTCGAGACTTTGTAGCCTTCCTGGAGGAGCGTGCCGAGCTGTGTGAAGAGCCGTTCGACTTTGGTGACGTCAGCCGGCGGGCCATCGACGATGACATCGTGCCCCTGCGTCCGCAGGCGGACGCCGAACTGCGACTCGATCGTCTTGAGATTCTCGTCGTAGGATCCGAAGAGCGTTTCAATCCCTTGTTCGGGGAGCGTGATTCTTGCCAATGTTGCTGGTCTGTCTCCTTGGCAGGGCTGAAGCCCTGCGCTACCGAAGTTAATATCGGCCCCGGCGCGACCGGACTGCTGCTACTTTAGCAGGTCCGGCGCTCTCCTACCGTCGCTTCTCTCTCAGCTGGATGTGCAGCTCGCGCAACTGCTTCTCGCCGACCGGCGACGGTGCACCCATGAGCAGATCCTCGGCGTTTTGCGTCATCGGGAACGCGATCACCTCGCGGATGTTGGGCTCCCTGGCCAGCAGCATCACGATGCGATCCACGCCCGGCGCGAGGCCTCCGTGCGGCGGTGCGCCGTAGCGGAATGCATTCAGCATGCCGCCAAATCGCTTCTCCACTTCCTCGGGACCATACCCGGCGATCTGGAAGGCGCGCAGCATGACATCGGCACGATGGTTTCGAATCGCGCCACTCGACAGCTCCACCCCGTTGCAGACGATGTCGTACTGAAACGCCTTGATCGACAGCGGATCCTGGGTCTCGAGCGCCTCCAGACCGCCCTGGGGCATCGAAAACGGGTTGTGGCTGAAGGTCACCTGCCCCGTTTCCGGATCCAGCTCGTAGAACGGAAAGTCGGTGATCCAGCAGAACTTGTACGTATTGGACTCGACGATGTCGAGCTCGCGGCCAAGATGCGTCCGCAGGCCGTCGACGGGCCGTCCGATTTTCGCCGGGCTTTCGGATACGAAGAAGATGGCGTCGCCGGTCTTTGCTCCGGTCGCTGCCTGGAGCTCGGCGCGCTTCTCTTCGGATAGAAACTTGGCAATCGGCCCCTTCGCCTGCTCGGCGAGCACCAGATACGCCACCCCGGCAAGGCCCAGCGCCTGACCGGCTTCGACCGTCTTGTCGAAGAAACTGCGCGATTTGTCCGCCGCGCCGGGCGCAACAATTGCCCGCACGACGCTTCCCGCGGCCACCGCCTTCGCGAACACCGCAAAGCCCGAGTCGCGGAAGATTCCGGTGACGTCGGTCGCCCGAATCGGGTTTCGAAGGTCGGGCTTGTCGCTGCCGTAGGCCGTCATCGCCTCTTCATACGGGATACGAGGAAACGGCGGCGCCGTCACCTGCCAGTCCGAGAATTCCCCGAACAGTCCCGACAGCACCGGCTCGATGGCCGCAAAGACGTCATCCTGTTCGACAAACGACATCTCGAGGTCGAGCTGGTAGAACTCGCCCGGCGAACGATCGGCGCGCGCATCCTCGTCGCGGAAGCAGGGCGCAATCTGGAAGTAGCGATCGAAGCCCGACACCATCAGGAGCTGCTTGAACTGCTGCGGCGCCTGCGGCAGCGCGTAGAACTTGCCCGGATGAACGCGGCTCGGCACGAGATAGTCGCGCGCGCCTTCGGGCGAGCTCGACGTGAGAATCGGCGTCTGGTACTCCAGAAACCCCTGCTCGACCATGCGCCGCCTGATGCTCGAGATCACTTTCGATCGCAGGACGACGTTGCTGTGGATCTTCTCGCGGCGCAGGTCGAGGAAGCGGTAGCGCAGACGCTGCTCTTCTGGAATGTCCTGCGTGCCCGCCACCTGGAACGGCAGCGTATCGGCCGCCGAGAGGACGTCGATACGATCGGCAACCACTTCGATGCGGCCGGTCGGCAGGTTCGGATTGATGTTTTCCTCGGTTCTCGCAATCACCCGGCCCGCCACGGTGATGACGCTCTCGAGCCGGACCGCTTCCGCCGCCTTGAACGCCTCGGAGTTGGGCGTGAAGACCACCTGCGTGACGCCGTAATGGTCGCGAAGGTCGATGAACAGCAGGTTGCCGTGGTCGCGCTTGCGATGGACCCAGCCGGACACGCGGACGTTCTGGCCGACGTGTTCCGGACGGAGCTGGTCGTTTTTATGCGTGCGGTACTTGTTGCCTGACTGTCACGTCATCCTTAATGGCTCGCGGGGCCCCACCCCCGCTCGCTGAAGACCCGACCGCTCGCGCTACGCGCTCGGGTCGGGCTAGTCACTTACAGTCCCTTATCCATCGCATTGTCGAGTCGCCGACAGTGCGTACGACGCTCGGCTTTCGAAACTGTTTGTTTCGTCTTGGTCGCAACGTTGCGGACGGTCACGGTGTCTGACGCGACCTCATCCTCTCCGACAATGGCGATGAAGCGCGCGCGGCGCTGATCGACGTGCTTGAACACCTTGTCCATCTTCCTGGCCACGTCCGGATACAAATCCACGCGAAGTGCCCGGCCGTCGAAGCCCGCTCGCCGTTTCCATGGCCAGCGCCTGCGCCTTCTCGTCTAGTGCGGCCACGACGACGTCTACCGACGACTGCTCGACCGTGCCGGGAAACATGCCGCGCTCCTGCATGACGACGAGGAGACGCTCGAGACCGAGAGAAAACCCGCACGCCGGAATCTCGGTGCCGGCGAACGTCCCAATCAGGTTGTCATATCGCCCGCCACCTGCAATGCTGCCGGGAAGATCCTTGACGTTGATCTCCATGATCGTCCCCGTGTAGTAGCCCAGGCCGCGCGCCAGCGACGGATCGATTCTCAGCTTGTCACTGGCCCCGGTGTGCGCGGCCAACCGCAGAATCTGCGCGAGGTTCTCGAGCCCCGTGTCACCCGCCGCCGAAAATCCCGGCGCAATCGTATCGAGCCAGGAGGGTGGATGCTGCGCGCCAATCCAGCCTGCAATGCCGCCGATCTGCGCCTCGCTGAATCCCTTCTCTCCAGCTCCTTCGCCACGCCGTCCTTGCCGATCTTGTCGACCTTGTCGATCGTAATCAGCACGTCGCCGTGACGATCGGCCGAAACCGGCACCTGATTCAACCACGCGGCGATGAACTTCCTGTGATTGATGCGGATGATGAAATCGTCGAACCCGAGGGTCGTCAGTATTTCCGAGACGGCGGCAATCTGCTCTGCCTCGACGACGGGCGACGTCGATCCGATGCTGTCGATGTCGCACTGGTAGAACTCGCGGTAGCGGCCGCGTGCCGGGCGATCGGCGCGCCAGACGGGCTGAATCTGGTAGCGCTTGAAGAGCCGCGGCAGCTTCGACTGATATTGCGCCACCACGCGCGCCAGCGGCACCGTCAGGTCGTAGCGCAACGCCAGATCGGCCTCACCGCTGGCCTCGTGTTCGCCGCGCTTGAGGATCTTGTAAATCAGCTTGCTGTTTTCCTCGCCGTACTGGCCCAGGAGCGTGTCGATGTTCTCGACAGCGGGCGTCTCGAGCGGCTCGAACCCGTAGCGGTCGTACACCTTCCGGATGACATCGACCACGTACTCGCGGCGGCGGACGTCTTCGGGCAGAAAATCGCGCATGCCGCGCGCCGGTTGGGTGACTCATGCTCCGTCTTTGCTGGCGAGCGGACATATAGTCCTTGCGGTAGCCGACGTAGCGCTCGGCGTAGTCGCGGATCGTCGCCACTTCTTTCTCGGTGAGCTCGCGCTTGAGCACGGCCGGCCGGCCCATCAGGAGCGAGCGCGCCGGAAACTTCTTCTCTTCGGGCACCAGTGTTCCCGCCGCCACAATCGAGTCTTCGCCGATCTCGGCGCCGTTCAGGAGCATCGCGCCCATGCCGATGAGCACGCGGTCGTGAATCGTGCAGCCGTGCAGCATGGCGGCATGTCCCACCGTCACCTCGTGACCGATCCGCGTCGCGTGCGTCCCTCGCATCACGTGAATGACGGTGCCATCCTGGATGTTGGTGCGATCGCCAATCCGGATGGTGTTGACGTCGCCCCGAATCACGACGTTCATCCAGACGCTGCTCTCCTGGCCGATCTCGACGTCTCCGATGACCTGTGCGCTCTCGTCGATGTACGCGGTCGGATGAACCTTCGGAAGGATCGGACCTGAACGGGCGAAGCACGGGCGGAATTATATCGTGTCGGGATTAGGACATCAGGGATTAGGGATTGGGGATCAGGGATTGGATCTGCGACAGATCGCGCGCGTTCAGCGCGTTCAGACCCAATCCCTAATCCCAATCCCGAATCCCTAGGGCTCAGTTCGTACTCTGCGCGCCGGCTGGCGCGTCGGCGATCGGCCCGCCCCTGAGCGTCATCAGGTAATCCCGGATAGCCCGCATCTGCGGTTCGGCATCGCCGCCAAGCTGCGGGAAGGACGACTTCGGATACGGCGGCGTCGGCCAGAACTGCGGCATGCGCGTCCCGGCTGGATGCGTCCCGGGTTGCGCAGCCAGTCGAGCACCCACTCGGGCTTGAGCCGCTCGTACGCCATCCGCAGATCGGGCGCGAGACTGTCGGTCGGCTGATCGGCGGGAATGCCCCGAGCACGTGGCACTTCTGGCACTGGAGCAGCGTGAACAGCTCCTTGCCCGGCGCCGCCATGCTCGTCAGCTCGCGCGTGGTCGTAGGTGCGGAACGAGCCGATCGAATTGCCCGTGGCCTCGAAGTAATCGATGATCGCGTTCCAGCGCGCATCGTCGAGACCGAAGGTCGGCATTCGGACGCTCAGCCACGGACGAATCGTGATGGGTCCCTGCACGAACGCGTACAGCCAGTCTGGCTGCACCTTCGCGCCTTCAGGCGTCAGCATCGGCGGTGCGAGGCTGGGATCGGTCACGACCGTCTGGTAGTCGCCGCCATCGCCTTCGATCTCGTGACACCCGACGCAGTTCTGGCGCCGCACCAGCGCGCGGCCACGGACGGTGTAGTCGCGCTTGGCGGTCCGCGCCGGCAGGGCCGACGCCGGCTGCACGTCGCGCTGGAAGCTCATGATGGCCGTCTTCAGCCGCTCGTTCTCGACCTCGTTGAAGTGGAAGTTGGGCATGCGCAGCTTCTCGAGCGGTTCGAGAACGCGTCCCTGATCGAACGAGCGCGGATCCTCCAGCTTCTTGTGGAACCATTCGAGCTTGGTGTGCTCGATGTCGACAAACGCGAAGTCGAGGCGCGTGACGAGCTTGCTGCCCTCTTCGGACAGATCGACGCCGATCGGCTGTGTCGTCTCGAAGCCCTTGATGTCGTGGCAGCTGAAGCAGCCGTAGCGCGTGATGACACGCTGGCCGAGATCGAGCTGCTTGGTATTCGCGTCCATCTTGGCGAGCCGCGACTGCGCCTCGGCCAGCGGCATCAGGTTGCGGAGGTAGTCGAGCAGCACCTCGTCAAACTGCGCCTGCGTCGGCGTCATGGGCGCCGCCGTACCGGCCGAGCCCGTCAGCGTCGACAGGTAGGTCGCCACGTCGGCCACCTGCGCGTCGGTCAGCCGCAGATCGGGCATGTAAGTGCCCGGGCTGTAGTGCTTCGGATCGCGCACCCAGTTGTAGAGCCAGGCGTAAGTGGTCTTGCTCCCAACGCTCTTCAGCGGCTGGCCGAACGTGCGCCGCGGACCGACGGCCGCGCGATCGTTCTCGTCGATGATGTGGCAACCCAGGCACCCGATGGTCCGGACAACCTGCTCGCCCGCCTTCGGATCGCCCTTCGGCGGGCTCGCCACTGCCGGCGTATAGCCGTCGCTGTTGGCGAACAGATATGCCACGGCGGCGTTGATTTCGACCTCGTTGCGCGCCTGATCGGCGGGCGCGCTGCTGTTCGAGTTGTACCAGACCTTCGGCATCCACGTGACGTTCTTGATGGCCGCTGGATCGCGAACCCAGTTCTTGACCCAGTCCTGGGTCAGCTTGCCGCTGATCTTGGTCAGGATCGGCCCGGGCTTGCGCAGGTTCTCGAACCCTCGCGTCTTGTGACACGCGTAGCACCCGCGCGCTCGAAGGTCGCATACGCGACGGCCAGTTTCGGCGCATTCGGGACGTAGATCTCCTGGCGGTGACACTGCACGCATGACGACTCGGTCATGTTGGTCGGCAGCATCGGGTAGTCCCACATGTGGGGCTCGTGCCAGTGG
>CAWKMQ010000007.1:0-28671 GCA_963850725.1 Vicinamibacterales bacterium
TGCCCACAACCGTCCGGCTGAAGCTGTCCGCGATGATGTTTCTCGAGTTCTTCGTCTGGGGCGCGTGGTACGTGACGATGGGACCTGGCTGGGAGCGTTGGGGTTTTCGGGAGAACAGATCGGCCTGACTACGGCACGACCGCGCTGGCGGCGATCATCTCGCCGTTTTTCGTCGGCATGATCGCCGATCGGTTTTTCGCCACCGAGCGTCTGCTCGCGGTGCTGCACCTCTTCGGCGGGGCAGCGCTGTTCTACGCGTCCACGCGCAGCACCTTCGGACCGCTGTACGCCGCCGTCCTCATCCACACGCTGTTCTACATGCCGACGCTGGCGCTCACCAACTCGATGTCGTTCCGGCAGATGAAAGATCCCGGGCGCGAGTTTCCGCCGATTCGCGTGCTCGGCACGATTGGCTGGATTGTCGCGGGCCTTCTCGTCGGCATGCTCGGCGTCGAAGCGACCGGCAGGCCGATTCAACTGGCGGCGGCGGGCTCGATGGTGCTGGCCGTGTACTGCCTCGCGCTGCCACACACGCCGCCGCACACGAGCAGGGCGCGTGCGGTTCCGCGACGTGCTCGGGCTCGATGCGTTGCAGTTGATGAAGGATCCATCGTTTGCGGTATTCGTGATCGGGTCTTTTCTCGTCTGCATCCCGCTGCAGTTCTACTACGCGTTCGCCAATCCGTTCCTGAACGCCATTGGCGTCTCCAACGCGGCCGGGAAGATGACGCTCGGCCAGATGTCCGAGATCGGGTTCATGCTGCTGATGCCGTTGTTCTTCAAACGGCTCGGCGTGAAGCGGATGCTGCTGGTGGGGATGGCGGCGTGGGTGGCGCGATACGTGCTGTTTGCGTACGGCAACAACGAAGCGCTCGTCTGGATGCTGTATCTGGGCATGCTGCTGCACGGCATCTGCTACGACTTCTTCTTCGTGACGGGGCAGATCTACGTCGATCAGAAAGCGCCGCCGACCGTTCGCGCCGCGGCGCAGGGTTCATCACGTTTGTCACCTACGGCGTGGGCATGCTGATCGGATCGTGGTTGTCCGGCCGGGTGGTCGATGCGTACGTCGTCGCCGGCGACGTGGGCCACGACTGGCAGAGCATCTGGCTGGTGCCCGCAGTGATGGCGGCCGCGGTGCTCGTGCTCTTCGCGCTGTTTTTCCGCAATGAGCGCACGGCGGAGGCTCGCGCATGAAAGACACGCGTCTGGCTGTCGAACTGGCGTGATGCTGGTGGTCGTCGGGCGTGCTGGTGTCTGGCCTGGCAGGAAGCGCCGGTTCAGAGCGGCAGCTTTGTGTTCAAGGAGGGAGAGCCCGACGTTGGCCGTCTCGATAGACGCGGCCGACGGAACCCCGGGCATCGCCTGGCCCAGCAGGCTGACGGCGTGCGTTGGGACACAGCCCTGCTTCAACTGAGCGTCACCGTGGATGCGGACGCGCAGAACCCGTTCGTGGAGATTTCAGCCGGTGGTATGACAGACCGTCAGTACTTCGCAGCCAGGCGACTCGGGCGTTTGCTGGCTGAACCTGAGTTTCCTGCGCGGGACGCTTGCGCCCGGCCGGCGCATATCGCTGCGCGCCGAAGGCGTCGCCTTTGCGGCCCCCGACGCGACGTCCGGCTGTTCTCGGCCAATCCCGATCTGTCGAAATCGATGCTCGTGCTCGCGCCGCATCCCGATGACGCCGAGATTGCGGCGTTCGGCATCTACGCCAATCGCCGGGCAACGGTCGTGACCGTGACGGCCGGCAACGCCGGCGCGCCAACCTACGAAGCGGTCTTTGACGATCTGCCCGAGCTGTACTTGTTCAAGGGGCGTATCAGGCTGATCGACAGCATCACGGTTCCGTTGCAGGGAGGCATTCCACCCGATCGCACGTTCAACATGGGCTACTTCGACGCGCGCGTCGCGGCGATGTACGAGAAACGCGACGAGGTCGTGCCCGAGATGTACCGGCAGAACTCGGACATCAACGTCTATCGCACGGGAGAACGTCGGGTCGCTCCTGCCGAAGCGCCCGCGCGATTCGAAGTGGAGCCATCTGGTCGACGACACGCTCGCGTTGCTGAAGAAAGTGAAGCCGGCGGTCATCGTCGCGCCTCATCCGCAGCTCGACACGCATCGCGATCATCAGTACACCACCGTGGCGCTGTCGGAGGCGCTGGCGCGGTGGAAGAATCCGGTGATGCTCCTGCTTTACACCAACCACGCGGATCGCAATCGCTATCCGTACGGTCCAGCTGGGACGCTGATGTCGCTTCCGCCACCGCCACCGGGAGAGGTCGCGCTCGATCGCGTGTATTCGCATCCGGTGCCGGCAAGCCTGCAGCGGTTGAAGCTGTTTGCGCTCGAATCGATGCACGACCTCCGCTACACGCCGAAGCCGGCAGTATCAGCTCGCGCGCCCCGAGTTGCGAACCATGGCCGTGGAGAAGACAGGCCCCGAGCCCGACATCACGTACCTGCGCCGCGCCCCTCGCTCGAACGAGCTGTTCTATGTCTACGGCCGCGACAGCTTCGATCAGATGATTCGGGCGTTCCTGGCGGCAAGACGGAATTAGCTGGTAGCTGGTGGTGGTACTAGCAGGCGGTTCGTGGTTATCCGTCTTCGTGATCTTGGGAGTCACCACATCTTCGTGTCTTCGTGTTACATCATCTTCGTGCTCTTCGTGCTCTGTTTCGCGTGATTCTCCAGGAAGTCGATCACCTTCTGGCGGTACCGGTAGTACTCCGCGTGTTCGAGCACATCCCGCCGTTCTCCGGCCGTGAGAACGGCAGCGTGATGACGTCGCCGACGCGCGCTTCCGGGCCATCCGTCATCAGCACGACGCGATCGGCCAGAAACAGCGCCTCATCGACGTCGTGCGTCACCATCACCACGATTCGCCGCTGCTGTTCCCACGCCCGCAGCAGCGTGTCCTGCAGGTCGAGCCGCGTCAGCGAATCCAGCATCGAAAAAGGCTCGTCGAGCAGCAACAAATCGGGCTCGAGCGCCAGCGCGCGGGCCAGCGACACGCATTGCTGCGTGCCGAGCGACAGCTCTGCCGGAAGCTGATCCGCGGCATCGGCCACGCCCGTCAGCTCCAGGTATCTGCTCCGCGTGAATCCTTCTGCGCCTCGGCCTTCGAACTGGCGGAACTTCTGCTTCACAGCCAGAAGGACGTTTTCCTTGGCCGTCAACCACGGCAGCAGCAAGGCGTCTGAAACACGACGGCCCTGTCCTCGCCGGGCTCGATCGTTTGACGTGCCCTTGATGACGACGCCGCCGTGCGTGGCCTGTTGCAGGCCGGCGATGATCGACAGCACGGTGGACTTGCCGCAGCCCGAGTGTCCGACGATGCAGATGAACTCGGAACGCTGAACGCGCAGGTTGACGTTCTTCACCGCGACGAAGGGGCCTGCCGGCGTGGGAAACACCTTGGTCAGCCCCGTCAGTTCGAGCGGCACGATGAGGCTCATGCGTCGGCCTCGCGCGAGTCGGCCGCCACAAGCGGCGGCGGAACGACCGCCGCGCGCGATCGCGTCTGGGCGTGGCGCGCGTTCGCGGCGTGCACGTGATCGGTGAGCGATTCGACGACATGCGTCCGGGCACGAATGGCCTGTTCGTCGTGGAGCAGCTGCTCCGCACTGCGCGGCCGGGGCAGGTCGACGACCACCGGGGGCCGAGCGTGGCGCGGGGGCCCCGCGTCATCGGGATGATGCGGTCCGACAGCAGCAGCGCTTCGTCGAGGTTGTTCGAGATCATCACGGTCGTGACCGGCCGTCCGCGCGTCCGACGAGAGACGGGCCAGTTCCTGCTGAAGGTTCGCGCGCGTCAACGCGTCGAGCGCGCCGAACGGTTCGTCGAGAAACAGCAGCTCGGGCTCGGTTGCAAAGGCCCGGGCGATGGCGACCCGCTGCCGCATGCCGCCGGAAAGCTGGCTCGGCCGCCGATGCATGGCGTTGCCAAGGCCGACCAGCGCCAGATAGCGCTCGGCCTGCGCCCGCTGCTCGGCGCGCGACCATTCCGGCTTTGCGGCGTGGACGGCCAGTCGAACGTTCTCGAACGCCGAAAACCAGGGAAGCAGCGAGTAGTTCTGAAACACGATCGACGCGCGCTCGTTGACGCCCGGCGACCGGCCGGCCATCGACGCGAATCTCGCCCGTGTCCGCCGCCGAATCACGCCGGACAGGATGTTGAGCAGCGTCGACTTTGCCGCATCCCATGAAGCCGACGATCGAGACGAATTCTCCGCAGGCCACCGAAAGGGACACGCGTTCGAGGACGTGACGCGGGCCGGCGCCGACGCGAACGACTTCGAGAGGTTCGACGCTTCGATGATATGCCATACCTACAGGGCCCGCAGCCTCGCTTCGGCGACGCCCATCATGCGATCCAGCAGGAATCCCACGACGCCGATCGTCAGAATCGCGAGCAGGATGTGCGAGTAGATCAGGCTGTTGTACTCCTGCCACAGGAATCCGCCGACGCCGGGCGTGCCGGTCAGCATCTCGCTGGCGACGATGACGAGCCACGCGATGCCCAGGCTCAGGCGGAACCCGGTGAACATGTACGGCAGCGTGGCGGGAAGCACGACCTTCGTAAATGTCGTCAGCCGCGAAAGGCGGAGCACCTTGGCGACGTTCCAGTAGTCCTGCGGAATGGCTCTGACGCCGGACATCGTGTTCAGCACCGTCGGCCACATCGAGCACACCGCGATGGCGAACAGCGCCGCCGGCTCGGATTTCTGGAAGAGCACGAGACCGAGTGGAAGCCAGGCGAGGGGTGAAATGGGTCTCAGTACCTGGATGACCGGATCGAACATGCGATGCGCGGTCATCGACATGCCGAGCAGAAACCCGAGCGGCGTGCCGATGGCGATGCCGAGCAGAAAACCGCGCGCGACGCGCAGAAGGCTGTAATGGCGAGGCGCGCGATGCCCTGATCCATTTCGCCCCGCTTCGCCCAGGGCTCCATGATGTAGACCTGGCTCTCATCCCACGTCTCGACGGGCGACGGGAGATCGGCGACATACATGCTCGCCACCCACCACACGAGCCCCGCCAGCACGATTCCGACCATCGGCAGCACAAAGTTTCCGACCGCTTTCACATTCACTCTCACCTCCGCGCCCTAATCCCTGATCCCCAGTCCCTGATCCCTAGGGTTATCCAGCCAGGCTGTTGATCGGAAACGATCGCGCGTACTGCTCCGGGTTGGCTGCGTCGAACGAGACGCCATCCCAGAACGTCCACTTCGTCATGCGGAGCGACCTTCGGCGTGACGCCGATTTCTTTCATCGCTTCCATGTAGATGTCGGGGCGCATCACCCGCTTGACGACGCCCGCGTAGTCGGGCGCACCTTTCACCATGCCCCACCGCCGGAACTGCGTGAGCCACCACGTCGCGAACGCGGGCTGCGGGTAGTTGCAGTTCCGATCCGAATAAATCATGTAGTACGGGTCCTGTTCCTTGCGGCCGTCGCCGTATTCGTACTTGCCCAGCAGCCTGCCGAGGATGATTTCGGGCGGACAATTGATGTAGGTCGGACGCGAGATGATCTCCGCGAGCTTCGGCCGGTTCGCGAGCTTGTCGAGCTCGACGCTCGCCAGGTGCAGCGCCTTCAGGGCTGCTTTCACCGTTCTGGGATTTTTCTGCGCGAACTCTTCGGTGAAGGCGCAGACCTTCTCCGGATGGTCGCGCCACATCTGCTGCGTGGTGATGCTGGTGAAGCCGATGCCATCGGCGATCGCCCGCGCGTTCCACGGCTCGCCCACGCAGAAGCCGTCCATCTTGTCGACCTTCATGTTCGCGACCATCTGCGGCGGCGGGATCGTGATGAGCGTGACGTCCTTGTCGGGGTGGATGCCGCCGCTGCCGAGCCAGTAGCGCATCCACATCGCGTGGGTGCCCGGGGGAAAGGTCATCGCAAAGGTCAGCGGATCGCCGGCGGCGCGTCGCGCGATCGGCGAGCGGCTTCACGTCTTTCGGCCCTTTCACACCGGCCTGCTTCAGCTTGTTGTTGAGCGTAATCGCCTGTCCGTTGCGGTTCAGCAGCCACGGGACCACCATCGGCTTCACGGGGGATCCGGCGAGCCCCATCGTCGAGGCGATCGGCATGCCGATCAGCATGTGCGTGCCCTGGTTTTCGCCGAGGTTCATCTTGTCGCGAATGACCGCCCACGACGCTTCCTTCGAGACCACCGAATCGATGCCGAACTTCTTGAAGAAGCCGAGCTCGTGCGCGATCACGATCGGCGCGCAATCGGTGAGCGCGATGATGCCGAACCGCATCGTTCTGGTTTCGGGCGAGTCGTCTGCGTAGACGCCGCCCGTCCATCCCGACGGAAGACCCGCCATCAAACCCGCCAGCGTCGAGGCGCCTGCGGCCTGCTTCAGAAACTCACGGCGGGAAGCTTTGACCTGGGTCATGCCCTACCTCTCCATTCCAAGAAGCATCGTCGTCACCATGATGTAAGGACCGCTGTACGACTCTCCCGGCGTTGCGGCTTTCAGGAACGCCCCGGTGAAGAGGTGCGAGTAGCCGCCGTGCACCTGGATGCGCGGAGACGGCGTAAAGGTCGCCTGCACGTCGAGCTCCTGTCCGACGTGTCGATCGGCCGTGCCGCCCGGGATGCGGGCGACGACGGCGCCGCCTGCGTTGTAGAGGGCGTCGCGCGAGCTGGCGAGCCAGAACGAGTGGTATCCGCCGGCCAGCGCGAGCCTGGGCTGCGGCTTGAACTCGACGCCCGTTCGGAGATGGTGGATGTTCTTCCAGCCGACCTGATCGGCCAGCCCGTACTTGTCGTGCGGAGTTGGATACAGCTGATCGAAGGTGCCGCGCCGGCCATCCGCGGGCGTTTCGTCGCCGGATGCGTAGTTGTACTCGCCGAACACGCGGTAGGCGATGCGTCCGGCGGGAACGGTGCGGCCGACCGCCCAATGCCCGGCCCATGCCGCGATGTCGTCCGTCCCGAGCGAGCCCCGCTGGATGGCTGCTTCGACGTTGTAGTCGATCGACGGCGAGAGCTTGCCGGCCAGCCGTGCGCCGGTGGTCGACGACACGAGCGTGGCGAGCGCGCCTGCGTCAGACCGCTGGCCGCGAGTGGACCGCACGAACTCATAGGGCTCCAGCACTCCGCCGAACGGAAGGATCGCGAGCGGCGCATCGGCTCCGTAGAAATAATTCCCGTCGCCGCTCTGATTGAACTCGTCGGGCTGCATCGCGATGACCGACGCCGCAAACGTATCGACGCGGAGCTTATTGCGACGGAACACGCCACGCACCGCGTCGAACGATCGCGCGGTGTTCAGCCAGTTCACGTGCCCGACGAGGCGCTGATCGCCGAACGCCAGCTCCTGGCGCCCGACGCGAACGGCCGCGCGGCTGCGTTCGAATGCGCCAACGTCTGCGTGCGCGAGACGGAGATCGAACTGATCGCGGAACGGTGCGCCGGCGGTCGGACCGTTGCGTCCTTCCACGCGGGCGTCCTGCCCCTGCACCACCGCCGACAGCCACGGCTGGATTGAGAACCTCGCCGTGACGCGAAACCGATTCAGCCAGTAGAGATCCTCGCGGTCTTCGGCGAACCCGATGCCCATCGGTCCTTCCAGGCGGCCGCGATACTCGACGCCCAGACGTACCCATGAAGGCAACTGCAGGTTTGCGAACGCGACTGGAGGCACAACCGGCGCCGGCGCCGGAGATTGTGCTGCGCTATGAGTGGCCGACGCGATGAGCACGAGCGCGACGAGAACTCCATGTTTCGTCATGCACCAGGTGTTGAGCAACAGCGGTGCCAGCGACCATTCGTGAAGATAACGGGTGAAACCCTAGAAAAAAACGAAATCGACGAGGCGATCGGAATCGTTCGGGCGCCGGAACGAGCGGACGAAAATGTTCATCGGCGGTTTGTACTCCAACGAAGATGTTCATCGAGCGTTCGAGCGAACGCGCTCGCGTGGCCCACGCCGCGCCGATCCACGAGAGATATCGTCAATTTTGTTCATCACTCCATCGGCTTCCGACATTCGTGAACATGAGTCGATTGCAGATGGCCGTCCGCAACTCGAATTGCGCCTGCTATTTGCGCAGATCGACCGGTCGCGTGAGGGCACGGTCCTTGCTCTTGCGATGGTCGAATGGATTCGCCGAGCGGCGCCCCGACTCATTGTCCGTACTGCGCGCTTCAATGCGGCATGCACGTGATTCCCTCCCGCGGTGCGATCGCGGTGACGGGCAATCCCAAGTTTCCGGTGAACGAAGGCGGCCTGTGCGCAAAGGGCTGGTCGGCCGCAGACACGCTGCGGCATCCGGATCGCCTGCTCACGCCACTCGCGCGCGACAGCAACGACGCGCTCGCGCCCGTGGGATGGGACGAAGCGCTCGATCGGATCGCGTCTGCGTTCCGGCGCATCCGTGACAACTACGGTCGCAATGCGGTCGGTGTTTTCGGCGGCGGCTCGCTGACCAACGAGAAGGCATACCTGCTGGGAAAGTTTGCGCGCGTGGCGCTCGGCACGGCGAACATCGACTACAACGGCCGGTTCTGCATGTCGTCGGCGGCCGCGGCGGCTTCGCGCGCGTTCGGCATCGATCGCGGATTGCCGTTTCCGCTCGAAGACATTCCCAAAGCACAGACCATCCTGCTCGTCGGCGCCAATCCGGCAGAGACGATGCCGCCTGTCATGCGGTACTTCGAGGCACAGCAGCGAAACGGCGGCGCGCTCGTGGTCGCCGACCCGCGGCGATCGTCTACAGCTCAGTGGGCCAAGCTCCACCTGCGTCTGCGTCCCGGCACCGATGCGGCACTCGCCAACGGGTTGCTGCACCTGCTGATTCGAGAGGGGCAGATCGACACCGAGTACATCCGCGAGCGTACCGAGGGCTTCGACGACGTGAAACGGCTGGCGGCGGCGTACTGGCCCGAGCGCGTCGAGATGCTGACGGGCGTGCCGCAACGCGACTTGATCGACACCGCGCGCATGCTCGGAAGCGCCAGGACCGCCATGGTGCTCACCGCCCGCGGCGCCGAGCAGCACGCGACTGGCGTCAACAACGTGCTTGCGTTCATCAACCTCGCGCTTGCGCTTGGAAAGGTCGGCCGCCCGTTCAGCGGTTTCGGCACCTTGACGGGGCAGGGCAACGGGCAGGGCGGCCGCGAGCACGGGCAGAAAGCGGATCAACTGCCAGGGTATCGATCGATTCACGATCCCGCGGCGCGATACCACATCGCCGCCACCTGGGGCATTCCCGAGTCCGACCTGCCGACGGCGGGCAAGTCGGCCTACGAGCTGCTCGACTCGGCCGGCGAGCCCGACGGCATTCGCGGGCTGTTTGTCATGGGCTCCAACCCGGTGGTCTCGGCCCCCAACGCGAACCACGTGATCGATCGCCTGCAGCAGCTCGACTTTCTCGTGGTCGCCGACTTCTTTCCATCGGAGACGGCGGAACTGGCCGACGTCGTGCTGCCGTCCGCGCAATGGGCGGAGGAGGAAGGCACGATGACCAATCTCGAAGGGCGGGTGATTCGTCGCCATCGTGCCATGGAGCCGCCGGCGGATGTGCGGACCGACATCGACATCCTCTGCAGTCTGGCCGGCCGGTTCGGCAGGCGCGCGTTGTTCGCCTACGGAAGCGCGCGCGAGGTGTTCGACGAGCTGCGCGAGGCCACACGCGGTGGACTCGCGGACTATTCCGGCATCAGCTACGACCGGATCGATACGGAAGCCGGCGTGTTCTGGCCGTGCGCGGCGGGCCAGGCAGGAACCCCGAGGCTGTTTGCCGAGAGCTTTCCCACAGCTACCGGAAAAGCGCGCTTCCATCCGATCGATCACGAGCGGCTTCCGGAAGAGATCGACGAGTCCTTCCCCTGTCACGTCACGACAGGGCGTGCGCTGACGCAGTACCAATCGGGCACGCAGACGCGGCGTGTGACGCAACTCGTCGATCTCGCGCCCGAACCGGTCGTGGAGATGCACCCGCAGCAGGCACGCCGCCACGGGATTGGCGATGGCGAGCGCGTCGTGCTTCGTACGCGCCGCGGCTCGGCGATCTTCAAAGCTCGCATTACCGCGGATATCAGGCCCGACACGGTCTTTGTGCCGTTTCACTGGCCGGGCGAGCGTTCGGCGAACCGGCTGACCCACGACGCGCTCGATCCCGTGAGCCGGATGCCGCAGTTCAAGGTGTGTGCGGGGCGAATCGAGAAGCCGGATGCGTAAGCGCCTCGTCGTCATCGGCAACGGCATGGCCGGCGCGCGCCTGGTCGAGGATCTCATCCAGCGCGGCGGTCGCGAACGCTTCGAGATGATCGTGTTCGGCGACGAGCCGTGCGGCAACTACAACAGGATTCTCCTGTCGAGCGTGCTGTCGGGGAGTCACAAACCGGACGACATCTTCATCAACCCGACGTCCTGGTACGCCGCCAATGGCGTCACGCTCCACGCCGGCAAGCCGGTGGAGCGGATCGATCTCGGCGAGAGGCTCGTGCATGCCGCGGGGGGAGTGTCGGAGCAGTACGACACGCTCGTGATTGCGACCGGGAGCAGCCCGCTGATTCCGCCCATTGCCAACGTCCGGAACGAGGACGGACGTTTCAAAGAAGGCGTGTTCGTCTTCCGAACGCTGGACGACTGCCATCGCATCATGAGTTGTGCGGCGCGTGCGAAGCGCGCGGCGGTCATCGGCGGCGGATTGCTCGGACTCGAGGCCGCCCGCGGGCTCCTGCACCAGGGCCTCGAGACGCACGTCGTGCACCTGATGCCTCATCTCATGGAAGCGCAGATCGATCCGCCCGCGGGCGCGGTGCTTCTGGGACAGTTCGAGCGCATGGGACTTCGCACGCATCTCGAAGCGCGTACGTCGGCGATTCTGGGCAATGGCCACGTGCAGGGACTCGAGTTCGCAGGCGGGTCGCGGCTCGACTGCGATCTCGTCGTCATTGCGGCAGGCATTCGGCCCAACGTGAAGCTGGCGGTTGACGCCGGCCTCGACGTCGGCCGTGGCATCGTCGTCGGCGACGATCTTTCGTGTGCGCCCGGCGTGTATGCGGTCGGGGAGTGCGCCGAGCATCGCGGCAAGGTGTACGGCCTCGTGGCGCCGCTGTGGGAGCAGACGGCGCAACTCGCCGATCGCCTCAGCGGCCGGAATCCGGACGCGGTCTATGTCGGATCGAAGGTATCGACCAAGCTGAAGGTGATGGGCATCGACCTCGCCGTCATGGGCGAGAAAGAGCCGGCTCACGAAACGGATGAAGTCGTCAGCTACAGCGAACCCTCGCGCGGCATTTACAAGAAACTGATCGTCCGGAACGGACGCCTCGCCGGCGCGATTGTGCTTGGCGACGCCGCGATCGCGCCGTCGCTCTTGCAGACCTTTGCCGGCGGGCTGCCGATTGCCGAGAACCGTGCCGACATCCTGTTTTCGAATGCCGGCGCGGTGGATGCGGCCGCGCTTCGGCAGCCCGAATCGATGCCCGACGACACGCGCGTCTGCGACTGCAACAACGTGACGAAGGCGCAGATCATCGAAGCGGTGCTGCAGGGTGCGACGAGCGTCCGCGCCGTCTGCGACGCCACACGCGCGTCGACCGGGTGCGGCTCGTGCCGGCCCGAGGTCGAAGCCATCGTCGCGCTCGCGTGCCAGCGTGTCGAGCCTGGAGCCCGTGCCCCGGAATCTGGCGCGCGTGCGCCCGAACCCAACAAGATCGAGCGGCTCAAACACGAAAGAGACGGCCTCGACGTGGCCGGCGACCTCCAGAAGTTCGCGCGCGATGGATGGGAGAGCATCGGCGACGCCGATCGCGAGCGGCTGAAGTGGCTCGGCGTGTTCTTCAGGCGCCAGACGCCCGGCCGCTTCATGATGCGGATCCGCATGTCGAACGGCATCACCAACGCCGCGCAGCTGAGAGCGATCGGCGAGCTCAGTCAGGAATGCGGCACCGGATTCGTCGACATCACGACGCGGCAGCAGATTCAATTGCGCGGCTTTGCGATTGGCGACGTGCCTCGCATCTGGGAGCGCCTGACGGCCGTCGAGCTCGTCTCGCTCCAGACAGGCATGGACAACATCCGCAACGTCGTCGGCTGCGCGGTTGCCGGAGTCGGAGCCGACGAGTTGTTCGATGCGTCGCCGGTCGTGCGGGAATTCACCAGCGCGTTCCTGAAGAACAAGGCGTTCACGAACCTGCCCAGGAAGTTCAACGTCGCGATTACGGCCTGCACCGCCAGTTGCACGCACGCCGAAACGCAGGATCTCGCGCTGACGCCGGCGATCAAGATCGTCGACGGCGAGGAGATCAAGGGATTCAACGTGTCGGTCGGCGGCAAGGTGGGCTCGGGCGGGCTCCGGCTCGCGTCGCCGCTTGGCGTGTTCGTCGCGCCCGAGGTGGCGGCGTCGCTGTGCAGCCACATCACCTTGCTGTTCCGCGACTACGGATCGCGCCGCGCGCGGAATCGTGCGCGGCTGGCGTTTCTCATCGACGCGTGGGGCGTCGGGCGATTCCGCGACGAGCTGGAGCGCAGGGTCGGCCACCGGCTGATGACGGCGGGCCGCGACGTGCGGACGGCCAAACACGCCGATCACCTCGGCGTCATGCCGCAGCGAGCAGCCGGGCTTCCACTCGGTTGGCTTGAGCGTGCCGGTCGGCCGGATTACGGCTCGACAGCTTTCGGACGTGGCTCGACTTGCCGAGGTGTACGGCACCGGAGACGTTCGCATTACAACCGGGCAGAACCTCATCGTGACGAACGTCCACGAGTCGCGGCTCGAACCGATGCTGGCCGAACCGGTTCTCCAGGAGCTGCCGCACAACCCATCTGGAATGATGCGCGGCCTGGTCAGCTGCACCGGCATCGATTACTGCCACATGGCGCTCATCGAAACGAAAGAGCTTGCGCTGAAGACCGCGCGCGAGCTCGAGAAGAACATGGGCCCGGGTCGAAAGCCGTTGACGATGCACTGGTCGGGTTGCCCGGCGGGGTGCGGGAATCATTCGACGGCCGACATCGGTCTGCTCGGGAAGAACGCGAAGATCGGCGATGAGATCGTGGATGCCGTTGACGTCTTCGTCGGCGGGCGATCGGGTCCCGACGCGAAGGCCGGCACGCGGCTCCTCGAGGACGTTCCGTGCCGCGAGCTGCCCGCCGTGCTCGAGCGCATCATTCCTTACCTGTCCAACAAGCGCGCGCTGAAGGAAGTGGCCAGGAGCGCGGCCAAGGAATCCATCGCCGTCAAATGACCACATTGAGGTCCGGCGCGCTGGCGGGTGTGCGTGTCGCGCTCCTCGAGGCGAGGATGAGCGGCGAGATGGGCGAGCTCGTCCGGCGGCATGGCGGCCTGCCTCGCTTCGCTCCCGCGGTCCGCGAGACGACGATCGATTGCCGCGAGCCGGTCGCCGCGTTTCTGAACACGCTGGCGTCGCCCGCTCCGCGCATCATGGTCTTCCTGACGGGAGCCGGCGCCAACGCCCTCTTCGACGAGGCCGAGCGCCAGGGCTGGCTTCCGTTTCTGCTGGAATCGCTGTCGCGCGCGACGCTCGTCTGCCGGGGACCGAAACCGGTGGCGGCGCTGAAGCGCCGCGGCCTGACTCCGACGCTCGTGGCCCGCGACCCGTTCACGAGCGCGGAAGTGCTCGAAACGCTCGACGCTCGCGAACTGAACCAGGCGCAGGTTGTCCTGATTCACTACGGCGAGCGCAACGACAGGCTTGCCGCCGCGATTCGCGCGCGCGGCGCGTGCCTGGACGAGCTGTGCCTCTACGAGTGGCAGTTGCCGGAAGATACACAGCCGATGATCGACCTTGTCGGCGATGTTCTGGCGGGCGCGGTCGATGCCGTCGTGTTCACGAGCCAGGTTCAAGGACGCCATCTGCTGCAGATCGCCGCGGCGATGGGCGCCGAAGCCACCCTCATCGAGGCGCTGAACACCAACGTGGTCGTTGCCGCCGTGGGGCCGGTGTGCCGGGCCGCGCTCGAAGAGTCCGGCATCGTGCCGGACGTCGTTCCCACCAATCCAAAAATGGGTCCGTTGATTGCGTCGCTTGCCGAGTACTTCGTCAGTTGCCGCGCCGGAACGTAACCACAAGGGTCCTTATTTCAACGAAGCCGCACAGTATTGCCTCAGACGATCCGCTTCGGACTTCGGACCCTCTGCATCCAGCCGGCCGAGCCGCAGTGTCATGTAGCCCGCATCGGCACAACGAGCCCTCGGCAGCTCGGCAGTGGTCATCGTGGAGGGTGGACCCAGATAGAGCACCGCGTCAAACTGCTCTTCCATGCGGAGGGCGCGCCATTCTTCGCGTGGAACCGGCGAGACCTTACCTGACTTCATAAGCACACGAGGCAGGGGCGCACCGTAGAAGAACTCGAAATCGGCGGCGCCGAGCACCGTGCCTCGAACGAGAGTGAGGCTTGGACGTGTCCATTCGGCGATGGACGGCTGTAACATGGCAAGGTCGGCCCGCGAGTTTCCCCACACGGTAAAAACACTCACTCCCTGACCTGCGAGCAAGCTGACGACAGTCTGCGCAATCGGGTGGGACATGTCGTAGTTGGTCGCCATCTGCGCTCGTTGAAGGTGCATTTGTCCATAAACGACGACGGCGCGACGACGTTTTGCGAGCACTTCCTTCTGGATGACCTGAGCGGGATGGCTGTCACGCATAGCCATGAACTGTGCTGCGATCTTGTTTGGCCGTCGGGCTGTACCAATCGATAGGAGGATCGCCGAGAAGCACGCGGATTCGCTGCTGTGCTGGAAGCGCCGCATTCACCGACCTCATGGTCCGGTAAAGTTCCTCGTGGATCGGCACATCACAGCCGTCGTGTGGCTGGGTGGTGTCCTGCCAGGTCCGTCGCAAGGACTCGTCCGGAACCTCCTCGCCGCCAATGAACCGGTCCATCACATCTTGGTACAACGCGTTGCCACACTCGACGATCAAGTCCGCTTCAGAGGCAGGAAATTCGGGGTGACGGACGAGCGACAGCAGGAACGCATGTCCTTGCTCGTTGTTGTGTGCGCCCAGGCCGAGGCCGACGACTTGATGGGATCGAAGAGCCTCGAGAATCGATCTGACGGGCTCACCAGGGACCGCTGCACGGGGAGCCTGGGCGTGCAGCGTAGCCATCGAGATGCATATCAGCACGAACGCCCGCGCGAGAGCAGCGCGATTCATTCACAAAGTGTGAATAAATTGCGGTCGCTTCTGTCAAGGGAGACATCCTGTGTCATCTCGTCCGTGTCTTCGTGTCGTCGTGTCTTCGTGGTTTGTGATACAAGTTCACCTGCACATTTTCAACGCGGAGGCCTCCATGATCACTCGCCGTGAGTTCACAACAATCGCGTTGTCGGGGTTGCTGGTGCGGTCCGCCGTCGCTCGCGGGACATCGGCGAGCTTTGGCGAGACCCGCGGTAGCCTTGGCGAAGGCGGGCCGGCCGCTGGCGGCGCAGCCGCTCGGGCCGCGCAAGCGGGCGGCGGGGCGGGCTCCATGATCAACGGCGTGAGAATCGGCGCGCAGACCTACAGCTTTCGAGCGCTGCCGAGGCCGGCCGAGGGCGACATGTCGGATGCGCTGGTGGCGGCGTTCACCGAATGCGGCCTGCGTGAATGCGAGCTCTGGTCGCCGCAGATCGAGCCGGCCAAGGTGCCGCGCGAGGAGCTTCGCCGCTGGCGGATCGAGACGCCGCTCAGCCATTTCACCGGCATCCGCAAGAAGTTCAACTCTGCGAACATCATGATTCGCGCCTTCAACTACAGCTTCAACGACAGCTTCACGGAGCCCGAAATCGATCGGGGCTTCGAGATGGCGCGGGCCCTGGGCGCGGAGTTCATTACGGCCTCGAGCACGCTTTCAGCATCAAAACGGGTGGTGCCGTTCGCGGAGAAGCACAAGATGATCGTCGCGATGCACAACCACTCGAACCTGAAAGATCCCAACGAGTTCGCGACGCCCGAGAGCTTCGCCGCCGCCCAGAAGCTGTCGAAGTATTTCAAGGTGAACCTCGACATCGGCCACTTCACCGCGGCGAACTTCGACGCGGTCGAATACATTCGCGCGCATCACGACAGCATCACGAACCTGCACATCAAGGATCGAAAGAAAAACCAGGGCGACAACATGCCGTGGGGCGAGGGGGAGACGCCGATTCGCGAGGTCCTGCAGCTCCTGAAGCAGAACAAGTGGCCGATTACCGCGAATCTCGAGTACGAGTACAAGGGAGCGGGCACGCCGGTTGAAGAGGTGAAAAAGGGCCTCGACTACATCAGAAAGGCGCTCGCGTAGCCATGCGACGAATCGGCATGGGAATCGTGGGCCCTGGATTCGTCGGGGCGCACCACGTCGACGCCGTGCGGCGCCTGGGCTTCGTGGACGTCGTCGCGGTGGCCGCGAGCTCCGAGGGCTCGGCTCGGAAGAAAGCCGATGCGCTCGGTATCCCGAAAGCCTACGGCAGCTACGAGGCGCTCGCCGCCGACCCCGACGTGCACGTCGTGCACAATACGACGCCGAACAACCTTCACGTACCCGTCATCATGGCGGCGCTCGGCCACCGCAAACACGTCATCTCGGACAAGCCGCTGGCGGTCAGTGCCAAGGATGCACGGTCGCTCGTGGACGCCGCCCGCAAAGCCGGGGTGGTCCATGCGGTCACCTTCAACTATCGGGGGAACCCGCTCGTCCAGCAGGCGCGCAGCATGATTGCCGCGGGCGAGATCGGCGAGCCGCATTTCGTGCACGGCGCGTATCTGCAGGACTGGCTGCTGCACCCGACCGATTTTTCCTGGCGGCTCGAGCAGGACAAGGGCGGGAGGACCTCCGCCATCGGCGACATCGGATCGCATTGGTGCGATCTCGTGCAGCACGTCGTCGGCAAGCGCATCACGTCGGTGCTCGCCGATTTTCAGACGGTCATTCCCACTCGCTTCAAGCCGTCGAAAAACCGCGAGGCCTTCGCGAAGGCCGACGAACGCGGCGAGGAGTTCAAGGTCGAGAGCGAAGATCTGGCGGCCGTGCTCGTGCGCTTCGAGAACGGCGCGACCGGCGCCGTGTGCGTCGGACAGGTCTGTGCCGGCCACAAGAACGATCTCTGGTTCGAAGTGAACGGACGCAAGTCCTCGGTGCGCTGGATTCAGGAACGGCAGAACGAGCTCTGGCTCGGCCGCCGCGAGGGGCCGAACGGCGTGCTCCTGAAAGACCCCTCGCTGCTGGGAAAGGACGCGCTGCCGTACGCGCACCTGCCTGGCGGGCACCAGGAGGCATGGGCCGACGCGTTCTGCAATCTGATGAGAGACATCTACGGCTTCATTGCGAGCGGCCAGAAACCTGACGCGACAAAGCCCCCGGCGTTCGCGACATTCGACGACGGCTATCGGTCTGCGTGTATCGTCGATGCGATCATCGAGAGCAACGCGGCCGGCGGCGTATGGACGACGTAGATACTAGGATCGTCGGGTCGTAGGTTCGTGGTTCGTCGGGTTCGTGCGGTTCGTCGAGTTCGTGGGTTCGTCGCGTCGCGCGCGTTCGCGCCGAACCCCACGAACTGACGAACCACGAACCAACGAACTTACGAACCGTCACGAGGGAGTAACGATGAAGCTGGGGCTGTTTACACCCGTTTTTGGAAAGCTTGGCGTCAGGGAGATGCTGGCGAAGGTGCGATCGCTGGAAAAGATCACGGCTATCGAGCTGGGTACGGGCTCGTGGCCGGGAAGCGATCACGTCGATGTCGATTTGTACCTGAGTGACAAGAAGCGAGCCCGCGAGTTCCGGCAGATGGTTACGGATGCGGGGCTCACCATCAGCGCCCTGTCGTGCCATGGCGATCCGCTCCATCCGGACAGGGCACGGGCGAAAAGCGAGGACCAGACGTTCCGAAAGACCGTCCGGCTTGCCGAGCGCCTGGAGGTGCCCGTCGTGGTGACCTTTTCCGGATGCCCGGGCGATTCGGAGAAGGCGAAGCACCCGAACTGGGTGACCGCCGCATGGCCGCCCGAGTTTCTCGACGTGCTCGAATGGCAGTGGGAGAAGAAGGCGATTCCTTACTGGACCAGGACCGCGAAATTCGCCAAAGACCACGGCGTGAAGATCGCGCTCGAGGCGCATCCGGGCTTCATCGTCTACAACGTCGAGACGGCGCTGCGGCTGCGCAAGGCCGTCGGCGACACGGTGGGGGTCAATTTCGATCCGAGCCATTACTTCTGGCAGGGCGTGGATGTGCCGGCAGCCATCCGCGCGCTGGGGCCCGCGATCTTCCACATGCATGCCAAGGACGTCGCGCTCGACCGCGCAGAACGTGGCGGTGAACGGCGTCATCGACACGAAGACGTACCGCCGCATGCCAGAGCGCTCGTGGTTGTTCCGGAGCGTCGGATACGGCCACGACGAGTTCGAGTGGAAGCGCATCGTCAGCGCGCTGCGGATGGCCGGCTACGACTACGTGATGAGCATCGAGCACGAGGATGCGCTCGCGTCGATCGACGAAGGCCTGAAGTCGGCCATCGACGTGCTGTCGCGCGCGATTCTGACGGAACCGGCGGTTGAAGCATGGTGGACATGAGAGACGAAAGTCGCGCAGAGTCGCAAAGTCGCGAGAGTCGTCAGAGACAGAGTCTGCAGTCTGGCGTCTGCGTCGTGCTTGCTCGTGGCGTCTTGCGCGAGCGTGCTGGGCGCAGGGCCGGGGCGGGATTGCGAGCTTTCCGGCGCAACAGCGCGATCCGGATCCGCCCGAGCTCGTCGCGAAAGGGCGCGCGATTTACGACACCGAATGCCGGAGCTGCCACGGCCCCGATCTGCGCGGTGGCGAGCGGGGCGGGTCGAACCTGCTGCGCTCGGCGGTGATGCTCAACGATCGCGCGGGCGAGCTCGTCGAACCGGTCATGCGCAGCTCTCACAAGGATCGGTTGCCGCCGTCAGGCCTTACGGCGGATGACATCAAGGCGGTGGCGGCGCACATTCACAGCATCCTCGCGCTGGCGCCCGGCCAGGGTGCGCCTCCTCCGGGACCACCGGTCGAATTGAAGGTGCTCGTCGGCGACATCGGCGCCGGCGCGGAGTATTTCGCCCAGAAGTGTGGAAGCTGTCATTCCGCCACGGGCGATCTGAAGGGCATCGGCGCGCGGGATCTCGGGCCAGCTCAGCTGCAGAATCTCTGGATTGCCGGTGGACGGGGCCGTGGCGCGCGGTCCCGCCGCCGAGGTGAGACCGGCACCGATGACCACGCGGCGCGAGGCTACCGTCGTCGTCACGCTTCCGACCGGTGAGACGGTCGAAGGACGGCTCGAGCGCATCGACGACTTCCTGGTTGCCCTGACGCAGAAAGACGGCACGTCGCGATCGTTCCGCCGGACCGGCGCGGTGCCGAAAGTCGACGTGCGCGATCCGCTCGAAGCGCACCGGAGTCTGCTGCCGGTGTACACCGACAAAGACATTCACGACGTGACCGCTTACCTGACGAGTCTGAAATGAGAATGAGTAGAGCCAGACTCGACGCAGAGACGCAAAGACGCAGAGAACGCCTTGAAGAAAAAAACTCTGCGCCTCTGCGGCTCTGCGTCGGAACACTACTATTGGTGTCTGTTGTCGCGGTGAACTTTGGGGGCGCACCGAGTGCTCAGAGTCCCGCAGCGCTCCTCGATCCTGCCTCTCTTACAAAGCCCCTCGGAGAGTCGTGGCCGACGTTTGCCGGCGACTACACCAGCCGCCGCTTCAGCACGCTGAAGCAAGTCAACACGTCGAACGTCAAGAACCTCACCCTCGCCTGGATGACCCGGGTTCTGACCGGACCGCGGGGTGGCGTGCCGCCGACGATCATCGGCGGTGTCGGCACGCGCGAGTTCACCGGCGGCACCATCAAGGGCGCGGTCCTGCAGGTGGGCGGCGTTCTGTATCCGACCGCTCCCGACAACGTGTGGGCGATCGACGCGCTCGACGGCCGCGAGATCTGGCACTACTTCTGGAAGACGCGCGGCGCCACGCACATCGGCAACCGCGGCGTCGGCATCTGGCGGAACTACCTGTTCTTCGAGACTCCCGACAACTACCTCGTGTCGCTCGACGCCAAAACCGGCGAAGAGCGCTGGCATGTCGAGATCGCCGATTTCGATCAGCAGTATTTTTCGACGCCGGCGCCGATCATCGTCGGCGATCACGTCATCGTCGGAACGGGAAACGACCTCGACGGTCCGGGATTCCTGCAGTCCTTCGATCCCGAGACCGGCAAGCTGCAGTGGAAGTTCTACACGGTGCCGATGAACGAAGGCGACCCGGGGCTCGAGACGTGGCCCAACCTCGACGCCGCGCGATACGGCGGCGGCCACACGTGGATGCCCGGCTCGTACGATCCCGAAACGAAGCTCTATATCTTCGGGACCGGCAACCCGACGCCGGCTTACACCGGCGTGGCGCGGCCCGGAGACAACCTTTACACGTGCGCGCTCGTGGCGCTGAACGTCGACACCGGCAAGATGGCGTGGTACTACCAGATGTCGCCGCACGACACGCACGACTGGGACACCGTGCAGTCGCCCATCCTCCTCGACGCGCGCGTCAACGGCAAGCCGCGGAAGCTGGTGTCGGTGGCCGCGCGCAACGGGTACTTCTTCACGGTCGACCGCGTGACCGGCGAGCACATCGTCACCACGCGGTACGGCACGCACACCAACTGGGCGGGAGGACTCAATCCGACACAGGCGCCGTGGCCCGCGCCCGCCAAGGAAGCGACGATTCCGGGCGCGCTCGTGTCGCCGGTCGAAGGCGGCACCACCAACTGGCAGCCGCCCGCGTATTCACCCGACACCGGCCTGCTCTACACGCAGGAAGACAACTCGTTCAACATGCTCTACCTGACCGATCCCGATCCGCGCGGGTCGATGGGGCTGGGAGGGAAGATGCGGGTCGAGGTCGGATCGGGCGGGAAGTTCCTGACCGCCATCGACCCCGCCACCGGCAAGGTCGCCTGGCGGCGCCGCTATCCGAATCCCGGCGGCGGCGGTATCGGATTTCTCGCGACCGCCGGCGGACTCCTGTTCGGCGCCGACGGCAGCGGCAATTTCGTCGCGCACGACGCGAAGGACGGCAAGCCGCTGTGGCACACGCGCATCGGCACCATCTCGAACGCGCCGCAAACCTACATGCACGACGGCCGTCAGTACATCACCATCGCCACCGGCGACATGCTGTGGGCGTTTACTTTGTACTGAATTCGCAGATTCGCAGATTGGCGGATTGGTAGATTGTTTTCAGAGTGACGATTGTGTGATTGAAGATTGATAGTCGGTCAAGACGGAACGCGGAGGATGACGTGGCGCTCGCCACGGTCGTTCGGCGTCACATGCAATTCCGCACGCACTTCCTCGGATGCGAGCCAGCGGTCGCCCACAGACAGCAGGTGGAACGAAAAGCTTCCCGGCGTGCCCAGCACCGCCAGTTCGCCGAGCTTGTTCACCGGCATTTCGAACGTCGCCGACGTCGAGGGAATTGAAAAGCTCACCTTCGCGCCAGGCACCGTCGTGCCGGCCGCATCCTCGACTCTCATCACCACGACAACCGGAATATCGAGCTCAACGGTGACGAGGCAAGCGCTGATTTCCTGAGGACGGATGGCCCCGGACACAGGGAAGAAGGGGACGTCGTACCTGCGGCTGTCGTTTCGCCGGGTCACCGTCAACTCGGAAAGCATCGCGTCGAACTCGATGGGGCCCTCGACGAGCACGCCGTCAATCGAGCCCTCGGTGATTCGGCCGATGCGGAAGTCGCCATCCGAGAAGAGCCGGGCGCCCTTCATGAACTTGACGGCGGCGGACTGGATGGCGAACTGAGGACTCGTGAAATGGAAGGAGACGGTGGTGGTCACGGCACGAAAATTGGAAGATTGGGAGATTGGTAGATTGGCAGATTAGAAGGCAGGGTTCAGATTTTCGTAATCTCGCAATCTACCAATCCACCAATCTGCCAATTCACCGGCGCACTAGTTCGTCTTTGACCAGAGTGCGCCGTGCCTGAGCTCCTGTCCGGTCAGCTTCGCCGGATCGGCGCCCTTGCGCGGGCGGAACTTCTGCGCGCGGCCGTTGAACACTTCGGCGACGTAGAGGTTGTTCTCCTGATCGACCGAGAACTGGTGCACGCCGTTGAGACGGCCCGGCATCGGGCCGAACGTGCCCCAGCCGTACAGGAACTTGCCGCTCAGGTCGTACTTCAGCATCTTGTGGGTCTCGCCGTCCGACACCCACAGGAACTGGTCGCGGCTCATCAGCACGTGATACGGCCGGCGGATGTTCGTCCACATCTCGAGGAACTTGCCGTTCTCGTCGAAGATCTGGATGCGGCTGTTCGTCCGGTCGGAGACATACACCTTGCGATCGCGGCCGACGGCGACGCTGTGCACCGTGTGCATCTCGTTCGGGCCGGGATTGGTCTTCCCCTCGCTCGACGTGCCCCAGGACGTCAGGTACTTGCCCTCGGGGCTGAACTTGACGACGCGCGTGTTGGTGTAGCCGTCGCTGACGAAGAACGTCCCGTCGGGCAGCCAGTCGATGTCGGTCGGGCGGCCGAAGTGCCGGTGGTCTTCACCGCGCACGAGCTGCTCGCCCCAGGTCTGCACGAGCTTGCCGTCGTAGGTGAACTTGAAGAGCTGGTGCAGGTTGTCGTCCATGATCCACACGTGCTTCTGCGGATCGTAGGGATTCATCTTGATCTTGTGCGGACCGCGCGCGCCCTTCACCGCGAAAATCTTGTCGTGCTGGGTCCACGACTGCACCATCCTGCCGTTCCGATCGACGACGAAGATGCAGTGCTGCCACTTCTGGTTGGTCGTGCCGGTGGCGTTGGCCGGCAGCGGGACGCCGAACTTCGCGCCGGGCGGCAGCGGAATCATGCCGCGCTGGACGATCCAGACGCGATCGGGTGTTTCGGCAAAGATGCCGCCGGTCGATCCCCAGGTGTACCCGTCCATGCCCGGAATCGGCTGGGGCCAGTTGGCCACGACTTCGTAGGGCCCGAACTCGTCTTCGCCGCCTTTTTCCTGCATCAGCGCCGAAGAGGGGACGAGCGCAACGAGCGCGAACAGGAGAACCCAGCGTTTCATCAGAACCTCCTATTCGGATTCGAGATGGGCGATTGGAAGATTAGAGCATTCCGCCCGAATCCGGCGCTATGAATCCGTCGATCAATCTGCGAATCTGCGAACCTGCCAATCTGCGAATGGAGGCTACTGCACGGTTATGATCGTTTCCCGCGCAACCGGCTTCGCATCGTCGAAATCACCGCGCACCTGTGCTTCGACGCGAAGCAGGTAGCGGCCGGCGGGGACGTCTTTCAGGGAAATCTGTTTCGGATAGCCGTACGATCTCCCAGGGCTTTTCACCGGGCTTCGGCGCGTTCGCCAGCTCGTCGTGGCTCGTGAACACCTCTTTGCCGTCCTCCGACAGCAGGCGGATGGTCACGTCGAAGCGCCGTGCCTGGCGAGCCGTGATGTTGTCGTAGATCTCCGTGTAGAGCGCGAGCGATGTCGCCCCGCGGGAACTCCCGCCGGCTGGTCGCGGCGGCGGGAAGCAGCTTCGCGACAACCGGATCGGGCTGGATGCTCGGTGTCTGCTGCGTTGACGCGGCGGCCAGCAGCAACCCGCCCAACATCAGCTTCTCCTTCCGGAAGTCGGGAACCTCGAGGTCGTAGAACACCGTGCCCGTCAGCCCGCCGAGCTCTTCGCGCGCACCGATGCGGAGCTGATAGCGGCCCGGTGGCAGATTGATCGCGCGGGTTGACGCGAACGCCGTTCGCGTTGACGCGTTCGCGCGTCTCGGGCCGCAGCGTGAGATCGAGCTCCGATCGTGTGCCCGCCAGCGCCTTGCCCGATCGTTGAGGCCGAAGAACGACATCTCGATCTTGTTCGCGCACGAGCCCTTTGTCATTCGGCGGCTGATACGGCAGCCGATTGCCGTCGAGCTCGATCGCGAGCGCCACCGACGCTTCTTTTGCCGTGTTCTTGAACGGCGCCGCCTGCACCGTGAAGTTGAGGCCGCTCTGCTGCATCGGGCTGTTCAGCACGTCGCGCAGCTGGCTCGAGGTCTTGTCGGCGTTGGGCGTCTGGCTTCGCGCGTGCGCCGGGCTTCTTCGTCGCGCTTGCGTTCTTCGGCGGTTTTTGCCGCGAGGCGACGCATATCCGCGGCGGGCCGTCCACTCGGAGGCCGGGCCGGTTCACCTTGACCTCGATCTTGTGGAACCGCCCGTCGCGCGGATGCGTCGGCGGGTAGTAGCCGAGCACGTAGTAGCGGCTGTTGGCCTGCACGATGCGCTCGAACGCCGTGGTCAGCGAGTTGGTGTTCACCGACGCGATGCCGCCGGTCTTCTCGGCCAGCTCGCGCAGGCTGCCCTGGAGAGCATCAGCTCGTTCATCAGCTCGGACTGGGCGTTGAACACGCCGCCCGTGTGCCAGTGATGCGTGCATTCGTGCCGGGCGTGCAGCATCGCCGGACCGCCTGCCATCTCGGGCGATCCACCGCCCTGCATCTCCATGAACTCGTTGCGTCATGCCGACGAGCCCGCGCGGATCGATCGTGTAGTAGTTCACGTTGGCGCGCGCCGCCATCGTGATGGCGTCCTGCGTGGCGCGGATCACGTCGCTGGCGCATCTGGCTGCCGAACGAGTCGTTAATCGGATAGTCGATCCCTTCGCTGAAGAAGAGCACGGCCTTCCGCCGCCCGCGGACGCTCGGCGAGGAACTCCGCCGTGTATCTTCAGCGTGTCGAGCACGCCGATCGCGCGGTAGCCGCGCTCGAAATCGCTCGGGTCCAGCCGCCCGTGGCCGCCGGGATCGGTCGACGCGGGCGTCTGCGAGTTGCCGTCGTCGGTCGAAGCATTGTCCTCGACGGCATGCGAGGTTGCTGGTAGTACGTGTCGAGCCGCTCGATCGTGCAGCGAGCGCATGCGGCGGCCAACGAACTTGTCAATCGCGGTATAGAGCAGCTGCTTGTTGCTCGTGAACTCCTGCGCCGCGTCGGTGCGGCCGCTCGTGTGGATGACCGCGGCGATGTCGTTGTCGCCCATGTACTGCTGGACGAACTCTTTGGCCGATTTCTTCACCTGCGACGTTCGCATCGAGGCTGACGTCTGATCGTCGAGGACGATCACATAGAGCCGGCCGGCAAACGGCTGGCGGTTCGAATGCGTGTCGACGGTGACGGCTCGATCGGCAAACACGTACCGGCTCTGCCGTTCGACCGGGATCTCCACGTAGGAGAACATGTCGACTTTCTGCGGCTTGCCGTCCTCGAACACCTCGAAGCTCGTCTTTCGCAAGGCCCGATATGAAGTTGCCCTGCTCGTCGGTCACGACGGCGTCGACGTCGACGTAGTTCACCTCGACCTGGAAGGTGACCGAAGGCGGGGCCTGGGGATCCTGGGCTTTGACGAAAGGCGACTGCAGAATCGCCGTGATGAGCGTGAGTGCAACGAGGGTTCTTTTCATCATGTGGTGCTTACCGTTGAACTGTAATTAGGGTTTCCCGAATCACCGGCTTGGCGTACGCTGTAGCTGTCGAAGATCGCGTGATCCGGCTTCCACCTTCAGGAGGTACCGTGCCGGCGGCGACGTCCTTCAGGGGAACCTCGCGCGCAAAGCCATAGCGGTCCAGTAACCCGCCGTCCAGCGCGTCGAGGGCCTGCCCGAGCGCAGTCGAAGGGTTGGGAATACTGTCCCTGGCGTTGAACACTTCCTGTCCGGTCTCCGAAGTCAGGCTGACGACGGTTTCAATCTGGCGCGGCTGCTGGCTCGAGATATTGTCGTAGATTTCGGCGAAAACTGTCAGGGTATCGTTCTGTGAAACGATCCGGCGGCTGGTCGCGGGGCCCGGCAGGACCTTCGGGGCGTCCGGGTCGGGCTGGGCCGTCATCGCCGTTCCGGCGGAGGCCGCGGTCAGGAGCAGGCCGCTCATCATCACCGGGTCCTTGCGGAAGTCCGGCACCACCAGATCGTAAAAGACCGTCCCGACCTGGGCGTTGCTGTCTCGGACGCCGACTCGAATCTGGTAGCGTCCGGGCTCGAGCGTCATGCGCGGGTTCAGCCGGAGACCCCCGCCCTGTACCCGCTTGAACGACTCGGGCCGGAGCGTCGAGGTTCATCTCCGAGCGGGTCGTTCGCCGCGCCCGGCCGTCCTGGTTGATGCCGAAAAACGACACCTCCAGGTTGTTGGCGAACAGCCCGTCACCCTTCTGGCGCGAACTGCAGCCGCGTCGCCGTCGAACTCGATGGCCAGCGCGACCGACGCTTCTTTCTGGTTCAGCCGGAACGGCGCCGCCTGCACGGAGAACGCGAGACCGCTCTGATAGAGCGGCGCGTTGAGCGCCTCGCGAAGCTCCGCCGACATGTTGTTGACGCCGCCTCTTCTGGCTTCGCGCGCGCGGCGCGCCTCTTCGTCGCGCTTGCGTTCGGTCGGCGTGCGGCCGCGTGGCGACGCGTATCCGCGCCTGGCCGAGACACGCAAGCCGGGCCGCTTCGTCCGGACTTCGATGCGATGAAACCGGCCGTCGCGCGGCCGACGAGGGCGGGTAGTAGCCGAGCACGTAGTACCGGCTGTTCAGCATCCACGATGCGCGCGAACGCCGAGCCGAGCATGTTCAGGTTGACGGCGGCAAATCCGCCGGTTTCCTCGGAGAGCGTCCGCAGGCTGTCCTGCGAGACCTTCATGTCGGTCAGCATGCCCTGCTGGGCGTTCAGCGAGCCGAACGCGCCCAGCGCGACTTCGGGCGCGTGCGATCCGGCGATCTCGATGTACTCGCTGGTCATGCCGATGAGCCCGCGCGGATCGAGGGCGTAGAAGCTCACGTTCGATCGCGCGGCCGCCGTGATGGCGTCCTTGATGGCGCCCACGACATCGGTCGCCGTGTGCACGCCGTAGATTTCGCTCATCGGCATCTCGAGCCCTTCGCTGAAGAGCAGCACGGCCTTGCGCCGGCCGCGCACGCCGGCCATGAAACTCGCCGAGGTTCTTCAGCGTGTCGAGCACGGCAAAGGTGCGCTGCTCGCGCTCCATGTCGCGGATGTTGACCGGCGCCGCCGCATCCTTCACGTTCGCGTTCGGATTGGGAGCGAGCTCGTAGTCGCGATCGCCGAGTCCCTTGGTGAGCTCGTTCTGATAGTGCCGGTCGAGCGCCTCGATGGCCGCCGACTGCAGCCGGCGGCCGATGAACTTGTCGACGGCCGCGACGAGCAGGCTTCGGTCGTTCGTGAAGTCCTGCGTCGCGTCGCTGCGTCCGCTGGTGTAGACCACCGCCGCGATGTCGTTCGCGCCGAAGTGCTGTTCGATGAACTCGCGCGCCGACCGCTTGACGATGGAGGTGCGCAGCGGGCTGATGTCGAGGTCGTCCATCACGAGCACGTAGACGCGCCCGTCGAACGTCCGCTCGTTCGATCGGACGTCGCTCGTCACGGGCCGATTGAGCGGGGCGAATCGCTCGACCCGTTCGACCGGCAGCTCGACGTACGAGAACATCTCGATTTTCTGCGGCTTGCCGTCTTCGAACACCTCGAAGTCGTCGCGCGTCAGCCCGGACACGAAGGCGCCGTTCGTCGTCGGTGACGACCGCATCGACGTCAACGTAGTTGACCTCGACCTGGAACGTCACCGAGGGCGGCGCCTGCGGGGTCTGTGGCGCCTGGGCAGCGCCCGACGTGCCCAGCACGAGCGCCACGGCCGTCGCCAGCGAGAATCGACGAAGCTGCATGGATAGACCTGAAATCCGTGGAGGTCCCATTATAAATCGGCGGGCAGGTTTGCGGCCGCTCAGTGCAGCAGCGTATAGATGGCGATGTTCACGCCGACGCCGTAGGAATCGACCGAGAATTTGTGGAAGTACTCCGGGTCCACACCCTCGCGTTCCCATCCATCCGCGATGTCGGTGTTGTGCGTGGAGAGCACCATCAGCCGGCCGTGGGAATCGAACACGCCGCGGACGTGCACGTCGGCGCTGTCGGCGCCCTGCTCCGAGGTGCGGCCGCCGGTGCCAAACCAGAAGCTGATGCCCGGGATCTGCGGCACCTTCTTGACCAGAGCCCAGGTCCGGAACATCGCGTGGTCGGCCGGGATGTCGATAAAGCGGATACTCGGACGGCGGCAGCACTTTCGCCATTTCCTCCGCGAAGTTGTCCCATGCGTAGGATCCCCATGAGTCGTCCGACCAGAGGAATCCTCCCTTCAACAGATACTTCCGGAGATTCGCGGCGTCTTCGGGGCTGAAAAACAGGGATTCGGCCTGCCACAGCATGACGAACCCGCATCGGAACAGCACCTCGTCAGTGGGCCGCACGATGAGCGGTCGCGGCTCGCCGTGGTCCTTGGTGACGGTGGTCTTGGTGAGCTCGGACAGTCGCGTGCTGAAGTTGTAGTCGGCGTCCGGATAGTCGGTGGCCCAGCCTCGTCCTTGATACGCGAGGCGGCAGAACTGCCACGATCCGTCGACGTCGCTCGCCTGCGCGAGCCTCGGCCGAGGGCGTCCGCGCTGGCCGAACACGGGCACGGCGAGCACGCACACCGCCACGATGGCGATCCACGGTCGGAACCGGAACATACAGGAGTGTAGCGTAGGTGCGTTAGGTGCGAGGGGTGCGATGAGGTGCGTTGGGCGCGAAGGCGGGTGCGAGCGCGAAGGCAGGTTGCCGTGGTGCTGGCAACCTGCCTTCGTGGCTATTCTTAATCTACC
>CAWKMQ010000008.1:0-34394 GCA_963850725.1 Vicinamibacterales bacterium
AGAGCGTCAGAAATTGAGCGAGAACTGCAAGCCTCCCGCACGGCGACCCACGATGGGCGCCGCGCTGAGTTGAGCCGAGCCCGGCTCGGCTGCGTAGATCGTCTTCCGGCCACGGATCAGCAGGTCGATCCCGATGCCGACCCCGGCGCCGATCGCACCGACACGCAGCATCGGTCCAACGTCGTCGGTGCAGTTCGCCCAGGGTTCCGTCAGGCGGCACAGGAAGAGTCCGGACGCCACGCCCACCCCGGCGCCAATCAGCGCGCCGTTGAGCACGGAGTCGGAACGGCGCGTCGTGACCTGTCTGACATCAGCCGCACGAAAATGGCGGATATTGCCGCCGGACGCCGTGGTCACGGCTTCGCCAGACACACTGACGATTCGAGTCTTTTCTTCACGTCCTTGCGAATCGGTAATCCAGACCGTCGAGCCGGGAATCAGCGTCGTCTCGAGGCTCGACGCAAGCCCCTGGGACGTCTGGGCCGAGACCGCCGACCCGGTCGAAACGATCATGAGAATGAGCAGAACGATACGCATCATGGTCTCCCCTCATTACTTAATGCGCCATGCGCGCACAAAGCGGCTCAGGCGGCGTGGCGCGACTGAAGTCGCGCCCTGCCGACAGAGTTCTCAGTTTTCAGTGCTAGCGCGCCGTTACGGCTTTCCTGGCTTCGGCGACCTCGGGAAGGCCGGCATCGGCATTGGCCCAGAACTTGAGGAAGCGCTCGTATTCAATCCGAGCGCCGGCCTGGTCGCCTTGTGCGTTCAGGAGACGCGCCAGCTCCAGGATGTACCGAGGCTCGAGCGCGGCAGACGATCGGTTGGCGGCGCCCACCGACGTCAGGCGTCTGTACTCTTCGATGGCGGCTGCACGATTGCCCCGTGCCATCTCGACGCGCGCCGGGCCGTCGCGCGACGGCAGGCTGATGGCAAAGACGGTTGACGCGTCGCGCCCAAGCGTTTGCCATGCCGGCTGCTGCGCCTTGAAACGCTCCATCGCGCGATCGTACTGCCCCTCGGCGAGCGCGATCTCGCCTTCGAGCGACGCGATCCAGTTCGCTTCGACGCGATCGTCGCTGTCGTAATGCGCTCTCTGCGACGAAAGATGCGACGCCGCGTTCTTCGCGTCGCCGGCACGAATCTCGGCAACGCCGCCCATCAAGCCCGCAAGCACCAGGAACGGATGCCCTCGCTGGTCGTCGAGCACCTTCTCGGCGGCACGCACGTCGTCGAGCGCCCGCGCATATTGCTTCTGTTCGAGGAACAACCACGCCGACGTCAACAACGCGCCCGCGTTCACCTCGGCGTCGTCATCGTTACGCCGGCCTCTGTCGAGCACGTCCATCGCCTCGCGGTATCGCCCTACGCGTGACAGCAGGAACGCCTGGTTTCGAAAGTCCGGCGACTCGCGCTCGAGAGCTTCGTCGTAGCGTCCGAGCGCCGCCAGGGCAAGGCCCCGGCCGAGAATCGACGCGTGGTAAGCCGGTTCGATCGCGAGCGCCCGGGCGTACGCATCGAGCGCTCTGTCGGGCATCGCGTTCGCGAGATACCCCTCGCCGAGGCTGTCCCACGGGTTCGCCTCGTTCGGCGACTGCTTCGTCACGCCCTCAAACTGGTCGATCGCCTCACCGAACGAACCGTCCTCGAGCAGGGAGTATCCGTACACGTTGCTGAACGCGTTGCCGACTCTCGTCGACCTGAGCCCGTACAACGCGATTGCCGCGATCGCCAGGCCGATGACAAGCCACGGTACGCCCGCGGTGAGACGTCTCGGGATGTACGGAATGCGGACGCGCGGAGGTCGGCGGGCGCCTGCATCTCTTCCAGTGCGAGACGCACATCTGCCGCGTGCTGGTAGCGATCGCCGGTTTTCTTCTCCAGGCACCGCTGCACGATCGCCCGAACGGGCGCGGGAACGTTGGCGGCCAAGCCTCGGGCGGCTGATGCAGAATGGCGGCGCTCAGTTCGAATCCGGTCGCGCCGGAAAACGGGCGGCGGCCGGTGAACATTTCATACAGCAGGACGCCGAGCGCCCAGATGTCGACACGCTCGTCGCCTCGCTGTCCCCGCAGCAGCTCGGGCGCCATGTACGGCAGCGTGCCGGCGATGAGACCTTCATCGGTCAACGAGCGCTGAGACTGCGAGAGCGCATCGATCTGGTGCGTGTCGAGCATCCGCGCGAGACCGAAGTCGAGCACCTTGGCGCCCTGCTTCGGCGTGATCATGACGTTGGTGCTCTTCAGATCGCGGTGCACGAGGCCACTTTCGTGCGCGTGTGCCAGAGCGTCCGCGATCTCGATTCCGTACCGCCTCGCCTGTTCGACCGGCAGCGGCCCTTCACGGAGCACGTCCGCGAGCGACCGTCCTGGCAGGAGCTCCATCACCACGAACAGTTGGCCGTCGGCGCGCCCGACCTCGTAGATATGGCAGATGTGCGGATGGCTCAGTCGCGATGCGTGCTGCGCTTCCCGGCGCAGTCTCGTCTGGGCGTCTTCGCCCTCGAAGGACGCCACCTTCACCGCGACCTCGCGGCCGAGCTCGACGTCGCGCGCCGCGAACACGTGGCCCATGCCGCCGCTGCCGACGAGCCGCCCAATCTCGTAGTGACCGAGAACCCGGCCGCTCACCAGGGTTGCGCCCGCCGGCCGTTCCATGAAATCGGCGGATTGACGCTCGGCATCGAGCAGGCGCTCGACCTCGGCGCGCACGGCGTCATCGCCCGCGGCCGCCGTCGCCACGAACGCGCGCCGCTTGTCCGGCTCCTGTTCGAGTGCGGCGCCGAACACCTCTTTGACGCGCGCCCACTGCTCGGGCGTCATGGTGGGAGAGGCGCGCTCCATTCACATAAGGATAGGTCGAGGCGGCTCGCGACCGCTACCGTCCCAGACGGAACCCGATGAATCCGTTGACACGGACGTGCAGCTCCCAACCCATGCGCACGTCGACACCCGCCGTCATCGTCTCGCCGAGAAGAGCCCTTACACCGCCTCCGGCCGTGAACGCACCTTCGTTCGACGTGAACGGTCCCGTGGGAAACGACTCGCGGGACTGAAACAAGCCACCGCCGACCACGAGGAACGGCGTGATCTGACGCGGACGCCCCTCGATGGGAGCCGTCAGGTCAAACGTCAGATTGCCGGTCGCGACGAAGTGACTGTGGTTGTCGCCCCCGATGTAGGCGACCTCTGGTCCGACGGCGATTCGCGGTCCCAGATACCACCGTGCCTCACCACCGGCGAGGAATTCGCTGACGACCCCATCGTCCGCAAATCCGACCCAACCGATGGCAATCTGCGCGGCCGGCGCCGGCCTGCCCTGGGCGCGTGCCACGCCCGTCAGCGGACCCGTCATCAGAATCAATATGGCAATCGCCAGTCTGAACGACGTTGTATTGAGTAGCATGCGTGTCACTGGCCTCCCGGATCGGGGCTTGCAAATTCTCTGCTGAACACTTCATTCGCGAATCTCTCCTCAGCCGGTGTCTCTTGCTGTGGAATCTTACGGCTTCGTGGGGAAATTTTGGCTGCCACGTCGTAGAATGACGCCATCACATGGTCGAACTCCGACGTCGTGCGTTCATTTCGGCGATCGCCATGCTGGCGCCATTCATTCGCGCGGAGCCACGCGCGCAGTCGTTCGCTCTTGACGAGTTCCTCGCACTGTCGTCGCGTCTTACCGGACACTCGAACCTTGACCGCCAGGCGGCTGGTGTCTTTCTGAAGAACCTGCTCGCCACACCCGGCGTGACCGCCGCCAGGCTTGCGCGGCCCGACGCGGATCTCGAGCGCCACATCATCGTCGCCTGGTACACCGGCGTACAGCAGGTGCGTGGCGAAGCTCAACTGGTGACGCACACGGGCGCCCTTCAGTGGCGCGCCCTGGGCATGCCGGCCCCCGGCATGTGCGTCGGACCATTCGGCACCTGGGCAGCGCCGCACCGGTCGCCCCAGCTTTGATGCAACGCACGGCAGATGTCGTCATCGTCGGCTCCGGCGTCTGCGGCGCCCTGGTCGCCGCACGCCTGGCGACGCGAGGCGTCAAAGTGCTCATCCTCGAGGCCGGGCCGCGCGTCTCGCGGCCTGCGGCCCTGACGCAGTATCGTGCGGCGCTCATCAAAGTTCCCGAGTGCGCGTATCCGAACGCGCCCTATGCCCCACACTCTACGAGCGACCGGCCGGACAGTTATTACCTGCAGAACGGCCCCGACAAGTACGAGGCCACTTACTTGCGTCAGGTCGGCGGCACGACGTGGCATTGGCTCGGCACGGCGCTGCGATTCGTTCCGGATGATTTTCGATTGCATTCGACCTTTGGCGTCGGTCTCGACTGGCCGATGACATACGACGACCTCGAGCCCTGGTACTCGGAGGCCGAAGAGGAACTTGGCGTCGCGGGCGATCCCAACGCCGCGCTCGACGCGCCGCGCAGCCGGCCATATCCGATTCCCGCCATTCCGCTCTCGTATCTCGATCGACGCGTGGCTGCGGCGGTTGCGAAGCTCGGTTACACCGTCGAGCCCACACCCCAGGCGCGGAATTCAGAGCGCTATCAGAACCGTCCTGCGTGCTGCGGAAGCAGCTCGTGTATTCCCATCTGCCCCATCCAGGCGAAATATGACGCGATGGTGCACGTGACGCAGGCGGAACGCGCGGGCGCGGAGCTCGTCGATCGAGCCATCGCCTCCGTCGTGGAGATTGGCGCAGATGGTCGCGTGAGCAACCTTCGCTACAAACGGCCGGACGGAAGCGAGATCGAGTGTGACGGCGAAAGTGTTTGTGATTGCCGCGCACGGCATCGAGACGCCGAAACTGCTGCTGCAGTCGCGCACAGCCGAACGTCCACGAGGCATCGGCGAACTCGAGCGATCAAGTCGGACGCAACCTGATGGATCATCCCACCCGGCTCAGCTGGGCGTTGACGGATGAACCCATCTGGCCGTTCCGCGGGCCGCTGTCCACGGCGGGCATCGAGTCGCCGCGGAAGGGCGACTGGCGAGCTCGTTACGGCTCGTTCCGTGTGCAGCTCGGCAATCGCGGCTGGGCCTGGTCGAGTGGCACGCCCGAAACGACCGTGCAGAAGCTGGCCGAACGGGGACTTCGAGGTGCGGACCTCTCTCGCGCGGTTGCAGATCACAGCGCACGCGAGCTGGAGCTGGCGACGATGGTGGAACAGCTACCGTCGCCGGAGAATCGCATTGTTCCGGACGAGAAGGAGCGTGATGCGATCGGGCTGCCGCGGCCGCGCATCACGTATCGCATCGACGACTACTGTCGCGACGCGCTCGATCATGGCCAGCGGATTCACCAGGAAATCTTCGCAGCCATGAACGCGACCGGAATCGAGCACGGCAGCACGATCATGTCAGCGGGTCACGTCATGGGCACCTATCGCATGGGCACGGATCCAACAACGTCGGTGGTCAGCCCCGAGCAACGCTCACACGATCACGACAACCTCTTCCTGTTGGGCAGCGGGGTGTTTCCGACCGGCGCGTCATCGAATCCGACGCTCACAATTGCCGCGCTCGCGCTGCGTGCCGTGGATCCGATTCTCAAGACCACGCAGGAGCGGTAATATTCGCGTGGCTTGAGCGGCGACGATCATCGCCGCGCCTTCCACTTCTCGTGCAGATCGCGGACCACGGCGATCGCCTCATCCGCGGTCTCGAGACACTGTGGAATGCGCAGGTCTTCGGCGTTGGCAAGCGCCAGCCTCGGATCGAGCATGCTCGTCTTCGCCCATTCGACCAGACCCGTCCACATCTTGCCCACGAGGATGAGCGGCACGTTGTCCACGTGCCGCACCTGAAGGAGCTGCCAGATCATCAGCGTCTCGAGCACCGTGCCGATGCCGCCCGGCACGACGACGAACGCGTCGGAGGCGAGGACGAAGTGATGGAGGCGCGTGAAGAACGTTTCGTGCTCGAACGCCTGCTCGACGAACGGGTTCACGTCCTGCTCGAAGGGCAGTTCCACGCGAATCCCCACCGAGCCTGGCGCGCCGACGCTCCTGGCGCCCTCGTTGGCGGCCTGCATCAGGCCGGGTCCTCCACCGGTCACGATGTCGCAGCCCATCGACGCGAACGCCGCGGCGGCGCGCTTCACCTCGTCGTACACGAACGTCCCGGGCTGGGCGCGGGCTGATCCAAAAATGGCGACCCGATAGCGATCGCGCGAGGACGGCCTGAGTCGCGTGAGGTTGTTGACGACTTTCCAGAGATTGAGGACGGTCGTCCCCAGAATCTCCTGCACCGCCTTCTCATCTGACAGACTGACGAGACGTGCCGTTCGATCCTTCCGGCCTGTTCGACGTCATGGACTCTGGTTCCTCACTCCTGGACGACCCGGCCGCCCGTGACGAAGCGCTTGTAGTCGGCGAACGTCTGCATTCGCCGCGTGGACTGCAGACCACCCCGGACGACGGTGAGAGAAATAATGGATTCCGGCATCAGCAGCACCTCGTCAGGGTCCTTGAAGGCGACTGTCCGGTACCGAATCGCTATCTCGTCGCGCACGATGTCCACCCAGTTCGACAGACGGTGACGCTGCTGCAGCAGCGGAGGGACTCTGACCTCGACTGGTCCCCTCAGCCGCCGCTCCACCCGCAGCACGTCGGAGGTGCCGGCATCCACCCAGATACGTCCGGTCGAGGCGATGTAGCCCGACCAGTCGAAACAGTCGTCGTGCCCGGCCGCGTCTTCCACCAGTTCCGCTTTGCTCCTGCGATTGACCGACGCGAAATCGATCATCAAGACCGTACGGCTCCGCTCGTTTGCCGTGCCGGCCGTCTTGAACTCGTACTCCTGCCGGGAAGCGGGCAGCAGAAACGCCAGCGGTTCCGGAGAGCGCGCACCGGGGTCGGTGCATCCCGCACGATCTTTGTTGTCCTCTTCTCGCGGCGCCCGGCCGTTCACTTTACGGATTTTGCGGACGATCGTCACCTCGCCGGTGCTGTCTCGTTCGACACGCAGTTCGGATTCGACGGTCCGCGCGAGCCCGTCAGGCGAGGTGGTGATGTCGAGGGGCTGCACCGTGGACGTCTCGGTGCAGACGACGGTCAGCGCACGCCCGTAGAACGCGGCGACCCGCTCGCCGACGCGGCGCAGCAGTTCTTCGACCTCGGGCGGCTCCTGCGCACCCGCGATCGTCGAGGCGGCCAATATCGATGTCGAGACCAGCAGACGAACATTCAACGCGTTGCCCACGATTCTCTACCGACGCCCCTCACTGTAGCTCCGAATCCGCCTGGCGCGTCATCTCAACCCAGGCCACCCAACCGCCAGCGGTACGGCCGTTGCTTGTCCGACAGCCCGTCGACCACGTCTGCCGAGCCGTTAAACATCACGCTCACAGCGGTTTGGTTCGGGTTGGCAAACACGAGCGGCGGCCCCGGTACTCCTTGCGCTCGTCGAGCGCCACGAAATATCGTGCTGTGCCTGTCGCTGGTGAGCGTCGTTTTCGGAGGAGGAGACTGTGTCCAGACAACGGAACGTGGTGGTCGGTACTGGGTCTAATGGCCTTCATGCGGTCGGTCTCGAGCGCGCGTGGGCGCAGACGCCGGCGCCGGCGCCATCAGCGGTGGCATTAGACAAAGAGGAAAAGCTGGGCTGGTCCAATTCCACCGATTTGACCCTGGTCGTGACGTCAGGGAATTCGGCCGCCAAAACATTCGGGCTCAACGACCGCCTGAAACATGTGTGGGCGGACGCCCGGTTCACCCTCGACGTCAACGGCGTTCGCTCGGACACGTCCGACGATCGCTTCTTTCTGGTGCAGCCCGGACTGCAGTTTCCGGTCGGAGCCCGGCCGTCAAACCCCGGGACCACGCTCATCAAGCCCAAGCCCACACCTGACGTCCAGACGTTTTTCGTCGGAGGACGATACGACAAGAACTTCACGCCGCGCTTTTTCTGGAATGCCGGCGCGAGCTGGGACAACAACAAGGATGCCGGCATCCTGCACCGCTACATCCTGTTCGCCGGAGTCGGGAACATATGGGCCGATATCCCGCGCCGGCGCTTCACCACGAGCTACGGCATCAGCTACACCGATCGCAAGGAAGAGGAACCGGATCCGGAAAAAGACCTCCGGTTCGCCGGCGCCCGGCTCGGCTGGCTGTACACCGAGCATTTCACGGCGAACACCACGTTCGACAGCGACTTCACCTCGAACATGAATCTGGCCGATGCCGGCGACTACTCCTTCAACACGAGCAATAGCGTGTCGGTGACGATGAGCTCGAATCTTTCGCTCAAGGCGGGCATGCAGTTCCTCTACGAGAACCAGCCGGCGCTCGAGACCGATCTCGACGTCGTGGCCTATGCCGAGCTGATCAATCCGGATGGTGTACCCGGAACCGGCGACGAATATTTCCGGACGCTGGAGACGGGTGGAACGAAGATCGTGTTCGGCACCATGGACGCGCGAAAGGACAAGCTGGATACCATCTTCCGGACGGCGCTCGTCATTTCGTTCTGACATCGGCCATCGCGCAGTTGTGACGCCCGCGGCCGCCTGAAAACGGTTCCGGGATCCGTTTTCCCGAGGACATCGGAAAAAAACGGATCCCGGAACCGTTTTCTATGCGGTCCTCGGGCTATCATCCGGTGGCGGCGCCGCACCCGCGGCGCCTTGTGCGATGTCTCCCCTGTCACCCATCCCGTCCCGTCACCCCATCCGCGTCGTCCTGTCATCGACCGCGCTCCTGCCCTTCATGTCGGTGTGGAAGGCGGCGGCGCTGGCCGTCGCGCAACTGGGGGTCGCGGCGTTTTTCATTGCCGGCGTCACTCGCACGGAGCTCGGTCCGTCGGCGCCGTGGTTCGTGCTGGCGGCCACGATCCTCGCGGCATTCGTGCGCACGATCGATGTGGAAAGCTGGGCGCTGCTCATTCCCGGCGGATTCATCAGCCGCGTGGCGAGCGCGTTCGGGCCCACGCGCCATAGGCCTGGCGAAGGCGGTGGCTCTGGTCGAGCGCGTGCTGCTCGGCGCGCTCGCCTGTGTCGTCATCGGACATTACGTGGCCAGCGTCTCGGGCACCGCCATTGCCGGGTGGCGATTCACGGGCTTCGTCAGGCCGGAGGATTTCGCGACGGTCGTGGCCATCGCCACGATCGGCGTGCTGTGGCTGCCGACTCGTCTCGGCCGCGACATCGGGCGCGAGACGCTGGCGCGGGCGGTCTGGGTGGCCGCAGCCATTGTGGTGTGCGCGCATCGTGTCGGGTGCGGCCAGCCTCGTGCGTGATGGCGCGGCCGTGTCCACTCTCGTCGCTATCCCGCCCATCGCCCCGATCACGGGATGGTTGCCTCTGGACGGCTGTCTCGCGTTCCTCGCTCGGCTTTGCCCTCGCGCTCCCGGTCGTCGGCGGCGGCGAGGTGCTGTCCCGCGCGGCGCACGAACTGCCGCCTCCACGCGTGCAGGGGTTGCGGCGCACCGGCCAGCTGACCGTGTTGTTCGCCGGCATCGCGGCGGCACTCGGGGCGTTTCTCGTGGCCCTGCTGATACCCGCGAGCGATCACGCACTCTGGGCCAATGCGCCGCTGGCGGGCCTGGCGCAGCATCTCGCCGCGCCGTCGGCGCGTGCGCGTGCTGATGGCCGTCGCGCTGGCCGCTGCCGCCGTGCTGATGCTGGGTCCGGCCGCGCGCGTCGCGATGGGCGATGCCGAGCAGATGCTGCATCGGTCTTCGACCGACGGGACGCTGCCATCCGGCCTCGCGTCCCTTCATACACGGTTCGGGACTCCTGCGCGCGCGGTCGACGTAGCCGTCGCGGCCATGACGGTCGTGGTGCTCGCGAGCAGCGGGCGGGTGGCCTGGCTCTCGCGCGCCTACGGCATCGCGATCGCCGTCATGCTCCTCTTGACGGTGGCCTCGCTCGTCCGCCTCCGGCGCCGTGCGCCGGGGGCCGATGACGTTCAAAGCCCGCGGGAACCTCCAGATCGGTGCGCGCGAGCTGCCGGTGGGGCTGTTCCTCGCAGGGGTCATCGTGGCCGCGAGCGCCGGGGCCATGGTGCTGACCGGAGACGGTGCGTCGATCGCCGCGGTGGTGCTCATTGCGGTGCTGTCGTTCTGGTTCACCGCGGCCGCACGGCACGCGGCGCCGGTCGAGACCGCCACCGACGAAAGCACGTTCGACCTCCTTCTCGCCGCCGAGCTCTCGCCCAATCAAATCGAGGCCCGTCCCGGCAACGTGCTCGTGCCGGTTCGCAATCCGCATCTGCTGGCCCACGTCGTGGCGGCGCTGCAGACGCCGGGCGATCGCGACGTCGTCGTCATGACGGCACGAGTCCTCGACGTCGACGTCAGCGAGGAGAACGCCGGCCAGCCAACGCCGACGCCGTACGAGCGCCGGCTGCTCTCGGATGTGGTCGCGCTGGCCGAACGCGTCGGACGTCCGGTGCGCCTGCTGATCGTCCCGACACGCAATGTCGTCGACGCCATCGTCGGCACCGATCATCCGGCTTCGCTCGTCGGACGTGTTCGTGGGCGAATCGACCACCCTGTCCGCCGCGGATCAGGCGCGCCTGCTGGGCGACGCGTGGGAGCGCGCCGACAAACCCGATGCGCTCGACGTGCGGCTCGTCATCTATCACCGGAGCGGCCGGGCCGATACCTACCACCTCGGCGCCCATCCGCCATCTCTTACTTCAGGCGACCTCGACTTGATTCACCGCCTGTGGCTCGACGCCGTCAAGACCGTCGGTCCACACGTGCATCATGACGACGTCGTCAGAGCAGCGCTGAAACAAATGGAACAACAACTTGGTGGACCCTCAACGCGACGACGCCGTCGCGGCCATCCGGGAGGAGGCGCGGCCGGCCGAAGAGCTGGCGCAGATCCTTCGCGCGCGCGACTACGCACGGCTGCGCGACATGCTTCGCAACCGGCATGCGGGCGACGTGGCCACGCTGCTCACCGCGCTCAGCATCGAAGACCAGGTCGTCGTGTTCCGCGTGCATGCCCCGGAAGGAAGCCGCCGGCGTGTTCGAGTACCTCGCGCAGGACTCCAAGGAAGCCCTGCTGAAAGCCATGGCGCAGGAAGACGTCGCCGAGCTGCTGAACAACATGGCGCCCGACGAACGCACGTTGTTCCTCGAGGAACTGCCCGCGGAAGCCACGCGCCAGCTGCTGGCGCTGCTCACGCCAGCGGAGCGTGCCGTCGCGGTCACCCTGCTCGGCTATCCGGAAAAATCGGTCGGCCGGCTGATGACGCCGAACTACGTGGCCGTCCGCGAGCAGTGGACGGTCCGCGAAGTGCTCGACTACGTCCGGGCGCACGGCCAGGACAGCGAAACGCTGAACGTCATCTACGTCGTCGACGATCAGGGCTCGCTCGATCGACGACATTCGCATCCGCGAGTTCCTGCTGGCCCCGCTGGAGAGGCGGGTGGCCGACCTCATGGACCGCCAGCTTCGTCGCGCTGAAAGCCACCGACGATCAGGAGGCGGCGGTCGCCGTGTTCCGTCAGTACGATCGCACGGCACTGCCCGTGACCGACACGGCCGGCATGCTGATCGGCATCGTCACGATCGACGACGTCCTGGACGTGGCCGAGGCGACGGCGACGAGGGAAATCCAGCGGATCGGCGGATCGGAAGCCCTGGACGAGCCGTACATCAGCATCGCGTTCTGGCGCATGATTCAGAAGCGAGCGGGATGGCTGACCGCGCTCTTCCTCGGAGAAATGCTGACCGCGACGGCGATGGGCGCGTTCGAGCAGGAGATCTCGAAGGCCGTCGTGCTGGCGCTGTTCGTTCCGCTGATCATTTCGAGCGGCGGCAACTCGGGATCGCAGGCGGCGACCCTCGTCATCCGCGCGCTGGCGCTCGGCGAAGTCGGCGTGCGTGACTGGTGGCGGGTGATGCGCCGCGAAGTGCTGCGCCGGCCTCGCGCTCGGGCTCATCCTCGGCAGCATCGGCTTCCTTCGCATCACGCTGTGGTCGGCCTTTTCGGATATCTACGGGCCGCACTGGCTGCTCGGTCGCGATCACCGTGTCGATCTCGCTCGTCGGCGTCGTGCTCTGGGGCACGCTGAGCGGATCGCTCCTGCCGTTCGCTGCTGAAGCGGCTGGGATTCGACCCGGCGGCGTCTTCGGCGCCGTTCGTGGCCACGCTGGTCGACGTGACCGGCCTGGTGATCTACTTCTCGGTCGCGCTCGTGATCCTGCGGGGCACGTTGCTGTAGGACCGCCGTTCCGGGTTACTAGGTTTTCAGACTTTCTAGTTCTTATTTTCTAGTTTCTAGTTTCCCTGATGGTCACAGCACGCTCGATGTCATTCTCCCCACGATCGGAAGCGCCGGCGACGTGCATCCGGTCGTGGCGCTGGGTCTTGCTCTCGCGGCGCGAGGGCACAAGGCCACGATCATCACGAACCCGTTCTTTCAGGAACTGATCGAGGCGCAGGGGCTGGGATTCCTGCCGCTCGGCACCCTCGAGGATGCGCGCGCCGCGATCGCGGATCCCGACCTGTGGCATCCGCGCAAAGGATTCGAAGTCGTGGCCCGGCGCGCGATCCTGCCGGCCATGGCTGAGACCTACAAGCACATCGAGCGGCACGCCGGGCCGCGCACGGTCGTCGTCGCGTCTGGAATCGCGTTTGGCGCGCGGCTGGCGCAAGAGCGTCTCGGCGTGCCGACGGCCACGATCCACCTGCAGCCGAGCATCATCCGCAGCCTCGTCGAGCAGGGCATGGCGGGGAACATCCGGATCTCGGCCTCACAGCCGATGTGGTTCAAGCGCGGCTTCTTTCGCCTGGCCGACTGGCTCGTCATCGATCGCGTGCTGAAAGCGCCACTGAACCAGCTTCGCGCCACGCTCAACCTGCCGCCGGTCGATCGCGTGATGTATCGCTGGCTGCATTCGCCGCAGCTCGTCATCGGGTTCTTCCCGGAATGGTTCGCGCCGGCGCAGCCCGACTGGCCGCCGCACACGCATCTGGTGGGGTTTCCGCTCTGGGACACCGGGCGCCCCGGAGTCCTTCCACCGGACGCGCGCGAATTTCTCGCGGCCGGTGCGCCGCCGGTGATCTTCACGCCTGGTTCAGCCACCGCGACGCTGCACGCCTATTTCCGCGAATCGGTCGCGGCCGCGCGCGAGCTCGGCGCTGCGCGCGATGCTCGTCACGAACTACCCCGATCAGGTTCCCAGGGAACTTCCGCCGCACGTGAGGGCCTTCGGATATCTGCCATTCAGCGAAGTGCTGCCTCGTGCGGCGATGCTCGTGTATCACGGTGGCATCGGCACGCTGGCACAGACGATCAAGGCGGGCATCCCGCATCTCGTCGTGCCCAACGGCCACGATCAGTTCGACAACGGCTTCCGCATCGAAGGGCTCGGCCTGGGCCGCAGCATCCCGCAGACCGCGTATCGTGCGCGCGCGGTCGTCAAGGCGATTCGCGGCATCCTCGACGACAGCACGCTCCTCACGCGATGCCGCGACCATGCGCAGCGCATCGATTCGGACGCCGCGCTGACACGCGCGTGCGAGCTTATCGAATCGCTGGGCCCGGGTTCGTCACGAACGGCAGGGCCGGGTGCTATCTGACGGCAGTCTGAAAATATGGCGGGAGATCCGTCTTCGTCTCTCGCAGGATCTCGACAATCGCCTGCCGATCGGCGAGTGAGAGCGCCGCGCGGTACCGCTCGGCACGCTCCTGCCCCGACAGCACTTCCCACAGGCGCCTGTAGATGGGGTCTTTGATGCCGCGGGGCAGCGCGTCGAATGCGGGCGAGTAAATCAAGTAGCTGCAGGGGTACTTCATGAGCCGCCGATTCAGGTCGAGATCGCGCAGCGAACGGCCCTTGCGATCGCGCGGCCCGATTGCCGAGAACCGCGCCGCGAAGCCGGACCCGCCGCGGACCTGGCCCGTCAGCTTCGTTTCATCGATGAACAGCAGGTAATCCACGACCTCGCTCGCCACGCCGGCCATCATCGAAGCGATGCGTGCGTCTTCGTCGGGGCTGGACGTGAACGGCGGATGGAGCAACGGATCCGCGGCGCGAGCTTCGAAACCGGCACGTGTCAGGAGGTTCGTCATGCCTGCCTGGTGCGCGAACACCAGGTGGGCGACGATGTCGCTCGAGGGCGCACGATAGCCATCCGGATCGAACAACCCTTCCACCGACGCGAGCGGTCGACCGGCCCCGCCCTTGAGCGCATCGATGGTATTGCCCATATGCGTGGAACCGGCGCTGCCGGTCACGAACCACCCGCCGAAGCGCCGCGACAACGGCTCGCTGTGATCGACGCGGCGCGGAAGGCCGGGACCGAGCGACGGGTCGTGTTGTTCCGTGCTGAACATCACCAGGCCGGGCACGCCGAGCGTATCGCCCGACGCATGACATCCCAGGCAACGGAACGTGCGGATGAACTGCGGCGCCCTGTTGGTCGGGCCGTCACGCTGTTCGAGGGTGTAGAACACCACGCCGGCAGACTGGTCGTGGGCCGCCACTTCGATGAACTCGCCGTCGCGCACCCAGGCGAGCATCACGCGATCGTTGAAATAGATGGCGCGTGGACTCTGCTCGTTGACGAGCTTGCCCTGCAGGCTGTCGCGCGAAAAAACCAGCAGCTGCGAATCGGCCGCAAGCTGCAGGGCGTCGAGCGCCGACCGGAGGAATCCGCCGCGCCCTTCATAGGCGATCTGAATGGAGCCCTCCAGAAGCTTTCGGTTCACGTCTTCGACGACGTTGTTCGCGGGCGCCGTCGAATATTTGATCGCCGGATCTTCGGACGAGCCCATGAACGAGCCCGCGCGCTGGGCGTCGAGGGTGACCCAGAGGCCCGCCACGAGATTCAGAGAGAGTCCGAGGGCGAGGGCGGTCCTGCCGTTCATCGAGGGCATGCCTATTTCCGCACCCACGTCTCGATCACTTTCATGGTTTGTCCGCCGCCCTGGGTGACGGTCTCAACCGTCATCGTCTTACCGTCAGCCGACACCGTTCCGTTCGACGTGCCGAACGGTTTGCCATTCAGGTTCATCACCGCACGGTAGTGCCGATCGTCCACACGCGTGATGGCCATCATCTCGCCGGACGGCTTGCCACCGACCAGCACCGGCACCTCTGTGCCATTCATCGGCGAGTCGACCGCCATCGTCGCCGGTGGCTGATTGCCCATAGACGGGATCTGGTAAACCAGGCGAAGCCCGCCGTTACAACATGCTGCGACGGTCATCGTGATGCCTTTGCCCTGCGCGTCGGTCCTCACCCACGTGCTGCCGGCGATCAGTTGTGCGTGCGCCTGATTGGCCAGGCCCACCGTCGAGAGGAACGCAACGCCGCAGATGAATCGTTGGGTCGCTGGCATGAATTCCATGAAGACCTCCGCGAATGCAGATTCTAGCGGAGAGTCGAGGCTCGTGGCGCGTTGCGTCCGTACGACCGTCCCGGCTAGAGTGGGCGACGGTTTGGATTTCACGCAAGTGAGGGGGACGGGCTCGTCCTGGCGCCGTGCGGCCCTGGCGTTCCTGGCTGTTGCGCTGTCCGGATGCGGGCCATCCGGCACGGCGACTCCGGCCCGTCAGAACGCGGCGCCACCGGCATCTTCCCCGCCGGCGATTGAACAGTTCCGTGCCACGCCGCCGGAAACGAGCCACGACCTGTCGGCCGATGAGGCGCTCGGCGGCCACACGCTTCAACGTCACGTCGGCAAGAGCGACGCCGACTTGATCGCGCGCCTCGAACGAGAGCCCTCGATCTCCAGCGCGTCGACATATACCGATCGTGTAACCGCCGAAAGCGTCGTCGGCGCCGCCCTGCGCCGAGACAACCGGGCGTTCACCTCGTGGCGCGCGCGCAGCGGGCGCCGGCCGAATTTCGCGCTGCGCTACCGCGCCGATCGCGTGATCGGCCGCACGATGGCACGCGGGCGGGCGGAGTCCGTTCCATGCGACCGTGCGGTGATCGTGCTGCGCTGGGACGAGCGTCGCGAGCGCTACTACGTGCTCACGTCGTATCCGGAGGAGGGCCGATGACGCCAGGCACGCCCAGGTTTCCGGCGCTGGAGCGCGTGTTCCGCGCGTATCTGCATGAGGATCTTGCCGCGGAATACGGCGGTCCCGAAGCCGCAATGCGGGCGTTTCGCGACGACGCATCGCCGGCGGAGTGGCGCCGGTTTCAGCGCGAGGCCAAACGTTTCGCGTCGCTCGTGGATAGCCTCGACCTCGAGGAAGTGCGCACGCTCGTGCACCGCCTGGGAAGCCGCTGGACGCCGCGCTCGCGGGATGCGCTGATTTCGCTCGTCACGGGCGCAGCAGAGCTGAAGCCGTCAGACCGTCGCTGAATGCCGACGCCGGCGACGTCGCAGAACCCGCGCACCTGTCCCGGACCGTGATGAGCGGTTCGTACTTGACTGCCCGGCTCGAGGGATCTATCATCCTCAACGATTCGACATGGCAAACGAGCGAGAACTCGTGCGTGCGCGGGAAGCCTTCGAGCGGAAGGCCTGGGGGAGTCGTACTGTCTGCTGGAGGCGGCCGACCGCGGGGCCCCTCGAACCCGAAGACCTCGAACGGCTCGCGACGGCTGCCTACCTCATCGGGAAGGATGCGGAGAGCGAGGCCTTCAGAGGCCGCGCGCACCAGGCATTTCTCGATCGAGGCGACCACGAAGGCGCCGCTCGATCGGCATCCTGGCTGGCGTTCGGCCTCCTGCAGCGTGGCGCGATGGCTCCGGCATCCGGCTGGCTCGCGAGAGCCGAACGCATCCTCGACGAGGCGCACATCGACTGCGTCGTGCGCGGATATCTGCTGATTCCTGTCCGCCATCCAGCGAATCGTCCAGGGCGATCCGGAGGCCGCGCATGGCTTGTTCACGCAGGCGAACGACATCGCGAACCGCTTCGACGATCGCGATCTCGCAACGCTCGCCTGTCACGGCCGCGGCCGTGCGCTGATGCATATCGGACAGGTCGCGGAAGGGTCGCCCTGCTCGACGAGGCGATGGCCGCGGTGATCGCCGGCGACGTCTCGCCAATCCTCGCTGGCGACATCTATTGCAGCGTCCTCGAGGCCTGTCAGGAGACGTTCGATCTGCGTCGTGCGCTACGAGTGGACCACTTCGCTCTCCCAATGGTGCGCCGCACAGCCGACCTCGTGCGCTATCGTGGCGAATGCCTGCTCTATCGCGCGGAGGTCAGCAGCTGCGCGGCCGGTGGGACGAGGCCGCGCGGGACGCGCGAGGCACGCATGCAGCTGCTGGCGTCCCGGCCAACGGCCGGCGCGGCCTTCTATCGCGTCGGCGAAATCCATCGTCTTCGGGGTGAGTTCGCCAAGGCCGAAACGGCGTACACGCGCGCGAACGAGCGCGGACGAAAGCCCAGCCGGGCGTGTCGCTGCTTCGTCTCGCGCAGGGTCAGATCGACGCGGCGGCTGTGTCGATTCGCAGCGGTCTGCTCGATACGCGGTCCCGCGCGGATCGCGCCAGCATGCTGGCCGCCGCCGTCGAGATCCTGCTTGCCGCGCGCGACCTCGAGAATGCGCGCGCCGCCGCGGCGGAATTGGCCGAGATCGCGGGCGCGATCGACGCCCGGCTCCTCCACGCGATGTCCGCGCACGCCAGTGGCGCGGTCCTGCTTGCCGAAGACGACATGCCGGCGCGGCAACGTCGCTGCGGCAGGCCTGGGAAGACTGGCGCGATCTGCGAGATGCCCTACGAAGAGGCACAGACGTGCCTGTTGCTGGCCGGCGTGTGTGAACGGCGCGGCGATCGCGACGGCCGTCGGCTCGAGCTCGATGCGGCGCGACGGCTGTTCAAGCAGCTCGATGCCGAGCCTGCCTGGCGCGGATCGCCGAACAATCGGAGCGCGCCCGCGCGTCGGTCCGTCGGCGCGCTCAGCGAGCGGGAAGTGCAGGTGCTTCGCCTGCTGGCGACCGGCAAGACCAACCGCGACATCGCGGAAGCGCTCTTCATCAGCGAGAAGACGGTCGCACGCCACGTCAGCAATATCTTCGACAAGATCGGTGTGTCGAGCCGGGCCGGCGCCACCGCCTGGGCTTACCAGCACAGCCTCACGTGAACGATAAAGGATTACCCAATCTGTGCGGATCGAGTTTTTGGGTAATCCGCCCGATGCACGTCGCTGCCTCTGCCTAGTAGCGTATTTCCTTAAAGCAGCCGCATGGCGCGGCCGCGACGGACATCGCGAAGGAGGCCGTCATGTATGTCATCCGCGAGATCCTCAACTGCAAGCCCGGCAAGGTCGCGCCAGATGGTCGAGAAGTTCTGGCGCCATTTCGGCAGCTTTAAAGAAACGGGGCACGTTCCGCTTCGCGTGCTCACCGATGTGACAGGGGAACCCTTCTGGACCATCGTGGCCGAGGCGACGGTCGCCAGGATCGACGACTTCTTCGCCATCGAGCAGCAGATGATGGCCAATGAAAACCTGAGGAAGACCATGGCCGACTATCACGATCTCGTCAGCAGCGGGCGGCGGGAAGTTTTTCGAATCGAGAGCTGAGTCGCGGCGGACTGCTGGCCTCGCTGCATCGCCATGCGGGGCTCCAGCCGGGCGGCACGCTGCGCGGGCAGCCAGGTGGCGGCGGTCGCGACCAGGGCGAGCACGAGCGCGCTGATCGTCAGGATTCGAGGATCGGACGGCGCGATCCCGAACGCGAGCGCGGTGAGCCAGCGTCCAAGCATCAACGCGCCCACAAGTCCCACCGCGACGCCGATGCCGACGACGACACCGGCCTGACGGAACACGAGCGCGCGAATCTCTGCGCCGGTCGCCCCGAGGGCCAGTCGAATCCCGATCTCGGTCGCGCGCTGGCGCACCGCGTACGCGAGCACGCCGTAGAGGCCAAGCGCGGCGAGTGCGAGCGCGACAACGGCAAACACTCCCATCAGCACGAGGGCGAATCGCTCGCGGCCCGTGCCGCGGTCCACGACCTCGGCCATGGGCGCCGGACGATGCACCACGAGCTCCGGATCCAGTCGCAGCGACCTCTTCGCGCACGGCTCTCAGCACCTCTTCCGGCGATCGCTCGGCGGCGACCACCTGCGTAAGAGCCCAGTTCCTGTTGTCCGCGAACTGACGATGCGCGTGGTAGACGACCATCGTTGGCGCACCGTAGACATCGAGGGCCACGTCGCCGACCACGCCGACGATCTCGCGGTCCAGTCCGCCAACGGCAATCCGCTGGCCGAGCACCGCCTCGGGCGAAACGCCCGGAAACGCGGCCCGCACGAAGTTCGCGCTGACCACGGCCCGGGCCGGCGCGCTCGCGTCGTCGCGAGCGTCGAAGCTGCGTCCGGCGAGCACGGGGATCCCGAGGGCAGCAAGGAGATCGCCGCTGACGATCCTCTGCTGCATCGCGAAGCGGCTTCGGTCGATCAACGTGCCGGCCAGCGGTCCGGTGCGGATGTAGGTGTTCCACGGGTGATAGCTGCCGGTTGCCGGAAGACGGGAGATGCCACCAGCGGCCGTCACGCCCGGAATGGACTCGAGCCGGCCGGCCAGCGTTTCCTGAAAGGCCGCCCGTCGTGCCGCGTCGTAGCGAGCCGACGGCAAATGCACCTCGAAGGTGAGCACGCGATCGACTCGAAACCCGACATCCACCTGCTGCAGCCGATAGAAGCTGGCCAGGAGGATGCCCGCCCCCGCGACGAGCGTGACGGCGAGCGCCACCTGCGCGGCAGCCAGCGTGCCGCGCAGCCTCGCCAGTCCGCGGGTGCCCGTCGTCGAACGCGACTGCTGACGCAGCGCTTCGATCGGCGAGGTCCCCGCCAGCCGGAGAGCCGGGACGATCCCGAACGCCACCGCGGTCGCAGCCGTCACCACCAGGGCGAACGTCAGCACGCCCGCGTCGAGGCCGATGTGGTCGAGCCTCGGCAGCGCGTCGCGACCGAGCGCCTGCAGCCCTCGCACGCCGGCGCCGGCGAGTACCAGACCGGCCACGCCACCGAGCAGCGCCAGCAGCAGGCTCTCGACCAGGAGCTGGCGCGCAAGCCGGTTCCGGTTGGAGCCCAGCGCGGCGCGCACGGCAAATTCGTGTACGCGTCCGGTCGCGCGCACGAGCATGAGGTTCGCGACGTTCACACAGGCCACGAGGAGAACGAGCCCGACCGCGGCAAACACCAGGCGGAGGGGCCCTCGCGCGATCGCCACGAGCTCGTCGTGCAGCGGCATTGCGACAATGGCACCGTCTTTTGCGGCCGGCCAGCGTTCGAGCATGGGCCGGGTCAGCGCGACCAACTCCGCGCGCGCTCGTTCCAGCGTGACTCCATTCCGCAGCCTGCCGATCGCGGTCAGCGAGTTGTTCTCGGCGTCGGTGTCCCTGGTCAGGGCATACGGGATCCACGCCGCGACATCCGGCGCGATGGGATCCTCGAAGCCAGGCGGCGCGACGCCGGCCACTTCGTAGGAGTCGGCACTGAGGCGAATCGTCGTACCGACGATCGACGGATCGCTCCCAAAGCGCGTTCGCCACACGGTGTCGCTGAGCACGACGCGGCGCCGGCCCGTTTCGTCTTCGCGCGTGAAGTCGTGGCCGATCCGAGGTTGAGAGCGGAGGGTGCTGAAGTAGCCGCTCGACACGCGCAGGACGCGAAGCCGCTCGGCCCGCCCACCGGTCACGAGGTCGAGGCCGGTCTCGGAGTAGTGGGCGAGCGCGGCGACATCTGCGAAAGACGCCGCGTGTTCACGGAGGAACGTGAAGTGCGTGGCCGAGAGCACGTCTCGCGTGTCGGGCTTGTCCGGCTCCTGCTGATAGAAGCGGACCAGTTGTGCCGGCTCTTCGTACGGCAGCGGCGCCAGCAGTACCGCCTGGACGACGCTGAACACGGCGGTCGCGCCGCCAATGCCCAGGCCGAGCGTGGCGGCCACCACGACGGTAAAACCAGGGCTACGGAGCAACTGACGACACGCGTAGCGCAGATCGCGAGCGACCTGCTCGAGCCAACCGAGGCTGTTCATCTCGTGGATGTCCTGCCGCATGAGCGCGACGTTGCCGAAACGGCGCCGGGCGTTGACGTACGCTTCGTCGGGCGACATGCCTTGCTGGAGATAGCGCTCGGTCAAGCAGGTCGAGATGCGCGTCAATCTCCAGCCGTGCGTCCTCGTCCAGACGCCGGCGGGCGAAAACGAAGAGAAGCCGCGAGACTCGTGCGCGCAGCCACATCCACATGTCAGGCCTGCTCCGCTCCGCGGAGGCGGGCGATCAGGCTCGCGAGCCGGTCCCACGTCTCGACCTCGCGCGCCAACTGACGCTTGCCCGCTGCCGTAATCGCGTAGAACTTCGCCTTGCGGTTGTTGTCCGACATGCCCCAGCTGGCCGAGATCCAGCGCCGGTGCTGCAGCCGCATGAGGGCCGCGTACACGGTTCCCTCGTTCAGCTTCAGGATGTCGTCGCTCACCTGCTCGATGCGCCGGGCAATGCCGTAGCCGTGCTGCGGGCCCATGCTGTCGAGCGTCTGCAGCACCATCAGATCGAGCGTGCCCTGCAGCACCTCGAGTCTCGTTCCGGTGTTCGTCTGACCTTTGGTCACCGCATATGAAGCTAGCACGACACCTTTGCGATGTCCATAGGGGCGAACTGAAGACTGCTCTACCGAACGTAGACCTGCGCGGCGCTGCTGAAGGTACCCGGCGGGTTGACGCCTGAGAGAGCTTCGACGCGGATCCGGGAGCCATCGAGCATCTGCACGAGCAGCGTCCCCGTGGCGGCGCCCGTCGGCGCGCCGAGGAGGCCGCCGACGCGCAACGTGTATCTCACCGGTCCGCTCTCGGGCCCCACGGTCTCGAACGGCGGGTCGGCTGGATCCACGCCGAAGACACCGGCGAGGCCGAGCGTGCCGCCTATCGAGATGCGCGGCTGGCTCGGCTGCACGTTGTCGTACACGAACGCGAGGTGCCGCGGCCAACCGGCCGGCTGCGTGCTCTCGGACATCGGCAGGCTCTCGTGAAACCAGTTGCCCGAGAGGTGGCCGGCCACATCGAAGTCGATCTTGCCGTCTTTGTCGGCGCCGTCGCGGCGCACCATCGCATAGAGCTGGCCGCGCAGCGGCTCGTCGTAGTACTTCAGCGGTGCGTCTGCGTTGATGTGTCTCCGGAATACCGCGCGGGTGTAATGAAGGTGAGGGCTCCGCGAGGCGTTCGTGACGCCGAGATCGACACCAAAGCTGTTGAGCCCGCTGGTGCCCAGGCGCTGACCGGCGGTCAACCGTATCCCCTCACGAATGTCGGCATCGAGCACCACGTGGTCCACGTAGTACGCGAACGTGCCGTTGACGCGGACGAACAGTTTCGCGTCGGAAGCGTTTCTGAAAATCCCCTGGACCGTGCCCTCACCCGGCGCGACAACCGGGACCCCGCGATTCTGGGGACGCGTGAACCCGACATAGAAATAGATGTGATCGGTCGGCAGCGTGTGACCGGGCGGGTTGAGGTTGCCGAGCGGAAGAATGAAATCGAGGACGGCCGGATCGACCAGCGACGCGCGAAAGACGAGCGCGTCGGTCGCGCCTACTGGTGACGGTCCTGCGGGGGGAGATTGCTTCCCCCCGCATGAGGTCACGATCAGCGCTGCAAACAGCGCGCACAGCCGCCTCGCCAATCTACTTCGGCGTCACGCGGAACAGCCCGCCGGGATTGGCGTCTTCGGCTATCCACAACGCGCCGTCCGGCGCGACCTCGACGTCGCGAGCGCGGTGGCCGACGTTCCACCGTTCGGCGGGCTTCGCTCCGCCCTTACCGTCGAAGGTGATGCGGTTGAGCGTCATCGTCTCCATCCCGCCGACGAACGCCGAGCCCTGCCACTGCGGGAACATCGCGCCTTTGTAGAACATGAGATTGCCCGGCCCGATGATGGGCGTCCAGTAGATCACCGGCTTGGTCAAATCCGGCCGCGTGTCCGGGTGCGGGATCGGCGTGCGGTTGTAGTTCGTCGCGTAAGACACGAGCGGCCAGCCGTAATTCTTGGTGGGCTCGATCAGGTTCAGCTCGTCGCCGCCTCTCGGGCCGTGCTCGATTTCCCACAGCCGGCCGTCGGGCGCGAACGCGAGACCGTAGGGCGTGCGATGACCGGTGGTCCACGTCTCTGCCGGCGTCAGGTTCGGTCCCTCGAACGTGTACGTGCTGACCACGGGCGCGGTCTTGGCCAGCTCCGTGTCGCGCGGCGGATTGATCAGCGGACACGCTTGCGCGCGCCGGTCTTCCCGGCCATCGGATTTCCCGGTGCGGGCTTGCCGTCGAGCGTGAGACGAAGAATCTTCCCCAGCTCCTGATCGGGATCCTGAGCGGGCGTCATGCGCTGACGATCGCCGACCGTCAGGAACAGGTACTGGCCGTCGGGCGAAAACGCGATCGCCGCGCCGAACTGTCCGCCTCGTCCCTTGGGCATCTGGCGCCAGATCACCTGCAACCCCTCGAGGCTGGCAGAGTTCGCGCCGATCGCCAGGCGCGCCCGCGCCAGCGCCAGGCTCGATCCCGTTCGATCCTCGTTCGGCTCCGCATACGTCAGGTAGACGCTCTGGTCTTTCGCGTAGTGCGGCGATACGAACACGCCCAGCATGCCGCCCTGCCCCTGGTGAAGCACCGCGGGAACGTTGTCGATCGGCGTCTTCTGCCCCTGCTGCGTGACCAGCCAGACCGGGCCGACCTTCTCGGTGACGAGCATGCGGCCATCAGGCAGAAACGCAATGCGCCAGGGCAGGTTGAACGTCGCGACCTGGGTCATCGTGAACGGCAGGCTCGGTTCCGGCGGCTGTTCGCCCGCGTTGAACTGCGCCCGCGCAGTGACCGGCAAGAGGGTGACGAGCAGCGCCGCTTTCAGAATCGTCTTCATGGGTCTCCTTCTATCGACAACTTCCTACATTGACTTGGTGGCCCGCATTTTCGCGGCCGTCGCGCAGCCTTCCACGACAGCGAAGTAGCGCGCGACGCCGGCCCTGCCCACATCGAACGGATTCGACTCGCCCGGCTTGCGATTCGCGGCGGTGTGCGCCTTGTAGTACCCATTATCGAATTCCGTGTGGTTCGACAACAGGATCGTGGCGCCGTAGTCGGCCGCCGCTTTCGCGAACTTCCTGGACGAAGCGATGTACTCGTCGTAATAGGCCGCCGTGCCGTCGAACGGGATGGCCGTGCCGCCGACGTACGCCACGCGCAGAGGTTTGCCGTTGTCTCGAATCTCGAACAGGTACGACAGCGTGCCGGCCGTGTGACCCGGCATCGTCACGATCTGGAGCGAGGCGTCGCCGACCGACAGCGTCATGCCGTCGGTGCCGACCATGTCGCGCTTCGGCTTGCCGCCAGGGCGGTCTGTCGATTTGTCCACGGCGTCCCAGTCGGGGGCGCCGTAGACGAGGCGCACGCCGGGTATCGAGTCCTGCAGATACGCCGCACCGCCGTCGTGGTCTCCGTGTGCGTGCGACATGACCGCGTACTTCACCTTGTTGATGTCGAGGCCGAGCTTCCTGAAGCCGCCGGTCACTTCATCGGCCACCATGTAATCGTAGAGCGCCTCGATCACGATGATCCCCTGGCTGCCCACGAGTGCCCAGGAGTGATGGGCCTTTTCGCCGACGAAGTAGAGGTTGTCGGCGACCTTGGCCGGCTCGACGTGCCAGAGCTCGCGCGCCGGCGGACCCTGAGGCGCCCCGCCCCGCCCGCCTCCACGCCCGGCCCCGCGGCCGCCGGACGCCGGCGGCGGAATGCACAGACGGGTGAACGTGCCGGACCAATCGGTGCCCGCGGCGACCTTCGCGGCCGACACCAGGCCGTCTATCGTCGTCGGCGTCGATTGCCCCGAGACGATGGCAAAACCGGCGACAACAGCCACAATGGCGGCAAGGCCCAGTGCATGCTTTCTCATACGATCACGCCTCCGTTCCACAAAGGATACAACGCCATAGCGCTGTCGCCGACTTGACTGAACTTTTCTCCTGTCAGCTTCGTCTCTTCCGCCATGCGCCTGGATACAGCACGTGGTACGGTGCTGGTCGACAATCTTCTGCGAGACCTCCGCTTCACCTGGCGCTCGTTCCTGCGGGCGCCGCTGGCCGCCCTGACGATCGTGATGACGGTGGCGCTGGGCCTCGGACTGGTCGCCGTCGTGTTCACGGTTCTCAACGCGTTCATCTTTCGCGTGGACGACGTGCGCAACCCGGGCGAGTTGTTCGCGGTGGAACGACAGCGATCGGGCGACGCGCCGCCCGAGAGCTTCACGCGTCAGCAATATGAAACGCTCCTTCGCGAGACAACAGTGTTCTCCGATGCCTTCGCGACAACGACGGAGATCGACGCCTGGGTCGAGGGCACCAGGATGGAAGGCCCGCTCGTCACGGGGAACTTCTTCGAGGTCCTCGGCGTCAGCGCCGCGCGTGGTCGCACGCTCTCACCCTCAGACGACGAACCAGGCCGCACCCCGGCCATTGTCCTCAGCCATCAGGCCTGGTCCAGGCACTTTGCGGGCGATCCCGGCGTCCTCAACCGCACCGTGAGGGTGAACGGCACGTCGTTCCATGTTGTCGGCGTGATGCCGGAAGGCTTTCGAGGACTGGCGGTTTTGCGCCGGACTACTGGGCGCCGCTCTCCCTTCTTGGCGAGTTCCGCCGTGCCGGCGAGGCGGCGTCAGGACTCTGTCGGTCTTGAGATTGTCGGACGGCTGAAGCCCGGCATGCCGCACAGCCAGGCGCTTGCGCAACTTCGCGTGTGGGATTCGCGGCGTGCGGCTGAATCTTCCGTCCAACGGCCTGCCACGAGCCCCGGCCGGCCTGTCGCGAGCCTTCTGCTCGAACCGAGGCCAGGTACCGTCCCGCTGTCGGCCGATGCGATGCCGATCTTCATGCCGCTCTTTTTTTCGTTCGGCCTTGTTTTGATGATCGGCTGCGCGAACGTCGCCAACCTGCTGCTCGCTCGCGGGGTTGCACGCCAGCGCGAGATCGGGATCAGGCTGGCGGTCGGCGCGTCACGGCGCCGCATCATCTGGCAATTGCTCATCGAGAGCCTGGTGCTCGCGCTCGTCTCCGCTGCGCTGGGCTTCGCCATTTCACGATTCGTGCTCACACGTATCGTCTACACAGTGACGAGCACCTTCCCGCCCGATATCGGCAACCTTCGTCTCACGGTTCCGCCGGCGGACTGGCGTGTCGCGGTGTTCCTGGTGGCCGGCGCGATCGTCGCGACCGTGTTTTTCGCGCTCGCGCCCGCGCTTCAAGCCACGCGCGTGGAGCTTGTGCGCGCGATTCGCGGCGAAGTGGTGCGCGACGCCCGTCCCGGCCGCGCCCGCAATGCGCTCGTGGCTCTGCAAGTCACGGGATCCGTGCTGTTGCTCATCTGCTCGGCGATCTTCCTGCGCAGCTCGATGGCGGCCGCGTCACTCGATCCCGGCATCCGCACGGCCGGTATCGTCAACCTGAGTGTCCTCAACGAGCAAAAGCGCGGGGCCATCCTCGAAGTCGTGAGGAGCGAACCGTTGATCGCCTCGATTGCGGCGTCGTCGCCGGGCTTTCTGGGCGGGCTTCCCGCGCGTGCGGAAGGTGCGGGCGGCAAGTCGAACGTCACGCATCAGTTTGTGTCGCCAGATCACTTTGGCGTGTTCGGCATCGATCTCGTGCGCGGCCGCGGCTTCACCGAGAACGAGCGCGGCGCAAGCGCCGCGACAGCGGTGGTGTCCGAGAGCGTCGCGCGACAACTGTGGCCAGGCGTCGACGCTGTCGGGCAGACCCTGCGACTCGAGCCGGACGAAAAGAACGATGCGCCAGAACCAGTCGGGTAGCTCAATCAAATGGGGTCGAGCGCCAGATGGCCCGCGGCTCGTCTCGCGCAGCGTCACAGTCGTCGGTGTCGCACGCGATGTGCCGGGCTTTCGATTGGGCAGCTTCACGCTGGCAGGCGCAGGTGTCTACTTGCCGGTCAGTGTCGACGACGCCAGAACGTTGCTGACGCTGCGTGTGCGTGGCGATGTGGCGCGCGCGCGGTATGCACTCGTCGATCGGCTGACGGCGATCGATCCCAACATGAGCGAGGTCTTCACGCTGGAGACGGTCGTCCGTGCGGGCGCGTATCTGCTGAAGATTCCGTTCTGGCTGACGCTGATGCTTGGAGCGCTGGCGCTTCTGCTGACGTTGTCCGGGCTGTTCAGCGTGCTCTCCTATCTCGTCGAGCAGCGCAAGAAGGAGATCAGCGTGCGAATGGCGCTGGGCGCGACCCCGCGCCGCATCGCCGCGCTCGTGCTGACACAAGCGGCTCGTCCCGTCGGCATCGGCCTGCTTCTCGGTGGGAGCTTTGCGGCCGCGCTCGGCGGCGTGCTCCTGGCGACACCGGCGGCAGAGGAGATCGGGGCGATCGTGCATCTCTTCGATCCGATCGCGTACGCCGCAAGTCTCACCTGCATCGTCGTGGCGTGCACATGTGCGTGCCTGATTCCAGCGCTGCGAGCGGCACAGATCGATCCAGCCCGCACGCTCCGGCAGAACTGATCCCTCAGCGCGTCGCTACCACGTCCGGCCGGGCCAGATTCGTTCCAGGTATCCGGCAAGGGCGGTAGCAAAATCCGCGGCGGATCCATACCGTTCGTCCGGACCGGGCGCAACCGCCTTCAGCAGGATGTCCTGAAGCTCCGGATCGAGGTTGCGGTCGGCCTCGATGCGTGTCCGCGGCTCGCCGCTTGCCGGCCACCTGTAGCCCTCCAGCATCGTATAGAGCACCGCGCCCAGCGAGAAGACATCGGCGCGCGCATCCGGCCGTTGCTGCGCAACTTCAGGGGCGGAGTATCCGGTTGTCGTCGGCGGACTGTAGAAGGCCCCTGTGTGTCGCGCCACCTCGTACGACGATTCGAAGTCGACGATCCTGACGATCGGGCGGTTCCTTTCCACACGCTGCAGGATGTTCATGGGGTTGAGATCGACGTGGAAGATCTGCAAGCCGTGCAGCTCGACCACCGCCTGTGCGACCTCGAGCGCCGTCCTGAGATGAGCGACGAGCCGGTCGGGCACCCATTCGGTTCCGATCGCGGTGGCCAGCGGCAGTTCGTTGAAGAAGGTGCTGACGAGGTACGCGCGTCCGTCCCCGCGGTGCCCATGATCGTGGACGACCGGGAAATACCGCGAATCGGGCAACTCACGATTGATCGTCGACAACGTCGCGATCTCGTTCTCGAGGTCCTGTTGATAGACCTTACCAGGCTTGGTCACCAGCTTGACGAGCAGGTCCACGCCAGTCTGCCGGTCGCGCCCGACAAACAGCTGGTGCCGCGCATGCTCGGAGGCATGCCCGCGGCGATCCGGCCCGAGCCGAAAGACGGTGACGAACCGATCGAAAGGGGCTGCCGCGCGATCGATGTTTTCGAGGTTGTTAGGTTGCATCGGTCACTGTGTGGTAGGATTCATGCGTCTCGTTGGATCCTGCCGCGTTTGTTCTGCCTGCGTTCAGCTCTTTGTTTGCACGCTCCAGAAGCCTCAAGCCTGCTGCCTCCAACTTTTTAAAGGAACGTGTTCAATGAAACTGTACGTCGGAAACCTCTCGTTTAGAACGGAAGAGCAGGAACTCGAAGCGCTGTTTGCTGCGGTCGGTCAGGTCTCGTCGGTGAGCCTGGTCCGCGATCGCGCCACTGGCCAGTCGCGCGGGTTTGCGTTCGTGGAAATGGCTGACGCGTCGCAGGGCGCCGCGGCCGTCACCGCGCTCAATCAGCGCGAGTTCGAGGGCCGTCGCCTGACGGTCAACGAAGCCAGACCGCAGGAGCCCCGAGGCGGCAGTTCGGACGGTCCGCGCGGGCGCCGCGAATCGCGCTGGTAGCAATCGTGAGCCGCCGGGATCTGTGGATCCTGGCGGCTCGTCTCTCACCCCAGCGGCCTCCGTAAATGCCTCCAGGCATTCGAATTGGCGGCCGCGTTATCTGCACGTTCTTCTTGCGAAATCCTCCCTGGGAGCCGTCGATCTCTGTAAACTAATCTAAGGATTCGTTCATCTGCTCATCGGCTGACAGAGGGATTCAATATGTCAGACCACCGTAATCGCCGAGGCTTCGTGTGGGCGCTGTCACTGACGCTGCTCATGGTTGCCGGCACAGCTGCCGCACCCGGGGATCTCCGGCTCGTGAACGCCGCGAAAGATCAGGACCTGGCGCAGGTGCGCACGTTGCTGCGCGCACGTCCTGACGTGAATCTTCGATCCGAAGATGGCTCGACGGCGCTCTTGTGGGCGGCGCATTGGAACGACCTCCAGATGGCGCAGCTGTTGGTTCGAGCCGGCGCCGATGCCAACCTGGCGAACGATTTGCGGATGACGCCGCTCTCGCGCGCGTGCACCAACGGAAGCGCCGAGCTCGTTGACCTGCTGCTGAAAGCCGGCGCAAACCCGGACACGCCGATCGAAACGGGCGAGAGCCCGCTGATGACGTGCGCGAGGACCGGCAACGCCGACGCCGTTCGCATGCTGCTCGTGCGCGGCGCGAACGTGAACGCCAAAGAGCCGACCCAGAATCAAACCGCCCTGATGTGGGCGGTTGCGGAACGCCACCCGAAAGTCACGCAGGTCCTGATCGAGGCGAACGCGGATCTCCAGGCCCACACCAAGGCAGGATTTACCGCGATGCACTTTGCCGCACGGGTCGGAGACATGGAGTCGATTCAGGCGCTGTTGGGCGCCGGCGTCGACGTGAACATCCGATCCCAGCCCGATCCGGTGACGGGCCGGGGACGAGGCGCAGGGCCGGGGTGCGCCGTCGCAGGTACGGGCGCCGCAGCGGGGCGTGGCGCCGCCCGGGGCGCTAGGTGGTGGAGCCGGCGCACGCGGAGAGTCCAATTTTGGCGGCAGCACGGCGCTGCTGGTCGCGACCGTACGAGGCCATGTGCCGCTCGCGCTGTTCCTGCTGGATCACGGCGCAGATCCCAACATCAACGAGGCGGGGTTTACCCCGCTGCATTGGGCGTCAGGCACGTGGGAAAACGGGCTGGCGAACCCCGTGTATGGCTTTGTCGATCCGATTGGCGGGATTCCCGATCGTCAGGCCAAACTGCAGCTCGTCCAGTCCCTGCTGGCTCACGGCGCCAAACCGAATATTCAGATGACGGCCCGTCCACCGGGATACGGCGGCACGGGAACCGGTGGTTACAACGACGCGCCCGGCGCGACGCCGTTCATCCTCGCGGCCAATGCCGCGGATGTGGAGATGATGCGCATGCTGCTCGCCGCCGGCGCGGATCCGCATCTCGTCACCAGAACCAAGTCCAATGCGCTGCTCGCCGCGACGGGCCTCAACCGCGGCATCGGTGAAATCATCGACGACGAAGATCGAGCGCTGAAAGCCGTGACCTTCCTGCTCGACCTCGGCGTCGATCCCAAGGCCGTCACCACCTACGACGAAAATGCGCTGTTCGGTCCCGCCTATCGCGGCTGGAACAGGATGATCGAGCTCCTCATCGAAAAGGGCGCCGAGGTGAACATGGCGAACAAGGCCGGGGTCACGCCGTGGCTGGCCGCCTCGGGTTTCGGCGATCGGCTCGGCGGCGTGCTCTTCAACAAGGAGGGCGCCGACATCCTGCTCAAGCACGGTGCGGATCCGAAGCTCGGCCATCCGTGCCAGGCGCAGAACCGGTGTCGGCCGGAGTAATGGGAATGCGAACCCGACAGAAACAGCTGATGCTGATGATGGCGTGCGCATCGATCGCGCTCGTCGCGACGATCTCGGCAACGCTATCGGCAGACCAATCCCCAAGGCCGGCGCAAGCGCCTGCGCAGACTGCAGCGGCCTCTGCGTCGCCGGCCACACCTGCTCGAGAGCTGGTGACCACGTATTGCGTGACGTGTCACAACCAGAAGGCCAAGACTGCCGGCCTCGCGCTCGACCTCGTGGACTCCGAACACGTCGCCAACTCTGCCGACGCCTGGGAAAAAGTCGTCGTCAAACTCCGAAGCCGCGCGATGCCGCCACCAGCCGCGCGACGGCCCGACAACGCGACCTACGAGCGCGTGGCAACCTGGCTGGAGAACGAGCTGGATCGTGCCGCCGAGGCCCATGTGAATCCTGGCCGGACGGCCGAGTTCCATCGGCTCAACCGTACGGAATACGCCAACGCGGTTCGCGATCTTCTTGGCGTGGAAATCGACCCCAAAGCGATGCTGCCGCCCGACGAACAGGCGTTCGGATTCGACAACAACGCCGATGCGCTGTCGATGCAGCCCGCGCTTCTGGACCGATACCTCGCCTCGGCCGCGAAGATTGCGCGGCTCGCCGTCGGCGATCCGACCATTCCGGCGGGCTTCGAGCGCTACACCGCTCTGGAAGGCAACTCGAACGAGACCACGTGGCTTCGCCAGGACGATCGGCTCGGAGAGGAATTTCCGCTCGGGTCACGGGGCGGCGTCGTGGCGCGCCATTACTTTCCCGTGGACGGCGAGTACGTCTTCAAGATTCGGCTGGACCGGACCGACACCGGGCTCATCCGCGGCCTCTTGACGCGCAGCGACATGGAAGTTCGCATCGACGGCGCCCGCGTCGGTCAGTTGACGATTGGCGGCACACCGGAGTTCACCGGCGGCGATGCCGGAGCCCCGGAACGCTACCAGGACGCCAGAAGTCCGATGACCAACGCCGATGACCGGCTGGAAGTGCGTGCGCCCGTCAAGGCCGGCATGCGCCAGGTGACCGCCACGATCGTCAAATCAGACGACATCGAAGTCGAGGGCCTGGCGCTGGACGCGATCCCGATATGGAGCCGCGAACACACCACGCGGCCCGACCACAACCGGCTGATGATCTCGTCGCTGCTCATTGGCGGGCCCTACAACGGTCACGTGTCACCGGACTCGCCCGGTCGAAAGCGGCTGTTTGTCTGCGAGCCGGCTTCAAAAGATACTGAAAACGGCGTGCGCCACGAAAATTCTGTCGGCGCTGGCGCGGCGTGCCTATCGCCGGTCGCTGACCAGCGAGGACGTTGGAACGATCGTCAGCTTCTATCGCGCCAGGCGCGAGCAGCAGGATTTCGATGCCGGCATCCGCGCGGGCATCGAATTCATTCTCGTCAGCCCCGACTTCCTGTTCCGGATTTCACGCGATCCGGCGGGCGCGGCCCCCGGCACTGCGTACGCGCTGCCCGATGTCGAGCTGGCGTCGCGGCTGTCGTTTTTCCTGTGGAGCAGCATCCCTGATGACGAACTGCTCAACCTGGCGATACGCGGAAAGCTGCACGAGCCTGCCGTCCTCGATCGACAAGTCCGCCGCATGCTGGGCGACAAGCGCGCGCGCACGGCCTTGGTGCAGAATTTCTTCGCGAACTGGCTGCAGACGCGAAACGTCTGGCTGATCACACCGGATCTCAATCAGAAGTTTCCCTGGTTCGACGACAACCTGCGCGTCGCCTTCGTCAGGGAAATGGAGTTGTTCCTCGACGCCCAGCTGAAAGAAGACCGCAGCATCGTCGATCTGCTGACGTCGAGCCAGACGTTCCTCAATGAACAGCTCGCGCGGCACTACGGTGTGTCCGGCGTGTATGGCAGCCATTTCCGGCCCGTCACGCTCACCGATGAGAAGCGTTTGGCCTGCTCGGCAAAGCCGCGCTGCTGGCGGTGACGTCGTATTCGACCCGGACGGCACCGACGATCCGCGGAAAGTATCTGCTCGAAAATATTCTCGCGGCGCCACCGCCGGCGCCACCTCCCAATATCCCCGCGCTCGAGGAAACCAGCAAAGACGGCAAACCGCGATCGGTGCGCGAGATGCTCGAGGTGCACCGGAAGAATCCGGTGTGCGCCAGCTGCCACGCGCGAATGGATCCGCTGGGGCTGAGCCTGGAGAATTTCGACGCCATCGGACAATGGCGCGACACGGACGCGGGGTCGCCGATTAACGCGTCCGGCGTGTTGCTGAACGGCACGAAAGTCGATGGACCTGCGGCGCTGCGCCATGCGCTGGTCGATCAGAAAGAGCAGTTCGTCGGCGCCGTCACCGAGAAGCTGCTGATCTATGCAATCGGCCGCGGGATGGAACACTACGATGCGCCGGCCGATACGCGGCGTCGTGCGGGCGGCCGCCGCCGACAACTACCGCTGGTCGTCGACGGTTCTCGCGCTCGTGAAGAGTGCCCCGTTTCAGATGAGGAGGACAGGATCATGATCGTGACCAAGAAAGGCGATCTCGCGCCGGACGATTCTTCGCGGCGTGGGCGCCACCGTGGCACTGCCGCTGCTCGATGCGATGATTCCGGCGCTCACGGCACAGGTCAAGACGCCGGCGAAGCCGATTCGGCGGCTGGGCGTCGTCTACCATCCAAACGGCGTCATCTACGACAAGTGGCTGCCGAAGGGCGAGGGCACCGATTTCGAGTTCTCGCACACGCTTGCGGGGCTGCAGCCGTTTCGAGACAAGGTGACCGTGGTGACGGGCCTCTTCATGGACCTGGCAGAGGCGCTGGGAGACGGCGGCGGCGATCATTCCCGCGCGTGCGGCAGGTACCTGAGCGGCGTGCACGTCAAGAAATCCGATAGGGTCGTCGAAGCCGGGATTTCGATGGACCAGATTGCGGCCAGAGCGTTCGAGCGGGAAACGCAGCTCTCTTCGCTTCAACTGACAGGTGGACGACAACAGCCTGGTGGGCTCGTGCGACGTCGGCTACAGCTGCGCCTACAGCAGCACGATCTCGTGGCTCACGCCGACGCTGCCACTGATGGCCGAGAACAATCCGCGCGTCGTGTTCGAACGGCTGTTCGGCTCGAGCGACAGCACAGACCCGACGCGTCCGCGCAGCTCGCCTGCGCCAGGACCGCAGCATCCTCGATTCGGTGACCGATCGCGTCAAGCAGCTCCAGCGGAAGCTCGGCGCCGCCGACAACCGGAAAGTGAACGACTACCTCACATCGCTGCGCGACGTGGAGCGGCGGATCCAGAAGGCCGAGGAGCAGAGCACCAAAGAAGTGCCTGACGTGGCGCGGCCCGCGGGCATTCCCGACGGCTTCGAGACGCACGTCGCATTTGCTCTACGACCTGCAGCTTCTGGCGTATCAGTCAGACCTCACACGCGTCATCACGTTCATGTACGGCCGCGAGCAGAGCCCGCGGCCTTATCCGCAAATCGGCGTGCCTGAGCCGCACCATCCGGTGACTCATCACCAGAACGATCCGGTCAAGATGGAGAAGTGCGTCAAGATCCAGCGATATCACATCAAGCTCTTCGCGGAGTATCTGGAGAAGCTCCGCACCACGCCCGACGGCGAAGGGACGCTGCTCGACAACGTGATCCTTCTTTACGGCGGTGGCATCAGCAACAGCGATCGGCATACCCACGGTCCCCTGCCCACGCTGGTGGTGGGCGGAGGCTCGGGCACCATCAAGGGCGGCCGTCATCTCGTGTACCCCGAACAAACGCCGCTCACGAACCTGCAATTGACGCTGCTCGAGCGACCTGGGCGTCCCGACGAGAAACTCGGCGACAGCACGGGGCAGTTCACCGAGCTCT
>CAWKMQ010000009.1:0-522262 GCA_963850725.1 Vicinamibacterales bacterium
CCGTCGCGGCGTCCAGGGCGTGCCTCATCTTGGGGGCCGAGAACATGGGATCCAGCGACAGGCCGGTGCTCGAGCGGACCTTCGCTGCCGCGTGCGGATGCTTCTCGGCCAGGTCCGCGCACCAGGCGGCGGTCCGGGCGTCCTGCCACCCGAGCACGGGGCCGAGCGGACGCCCGCTCGATCGCTCCCAGCAGACGACCGACTCGCGCTGGTTGGAGATCGACACCCCCACGAGGGCCGCATCCGGTCGACGGGCCAGGCACTCCTCGGCCGCCGCGAGCGTGGCACTCCACAGCTGGTCGGCGTCCTGCTCGACCATCCCGTGGGCGGGGAACCGGACGTCGACCGGACGTGACGCAGCCACGACCACGGCACCAGTGGCGGGATCGACGAGCATCGCCTTGGTGTTGGTCGTGCCCTGGTCGAGGGCCAGGATCACCCCGTCCGTGAGCTCGCCCACCTCAGCGGCCCAGCAGGTCCCGGACCGCCGACTGCGATGCCGGGCGAGCTGATCCCGAAGTGGTCCAGCAGCCACTCGACCGAGCCGGTCGGAGCGAAGGTGTCGGGGACGCCGACGAACCGCATCGCGGTCGGGTGGCGGGCACGACGGCCTCGGCGACGGCGCCGCCGAGGCCGGAGGTCAGCGCCTCCTCGACCGTGACGATGCCGCCGGTCTCGCGCGCGGCGGCCAGCACGGCCTCGGCGTCGAGCGGCTTGATCGTCGGCATCGACAGCACGCGGGCCTCGATGCCCTCGCGGGCGAGCTCGTCGGCGGCGTCGAAGCGCGCGTACGACGGTGATGCCGGTGGCGACGAGGGTGACGTCCGTCCCCTCGCGCAGCGTGACGGCCTTGCCCGGCCGGAACTGGTAGCCCTCCGGGTTGACGTCGGGCACGCCCATCCGGCTGACCCGGAGGAACACGGGCCCGGCGTGTGGGCGGCCCAGGTCACGGCCTGGGCGGTCTCGGCCGGGTCGGACGGGACGATGACGGTCAGGCCCGGGATGGTCCGCAGCCAGCCGAGGTCCTCGATCGAGTGGTGCGTCGGGCCGAGCTCGCCGTAGGCCATGCCCGGGCTCTGTCCGACGAGCACCAGGTGGTGCCGCGAGTAGGCGGCGTCGACCTTGATCTGCTCCATCGCTCGCGCGGTGAGGAAGCACGCGGCGGCGGACACGAACGGGATCTTGCCGCCGTTGGCCAGGCCGGCGCCGACGCCGACCATGTCCTGCTCGGCGATGCCGACGTTGACGAGCCGGTCGGGGAACCGCTCCTGGAACGGTCCGAGCTTGGACGACCCGACGGAGTCGTTGACGACGGCGACGATGCGGTCGTCGGCCTCGGCCAGGTCGATCAGGGTGGCCACCCAGGCGTCGCGGCAGTCGTGCAGGGCTCGACGGGCGCCGGTCCGGTGGTGGTCACGATGCCTCCAGGTCGTCGACAGCTCGGCGAGCGCCTGGGCCACCTGGTCGGCGGAGGGCACCTTGTGGTGCCAGGCGACGTTGTCGGACATGAACGAGATCGGGTGGCCCTTGTGGGTGTGGGCGATGACCGCGGTGGGCTTGCCCGAGGCGGCCGGTACGGACGCGAACGCGTCCAGGAGTGCCCCGTGGTCGTGGCCGTCGACCTCGACGACCTCGAGGCCGAAGGCGGCCAGCTTGTCGGCGAGCGGCTCGAGGTCGTTGGTGTCGGCGACCCGGGCGCCCTGCTGCAGCCGGTTGCGGTCGACGACGACGCACAGGTGCGACAGCCGGTGGTTGCCGGCCGTCATCAGCGCCTCCCAGTTCGAGCCCTCCTGCAGCTCACCGTCGCCGACCACGACGAAGGTGCGGCGGGCGACCCGTCGAGCTTGCCCGCGAAGGCGGTGCCGACGGCGATCGGCAGCCCGTGGCCCAGCGGGCCGGTGCTGGCCTCGACGGCCGCGATCTTGGTCCGGGCCGGGTGCCCGTTGAGCTGCGAGTGCGGCTGCATGAAGGTCGCCAGGTCCTCGGCCGGCAGGAAGCCGGCCACGGCCAGCGTGGTGTAGAGCGCGGCGGCCGCGTGGCCCTTGGACAGGATGAAGCGGTCGCGCTCGGGGTCGCCCAGCTGCCCGGGCGACATGTTCATCGCCTGCAGGTAGAGGGTCACCAGGATGTCGATGACGGAGAACTCGCCGCCGATGTGGCCGAGGCCGGCGGCGTGGACCATCTCGATGTCCCGGCGCCGTACCAGCCGCGCCGCCTCGGCCAGGTGCGCGACGGCCTCCTCCCGCGATGCTCCTGCCGGGACTCGTCCGAGCACCGGCAGCTCGCCGCCAGGCACGGCCGCGGGGTCCACGTGGGGGACGAGGTCCTCTTCCTGCTCGATCGTCACGACTCCTCCCCCATGCCGGCGAAGAGGGCGTCCTGGACGACGCGTTGCGCGCCGAGCGCGTCCTGGCGGGCCTGGGCGTCGCGCAGGGCCTCGATGTCGAGGCTCTCGAGGGCTCGGTGCATCGCCTTGAGGAACCGGATCGAGAGCCGTGCCGCCTCGACGGTGTCCTCGCGGAACGGGAACTGGTCGAGCTGCCAGACGCCCTCCCAGCCGTTGATCTTCAGCGTGTAGAAGAACTCGAAGAGCTCGACCGGGTGGACCGTGCCGACGACCATGTCGTCGTCCCAGCTGCGCAGGTTGTCGTTGACGTCCATGGCCCACAGCAGGTCGTGGTCGATGAGCAGCTGGGCGGCCGCGGCCGGGGACTCGCCGCCGAACAGGGCGTGCCCGAAGTCGAGCAGCACCCCGACGTTGTCGACGCCCATGGCCTTGATGCCCAGCGCGGTCTTGGCGGCGGAGTCCCAGAACATCTTGTTGCGGGGCTCGCGCGGCTTGTACTCGATGACGATCTTGAGGTCGGGGTTGGCCAGGGCGAGCTCCCGCATGCCGGAGACGGCCAGCTCCCACTGCTCGTGGTGGTCGACCTGGAACGGGTAGTCCCAGCCGTCCTGGCCGGGCCACACCTTGAGGTATCGGGCCCCGAGCTCGCGCACGACGTCGGCCGCCCCGTTGAGGACCGCCAGGGCGTCGGCGCGGACCTCGGCGTCGGGGTTGGTGAAGGCGCCCTTGGAGAAGTGCCGCATGTAGATCTCGGGGGTCACCCCGATGGCCTGCAGCCCGTGCTCGGCCAGGGCCTGCTTGACCTGCTCGACGGTCACGCCGTCGGTGAACGGGTACGGCACGTCGACGTAGGACAGGTCCCCGACCTCACCCGCGCGCTGCGATCTGCTCCAGCGTGGAGACCGGCGGCGCGTAGCCGTCGGTGGCGTAGCGGTCGAGGTAGCTGGCGAAGTGCCACAGCCCGGCCCCGAACGGTGGGTAGTCGGTCATCCGATGACTCCATGGTGAATATCAATTCATATATGAATGGTCAGTCGCAGCCATACGCAGCACACCGACGTTCGGCAAGAGGTCGCCAGCCTCGCGCCGGCGGTCAGCCCTGCGACAGGTGACGGGCGGTCTCCAGGTCCGTGATCACGACATTGACCCAGCCACCCGCGAGCGCTGCCCGGATGGCGGCGTGCTTGCGGCGGCCGCCGGCGACGCCGATCCGCCGGGGCACCCGGAGCAGCTGGGCGGGGGTGATGCCCACGACCCGCTGGTCGATCGCAGACTTCACGGGCACGCCGTGACTCGTCGAAGAACCGGAAGCAGACGTCGCCGACGGCACCCAGGCGGCGCAGCTCGGCCAGGTCGTCTGCAGGCAGGGCGTTGCCACTCTGCACGAGCAACGGGGACGGTTCGATGGTCCCGATCCCCACGAGCACGTCGGTCAGGCTGTCCCATGCCGCAACGGCCTCGCTGACCGAGCGGTCCTTCATGATGGCGCGGCGTACCGATGCCGTGTCGACGATCCCGGGCGCAGGGAGAGAAGATGGGTTCCGCGCCGGTCCGGTCCGCCAGGTCGCTGGTGAGCCTGGTGGCCTGCACCTGGACGGCCGGCGCCCCGAGGCCGCCCACGAGCTGCACGACCCGGCTGACGCTGGAGCCCTTCTTGACGGGGAGACGCCGCACAGCGCTCAGCAACGTCTCGCTCCACGACGAGACGCCCAGCACGTGCTGGGAGGTGAGCGTGACGTCGAGGTAGGTCGCGGTCGCTCCACCGAGCGCCGGCAGGACGTCGTCGCCGGCACCGTCGGTGTCGACCACCACGGCGTCGCGCAGGTCGAACTTGCTCTTGAGTGCTTCCTCGAGGTCGGTGTGCACGCCGGCCGGAAGCGTCACCACCGTGCGGACGATGCCCAGCTCCTGGGCCTGCTTGAGCAGCCGGGAGACCCGCGCCTGCGACATGCTGAGCTCGGCGGCGATCTCGGGCTGCCGGATGCCATGCTCGTGGTACAGCCGGGCGACCTTGCCGAGCAGGCGCAGCTCGTCGATCGTCGGCGGGGTGGCTCGCCTCTGGGTGTCGCGCGGCATGAGTACCCCCGATCCGGCCGTGGACGCCACCGTAGCATCGCTATTCACAAACGATGATCCATGCAGACTGGCTCGGCGTTCCGGAACTTGCGATCTGGATGGCGACACGTCAACGAGTCAGCTGACGCGAGTTCGGATTCTTGAAAGGCCGCCCACGATTCTGGTCGTGCTCTCTAAGTCGTCTACTTCCTGCTCATGCTCATGTCCGTGATCCTGATGATGCTGCTGATGATGTGGATCATGCTCGTGCTCGCGCGGGCGAGCGCGGGCGCCGGCAGCGGCGGCGGCGGCGGCGGACCGAACCCTTTCTTGCTCAGCCAGGACGTGGAGAATCGCGTGGTCGCAAGGACTCCCTGACGCGATGTAGTACGCGAACCCGCGAAGTTGGTATCGCGGATCCGCGACCCGACGACCGCGAATCCGCGGGCGCACGCTTCCGCGCGACTGTTCCACTTCCGCGACCGCGACGGCCGTTCGGCGACCGCCTTTGGGCGCTCCCCTACTCGGCCCTGTGGGCCTGAACACGGCGACCAGGCCAGGACATCGAGCGTGGGGCGCAGGCTTGGGTGAGCGCGGAGCCGCGACTCGGTTGCTCGCTCATGCGCTCGCCATCTCCGATACTGAGCCGAGACGATTCGTGAGGCCCAGAACTCTTGGCCGCCAGTCTCGACGGCCTGTCTAGGACCCGCGGCGTGCCTCGGTACGCCGCGCCTCGGCCTTCGCGCGCTGCGCGCGGTCGATCACGTGGCAGACGGAACAGCTCGGCCGACGGCAGCAGGCGGCGTTCTGAGGGCCAGGCCATGCCGACCTCGCGGTGTGCGCCCACGTCCGTGATCCGCAGGTGCCGCTCACGGCCGAAGGTCTCGCCGGGAGAGAAGCCGTCGGCCGGGATCACGGCCACTCCGAGGCCGGCGGCGACGAAGCCGCGGACGACCGCCAGGTCGTCGGCCTCGAAGGCCGAGCGTGGCGTGAAGCCGGCCTCGCGGCACAGGCCGTCGGTCTGCCCTCGCAGCTCCCACGAGGGGCGGAGCATCACGAAGTCGTCGTCGGCGACCTCCTCCAGCCGGACCTCGGTGCGGTCCGCGAGAGGATGCTCGAGCGACACCGCCAGCACGAGCGGCTGGGTGAACAGGTGCTCCCAGCTCACGCCCTCCTCGGTCGGCCGCCGGGCCGTGAGCTCGAGGTCGAGATGGCTGTCGGCCAGGACCATCGACCCGCGCGCGTCGTCGGAGGAGTGCAGCCGGAAGCGCACCCGGGGGTGGTCGCTGCGGAAGGTGTCGACGAGGTCGGGCACCAGCCACGTCCCGAGGGACAGCTGGAAGACGATCGAGACCGACCCGGTCTCCGGGTCGATCGAGCTGCTCGACGGCAGCGAGCCCGTCGTCGAAGGAGTGCAGGGCGGCGTCCACGTGCCGCTTGAACACCATGCCCGCGTGGGTGGCCCGGAGCATCCGCCCGCTCCGGAGCAGGAGCGGCGAGCCGACCTCCTCCTCGAGTCGCGCCAGCGCGCGCGAGACGCCGGGCTGGCTGACCATGTGGAGCTCGGCGACCTCGGTGACGGTGGCTCCGTCGGCGACGAGCTGGAACCAGCGGAGAGACTGCACGTCCATCCCATAACCGTAGCGCATGGATCAGTGTTGCAAACTACATTGGACGTATGGGTCATGACCTGGAACGCTCATCGCATGACCTTCAACAAGCAAGATGCTCGGCCGCCGAAACGGCCGCCACGCCCTGCGATCCTCGGCCGCCGTCGCCGCGATCCTCGGTGCCCACCACGACGAGAACACCGCCTTCGAGGCGGACGCCTGGCACGGCCACCGACGCCACGCGCAACGTGCTCGCCCACACCTCGCAGGAGTGGAACGCCCTGCGTCACGCCGTCTGAGCAAGCAGGCTTTCGCTAGAGCTCGACGGTCAGCAGCAGCTGCAGGTAGTGACGCAGGTCGGCGGCCATGTCGACGCCCTCGCGGTGCAGCAGCCACTGCAGCTGCAGCCCGTCGAGCAGGGCGATGACCGTCCTGGCGGCGCTCGCGGGGTCGACCCCCTCGCGCAGGTCGCCGCGCTCGGCCGCCTCGTCGAAGGCGTCGCGGAACAACGTGTAGACCACCTCGTAGCGCTGGACGAAGTAGTCGTGCAGTGGGTGCTCGGCCGAGGCCCCCTCGCCCGACAAGATCACGTGCAGCTCCACCAGCTGCGGGTGACGGGCGTTGTACTTGGCCAGGTCGACGAGAAAGCGCAGCAGGTCGGTCCCGATCGGGCGCGGTTCGCCCATCAGCGCTCGCGCGTCGTCGTCGCGTCTGGTCAGCACCCCCTGGAGCAGGTGCTCCTTGCTCGGGAAGTGGTGCAGCAGCCCGGCCTGGCTCATCCCGACCCGGTCGGCCACGTCACGCAGCGAGCCCTTGTGGTAGCCCACCGTGGCGAACACCTCCACCGCGGCATCCATGATCTCCTGCCGGCGGCCGCGGCTCTTGGCGTACTCACCTCGCGGTCTGCGCACTGTCGTCGACATGGCGTCACCCTAGCCGAAGACCTAGCGATCGGTCGGAATTGGGCTCTTTCGTGTCTGCGGGAATCCTCACAGCCCCGCGGAGAGCCGGTGGTACGCCGCGTTCCACCGCAGCTCGCGGACCAGCGAGCGGATCTGGGTGCCCGAGTCGATGAGGACCAGCTCGGTACCCGTCATCTCGGCCAGGTCGTCGAGGTGCTCGGTCGTGAGGGCGGTCGACAGCACGGTGTGGTGCGGTCCCCCGGCCGTCAGCCAGGCCTCCGTGGAGGTGCGGAGGTCGGGCTGCGGCCGCCAGACCGCACGCGCGACCGGAAGCCGGGGAAGCGGCTCGTCGGGAGGTACGACGTCGATCTCGTTGGCCACGAAGCGGAACCGGTCGCCCAGGTCGGCGATGCCGAGGACGACGCCCGGGCCGGCGGCCGCGTCGAAGACCAGCCGGACCGGGTCTTCGCGACCGCCGATGCCCGAGCGGGTGGATCTCCAGCTTCGGCCGTCCCTCCGCGATGGACGGGCAGACCTCGAGCATGTGCGCGCCGAGGATCTTCTCCTCGCCGGGAACCAGGTGGTAGGTGTAGTCCTCCATGAACGACGTGCCGCCGGGCAGGGCCCCCTCCCCGTGGCCGGCGACGACCTTGAGGGTGCGCAGCATGACCGAGGTCTTCCAGTCGCCCTCGCCACCGAAGCCGTAGCCGTCGGCCATCAGCCGCTGGACCGCCAGGCCCGGCAGCTGCCGAAGGCCGCCGAGGTCCTCGAAGTTGGTGGTGAACGCCGTGAAGCCGCCGTCGGTGAGGAAGGCCCGCAGGCCCAGCTCGATGCGGGCGCCGTAGCGCAGCGACTCGTGGCGGTCGCCCGCGGGCAGCAGGTCGCCCTGGACGTCGTAGGTGTCGGCGTACTCCGAGACGAGCGCGTCGATGTCGGCGTCGGTCACCTCGTCGACGACCGCGACCAGGTCGTTGACTCCCCAGGTGTTGACCGAGACGCCGAAGCGTCGCTCGGCCTCGACCTTGTCGCCCTCGGTGACGGCGACGTTGCGCATGTTGTCGCCGAAGCGCGCCAGCCTCATCGTGGCCATCTCGGCGCGCCCGAGGGCGGCGCGGGCCCAGACGCCGACCCGGCGGGCGACCTCGGGATCGTCGACGTGGCCGGCCACGGTCTTGCGCGCGATGCCGAGGCGGGTCTGGACCGCCGCGAACTCCCGGTCGCCGTGGGCGGCCTGGTTGAGGTTCATGAAGTCCATGTCGATCTCGGCCCACGGCAGCGCCTGGTTGGCCTGCGTGTGCAGGTGCAGCAGCGGCTTGCGCAGGTGGTCGAGCCCGGTGATCCACATCTTGGCGGGGCTGAAGGTGTGCATCCACGCGATCACGCCGACGCAGGCGTCGTCGGACTCGGCGTCGATGAGGGCGCGCCGGATCGCGGCGGTCTCGGTGAGCACGGGCTTGGCGACGACGCGGACCGGGCACCTCGGCCGAGGTGTCCAGGGCGCGCACGATGTCGGCGGCGTTGGCGGTGACCTGGTCGATGACCTCGGGTCCGTAGAGGTGCTGGCTCCCGGTGAGGAACCAGACCTCCTTCGAGTCGTCCGGCGTGGTCATCGCGCGGCCCCCTGTGCTCGTGAGATCTGGCCGTAGACGTTCTGGTAGCGGTCGTAGAGCGAGTCGACGTCGGCCTGGGCCATCGCGACCGGCTCCCCGAGCTGGCGGGCGACGTGGACGGTGCGGGCGACGTCCTCGACCATCACGGCGGCCTTGACGGCCGAGCGCGCGTCCTTGCCGATGGTGAAGGGGCCGTGGTTGCGCATCAGCACGGCCTTGCTCCGGCTCCCCCGCAGCGTCTCCACGATGCCCCGGCCGATGGAGTCGTCGCCGATCAGCGCGAACGGGCCGACGGGGATCTCGCCGCCGAACTCGTCGGCGATCATCGTCAGCACGCACGGGATCGCCTCGCCGCGGGCGGCCCACGCGGTGGCGTACGTCGAGTGGGTGTGCACGGCGCCGCCGACCTCCGGCATGTGCCGGTAGACGTAGGCGTGCGCGGCCGTGTCGCTGCTCGGCTGGCGGTCGCCGTCAGCCGAACCTCACGAGGTTGCCGTCGAGGTCGCACACGACCATCGCGTCGGCCGACAGCTCGTCGTAGGAGACGCCGCTGGGCTTGATCACCATCAGGTCCTCGCCGGGAACCCGGGCGGAGACGTTGCCCGCCGTCCAGACGACGAGGTTGTTGCGGGTCAGCTCGGTGTGCAGCGCGGCGACCTGGGCACGCAGGTCGGCGATCGTGTTGTGCATGGTGCGGGTCATGGGGCCCCCTCTTGTCGCAGTGCCCTTCTGCGGATGGCCTTCAGGCGCTGCATCACGTCGCTGCCGCCCCGGCCGAAGTGGTCGTGGAGGCGCGCGGTACTCGGCGTACAGCTCGTCGTACGCCGCGACGTTGGCCTCGCACGGGCTGGAAGACGCCGCGGTTGACACGGCCCATGGCGTGCGCGGCCGTGGCGACGTCGGGGTAGGCGCCGGCGGCGACGGCGGCATGGATCGCCGAGCCGAGCGCCGGGCCCTGGGCCGAGTCGATGGTCGACAGCGGCAGGTCGAGCACGTCGGCGTAGATCTGCATGAGCAGCTCGTTCTTCAGCAGCCCGCCGGCGACGACCAGCTCGGTGACCGGGATGCCGGAGGCCTGGAAGGTCTCCACGATCATCCGGGTCCCGAACGCCGTCGACTCGAGCAGCGCGCGGTAGGTGTCCTCGGGGCGGGTGGCCAGGGTCTGGCCGACGACGAGGCCCGACAGCTCGTGGTTGACCAGCACCGAACGGTTGCCGAGGTGCCAGTCGAGGGCGACGAGGCCGTGCTCGCCGATGGCCTGCGTGGCGGCCTTCTCGGTGAGCAGCTCGTGGACGGAGATGCCGCGCTCGGCCGACTCGGCGGCGTACGCGTGCGGGACCTGCGTGGTGACGAACCAGCCGAAGATGTCGCCGACGCCGGACTGCCCGGCCTCGTAGCCCCACAGGCCCGCGGTGATGCCGCCGTCGACGACGCCGCACATGCCGGGGACCTCGCGCAGGGTGTCGCTGTTCATCACGTGGCAGGTCGAGGTGCCCATGATCGCGACCATCTGGCCGACGCCGATCGCGTCCGCGGCCGGTGCGGTCACGTGCGCGTCGACGTTGCCGACGGCGACGGCGATGCCTTCGGGAAGCCCCGTCCAGGCCGCGGCCTCGGCCGTGAGGGTGCCGGCCGCTGCCCCCAGCTGGCCGATCGGGGCGTCGAGCTTGTCCTCGACGAAGGTCGCGAAGCCCGGGTCGAGCTCGGCCAGGAAGGCGCGGGTCGGGTAGGTGCCGTCCTGGTAGATGCCCTTGTAGCCGGCGGTGCAGGCGTTGCGGACGTAGCTGCCGCACAGCTGCCAGACGATCCAGTCGGCGGCCTCGACGAAGTACGCCATCTCGGCATAGAGCGCCGGCGCCTCCTCGAGCAGCTCGAGGCCCTTGGCGAACTCCCACTCGGAGGAGATCAGCCCGCCGTACCTCGGCAGCCAGGCCTCGCCGCGCTTGCGCGCCAGCTCGTTGATCCGGTCGGCCTGCGGCTGCGCGGCGTGGTGCTTCCAGAGCTTGACGTAGGCGTGCGGGTCGGCGGCGTGGGCCGGCAGCTCGCAGAGGGGCGTGCCGTCGGCGGTCGTCGGCACCATGGTGCAGGCGGTGAAGTCGGTGGCGATCCCGATGACCCGGCCGGGGTCGACGCCCGCGTCGGCCAGGGCCGCGGGCACGGCCGTGCGCAGCACGGCGACGTAGTCGGCCGGCACCTGGAGCGCCCAGTCGGGCCCGAGGCGTACGTCGGCCCCGGCGAGGTCGGCGGGCAGCGACCGGTCGAGCACGGCGTGGGGGTAGTCGAGGACCGCGGAGCCGAGCTCCTCGCCGTCGCTGACGCGGACCACCACCGCACGTCCCGAGAGGGTGCCGTAGTCGACGCCGATGGTCACCGGGTCGTCAGTCACAGGGCCTCCTGAGGTGAGATGTGAGCGCTCACATGCCAGTGTGAGCGCTCACATCGCACGCGTCAAGCCGATTCGTCTGCGTCGCTGAGCGAGGACAACCCGCGGTAAACCGCAGACGAATCGGTGTTTCAGCGGGCGGGCGGGGCGGTGGAGGCCCGGACCACGAGCGTGGTCGGCACCAGGTCGACCGCGGCGTCGAGCGTCGCCGGCGAGCACCCGCTCGACGAGCACCATCGCCCGCCGGCCCAGCTCCGCGAAGTCCTGACGCACGGTCGTCAGCGGCGGGGCGAAGAACTCCGCCTCGGGCAGGTCGTCGAAGCCGACGATGCTCACGTCGTCGGGCACCCGGCGGCCGTGCTCGCGCAGTGCGGCGCACAGCCCCAGCGCCATCTGGTCGTTGGCGGCGAAGACCGCGGTCAGGTCCTTCTCGCGGGCCAGCGCCAGGCCGGCGCGGTAGCCGCTGCGGGCCGACCAGTCGCCACCCCAGCGCAGCGGCGGCACGTCGAGGCCGGCTTCCTGGAGCTCCGACCGCCACCCCTCGGTGCGCGCCGCGGCCTCGGTCCACCCGGGCGGGCCCGCGAGGTGCACCACCGAGGTGTGCCCGAGGTCGAGGAGGTGGCGGGTGGCCAGGCGCGCGCCCTGCGCGTTGTCGACGCCGGCCGTGAGCGGCGTACGGGAGAGGTCGCCCTCCAGCACCACGGTCGGTACGTCGGACGCGAGGTCCTGGGCGATCCGGCTCACGGTCTCGTGCGGGACGACCACGACCAGCGCCTCGGGCCGGTTCTCCATCAGCAGGTCGAACGCCGACTGCACAGCCTCGGCGTCGGTCTCCACGAGCGAGACGAACGACAGCCGGTAGCCGGCGTCGCGGGCGGCATTCTCCAGACCGAGCACGACCTGGGACGGCCCGAACTGGCTGCTCCCCCACGTCATCACGCCGACCGTGCGCGAGCGGCTGGACGCCAGGAGGCGGGCGGCGATGTTGGGGCGGTAGCCCAGCTCCCGGATCGCGTCGCTGACCCGCTGTGCCGTCTCGGCCCGGACCCCGCTGTCGCCGTTGACCACCCGCGAGACCGTCTGGTGGGAGACCTGCGCGAGCGCCGCCACGTCGGCCATCGTCGCCGATCGGCCGCGGCGCTGGTCCATGGCGCGGAACTGTACGCCGGGCCGCGGCCCGGGTCCGGGTCGAGACGGTCAGCCGGCGTTCACGACGACGGGCGCACCCCTCGCGGCGCCCGTCCTTCGGACCGCCGAGTCGGTGAGCACCCGCGAGACTCGGGCGAACGTCGTCAGCGTCGTCGGCGGGTCGACCAGGTGGCTGACCCGCGCGAAGGCGTGGGCGAGCTGAGGGTCGTCGGCGCCGGCGCGCAGCAGCATCCGCAGGTAGGCACCGAACAGCCGATTACCGGGAGCCACCCGGCCGCGTTCGTCCGGCAGCTGACCCGTGGCGATGGTCCACGGCGTGTCGACGTGCCGGGCGGCCTGGCGATGGAACCGTCGGGACAGGTCCTCACCGCCGTCGGCCAGCACGCGGGACAGCTCCAGCGCCTCGAGGGCCGCGACCGTCATGCCGTGCCCGTACGCCGGGTCGAACGAGCACAGCGCGTCGCCGGTGACGAACAACCCCTCGGGGAAGCGATCGAGGCGCTCGTAGCGCCGCCGGCGGTTGGCCGGGAAGCGGTAGCTGACAGCCTCGTCGAGAGGGGCCATGGTGTCGAGCAGCTCGGCCAGCGCCGGGTGGGCGAGCGAGCGGGCGTAGGCCCGCCACTCGGTGGCCTCGACCGGCGGGCGGCCACCGAGCATGCCCATCAGGCTGACCACGTGCTGACCGCCCTCGACCTGCAGCGCTATCCCGCTTCGCGGTAGCCCCGGGCCGGGCCCGACCACCACGGCTGCCGGGGTGTCGCGGCCCCGAGACGAACCGGCGGGTGGCGTACCGCTTGTCGACGCGACGTACCTCCTCGACCGGTACCGGGAAGCCACGCCTCGCCAGCCACTCGGGCGTCCGGGAAGCGCGGCCCGTCGCGTCCACCACCAGGTCGGCGTCGAGGACCACCGACTCGCCGCCGTCGCGGTCCTGGACCACCACGCCGTCCACCCGCTGGGCGTCGCCGGAGAACCGCAGGTCGAGCGCCGAGGCGTCCTCGCGCAGCTCGACCCGCGGGTCGGCGAGCAGCCGCTGGCGCAGGGACCACTCCAGGAGCGGCCGGCTCACCATCAGCATCCGCATCTCGGTGTCGAACGGCGCGAGTGGCCTCTCGGTGAAGCACCACACGCCGTCGTGACCGACGTCGGCGAGCTGAGCCCCGCGCTTCACGAGGGCGTCCGTCGCCCCGGGGAACAGCTCCTCGACGACCTGGAGGCCACGGGCCAGGAGCCCGTGTGCGTGGCGCCCCTGGGGTACGCCGCCGCGCTGCTCGGGGCGGCTCGGGATGTCGTCGCGGTCGAGGACGACCACCTGGTCGACGTGTTCGCGGAGCGCTCTGGGCGGCCAGGATGCCGGCGATGCTGCCCCCGATGACGACCGCCCGCCGCTCGTGCACGGGCCCGTGACGGGCCTGGTGACGGGCCTGGTCATGACCCTCCTCCCTCACGATGCCGGCGCGAGGATCGCGCCGACGGTGCCGGTGACCCGGTCCAGGGACACGGTGCGGAAGGTGGTGGGGTCGTCGCCGTCCAGCCGCGCGACGGACGGCCTTGCCGGCCTCCGGGCTCGGGCAGAAGACCTTCTCCACGTCCTTCTGGCGGACGGTCACGACCGGGGTCCCGTTGACGTTGAAGCGCACCAGGAACTGCGCGCCGAGCCGTTCCGCCGCCGGCACCGGCACGACGGTGCAGGTGAACGCCGGTTGGGCGTCGATCTTCACGTGCGGGATCTTGCGTCCGTAGCTCCGGGTGATGAGCAGCGAGCCGTCGGTGTTCTCGACGAACGGCGCGAAGATCATCGTGTCCTTGTCCTCGTTCCCGATGTAGGCGTCGCTGCCGTCACCGGGCGCCCAGATGTTGATGTCGTCGCCGGTGTCGCCGACCAGGACATCGCTGTTCGGCGCCTGCCCCTTCTCCGGTCCGCCGATGAGGATGTCGTCGTCGGCGCCGGCGAGGAGCGTGTCGCCGCCGAGCTTGCCGATGAGCAGGTCGTCGTTGTCGCGGCCGAAGAGCACGTCGGTGTTGTCCATGTGCTGCTTGGCCGTGACACCCGGGGGCTGGATGAACGGGTTGGCGGCGTTGTCGTTGTCGAGCCCGACGGTGACATCCTTGGCGGGCGTGCCGGGCTCGAGGACCGCCGACGAGCCGGAGGCCAGGCCGACGACCAGGATGCCGGAGGTGACGACGGCGGCGGCCAACCCGTGACGCCCGTGACGGCCTCGAGGACCTTGCGGTGCGGCGGTGCGGTTGCGGGACATGCTGGTGTTCCTCTCGTGTGGTGCGCTCGACCGGACGGGCGAGCAGTACGTCGGACGCTAGGAGCGCGGCGGTGCCGCGGGCATCGGGAACCCACCTCAGATGGGCGACCGACCGCCTCAGACGTCGCCGACGCCGCATTCCCGGGTGACGGGAGCCGGTGGAGGGCGCATCATGAGTGCATGGCCGAGCCCTCGGGCGGCCCGTTCCTCGGACGCGAGGTCGCACTCGCCTCCCTCCGCGCCGCCCTCACGCGTGCCGCCGCCGGTCAACCGTCGGCGGTGGTCGTGTCGGGTGAGCTCGGCGTCGGCAAGACCCGTCTCGTCCGCGAGTTCCTCGCGCAGGCGGACGCGGTCGCCTTCGCCGGCGGCTGTGTGCCGGTCGTCGGCGAGCCCCTGCCGTACGCCGCCCTCACGCAGGCGCTGCGACGCAACCGCTCCGGCGTCGTCGCCCAGGAGCTGGCCCGGTCGCCCGAGCTGGCCAGGCTGCTGCCCGACGCCCCCGGCGCGGCCGGCGGCACCGATCCCGCCACCGCCCTGGGGTCCCGGCTCCGGCTCTTCCAGGCGGTGCTGGGGCTGCTGGGACGGCTCTCCGCACACCGTCCCGTCGTACACGTGGTGGAGGACGTCCAGTGGGCCGACCGCTCGACCCTGGACCTGTTGGCCTTCTTGGCCACGAACCTGGTCGACGAGCGCGTGCTGGTGGTGCTGACCCACCGCACGGACGTCGTCGGCGACGACCGGCTGGTGCCCTGGCTGGCCGAGCTCGGACGCCTGTGGCACGTCGAGCGGCTGCCGCTGGAACGGCTCGACGAGGCCGACACCGCCGCCCTGGTGACGCAGCTGCGTGGCGAGCAGCCGGAGGCAGGCCTGCTGGCCGACGTGGTCGCCCGCTCGGCCGGCAACCCGTTGTTCGTCGAGCAGCTGGCCCTCACCGCCCGCGAGGGCTCGCCCCTCCCGGCCAACCTGCACGACCTGCTCCACAGCCGGCTGACGAGCCTGCCCGACCGCACTCGCGGCGTGCTGGGCGCGGCCGCCGTGATCGGCCGGCGCGCGTCGCTGTCGCTGCTGACCCGTACGACGGGGCTGACCGCCGAGGAGCTGGACGTGGCGCTGCGACCTGCGGTGGACGCCCACGTGGTGGAGGTCGACGACGACCTGCGGGTCGACTTCCACCATCCGGCGTTCCGCGAGGTGCTGGAGGGCGGCCTGATGCCGGGCGAGCGCACCCGGCTCCACCTGGCCGCCGCCGAGGCCCTGGCCGCCGACGTGGAACGCTTCCCGGGGGTCATCGGGGAGATGGCCCGGCACTGGCACGCGGTCGGTGAGCTGGAACGCGCGCTCGCGGCGTGGGTGCGGGCGGGCGAGGCGTACACGCGGATGGACGCCTTCAGCGACGCCTGGGCGGCGTACCGGAACGTGCTCGAGCTCGTCCAGCAGGTGCCGCACGAGCTCGACGTCGTCGGGCTCACCTTGCTCGCCGCCGAGGCCGCCGACCTGGCCGACGAGGCAGACGCGGCGCTGCCGCTGCTCGAGCGCGTGCGCGCTGCTGCGACCACGGACACCGTGCGCGCCACCGCCGCGGCACGCACCGGCTGGATCCTGTTCCGCAGGGGCGGTGGCGACGCCGCCCACCGGGCCTTCCAGGACGCGCTCGCCCTGCTGCCGCCGGACGAGACCAGCGTCCTCGCGGCTCGTATCCAGGCGGGCCTGGCCCTGCTCGCCGCCGGATGGTCTCGCCTCGACGAGGCCGAGGAGGCGGCCGCCGAGGCTCTGCGCATCGCGCGTGCGATCGGGGCCCGCCGGGAGATCGGTCTGGCCCTCAACGCGCAGGGCTGCGTCGCCGCGCTCCGCGGCCGGCTCGACGAGGGCGTTGCCCTGCTCAGGGAGGCGCTCGCCATCGCGCGAGAGGGCCAGGACCCGCAGGACCTGGGAGCGGCCTACGTCAACCTCAGCCACGTCCTCGGTATGGCCGGCCTGCTCGGCGATGCCGTGGAGCTGGCCCGGGTCGGCATCGGCGAGCTGACCAGGGTCGGGCAGGAGCGACAGCAGGGCAGCCTGCTGCTGCACAACGTGAGCGAGCAGCTGGTCGAGGCCGGCCGGTACGCCGAGGCGCGCGAGCTCGTCGAAGAGGCGCTGGCCCGCCACCCGCGGGGCATCCAGGCCGCCCCCGTGCTCCGTACGGCCGCCCGCATCGCGATGACGAGCGGCGACCTCACCACCGCTTGGGAACGCTGCGAGCAGGCGCGCCTCGTGGTCGAGGTCGAGAGCGCGCCGGTCGCCTGGCTCCGGGAGGTCCTCGAGACCGCCGCGGAGGTCGAGCTCTGGGCAGGACGGCCGGGCGCGGCGTACGACGTCGTGCTGGACGGTCTCGAGCTCGTGGCGGGCACCGACGACGAGGCGTTCGCCACGGCGCTGGTGGCGCTCGGGCTGCGGGCGCTGGCCGACTCGGCCGCCGTGCACCGTGACCACCGGGCCCGCACGCTCCGGGAGTCACAGCGACGGCGCCTGCTGGCTGCCCTGGAGTCCATGCGTCGCCACCCCGGTGCCGGCGGCCAACCCGACGACGCGGCCCTTGCCCTGTGGGTGCAGGCCGAGCTCGGCCGGCTCGACGCGCCTCGCGACGTCACGGCCACAGCCGAGGCGTGGGCCGGCTCGGCGGACGCCTGGACGGGCCTGGGCCGGCCGTTCCGGTCGGCGTACGCGCGCTGGCGGGAGGCCGAGGCGCGCTTGGCCGGCGGGGTCACTGCGGACTCGCTCGGCGCGCTGCGGGCCGCGCACGCGGCCGCGGTGGCGCTCGACGCGTCGCGGTTGGTCGAGGAGTGCGGGTCGCTGGCCACGTGGTACCGCGTCGACCTGCTGCCCGCTGTCGTCGAGCCGCCCCGAGGGCGACCCGCTGGCCGCCTACCACCTCACCGGGCGGGAGCGCGAGGTACTGCTGGCGCTGGCTGCGGGGCACAGCAACCGGGAGATCGCCCAGGAGATGTTCATCAGCGTCAAGACGGCCTCGGTGCACGTCTCCAACATCCTGCGCAAGCTCGACGTCAAAGGACGGCAGGACGCTGCCCGGATCGCGCACCGGCTGGGCGTCGGCTCCTGAGCGTCCTGTCGCCGGAGTCTCGCACCTCGCTGCGTCGGGGCTCGCCCGGCACGAGTCGCTCGAGGTGCCTTCCTCATGTCCGCGCCCCGGCACGGTTCGTAGCTTCCTGCCTCGTCGAAGCACGAGGACCGGAGAGGAGGTGGGACCGATGGACGTCGCCGTGCTGGCCGGCTCGGTCTCGACCGCTCTCTTCGTCGGCAGCTACCTGCCGATGCTGGTCAAGGCGTTCCGGACCAGGGACCTGGACTCCTACAGCCGCGGGAACCTGGTGCTTGCCACCATCGGGAACGCGGTCTACTCCGTCTACGTGTTCAGCCTGCCGCTCGGTCCGATCTGGTTCCTGCACTCGTTCTACGTCGTCGCCACCCTGCTCATGCTGGTCTGGCACGTGCGGCACGCCGACCAGCCGGACCCGCAGCCGGCCGACGTGGACGAGCGGGACGGCGACGACCTGGTCTCTGCCGGATGAGTCGCCCTGGTGCCGATCTGAGGTGGCGTCCCGATGCCTGGGCCACCTCGGTCGGCGCACGCTCCGGGCCTCTTCTCAACGACCAGGAGCACGTCATGGAGCAGTACCGATGCTTGTGCGGTCAGCCGCTGGCCTTCTTCGTCCTGCCACCGTTCGGCCTCCCCGTGGGCGACGCCTACGTCAGAGCGGCCGTGGCCGATGCGCTGGCGGCGCACCTCGAGCGCCTCGCGGCCCCAGGAACGGCCGTCGACGGCGACCTCCACGGCGTCGTGGCCGACCGCCACGGCGACGGGGAGCCGTGGGTGCTCGACGGACAGCGGGGCCCCCACGCGGCGAGCGGGTAGGCTGGCAGCGCCGAGGGTTCCCCGTACGAAGAGCTCTTGCTCCGTCGTCCTCGGTGCACACCCAGACATCCGGCTGTTGTCAGCCGAGGGCGGGCCGCAGCAGATGACCATCGTTCACGCCCCTGACCAAGCCTGCGCCGACGAGGGCGTGCCGCCGGCACGCCCGCAGCTCAAGGCGATCGTTGCTCGCACGGGCGCGAGCCTGGCCACCGCCGTGGTCGCGCCAGCCGGGCTGTTCTGCGCGGCGATGCTGGTCTTCAGCGTCGACACGGCGCTGATCGTCGCGCTCGGCTGGATGATCGGCGCCCTGTGCTGGCGACGACTCACCCGGCGGCCGGTGTCCGGGCTGCTCGTCCTGGCCCTGGGGATCATGGCCGTCAAGACGGGCTTCACGCTCGCCACCGGCAACACCTTCGTCTACTTCGTGCAACCGGTCGTCGTCGACGCAGTCGTCGCGACCGTCTTCGTCGCGTCGGTGTGGACCGCTCGACCGATCGTGGCCCGGATCGCCCCGGACTTCTACCCGGTCGACTCCGCGCTCGCTGCGCGGCCGAGGATGCGCCGGCTCTTCCGGCAGCTCACGCTGCTGTGGGGCGTGGTCATCGCGATCAAGGGGACCATCACGCTGTGGCTGCTGCTGTCCTTGTCGACGGTCGACTTCGTGGTGGTCAAGAGCAGCGCGATCATCGCGCTCACGCTGCTCGCGGCGGCCGCCACCGTCGTGCTGTCCGCCGTCGTGGGGCGCCGAGAAGGTCTCCTGGTGGGCTAGCACCGGCGGTGGTGTGGCTGACCCCCTGCCGCACGTCCTCGCCCGCGGGCGAGACTCGGCCCCGGAGGTGACGCCGACGTGGCGCTGGTGCGGGTCCTGCTGGTCGACGACCAAGAGCCGTTCCTGCGCGCCATGGGCTCCGTCGTGGCGGAGACCCCGGGCTTCGAGGTCGTCGGCCGGGCGGTCTCCGGGGAGGAGTCCCTCGAGGTCGCAGCCGTCACGTTCCCGCAGCTGGTGCTGATGGACGTGAACCTCCCCGGCATCGACGGGCTCGAGGCGACGCGCCGGCTGCTCGGCCGCCACCCGGGGATCGTGGTGCTGCTCCTGTCGACGTACGACGACGAGGCCGGCGAGTCCTTCGTGGCCGAGTCGGGAGCGGCGGGCTACGTCACCAAGGCGGCGTTCGGGCCGGACCGGCTCGAGGCGGTGTGGTCCGGCAGCTGAACCTCGACGACGGCAAGCCCGCCGTCCTCCGTGAACGCCACCGAGCCGCCCGCTGACTCCACCCGGTCGCGGATGTCGTCGCGGGACATCCCGCCCCTGTCACGACCGGTCACCACCAGCTCCAGGTGCTCGCCCCGCACCGACAGTCGCAGGACGACGGGCTCGTCGAGGTCGCGCGTCGCCTCGGCAGCGCAGAAGTACGCCGCGGCCTCGACGCGCGGGTGGAAGCGTCGCGCGACCGCCGACGCGTCGACCACCAGACGACCCTCGCCCCCTGCCCGTCCGACGAGGGAGGCCAGAGCCGCCGGCAGGCCGGACCGCTGGAGCTGGGCCGGGTACACGCCCCGGGTGATCTCCCGCAGCGCCTCCAGCGCCGTGTTCAGCGAGACCACGAGTCCGGCCAGGCTGATGATCTGGGCAGCCGGGTCGCCAACCGTGCGCCGCGCCGTGCGCGTCCACCGCGAGCGTGCGCAGCTGGTCCGGGAGTGGCGCCAGGTGAGGCGTCACCTGACGGCTGATGGCCCGCTCGAGCCGGCTCCGCTCGGCGTCCCCCGCGCTGATCAGGCGCCGGCGCGACTCGGCCAGGTCCTCGGTACGCCGCGCGAGCCGATCGACGTCGCCGGACAGCTCGGCCGTCAGGCGTGCGTTGCGGAAAGCCAGCGCGGTCTGCTCGGCGAGGTCGCGCAGGAGCCGCTGCTGATGAGGACGCAGCGCGTGTCCGGGGGGCATCGTCACCTCGACGCAGCCGAGAGCTCCGGCGCCGTCGGCCACCAGCACCTCGACCAGATCACCGCCGTCGGCGGTCGGGCCCCAGGTCGCCGTCTCGTCCGGCTCCGCCTCGACGTGGAGCCTGACCGTCACGTGATGGGCATTGACGGCACGTCCCGCGGCGTCGGCGACAGCCGGCAGCAGGGCCGACGGGTCGGGGCTCTCGCCCAGGCGGCGGCTGAACTCGGCCAGCGCCTCGTACGGCGCGGCCGCGGCGCCGAAGGCCAGCCGGTCGGCGATCCTCACGACCCGCCCGCGCACGGGCTGGAAGGCGAGGGCCACGACGGCGGTCGCCAGCAGCGACGGCCAGAAGCCCTCGGTGCTGCCGCCGACGGCCGCGCCGGCCAGCACCACGACCACCACGTATCCCACCGCGACCACGCCGGTGGCGAGTGCGAACACCAAGGCCCGGTTGAGGATCAGGTCGATCGCGAGCAACCGGTGTCGAAGGACCGCGACCGCCACGCACACGGGCACCGCCAGCTGGGCCATGCGCAGCGGCAGCGCCGCCAGCCACGTCCCCTCCTCCCCCTGGATGCGCGGGATGGCCAGGATGCACACCACTCCGAGCGCCAGCATCGCGGCGGCCGACGCGATCCAGAGCAGCTGCAGCCGCTCCTCGCCCGTGGCCCGCCGCAGCCGGAGCACCAAGGACACCACCGAGGCGATGAGTGCGGCCGCGACGAGCATCCAGCCGACCGTGAGGAGCGGCAAGGACACTGCCCGGTTGCCGAAGTCCTCGCCCACCACGACCTCGCCCGGGACGGATCGTCAGCGTCCCGAGCGTGTGCAAGGTCAGGCCGACCAGGGCAACCCACGCGGCCCAGCGCCACCGGCGCGAGAGCAGGTGACCGTCGGGTGCGGTCAGGAAGACGATGATCTGCGCGGTGAAGGCCGGCCAGCCCAGCAACGGGCCCGCCCAGGCGGCGACATGGGCCCAGTGCGCAGAGCCGGGACCGCCCCCGTCGAGCACCCACGTGCTGTAGGCATCGGTCGCCAGGGTCACCGACAGCAGGCTCGCCGCGCACAGCAGCCAGCCCATGCCGGTGCCTCGGGTAGCGCGAGATGATGAGGGCTCCCATCACCGCGTACAACGTCCCCGCCAGGGGGGCGAGCGGCCACCCGTGGTCCGCCCACGTGGCCTCGCTCAGCAGGGGGCGGTGAGCCGCGGTGAAGACCGTGTCCAGGATGAACGCGACCGTCGTGACCGCGACGACTGCCCAGGCGAGGCGCGAGCGCATCTCAGCGCTCCTCGGCGCGCTGCGGGACCGACGGCGCTGACCGTCGTACCGGAGCCCGCCGACGAGGCGATCGTCACGCTGCCGCCGACGGCGTCGAGGCGGTCTCTCATGTTCATCAGCCCAGCGCCCGCAGCGTCGGCGAGCGCGCCTGCCTGGTCGAAGCCGGAGCCGTCGTCGGTGACGTCGAGGCGCCAGCGCCCGCCGTCCTGGCGCAGCAGCACCGTCACCCGGGACGCCCCGGAGTGCTTGGCGGCGTTCTGGATCGCCTCCATGCAGCAGAAGTAGAACGCCACCTCCAGCAGCGGCGCCGGCCGCCCGGCGTCCTCGGCGTCGACGGTGACCGGGACCGGGCTGGCGGCGACCCCGGACCGCAGGGCGGCGACAAGTCCTCGCTCCGAGAGCATCTGCGGGTAGATGCCGCGGCTCAACGACGACAGGGTGTCGATGGCGAGCCGGGCCGCGCCGGCCTGCTCGGCCAGGACCTGGTTCGCCCGGTCCGGTGACCGCGCCGCGACGACCTGGGCGAGCCGCAGGTTCACGGCCAGGGCCACCAGGTGCTGTTGCGCGCCGTCATGCATGTCGCGCTCCAGGCGGCTGCGTTCGGCGTCCTGGGCCTCGATCAGCCGACCGCGCGAGGTCTCGAGCTCGTGGGTGCGTGCCCGGAGGTCGTGGTGACGGTCCTCCAGCTCGGCCCGCAGCCCCACCAGCCTCAGCACGAGACCGGCCTGGGACGGCGAGGTCGGCGAACAGCCGTTCCTCCACGGCTGTCAGCGGCAGTCCCGGCCGCTCCTGGAGCCGCAGCTCACCGAGCACCCGGTCGCCGTGCTGGACCGGCAACGTGCGCAGACCATCAGAGCCGACCTCGAGCTCGTCCACGCGTCAGTCCATCGCTGAGTCCATCCATGGCGGGCGGCCAGCGTCCGGCCATGCGCCAGGTTCCCGGACACCACGAGCCAGACCTGTGCCCACTGAGCGCCCGTACCCTGCGCGAGGAGCCGCGACATGCGGGCGGGGAGATCCTCCGACCCGTCCTCGCCGAGGCTCTCGGTGAACCTGGTCAGGACGTCGTACGGCGTCGCCATCCGCAGCGCGGCGCGTTCGAGCGCGCTCTGCACGGGGGCGAAAGCCAGCGCGACGACGGTGGTGGCGAGCACCGACAGAGCCGGACTCGGCGAGTCGGTGCGGCCGATCAGCACCCCACCGCCCAGCACGACGACCACGTAGACGCCGAGGACGAAGGTCACCAGACCCAGGATGACGATCGCGCGACCTGTCCCACGCTGGTACAGGTCCGCCGGCCTCATCGTGCTAGGTCTGATCGGCTGGGGTCTGACCGGCTGGGACCGCTGGCTTCCAGATAGGCGAGGACCGCCATCACGCGCCGGTTCGTCGCCTGCTCGTCGACCAGCCCGAGCTTCTGGAACACCGCGCCGATGTGCTTCTCCACGGCCCGTTCGCTCATGAACAGGGTCGTGGCGATGGTGGCGTTGTTGCGACCGGTCGCCATCGCCTGCAGGACCTCGCGCTCCCGGTCGGTGAGGCCGGCAAGCGGTCCGTCGAGGGCGCCCTTGCGTGCCACCAGCGCCTCCACGACCTTCGGGTCCAGCACCGAGCCACCCTTGCTCACCTCGCGCAGCGCCCGGACCAGCTCGTCGACGTCGCTGACCCGCTCCTTGAGGAGGTAGCCGAGGCCGGTCACACCGTCGACCAGCAGCTCGAAGGCGTAGTCCTCCTCGACGTACTGCGACAGCACCACCACGCCCACTCCGGGATGCTCCGCACGGATCCGCTTGGCCGCCTCGATGCCTTCGTTGGTGAAGGTCGGTGGCATCCGGATGTCCGTCAGCACCGCGTCCGGCGAGGTCTCCTCCACCGCATCGAGGAGCGACGGCGGGTCGGCCGCCATCGCCACGACCTCGATCTCCTCGACCTCGGCCAGGAGCGCGGCGAGTCCTTCTCGGACCAGGTAGTTGTCGTCGGCGACGACCAGGCGCAGGGCCATTCCTACGACTCTACTGACGAATCCACCCGAGCGAGGTCGTGCTGACCCGCACGACGTGGGGTGCTAGCCCCCCTGCGGCGTACTGCCAGCCCCATCGTGCCGAGGGTCGCTACTTCCTAGCGTCGAAGGCACACGCTTCTCGACCTCTGAAGGAGTCACGATGCTGGTACGTCTCGCTGATGGGTGCTTCCGGCACCGCCGACTGGTGGTGCTGGCCTGGGTCGCCGCGCTGGTCGGCGCCTTCGCGCTGGCCGGCGCCTTCGGAGGGGAGTTCAAGCAGGACTACCTCCAACCGGGCTCGGAGTCGCAACGCGTCTCGAACACGCTCGAGGACAGCTTCCCGCAGAAGGCGGGCGACACCATGCAGGTGGTCGTCCACTCCGACTCCGGCGTGACCACGCCGGAGGCTCAGCGAACGACTCGAGGCGATCCTGGCCGAGGTCGCCCGCGCCGAGCATGTCGTGAGCGTCACCAGCCCCTTCACCCCTGACGGCGCCAGGCAGATCTCCTCCGATGCCACGACGGCGTACGCCGACGTCGCCCTCGACAAGACGGCCGACCAGCTCACGGCCGACGAGGCGGCGGCGCTGGTCGCACCCATCCTCGCGGCCGGTGACGAGACGCTGCAGGTCGAGGTCGGCGGCCCGGTCGCGACCAAGTCCCAGACGGTTGCCGCCGGCTCCGAGGGCATCGGCCTGATCGCCGCGGCCATCATCCTGCTGATCACCTTCGGTTCCGTGGTCGCGATGGGCCTGCCCCTGCTCACGGCGCTGTTCGGCCTCGGCATCGCGATGGCACTCGGCGAGGTGCTCCGCCGGTTCGTCGACGTACCGGAGTGGGCGCCGTACACCGCCGCGATGGTCGGCATCGGCGTCGGCATCGACTACGCACTGCTGATCGTCACGCGGTTCCGCAGCAGCCTGGCCGACGGCCAGGAGCCTCGGCGGGCGACGCAGACCGCGATCGCGACCGCTGGCCGCTCGGTGCTCTTCGCCGGGATGACCGTGGTCATCTCCATGCTCGGCATCCTGCTGATGGGCCAGCCGGCCATGAACGGGTTCGCCTTCACCGTGGTGCTCGCCGTGCTGGTCGTGATGGCGGCGTCGGTGACGCTGCTCCCGGCCGTCCTCGGCTTCGCCGGCCGCAACATCGAGCGCCTGCACGTGCCGTTCGTGAGCCAAGGGCGTCCGCTCGTACGACGCGTCCCGCTGGTACCGCTGGAGCCGGTTCATCCAGCGCCGCCCGTGGTGGGCAGCCATCGGCTCGCTGGCCGTGCTGCTGGCCCTGGCGGCGCCCTTCCTGGGCATCCGCTTCGGCTTCCCCGACGCGGGCAACGCCTCACCCACGCTGACCACGCGCCAGGCCTACGACCTGCTCGCCGACGGCTTCGGCCCCGGCTACGCGGCACCGATGCTGCTCACGGTGCAAGGTGCGGCGGACGGCGAGCTGCTCGGGTCCGCTGACGCGATCGGCACCGCACTGGCCTCGGTCGACGGGGTGGCGTACGTCGGCCCCGCGACCGCTGAACGCGGCCGGCGACACCGCCGTGCTGACGGTGACCGCCACGACGTCGCCGCAGGACTCGGCGACCGAGGACCTCGTGCAGCTGCTCCGCGACGAGGCCGTCCCGGCGGCCACGGCCGGCACCGGTCTCGTCGTCGACATCGGCGGCGTCGTACCGGCCAACGTCGACACCACCCAGGGCGTCGCCTCGCGGCTGCCGCTCTTCTTCGGCGGGGTGCTGCTGATGTCGTTCGTGCTGCTGATGATGGTCTTCCGCTCGGTCCTGGTGCCCCTCAAGGCAGTGGTGATGAACCTGCTGGCCAGCGCCGCGGCCTTCGGCGTGCTGGCCCTCGCCGTCAGCGGCGGACGCCTCGGAGACCTGGTCGGCATCCCGGAGGCGACTCCCGTGCCCATCCAGCTGCCCATCGGGATCTTCGCGATCCTGTTCGGGCTCTCGATGGACTACGAGGTGTTCCTCCTGTCGCGGATCAAGGAGGAGTACGACCGCACGGGTGACAACGCACTGGCCGTCGCCGACGGGCTCGCCAAGTCGGCGCGAGTCATCACGGCCGGCGCGGCGATCATGGTCACGGTCTTCGTCTCCTTCGCGCTGGGCCACGACGTGATGGCCAAGATGTTCGGCATCGGCCTGGCGGCGGCGGTCCTCATCGACGCCACCCTCATCCGGATGGTGCTCGTCCCCGCGACCATGGAGCTCCTCGGCGACCGCAACTGGTGGCTGCCCGGCTGGCTCGACCGGCTGCTTCCCCGCATCAACGTCGATGGTCCCGCGGAGCCGGCCGACGTCGACTCCGTCCTCCCTCCGGACGACCGGGAGCTCGTGCCGAGCGGCGGCGGCCCCCGCTGAGGCGAGGCGCGACGATCGTGGACGAGGCGTCTGCGGCTGCTACTGTCAAAGACGTCTGGCACTTCTGCCGGACCCTTAGAGCAGACGCCTCGTCCCCTGTTGGGCCCCGCAGCCCGGACACGTCTCGTCGCCTCCTCTGAGCTTTCAGAGGAGCAGCAATGTCTGTGTCGTCGCGCGTCCCCGACTTGTCCCCGTCCCTTCCCGAGGGAAGCACGGCCGTCGTCTACTGCGAGGGCCAGTTCGGTGAGCAGGACGGCAAGACGGCCAACGGGCTGGTCCGGCACTCGGAGAAGTACGACGTCCTCAGCGTCATCGACAGCACCCACGCCGGCGCGGATGCCGGCACGGTGCTCGACGGCTCCGCCAACGGGATCCCGGTGCTGGGCAGCCTCGCGGAGGCCCTCGCCCACGCCGGCCAGGTCCCCGACTACCTGATCTGCGGGCTCGCCCCGGCCGACGGGCTGCTGTCTCCCGCGCAGCGGGTCGTGCTGCTCGACGGCATCGCGCACGGCATGCATGTGATCAACGGCCTCCACGACTTCCTCAACGACGACGTCGAGTTCGTGGCGGCCGCCCTGCTGCACGACGTGACCATCACCGACGTGCGCCGCCCCAAGGACAAGAAGGACCTCAAGCTCTTCTCCGGCCGCATCTTCGACGTGACCTGCCCGCGGATCGCCGTACTCGGCACCGACGGCGCCGTCGGCAAGCGCACCACCGCGACCCTGCTCGTGCGGGCCCTCAACGAACGCGGCGTCAAGGCCGTCATGGTCGGCACCGGGCAGACCACGATCATGCAGGGCGGCAAGTACGGCGTCGCCCTGGACGCCCTCGTCCCGCAGTTCTGCTCCGGCGAGGTCGAGGACCAGGTCGTCGCCGCCTTCGAGGGTGAGGACCCCGACGTCATCGTGGTCGAGGGCCAGGGTGCGCTCAGCCACCCGGCGTACCTCACCTCGGCCCACATCCTGCGCGGCAGCCGCCCCGCCGGAGTCATCGTGCAGCACGCTCCGGAACGCCGCGTGCTCGGCGACTTCCCGATGATCGCGATGCCGAGCGTCGCCCGCGAGGTCGCCCTGATCGAGAGCTTCGCCGACACCCGGGTCATCGGCATCACCGTCAACCACGAGGGCATGGCCGACGACGCCGCGATCGGCAGGGCCATCGACGAGATCGAGCTCGACCTCGGGCTGCCCGCGACCGACCCGCTCACCCGCCCGCTCGACCAGCTGGCCGCCATGGTCCTCGATGCCTTCCCAGCCCTCCAGGAACATCGCGTCACCAGCCTTCGATGAGCGCTCCTCGCCTCGAGATCGACCTCGGCGCGATCGAGGCCAACACCCGCACCCTCGTCGACCGGCTCGCCCCGCAGGGCATCCGCGTGACCGGCGTGACCAAGGCCTCGCTCGGCTCACCCGGCGTGGGTGCGGCCATGCTGTCCGGAGGCGCCAGCGGCCTGGGCGACTCCAGGGTCGAGAACCTCGAGCGCCTGGGGGCCGCCGGCCTCGACGCACCACGCACCTTGATCCGCTCCCCCATGATCAGCCAGGTCGACGCCGTCGTACGTCATGCGGCGACCAGCTTGAACACCGAGATCTCGGTGCTCGAGGCCCTCTCCCGGGCCGCCACCCGCCTCGGTACGGCACACGCTGTCGTGCTGATGGTGGAGCTCGGCGACCTCCGGGAGGGGGTGCTTTCGGCCGACCTGGTGCCGCTCGCGCGAGCCGTCTCCGGCCTGCCCGGCCTGACCCTGGCCGGCATCGGGAGCAACCTGGCCTGCCAGAGCGGCGTCGTCCCGGACCAGGCCAAGATGCACGAGCTGTCCGCGCTCGCGGCCGACGTCGAGGCAGCCGTGGGGGCGCCGTTGTCGGTGGTCTCCGGTGGCAACTCGGCCAACCTGGGCTGGGCGCTCGGGACCGACGACACCGGCCGCATCGACGACCTCCGCCTCGGTGAGTCGATCCTCCTGGGCCTCGACCCCCTGACGCGCCTCCCGGTCGCGGGTCTGCGGACCGATGGCGTCGTCCTGGTCGCCGAGCTCATCGAGGTCCAGGACAAGCCGGCGCAGCCCTGGGGTGACCTCGGCCAGGCCGCCTTCGGTGTCCCGCCGTCCCACCGGCGCACCGGCACGGTCCGGCAAGGCGTCCTGGCGGTCGGCCGCCAGGACCTCGACCCCGACGGCTTGGTGCCGCCGGCCGGTGTCGCCGTACTCGGCACGAGCAGCGACCACCTCGTCGTCGACCTCGGCGACCACGGCGCCGTCGTGGGCGACGAGATCGCGTTCGGGATCGGCTACGGCGGCCTGCTGCGGGCGATGACGTCGCCCTTCGTCGCGGTCGTCGAGCTGCCGACGGCTCACGCAACCACCCTCCCGCTCGTCTCCTAGGCCTCCGGGGGCGCGCCCCGTGGGACAGTGGACGGGTGACAGACGTCGGGGACACGCCGCGCACCGGACGCCGGGGACGCCCCGGGTTCGACCAGGCGACGGTGCTGCGCCGGGCGATCGCACTGTTCAACCAGCAGGGGTACGACGCCACCAGCATCGGCGACCTGGCCAAGGACCTCGGGCTGACGAAGTCGGCGATCTACCACCACGTCGACAGCAAGGAAGACCTGCTCGCGGCAGCCTTGGACGAGGCTCTCGACGGGCTCAACGAGGCCATCCAGGTCGCGGTCGACGCACCCGCCGGCACGAGCGCCGCCGAACGGCTGCGGACCGCGGTGGAGGAGTCGGTGCGGGTCCTGGTCGAGCACCAGCCCGCCGTGACGCTGCTGCTCCGGGTGCGTGGCAACAGTCCGGTCGAGCAGGCCGCGCTCAAGCGACGCCGCGCGATCGACGAGCGGGTGGCGGCCCTCGTGCAGGAGGCGGTCGCGGAGGGCGAGCTGCGCGACGACATCCCGCCCGACCTGATCAGCCGGTTGCTGTTCGGCACCGTGAACTCGCTCGTCGAGTGGTACCGGCCGGACGGCTCGATCGACCCCGACTCGCTGGCGCGGATCGTGGCCAGCCTCGCCTTCGAGGGGCTCAGGGCCGAGCCGACCGCTGGTTGAGGAGGCGAAGGCTCATCGAGGCGGAGGCAGTTGTTCGTCTGTCCGCGGGCGTCCCTCGAGGGCATCGAGCACGGCGGCTGTCAGATCCGGTGTCGGCAGGATGCGCAACCCCTGGTCGATCTCGAACTCGGCCCACTTGCGGTCGCGTGGAAGAGTCGTCGGGTCGAGAGCGACCCGAACCTGGAGATTGAGGAAGTTCAGCCGGGTAGCGATCAGCATCGTGAAGTCGGCCGTCGAGCGCAGTCGTGCCGGTCCGCCTGCAGCTACGTAGGACCGGTACGCCCGCCGCATCGAGCCGAGGTCGGGATCGCCGTCGTGGAAACAGGACACCAGGGTGAACGCCAGCTCCCGCGCCGGTTCCGCGGGCCCGAGGTCTTCCCAGTCGACGACCACCAGCTCACCGGCTTCGTCGGCGAGCACGTTGTCGGGATGCAGGTCGCGGTGGCACAGCCGCATCCCGGCCGGGTCGGCCGACGAGAGTAGGGCGTACAGGGCGGGCAGGCCGTCCACCGCGGCGGCCAGCCGCGACGCCCAAGACATGCCGGCGTCAGTGGCTGCGGCCACCAGCGGCCTCCAACCGTCCCCGTCCGGTGGCACCTCATACCACCGGTCAGGTGGTGCACCGTCCGGCTCCTGGTCCGCCACTGGAGCACACCCGTGCAGACGGGCGAGGAGAACGCCGAGCGCCTCCGCGGCCGCGGCCAGGTCGGCGGCCCGCAGGTCGACCCAGTCGTAGAGCCGCAGCCACCCGCCGTCCGGGAGCGGCACAAGGTATCGCCCGTTCCGATCGGGATGGCTCGCCGGCAGCCGGGCTCCCGCCGCGGCGGCCCGCTTCCCGAAGGCGACCTCGGCCTCTACCTCTGCCTGCGCGGGAGGCGTACCCGCGAACACCTGCTTGAGGGCGAAGACCCGATGCCCGGCCACCAGCCGCCACACCTGGCCCTGCGCTCCCCGGGCGCCGGGCGTGATCGAGACGTCCCCGTCCCCGAGGTCGAACGCCTCCCGCGCCCAGGTGACCACATCGGTCTGCACACGGCCCATCATCGCCAATTGGCGATCTGAAAGGGGGCGCTGGGCAAATGCGTGACTCCTTCCGATGGCTCGAGACTCAATCCTCTGGCATTGTTCGCGGGCCTCTAGACCTGCGCCTCAGGCGCCGGCGGCAGGCCGTACCAGGCCGGACTCGTACGCTGCCACGACTGCCTGCACCCGGTCCCGGACCCCGAGCTTCATCAGCAGCCGGGCGACATGGGTCTTCACGGTGTTCTCGGTGACGAACAGTTGCGCGGCGATCTCCTGGTTGCTCATCCCGCGGGCGACCAGCCGGAGCACCTCGGTCTCGCGGTCGGTCAGACCGACGAGGTCGACGGTCGTCTGGGGACCGCGACGAGCGAACTCCTCGATCAGTCGGCGGGTCACACTCGGCGCGAACAGAGACCCGCCCTCGGCGACGACACGGATCGCGGCGGTCAACCGCTCCTCGGGGGCGTCCTTGAGGAGGAACGCACTGGCTCCGGCGCGAAGTGCGTCGTACACGATCTCGTCGAGGTCGAACGTGGTCAGCACCAGGACGCGGGGCGGTTCGTCACCGGCGGTGACCACGCGGGTCGCCTCGATCCCGTCGATGCCCGGCATCCGCACGTCCATCAGGACGACGTCGGGCCGGTGCTCGGCAACGGCCTCGATCGCGGAGCCGCCGTCGGCTGCTTCGGCGACCACCGCGATGTCCGGCTCGGCGCTCAGGATCATCCGCAGGCCGGTGCGCACCAACGGCTGGTCGTCGGCGATCACGACCCGGATCACGACGGCTCCAGGGAGTAGGGCAGCCAAGCCGTGATCGCGAAACCGCCGTCAGGGACCGGGCCCGCCTCGACCCGCCCACCGACGACCGCAACGCGCTCGTGGATGCCGATGAGCCCGTGACCGTTGTGCGCCGTGCCGCCCTGGGTCGCGTGCGTGCCGTTGTCGGCGACGTGCACCTCCAGCGCGTCGTCGTCGTAGTCCAGGCGCACGGTGGCCCGGGCAGCCCCTGCGTGCTTCAGCACGTTGGTGAGCGCCTCCTGGACGATCCGGTACGCCGACAGGTCGACACCGGGTGGGAGGCCGGCGGGTTCTCCCGAGGTCCGCAGCTGCACGTCGACCCCGGAGCTGCGCACGTGTTCCAGGAGCCGGTCCAGGTGGGCGAGCGACGGTTGCGGGGCATGGTCGTGGCCCTCCCTCGAGCCGTCGGGCTCGGTGTCGCGCAGCACAGCCAGCAACCGTCGCATGTCGCTCAGCGCCGCGGTGTTGGTCTGCTCGATCGCGTCCAGTGCGTGGCGCACCGCCTCGTCGTCGGTACCGAGCATCCGACGCGCGCCGCGAGACTGCAAGACGGTGACGGAGATCGCGTGCGAGACGACGTCGTGCAGCTCGCGCGCAATCGTGGAACGCTCCGCTGCGACAGCGCGACGGGTCTGCTCCTCCTGCTCCTCCTGGATCCTGGCGTTCTCCGCCCGCAACTCGCGTACCCGCTGCTGGCGGAGCCGGATCACCAGTCCCGCGGCCCAGGGCCCGCCGACCAGGAACAACCCGAACACGACGTCGCCGATCTGGAAGGCGTCCCCATCGGTGGCTACGAAGTACGCGACGCCCAAGATGGCGAGCACGACGGAGATGGGTTGCTCGCGGCCCACGGCGTACGCACCCAGGGAGTAGAAGGACACGAAGAACGTGATCACGAAGACGACCGACACCTCGTCGAAGGCGGGCACTGACATCTTGAGCAGCAGCAGCCCCAGCCAGGTCAGCACGAAGGCGGCCACCGGGTGGGTACGGCGCGCTGCGAGGGCAGGCACGCGAGCAGCGTCGCGGGGATCGCGGTCGCCAGGTCAGTGCCCTCCTTCAGCAGGAGCTCGACGGTCATCGCCAGCGTGAGCACGCCGGCGAGCACCGGGTCGCGGTAGGCGGTGATGAGTTCGCGCGCCTGCATGGCGCACACCGTACGGGCGCGACCCCGCGTCCGCAGTCACTCTCGGTGATGACCTCGCGTGTCGCCCGTAGGGATGACCCGGGTCACCGGTCGGCACGACGACAGGGACCGGCTCCGGGGACTGGACTGAGGTTCAACACACCCACCCAGGAGGATCCCATGTCCAGCATCGACACCCAGGCCCTCCGGCGATCTTCCCGCTCCTGGTTGTCGCCATGCCATGTCGATCGGGCCTGCCGGCGAGATCAGCTCCAAGTCGATGGTGTACACCGACTACTTCGTACGCGGAAGAGAACCATTGCGTAGTTGTGTGGTTCACGAGGCGGAGTATCTGCCATACCCTGAGCCCTACATCGCCGTGTCTGCATTCGACGGTCTTCCGCCGCTTCTGGGCATGCAGTCCGTGTTCCCGGAGCCACCCCTTGTCACGCCCGTTGCGCAGACACGGATGCCCGATCTTCCGGCAGCGCCGCCCGATGCGAAACCGGCGCCGGTCGTGGCTCCCGCAGAGGAGCATCTGGTTCCCGCTCTGCCTCCTGCCGCGCCTCCAGAAGCCCCACCTGCTGGACCGTAGTACGATCGGCACGAGTCCGTTGACCCAAGAGACCTATCCACCCGCTCGCCTCGTTGCCCCGAAAGCGCACGACCACTTCGCGAAGCATGTTCGCGCCGCAAAGTCGCGGGGGCAGAACCCGGTCGCCGCGGTGCCGAGTGCCGACGTCATCGAGAAGATGATCAACGCGACGTTCTGGGCCAGCTTGCGGCGCGAGGAAGGCTACGTTCCGAAGATCTCGATGGCGTTCCTTCCGCCCGACCAGGACGAGTCCCCGCTGCTCGTCCATCAGCCGATGCCGCTGACGCCGGCGACGCTCACGAAAATCGCCGCGATCGTGGAACCGGCGGGCATTCATCTTGGCGTGTGGGAGTACGACGGCCAGCTGTGCATCTGGGGTACGACGCACAACATTCCGACCTTCTGCTTCGTGCTCGAAGTCATCGAGCCGGGGCTCATGGTCATCAAGCACCATCGCGGCGAGCAATCGGGCAAGTACGTGAACGTCGCGGTCCTCGAAGGCGCGCAGATCAAGTTCGTGGACGAAACCGCGTCGAGCCTTCCCGACTGTCCCGAGCTCGTGACCTCGCTGCTCGGCTTCGATTCGCCCGCGTCGTGGGTCGACTCGGTGAACATCCTCGTGCAGCTGGCCGTGGCCATGCGGCGCCACGGCCGCGGCGGATCGCTGCTCGTGGTGCCGTCGAACGACGAGAGCTGGCGCGAGTCGATCGTGCATCCGGTGGCGTACGCCGTGTCGCCCCCGTTCCGGGAGTTGACCGGGCTGCTGAAGGAGACGCGCGAGGGACGTCAGGCGGAGATCTGGAAGGAGGCGCTTCGCGAGACGGTGCAGTCGATCGCCGGGCTCACCGCGGTGGACGGCGCCGCCGTCATGACGGACCAGTACGAAATCCTCGCGTTCGGCGCCAAGATTCAGCGCCGCCGCGGCGCGGCGCCTGTGGAGAGCGTGAGGGTGACCGAACCGGTCCAGGGTGGAGTGCCGTCGACGTTCACGGCCGCGCAGCTGGGCGGCACGCGGCACCTGTCGGCCGCGCAGTTCGTGCACGATCAGCGAAACGCGATCGCCCTGGTCGCGTCACAGGATCGGCGCTTCACCGTGTTTGCGTGGTCTCCGTGCGAGGAGACCGTTCATGCGCATCGCGTGGAGATACTGCTGCTCTGAAGTGCGGAGATCCGGATCCAGGAGTCCGGGAGTCTCGGAGTCCGAAGAGTCTCGGAGTCAGGACTCCAGGACTCTTCCGACTCCGAGACTCTTCCTGGCCGGAGCTAGTCGCTGTCGATCACGAGCTCGTTCTCGACGGAGAACACGCCGGGGATCTCGCGGGCACGGATTTCGGCCATCCGCTTGTCGACTTCCGAGTCGACCACGCCCATCAACGTGGTTCGGCCGTTCTTCACGATGATATGGATCGGGTAAGTGCCGAAGGGTTGCAGGCCCGGGAATCGCCGCGACTGTTGAAGCTCGTACCGGGCAGTCGTCGCGCCGCCGGGTGAATACCGGGAGAGAGAGGAATCGCCGTAGATGTTGTAGAACGTGGCCCAGCGGATCTCATCGTCCATCGGCGAAGCCGGCAACAGCTCGATCTGGTTGTCGACCTCATCGACGCCAGCCACGCGCTTCACCGCACGCTCGGCATGCGACTTCAATCCACCGTAGGCATAGCCCATGAGCGTCACCTTTCCACGCTCGACGCCGAACGCGACGAAATCGAACACACCATAGGTGGGCAGCTTCTGCAGCTCGTTCTCGACCTCGAACATCGTCTGCTTGTGTGAGACCGACTGCGCCACGGGCGTGGCCGTGGCAAAAAACGCAGCGGCAAGAATCAACGAAGCGAAACGCGCGACACGCATATATCTAGCCTCCAATCGCCTGCATCACTACTGTTATGACTCGCAAACCGACCCGTTGGTTTCCTTCTGCTAAAACGCTCCGGGAGATATTTCGAAAACTGTTCCGGAATCAATCTTGAAACAGCTCCCGGAGCGATTTCAGCCCTCACGAGACTTTACGGACCTCGAGGCGCTGCGGTTCCTGACGCCACTCGAGCGTGTCGAGCGGGCTCATCGTGTCGCGCCGCAGCAGCCATTCGCGCCACGACACCTTGCCGCGCGCGCCGAACGGCGCGGTGTTCATCTGTGCCCTGAACGCCGACGCCGCGAGGCCCCGGCACGGGCACGTGCACGATGCGCTTCCGCACGCGGTTCATCCGCATCCACACGGAAGCCGCGTCGGCCAGCGGCAGCACGTGCGGTCCGCCGAAATCAGCGAGGCGGCCGCGCGGCCGCTCGTCGAGACAACGCACCAGCCGCGCCGCGACTTCGCGCACGTCGACGCTCTGTACGACGAACGCCCTGGGAAGCGGCAGCACGAGCGGCACGGCGGCCGAGTGTCTGGAGCTGACGCTCGACCGCGTGATGAAACTGCGTCACGCGCAGAATCGAATAGGGAAGCCCGCCGCCCATGACGATCTGCTCGGCCGTGCGCTTCGCCTTGTAGTACGCGAGCGGGATGTCGTCGACCCCCGCCATCGACACGTGCACGAAGTGGCGCACGCGTCCTTCGCGCGCCGCCCGCACGAGCCGCGCGGTTCCTTCGACGTCGACTTCCGCGTGACGCGCCGGGTCGGTGGCGGCGTGAATGATCGCGTCGACATCACCGACTGCCACGCGAACGCCTTCGCCGGTTGCCAGATCGCCGAGCACCCAGCCGGCGTCGCGGAATTTCGGCGACCGAACGCGGTGGCTCAATCCGACGACCGAGTGTCCCGCCAGCGTAGACAACCGGGCGACCTCTCTGCCCAACCGTCCCGTTGCACCTGTAATCAGCACCCTCATGCGTGATGGCACAGCAACGGCACTGCCAGCCCGACGTTGGACCAGGAGACGGTCTCCAGGAGCCTGAAAAATGAATAACTTAGCGTCAAACAGCCCGGGTCAGGACGGATTCCGCAGATCGCCGGAAAATCGTCAACCTGGCGTTTTTCACGCAAACACCGTCCTCGCCAGGCGACAGGTATGAGAGACTGTCCGCTTCGATGATTGAAGCCACCACTGGACGAGACGTGGCGGCGCTGAGCGAGGCGGCCAACGCCATCGCCCCGATGTCGATGTTCGGCACGCTCCGCCGGGGCACCGACAACCGCATCGTCATGCGGTACTGGCGGCCGAAGGGCTTCGGCGCGCATCGATTCGACGAACCCGAAGCTGCCGGACCTGCTCCTGCCGGAAGCGACCGGATTGCTTCAGGCGTCGGCGGACGAGCTCCGGTCTCCGGCGACGGCGGCGCTCGACGCCATCCTCTCGTTCATGGACGTCGGCCGCCTCGTCACGATTCCTTCGCATCATTCGCCATCGGTGCGCTTCTGGATGGGCGTTCGCGATGGCGCCCCGCTCGATTCCGATCGACTGCAGCGCCTCGTCAACCTCGGTGAGCTTGGGTCGGCCATCTTGATCGGCACCGACGCTTCGGCATCGGAGCGCGAGCGGCTTCAGCGTCTGGAAGGCGCGGCGGAGCTTCTGCCCGAATTGTTCAGCGTGCTCGACATCAGGAAGGTCTTCGGGCGCGTGTCGGAGATTACGCGCAAGGTGCTGCCGCACGACGTGGTCGGCCTCGGGATGTACAACGACGATTTCAGCGAGCTCACGTTGTACGCCTGCAGCTGCCAGATGCCGGTTGGAGAGCCGGTTGTCGTCAAGAACGAGTATCCGCTCGTGACGACAAGGTCGTGGGATCACCACGTGCATCACGATCTCTCAGCCGACGCGCTGGAACGCGACACCGACGCCGGCCGCGCGGGATACCGGTCGTCGCTGCGCATTCCGATTCGATTCGGCGATCGCCTCATCGGCGGCATCAACTTCATGAGCTACGAGGCGGACAAGTACACGCCTCTTGATGTCACCGTCGCGCGGCGCATCGCCGAGTACGTGTCGCTCGCGCTGTCGCACCATCGGATGGCCGAGGAAAGCCGCCGCACCGCCGCCCTGCGCGAGCGCGCCGCGAATCTCCAGATGCTCGACGGGCTGCTGAAGACGCTTTCCGGCGTGCTCGACGTACGTGAAGTGTTCGACCGCGTCTCCGATATCGCGCAGAAGGTGTTGAAGCACGACGCGATCTCGATTGCGGAGCTCATCGACAACGACGAACGCGTGCGCCTGCATGCGAGCCGGGGCCTGAGCGATCTCCCGCAGCCGATCGAGATCCAGGTGCCGAACCGGAAGCTGGTCACCGAACACTGGGATTTCGTGCTCATCGACGACGCGCAGGCGGACCCCGACTACGCGCAGAGCCCCGGCGTGCTGGCCGGCATGCGGTCGATGCTCTTCGTGCCGATCCGCGTCCAGGGACGCCTCTGCGTCAGCCTCAACTTCTACGCGAAAGGGAGTCGGCCAGTTCGTGCGCGACGATGTGGTCGTCGCGCAGCGTATCGCCGACCACGTCGCGCTCGCGATGTCGCATCAACGGCTCGCCGAAGAGGCGCGCCTGGCCGAAGAGCTGCGATCGAAAACCGCCAACATGGAGCTGCTCGACAGCCTGCTGGCCGAGCTGACCGATTCGGGCGAGCTGGCCGAGGTCATCGACCGCATTTCGACCGTCGCGCAGAAGGTGCTGCCGCACGATGCGATGCTCGTCCCCGTCCTGCTGCCCAACGGCACGCACGTGCGGATGCTCGCGGGCACGCTTCCCGGCGGGGCCTCCTATCCGGAAACGGCGGAGATTCCTCCGCATCTTCGAAGCTCGTCCTGGGAGTACGACATCCTGGACGACGCCCATGCCGATCCGGTGCAGCGCAATCTGCCGTCGGCGAGGCTCGGATTGCGTTCGTCCCTTCGCGTGCCCATCAAGTTCGACGGCAAGCTGGTGGCGGCGCTCGTCCTGTCGTCGTTCACGCCGGGCTTCTACACGCCGAAGGACGTGATCATCGCGCGCAGAATCGCCGATCGTCTCGCGCTCGGGCTGTCGCGCGACAGCCAGCAGGAGGCGAACAAGCGGGCGGATGCCGCCGACGCGCGCGCCTCGCGGCTCGAATCGCGGGTGCGGGCGCTGACCGAGGAGCTCGACGCGCGGACGGGATATCGCCGCGTGGTTGGCGACTCGCACGCGTGGCGCCAGGTGTTGACGCAGGCGACGCAGGTCGCGCCCACAGACACGACGGCGCTCCTGCTCGGCGAATCCGGCACCGGCAAGGAAGTGGCCGCCCGGTTCATCCATCGGGCATCGTCGCGCCGCGACGGGCCGTTCGTGGCCATCAACTGCGCGGCGTTGCCGGAACAGCTGCTCGAAGCCGAGTTGTTCGGCTTCGAGCGCGGTGCCTTCACGGGAGCGACGCAAACCAAGCCGGGCAGCTCGAGCAGGCCTCGGGCGGCACGCTGTTCCTGGACGAAGTGGCCGAGATGAGCCCGTCGGCGCAGGCGAAGTTCCTGCGTGTGCTCCAGGAGCGCGAGTTCCAGCGGCTCGGGGGCACGCGCGTGTTGCGGACCGACGCCCGCATCATCGCCGCCACCAATCGCAACCTGCCGCAGTCGATCGAGCGCGGCCACTTCCGCGAAGATCTCTACTACCGGCTGAACGTCTTTGCGATTCATCTGCCGCCGCTGCGCGAGCGGCGGGAAGACGTCCTCGCGCTGAGCGAAGCGTTCCTCGGCGAGATCAGCCAGGGGCTCGGCCGTCCGCCGGCGGGCATTTCGCGCGATGCGCGCGCGCGGCTGCTCGAGTACCACTGGCCGGGCAACGTGCGCGAGCTGCGGAACGTCCTCGAACGTGCCGCGATTCTCTGCGATGGCGGACTGATTCTCGCCGAGCACCTCGCGCTGTCGCTGCCGTCCCCCGCGCCGTCGCGTGTGTTTCAGGCGATCGGATCGGTCGATGTCTCGCGGCTTCCCGACCAGCTTCCGGCCGCCGCGATGCCGGCGCGCTCGGCGAACGACATCCGATCGATCGAACGCACGATGATCGAGAAGGCGCTTCAGGACTCGCGGTTCAACAAGTCGAAGGCGGCCGCGATCCTCGGACTCACCAGGGCGCAGCTCTACGGCCGGATGCGGCGTTACGGGCTTGATTGATCCGAAGAGTCCAGAGTCTGAGAGTCCAAGAGTCGCGGATGGTTCGATCCGGGACTCGAGACTCGGCAGATCCGAGACTCTCAGCTCATCCAGCTCTTCAGACTCTTCGACTCTTCGGACTCATAACACTGCTTTCTACTCTGTATCCGACTCAAGCTGGCTTTCTGAAGGCGGGGATCGATCTGGTCGGCCACTCGCTCCCAGAGGCCGCTGTCGGTGGCGATGAGCGCCGCAATTTCGCTTTGACTGAACGAGAGGCCGCAACTGCCGGCTGCGGCGAGCGCGTCTTGGGGATCCTCGACGAAGTGCTGCCGGAAGTCCTCGTCAGTTATCAGCCGGCCGATCAGAACCTCGATACAACGTTGCACAGTGCTCTTTCCTCCGGTCGCTTACTGGCAAGCGTTGCGCCATCGTGTCGCATCGTCGTCAGAGGCTTATGGGAGAAAGGGTTAACGGAAATCGACGCCCGTGCGCGTGCCTCGACTGTCTGCGCATGCGCACTCGGCGTTGCGCGTGAATCGACAACTTGCATGTTTTCACGCACCTCGACGGGCACTGCAGTCAGACCTGTGGATGCCGTGGCTAACTGGCGTGATTCTTTGAACTTAGGAGACCGGCTGCGCGTGCGCGGCCGGCTGGCGCGCCGCTTGCCTATAAAGAAGGTGATGTTGATGGAACCTTCCGAAATCAACCCGCCTGGCAACGGCCTCCGGCGCATCCTGCTGCCGCGGCGTGCCACGACCCCGCAAGTCTCTCTACAGAGTCAGCGCTTGGTCGTCACCGATCAAGCGCTGCTCCCAATCTTCTAGACGTCTGGTCGGCAGCGGCTTAAAGTCCGCCTGAAGGCGGCTACTACTTCAGTCAGACCTTGACGGTAAGGATCAGCACGCAGCCGCCGCCTTCCGTGCGGCGCGCGTCGAGCGTACCGCCGTGCGCCTGGGCAATCCGTGCCGCCGCCGCCAGCGCGGTGCCAGCCGGAATGCCACCGGGCCGCTCGGACCATTCCAGATCGGCCAGCCGCGAGAACTGATCCGCCGAGAGACGAAACGCGTCCTGCCGCATTTCGACGACGGCCAGGCCCTCGGACGTTCGCGAGGTGATGTGGATGCCGGCTTCGACGTTCGACGCCTCGACCAGCGAGACCAGCGTGCCGACGCACGCCTGAAAGCGCGAGCGACAGCATCCGCGCATCGGCATTCAGCCGAATCGGCGCCTCGCCGAGATCGAGTGACACCGTCGTGCCGGTCAACCGCAGCTCCTCGGCAAACCCCTGCACGGTGTGCTCGATGATGGCGTTCAGCGACATCAGCCGCGGTTCGGGCGGCGGATCCTCGAGCAGGACGCGAAGCGCCTGGAACGCGCGGAGATTGCGCTCGACGCCGACCCGTGCCAGCGAGAGCCCCATCCGCTCGCGCAGCGGACGGCCTCGCGTCGGGACCAGGTTGAAACACGAAGCGACACCTTCGAGCTCCTGCGACATGTCGCGTAACGCGAATGTGACCGGAACGCTCGTCGGAAACGCGAGCGTCGGTGCGGTCGCGTCGGACGGACGCCGACGCGATTCGAGCTCGTCCACGTAGTGCGCGTCATGACGCATACGAAATCCAGACGGAAGGCCCTGACGGGCCGTCCGCGATTTGTCGAGGGGTGCTGGAGCCGGAGACGATTGCGATTCGATGTACTGATCGACGAACGATTCATCCAGGGGATCCGACATGGCGCCATTTAATCACGAAGCTCACGTCACGATTCGGAATTTCCCCGCGTCAGAAAAAAATTATTTCGTCAACCATGAAATATTTCTGCCTCGGTACGCGCGCCCTCTCGCCGTTTTCCCGTACGGCCGATAAATAGAACGGCATGCGCCTGGTCACTCGCCCGTTGTCGCTCGTCGTGATCGTCACATGGATCGCCGTGATGGCCGTCCTCGTGAACCGCTCCTATGCACAGGCGACCGGCAATCTCGCGACCGATCTCGCGCGCTACGGATCGTCGGCCCAGTGGCGCGGCGTGTACTACCGCGGCGAGAAAATCGGGTTCACCGTCAGCCAGACCGTGCCGGTCGATGCACGGTGAGCGGAGACGGCGACGGGGGCTTCGAGCTGCAGGAGGACGGGCAGCTGCAGATGTCGCTGCTCGGCGCGCACACGATCACGACGCTGCGCACGACGGCGCGCGTGAATCGGGCGTTCGAGCTGCAGTCGTTCGAGTTCTCGCTCGATCCCGGGACCGGGCCCGATCACGATCGCCGGCGAGTCGTCCGCGATCTCGACCTGCACGATCTCGATTACGAGCGGCGGCCGCACGCGCACCGAAGTGCGCCGGCTCGCCGAGCGCCCCATGCTGACGCTCAACCTCGTGCGCCGGCTCGCGGACGAGGGGCTCACGCCGGGTGCCGTCCACCAATGGAACGTCTTCGATCCCGCGACGCTGCGAAATGCGCCGGTGACGGTGAGCGTCGGCGAGCGCGAAATCGTGCGCTCGGCGAGCACGCCGATACCGGCGTTCCGCGTCGAGATGGAGTTCACCGGGCTGAAAACGACGGCCTGGATTACCGACACCGGCGAGATCGTCCGCGAAGAGAGCCCGCTCGGGTTCATCACCGTGCGCGAGACCGCCGGAGCGGGCGCAGAGCGCTCGCGATCGACGGGCGGATCCGGCAGGACCTGCTCGAGGCGTCAGCGGTCGTTCCCGACGATTGAGCGCCGCACGCCGCCGCTTCCGCCGATTGACGATCCGCGCAACGTGCGGCGTCTGCGCATGCGCGTCGAAGGCGCGGATTTGTCGTCGCCCGATCTGCAGGGCGCCGGTCAGCGCATCGACGGCAACATCGTCGAGATCGTCGATGCGCAGACGCTCGTGCGCCGGGCCCGCCGACGACGATCTCGCGCCGTACCTGGCGCCCGAGCCGTTCATCGAGAGCGACGACCCGGACATTCGCGCCGCGGCGGAAGAGGCGGTGCGCGAGCGCGTCGGCACCGCGCGCGCGGGCGGAAGCGCTGACGCGCTTCGTCAATGCGACCGTGCAGAAAAAGCCGACCGTCAGCCTGCCGTCGGCGCGCGAAGTGCTGCGGACCCGCATCGGCGACTGCAACGAGCACACGGCGCTGTTCGTCGCCATGTCGAGGGCGGCTCGGCATACCGGCGCGGATTGCCGTGGGCCTGGCGTTCGTGCGCGGCGCGTTCTACTACCACGCCTGGCCGGAGGTCTACATCGACGAAGGCGCCGACGCGCGGATTCTGGCTGCCGGTCGATCCCACGTTCAACCAGTTTCCGGCCGACGCCACGCACTTCCGGCTCGCGCGCGGCGGCCTCGACAAGCAGGCCGCGATTATTCCGCTGATCGGCCGCGTCAAGATCACGGTGATCGATCTCGAGGTCGTCGCCGAATCGCACGCCGATTCTCGTCGGACAGGCGGCAGCCCGTCGGCCGGCGCGCCGATCGCGCTGCCCGCCGTCGCAGCGCGCAGTCGCGCTGGTGCCTGCCGTGCTTCCTGGGTGGTCACGAATGATTGCGATTCAGAATCTGCGGAAACAGTACGGCGCGTTCACGGCCGTCGACGGCGTCGATCTCGACGTGCAGCCCGGGAGAGATTCACGGCTTTCTCGGACCGAACGGCGCCGGGAAGACCACGTCGATCCGGATGATTGCCGGCCTGCTGAAGCCGACGTCCGGGCGCATCGTCGTCAACGGCCACGATCTCGCGGCGAATCCCGAAGCCGCGAAGGCGTCGCTCGGGTTCATTCCCGACCGGCCCTACATCTACGAGAAGCTGACCGCCGGAGAATTTCTGCGCTTTCACGCCGGTCTCTACGGCATGAACGGCAACGGGCTGGACCAGCGCGTGCGGGAGATGCTCGACCTGTTCGAGCTCGGCCGCTGGGAGCACGAGCTGGTCGAGAGCTTCTCGCACGGCATGAAGCAGCGGCTCGTCATGTGCGCGGCGTTCCTGCATCGCCCGCAGGCGGTGCTCGTCGACGAGCCGATGGTCGGGCTGGATCCGCGCGGCGCGAAGCTCATCAAGAGCGTGTTCAGGCGCATGAGCGAGCACGGCGTCGCGATTCTGATGAGCACGCACACGCTCGAAGTGGCGCAGGAGATGTGCGATCGCATCAGCATCATCCTGAAGGGGAAGATCATCGCGCGCGGCACGGTCGACGAGCTGCGCGCGATGGCCGGGCAGCCAGCACGAAGAGCTGACGCCGGTGTTCCTGAAGCTGACGGGCGGCACGCGCTTGCAGGAAGATGGACGAGATTGTGTAGGCAGGTCGCTTTAGCCCTGCGATCTATGCAGCCATTTACCTATCTCCTCCTTCCGGCGTACTGGTCGTCGCGCAATCGCGTCAGGCGGAGCGAGCGCGGCGATCTCGCGCGCGCGTGGGTGTTCGGCGGCGTGGCCCTGCTCGTGTTCGCGGCGCTGTTCTGGGGCGCCTTCTGGATTACCACCCAGCTCGACGCGTACGACGAGCTCGGCGATTTTCTGCTCCGCATCGGCCTGTCGTGGCTGTTCCTCACGTTCCTGTCGTTTCTCGCGTTCAGCGGCGTCGTGACGGCGCTTTCGACATTCTTTCTGTCTGAAGATCTGCGGCTGCTGCTGGCGACGCCGGTGGCCGTTCGCCGGCTGTTCTACGCGCGCTTCGTGAAGACGGTGCTGCAGTCGTCGTGGATGGTCGTGGTCTTTCTGCTGCCGGTGCTGCTCGGCGTCGGCATCGCGCGCTGCGCGCCGTGCATGTTCTACGTGACGGCGCTGCTGACGGTCGCGCCGTTCTGCGTCATTCCTGTCGCCGCCGGCACCGGGCACGACGCTGCTGCTCGTGAACGTGTTTCCCGCGCGCCGCGCGCGCGACATCCTGATGCTGATGGGCCTCGTCTTCGCCGGCAGCATCGTCCTGCTGCTGCGCTTCATCCAGCCGGAGCGGCTGTTGCGCGTCGAGTCGCTGCCCGACGTCACCGGGTTCTTCGCGACACTGCAGTCGCCGATCACGCCGATGCTGCCGTCGTTCTGGGCGGGCGAAACGCTGTTCGCCAGCCTGGCCGGCGGCCGCGACCTGCTGCACGCGGGCGCGCTGTGGACGACCGCGTGCGCGTTCACCGTGCTGCTGAGCGCGGCCAGCGAGCGGTGGTATTTTGCGGGCTTCAGCAAGTCGCAGGAGGCGCGCAAGGCGCGCTTCACGCAGCTGCGCATGCTCGACACGATGCGCGGCGTGGCTGCCGATGTCGGTCGTGCGCCGGAATCTGCTGATCAAGGACGTGAAGGTGTTCCTGCGCGACGTGACGCAGTGGTCGCAGCTGCTCCTGCTGCTCGCGCTGGTCGTGATGTACCTCTACAACTTCCAGGTGCTCGATCTCGATCGCATCCCGTACATGGCCGGCGTCATCAAGAACTTCTACGCGTTCCTGAATCTCGGGCTCGCCGGGTTCGTCATGGCCACCGTGGCCGCGCGATTCGTGTTTCCCGCGGTGTCGTCCGAGGGCGCGGCGTTCTGGATCATCAGGACCGCGCCGATCACCTCTCGCGATTTTCTCTGGTCGAAGTTCTGGTCGGGGCTCGTGCCGCTGCTGCTGATGAGCCTGACGCTCACGGTCGTGGCGAACGAGTTCCTGGCGGTCGCCCCGTTCCTGAAGGTCGTCACTGCGCGTCGGCATCATGTTCATGAGCTTCGCGCTCGTCGGCCTGGCGACCGGGCTGGGCGCGCGCTATCCGCGATTCGCCGCAGACAACGCGTCGCAGGTGGCGGGATCGCCGGGCGGCGTCGCGTTCATGATCGCCGCCGTGTCGTACATCATCGTCGATGGTCGTGCCTGCTCGGCTGGCCGTCTTCGCTCTATCTGTGGCGCATGTCGCGCATCCACGTCCGGCCGTTCCGCGCCGGACGAGATCGCGCTCATCGCCGTCTGCTTTACCGCCGCCGATCGTCCTGAGCATTGTGTGTTCCTCTACGGCATGCGCACGGGCGTGAAGGCGCTGGAGGAGATGGGGTAAGGCGGTCAACGAGCACATCGTCCTTCGCGACAGCAGCCGACCAGTAGAACGCTCCGGCATACCCGGCGGCGCGCGCGGTGCGCGACGATGTCGTCGGGCGTGCCGCCTCGATCCCGGTCGGAAACTCTCCCAGCAGCACGGGCCGATCGAAGCCAAGCTCGGACACCGGCGTCTCGAGCGGTGGCTGGTGCTTCAGAGCTGTCGTACCAGTGCACCTGATAGAAATCGAGGCCGAGGCCGTCGTATCGATCGCGCCAGCGCACGCCGGCCGAGCCGACGGTGACCGGATGACGGGTGGTCGAGTGAACGAGCAGCGACGCTGTCGCTGAGAAACGCGTCGAAGCTCGCCGCGCTTCGACCGTCGTGATCCATTCGGGCTCGTTGATGATGTCCCACGCGAAGATCGTGCGGCTCCTGCCCGTAGCGCTCGAGCAGCGGCCGGAAGACGAGATCGAGGAGCGCCGTCGCGGTTCGATCGATCGGCGATGCACGATGCGCGCGGCCGCCCATCTGCACGCCTCGCATGGCTCTGACGCGGTCGCACCAGAGAAAGTCGAGCAGCACGAACATGATCTGGATGCCGTGGCGCCCCGCCACGTCGAGCGCGGCGTCGACATCGCGTGAAGACGAAGATCGTCGAGGCCCATGCGGACGCCCCCGCTCGGTGAAGCGAATCCCCGCGCGGCCATCGCAGAACAGAAACCAGCGCACGCATTGCACGCCCGACGCCGCGAGCTGCCGCGAACGCGGCATCCAGCTGCGCAGCGTTCGTCAGGCTGTCCGATGCCGCCGTCCGGGCGCCATGCATTGGCGCCGAAATCGATGCCGTAGTGGACCCACGGCAGGTTGGCGCCGGTCAGGAACGTCGGCGGTAAGTTTGCATCAGGTGGCATACGCATGCAGGACCGTTCGGTTCGCGTGTTCGGCCTCGTGTTGGCGATCGTGCTACGCGACCTTCATCGTCTGGCTGTACATCCGCCAGCCGCAGACCGTCGCGGAGGTGACCGGCGGGCTGGCGGCCACTGTCGGCGCCTACCGCATCAATCAGCAGGCGTTCGACGACGGTCTGGCGCTGTTCCATCGCGACGAGCTCGAAGCGTCGCGCGCGGCGTTCGAGCGCGCCGATCCGGCCGGCCGCGACGCGCTGCACGCAGTTCTACATCGCCTATTCCTACTATCGATCAGGTTGGGGCCGCCTGTATCAGGACGACGTGTATTTCAAGAAAGGACTGGAGCGCGCCGACAAGGCCATCGAGCTCGCGCCCGATGGCCGGCTGGTCGTCGACGATCCGCGTCTCGGCATGCACAGCGCGGACGAGCTGCGCGCCGAGCTCGCGCAGGGACTCAGGACGGAAGTCTCCGACTTCAACCCGATGCGCGTCTTCAGGAACACGAAAATGAAAGCGACGACCGAAGCCTTCTATCTGCCGCTGGTGTTGCTCACGGTGATTCTGTTCGGCGGCATCAGGGTGGCCGATCGCATCGTTTTTGCGCCGCCGCCGCTGTTCACGCTGGTGCTCGGCGTCATGCTCTTCGGCGTGCTCGTGCGCGGGCAGGTGTTCGCGCCGGATCGGTTGATGAACACCTCGCGCTCGCCGATTTCGAATCTCAACGGTCTGGTCGTGGTTCTCGCGACGTTTTTCGCCGCAACGCAGGTGTTCAATCTCGTGATTCCCGAGGCAGGCCTGCCGTTCGTGCTGTTCAACGTGTTTCTGTTCGTCCTGTTGCTCAACACGATGGCAGGCTCGCACGACCGGTTGTCGGTGCTCCGCAGCCTCGCGGTCGTCACGGGCGCCGCATTCATGCTGAAGTTCGTGGTGTTGGCCGCGCTCTCCGAGCCGGGTGACGGCACGCTCAAGCGCGTGCTGCAGACGATGCTCGAAGGCGTCACGCTCGGGACGCTGACGCAGCCGGTGCTCCATCGCGCGTCCGGCTATCTCGCGTTCTTTACGCTCGTCCTCTTCATGGTGGGCCTGGCCATGCTGCCCGGCCCCACACACGTAAAGTTGAGTCCCGCCGATCGATCCAGGATCGTGGCGCTGATAGAATCGGACGAGTGAGCGCGCGCGTCTTCCTGTTATCTCCAGCCAATTGCCGCGGACGACGGGCGAAACAGGTGCTGTCGCCCAAATCGACGTTCCCGGTCGCGACACGTTTGCGCGCCGAGGGCGTGCCGATTGGCGACCTGTTCGCCCACATGAGCGGCCTCTATTTCCGCGGAAAGATCACGTACGCGCGGAGGTTCGGGCGCGCGTTCGTCATCACACCCGATGAGGGGCTGGTTCCCGCCGACACGACGATCACCTCTCAGGTGCTCGTCCGTTTTGCCGGCGCGGAGATCGACGTCGGCAATCCCGGCTATCGCGCGCCGCTCGAACGAACGGCGCGAGAGCTGGCCGCGGGGGCGGGAGACGCATCAGAGTTCGTGCTGCTCGGCAGCGTGGCGTCTGAAAAGTACGTGCAGGTGCTCACCGCGATTTTCGGATCGCGGCTCGTCTTTCCGTCCGATTTCGTCGGCAGGGGCGATATGAGCCGTGGAGGTCTGCTGCTGCGCGCCGCCGCGGCCGGCCGGGAGCTCGAGTACGTTCCCGTCATCGGCGCTGTCCGTCGTGGCGCACGACCTCCCAGGCTCGATCCCGCCACCCGCGCGCCGTATACCCCCAGTACGTAGTGTCCGGCTTCAGCCGGACCTTTTCTTGCCAGAAGATCTGATCTTGACCTTCGATCTTCTGTTTCATGGTTAGTCATCGGGCTTGAGCACGCCATCTGAGCCGCTTTTCGCCGCCTTCGCGCATATCTCTGTGTGCGGATCAATTTCCGGCGGTGGGGTGTGTTCAACCTGGTCGGCTTTGCCGGCTTCCTGCTCCAAATCGGCGCCATCGCGCTGCTGACGCGTCGCGGCGGCCTGTCGCCGCTTGTCGCGACGGCGATCGCCCTCGAGCTGGCGGCGTTCCAGAATTTCCTGGCGCACAGCCGATGGACGTGGGGCGATCGGCGCGAGGCCACCGTCTGCCGGCTGGCTGCGGCGCTACTGGCGGTATCAGGTGGCGAAGACCGCCTCGCTCGTCGCCAATCTCGCCATCACGACGGCACTCGTCTACGTGGGTATGCCCGCGGAGATTGCGAATACCGCCGCGGTGCTCGCCTGCGCCATCCCCAATTTCCTGGTCTCCGAGCACCTCGTCTTCCACAGCGTCTCCAATCCCTAATCCCTAATCCCTAATCCCTAATCCCTATTCCTTTTTACTTTCTACTTTTTACTTTTCACTTTTCGTATACTCCCCCCATGCTGACAAGACGCGACGTGCTCAAGGCGGGAGTGGCGGCTGGTGTGTCCGGACTCGTCGGACGCAGCGTGACCGTTGAGGCGGTCGCTCCGCAGCCGAAGACCAAAGTGAGTTTCGACGTGCCGGCCGGCGGATGCGATTGTCACGTCCACGTGTTCGGCGATCCCAAGAAGTACCCGTTTTTCGCCGGCCGCGTGTACACACCAGAGACCGCATCGGTGGAAGAGCTTCGCAAGCTTCTGTCCTCTCTTCGTCTCGAGCGCGTCGTCGTCGTGCAGCCGAGCGTGTACGGGACGGACAACTCCTGCACGCTCGACGGCATGCGCGCGCTCGGAAGCATCGCGCGCGGTGTGGCCGTCATCGACGAGAAGACGACCGACGCCGCTCTGGACGAGATGGGCAAAGTCGGCGTTCGAGGCATCCGCCTGAACCTTGCGACCGCGGGGATTACCGATCCCGGCGTGGCGCGGCAGCGCTTCCAGAATGCCGTCGGCCGCGCGAAAGGTCGCGGCTGGCACATCCAGATCAACACGCAGCCTTCCGTCATCGACGCGCTGAGCGACATGTTTCAGGCCTCACCGGTGCCGATCGTCATCGATCACTTCGGCGGTGCGACCGGTGCTGGTGGCGTGAAGCAGCCTGGTTTCGGCGCGCTCGTGAGTCTCGTGAAGTCCGGGAAGGCGTACGTGAAAATCTCCGGCGCCGCCGACTCCGTGTCCAAGCTGCCGGACCTCGCCGACGCGACGCCCCTGGCCCAGGCGCTCGTCGCCGCCAACCCGCAGCGCATTCTCTGGGGCACCAACTGGCCGCATCCCGACTCGAACCCGGTGCCCGGCCGCAAGCCGACCGATCTCGTCACCCACGTCCAGACAGACGATGGAAAGGTGCTGAACATGCTGCCGGTCTTTGTGCCCGACGCAGCAACGCGGCGGCTCATCCTGGTGGAAAATCCCGCGCGCCTGTACGGCTGGTAACGCGCGTCCGCAACCATTTCGATCGTCCTGGCGTCAAACCGGCAACGGGTCGACGATTTCGCTGCCTGTGGGCACTGCGCGCGAGGACTCTGGCCGTCCGCTCGTGGGACGGCGATCCCATCCACGGACGGCATCCTCATATAACGGGGCCGAAAACCCCTTGGTTTGCCGCGCGACAGGGTGGCAGGGTTCTTGAGCTAAGAACACCGGTAAAACATGGATGTAGCCCGACCCCCGGAAGTCGCGCAGCGCAAGAAGCGGAACCGCATTATCGCCGGCGCCGCGGTCGCGCTGCTGGTGATCGTGACGACGGTTGCGCTGGCGCGGCTGAAGCCCGCCGCGCCGACCGTCGAGGCAGGCGGATTGTGGATTGAACCCGTCAAGCGCGGAACGATGCTGCGGAACGTGCGCGGCACCGGCGTGCTGGTGCCGGACGAGATTCGCTGGATTACGGCGCTGACCGACGGAACCGTCGAGCGCGTGGTCGTTCTGCCCGGCACGCCGGTCGAAGCGGACACCGTGCTCCTCGAGCTGAGCAATCCGCAGACGCAGCAGGCGGCGATGACCGCGGATCTCGATCTGCGGACGGCGAAGGACAACTACGAAGTGCTGAAGGCCGATCTCGAGCGCGATCTGCTCGCGCAGCGCGCCGCCGCCGCGGCCGTGGCAGTCGGATGCCGCGCAGGCGCAGATGAACGCCGACGCCGACGAGCAGATGGCCAAGAACGGGCTTCATTCCGGCGATCCAGCTACGGCAGTCGAAGCTGCTCGCCGAGACGGCCGCCGAGCGCGGCAGAAGATGGAAGAGCAGCGGCTGGCGAACAGCGAGCGGACGCTCGCGGTGAAGCTCGGCGTGCAGCAGTCCGAAGTGCAGCGGCGCGAGACGATGGCGACGCTGAGGCGGCAGGAGGCGACCGGGCCTGAAGATTCGCGCCGGCGTCGCGGGCGTGCTGCAGGAAGTGCCGGTGCAGGTCGGACAGCGCATGGCGCCAGGCACCAACCTCGCGCGCGTCGTCGATCCGACACGCCTGAAGGCGCAGCTGCAGGTCGCGGAGACGCAGATCAAGGACGTCGTCATCGGCCAGAAGGCGGAAGTCGACACGCGCAACGGCGTCACCGGGCCGTGTCGTCCGCATCGATCCGGCCGCCCGGAACGGCACGGTGACCGTCGACGTGGCGCTCGACGAGGCGCTGCCGCGCGGCGCGCGTCCCGACATGAGCGTGGACGGCACCATCGAGCTCGAGCGGCTCGACAACGTGCTGCTACGTCGGCCGGCCGGCGTTCGGCCAGGAAGCGGCGAAGATGAGCCTGTTCAAGCTGTCGCCCGATCGCGCGGGCGCCACGCTGACGCCCGTGGAGCTCGGCCGCAGCTCGGTGAACACGATCGAAGTGGTTCGCGGGCTCAACGTCGGCGATTGCGTGGTGCTGACCGACATGTCGCAGTAGGCGGAGTACGACCGGCTGAATTTGTCCGGAACCCCGCCGTGCGGAACGCCGTAATAGGGTTCGTAGGTTCGTGGGTTCGTAGGTTCGTGTAGGTCGTCGGTTCGCGGTGCGGTAGTCGGTGGTAGGGCTCGGCTTTAGCCGAGCCATGAGGATATATGGATCAGAATCTGATCAAGCTCGACGGCGTGAAGAAGGTCTTCTACACCGACGAAGTCGAGACGCACGCGCTCGGCGGCATCCACCTGGAGATCGTGCGCGGCGAGTACGTCTCGATTGCCGGGCCGTCGGGCTGCGGCAAGTCGACGCTGCTTTCGATCTTCGGCCTGCTCGACACGCCGACCGGCGGCGAGTACTGGCTGAACGGCAAGCCGGTCGCGAACCTGACGATGCGCGAGCGCGCGCGGACGCGCAACCGCGAGATCGGGTTCATCTTCCAGAACTTCAACCTGATCGGCGACCTCACGGTGTTCGACAACGTCGAGCTGCCGCTGACCTATCGCGGCATGCCGTCGGCCGAGCGGCGGAAGCGCGTGCAGGACGCGCTCGAGCGCGTCGGCATGGCGCATCGCGCGAAGCACTATCCCAGCCAGCTCTCCGGCGGTCAGCAGCAGCGCGTCGCGGTCGCGCGCGCCGTCGCGGGCGAGCCGTCGATCCTGCTGGCGGACGAGCCGACGGGCAACCTCGATTCGAAGAACGGCGAAGCGGTCATGGAGCTGCTGCGCGAGCTGCACCGCGCCGGCGCGACGATCTGCATGGTGACGCACGACCCGCGCTACGCGCGCCACGCCGATCGCACGATTCATCTCTTCGACGGCCAGATCGTCGACGAGCAGACGGCGGCAGAAGCTGAATCAGGAGATCGGGTTTACGAAGGAATCCTGACAATAAACAGGGGCTGGGGACTAGGGATTGGGGATTAGGGATTAGGCTTTGAGCGCTCTTACTCCTGCTCTGTTGCTCTATTTCTTCTTTCGCTTCCTTCTTCCGTCTTCCTAATCCCCAATCCCCAATCCCTAGTTCAAGGGGATCACCACTGTCATCGCCGTCCCCTCCCCCTCGCCGGCTCTCCGCGCGCAGCGTGCCGCCGTGAGCGGCCACGAGGTTGTGCGCGATCGTCAGGCCGAGACCGGATCCGGTTGACGAGGCGCCCTTGTGAAAGCGCTCGAAGATATGCGGCAGGTCGGTCGCCGAAATGCCTGGTCCGCGATCGCGTACGTGAATGGAGATCGTGCGATCGTCGATCGCGGCGTCAACGGTGATCGCTGTCCGGCCGGCGAGGATACCTCAGCGCGTTCGAAATCAAATTGAACATCACCTCGCGAAGCCTGACGGCATCCACATCGACCAGCGGCAGACCCGCTGGCGTCGTTACCTGAATCGCAACGTCCCTGGCATCGGCTTCGGGCTGCAGCGAGACGGCCACGTCTTCGAGCAGGACGCCGATGTCGGTCGGCGCCTTCTGCAGGCGTGAGCGTGCCTCCCTCCGTGTGAGCGAGCGTTCCCAGATCCTCCACGAGCCGCGAGAGATGTCGGGTGTCGTCGAGCACCTGGACGACCTGGCGCTCGTCGCGCGGATAGACGCCGTCGAGCATCCCCTCGAGCCGCCCCTGCATCACCGCGAGCGGCGTGCGCAGCTCGTGGGCGATGTCGGCCATCATCTCGCGCCGCAGCCGATGCTGCTGCGCCAGCCGCGCCGTCATGCTGTTGAACGCGCGGGCCGATCGAGCGCACCCACGGCGGCCCGTGCTCGTGCACGCGGACGGCGAAGTCGCCTTCGGCGACGCGATCGGCGGCGTCGACGACATCGCCCAGCGGGCGGCCGACGCGCCGCATGATGAACGAGGAACAGCAAGGCGACGAATGCGAAACGCGACGGCGACCCAGAGCGGCCATGCCGCGCCGCACGAGGAATCGGCGGCGCGCCAAATCGCCGAGCTCGACGAGCAGCCATCCGCGCGAGCCGCGCCGCGCCGAACACGGCGAGGATCAGGCAGCGGGGCAAGAAGCCAGTCCCGCGCGGAACGACGAACGGGCGTCGGTCTTCTGTGCCACTCGTGCCGGCGCGCGGTGGCGTCGGTGACTCATGCGTCCGCTGATTTGTAGCCCACCCCGTAGACCGTCAGCACATAGCGCGGACGCCGTGGATCGGGCTCGAGCTTGCGCCGGATGTTCTTGACGTGCGCGTCGATCGATCGGTCGAACGCGTCGGCTTCGTCGCCGCGCACGGCGTCGAGCAGCTGCGTGCGTGTGAACACCCGGCCCGGATGCTGCGCGAGCTTTGCGAGCAGCTGGAATTCCGTCGGGCGTGAGGTCGATCGGCGGCGCCGCGCGCGCGTGACGCTCATCCGCGGCACGTCGAGCGTCAGGTCGCCCGATGTGCAGAATATCGCCGGCTGGCGGCGGCGGCCGCGCGCCGCAGCACCGCCCGCACCCGCGCGACCAGCTCGCGCGGGCTGAACGGCTTGGTCATGTAGTCGTCGGCGCCGACGTCGAGGCCGAGCAGCCGGTCGGATTCCTCGGCGCGTGCCGTCAGCATGATGATCGGCACCGATCGATTCGCGCCGCAGCGTCCGTGGCCACGTCGAGGCCGTCCATGCGCGGCAGCCGGAGATCGAGCACGACGAGATCCGGCCGCCGCGCAGCGGGCCAGCGTCAGCGCATCGTCGCCGGCGCTGCGCCGTGAGAACGGCGTAGCCGGCATGCTGCAGATAGTCGCGCGCGATGTCGGCGATTTTCCGCTCGTCATCCACGACCAGAATCGTCTGCAGATGGCCCCTCCTTCATCACGCGCCCTCTCCTCATCAGTACCAATGCCGCCGCCATGGCCCGCCCCATCCCCAGCAGCCTCTGAAGAGCAGAAAGAAGAACAGGATGAAGAACAGCGGGCCGAATCCGAACCCCCACGGCCGGTGCCAGCACGTACGGATAGGGATAGGGAACTGGGGGCGCGCCCGCCGGCGCCTGAATCGCAGCGATCGCCGCGCCATGCGACACGCCCACGTTATAGGCGAAGAATCCGGCCGCGAGTGCGACGAGCGCGGCCACCGCGAAGAACCACCAACGGGGACGATCGGGATACTCACTCATGCTGCCTCCACAGGAGGCAGTCTGATGCCGATTGTGAATGGAGGATGAACGTGCCAACCGCACGAATCCGTTCCGATTCCGGGACGGTGAGGCCCAGCACCGGACGGGAACGTCGGTGCCCCGCACGAAATCGGCCGTAATTCACGGCTCGTTGTGGCAGTCTTCTTGAGTTCGCCGCTCCGGTTGTAAACGGTGCTGCACGACATTCGCGACGGGTTCCGGTCTCTTCGCGCGAATCCTGGATTCGCCATCGTCGCCCTGCTCACGCTCGCGCTGGGCATCGGCATGACGACAGCCATCTTCAGCGTCGTCGACGCCGTGCTGCTGCGTCCGGTGCCGTTTCACGACATGGATCGGCTGGTGATGGTCTGGGAGACGGATCGGGCGAGCGGAACCACGCACGAACCCGCCTCGCTGCCCGATTTTCTGGACTTCAAAGAGCGAAGCCGGAGCGTGGCCGATTTCGCCGCGTTCATTGCCGGCGAAGCCAACCTGAACCTCGACAACAGCGATCCGTCGCGCGTGGCAACCTTGAACGTCACCGAGCGGTTTTTGCCGATGCTCGGCATCACCCCGGCCGTGGGCCGGGTGTTCACCGCCGACGAAGACAAGCCCGGCGGCGGCGACGTCGTGCTCATCAGCGAAGCGTTGTGGCAGCGGCAGTTTCAGCGCGATCCGAATATCGTCGGGAAAGCGTGCGGCTGAACGATCGCCCGCGCACCATTGTCGGCGTCGTACCGGCGTCGGCCGATTTCGGCATCCTTCAGGTGCTGCGTGCGGCCGATTACGGGCAGGGCTTCGCGCAGCGCGACGCAAGGACTACGGTAGACGCATTCGCCCCGCTGCAGGGCGATCCACAACGGCTGCCTCGCAGCACGCATCCGCTGTTCATCATCGGACGCCTCGCGCAAGGCGCCACCGTCGAGTCGGCGCAACAGGAGCTCGGTGCCGTCGCCGCCGAACTGGAGAAGACGTTCCCGGACGACAACGAGGCGCGCGGCGTGGCCGTCCAGGGACTTCGCGACATCATCTTCGGGCCGATTCAACCGGCGCTCGTCGTGCTGATCTGGGCCGTCGGGCTCGTTCTGCTCATCGCGTGCGTCAACGTTGCGCATCTGCTGCTCGCGCGTGGCGTGGCGCGGGTGCGGGAGATCGCCGTCAGAAGCGCACTGGGTGCCGGAACGGCGCGTCTCGCGAGACAGCACATCGTCGAAAACACGATTCTCCTGTTCCTCGCCTCGGCGCTCGGTGTGCTGGTCGCGTCCATCGCGCTTCGTGTGCTGCTCGTTGCGGCGCCCGCGGACATCCCTCGTCTGGCCGACGTGGCCATCGATGCGCGAGTGTTGTTCGTGGTGCTGTCAATCGCGGTGGCTGTTGGATTCGTCTTCGGCCTGATTCCGCTGTGGCAGGCTCGCCGTACCGATTTGCAGACGGTGCTCAAGGCGGAGCAGGGGCGCGGGACAACGGGCGGCCGCGAGAGCGCGGCGGCGCGTTCGGTCCTGATGGCCGGTGAGATTGCGTTGGCGGTGGTGCTCGTCATCGGCGCGGGTCTTCTCATCAAGAGCTTCTGGCAGCTCCAGCAGGTCAACCCTGGATTCGACGTCGAACAGGTCGTGAAGGCCGAGTTTCAGCTGCCGGGATCGCGCTACCCGACGGACTTCCGGCAATTTCCGAACTTCAAGGAAATTCTGCAGTTCAATGCGTCGCTCCTCGAGCGCGCGTCCGCGCTGCCGGGTGTCGGAGTCGGCGGCCATTGCCGGCAATCATCCGCTCGACGCCGGGTTCACCAACTCGTTTGTTGTCATCGGGCGCGAGGCGGAAGCTCGCGACTGGCCGGAGATCTCGGTCAGGCGCGCCACTCCGGGGTACTTCGCGGACGCTGCGGACTCCCGCTGGTTCGCGGCCGGTTGATCCTGGACTCGGATACCACGCAGGCGGCGCCGGTCGTGCTCATCAACGAAGCGGCGGTCGCGCGGTTTTTCACGAGGCAGGATCCCATCGGCCAGCGGATGGATATCTATGGAACGCCCAGAACGATCGTCGGGGTCGTGGCCGACGAGAAGATTCACGGGCTGAAGGAAGCCGCACCGGTCGCGGTGTATCTGCCGATGTCGCAGGCGCCCTTCTCGAGCGGGACGCTGCTCGTGCGTGCGCGCGGCGATCTGGTTCAAATCGCCTCGGCGATGAGATCGATCTTTCGCGAGGTCGATCCCTCGCTTGCCGTCTTCGGCGTCGAGCCGCTTCGAGACACGCTCGCCCAGTCCACCGGCGAGCAGCGGTTCATGATGCTCCTCGTCGGCGTGTTCGCCGCGCTCGCGCTCGTGCTGTCGCTCATCGGCATTCACGGTGTGCTCAGCTACGCCGTACTGCAGCGGCGAAAGGAGATTGGCATTCGAGTCGCGCTCGGCGCCGAGCCCGGGCAGGTTGTGCGCGTCGTCCTCGGCGAGGGCATGCGCCTGACGCTGATCGGTCTGGGTGCTGGAGTGGGGATGGCCCTCCTCTTCTCCCGATCCCTCGCATCGCTGCTCTTCGGGGTCACCGCAACCGATCTGACGATTTTCTCCGTCGTGATTTTGCTTGTCGCGGCCGTCTCGACGCTCGCCATGTGGCTCCCGGCCCGCCGGGCCGCGCGGGTTGATCCCCTGGTCGCCTTGAGGCACCAGTAGCAGGCCCGTTCGGCGGAATCTGCACTGCCGACCACTGCTGTTCCACGCACTTCCTTCGCACTGACCATCTCACCGGACGATTTTCCGGCCGTTTCAGGGCGGCACCGACCATGCGTCTTTGGTCTTTACGAACCCGTCAGGACGACGGTATCGTGAGGAGGCTCGAGATGGCGGTTGTTGAAGAGCGGTTGACGGTGCTCGAGGTGAAGATGGAGGAAGTTGGAACCACGCTGGTTCGGATTGAGCGAGTGCTGGACGGCCTGTACGAGATCGCGCAGGGCCTGGACGTGAAAGCAGCGACGCTGGACCAAAAGGTTACTGGCCTCGACGAGAAATTCAACAGGCTCGATCGGCGGATGGAATATTCAGAACGTCGCTCTGACAAGCTGCTCTTCTGGGTCGTTGGCATTCAGATGACCATCTTCATCACCATTGTGGCCGGGTTATTCGGGATTGTCGCGAAGCTGATCTAAGGGGCACGACATGGAATTTCTCGCCAACGCGATTCTCGTCGCCATCATGATGTTGCCGGCAGCGCTCATAGGCGGGGCGATCGTCGACTTCTTCCACATGCGGGATGAGAGGCGCCGCCTGCGCTAGCGCGCTCCCAAATCACGTCGCGTCCGAATCCGGGACGACAATCCCAGTAGCGAACGACATCGCACTTCTTCCACTGAAATCTTGAGGGTTTTCCGCCTTACCGCTGGCAGTCTTCTTGAGTGATGCCAGCCAGCAGAAATCAATGTTTTCAGACATCCGTTACGCCCTTCGCGGTCTGCTGAGCCGGCCGGGGTTCAGCATCGTGGCGATTCTGACGCTCGCGCTCGGCATCGGCGCCAACACCGCCATCTTCAGCGTCGTCAACGGCGTGGTTCTGCAGCCACTTCAGTATCCCGATCCCGGCCGGCTGATGTTCATCACGAGCCAGTTCGAGGGGATGTTCGACCAGTTCTGGGTGTCGGCACCCGAGTTCATCGAATTCCGCGAGCAGAACAAGGCCTTCGAATCGGTCGGCGCATACGCGGTTGGCGCGGCCAATCTGGGAACGGAGATTCCACGGCGGCCCATTACAGCGAACGTCTCGCACGACCTGATGACGTCGCTCGGCGTTCAGCCGCTACGGGGCCGGTTGTTCACGCGTGAAGACACTCTGCCGAAAACCGAGGAAGTCGCCATCCTCTCTTATGAGCTCTGGCGCAACGCGTTTGGCGAGAACCCGGCCACTGTCGGAAGCCTCATCGACGTCGGCGGGCTGCGAACGCGCATCGTCGGCATCATGCCGCCCGGCTACGACGTGCACGACGAGAAGATCGAATTGTGGAGGCCGCTGCGCATCGATCCTGCGAATCCGGGCAACCGCGGCGGGCATTTCCTGTATCTGGTCGGCCGCCTCAAGCCCGGTCTGACGATCGAACAGGCTCGGGCCGATCTCGAAACGCTGCTGGGCCTCTGGCCGAGCCTCGCTCCCGCCAATCGCCACGCCCCTAATCAGACGACGCATCGATACCGGATCGATCCGCTGAAGGACGACATGGTGGGCGAGGTGAAGCAGGCCGTTTGGGTGCTGCAGGGCGCCGTCGCGTTCGTGCTCCTCATCGCGTGCGCGAACCTCGCGAACCTGCTGCTCGCGCGCGCCGAATCGCGTCAGAGGGAATTTGCGGTTCGCACGGCGATGGGGGCGAGCCGCCGCCGCATGCTGCAGCAGTTCATCACCGAAGGCATCGTGCTGTCGGTCATCGGCGGTGCGCTGGGCGTGTGGCTCGCCACACTCGGCGTGCAGGCGCTCCTGGCCGCCAATCCCGACAGCATTCCGCGCGCAGGCGAGATCGCCGTCGACTTCAGAGGTGCTTGGTTTCACGCTCGGCCTGGCGCTCGTCACGGGAGTGTTTGTCGGCATTGCACCGTTGCTGCACCTCTCGCAGCGTTCGATGAACATCTCGCTCAGGGAAGGCGGGTCGCGGACGACGGCGGGAACGGCCAAAGCCCGCATGCGCGCGGCGCTCGTGGTGGCCGAGGTCGCGCTGGCGGTGGTGCTCGTCGTCGGTGCGGGTCTGCTCCTCCGCAGTTTCTGGAACCTGATGCACGTCGATGCCGGGTTCAGTCGCGAGAACCTGACGACGTTCCAGCTTTCCCTGCCGCAGAGCCAGTATCCGGAACCTGCCAGACGCGTGGCGTTCTACCGCGAGCTCATCGACAAGATTCGCGCCGTTCCCGGTGTGCGCGCGGCGGCCGCGATGACGGGTCTCCCCCCAAGCCGCGATGTCAATGCGAACGACACCGAATTTGTGGGCGTGCCGAGACCGCCCGCCGGACCGATTCACAACGTCGACTACGACCAGCAGGTGATGCTGGGGTACCTGGAAGCGATGGGCATCCCTGTTGTCCAGGGAAGGGGATTCACGGAAGCCGACGCGGCAGGCGCCGGCGGGGTCGTGCTGGTCAACGAGACGCTCGCGAAGCGGTTCTATCCCAATCAGAGTCCGATTGGCCGCGTCGTCAGACGGTCCGGCCGCGGTCTCGATGACGATCGTCGGCGTGGTCAAAGACGTCAAGCAGCGAGGTCTCGGAGAGGAAACGGGCACCGAGCTGTACCTTCTGGTCGATCAACTGCCAACAGTCGCAAAAAACGCCCCCGGCACTCTGAATGTGGTCGTTCGTTCGAGTACACCGTTCGAAACGGTCGCGCCCGCACTGCAACAGATCGCCCGCTCGATGGATGCGCGGTTGCCGGTTGTGAACCTCCGTCCGATGACGGAGGTGTTTGCCGAATCGATGGCGCGGCCGAGATTTCTGATGACGCTTCTCGTGGCGTTTGCCGTGCTGGCGCTGCTGCTCGCGGCGATCGGCACGTACGGCGTCTTGTCATATCTCGTCAGCGAGCGGCGTCAGGAAATCGGCATCCGCATGGCGCTCGGCGCCGAGCGCGGCACGCTGCTGGGCATGGTGATGAAGCACGGCCTGACGCTGGCACTCGCCGGGCTGTTGATTGGCCTGGCTGGCGCCATTGGCGTGACACGGTTGATGCAGACGCTGCTGTTCAACGTCCGTCCCGCCGATCCCGCGACGATGGTCGCGGTCGCGGTTGTGATTGCCGGCGTGGCGCTGGTTGCCTGCTACGTGCCGGCCCGCCGCGCGACGCGCGTCGATCCGCTGATCGCGTTGCGGGCTGAATGAGCGTCGCGTGTCAGGCAGGGCTGAAGCCCTGCGCTACCGTTTTCTGGGGCGCTACCGTTGTCTGGATCCGGAGGATGAGATGAGGCGATTGATTCCGGCATTGGCGGCGATGGCCGTGGTGCTCGTGACGACGACGTTCAACGCGCAAGGGACCGATACCGTTCAAGCTCGGGACGTTCGAACAGGGCGGTAAACCTTTTGTCGGCGTCGTCGTCAAAGACTCCATCGTGATCGATCTTGCGCAGGCAAGTGCGGCGCTCAAGAGTCCCGCCGCGAAGGTGCCGGCGCCGTCCGACATGAAAGATCTGATCGCCCGCTACGACACCGGCGTGCGCGCGCGGATTGGCGAGATTCTGCAGAACACCAAGCCGCTCGACGGGGCGGGCCGCCCCGCCTACGTCCACGATCGTGAAGAGCCTCAAGACGCTGCCGCCCATCATGTATCCGACGACGATGCTGAACGTGGCGGTGAACTATCGGGCGCATGCGGCGGAGATGTCGGGAGGCCCGGCGGCGGGAGGGCCGGCGCCAGGCGATGCGCTGCCAGGCACGACGAGCGCCCCGGGCATCTGGGAGCGCAAGGCCGACGACAAGCGGTGGAATCCGTACATGTTCATGAAGTCGCCGACCATCGTCATCGCCAACGGCGAATCGATTCGCCTGCCGGTCGGCAGGACGCAAATCGACTGGGAGTGCGAGCTGGGCGTGGTGATCGGCCGGACCGCCGACCATGTAGCGGCGGATCGGGCCGGGGACTACATCTTCGGATACACGCTCGAGAACGACGTCTCCGATCGTGGCGGGCGTGGGGATACGCGCCACGGCTCCGACTGGGTCATCGGCAAGAACCACGACACGTTCGCACCGATGGGCCCGTTCATCGTGCCGAAAGAGTTCGTGCCGAATCCACAGAATCTCGCGGTCAGGTTCACGCTGAACGGGCAGCTGATGCAGGACGCCAACACCTCGCTGATGATCCACACGGTGGTCGAGCAGATCGCGTACGGTTCGAGCATCATCACGCTGCGGCCCGGCGACGTCGATCGCGACCGGCAGCCCGGCCGGCGTCGGATCGGCGCGTAAGCCGCCGATCTTCTTCAAGGCCGGCGACGTGTCGGTCTGCACGTACGACGGCATCGGCACGCTCACCAATCCGATCGTGGGGCCAAAATGATCCTTTCAGATCTCCGCTTCGGCATACGACTGCTCCTCAAGTCTCCAGTCACGTCCGCAGCGGCGATCCTGTCGCTGGCGCTGGGCATCGGCGGAACGGCGACGATCTTCAGTGCCGTCGATGCGGTGCTCCTGCGGCCGCTGCCGTATGCCGCGCCGGATCGGTTGGTGCTCGTGTCGGCAACCTCGCCGATGGGCAATCGCGGGACGCCCACCAGGCGCGGTGGTGACGCCACGCCGGCCGACTTCCTCGAGTACCGGAAGACCGCCAGCTTCGAAGGTCTCGCCGCGGTTGCGACAAGCGCCGTGAGGGTGACCGGCGACGGTGTTCCGGAACAGGCACAGGCCGCTCAGGTGTCCGGAAACTTCTTCACTCTGCTTGGAGTGAATGCGATCGCGGGCCGTACGTTTCTCCCCACCGACGATCGACCCGGCCAGCCCGCGCAGGCTGTTCTCGGCGAAGCGCTGTGGCGACGCCGCTACGGCGCGCGTCCCGATCTCATTGGCCGCGCGATTACCGTATCGGACCAGCCGGTTGAAGTTGTTGGTGTGGTGCCTGCGAGCTTCCGATTCGAGCAGAACGCGGACTTGTGGCTTCTGGGGGATCGCGGCCTTCCCAGATTTACATCGATCCCGAATCTTGCCGAGAGCCGCGACGTCCGCATCGTGACGGTTGTCGGCCGGCTGCGAGACGGCGTATCGCTGGCCGAGGCCCAGGCAGAACTCGATGTCGTGTCGGCACGGATCGCGCGGGACTATCCCGCGACGAACAAAGGATGGGGCACCGCCCTCGATCCCCTGCAGTCCGCGCTCGTGGGTCATACGCGACCCATGCTGGTGCTGCTCTTCGGCGCCGTCGCGCTGATGCTGCTCATCGCCTCGGTGAACGTCGCCAATCTGATGCTCGTGCGCACGAAAGCACGGGCGCTCGAACTGGCGATGCGCAGCGCGCTCGGGGCTTCGCCGGGACGCGTGCTGCGGCAGGTCCTTGCGGAGAGCGCGGTCCTGGCCGTGTGCAGGCGGCCTGCTGGGCATGCTGTTCGCGGTGTGGGGTGTCAACGTGCTCGTGAGTCTGGCGCCTCAGGGATTGCCGCGCGTGGACGAGATCGCGGTCAACGGCCGCGTGGCGGCTTTTGCCCTGACGGCAACCGCCATCGTCGCCCTGGGTTTTGGCTTCTGGCCCGCGTGGCGTGCGTCGCGCACGCCGCTCGTCTCCGCGGTTCAGGGCGGCGTGCGAAGCACGATGAGCCACGAACGGCGGCGGTCGCAATTGCTGCTCGTCTCGAGCGAGCTGGCCATCGCTCAAGTGCTGCTCGTCGCGGCGGGTCTCCTGATCGCGAGCTTCGAGCGCTTGACGTCGCTCGATCCCGGGTTCGATCCGCACGAGCTCGTCGCCGTGGATGTCAGCCTGCCCGGCTCGAAATACCGCGAGGCGGCCGCACGCTTCCGCTTCCACGAAGAGGTGCTCGATCGTCTGTCTGCCGCACCAGGTGTGCGAAGCGTCGCAATGGCGATGCAGGCGCCGATGAGGCCGAACCCCGTGACGCGCGGCGTCTGGATTGAAGGACAACCGGCGCTGCCGCCGGGCGTCTTCAACCTTTCGGGTTACATGACGGTCAGCGAACGGTACTTCGAAACGACCGGAATACGGCTGGTGCGCGGACGAAGCGTGGCGCGCGACGACACCTCGCGCTCGACCGACGTGGTCGTCATCAACGAAGCGTTCGCCCGGCAGTACTTCCCGGGAGCGGATCCGATAGGCAAGCGCATCGGGTACGGCTCTCAGACCAGCGAGCACTACTGGCGCACCGTCGTCGGCCTTGCCGCGGACACCCGCGAGCAGCTTGGAATGGCGCCGAAGCCGATGGTGTATGCGCCCTTCCGCCAGGGCTACGATCCGTTCATGTCCTCCGCATACATCGTCAAGAGCGGTCTTCCAGTTGCCACCGTCGGCGACATGGTCCAGCAGGCGGTGATCGCGTCCGATCCGGATCAGCCGGTTTCCCGTCTGCGCCCTGTCGAGGCCGATATGCACGCGTCGATCGCGACCCAGCGATTCACGATGCTCATCGCCGGCATGTTCGCGACGCTCGCGCTGGTGCTTGCGGCCGTCGGGACATTCGGTGTGATGAGCCACGTCGTGCGTGGCCGGTACGAGAGAAATTGGCGTGCGCATGGCGCTCGGCGCGACCAGGCAGAGCATCGTCGCGGCTCGTGCTCGGCGAGGCGGGCGCGGTGGTTCTCGCGTCGACGGCTGTCGGACTGGCGGTCGCCGCAATCGTTGGACCGTCGTTCCAGACGCTGCTCTTCGAAGTGCGGCCCCGCGATCCCGCAACGATGGCGCTGGCTTCGTCGACGCTGGTCGCTGTTGCGATTCTTGCGAGCTACATCCCGATCCGGCGGATGCTCGCGCAGAATCCTCTGACCAGCCTGAAAAGCGACTAGAGTTAAGCGTGGACCAGCTCGTTCAGGATCTTCGTTACGCCGTCAGAACACTCGTGAAGACTCCCGGGTTCACGATCGTGGCGATCCTGACGCTTGCGATCGGCATCGGCGCCAATGCGGCGATCTTCTCGGTGGTCAACGCCGTCCTGCTGAAGCCGGTGCCCTTTCCTGATCCCGATCGCCTCGTCATGTTCATGAACACCTTCCCGCAGGGGTCGGGGAGCGGCGCATCGCCGGCGAAGTATCAGCACTGGCGTGCGCAGACACATGTCGTGCAGGACGTGGCGGCTTTTCGCAACAACATCGTCAACTTCACGGGTGGCGGCGTTCCAGAGCAGCTGACCGCCGGCGAAGTGACGGCCGACTACTTTCGTCTGCTCGGTGCACCGGTCTTCCGCGGGCGGACGTTCCTGCCCGAGGAGGCTGTGCCGGGTGGCGAGCATGTGGTCGTGCTCAGCCATTCGCTGTGGAGACGCCGCTTTGCGTCCGATCCGAACGTGCTTGGAAAGACGATGCTGCTGAGCGGCGATCCGCACACGATCGTCGGCATCATCGGTCCTTCATTCGATGTCGGAGAGTTCAGCGCTCCGCCGGACATCTGGATTCCGTTTCAGATCGATCCCAACACAACCGATCAGGGGCACTACTTCAGCGCCGCGGGACGCCTGAAGCCCGGCGTCACCCTCGAGCAGGCCAAAGCGCGAGCTCGACCGATCGTCGGCCGAGTTCAGGCGCAAGTTTCCCCGAAGCCTCGACGAGAAGGAAAGCTTCAGCGTGACGCCGTTTCAGGAAGCGTTCGTCAAAGATGTGCGCCAGACGCTGCTGGTGCTGCTGGGCGCGGTCGCCTTCGTCCTGCTGATTGCGTGTGCGAACGTCGCGAATCTTCTGCTGGTGCGCGCGACGGGGCGGCGGCGTGAAATGGCCGTGCGTGCCGCGATCGGCGCCGGACGCGGCCGGATTATCCGGCAACTGCTGACCGAGAGCGTGCTGCTCTCGCTGGCCGGCGGCGTCCTCGGGCTCGCCGTGGGATATCTCGGCATCCGTGCGCTGTTGACGGTCAACACGGCCGGGCTCCCTCGACTTGGTGAAAACGGCGCGCTCGTCGGCATGGACTGGCGCGTCCTTGGATTTGCGCTGGCGATCTCGATTGCGACCGGCATCCTGTTCGGCCTGATTCCGGCACTGCACGGGTCGCGCACGACGTTGAGCGACACGCTGAAAGAGACGAGCAGCCGGTTCGGCACCGGATTCCGTCACAACAAGTCGCGCTCGATCCTCGTCGTGTCCGAAATGGCGCTCGCGCTGATTCTGCTCGTGGGCTCGGCGCTGCTCATCCGCACGTCGGTCGCGTTGGGTCACGTCAATCCCGGCTACGACGTCAACAACGTGTTGACGATGCGGATGTCGCTGAGCGGGTCGCGCTTTCTGACATCGGCTGGTGTAGAGCGGATGGTGCGCGACGGCCGCGATCGCATCCAGGGGCTGCCGGGTGTCGAGCTGGCCTCGGCCACCTGCTGTGTTCCGCTGGAAGGGGGCTACGGGCTTCCGTTCAACATCGTCGGGCGGCCGCAGGGGAAAGAGCCGTTTCACGGCGGCGGAGGCTGGGCCACGGTCTCGCCGGGATACTTCGAGGTGTTCAAGATTCCTGTCAGACGCGGACGCACGTTCAACGATCGGGATGTGGCAGGCATGCCACCGGTCGTCATCATCAATGAAGCGATGGCGAACCGGTTCTGGAAGGACGGCAATCCGCTGATCGATCGGCTGGTCATCGGCCGGGGAATCATGCGCGAGTTCGCGGATGAGCCGGAACGGCAGATTGTCGGCGTCGTCGCCGATTCGCGCGACGGCGGCCTGAACAACGACCCGGGTCCGAAGATGTTCATCCCGCAGGCGCAGGTGCCCGATCCCGTGAATGCCCTGAACGTTCGGATTACGCCGATGGCGTGGGTGGTACGGACCCGCATGTCGCCGATGTCCCTGAGCGCCCCGATCCAGGAGCAGTTGCGGCAGGCGAGCGGGCTGCCAGTGTCGGACGTGCGGGCGATGACCGACGTGGTGTCGCGATCGACATCGCGCCAGCGCTTCAACATGATGCTCATGACCGTGTTCGGCGTGTCGGCGCTGCTCCTGGCCGCGATCGGCATTTACGGCCTCATGTCGTATTCCGTCCAGCAGCGCACGCAGGAGATCGGCATCCGCATGGCCCTGGGCGCGCTGGCCAGCGACGTCAGGAACATGGTCGTCGTGCAGGGGATGCGGCTGGCGATTGTCGGGGTCGTCATCGGCGTCGCCGCGGCGCTGGCGATGGCCCGCGTGATCGCCGGATTCCTGTTCGGCGTCCAGGCGCGCGATCCCGGCGTGTTCGTTGGCATCCCGGTTCTGCTGAGTCTCGTCGCGCTCGTCGCCGTCTGGCTGCCGGCGCGGCGCGCCAGCCAGGTCGCGCCCGTCATCGCATTGAGGACAGAATGATCACCGTCAGCAATCTTGAGAAGTCCGTGAAGAGCGGCGCCGGCGAAACGTTCCTGCTGCGGCGAATCAACATCACCATCAAGCCCGGCGAGTTCGTCTCGATCATGGGGCCGTCCGGCGCGGGAAAATCGACGCTCCTGCACATCCTCGGGATGCACGATACCGACTGGCGCGGCGCGTACGAGCTGCACGGGCAGCCGATCCATGCCTTGAAGCAGAAGGATCGCCTGGCGCTGCAGAAGAAGCACATCGGGTTCGTGTTCCAGAGCTATCACCTGCTCGACAACCTGACGGTGTACGAGAACCTCGAAGTGCCGCTCAGCTATCGCGACGTGCCACGCGCCCAGCGGCAGAGCATCGTCTCGGACGTGCTCGATCGATTCCAGATTGTGGCCAAGAAAGATCTCTATCCGAGCCAGTTGTCCGGCGGACAGCAGCAGCTCGTCGGCGTGGCGCGTGCGGTGGTCGCCAGCCCGGGCCTCATTCTCGCGGACGAGCCGACCGGCAATCTTCACTCCGATCAGGCGCGCGAAATCATGGAGCTGTTCAAGAAGCTCAATAACGACGGCACGACGATCGTCCAGGTGACGCACTCGGAGACCAACGCGCAGTTCGGGAATCGCATCATCAAGCTGCGCGATGGATGGATCGTCAATGACTGATCGGCCTTTGACGTACCTGCGCTCGGCCATCAGGTCGCTTCGCCGGACGCCGGGCCTCAGCCTCGCGGCGATCGCGTCGCTTGCGCTGGGCATCGGCGCCAATGCCGCGATCTTTGCCGCGTTCAATCAGTCGCTGCTCAAGCGCCTGCCGATCCAGCGGCCCGAGCAGCTCGTGACGCTGTCGGCGCCGGGCGACAAGAACGGGCGGGTCTCGGCCAGCAACTCGGGCCGCGCCGAAGCCGTCTTCAGCTATCCGCTGTTTCGCGATCTCGAGCGGGGTCAGCAGATCGTTCACCGGTCTTGCCGCGCATCGCGACGTGCCGGCGAATGTCGCGCACCGCGGACAGACCTCGAACGGGCTCGCCTTGCTCGTCTCGGGCAGCTACTTTCCCGTGCTCGGCGTGCAGCCGGCGCTGGGCCGCTTGCTGTCGGATGCCGACGACCAGACCATCGGCGCGCATCGCGTCGTCGTGCTGAGCCACGCCTTCTGGCGCTCGCGGTTCGCGAGCGATCCGTCGATTCTGAACGACACGATCACCATCAACGGCGAGCCGATGACCGTCGTCGGCGTGGCGCCACAGGGCTTCCATGGCACGACGCCGGAGGACTCGCCGGAAGTGTTCGTGCCGCTCACGATGAGCGGCGGCGCTCCACACCTACTACGACGATTTCGAGAACCGCCGCGACCACTGGCTCTACCTGATCGCGCGACTCAAGCCGGGCATGTCAGCCGTGCGGCGGCCGAGGCGTCCGTTCAACGGCGCTCTTCAGCGGCATCATGCAGAACGTCGAGTCGTCGCAGTTCAAAGGCACGCGATCAGGCGCGTCAGCGATACGTGTCGCGCAAGCTGCTCCTGGCGGATGGGGCACACGGGCAGCAGCCGAATCGTGCCGAGATGATTCCGGTGTTCGTCCTGCTGTTCAGCTGCACGGGGATCGTCATGCTGATCGCGTGCGCCAATATCGCCAACCTGCTGCTGGCGCGCGGCGTGTCGCGGGCGGGAGAGTTTGCGGTCCGGTTGTCGCTCGGCGCCAGCAGAGGGCAGCTGATGACGCAGTTGCTGAGCGAGTCGTGCTGCTCGCCGTGCTCGGCGGGCTGGCGGGGTTGCTCGTCGCGGCGCCGCTTCGCATCGGTGCTCGGCGGGCTGTTGCCGGGAGCGGCCGCAGCGCCGGAATCTGCCAGTGGACGATCTCGCTGCTCGCGTTTGCGTTCGGCCTGTCGGTGGTGACCGCGCTTGTCTTCGGCATGCTGCCCGCGCTGCACAGCACGCGCATACGCGTGACGACGATGGCGAAATCGCAGGCCGGCGTGACGTCGAGCGGCGGTGGCAGCATGCTGCGATCGGCGCTCGTGACATCGCAGATCGCGCTGGCGCTGGCGTTGCTCGTCGTGGCCGGACTGTTTGCGAGGAGCATCGTCAACATCGGCCGGATCGATCTCGGGATGCAGATCTCGAACCTGACGACGTTCCGGGTGTCGCCCGTGCTGAACGGCTACACGGCGGAGCGATCGCAGGCGCTGTTCGAGCAGATGGATGAGCAGCTGGCCGCGATTCCCGGCGTCAACTCGGTGACGCAGTCGACGATTCCTCTTCTGGCAGGCAGCGATGCGACTGCGAATGTCACGGTGCAGGGCTTTGACGCCGGACCGGATGCCGACACCGATGCCAGCTACTCGTTTGTCGGCGCGCGCTTTTTCAGCACGCTGGGCATGCCGTTGATTGCCGGACGCGAGTTCACGCGCGCCGATTCATCCGCGTCGCAGAATGTCGCCGTCGTCAACGAAGCGTTCGCGCGGAAGTTCAATCTGCGCGCGCGACGCCGTCGTCGGCACGCGGATGGAGCTCGGGCGGAACAGCAAGCCGAAGTTCGACATCGAGATCGTCGGCCTGGTGCAGGATGCCAAGTACAGCGGAGATCAAGAGACGAGATTCCGCCGCTCTTCTTCCTGCCATATCGGCAGCGCGACGTGAGGGGCGATCGATCGAACTTCTACGTGCGCTCGTCGCGGGATCCCGGTCGGATGAATGCCGCCATCTCGCGCATCATCGGCGAGCTCGATCGCAATCTGCCGATCGAGAATCTGCGCTACGATGGAGGCGCAGGTGCGCGAGCGGGCGGAAACGGATCTGCTGCTCGCGCGCGATGTCGATGGCGATTCGCGGCGCTCGCGACGCTGCTGGCGGCAATCGGCTTGTACGGCGTGCTCGCGTATTCGGTGGCCCAGCGCACACCCGAAATCGGCGTCCGGCTCGCGCTTGGCGCCGACGGCCGCGCGCATCCGGCATGGTGCTGCGCCACGTCGGACGACTGACGCTCGTCGGTGTGGCCGTGGGCCTCGGCGGCGCGATCGTCCTTGGCCGTCTCGCCGCGTCGCTGCTGTTCGGGTGCAGGGGACCGATCCGCCGATGATGGCTGCGGCGGTCGCGGTGGTTCTGCTCGTCTCTCTGGCGGCGGCGCTGGTGCCGGCCTATCGCGCCTCGCGCATCGATCCCTCGCGGGCGCTCCGGTGGGAATAGGATGACCGTGCCATCCAAGGCCCCGCGCATTCTCCTCGCCGACGATCAGCGCGACATCCTCGAAGCGCTTCAGCTGCTCCTGAAGAGCGAGGGCTTTCAGGTGCAGTCCGTGACGTCGCCGGCGGCGGTGCTCGCGGCGATCGACGAAACCGATTTCGATGCGGCGCTCATCGATCTGAACTACGCGCGCGACACGACATCGGGTCAGGAAGGCCTCGATCTGCTCGGCGCGGCTTCAGGCCGGAGATCCGACGCTGCCGGTCATCGTGTTGACCGCCTGGGCGAGCGTCGATGTCGCCGTCGAGGCGATGCGCCGGGGCGCGCGCGACTTCGTCCAGAAGCCCTGGGACAACGCCCGGCTGCTCGCCATCGTCCGAACGCAGGTGGAGCTGAGCCGCGCGCTGCGCCGGGGGCGGCAGCTCGAAGGGGCCGCGCGGCTCAGCTTCGACGGCGCGCCTCCGCTGATTGCGCAATCGCCGGCGATGAAGCCGGTGATCGAGCTCATCGAGCGGACGGCGCCATCCGACGCCAACGTGCTGATTACCGGCGAGAACGGCACCGGCAAGGGGCTGGTCGCGCAGGCGATTCACGCGCTGTCGCCGCGCGCGCCGCGGCCGATGGTGACGGTCAATGCCGGGCGGCGTGTCCGAGACCGTCTTCGAGAGCGAGCTGTTCGGCCACGTGCGCGGCGCCTTTACCGATGCGCGCGCGGATCGCGTGGGGCGATTCGAGCTGGCCGACGGCGGAACGCTCTTCCTCGACGAAATCGCCAACGTGCCGATGTCGCAGCAGGCGAAGCTGCTGCGCGTGATCGCGACCGGCGAGTTCGAGCGGCTCGGCTCGTCGCGCACGCGCCGCGTCGACGTGCGCATCCTGTCGGCGACCAACGCCGACATCGACGCCGAGGTGGCGGCCGGCCGCTTCCGGCAGGATCTGCTGTTCCGGCTCAACACGATCGAGATCGTGCTGCCGCCGCTGCGCGATCGGCGCGACGACATTCCGGCGCTCGCCACGCACTTTCTCGAGCAGCACGCGCGGCGGTATCGCAAGCGCCTCAGCGGTTTCGACAGCGCCGCCATGGACGCGCTGCTTGCGTCATCCGTGGCCGGGCAACGTTCGCGAGCTCGAGCACGCGATCGAGCGGAGCGTGCTGATGGCCGGCGGGCCGACCGTCGCGCCGGGCGATCTCGGCCTGCGCCGCAGCCAGGATGGCGCGCAAAGCCTCGAGAACATGGGGCTCGAAGACGTCGAGGCGTTCCTCATCCGCAAGGCTGTCTGCACGCTACGGCAGCGTGACCGAAGCCGCCAAGGCGCTGGGCTTGAGCCGCAGCGCGCTCTATCGACGGCTCGAGCGCTATGGCATCGAGCCGTGAGCATTGCCGCAACTCGAATGGCGAATCGTCATGAATCTGCATGCAATCTGGAATCCGAGCGAGATCCAGTGAAACTCCGCTACGACCGGCGCATTCTGCTGCTGGCGATTGCGGCCGGCCTGCCCGGCACGATCGCCGCCGTGGTGCTGCTGTGGGCGGGCGACTACTCCACGCAGACCATCGTCACCGTCGGCCTGGCGATGCTCGTGCTGCTGGGCGTTCGCGGCGTCGTCGCTGCGCCACCGCATCGTGTTTCCGCTGCAGACGATGGCGAATCTGCTCGAGGCGCTGCGAGAGAGCGATTTCTCGTTTCGGGCGCGCGGGGCGCGTGCGCGACGATCCGCTCGGCGAAACGCTCTTCGAGATCAACGCGCTCGCCGACACGCTGCGCGACGAGCGGCTGGGCTCGCTCGAGGCCACGCGCGCTGCTTACGGACGGTGATGGCCGAGATCGACGTGGCGGTGTTCGCCTTCGACGAGCAGCACAGGCTGCGGCTGGTGAATCGCGCCGGCGAGCGGCTGCTCGGCCGGCCCGCCGAGCAGTTGATGGGCAGGACCGCCGACGACATCAGCCTGTCGGCGTGCCTCGACGGCAGCGGCGCCGCGCGTCTGAACATCGCGTTTCCCGGCGGCAGCGGGCAGTGGCAGGTGCGGCGCGGATCGTTCCGGCAGGGCGGACTGCCGCACACGCTCGTCGTGCTGAGCGACGTGAACGTGCCGCTGCGGCAGCAGGAGCGCGAGGCGTGGCACCGGCTGATTCGCGTGCTCGGCCACGAGCTGAACAATTCGCTCGCGCCGATCAAGTCGATCGCCGGCAGCCTCGAGAGCATCGCCGCGCAGGATCCGATGCCCGACGACTGGCGCGAGGACATGCGGCGCGGTCTCGGCATCATCGCCGGCCGGACCGACGCGCTCAGCCGCTTCACGTCCGCGTACACGGCGCTGGCGCGATTGCCGCGGCCCAACATGCGCGAGGTCGATCTGTCGGCGCTCGTCGAGCGTGTCGCGCGGCTCGAGATGCGAAAGGCGATTCAGATGAGCCGGGCGAGCCCGTCGCCGTGCAGGCCGATCCCGATCAGCTCGAGCAGTTGTTGATCAACCTGATGCGGAACGCCGTCGACGCGGCGCTCGAAACCGGCGGCGCCGTGCGCGTGGGGTGGCAGCAGAACAGCCATCGCGTGTCGGTCTACATCGAAGACGAAGGGCCCGGTCTCGCGAACCCCTCGAATCTGTTCGTGCCGTTCTTCACGACCAAGCCGCAGGGATCGGGCATCGGTCTCGTGCTCGGCCGGCAGATCGCCGAAGCGCACGGCGGCACGCTGACGCTCGAGCCGCGCGCCGGGCGCGCGAGGCGCGCGCGCGACGGTGACGCTGTCTACCACGACGGGTAACCATGAAGACACGACGCGAAGACACGAAGCATGACACCACGACGCGACTGACGTCAGAGTTCGAATCTTCAGCGCGACCGTGAGTTGGTATCGCCGGCTTCGAACGGCTCAGCATCGGCGCTCTAACTCGCCTGCAGGTCAAACGCGATCGCAGCGCCTGTCGGCAGTCTACATGGCTACCCAGCTTCACACAGCTTCATGTCGATCGGTCATCCTCACGCCGGTAAATCCGAATAGCCGGCCGTCGTCAAATGTATCTCGTGCGAATCCTTCTCGTCGTGCTGTGCTGGCCTTGCCGCGCCTCTGTCTGCGCAGCCACGCCCGGGCACGCTGCGGCTCGTCGTGCGCGACGCGACGGATCTGACGATTCCGGGCGCGACGCGTCACGCTCACGTCTCCGACGGCGTCGACGCGCACCGCGACGTCGCGAACGAACGCGGCGAGGCGCTGTTCGACGCGCTGCCGCCGGGCGACTACGCGCGCGCGTCGAATCTCCGGGGTTCACCACCACTCGACGTGAAAGATCTTCGCGTGCGCGCCGGCGCGCAGACCAGCCGCAACGTCGTGCTGGAGATCGCCGGCGCTCGCCGAAGAGATCGAGGTGCTGCCGCCCGAGGAAGACGCGCAGCTGCTCGGCGCGTTCACCGAGCAGTTGACGGCGGAACAGCTCGCCGCGCTGCCCGACGATCCGGAAGAGCTCGCGCAGGTGCTGCAGCAGCTCGTCGGCGAGGACGCCGACATTCGCGTCAACGGCTTCGCCGGCGGGCGGCTGCCGGCCGGCACGCAGATTCAGGAAGTCCGCATCCGCTACGACGATGCGTCGGGCAGCGGCAATGGCGGTCCGCGCATCGAAGTGCGCACGCAGGCCCGGCAGCGGCCGCTGGCGCAACACGTTCAACATGAACATGCGCGACGACTCGATGAACGCGCGCAACGCGTTCTCGGGCGAGCGGCCGTCGGGGCAGACGCGGCAGTACGCGTGGAACGTCGACGGCCCGCTCGTCAGGAACCGCACGGGCCTCTCGCTGTCGATCGATCGCGCCGAGACGCAGGAGCAGCAGGCGATTCGCGCGGCGCGGCCCGACGGCATCTTCTCGTCGCTCATCTCGCAGCCGAGCACGCGGACCGGCGTCAGCGCCGAGATCGAGCACGCGCTGACGCAACGCGCAGGAGCTGCGCGCCGACATCAACTTCCGCCGCAGCAACAGCCTCAACCAGGGCGTCTCGGAGTTCGACCTGCCGGAGCGCGCGTTCTCGCGCATGCAGTCCGATGGCGAGATCCGCCTCAGCCATCGCACGACGATCCGGCGGCAGTATGTGAACAACCTGCGGCTGCAGTACCAGTGGAGCAACTCCGAAGCGGAGTCGGCCAGCGACGCGATGACCATCCGCGTGCTCGACGCGTTCACGATCGGCGGCGCGCAGATCAGCGGCGGCCGGCGGATCGCGCGACTTCCAGATCGAGAACGAGCTCGAGTTCACGCGTGAAGAAGGCGCACCAGATGGCGTTCGGCGCGACGATCTCGGGCAACAGCTACAGCGTCGACGAAGTGCGGAACACGAACGGCACGTTCACGTTCGCCAGCCTCGAGATGTATCAGGCCGGCATCCCGACGACCTACACGCAGCGGACGATCAATCCGAACGGCGGCTACTCGCTGCTACCGGTTCGGCTGGTATCTGCAGGACAGCTATCGCGTGAACCGCAGCGTGATGATCAGCGGCGCCGATCCGGCACGACATGCAGACGCGGCTGTCGGACTGGACGAACTTCTCGCCGCGCGCGTCGATCAGCTGGACGCTGCCCGGGCGAAAGACGACGCTGCGGTCGAGCATCGGCGTGTGGCCGCAGTTCTTCGAGGGCGGGCTCTACGAGCAGACGCTGTGGGCCAACGGCCTGCAGCAGCGCGACATCGTCATTTCGAATCCCGGCTTTCCCGATCCGTTTCTCGGCGGCATTCCGCTCGCCGGCCAGCCGCCGAGCATCGTGCGCGCGCATCCCGACATCGTGATGCCGTACACGCGGCGCGCGTCGGTCGGCGTCGATCGCACGCTGACGGGCTGGGCGAGGCTGCGCGCGACCTATTCGCATCAGATCGGCCGCAACCTGTTTCGCAGCCGCGATCTGAACGCGCCGATCAACGGCGTGCGGCCGGATCCGACGCTGCGCAACATCACGCTGCTCGAGTCGACCGCGCGATCGCAGAACGAGTCGCTCGAGGTGAACGTGATGCTGAACCATCGGCCGCGCCGCTTCAGCGCGAACGTCGGCTACACGCTCGGCGAAGCGCTGAACGAGACCGACGGCGCGCTGTCGCTGCCGCCGAACAGCTTCGATCTGTCGCAGGAGTGGGGGCCGTCGCGGCAGGACGTGCGTCATCGGCTGTTCGCGTCGATGAACACCGACGTGAAGGCCGGCTTCCGGATGAACATGAATGTCCGCGCGCAGTCGGCGGCGCCCTACAACATCACGACCGGTCTCGACGAGAATCGCGACGGCCAGACCAACGAGCGCCCGGCCGGCGTCGGACGCAACAGCGGCCGCGGCGAGCCGACCACCAACGTCGATATGGGGCTCGTGTGGGAGCGTTCGGTCGGGCAGCGCGCGCGGGTGAACGCGCAGCGAGGCGGCGGCGGCGGCGGTGGCGGACAGCGGCGGCGGCGGCGGCAATCGCGCGCCCGAGGGGATCTTCCGCTTCGAGATTTTCGCGCGCGCCAGCAACGTGCTGAACCTCGTGAACCCTCAGAACTTCAGCGGCGTCATCACCTCGCCGTTCTTCGGCCGCGCGACATCGGCCGCAGCGGCCCGCCGGCTGGTGCTCGGAATGCGCGCGTTCTTCTGACGCACCATTGGCAGATTGGCAGATTGTGCAGATTGGCAGATGAAGATTGTCAGATCTTCGAATCTGAATCGGCAATCGTCACTTTCAATCCGCCATCTGCGTCGGATCAACGCATTCAGACGACGGCAGGCTGAAAGCCTTTGCGAGCGCGGGATCATCTTCGATGCCGAGCACGCGTTTGGCGATGTACTCGCCCATCACCGGGCCGAACTTGAATCCCTCGGCGGTTCCGCCGCCGGCCACCCAGACATTCGAGAACCCGGGATAACGGTCGATGATGAAATTGCCGGACGCGCTCATCTCGTAATGGCACGCGCGCGTTTCGAGCAGCGGCGCCGATGCCATGAGCGGAAAGCGCTCGGCGAGAAACGTGCGCGCGAGCGCGTCCTGGCTGCGATCGAACGCGCGATCGCTCGTGTCCGGGATCGGTCGGTGACGATCCGCGCAGGCGCACGCGAAATCCGCGATTGTCGGGCGGCAGCGCGGCCCAGCCGGTGACGCCAGGAAAATTGAAGCTCGGCAGATTGGGAAACGTAAAACGATCGCTGCCCGGCGGCGTGCCGAAATAGTGGACGTGGCCGAGCGGCGTCCGGATGCGCGAGGCCATCAGGTCGGGAAACGCTTTCGGAAACCACGGTCCGAGCGCGAACACGAACGTGCCGGCCGTCAGCGTCGCGGACGGTCCGGTCGTGTTGATGTTCTGCAGCACGCTCGCCGTCGCGATCGCCCGATGGCGGCATAGCCCATCAGAACCTCACCGCCAGACTGGCGGAAGGCCTCGGCCACGACCTCGCAGGCCCGCCGCGCGCGCACGACGCCCGCGCGCGGGATCGTACAGGGCAAAGTTGATTTTCGTGAGATCGAACGACGGGATACTGCTTCTCGACGTCGTCGACCTTCGAGCACCTGAAACGGAATGCCGAGCTTCTTCCAGACCTCCTGGGTCCGCTCGGTAAAGATCTCGGGCGCCGAGCGGAAGATGAGATCGCCGGTGTTGAAGAAGAGCCGCACCTTCATCTGGCGGCCCCATTCGGCGTCGAACTTCGTCCATCGATCGATCGCGCGGTTCGCCCAGGTCGCCCACAGCTCCGCATTGGCGCCGCGGTCGCCGTACGAGCTGCGCACGCCGCGCGTCTCGTCGCCCGACGTCGCGCGCGAGTTTCCGGGACCGTACGCGTCGACGAGCCTGACCGACGCGCCCGAGCTGCCGAAGGTAGTACGCCGTCCAGCCGCCGAACGCGCCCGCGCCGACGACGATGACGTCTGCGGGCTTGCGTGTCTGTCGCGCGGCCGCGGTGCTGAGGGCGGCGCCCGCCTGCGCGGCGGCGACGGTCTTCAGAAAGTTGCGGCGGTCCAGGCTCATGCCGCGGCATTGTGACAGGGTTTGCATCAGTCCCCAATCACCATCCACCAACCGTACCCGCATCTCCTATTGCCAGCCCATATGAGTTGATGTATAGGTAAGCCATAGGAGTGGCGCATGGGCGGTGACAAATCGGACGTATGGCAGGGCACGCTGGCGCTGATGGTGCTGAAGACCCTCGAGACGCTCGGCCCGCTGCACGGCTACGGCATCGCGCGACGCATCGAGCAGACGAGCGGCCACAAGCTGCTCGTCAACTACGGCACGCTCTATCCGGCGCTGCTCAAGCTCGAGCAGGAGGGCTACATCAGCTCCGAGTGGGGCGTGTCCGAGAACAACCGCAAAGCCAAGTTCTACAAGCTGACGCGCGCCGGGCGGCGGCAGGTGGAACAGGAAGAGCGCGAATGGCAGAAGACGACGGCGATTCTCGCGAGGTTTCGTGACCAGGAACGGCTAGACGAGGGCAGGGCTGAGGGATAGGGCTGAGGGTAGGGAGGAGATTCATGCGGCGTCCGTTTCGGCGGATGTCAGGGACTATGACAGATGATGGCGGTCATTGACGAGATCGCGCGGGACGCGAGGTTCGGCGCACGAACGTTCGTAAAGAATCCGGTCGTCACGATCGTTGCGGTGCTCAGCCTGGCGCTGGCGACCGGCGCGACGGCCGCGCTCTTTGGCGTGGTCAACACCGTCATCCTGAGGCCGCTGCCGTTTGCCGCGCCCGATCGAATTGTCGAGATCGCCGGCACGACGATACAGCGCGACGATCTCGAGGCGCTTCGCCGCGAGAGCAGTTCGTTTGAATCGTTTGGCGAATACGCCCCGGGCACCCGCAACCTCCAGACCGCATCCGGCGCCGAGCGGGTGACCGCGGTCGTCTCCGATCGAGATTTGTTCGACGTGCTGGGCTCGCGGCCATTCCTGGGCCGGACGTTCCGTCGCGACGATGGGGCGGTGGCGGTCATCAGCGAGCGGCTGTGGCGGTCGCGATTCTCGGGCAGTCGGAGTGCGATTGGGACGTCCGTGATGCTCGACGATCGCCCTTTCACCATCATCGGCGTCATGCCCGATCGCTTTCAGTTCCCCTATGGGGCGGCCTCGATTCTCCGCAGCGCGACAACCGAGTCGCATGTCGGGGTGTGGATAGCCGAGTACCGGCCGCTTCGCAGTCGCCTGAGCCGGCTCGTCGCGCGGCTCAAGCCCGGCGTTGTGCCTGAAGCCGCGGTCGCGGAGCTTCGGGCGGTCGAGCAGCGCCGGGCGGCGTTGGGCTCCGAGCAGCAGCGCGTCGAGCCGCTGCGCGTGCTGCCGTATGCGGACGCGGCGCTCGGTCCGGCACGCCGCGCCCTCTGGCTGTTGTTTGGCGCCGTCGTGCTGGTGCTCGTCGCCGCGTGCGCCAACGTCGCGAACCTGCTGCTCGCGCTCGCCGGCGCCAGAATGCAGGAAGTGGCGACGAGAGCGGCGCTCGGCGCGTCGCGCGCGCGCTTGATCCGCCAGTTCCTGATTGAGAGCCTGCTGCTGGCCACGGTCGGCGGGCTCGCCGGCATGGTCGTCGCGCGCTGGACGAGCCACCTGCTCGTGTCGTTCGCGGATCAGCGTATCCCGCGTGTGAACGAAGTGGCGTTCGACTGGACGATCTTCGCTTTCCTGCTGCTGGTCTGCTTCGCCACTGCTGTTGTCTTTGGTCTGGTGCCGGCGCTCGCGGCGGCACGCATCGATGCAGCCCTCGTGAGCAGAGAATCAGGCCGCGCGACCACGGGGCGCGAGTGGGCGCGCGTGCGGGACGTCCTCGTCATCGCGGAGGTCGCGCTCGCCTTCGTGCTCGCCAGCGGCGCCGGACTCGTGATGGACGAGATGACGCGCTTGCGCGACGCCCCCAACGGGATGGTGACCGGCGATGTCGTGACCGTCCACCTTGGCCAGCCGCTGGCGCCGGGCGTCGAGCTGCAGTACTACGACATCGCCGAGCGCCTCGGCCGCCTGCCTGATGTGCGCGCCGCGGGATTCACGCAAGTGCTGCCGCTGCAGAACTGGGGCTGGAACAGCGTATCCACCGGCTTCGTCGTCAAGGGTGCGCCGGCGAGAAACGAGCCGGCGTTTCCCATCGAGCTTCGCTACGTAACCCCGGGCTACTTCGAAGCGCTCGGCATTCCGATTCGCCGCGGCCGGGGTCTGCTGTCCGGCGACACGAGGAACACGCCGCCCGTGATTGTGATTAACGAGACGCTCGCGCGGCGGTATTTCGGGGACCGCGATCCGGTCGGCGTGGTGACCAATCGCGGCGAGATCGTCGGCGTGGTTGGCGACGTCATGCAGGTGGCGCTCGACCGGCCGGCGGCGCCGGAGATCTACTTTCCCATGGCGCAGAACTGGTCGCAGGTCGCCGAGCTCGGCGTCACGCTGGTCGTGCGGACGAGCGCCGAGCCGGCCGCCGTCATCGAGGCTGTGCGTGCGCGCGTGCGCGAGGTGAATCCGCAGATTGCGGTCTTCAACCCGAGAACGATGGAAGAAGTCGTGGCGGATTCTCTCTGGACGCTGGACCTGTACCGATGGCTGATCGGCTGGTTTGCCGGCCTCGCGCTGGTGCTGTCAGCCGGCGGGCTGTACGGCGCGATCGCGCACGCGGTTACGTCCCGGCGTCGCGAGTGGGCGGTGCGGCTGGCACTCGGGTCTGCGCCGCGCGATGTCATGCGTCTCGTGCTGCGGCGGGGACTGCGGCTGGCCGCGATTGGCATCGTTGCCGGATTCGCCCTCACGCTTGTCGCGATCCGTCTGCTCCCTGCCGACCTGCGGGCGATGGCCAGTGCACCCGCGCCGGTCCTGAGGGCGGTGGCGATGCTGCTGTTCCAGATTGCGTTGCTGGCGTCGGCGCTGCCCGCGTTTCGAGTCAGGCGCATCGAGCCTGCTGTGGCCCTGCGCGCCGAATAACTTTGACAGAGGAATCACATGAGGATCCTGAGACGGCTGTTGGCGAGGGTTGCTGGTCTGGCGCGCCGTCGTGGCGATTTCGACGCCGAGCTGCAGAGCCATCTCGACCTGCACGTCGCCGACAACATCCGCGCCGGCATGACGCCCGACGAAGCGCGGCGCAACGCGCTCGTCGCGCTCGGCGGAGTCGAGCCGACACGCGAACGCTATCGTGACGCCCTTCGTGCTGGCTGGCTCGACTCGCTCGTCAAGGACGTGCAGTTCGGCGTGCGAACCTTGTACCGCAACGTCGGATTTACGACGCTCGCCATCGTCACGCTCGCCGTCGGGATCGCCGCGACGAACACCGCGTTCACGATTGTGAATACCGTCCTGCTTCGCGATCTTCCATTCGATCGGCCAGACCGTATCGTCAGCATCGGTCATCCGCGAGCCCGGTGACAATCCGCACGCGTCGTATGCCGAATTCCGGGAGTGGGAGCGCGCCGCGCGGTCGTTTGCTGACATCGGGGCGCTCGCGCAGGCGAATCTGCACCGTCGGCGATGCCGATCGGTCGCCCGAACAGGTTTCCGGCAGCTACGTGAGCGCTGGAACATTTCGCGTGCTTCGGCGTGCAGCCCGCGCAAGGACGCCTCTTTTCGAGTGACGACGACCGGCAGGGAGCCCCGGCTGTAGTCATTCTGGGTCACGACCTCTGGAGGAACCGATATGCGGGCGACCCGGGGATTCTCGGGCGCACCATTCGCGTCAACGCAAAGCCGTCGACCGTCATCGGCATCATGCCCAAGGATTCGACTTTCCATTCGAGGACCGGGTGTGGCTGCCGCTTGGCTCCGCGAGCTGGCTTGCAGGCGAGCCCCGCGGCTCTCGTTCGCTCAACGCGATTGGCCGTCTGGCCGACGACGCGACTGCTGTCGAAGCGGCGGACGAACTGAACGTCATCAATGCGGCCATCGCCCGCGATTTTCCGGAGACGAAGACCGGTATGCGCGTGGAAATCGTCCGATTTCGTCCGGGTATCGGCGCCCCTTGGTACATCATTCTCGGTGCGCTGATGGCCGCAGTCGGCCTGCTGCTTCTGGTCAGCTGCGCCAACGTCGCCAATCTTCTCCTGGCTCGCTCGCTCCAACGCTCCCGCGAGGTCTCCATCCGATCGTCCCTGGGCGCCACACGCTGGCGCGTCATTCAGCAGCTTCTGGTCGAGAGCGTGATGCTCTCGGTGGCGGCGGGGTTGCTGGCGCTGCCGCTTTCGATGGCCGGCATCGGGCTGCTGCTCACGTTCGTGGCCGAAATCGGCAAGCCGATGTGGATGGACTTCTCGATGGACCGCACGGTGTTTGCGTTCCTCGCGCTGATCTGCGTGGGAACAGGCGTGCTGTTTGGCGTCGTGCCGGCGTTATACATCTCGCGACGTCCCGCAAGCGAGATGCTCAAACAGACGTCGAACCGGACCGGGACCGCCGGAGTGTGGGCGCGCCGCTCGACCGGTACGCTGGTCGTGGCCGAAATCGTGCTCACCGTCGTGCTCGTCACGGGAGCAGTGTCGATGATGCGGCACTTGATTGCGGAAATACGAGTGGGCCGTCTCATCGAGACATCGGGCCTGCTCACCATGAATCTTTTTCTGCCGGAGGAAAAATTCCCGGCGCCAGATCTGCGGACAGCGTTTTGTCCGGCGTCTCGAGGAGCGACTGGCGGCACACCCCAACGTATCGATTGCGGTCGCCGATTCCCGTCCGCTCATCGGCGGCACAAACCGGCGCGTGTCGCTGGACGGTCACGCGCCTGTGAAGGGCGAGCGTCTTCCCAAGGGTGCAGACCGTGACCATTGGGCCGAGGTATTTCGATGTGCTGGGCGTGCGCTCGCTCCGAGGCCGACAGCTCACCAGTGAAGACGGGGGCGCGGGCAGGGAAGTCGTCGTGGTGAACGCACGGTTTGCGGAGGAGTTCTTCGCCGGTGCCGATCCTCTCGGTCGCTCCTTTGCGCTCGTCGGCGACGACGACAACCTGCCCAGGCGCGTCACCATCGTCGGCGTCGCGCCGACGCTGCGACACGACGCGATGTTGCGCCCGGTGTCGATGGTCTATCTTCCGTATCTTTTCAATCCCACTGGCGGACTGGTGCTGCTCGCCCGTTCGGAAATGGGCATGGCCGCGACTACGGCGATGCTTCGTGAAGAGGTCCGTTCGCTCGACGAGGATCTGCCGCTCTTCAACGTCCGGACGCTCGACGACGTGCTTCGCGAGGTGCTCTGGGTGAATCGCGTTTTCGGAGGCATGTTCGCGATTTTCGCCGGCATGGCCGTGCTCATCGCCACTGTCGGCATCTACGGCGTGGTGACCTTCGCGACGGCGCAGCGCACACAGGAGATAGGCATTCGCATGGCCCTGGGAGCGTCACGCGAACGGCTGTGGTGGACGATGATGCGGCCGAAAATCGTTCAGACTGGCCGTCGGACTTAGTGCCGGGGCGGGTGCAGCATTCCTTCTGCTGCGGATTGATGGGTGGCCTTCTGGTGGGACGGTTCGGCCAGGATCCGACGACGCTTGCCGCGAGCTCGGCCTTTTTGCTGATGGCTGTGTGGCGATGATCTCGTCCGGCGATGCGGCGTCGGAACCCGGTGGCGGCTGGCGAGTACGACCTCGCAGGGTAAGCCCGGCCGTTGAATTGCGGATCGGGACAGAATCGACCAGGGAACAGCGGAACTGAAAGGAACCCAACCGAACGGAACAGGAACCGGAACCAAGGGCGCTGAGTGGTGTCCAACCTCCCATGCTTCGCGTCCATGATCTGACAAAGCGGTACGGCGCGCTGACCGCCATCGAACATGTGACGTTCGAGGTTCGGCCTGGCGAGGTGTTTGGACTGCTCGGTCCGAACGGTTCGGGCAAGAGCACCACCGTCAAGATTCTGATGGGCCTCATCGAGCCGACGGGCGGCCGCGTCGAGCTCGACGGCCGCGAGGTGCTCGCGAACCTGCTGGAATACAAGGCGCTCCTGGGATACGTGCCCGAGGAGCCTCATCTCTACACCTATCTGACCGGCCCCGAGTATCTCCAGCTCGTCGGGCGCCTCCGCAATATCCCGGACGCGCTCCTCAACGAGAAGATCGATCGCTTCCTCGAGCTGCTCGGCATCTACGACGATCGCTATCAGACCCTGTCGACCTACTCGAAAGGCATGCGGCAGAAGATTCTGATCGCCGCCGCCGTCCTCCACAATCCCCGCATCGTGATCCTCGACGAGCCGTTTTCGGGCCTCGACGTCAGCGCGGCGCGGGTGCTGAAGGCGTTCGTCCGATCGCTGGCGGCCGAAGGCAAGATGGTCGTGTTCAGCTCTCACGTGCTGGAGGTCGTCGAGCAGGTCTGTTCGCGCGTCGCCATCCTCAAGGACGGGCGGATGGTCGGCCACGACTCGGTCGAGAACCTTCGCCAGACGCTGAAGCTGCCCGACGCTCGATGCCGTCTTCGCCACGCTGGTGGAAGAGACCAACGTCGAGGGCCGCAGCCGTGCGCTCGTCGAGGCGATGCACCTGCAATGAACCCGCCTGTACCGGCGTTCCGGATTCTCTGGCGTACCTTTCTCGAGCAGTTTGCCGCCAACGAATCGGCGACATCTGATCTTCAGATGCGCCGCGCCATCATCGGCGTGTTTGCCTTTCTGGTCACGCCTGGCATCTACATCATGATGTCGACCGTGGGCAGCTTCGAGATTCTCCGGCTCGTGGCGAGGGCCAGACACATGCCCGAGCTCGTCGAGACACGGCTGCTGCAGATGGCCATCGTCTTCGTCGCGTACTCGATGGTGACCACGGGCCTGATCACGGTGTTCATCTGGGACACGCTGGTGTTCGACAAGCGCGATGCGATGGTCCTCGGGCCGCTGCCCGTGCCGGGCCGGACCGTCGTGTTCGCGAAGCTCGCCGCCCTGGCGACGTTCCTCCTTGGCGCCGCACTGCTGGTCAATCTCACCTCGGGCATTCCGTTCGGCCTCGTGACGGGAGGCAACGATGGCCTCATCATCAGGCACACGCTCGGACACTTCGCCGGCACGATCGGCGGCGCCGTCTTCATCTTCTCGACGCTCGTCATCGTGCGCGGCCTGCTGGTGCTTCTCGTTGGGCCGCAGTTTGCGGCGTCGATCGGCTCGTTGCTGCAGTTCGTCTTCTTGAGCGCCGTCCTGTGCTTCATGATGGTGCCCACCGCCATGGGCGATTCGACGCCGGCCTTTCTCGACAAGCGCGCCGCCGAATGGCTGCCGCTGACCTGGTTCGTCGGGTTGTTCGAGCGCATTCGAGGCTCGCGGGCGGAAGGTCTCGACGTGTTCGCCGGGCGAGCACTCATCGCGCTGCCGTTGGCGGTGGCCGGCGCGGTCGCCGTGACATTTGCGGGTACTGGAAACAGATGCGCGCGGCGCTCGCGCCATCGGCGCGCGTGGCGGCGAGCGCCCGGCTGCGCCGCGCCCTGGCCCGTGTGCTCGCCGGCCGCGATCGGACGGCGCGCGGCGTGTCTGACTTCATCCTCACGACGCTCGCGCGCAGCAAACCCCAGCAGGTGCCTGTGGCGATCGCCGGCGTCGATCGCCGTGGGCATTATCAGCGTCGCGGCGTCGACGCGGCGCGGCGGGCTCGAGGCGTTGTTCGTGCCTCGAACGGTCGTGCTGTGGATTCCGATGGTGATTGGCTACTGGATCATCATCGGCCTGCGATCGTCGTTTGCGATGCCGACGGAGCTTCCCGCGGCCTGGGTTTTCCGCGTCCACTCGCGGATGCCGTCCGCGTCGTACTGGCTGGGTTTGCGCGCCGCGATGATTTCGTTCGCGCTGCTTCCAGCCCTGGCCGTGAACGCGCTCGTGGTCCTGCCTCTGGTGGGCTTCAGCGTCGCGGCGTGGCACGCCGTGTTCGTCTGCATCGCCGTCACGTTCGGTGCCCAGGCTGCGTCGATCACGATCGACAGCGTGCCGTTCACGCGCGCGTATCCGCCAGGCCACACGAAGCTGAAGACGCGGTGGCCGCTGTACTTCGGCGGGATGTACGCCATCGCGTACTGGCCCGTCCGATGGGAGCTGGGCGCGCTTCACGATCCGGCTGCGCTGTTGCGTCTGGCGGCCGTGGGCGTGGCGGCGATCGTGGCGCTCGATCTGATTGGCCGCCGGGCGGCGCTCGACTGGAAGGCGCAGCCCGAGGCGGAATTCGATGCCGACCCCGAGCAGTTGACGTTCCTGAATCTCGGTCCGGCGGCGGGGAGTCCGGTGCGGTCCGGGTAAGGCCGGAGAGAGACGGACCGGATCCGTTTTGGTAACCGGTGAAAACGGATCCGGACCGTTCTACTTGGCGACGTGAATGACGATGTAGTCCTTGCCGTCGAAGCCCTTGATGAGCTGACGCCGCTCGCGCGAGCGACGCTCGGGGCCGCCCGTGGCGAAATTGCGCCGGCGCTGCTTCGTGCGGCGGTCCCAGATGACCTCGACGTTCAGTTCGTCGGCAAACTTCTCCTTGAGCTTTCTGTACGTTTCGGGCTTCGAACGGTCGACGATGATCAGCTTCATTGGAGTCCGGGCATTGTACCGCCGAACATGGGTAATATAGGAGGCTGTGCCTCGTGCCGGACATCCACGCCTTGCATGGCTGAAGCACGCATTCGCGATCGATCCGCCGGGGCCCGTCGAGCCCGACGAGGCGCAGGCGCAGCTCGTTGAGCGCGTCTGCCGCGAGATCGTGCGGCGGCGGCTCACGACGCCCGCGATGATGGCCATCGAGATGGGCCGGCCGCTCAACTATCTGTCGGCGCAGGTCCTCACGTTCTTTCAGCCGTTCCTGACGATCGTCGGCGACGCGGGCGCGTACGAGCAGTTCACCTCGTTTCTCGAGCAGCGCGGATCGCTCGACTACATCGCGGCGCGTATCGAGGCGCTCGACGCGGAAGGCTGCGTCGACGGCCGCGACAGACACGATGACCCCGGCCGATCCGACAAACGCCCGCGTCATCCTCGCCACCGACTGCGGCAGCACGACGACCAAGGCGATCCTGATCGAGAAGGTCGACGGCGTCTACCGCCAGACGCATCGCGGCGAGGCGCCGACCACGGTCGAAGCGCCGGTCGCCGACGTCACCATCGGCGTCGTCAACGCGGTCACCGAGGTGCAGGAGCTCGCCGGCCGGCGGCTCGATCGACGACGACGGCCAGCATCATCCGCCCGGCGACCGAGCAACGAGGGCTGCGACATCTACATCTCGACCTCGAGCGCCGGCGGCGGCCTGCAGATGATGGTCGCCGGGCGTCGTGCGCGAGATGACCGGCGAGAGCGCGAAGCGCGCGGCGCTCGGCGCCGGCGCGATCGTGATGGACGTCATCGCGTCCAACGACAGGCGGCAGCCCGCACGAGCAGATCCAGCGCATCCGCGAGCTGCGGCCCGACATGATCCTGCATCTCCGGCGGCACCGACGGCGGCACGACGACGCACGTCGTGCAGATCGCCGAGCTGATCGCGCCGGCCAAGCCGCGGCCGCGGTTCGGCGGCGAGTACACGCTGCCGGTCATCTACGCCGGCAACAAGGACGCCGCGCCGCTGGTGCGCGAAGCGTCTCGACGACGGCGTTCGCGCTGACGGTCGTCGACAACCTGCGGCCGGTGCTCGAGCGCGAGAACCTCGGCCCGGCGCGCGACGCGATCCACGACCTGTTCCTCGAGCACGTCATGGCGCACGCGCCCGGGCTACGACAAGCTGATGACCTGGACCGACGCGCCGATCATGCCGACGCCGGGCGCGGTCGGCAACATCCTGCAGACGATCGCCGAGCGCGCAGGGCATCAACGTCGTCGGCGTCGACATCGGCGGCGCGACGACCGACGTCTTCAGCGTGTTCGACGGCATGTTCAACCGCACGGTGAGCGCCAACCTCGGGATGAGCTACTCGATCTCGAACGTCTGCGCCGAGGCGGGCATGCCGAACATCCTGCGCTGGGTGCCGTTCGACATGGACGAGCGCGAGCTGCGCAACCGGGTCAAGAACAAGATGATCCGGCCGACGACGATCCCGCAGACGCTCGAGGCGCTGGTCTTCGAGCAGGCGGTCGCGCGCGAGGCGCTGCGGCTGGCCTACATGCAGCACAAGGAGTTCGCCACGACGCTCAAGGGCGTGCAGCAGCAGCGCACGGTCGGCGACACGTTCAGCCAGGAGAGCGCGGGCCAGACGATCGTCGACAACATGAAGCTCGACCTGCTGGTCGGCGTCGGGCGGCGTGCTGTCGCACGCGCCGCGCATGCACCAGACGGCGATGATGCTGATCGACGCCTTCGAGCCGGAAGGCTTCACCGACGCTCGCCAAGGACAGCATCTTCATGATGCCGCACCTCGGCGTGCTGGCGCAGGTGCACCCGCAGGCGGCGCTCGAGGTGTTCGAGCGCGACTGCCTGATCTATCTCGGCACGTGCGTGGCCGCGAAGGGCACGGGCAAGCCCGGCAAGCCGTGTTTCCGTTATACCGTCCGGTCCGCGACGCTCAACGAGTCCGGCGAGATGACTGTGCGGCGACCTCCGCCTGTTTCCGCTCGGCGACGGCGAGACGGCCACCGTGGCGGTCGAGCCCGAGCGCGGCTTCGACGTCGGCGCCGGTCCGGGCAAGCCGATCGAGCGCGAGGTGCGCGGCGGCACGGTCGGCCTCATCCTCGATGCGCGCGGCCGGCCGCTGCGTCCTGCCAGCAGACCGCGACGACAGGCCGTGCGCTCGTCGACGCAGTGGGTCACCGCGCTGCAGTCTGTATCCGCAGCTCGAGCGCCACGGATTGCGGGCATGACGCCACAGCATGGCGACAGCCTACACCCCGGACTCAAGGTCGTCGCGCGCGCATGCGGTACACCGTGCGCGACGGCTGCTGCCGATCGCCGGCGACGTGCTGGTGAAGGCCGGCGATCGCGTGGAAGCGCGGCAGGTCGTCGCCGCAGACCTTCATGCCGGGCGACATCACGCCGCTGAACCTCGCCAAGCTGCTGTCGATGCCGCCGGCGCGACGTGCCCGAGTGCATGCTGAAGAAGGAAGGCGAGCGCATCGAGCCCGGCGACGTGCTGGCGCGAACCAAGGGCATCTTCGGAATGTTCCGCACGGAGTACAAGGCCAAGGTCGCCGGCACGATCGAATCGATCTCCGCGGTGACCGGTCAGGTCATCGTCCGCGGCGCGCCGCTGCCGGTTCAGGTGAAGGCCTACCTGACCGGCACGGTCGTCGAAGTGATTCCCAGCGAAGGGCTGCGTCGATCGAAGCCGACGTCACGTTCGTCCAGGGCATCTTCGGCGTCGGCGGCGAGACGTTCGGCCCGATCCGCATGGCCTGCCAAGCGGCACGATCAGGAATTGACCGACGATCTGATCACCCCCGATATGAAGGGCTGCGTGGTCGTCGGCGGCGCGCGCGTCACGGCACAGGCCATCGAGCAGGCGCGCACGATCGGCGTGGCGGCGATCGTCACCGGCGGCATCGACGATGCCGATCTCGAGGCGATTCTCGGCTACGACCTCGGCGTGGCGATCACCGGCTCCGAGCGCATCGGCCTGACCCTCATCATCACCGAAGGGTTCGGCGAGATCGCCATGGCCGAGCGGACCTTCGATCTGCTGGCGTCGCGCGCCGGCGATGATGCGGCCGTGAACGGCGCGACGCAGATCCGCGCCGGCGTGATGCGCCCGGAGATTGTCATTCCGCTGCCGCGCGGACGCGCGCACGGTGCGCGTGCCGGAGCGCGGTGACGGGACGTCTCGAGATTGGCGCGCCCGTGCGAGTGATTCGCGATCCGTACTTCGGACTGCATCGGCCGGTGACGGCGCTGCCGCCCGAGCCGCAGACGCTGCAATCGGGCTCGAAGGCGCGCGTGCTCGAGGTGACGTTCGAATCGGGAGAGGGTGTTATCATCCCGCGAGCCAACGTGGAATTGATCGAAGGCGCTGGCGGACAGGAACCCTGATGCCGCAGATGGCGTGGTTCGACCCGACGCGTATCTGGTTTTTGGGGCTGCTCGTCACGCTCTGCGGCGCCGTGCTCGCCTACATTCTCGCGGCGCGCCGCGGGATGCAGATGAAGGTCCGCCGCATCGCGGGCCTCGAAGCCGTGGACGACGCCGTCGGCCGCGCGACGGAGATGGGCCGCTCGTGCCTGTTCGTCCCTGGCGTGCAGGACATGAACGACATCCAGACGATTGCGTCGCTCACCGTCCTCTCGCAGGGTCGCCAAGACGGCCGCGGAGTACGACGCCCGGGTCGAAGTGCCGACGTCACGATCGCTCGTGATGACCGCCGCGCGCGAGACCGTGCAGGCCGCATTACCTCGCAGCCGGCCGGCCCGAAGCCTTATCACCCCGACCAGGTCTACTACGTCACCGACGAGCAGTTCGGCTACGTCGCGTACGTGCAGGGGCTGATGGTGCGCGAGAAGCCGGCGGCGTGCTTCTACATGGGCTCGTTCTTCGCCGAATCGCTGATCCTCGCCGAGATGGGCAACGGCGTCGGCGCGATTCAGATCGCCGGCACGGCGCAGCCCGCGCAGTTGCCGTTTTTCGTCGCGGCCTGCGACTACACGCTCATCGGCGAGGAGTTCTTCGCCGCGTCCGCGTATCTCTCGGGCGAACCCGACCAGCTCGGCAGCCTGAAGGGTCAGGACGTCGGCAAGCTGATCGTCGCGGCGGGCATCATCATCGGCGTGGTCGGCCGCGACGCTCGCCAGCCTCACGGGATCGCCGGCGATCAGATCGTTCGTCGACTTTCTGATCAACCGGGTGCTGACCTGAGCCGGTCGCGATCATGAAGCGCACAGTTCCGTTGCTCATCACGGCGGTCGTGCGGGTTCGCGCTCATCGTCGCGTACTTCATCCCGTCCACGCAGAGCTGGGGCGAGACGGTGGCGATCTGGTTCGACGTGCTGGCCGCGATCGCGTTCATCCTCGGCGGCGGCAATCTGCTGAAGGTCGCACCTGAAGAACATCTCCGATCGAGCAGCGCGGCTGGGGCGTACTCGATCATCGTGCTGGTGTCGTTCCTGGTCACGTTGTTCGTCGGGCTCGGGAAGATCGGCGTCGCGCCGTCGCCGCAGTTTCCCGACTACGCGCTGGTCGGGCGCGTACCGCCAGACCGGCAGCGCGTTCTGGTACTTCTATCAGTACGCATTCCAGCCGCTGACGGCGACGATGTTCGCGCTGCTGGCGTTCTACATCGCGTCGGCCGCGTTCCGCGCGTTTCGCGCGAAGAACCTCGAAGCCGATCCTGCTGCTCGGCACCGCCTTCATCGTGCTGCTCGGCCGCACGTTCGCCGGCGTGGCGCTGACCAACTGGATCGATCCGGAGAACTGGGCAGGGTTCCGGTATTTCACCGGGCTGCGGATCGAGAACCTGACGGTCTACATCATGGCGTGTTCAACACCGCCGGGAACCGGGCCATCATGATCGGCATCGCGCTGGGCATCGTCGCCACGTCGCTGAAGATTCTGATCGGCGTCGACCGTTCGTATCTGGGCAAGGACTAGACCGATGGGCGAGTTTCTGCAGAGATCAGTGGTGGCTCGTCGCTGGTGTTCATCGGCTCGCTGGTGCCGCTGGTCGCGCCAGTTCGCGTCGACGGGCGTCATGGCAGACGCTGCGGACGCTCGATCGCCGCTGGATCTTCCTGCTGATGCTCTGGTCGGTGCTGCTGCCGATCTACTTCATCGGCGTCACCGGCCAGACGTTTCCGGAAGTGCCCAGCGCGCTGGCGCACGCGACGTTCGACGAGGTCGATCGCCTGTCGCCCGGCGATCCGGTGCTGCTGTCGTTCGACTACGACCCGGCAGCGAGGGCGAGCTGCAGCCGATGGCGACGGCCTTCGTGAAGCACTGCGCCGAGAAGAAACTGCAAGATGTACTTCATGGCGCTGTGGCCGGTCGGTCCGCAGATGATCGACAGAACACCATCGACAAGGTGATCACGGCCGACTATCCCGAATCTCGTGTACGGCCAGGACTACGTGAATCTCGGCTACAAGTCGGGAAACGAAGGCGGTGATCAAGGTCATCATGACGAACATCCGCGAGCTGTACACGACCGACGCGCGCGGCACGGCGGTGCAGGACATTCCGATGATGAAGGGCATCACGAGCGTGCAGCAGATGAAGCTCATCATCAACGTGTCGGCCGGCTATCCCGGCGTCAAGGAATGGGTGCAGTACGCCGCGACGCCGTATCCCGACGATCCGCCTCGTGGCGGGAACGACCGGCGTGCAGGCGCCGCTCGTGTATCCGTACATGCCGCGCCAGCTCCCCGGATTGCTCGGCGCGATCAAGGGCGCGGCCGAGTACGAGAAGCTCGTGATCGACACGTACGGCGGCCCGAACCCGGATCCGAAATATCTCGAAGGGCTCCGGCGCATGGGGCCGCAGCTCGTCGCCCACCTGCTGATCATCATGCTCATCATGGTGGCCAACGTCCTGTACTTCGCCGACAAGCGGCGCGGTGCGTCCGATGAAGCGGCGAGACGGCTCATCTGGACGGTCGCTCCTCGTCTGTCGGCGCCGCCGGGCTGCTCGGGCCGCGCGCTGTTCACCGACCCGGGCATGGGGCGCGAGTACGTTCACGTCGTCGCGGTACCCGCCGGCGCGACCGAGTACGTGCCGGCGACCTACGGCGAGTTCGCCCGTGCCGAGCAGGCGCAGCCGGGACAGACCGAGTATCGATTCAGTGCGCCGCGGACGGTCGGCCTGTGGCTCGCGGCGTTCTTCACGCTCGCCATCTTCTCGTTCCTGTATGCCGACAACCCGTTTTACAAGGTCGCCGAGTCGGTGCTCGTCGGTGTGTCGGCCGCCTACTGGATGGTGGTGGGTTTCTGGGATGTGCTCGTCCCCAACCTGATCGGCCGCCTGTGGCCGTCGACTGGTTCAGAACTGGGCGATGCCGGGGCTGGCAGGGGGCCGAGGCCGCAGCGGAATCTCTGGTACATCGTGCCGCTGGTGCTCGGCGTCATGCTGCTGTGGCGGCTTGCGCCGCGCGGCGCCTGGATTGCGCGGTGGCCGCTGGCGTTCATCATCGGCACGTTCGCGGGCCTGCAGCTGATCGGCTTTCTCCACGGCGATTTTCTCGCGCAGATCCGCAACACGATTCTCTCGCTCGCGGTCTTCGAAGCGGGTGGGTTCGATTTCTGGGCGTCGTTCAGAAACCTCCTCATCGTCGGTGGCGTGCTGTGCGCGGTGACGTATTTCTTCTTTTCCATCGAGCACAAGGGCGCGGTCGGGCGGGCGGCAAAAGTGGGCATCTGGTTTCTGATGATCACCTTCGGCGCCGCATTCGGCTATACCGTCATGGGGCGCATCGCCCTGCTCGCCATCCGCATCGAGTTTCTGCTCGACGACTGGCTGTGGCTGATCGATCCGTCGCGGCGTCGCGCCATCGCGATGCTTCTCCAGTCTTTACTGGGGATCGGCTGAGAAAAGGGTCGGGAGCATTTTCCGTCGCGCTCGCGGAAAAGGCTCCCGACCCCTTTTTCGATGCTGCGGTATGATCTCGCCATAGCTCCCACATTCCGTCTGATCTTCGTCGCCGCGCTCGTCTGCGTCGTCGAGGGCGTGTCCGCCCAGTCGCCCAGGCCGAGTTCCGTCGTCGGCATCCTGCGCGCCGAGCTGCAGCGCAACGTCGACGTGCTGAAGGGGCAGCCGGTTCCGGCCTACTTCGCGGCGTACACGCTGCACGACAGCCACTCCACGCAAATCATCGCGTCGTTCGGCGCCGTCGATCGCAGTGAGGAGAATCGTCAGCGGTACGCCACCGTCGAGGTGCGCGTCGGCGACTACCAGCTCGACAACACGCATCCGATTCGCGGGGACGCCCGCGCGAACTCGCCGCGGCTCGTCCAGGTGAGCCTGCCGCTCACCGACGACGAAAAGCCGATCAGGCTGGCGCTCTGGCGCGCGACCGATCGCAGCTACAAGCAGGCGAGCGAAGCGCTGACGCGCGTCAGAACCAACGTCGCCGCGAAGGTACAGGACGAGAATCCGTCGGCCGATTTCTCGCGCGAAGAGCGGCAGGAGCACGCTGGTTCGCCGGCCGCCTATACCCTCGACACACGGGCCTGGGAGGCGCGGCTGCGCCGCGTCTCGGCGGTGTTCAGCGAAGATCCGCTCGTGCTGCGCAGTCAGGTCTCGCTCGCGGTGGAGGCCGACAACCGCTACTACGTCAACAGCGAGGGCTCTCAAATCGTCACCGGCGATGTCGGCTGCCGGATCTTCATTCAAGGCGTCACGAAGGCGGAAGACGGCATGGAGCTTCCGCTCTACACGAGCTACTTCGCGACCTCGCCCGACGGACTTCCCGACGAGCGTCAGCTCATCGCCGACGCGCGCGCGATGATCGGCCTGCTCGCGCGGCTGCGCCGCGCGCCGGTCGTCGATCCGTTTTCCGGACCGGCCATCCTCTCCGGCCGCGCCGCCGGCGTGTTCTTCCACGAAATCTTCGGGCATCGTGTCGAAGGCAATCGCCAGCGCAACGCCGACGACGGCCAGACGTTTACGAGCCGCGTCGGCCAGCCGGTGCTGCCCGCGTTCCTCAGCGTCGCGTTCGACCCCACGATCAAGAAAGTCGGCAACGTCGAACTGATGGGGCATTACGTGTACGACGACCAGGGCGTGAAAGGGCAGCGCGTCACGGTCGTGGACGACGGCGTCCTGAAGACCTTCCTGCTCGATCGTGCGCCGCTGAAGAATTTCTCGAAGTCGAACGGCCATGGGCGGGCGGAACCCGGGTTCCTGCCGGTGTCGCGTCAATCGAACCTGCAGGTCGTGTCGTCGAAGGCCGTCTCGCGCGAGCGGCTGATGGAACAGCTGCGCGAAGAGGCGTTCCGGCAAGGCAAGCCGTTCGGCCTGCTGTTCGACAACATCGAGGGCGGCTTCACGACGACCGGACGCGGCTCGGCCAACGCGTTCAACGTGCTGCCGAACGTGGTGTACCGCATCTACACCGATCCCCGGCGCGAGCCCGAGCTCGTGCGTGGCGTCGATCTCATCGGCACGCCGCTCGCGGCATTCGGCAAGATCATCGCCACCGACGATCAAATCGACGTCTTCAACGGCGTGTGCGGCGCCGAGAGCGGTGGCGTGCCCGTGTCGGCGTCGTCGCCGTCGTTGCTGGTCAGCGAGGTCGAAGTCCAGAAGAAGATGCAGTCGCAGGAAACCGCGCCCGATTCTCCCGGCGCCGCCGATGACGCGGGCAAGATCATGACGCGCCTGGGCGATGGCGATCCGTCGCGTGGCACAGGGCTGTCTTGTCCTGTCACTTGTGGCGCTCTGCCTGCTGATCAGCAGGCCCTCCGCGCAGGAATCGCCGACCCTTTCGGCCATGCAGGACGAAATGAAGCGGTCGATGGCCGAGCTGCGCATGAAAGGTGAAGCCGCGCCCTACTACATCGCGTACGAGGTGCTCGACCGGACGATGTCGGACATGTCGGCGCGGCTGGGCGCGATCGTCGAGAATCCGCCGAGGCGCTCGCGCACGCTGCGCGTCGAAGTCCGCGTGGGCGACTACACGTTCGACAGCTCGCGCTTCGTGGTGCAGGGATTCGGTGGTGGCGGTGGCGGCCTGACGGGCGAGACGGTTCTTGCGCCGCTCGACGACGACTACGACGCGATGCGGCGCGAGATCTGGATCACCACCGACACGGCCTACAAGCGCGCCATCACGATGTTCGCGCGCAAGAAGGCGGCGTTTCAGAATCGCACCGCGAGCGATCCGATTCCGGATTTTTCCCCGGAGCCGGCCGTCGAGACGATCGTCCCCGGAGCGTGGCCAAGGCCCGACACAACCGGGAGCGATAACGGCGACAGCGGGAGCGTTCGCCTGCAGGCCGACCGCAACAGCGTGCTGGCCCGTGTTCAGCAGCCGTCGGCCGTGTTCGGCGCGTATCCCGACATCGATCTGTCAGAAGCGTCGATCGCACAGGTGCACGGGACGCGCTACTACCTGAACAGCGAGGGCTTCAAGACCGTCGCGCCGATTCATCTCGCGTCGCTCGCCATTTTTGCCGAGGCGCAGGCCGACGACGGCATGCCGGTGCGCGAGACCTATACGGCCGTCGAGCGCGCGGTCGCCGACTTGCCGGCTCCGGCCGATCTCGTCGCACGCGCCCGGGCGCTGGCAGCCGGCGTGAGCGCCGCGCGCGTGGCGCCGATCGGCGAGGAATTCGCCGGTCCTGTGATGATCGAGGGCATCGGCGGCGCGCAGTTCATCTCCGAGACGCTCGTGCAGATGATGCAGGCACGGCGTCCGCCCGACACCGAAAACCCGCGCATGGGACAGCAGACGCCGTCCCCCTTTCTCAACCGGACGGGCCTTCGCGTGATGGCCGATTCGTTTGCCGCGAGCGACACGCCGTCGCTGACGCACTTCGAAGGCAAACCGCTCGTCGGCAGCTACACCGTGGACGACGAGGGGATGCCCGCCAAAGACGTCAGGCTGGTCGAGAAGGGCAGGCTTGCGACGTTGCTGACCAATCGCGTGCCGCAGAAGCACTTCCTGCGTTCCAACGGCCACGGCCGATCGAGCACGGTGCTCGCCGGCGTGTTCCAGCTGGAGAGCGCCCAGGCGATTCCCGCGTCGGATTTGAAGGGCAAATACATCGAGCTGCTGAAGGCGCAGGACAAGGACTTCGGTTACATCGTGCGCGGCGTGCGACCGGAGGGCCCGGGCGGCGCGGGGCCGGGCATCGACGCCATCGTGAAGGTGACCCTCGACGGGAAGGAAACGCCCGTGCGCGGCATGCGATTCGGTTCCGTGGCCGCGGTGGCGTTTCGGGATCTGGCGGAAGCGTCGAAAGAGCGAACGGTGTATTCCTACCGCGCCGGCGCCACCTCGGCGGTGTCGGTCATCGCGCCAAGCCTCATCTTCGAAGAGCTGGAAGTCCTGCGCATCCGCGACATCATGCAGAAGCCGCCCGTCGTGCCGTCGCCGCTGCGCTAGGCCGGTTCGTAAAGTTCGTAAAGTTCGTCAGGTTCGTGAGGTTCGTAAGTTCGTCCGAACCTCAGAACTCAACGAACTCAACGAACCTACGAACCGACGAACCCCACGAACCCATTCATTCCCTACACTTCCTCCCACCGGAACCGTGCGAGCGCCAGCAGCCAGAACACGGCGGCAAATCCCAACAGCACGAGAATCGGCAGCACGTGCGGCGCTCAGCCCGAAGCCGCGCCACGTCATCGCGTCGAACCCGTCGACCGCCCAGCGCGTGGGCATGATGAGAGTGACCCTCTGTAGCCAGGCCGGAAACACGAACGTGGGCACCCAGGCTCCGCCGAGCATCACCATGAGCAACGTCGCGAGCACCGACGCGCCGCGTGCGGCGTTGGGTGTCTTGCCGAGGGCGGCGATCAGCAGCCCGTAGGAGGCGGCCATCACCGCCGACGCAATCGTGACCCCGATGAATCCGGCGACGCTGCCCTCGATGCGGACGCCCCACACCAGGATGGCAAAGCCGAACGAGACCAGCATGACCAGCGTGCCGATGATGGTGCCGCTTCCCACCTTCGAGCCCAGGAGCGTCAGCTTCGAGATGGGTGCGCTGCGCAGCCTTTTCCACAACCCGCGCTGCCGCTCCACGAGGATCTCGATCGCGAAATTGATGGCGCCCATCAGCATGAATTGAAGCCCCATCCCGGCGAACGAGTGCGCGAAGCCGTTGTAGTTCGTGCTCTGTCGCGCGGTCATCGCCTCCTCCCGCACGTCGTACGGCAGGGTGATGCCCGGGGTTCGGCCGGTCGATGCCGTGTTTCCCGCGGCGTTGAATCGCTGCACCGACTCGAGCATGTCGCGCAGCAGGCGCTTCTGGTCGTCGGGCATCGCCGCCGAGTCGAGGCTGCGAATCGTGTCGTCAATCACCTTGCGGCCGCGATCGCCGGTGAACACTTCGCGGCTCACCGATTCCATGACGTGCTGGGTGATGAGCCCCCTCACCATGGCCAGCTCCATGCCGCGCGACGGGTCGTAGAGCAGCTGCAGCTGCGGCTTTTCGCCGCCCGAGAAGAACGCGCGACCCGCGGCATCGCCAAAGCCCTGCGGAATGACGATGCCCACGGCCGCGTTGCCGCGGCGGACACGGTCGCGCGCCTGTTCGATCGAGGTGCTCTCGGACGAAAGGTTCTTGTCGGACGCCAGGGCCGCGGTCATGGCCCGCGAGATGTCGCTGGTGTCGAGATCGACGACGAGGACTGGAATGCGCGACTGCGTCTCGGTCGAGCGGCTGCCGGGAAACAACATGCCGAAGAACGACCCGATTGCGACAGGCATCGCAAACGCCAGAATCACGGCCCGGCGATCGCTCAGAAACAGCTTCAGGTCTTTCGCGATCAATGCGGCGAATGCGGTCGGCACCATCAGTCGCGCAGGCTCCTTCCCGTCATCGCAAGAAACACCGATTCGAGCGTCAGGCGTCCGTCCTTCGATTCGACGTCCGGGCCGACGCGAGTGAGAGCCCGCCAGCGTGTCGTTGGCGATCACGCGGCCGTGATCGATGATGACGATGCGATCGGCCAGCCGTTCCGCTTCTTCCATGTAATGCGTCGTGTAGAGCAGGGCCTTGCCCTGCCGCCGAAGTTCGTCGAGGTTGTCGAAGATCGCGTTCCGGCTCTGGGGATCGACGCCGACGGTCGGCTCGTCGAGCAGCAGGATGTCGGGATCGTGCAGAAGCCCGGCGGCCAGGTTGAGGCGCCGCTTCATGCCGCCGCTGAATGCCTTGACGCGATCGCGGGCCCGTTCGGCAAGGCCGACGATGCCGAGGGCCGTCCCGATGGCGCGATCGAGCTCCACGCGTGTGAGGCCGTACAGCGAGCCGAAGAAGCGCAGGTTATCGAACGCCGTGAGCTCGTCGTACAGCGCGAGGTCCTGCGGCACCAGCCCGATCCGGCGCTTCAGCGGGTCTGTATCGCCGGAGAGCCGCTGCCCGCCGATGCGCACATCTCCACGATCCGGCGTGATGAGACCCGCAATCATGGAAACGGTCGTCGTCTTGCCCGCGCCATTCGGGCCCAGCAGGCCGAGGATGCGCCCGGGCTCGAGCTGGAACGAGACCCCGGCGACGGCGACGAGCGTGCCGAACGACTTGCGAAGGTCCTGCGCTTCGAGCATGTCTGTCTCCCGGCCGACTGCGGTGAAGACGAGGATATCAAGGCGGAAGTTTCAATGCTTGAATATCCGACCTTATTAAGGTTAGATTTCTCTGCTTACCAACACACGTGCCGGAGGCTTTCATGAGAATGCTGACTCGTCTCTTCCTGTCCGCCGCGGCCGTCGCGCTGCTGGGTGGCGCGGCGCTCGTCGCGCAATCGAAAGCGAAGGCGGAAAACGTGCCCACGATTCCGCACAGCTCGGTGCCGAATTTCTTCAAGCTGCCGCCCGACCTGTACTTCGGTGAAGGCATCGGGATCGCGACGAACTCGAAGGGACACGTGTTCGTGTATCACCGCAGCGGCGATACGCGGCTGTTCGAGTTCGATCCGAACGGCACCTTCGTGAAGGAATGGGGCATCGGCGTCTACGGCATCGAGTTCGCGCACCAGGTGCGCGTCGATCGCGACGACAACGTGTGGGTCGTCGACGAGGGGACGAACATGCTCATCAAGTTCAACCCCGCGGGTCGCGTCGTCATGGTGCTCGGCCGGCGGCCGGAGCCCGTGGCCGGCGCGACACCGACCAACACGCCGGAAGGTCCGGTCCTGAACAAGAAGTATCAGTTCGGGCGGCCCACCGACGTCACGTGGGACGCGCAGGGCAACATCTTCGTCTCCGACGGCTACGTGAACTCGCGGGCCGTCAAGTACGACAAGAACGGCCGCTTCATCGCGCAGTTCGCGGGCGAGCGCGGCGGCGGGCAGAACCAGCTGAACACGCCGCACTCGATCAGCTCGGACGCGCAGGGCAACATCTACGTCGCCGATCGCGGCAACGCCCGCGTCGTCGTGCTGAACAACGACATGACGCTGAAGACGATGTATCACGAACGTCGGCAACCCGTGGGCGGTCTGCGTTTCGCCCGGCCCGCATCAGTATCTCTACTCGTCGAACTCGAACCCCGATTCGAACCCCGCGGCGTCGTGGGCGATCACGGGCGAGATCTACAAGATGGAGCTCGACGGCACGATCATCGGCAAGTTCGGCAAGGCCGGCAAAGGCCTCGGCGAGTTCAGCACCGTGCATGAAATCGACTGCCGCAATCCGGATCAACTGTTCGTCTCGGAAATCTCCGCGTGGCGCGCGCAGAAGATTCTGCTGAGCCCGCAGAAAATGCAGCCGGCCACCTCGTCGGCGGCGGGCCGATAAGGGGGCCACATGAAACGGACGCTCATCTTCATCGTCGGTGCGGCGCTGGCCGTCAGCGGCGGCCTGCTGTCGGGACAGACGGTTCCGACGATTCAGTTCGACTCGAACCCGATGCCGCTGTCCATGCCCGACAGCATTCACCTCGGAGAAGTCGCCGGCGTGGCGACCAGCTCGAAGGGCGAAATCTACGTCTACACGCGCACGGGCAACCCGACCATCACCATCGCGACGGCGCGTGCCGTTGCGCACGGCGGCGGCCGGCTGTTCGTGTTCGATCGCGCGGGCAAGTACATGCGTGAAATCGGCCAGGGGATCTACGGATTCCTGCAGCCGCAGCAGGTGCGCGTCGATGCGCAGGACAACATCTGGATCGTCGATCAGATGTCGACGCAGGTCGTGAAGTTCGATCCGAACGGCCGCGTCCAGATGGTGCTGAGCCGGAAACCGGAAGCGGTGACCGTGCCGAATCCGCGGCTTGCTCCGCTGCCGACAGGTATTCCGGTCATCATGCCCGAGCCTGCTGCGGGCGGTCGTGGCGGCGGCGGGGGTGGCGGAGGCGGCGGTCGTGGCGGCGGCGCGCGCGCTGGCGGGCCGGCTCCGCTTCCGGGCGCCGGTGTCGAAGGCGAGAGCTTCAACCGTCCCACCGACGTCGCCTGGGACGCGCAGGGCAATATCTACGTCGCTGACGGGTATGGCAACGCGCGCGATCGCGAAATACGATCGGAACGGCAAGTGGCTCAAGAACTGGGGATCGCGCGGAACGGGCCAGGGGCAGTTCAACATCGTGCACGGCATCGCGATCGACGCACAGGGCAACGTGTATGTCGGCGACGAAGGCAACAAGCGCGTGCAGGTGTTCGATAGCGAAGGCACGTTCAAGACGCAGTTCACCAACGTCGGTGCGCCAACCGCGCTGTGCCTCACCAGGGGAGCGCAGCCCGCCCTGTACGTGGCGCACACCGGCGACCCGGACGGGATGGAGGATGCCGCGATTTACAAGGTCGACCTGCAGGGCAACGTGCTCGGCAAGTTCGGCAGCGCGGGCAAACTGCCGAAGGAGTTCGGTCTGGTGAATTCGATCGACTGCCGCAACGAAAACGAACTGCTCGTCGGCGAGCTCGCCAACTGGCGTGTACAGAAACTGACACTCCGCGCCGCGAAGTAGACGGCCACACTCCACGGGTGCAATCGGTCGCATCACACCGATTGCACCCGCGACACCTCCCGCATACACTGAGAACATGGGTCGAGTGCTCCTGCTGTCGCTGTCTGCTCTTTTCGTGTCCACGAACGTCTCGGCGCAAACCCACCCGCAACCCCTTCAGCACCGAAAGCCACGACGTTCAAGCCCGCCGCGCTGGTGATTCAAGTGTCCGACACGCTCGGCGCGCCGCTCGGCGGAACCATGATCGCGGCGACCGGTCCGGTGTCGCGCGAAGGGGAGACGGCGGCCGATGGTTCGCTGCGCCTGATCAATCTCCGGGCCGGCACCTATCGCCTGCGATTCGCCCGCGAAGGATCGATCACGCTCGAGCGCGAGGTCGCGCTGCGCGCGGGAGAATCCTCGACCCTCGATGTGGCGCTCTCGGCAGCACCGCCTCCGCCGAAGCCCGAGCCCGTCCCGCCGCCGGTGCCCACAAAGGATCTGGGCGCACCGGGCGATCCGAAGGTCACACCGGTGCCGGCATTCCTGGAAAAGAACTTCATCGGAGGGCGTGAAGGGCGCAAGGAGTCGGCGCTGGGCTGTACCTCGTCGGGAAAGGCGACGCTCTTCCAGTTGCGCGATTCGTGGGTGGCCCACACCCACGACGACTCGGATGAATGGATTTACGTGGTGGCCGGGGAAGGCGTGCTGCGCATGGCCGCGGCAGAGCAGCACTTGCAGGCGGGCACCTTCAGCCTGGTGCCACACACCATGACGCACGCGCTGATTCCCCAGGGCAGAAATCCGCTCATCGTGATTTCCGTTCTGTCCGGGCAGGCTTGTAAGAGCTAGGAGAGGTTCCTGTTCCGGTTCGCGGAGGGCGGTGGATTCAGTACGCCATCGTTTTCCAGGAACGTGAACCCGTGGACTCCCGACGACTCTTCCGACTCCCAGACTCCCAGACTCTCGACTCCTCGACTCTTGGGTACGTCTCTTGCTCCCTCCACACCATGGGCATTCGAACGACTGGCCGTAATTGTCGTGTTCTGCTGCACGGCCACGCTCACCGCCCAGAAGAACGATCCTTACAAGAAGGTCGACAACGACGTCAGGCTCGAGGCGCTCCGTCACGCGCAGGTCTGGACCGACAGCCCGATTGCCTCGAAGGACATCAAAGCCGGCCCGCCGGATGCGCCGGGTTTTCGGCCCGAGGCGGTCGTCACGTGCGAGTACGTCGAGAAAAAGCAGACGGGCACGCCCAAGTTCGATTGCGCGATCGACGGTGACGACGAGATTCGCGTGAAATATGGCGACGAGAACGGCGAGATCTACTCGGAAGTGGCCGCGACGCGGCTATTGTGGGCGCTGGGATTTGGCGCCGACCGTATGTATCCCGTCAAGGTCGTCTGCAAGGGATGCCCGGCCGATCCGATGAAGAACCCGCGAAAGACGTCCGGTACGCGCGAGTTCGCGGCGGCCGTCGTCGAGCGAAAACTTCCCGGGGACGAGATCGAGCTTCACAAGGAATTCCGGCTGGGCCTGGATCGAGTTGACGTTCGTGGATCAAACGAGCGGCGGCGCGCCGCTCGCGCAGCGCGATGCCTTGAAACTGCTCGCGGCGATGATCCAGCACACCGATAACAAGCCTCAGCAGCAGCGGCTCCTGTGCCTCGACAAAGTGCACGGACTGCAGCCGCAACCGGACGGACGCTGCACGCGCCCGTTCATGATGATCAACGACCTCGGCAAGACCTTCGGGCGAGCCAACCTCACGAACGGCGACGCCAAGAGTGCCGCGAACTTCGAGGAGTGGTCGAAGGTGCCGGTCTGGAAGGACGACAAAGGGTGCGTGGCGCGCCTGTCGAAGTCGTTTTCCGGCTCGCTCAAGGATCCGGCGATCAGCGAAGACGGCCGGAAGTTCCTGGCTGGACTGCTGGCGCAGCTGACCGATCGGCCAGCTGCGCGACCTGTTCGAGGTCGCGCGGTTCACCAAACGCGATCCGCGACGCGTCTGTGGACGATTGGGTCCGGGTCTTCAAAGAGAAGCGCGACGCGATTGCCGCCCGCCGCTGCGCGAACCCTGTTCTTTAACAAGAGATCAGGAGATCAGAGATCAAATGCTTGATTTCCTTCTGATCCGATTTCTTCTGATCTCCTGACCTCCTGTTCAGGACTCAGGACCTATCGCCTGTTTCCACGCGGTCGTCACGTGTGACACGACGTCGGCCACCCCCACATCGTTTTTCACCTGCGTGAAGAGAAACGGGCCGTCGCCCCGCATCTTGCGCGCGTCCCGCTCCATCACCCCGAGGTCGGCGCCGACGAGCGGCGCCAGGTCGGTCTTGTTGATGATGAGCAGGTCCGACTGCGTGATCCCCGGGCCGCCCTTGCGCGGAATCTTGTCGCCGCCCGAGACGTCGATGACGTAGATCGTGTAGTCGGCGAGATCGCGGCTGAACTGCGCGGCCAGGTTGTCGCCGCCGCTTTCCACGAACAGCAGCTCGGGCTGCAGCGACTCCATCAACCCGTCGAGCGCGACGAGATTGGGGCTGATGTCGTCACGAATGGCCGTGTGCGGGCAGCCGCCGGTTTCGACCGCGCGGATGCGCTCGGCCGGCAGGGCCTCGTGCCGCATCAGGAACTCCGCATCCTCCTTCGTGAAGATGTCGTTGGTGACGACGCCAAGCTGATGACGGTCGCGAAGCTCCCGGCACAGCGCCAGCAGCAGCGCGGTCTTGCCGCTGCCCACCGGCCCGCCGATGCCCACAGTGAATGACGTGCGCCGTAGTCGCGACGCTTTCGGCCGGCACGCTGGTGAAACACGCCCGGGGTTGACGGATCGTCGTCGTGATCGTGCGGGTGCGGCGCGTGATGAAAGACAGGTTTCTGCCATAGAAGTGACTCCTTTCAGGATTGAAACAACCGCGAATACAAGCCGATCGTGCGTGGACTGGAACAGATCGACGAGCGGCGCCGTCTGCGCGATGTCGCGCGGGTCGAGCTCGCCGCAGCGCGCAATCACCTCGTCGATGTCGCCGGCCAGCGCGCGCCTGGACTTCCTGCGCTTCGTAGCGCGCCGATCAGCCCGAGCCGGACCGCCGCCGATGCGATACCTCGAAGGCCGGTGAACAGAAACGCGCGCTGCGTGTCGGCCAGCGGGATCGCCAGCGCGCTGAAGACGGCGCCAAACATCGGCGCGTGATGCCCCGCGAGCCGGTGCTGGTGAACCTGCGCCTCGAGCGCGTGCCATCGAGATGTGCGGAAACGATCGCGCACGCTGGTCGAGCAAGCGCGCGCCCCTGCGCGCGGCTCGCGCGATTGGCCACGGGATTTGAGAGAAGACGTCGGACAGCGCGATCGAGCTCCGACGAGGTCGTCTGGCTGCTGATGGGCCGCGGTCACCAGCGGCAGCGCGCGCCCGGCCCGCCTGCGCCAGCGCCTGCCGCGCGAACGCAGCGACACCGTGTCCGATCGTGCACCTGGCCGTGTTGCAACGCTCGCCTCGAGCCCGCCGGAGTGCGCAAATCCTCCCGAGGGAAACCCGGAATCGATCAATTGCCAGAGCAACAGATTCATCGTTCCGTGACACAGAGATCAAGAGCTCCTGATCTCATAGTCTCCTGTTCAGAACAGAAAGTACCGCTGCGCCAGCGGCAGCACCGACATCGGCTCGCACCGCAGCTCCTCGCCGTCGGCCGTCACGATGTAGGTTTCCGGATCGACGCGCATCGCCGGTGTGGCGCCGTTCAGCTTCATGTCCGACTTCGTCAGCGATCGGCATCCGCGCACCGCGTAGAGATGTCTTTCGAAGTCCGTAGCCGTTCGACCGCGCCGTTCTCGAGCGACACCTTCGACACGAACGCGAGGGACGTCGCCGCGCCCGCCGATCCGTAGCCGCCGAACATCGGCCGCATGACGACTGGCTGCGGCGTCGGGATCGACGCGTTCGCGTCGCCCATCTGCGACCAGGCGATGAAGCCGCCCTTGATGACCAGCTCGGGCTTGACGCCGAAAAACGCCGGATGCCACAGCACGAGATCGGCGAGCTTGCCCACCTCGACCGATCCGATCTCGCCGGCGACGCCGTGCGTGATCGCGGGGTTGATCGTGTATTTCGCGACGTAGCGCCGGATGCGCAGGTTGTCGTTCGACGCCCTGCTCGCCCGGCAGCCGTCCGCGCTGGCGCGCGCATCTTGTGCGCGGTCTGCCACGTGCGCGCGACGACCTCGCCGACGCGTCCCATCGCCTGGCTGTCGCTCGAGATCATGCTGATGGCCCCGAGATCGTGCAGGATGTCCTCGGCCGCGATCGTCTCGTTCCGGATGCGGCTTTCCGCGAACGCGACATCTTCGGGAATGTTCTTGTCGAGATGGTGGCAGACCATCAGCATGTCGAGATGCTCGTCGAGCGTGTTGACGGTCAGCGGCCGGGTGGGGTTGGTCGAGCTCGGCAGGACGTTCGGTTCGCCGCAGACGCGGATGATGTCGGGCGCATGGCCTCCGCCGGCGCCTTCGGTGTGATAGGTGTGGATCGCGCGTCCCTTGAACGCCGCGATCGAATCGTCGACGAAGCCGGACTCGTTCAGCGTGTCGGTGTGAATCGCGACCTGCACGTCGTACTCGTCGGCGACGCGTCAGACAGCAATCGATGGCCGCGGGCGTCGAGCCCCAGTCTTCGTGCAGCTTCAGGCCGATCGCGCCGGCGCGAATCTGCTCGTGCAGGCCCTGCGGCATCGAGCTGTTGCCCTTGCCGAGAAACCCGAAATTCATCGGCAGCGCGTCGGTGGCCTGCAGCATGCGCTCGAGATACCACGATCCGGGCGTGCACGTCGTCGCCTTGGTGCCGGTCGCCGGGCCCGGTGCCGCCGCCGATGAACGTCGTGACGCCGCTGGCGAGCGCCACATCGACTTGCTGCGGGCAGATGTAGTGAATGTGCGCGTCGATGCCGCCGGCGGTCAGGATGAGTCCTTCGCCCGCGATCGCTTCGGTCGTCGCGCCGACGATCGATGTCCGGGCGAGACGCCGGCCATCACATCGGGATTTCCGGCCTTGCCGATGCCGGCGATGCGGCCGTGTTTGACGCCGACGTCGGCTTTGTAGATGCCGGTCCAGTCGATGATGAGCGCGTTGGTGATGACGAGATCGAGCGCGCGATCTTCGGCTGACGCCCGCGGCCTGGCCCATGCCGTCGCGCAGCACTTTGCCGCCGCCGAACTTGCACTCGTCGCCGTAGATCGTGTGATCGCGCTCGACTTCTGCGACGAGATCCGTGTCGCCGAGACGCACGCGGTCGCCCGTCGTCGGGCCGTAGATGTCGGCGTAGTGCCGGCGCGGCATGCGGTAGCTCACAACAGACCTCCCCGGACGACGCGGTTGCCCGCGATCTCGACCAGCGCGACCGTCTTCGTTTCGCCCGGCTCGAATCGCACGGCCGTGCCCGCGGGAATGTCGAGCCGCCTGCCGCGGCGGCGGCGCGGTCGAAGTCGAGCGCGCGGTTGGTCTCGCGCGAAGTGGTAGTGGCTGCCCACCTGAATCGGCCGGTCGCCGCGGTTGGTCACCTTCACCTGAACCGGCTCGCGTCCTTCGTTGATGACGATGTCGCCGTCGCCGACCATCGACTTCGCCGCCCGCGCGCATTCCGTGCCGTCGGGTCTGACCGCCGTACGCTACGGCGGTCAGACCCCGTTTGGCGGGCACCGGCAGAAAGCTGCCGTAGAGCGCCAGGTCGAGGTTGCCGTGTTCGGCGGCAATCGGGTGATGAACGGTGACGAGCTTGCTGCCGTCCGGGAACGTGCCCTCGACCTGCACCTCGACGATCATCTCCGGCACGTGCTCCATCACATCGGCGCGGCCGAGCATCTGCCGGCCGAGATCCATCAGCTCCGCGACCGATCGGCCATCGCGAATGAACTCCAGCACCTGCGTGCTGATCAGCGCCACCGCTTCGGGATAGTTGAGGCGAAGCCCGCGCGCGAGGCGCTTCTGCGCGAGGTAGCCCGCCTGATGCAGGGCAAGCTTGTCGAGCTCGTGCGGCGTCAGATGCATGCGGTCACCATTTTCTGCTCCAGGGATCGTCGCCGAGGAGCGGCGAGAGAAAAGACAAGTGCGTCGCGCAGCGCGCGGCCGACCTGTTCGACGCTCGACGCCGGCCATCCGCAGCAGCGCGCCGCCGTCGCGAAGCGTCGATGCGGCATCACGACGAGATCGCGCATGTCTGGCGATCGACGTGCCTGTGACGCGCGCTCGAAGAATCGTCGCCGCAGCCGTCGGCGACGAGCGGCCCGGTGATCACGGCGGTGAGGAAGACGTCGAACCGGCCCATGCGTTCGGCGATCGAGTCGAGGTCGTGCTCGAGCACGAACGCGTCGAAGCACGACGGCCGGCCGTCGCGCGTGATGTCGAGGCGGCTCTCGTACCGCGAGAACGCCCAGCGCTCGCCGGCTGCATGGCGTCCCGACGTCATCCAGTCGACGACGACGAGGCTCGCGTCGCCGCGCAAGGTCGTATCGCTGCGTCTGCGTGAAATCGGCGCCTGCGAAACACACGACGGGATCGGGAACGACGGCGAGCAGGCCGCGCTCGTCGACCGTTGCCGAGATGGGCTGGCTCGACGGCCGCAGCGATCGATAGACCTTCGTCGACGCCTGCGTCGTCAGCAGCGCGCGCGCGCCGGCTGCTGACGTCAGCCGTCATCCGGATGTCGTCGCCGCCGACAAGCCCGCCGCCCAGCGTCGCGACGTACACCCAGCACGTCGGCGCCGCGCGCGTTGCGTCGCGAACAGCTTCGCCGGGCTGGTCGCGAACGCGCGCGTCAGAACCGTTCGCGATCCGCTGCGCGTGAACTTCAGATGTGCAGTCCCGGCAGCGTGCGCTGTCGGCGAATGTCGTCACAGCGTCAGCGCGCGATTCTAGCTGATACACCGCGGCAAATTCGCGTCCTCGGACGACGTTGCACGATGTTCAGGATTGTCGGATACATCCGAAGTGACGGGTTTCGATACAGACGCCGCGTCAAATGCACTCGACCGCTCTGGCCGTGGCGGCAAGCCAATTGCACCTTCAAACGACGACGAGGAGGACCAGACATGCTGACAAGAGATCTGATTACTTCCGCCTGTGCCGCTGCGATCCTGACCGCGATGTCGGCGACGCCCGCGCGTGCGCAGGGCAGCCCATGGATTCGCGCACCGAATTCACGTTCAACCAGCCGGTCGAGCTGCCGGGAGTGACGCTGCCGCCGGGCACCTACATCTTCCGTTTCGTGGACGCGACGACGGGTCGCAAAGTGATGCAGGTGCAGGCGAAGGACGCGAGCAGCAAGAACTACGGGATGTTCATGACGATCTCGGCGCAGCGTCCGCAGGCCGTCGGACAATGCCGAGCTTCGATTCCTCGAAACGCCTGCCGGCCAGCCGGCCGCGGTGAAGACATGGTGGTATCCGGGCAACACGATCGGCCGCGAGTTCATCTATCCGAAGTCGCAGGCTCGCCGGCTTGCGCAGGCGACCAATCAGACGGTGCTGACGACGCAGGCCGAGAACGTGACGCAACGATCAGATGCAGAGCGCCGATCTGGCGTATGTGTCGCCGAGCGGCCAGGAAACGCCGCTGACCGACGAGCAGCTGGTTGAGCGCGCGGCGAACACGCCGCCCGTCGGCGCGACGTCGAGCGCGTCGCCGAGACGTCGCAGCGGCAACGCGACGCTCGGCTGCGGCGCCGGCGCAGGAAGCGCACAGATGGCCGCGTGCCGCACGCCTGCCGAAGACGAGCACGCCGCTTGCCGGTATCGGCCTGCTCGGGCTGATGTCGCTGCTGGGCGCAGCGGCGCTCCGATTCCGGGCGTAACATAGGAGCAGAGCCGACGGGTCCAGTGGCCCATCGCGTCGTCGATGGGCGATGCCACGGCGATTCAGGTGATCGCTATGACGCGCCTTCCTTTACCGTCGCGTGCGCACTGGCTCTCGCTGACAAGCCAGTCGCAGCTCGCGCAGGAGCCGGGATTCACGCCGAATTTCTCGTCCGAGTCCGAGCTCGTCGTGCTGCACGTCGCCGTGAGGGACAGCAAAGGCGGCTATGTCGGCGGCCTCGGGCAGGACGCGTTCCGCGTCTCCGAAAACAAGCGGCCGCAGGACGATCAGCTTTTTCAACAGCCAGGACGCGCCGGTGACGGTCGGTCTGCTGATCGACAGCAGCGGCAGCATGTCGCCCAACCGCGAGATGGTGATTGCCGCGAGCATGGCGTTCTCGAAAGCCATGAATCCGCAGGATGAATTTTTCGTGCTCGGCTTCAACGAAGACATGCACACGCCGCTTCCGCCGGACGCGCCGTTCACGCAGCAGCGAGCCGACGTCTGCGCGTCGCGCTCGTCCAGGCGATCAAGGCGCGCGGGCAGACGGCGATCTACAACGCCGTGAACGCCGGGCTCGACTACGTGCAGAAGGGCGAGCTTCGAGCGGCAGGTGCTCATCGTCGTGAGCGACGGCGGCGACAACGCGAGCGCCATGACCCGTGCGCAGGTGCTCGCCAACGCGCAGGCGTCCAACGCCGTGATTTACACGATCGCGCTCGTCGATCCGATGGACACGGAAGCCGACCCGGGATTCCTCAGCCAGTTGTCCGAAGCGACGGGCGGCGTGGCGTTCCGGCCGAAGAACATCGCAGCGAGTCGAAGAGGTGCTGCAGCGCGTCGCGCGCGACATCCGCAGCATGTACACGCATCGGCTACGTGCCGTCGGACGCCGTCGCCAGGCGCAACCGGAAAGACGATCTGCGGCGCGTCGCGGTCGACGTCAGATCCCCGACGGGACAGAAGGCTCGCCGTTCGCACGCGCCGCGCGTATCTGGCCGACGCGACGAGCGAAGCGATGCGCGATGACGCGACGATGCGCGCGCGCACGTGGCTGAATCGCGGCCTGCTGGCATTCGGGCTCGTCTGCCTTCTGGTCTACCGTCGCGGTCACGGTGAGCACCTGGCGATATCAGCGCGAGGCGAAAGTCCGCGTCGAAGCAGATGGTCACCATGGAGCGCCCGCCCGAAGTGCGGGAACAGCTGCCGGATGTCTCCAGGCTGTCGAACGGGAGAGATTGATCGGCCGCGTCGACATTCCGCGCCTCAAGCTCTCGGCGGCGGTTGCCGAAGGTGACGATGACAAGACGCTGCGGCAAGGCCGTCGGCCATCTTCCAGATACGCCGTTGCCGTGGCAGCGGCAGGGGCAATGTCGGTCTCGCCGCGCACCGCGACGGGCTGTTCCGGCCGCTCGAGAAGATCCGAACCGACGACGAAGTGCGCGTCGTCACCCCGCGCGGCGAGTATCACTACCGCGTGACGAAGACGCAGATCGTCGATCCCGACGACGTGTGGGTGCTGGCGCCGACGCCGACGCCGACGATCACGTTGATTACGTGCTACCCGTTTTCGTTTGTCGGCAACGCGCCGCAGCGCTTCATCGTTCAGGCCGAGCTGGTCGGGCACGTGGCAGGATCCGTGCTGACCGGGACGGTCGTCCAATAGCGAAACACCTGTAACGAATCACGACAGATTGTCTGGCACGGCCGATGCTCTCTCCCACCGCAGAAGGAGAGTGCCATGAGAATCGCACGCTCGGCGGCGTTGATTCTTTGCGTGATGGCGGCCCGGCTTTGTCGCCGGCGGATGCGGACGGACAGGGAGTTGTTCAGCCGATTGTCGACGCGCGAGGTGACCGTTCCAGCGGGAACGACCCTGCCGATCGTCATGGACACGGCCGTGGCCTCGAACACGAGCCACGTTGAACAACCGGTGCGCGCCCATCTGTCGCGAGATGTGCGCGTCAACAACGAGGTCGTCCTGCCGGCCGGCAGCGAGCTGTACGGAACGGTGACCGCGGTTCAGCGTCCCGGCAAGGTGAAAGGGCGTTCGTATGTCGCCGTTCGCCTGACGACGCTCATGCCAAAGGGCAGCAACGATCGCTACGCGGTCGACACCGGGCGAATTTCGCGCACGGGTCGTGCCACCAAGAAAAAGGACGCGCATGAAAATCGGCATTCCCGCTGCAGGCGGAGCGGCGATCGGTGCGCTCATGGGTGGCAAGAAGGGCGCGCTCATCGGCGCCGGCGCGGCAGGCGGTGCCGGCACTGCGGTCGTGCTGTCCACGCGCGGAGAGGAAGTCGGGATCGGCCGGGGAGCCGCGCTCAGCGTGAGGCTGGCGGCGCCGGTCACGGTCAGGGGCGTCAGAAAGTAAAAAGTGAAAGTAAAAAGTAAAAAGTGAAAAGTAGGAAGTAGAAAGTAGAATCTGGGAGTCACTTCACTTTCTACTTTCACTTTTTACTTTCAACTTTCATTTCCACCCCGTGTCTCTACAAGCCGTCTTCGAGTGGTTCACCCAGGGGTCGATCATCCTGCTCGCCGCCCTGATGGTGATCCAGTGGGCGCGATGGCGCGACCGCGTCTCGCTCGACATCTGTCTCGTGTTCGGCTCGCTGGCGGCCCTGCTCGTGCTCGAGCGGTCGTTTCGCCTCGCCGAGATTCAGGCGCCCTGGATGCGCCCGCTCGGCGTCAGCGTGCTCCTTGCGCATCCGTACCTGCTGCTGCGCGTGGTGCTGCACTTCAGGCCGGTGTCGCGCGCGTTCTTTCGCGCGGCGACGATGGGCCTCGCTGATTTCGCTGCTCGTCACCTGGGTGTCCGAATGGCCGTTCGAGTCGCCGATTCTGGTCGTCTTCTCGATTCTCTACTTCATCTGGCTTCTGTTTTACGTGGCGTTCGCCTTTCGAAAGGGCGCGACGTCGGCCGGCGGTGTCACCCATTGGCGCATGAAACATGCGGCGCTCGGCGCGATGCTGCTCGCCGTGGTGTTCGTGATCGCGGTCGTCATCGCCTTCCTGCCTGAATTCGGCGATGCCATTGCCGCGCTCATCCCGGTTGCCGCGCTCGGTGCGGCGCTCAACTACTACTTCGCGTTCGCACCGCCCTCGGTGCTGAGGCGTCTGTGGCAATCGGCGGCGCTCTACGAGTTCCTCGCCGAGCGCGCCCTGTCCGTCGAATCGCCGTCTCAGACCGAATTGCTGAACCGCCTCTGCCTGTTCGTGGCGCCCACCGTTGGCGCCACGGGCGCGTCCGCGGCATTGTGGGACGCCGAGCGGCAGCAGCTGATCGTGGCGGTCAGCCGATGGGGCTACCTCGAACCGGGACGGTCCGTTCCAGACGGGCGATTGCTCGACGCGTGGCGCACGAACCGCGCGATGCTCGTGAAGGACTACGAATGGGTGCTTCCCGGTGGCGCGCCTGGCAGCGTCTACGCCGTTCCGATTCCGTGCGAAGTCAGCGCGCGCGGCCTGCTGTTCGTCGTCCTGCCGAAAGCGGCGCTTTTCGTGGCGCGACGATCTCGCGCTGCTGCAGGTGTGCTGCAACGAAACGGCGGTGCAGCTCGACAACGCGGTCATGCGCGAACGCCAGCAGACGCTCATCGGCGAGCTGGGCGATCGCAGCGAGCAGCTTGCGGCCGTCAACAAGGAGCTGGAAGCGTTTTCGTACTCCGTCTCGCACGATCTCCGCGCGCCGCTCCGCCACATCGCCGGGTTTACCGAGCTGCTGCAGCGAGTCGCCGGGTCCGGACCTCGACGCCACGCGGACGCGGTATCTGCGCGTGATCGCGGAGAGCGCGGTGAAGATGGGGGAGCTCATCGACGCGCTGCTGGTGTTCTCGCGCATGGGCCGGGCCGAGATGCTGCACACGCAGCGTCGACCTCAACACGGTCGTGCGGCAGGCGCAGCGCGAGACGATGCAGGCCGATCCGGCGCGTCCCGTCAGCTGGGTGATCGAGCCGCTGCCGACGGTTCCCGGCGATCCCGGGATGCTGCAGCTCGCGTTCACCAACCTGCTGTCGAACGCGTTGAAGTACTCGCGCGGCCGGGACGATGCGCGAATCGAAATCGGATGCGCGAACGGGTCGGGCGCCGAGGCGGTGGTGTTCGTCAAGGACAACGGCGCCGGGTTCGACATGAAGTACGCGAGCCGGCTCTTCGGCGTCTTCCAGCGGCTTCATCGCGTTGAGGAATTCGAGGGTACTGGAATCGGTCTCGCCAACGTCCAGCGCATCGTCAGCCGTCACGGCGGGCGCGTGTGGGCCGAAGCCGAGCTCGGGAAAGGCGCGACATTCTACGTGGCGTTGCCGAGGACAACGCCATAGAATCGAGACGTATCGCCTGGTCATGACGAGAAAAACATTTCCTTTGTGGTTCGCGGCTGGGCGTCACGGGGTTCGGTCTGGCGCTGCGCGTTCACGTGACGGCGCAGGGGCCGGTGCCTTCCAGCCGCGCTGACGGCGACTCCACCGAAAATCTCGACGCCGCAGCCTGCGGCGAACACGTCGGACGTCAGCGCCCGCTACGTCGGTTCACTCGCCTGCCAGCGCTGCCATGCCGCCATGTTCGAGCGGTGGTCGCACACGCGCATGGCCAACGTCGTGACCGACCCGAAGGTGAATCCGGGTGTCGTGGTCGGCGATTTCAGCAAGCCCAATCCGCTGGTCGACTTCAAGCTCGATGACGTGGCGTTCGTATACGGCACCAAATGGAAGCAGCGCTACTTTCTGCGCAAGGACAACGACTACTATCCGGCCAACGCGCAGTGGGACATCGTCAACCGGACATGGCGGGCGTATCACGTGCAGCCGAACACCGAATGGTGGCTGCCGCACTATCCGGCCAAGCCGGGTGACAACTCCACGCGGCCGACCGGACCGCTGTGCGACGGATGCCATTCCACGAACTATGACGTGCAGACCAAGCGCGTGACGGAGTGGAACGTCGGCTGCGAGCGGTGCCACGGCCCGGGAAGCGATCACGTCGCACGCCCGAGCAAGGCGACCATCATCGATCCTTCACGGCTCAATTACGTCGCGGCCAACGACGTCTGTCTGCAATGCCACACGCAGGGACAGCCGGTCAAGAATCCGAACGCCGGCCAGTTCTACGACTGGCCCGTCGGCTTCCACGTCGGTCTGGAGCTGAAGAATTTCTGGACGATTGAGGAATACCATCTCGGCGAGACGACGTTCACGCACTTCGCGGACGGAACCGCGAAGAAGAACCGCATGCAGGCCAACGACTACGTCGAGAGCCTCATGTACCGGCGGGGCGTCACCTGCTTCAGCTGCCACGATGTGCACGGCACGACCCACAACGCCGACCTCATCAAGCCCCCGCAGCAGTTGTGCCTGACGTGCCATGGACCGAACTCGCCGAACGGTCCGCGATCCGCCACGATTGAAGAGCACACGCATCATCCGGCGGGAAGCCGCGGCAGCCAGTGCGTCGAATGCCACATGCCGAAGATCGAGCAGACGATCGCCGACGTGAACGTGCGGAGCCACACCTTCAAGTTCATCACGCCGTCGATGAGCGAGCAGTACAAGATTCCGAACCCGTGCATCGTCTGTCACACCACGCAGACCAACGAGTGGGCGAGGGAGCATTTGAGGAACTGGTCAGGCGTCTCGCCGTGGCGAGTTCAGTGATCGGTGTGTGCTCGGGCGTTGTGCCGAGCGGCATGGCGACTCTGGGCGTGCTGCTGCTGACCGCCGCCCCCGTGTCCGGACAGCAGGCCCGGTGCAGGTTTCTCTGCGAGCCGACGGTTCTGCGTCGAACCGACAATCACCTTCGAGAAAGATGGCACGGTGTTCGAAGGCATTGTCGCGCTCGACCTGGCGACGCCCCTTCCGCGCGCTGGGCGTGTCGCTCGAGGCCATCACGAAACCTTTCAGCGACGAGAACGAAGTCGAGCTCGAGGCCGAGCTCAAGCTGTACTGGCTCGAGTCGGAGCAGACCAACGGATGGCTGTCGTCGCATTTCGACATCGTCGACAAGTTCAGCCCCGCCGAACGGCCGGAGGACACGCGCGCGTACACGCACAAACTGAACTTCGAGCTCGACACGGCGTTTGCGCTCTTCAGCCGGCTGCCCGAGACGAACTGGCTGCATGACGTCGAGATCGAGGGCTCGCTGGACTACGTCGCGACCGGGCTGCCGAAGGACGCAAGCCGCTGGTCGTTCTCGCTGGTCTTCGTCTTGCCGATCGTCAAGGGCGCTGAGTAGAGACGCTCAATACGTCTGTAAGTTGACGGACCGCGGCGCGTCCCATAGACTCGGGCCGTGCGTCAGTTTCTGGCCGCGCTGCTCGCATTGTCTGTGTGCTCGTTGCAGGCGCAGGCACTGGCGTTTCACGTCCATCGTGGTGGCGACCACGACGCCGACGACAGACATACTCATGGTCCGGCGATCCATCATCATTCTCAGCACCACCCCGATCGCATCACGCCGTAAGAGCTGCCGAAGACGAAGAAAGTACGGGCGGCGTCGTTACGCTGACCGTGCCGGCGGCGGTGCACCTCGACGCGGTGCCTGTCTGCGGCCGACCAGGCGAGGTCGCCTTGTTCGAGCCGACGCTCGAGCTCGTGCAGCGGATGGTGGCTCTCGATGTCCGCAGCCACGGGCCGCCTTCGCTGTGGCGTCCCGCGTATCGCGGTCCTCCCGCTTCCCTGCCTTCCTAGTTACGCGATCGGCGTGATGCCGGTCGTTGTCCGTTTACATCCATTCGAAAGTGGAGTGTGTGATGCCGACCCTGAACGGGGTAGGTGCATGGTTCGCGTGCATCCTGATCTGCACGACGGGCGCAGCGGCTCAGGAACTAACCGAATCGCAGATTGTCGACCTGATCATGCGCGATGGCGCGCAGGCCCGCGCGATCCGTCTGGCCGCGGATGTCGTTCGGCATGAGCAGGCCGCCCGGGCCGTGCTGTCGAACCCGACCATCGGGTATGCGCGCGAGGGGGCTGGATTTACCGAGTTTCTCCAGGTCGAGCAGTTTCTACCGATCTTCGGAAGCCGCGGCGCGCTGCAGCGAGCGGGGCGGCGGCGACGCAGGCGGCAGAAGCCGAGCGCGAGGGCCGCTTGTGGCAACTGCGCGCCGACGTCCGCGCGTTCGTCGCCCGCGTGATGGCAGAACAGGAAAGACTCGACGCGTCGGCCGTGACGGTGCGCGAAGTGGAACGGATCATCACGCTGCTGCGCGTCCGTGAAAAGGAAGGCGAAGGGTCGCGTTTCGATCGGGTGAGAGCCGAGCAGGAGCTGGCGGACGCCAGGCAGATTTCCGTCGATGCCGCCGCGTCGGCCGCCGAAGCGCGAACCGGCATCGTCAGCGTCATTGCGGACGGGACACGTGTCACCCGGATCGCGGGCACGCTCTACGTGGAACTCGCCATTCCGGCGGTCGATGCCCTGACCGCGCGAGCCCTGTCGGCGCGCGGCGAGCTTCGCGCGCTGACGGCAGGAGTCGAGCGGTTTCAGCTCGAAGCGGATGCCGCGGGACGCGTGAAGCTGCCAGCGCCGACGCTGGTGGGCGGGCTGAAACGATCCGAGGGCGCCGCAGGCCGCCAAAGCGGTGGCTTGTTCGGCATCAACGTCACGGTGCCCCTGTTCGATGCCGGCGGGCGTGACGCCGACCGGTGGCTCGCCGAGCGCGATCGCACCGACGCCGAGCGCGCGCTCATGACGCAAACCGTCCGCGCGCAGGTGATGGCAGCACACGAGGTGCTTGCGCTTCGTCAAGACGCACTCCGCTCAGCGGATGCAGTGGCGGCAGCGGGCGAGCTCACGAAAATCGCCGTCGTTTCATACACCGAAGGCGAATCCGGCATCCTCGAACTGCTCGATGCACACCGCACGGCGGCTCGCGCGCGCATCCGCGCCATCGAGATGCGGCTGGCCGCTCGTCTGGCGCAAGTCGCGCTCGAACGCGTCGTAGGAGAAACGATATGGCCCTGAGAGCATAAGCGTGCTCTGGCCGCCACGATGGTGAGCGCCTGTCGCGGCGAACCGCCGGCCGCCCCGCAGGAAGCGGCGCTCGATCCGCTGAGCGTTACGCGCTGGACCGGCAAAACCGAAGTGTTTGCCGAATATCCGGTGCTCGTGGCCGGTCAGACATCACGTTTTGCCATCCATCTGACGGCGCTCAGTAACTTCAAGGCGGTGTCGTCCGGACAGGTGGAGGTGCGCCTGGAGGGTGGCGGTGGCGCGCCCGAAACATTCCGCGTCGAGGGCCCGTCGCGGCCCGGCATCTTCGGCGTGGACGTCAAGCCGGCCCGCGCGGGCCAGCGCGAATTGGTGATTACGCTGACATCGTCCGCGCTCACTGACACGCACCGCGTTGCCGGTGTGATGGTTTATCCCGACCAGCAAACGGCCCGCAAGGCCGTGGAAGCCGCGCCGGCGGAGGGGGAAGGCATCAGCTTCCTGAAGGAACAGCAATGGTCGCTGGATTTCGCGACCACCGTGGCAGAAGAGCGCGCCATTCGGGAATCGATCCGTGTGCCCGCCCAGATCGTGACGCGCCCGGGTGGCTCGGCTCATGTGTCGGCACCCGTGGACGGCCGGCTCGTTCAGGTTGCGCCCGTCGTTCTGGGTGCATCGGTGGCGCAGGGACAGGAGCTCGCACGTCTCCTGCCAACGCGTTCCCGGCGAATTGCCCCAGCTCGAACAGGCACGGGCCGAGGCCACCACCGCGGCCGATCTCGCCGTCCGCGACCGTGAGCGCGCGGAGCGGCTGGTCACAGCGGGCGCATCGCCCCAGAAACGCCTCGACGAAGCGCGCGCAGTGGAGGCGCAGGCACTCGCGCGCCGGCGCGCGGTCGAGGCGCAATTCGCACAGTACAACGCCGCGCGCACCGGCACGGGGGGCGGCGACGCAAACAGCCTGTTCATCCTTCGGTCGCCGATAACCGGTGCTCTCGCGTCGCGTCAGGCCACGACCGGCGCCAATGTTTCGGCCGGGACGACTCTTTTCGAAGTCGCGGATGTTTCGCAGGTGCACGTCGCCGGACGAATTCCGGAAGCGCAGGCCGCGCAGGCCGGTACGTACCACGGGGGCGGAGATCGAAGTGCCCGGGCGCGAGTCGATTCCGATTCACGGACGCGCCACAACGCTCGGCAACGTGCTCGATCCCGGAACCCGGACATTACCGATCGTGTTCGCGTTCGACAACAAGACGTTGCGGCTGCCGCTCGGTCAGTCGGTATTCCTCCGGCTCTTGATGGAGGAGACCGTTCCCAAGCCTGTGGTGCCGATCTCAGCCGTGATCGACGACGCAGGCCGTCCGATCGTGTTCGTGCACACGAGCGGCGAGTCATTCGAGCGGCGCCCGGTGACGCTCGGCGCGCGGCAGGGCGACACCGTTCAGGTGCTCGATGGCATCAAACCAGGCGAGCGCATCGTCTCGAGAGGTGCCCACCTCATCCGGCTGGCATCGCTCTCGACGCAGGTGCCCGCGCACGGTCATGTCCACTAGAGGCGTGAGTCATGGTTGACAGGCTCATCCGGTGGTCGCTCACGCATCGGCCGATTGTGATCGCGCTGGCGGCCGCATTCCTCGTGTGGGGAGGCTGGACCGCTGCGCGGATTCCACTCGACGTCCTGCCCGACCTCACGGCGCCGACGGTCACGATTCTCGTCGAGGCGCCGGGGATGGATCCGCTCGAGATCGAGCCGCTTATCACCCTGCCGATCGAATCGGCGCTCAACGGGTCGGTTGGGGTTCGCCGCGTGCGGTCGGCCACGGCGGTTGGCGTCGCGGTCGTATGGGTCGAGTTCGACTGGGGACAGGATGTCGCGCGCGCACGCCAGACGGTCGCCGAAAAGCTGACGCTGGTGGCTGGATCGCTGCCGCCCGGCGTCGACGCCGCCTTTCCTCGCGCCGGTGTCGTCGATTATGGGCGAAGTTCTCTTCGTCGATCTGGAGTCCGATCGGCATTCGCCCATCGAGCTGCGGACGACCGCCGAAACGGTCATCCGGCGCAGGCTGCTGGCGGTGCCGGGCGTCTCGCAGGTGATTGCCACGGGCGGCGAGCAGAAGCAATACGAAGTCGTGCTGGATCCCGTACGCCTTCAGGCGCGCGGCGTGACGACCGCCGATGTCGAGCGTGCTCTGGTGGCGGCCAATAAGAACGCTTCGGCAGGCTTCACAGCGGCCGAGGGTCAGGAATATCTCGTTCGCGGACTTGGCAGATACTCGAGCGAGGCCGACATCCGCGCGACCGTCGTGACGACTCACGACACCGTTCCCGTCCTGGTTGGCGATCTCGGGACCGTTCAAATTGGCGCGGCGATCAAGCGGGGCGACGGATCGCACAACGCGAAGCCGGCGGTGATCATCGGCATCCAGAAGCAGCCGGGCGCCAACACGCTGGAGCTGACCGAACACATCGAGACGACGCTCGACGACATTCAGCGGGCCCTGCCGGAGGGGATGGCGATTCACCGCGACCTGTTCCGCAGCGCCGATTTCATCGAGCAGTCGCTGCGACAACCTGTTTCGGGCGCTCATCGAAGGCGCGGGCCTGGTCATCCTCGTCGTGGTTGTATTCCTGATGAACGTGCGCGCCGCGGCGATCACGCTGCTCGCGCTGCCGCTGTCACTGCTCGCCGCCGTCGTCGCGCTCGATCGTTTCGGGCTGACGATCAACAGCATGAGTCTTGGCGGTCTCGCGATCGCCATCGGCGAGCTGGTCGACGATGCCATCATCGACGTCGAGAACGTGGTGCGCCGGCTTCGCGAGCAATGCGGCCTGCCGACCGGCCGAGCGGAAGTCGGCCCTCGAGATCGTCTACAGCGCCAGCACCGAGATTCGCCATTCGGTCGTGTTTGCCACCGTGATCGTCGCGCTCGTGTTCCTTCCGTTGTTCCTGCTTGGCAGCGTCGAAGGTCGGCTGCTGCGGCCGCTCGGGTTCGCCTATGTGGTGGCGTTGACCGCCTCGCTCGTCGTTGCGCTGACGGTCACGCCGGTCCTGTGTTCGTGGCTGCTGCCGCAAGCGAAGACGATTGCCGCCGGCGAGGAACCGTGGCTGACGCGGCGTTTGAAAGCCTGGTACGAGCCGTGGCTGATTCGTGCGCTTGACCCACTGGCGCGACGGTCGTTGTCGGCGTCGGTGGCGATGCTCGTGGCGGCGCTGGTTGGCATCGCCGTCGCCGGTCGATCGTTTCTTCCGGAGTTCAACGAAGGCGCGTTGACGGTGAGCGCCGTAACGATTCCGGGCACGAGCCTGGCCGACTCGAATGCGCTCGGCGACGCCCTGGAACGACTGATGCTGTCGGTGCCCGAAGTGACGTCGACGGCCCGGAGAACCGGCAGAGCCGAGCTGGACGAGCACGTGCAGGGAGTAGAGTCGGCCGAGATCGACGTGCGTCTGCAGATGAAGGAGCGACCGAAGGAAGACGTGCTGGCCGAATTCGCGTCAGAAGACGTCGCTGCTGCCGGGCACGAACGTGACGATCGGGCAGCCGATCTCGCACCGCATCGATCACATGCTGTCAGGCACGCGCGCGAACGTCGCGGTGAAGATCTTCGGCGATGATCTTCAGATGCTGCGCGGCCTGGCGGCGCAGGTGCAGGCCGAAATGGCGCAAGTCGCCGGCGTCGTGGATCTCTCGACGGAGGCGCAGACCGAGATCCCGACCTTCGCGTCAAGGTCGAGCCCGAGGCAGCGGCCCGTCGCGGGATTGCGTCGGGCGAGGCCGCTGAGGCGCTTCAGACGGCGCGCGTCGGAAAGGTCGTCGGACAGGTGCTGGAAGGCCAGGTCGCATTCCCCTGGTGATTCGCTACGCGCGCGACGAACATGCCGCCGATCTCGACGCCATCGGCTCGACGCTGATCGAGGCCGCCGGACCGCTCGCAGGTTCCGCTGTCGGCGGTGGCGACGATCGAGCGCGATCGCGGGCCGAACTTCATCATGCGCGAGAACGTGCAGCGCCGGATCGTCGTGCAGTGCAACGTCTCTGGCCGTGATCTGCGTAGCGTCGTCGACGACATTCAGCGGCGCGTGTCGAACGCGGTCCCGTTGCCGCAGGGTATCACATCGAGTATGGCGGTCAGTTCGAAAGCGAGGCGCAGGCGTCGCGGCAACTGCTGTGGCTGTCGCTTGGCGTGATCGTCGCGATCTTCTTCGTGCTGATGTCGGCGTTCGGGTCGGCGCGCGATGGCTCGCTCATCATGTTGAATCTGCCGCTGGCGCTCATCGGCGGCGTCATCGGCGTGTACTTGGCCGGCGGAGTGCTGTCGGTCGCGTCGATCGTCGGCTTCATCACGCTGTTTGGCATCGCGACGCGGAACGGCATCATGCTGGTCTCGCACATCCGGCATCTCCGCGAACACGAAGGCGTCACCGATTTCCGGACGGCTGTCGTTCGCGGCGCGACGGAGCGGCTCGTGCCGATTCTGATGACGGCGCTGGCGGCCGGCCTGGCGCTGGTTCCGATCGCGATGTCGGCGGGTGAGCCCGGAAGCGAGATTCAGGCGCCCATGGCGATGGTGATTCTGTTCGGTCTGTTGAGCTCGACGGCGCTCAACATGATCGTGGTGCCCGTCCTTTATGAGCGGTTCGGCCGCAGGGACGCGGTGTCTTCAAAGGTGTGGAGTTGTTTAAGGAGGACTGTATGGTGAGAGTCATCGGCTCTGCAGTAGTGATGTGCGCCGTATTGATGCCGGCTATCGTTCAGGGACATGTCAGCATCTGGCCCCGGCAGTCGGCGGCCGGTGCGACCGAGAAGTACACGGTGCGCGTGCCGACGGAGGGCAAGATGATGACGGTCGGAGCCGACATGGAAGCCCCCGAAGGTGTCGTGATCGAGACGGTGGCGATGCCCGCCGGGTGGACCTACGAGTTGAAGCGCAAGGACGATCACATCGTCGGCATCTCGTGGAAGATGGACATCAAGCCTGGGGAGTTCGCCGAATTCAGTTTCGTCGCACGCAATCCGGAAACCAGAGCAGACTCGTCTGGACGCTGCGGCAGCGTTTCGCTGACGGGACCGTTTAGGACTTTACAAAGGGACCGAACGGCATTCGACCGACAGCCATCACGCGTTTGACGCCGATGGCGAAGTAGGAGACTGGCATGGAGAGGAAGCTGTTTTTTGTGGGCGACTACGCTTGTGGTAGTTGGTGTGCTCGCCTCGGCTATCGTGGACGCGCATGGCGTATCCGATAAGGACGCGCTGTTCCTGAGCATCGATCAACGGTCCGGCGATTGGACCGTTGATGTATCTGGGCGCCAAGCACATGGTGACCGGTTATGACCATTTGTTGTTTCTTGTGGGGGTCATCTTTTTCCTCTACCGGCTAAAGCACATCTTGCTGCTACGTGAGCCTCTTCACGATTGGGCACAGCGTCACGCTCCTGGCCGGAGCGCTCGGCGGCATACGTGCGGATTCTCACATCGTGGACGCGATTATTGGATTCTCGATTGTGTACAAGGGATTTGAGAACCTCGGGGGGTTCAGACGGTTGCTCGGCTGTCAGCCGAACACGCGCCTGGCGGTGCTCATCTTCGGGTTGTTTCATGGGTTTGGATTGGCGACGAAGCTGCAGGACTTCGCGCTGTCGCCAAACGGGCTGGCGATTAACATCGTCGAGTTTCAATGTGGGTGTCGAAATCGGCCAGATCCTGGCGTTGACCTACGTGCTCATCGTATTGAGTTACTGGCGGACACGGCCGAGTTACCTCCGCCACGCGTACGTGCACCAATGCCGGCCCTCATGAGCGGCCGGGTTCGTGTTTACCGGCTATCAGATGGCCGGCTACTTCCTATCTCGGACTGATGACGATGAATCCGCAACGCGCAATCTGGAGCTTCAGGACAACGCCCGTCGAGTTCGAAAGCTGCTCGCGACTACCGCAGCCATAGCGATAGCGGTCGCGGCGATCGATTCTCGTTGACGGTTGTGTTACCGGCCGAATATGGGTTGCGACCCGCTCGGGACGGGTGAAGGCGCTGGGCTCTCACTCCATTGGCTGGCGTGATGAATCGGATCATTCCTGACGATGAAGCTCCTGTTGAGGGTGCAAAGCTCGCCCCGACTCAACAGGGACCGGTCGGCCATTACGCTGCGCCGTTCAAGACCGACACGACCAAGTTCGTGCTCGGACCTTATGAGTACGTCGAATACAAATACCGTCTCGAAAAAGATGCCACGATGCTGTATTCCTGGACGGCGGACGGCGGCCTGCTTCATGATCTTCATGGCGATCGCGACGGGGCGCCGGCCGAGGCATCGGAGAGCTTTGACAAGGAAGCCCGTCGGCAGGCAAGCGGTACATTTACGGCGCCTTTTTCCGGTATTCACGGATGGTTCTGGGAGAATCCTAGTGGTGAAACAGTGACCGTGACACTGGCTAGTGCTGGATTCTACGCATCGGCGATCGAGATTCGGTTGGACAAGAGCCGCCATCCGCGCGAGCTGACGCCCGTCAAGCTTGTAAAAAGGGAGAATTCATGCGATTTTTTCATTGGCATGCTCGTCCACGCTCGCTGTGCGTAGCGCCGGCGCGTTCCGCGCATGACGAGTTCCGAATCATTGGAACCCTCACGCGCGTGCAGTCACATCAGATCGACGTCAAGCAGAAGGACAACCGCACTGTCGTGATTAAGGTCGATGGCGAGACGATCGTCACCCGAGACAAGAAGACAGTGCCAGGACCGAGCTCAAGGCCGGCCTGAGCGTGGTGGTCGACGCGCTGGGCGACGATTTGACCGAGTCGCGCTCGAAGTGCGCATCGTTCAGGCGATCAAGGGTGAGGAATAAACGGCGCCGACACGTCATCGCGCTTTGCGGAGTGCATTGGTGGGCGCTGCGGATCGTCATCGGTGGCACGAGCTCCGTTCCCTCGGGTGTGCGTATCGACACTGCGACGATGACCCAGTCGCCGCCGTGGACGTCCGGATAGTCTGTGCGCCGGAACCAACGGTAGTCCCGTTCGAATCGCTGACGCTGAAACGTCGACGGCGGGAACTGAAAAACTGATGACTGAAAACTGAGGACTGTAAACCGTTCTAGGACCCGACGAACACTCTGATCTTCTTCGGCCTCACATACAGGCGCTCGCCGATTTTCGGATTCAGCGCGTCGTACTGATCGCGCGCGACCTCCACCTGCAGCAACGCACGCTGGTCGTCGACGAGCTCGAGCTTGACGATGGCGCCGGCGAGGTTCGCCGTTTCGAGAATCGCCCACAGGCCGTTGCCGCTGTCGGCGCGGGCGACGTCGAGCTCGTGCGGCCGCGCGTAGCCGGCCGCGGCTTTCGGTTCCGCGGCCTGGTGCTGCGGGTAGTCCACGCGAGCGGCCCGAGCAGCGCGCGCCCCTCTTCGACGCGGCCGTGAAAGATGTTCACGTTGCCGAGAAAGTTCATGACGAACGGGCTGGCGGGGTGCTCGAACACTTCGACGGGGCTGGCGTCCTGCTCGACCTGGCCTTCGTTCATGATCACGATGCGATCGGCCAGCTCGAGCGCTTCTTCCTGGTCGTGCGTGACGAAGACGCTCGTCAGGTGGATCTCTTCGTGCAGCCGCCGCAGCCAGCGGCGCAGCTCCTGCCGCACCTTCGCATCGAGCGCGCCGAACGGCTCGTCGAGCAGCAGCACCCTGGGCTCGACGGCGAGCGCGCGCGCCAGGGCGACGCGCTGCCGCTGCCCGCCCGAGAGCTGCGACGGATACCGGTCGCCGAGATAGTCGAGCTGAACCAGCTTCAGCAGGTTCGTGACTTTGTCCGTGATCTCCTCGTTCGACGGCCGATGCGCGCTGCGGCCGCACGCGCAGCCCGAACGCGACGTTCTCGAACACCGTCATGTGCCGGAAGAGCGCGTAGTGCTGGAACACGAACCCGACCCGGCGCTCGCCGACCTGGCGGTTGGTGGCGTCCTCGCCGTCGAACAGCACGCTGCCGCTGGTCGGGCGACTCCAGCCCGGCGACGATGCGCAGCAGCGTGGTCTTGCCGCAGCCGGACGGTCCGAGCAGCGCCACCAGCTCGCCCGCGCGCACCTCGAAGCTGACGTCTCGAAGCGCCGTCGAACGCTGCCGAACTTCTTGCTGACGTTCCGGATGTCAATGCCCATGTGCTGCCTGAATCTAAAAAGAATCTAAAAACTAGAATCGGTCCGGATTCAGATCTGTTCGAGATCAGGTTCCAGTCGAGTTCACCTGCTCGTCCGGTATTCGACGATGGTCTTCAGCACCAGCGTGATCAGTGCGAGAAACGCCAGCAGCGAGGCCACCGCGAACGCCGCCTGGAACTGATATTCGTTGTACAGAATCTCCACATGCAGCGGCAGCGTATTCGTGAGGCCGCGAATGTGTCCCGACACGACCGAGACCGCGCCGAACTCGCCCATCGCGCGCGCGTTGCAGAGAATCACGCCGTAGAGCAGGCCCCATTTGATGTTGGGCAGCGTGACGCGAAAAAACGTCTGAAAGCCCCCCGCCCCGAGCACGCGCGCCGCTTCTTCTTCCTGCGACCCGGTCGCTTCCATCACCGGAATAATCTCGCGCGCGACGAACGGGAACGACACGAAAATCGTCGCCAGCACGATGCCCGGGACGGCGAAGACGATCCGGATGTCGTGGTCGGTCAGCCACGGGCCGAGATACCCCTGGCGCCCGAAGAGCAGCACGAAGACCATACCCGAGATGACCGGCGAAACCGCAAACGGCAGATCGATCAGCGTGATCAGCAGTTGCTTGCCGCGAAACTGGAATTTGCCGATCGCCCAGGCCGCGGCGACGCCGAAGACGAGATTCGCGGGCACGGCGATGATCGCGGCGGTCAGCGTCAGCCTCAGCGCCGCCATCGCGTCCGGTTCGGTCACGGCGCTGAGATATCCTTCCCAGCCGAGCCGGAACGCCTCGGTGAAGACCGCGATCAGGGGAACGGCGAGAAACAGGAAGAGAAAGCCGAGCGCGATGGCCGTCAGCAGCCAACGAATGGCCGCCGGCTCGGTGAGGCCCTTCTTCGGATCGCGCGTGCGGCCGGTCTGCACGTGAGCCATCAGATCGATCCGTCCCCGCGCCTCATTGCGCCAGCTTCCTGCTGCTCCAGCCCTGAAGGGCGTTCACCGTCAGGAGCAGCGAGAACGAGATGAGCAGCATGACCACCGCGATGGCCGTTGCGCCGGCATAGTCGTACTGCTCGAGTTTGGTGATGATGAGGAGCGGCGAGATTTCCGTCCGCATCGGCATGTTGCCGGAGATGAAGACCACCGATCCGTACTCGCCGACCGCCCGCGCGAACGCGAGCGCGAAGCCGGTGAGCCAGGCCGGATACAGGTAGGGCAGGATGATGCGCGTCAGCACCTGGCCGCGCGTGGCGCCAAGGCTGGTCGCGGCTTCCTCGATCTCGACGTCAAGGTCTTCGATGACCGGCTGCAGCGTGCGCACGACGAAGGGCAGCCCGATGAACACCAGCGCGATCGTGATGCCGAGCGGCGTAAACGCGACCTTGATGCCCATTCGTTCGAGCGGCGCGCCCAGCCAGCCGTTCGGCGCGTAGAGGGTCGTCAGCGTGATGCCGGCCACGGCCGTGGGCAGCGCAAACGGCAAATCGATGAAGGCATCGACGATGCGCTTGCCTGGAAACTGGTAGCGGGCGAGCACCCACGCGACCACGAGACCGAACAGCGCGTTGATGGCGGCGGCGGCGAGCGCGGCGCCCACGCTCAGCTTGTAGGACGCGACCACCCGCGGATCGCTGATCGTCGCCCACATCGTGCTCCATCCCATCGTCGCCGTCCGCGCCGGGAGCGTCAGCAACGGCACGAGCACGATCAGGCAGAGATAGAACAGCGTGAATCCCAGCGTGAGCCGGAACCCCGGCAGCACGCTGCGGCGTGCGACGCGCTTCATGCGGCCGGCCACTTACCGTCCACCGGGCCTGTAAATCTGATCGAAGATCGCGCCGTCGGCGAAGTGCGCTTTCTGCGCGTTGTCCCACCCGCCGAATGCCTGATCGATCGTGAACAGCTTGACGTTCGCGAAGGTGCCCGAATATTTGGCGGCCACCTTCTCGTCGCGTGGACGGTAGTGATTCTTCGCGGCGATTTCCTGGCCTTCCGGCGTGTACAGGTACTCGAGATACGCGCGCGCAACGGCGCGCGTCTTCTTCCGGTCGACGACGCGGTCGACAACGGCGACCGATGGCTCGGCGAGGATGCTCAACGACGGCGTGATGATGTCCACCTTGTCCTTCGACTCGGCAAGGGCGAGGTAGGCTTCGTTTTCCCAGGCCAGCAGCACGTCGCCGATGCCGCGTTCGAGGAACGTGGTGGTCGAGCCCCGCGCGCCCGAGTCGAGCACGGGCACGTTCCTGTAAAGCGTGGTGACGAATTCACGCGCCTTCGCGTCCGACCCTCCCGGCTGCGCTTTCGCGTATTGCCATGCGGCCAGATAGTTCCAGCGCGCGCCGCCCGACGTCTTCGGGTTGGGCGTAATCACCTGGATGCCCGGCTTCACCAGGTCGTTCCAGTCCTTGATGCCTTTCGGATTGCCTTTCCGCACCAGGAACACAATCGTCGACGTGTACGGCGCGCTGTTGTGCGGAAGGAATTTGATCCAGCCGGGTGTAATGAGGCCGGCCTTCGAGATGGCCTCGACGTCGTAGGCCAGCGCGAGCGTCACGACATCCGCGTCGAGCCCGTCGATGACCGAGCGCGCCTGCGCGCCCGACCCCGCATGCGATTGCCGGATGGTCACCTTCTGTCCGCCGGACTTTCCGGCCCAGTACCTGGCAAAGGCTTCGTTGAACGCGCGGTACAACTCGCGCGTGGGGTCGTACGAGACGTTCAGCAGCGCCGTTTGCGCCTGAGCCGGCGCCGACAACGCGACGAACAGCAACGCGGCGGCCGCCGCCCGAACGAAATGGGTCTTCATGAGCTCTCCTGAGCGCCTCAAATGCCGAGCTGAGCCCGGAGGAAAATCACGTTCTCGGTCGCGCGCGCCGAGGTCGCGGTTTCGCCGAACTCCGTGCGTTCGTAGTTCAGGTAGTACTTGAACACCGACGCGGGATGCCAGTTGACGCCGATCGTGAATTGATGGGCGCTGTCGCTGGCATTCGTGTTGGCAAAACCCGACGAAAAAATGTCCTCGTCGAAGTTCACGACCGAGTAGCGCGCCACGATCTGCAGCGCGCCCCAGTGCCCTTCTTCCGGATCAAAGGGCCGGCGCGGCCGTACGATGCCGCCGGTCGTGGTTTCGCCCGTGAGGAGATACGACCCGGTGATGTTCCATCCCCTGTTGGTGAACTCACGCGTGACGCCCGCCTGTGCCGCGTCCTGCGTCGATTGCATCCACTCGACGAATCCGCCGAACCCTTTGTTGTAATAGAACATCGACGGCGTGACGCGAGAGCGGGTCCCGTCGGCCATCGCGCTGGAGGCGTACGTGAAATACGGCTGGCCGACGGACGTGCGAAAAATCGGCAGGGCGCCGACCTGCTTGCCGGTCGATCCGCCGATCTGAAAACCCAGGCCGGTCCAGCGGCCGGGCGCTTGCGCCGCGGATCGGAACGGCTGAAGCACGATGCGCCCCTCCAGGTCTTTCCCGTGGTTCAAATCGGCGTCCAGGAGCGAGCTGGCGCCGTCGGGAACCCCGTTGAAGACGCCGCCGGCGTAGTAGAACTTCGGGTTCAGGTCGCCCTGGATCTGGAATCCGACGTCGCGATTGGGGACGAGGTTGTTCGCCACCGAGCGCTCCGGAAAAAGGAGAAAGGCGTCACCGAGCAGCAATTCGTAGCCGACGGGGCTCTTGTCCTTGCCGGATCGGACTCTCAGCTTCGGAGAGAAACGGATGTCGAAGTACGCGTCGGCGACGACCGTCGTCCCATTGCCGAAATCCGGCATGATCTTGAAGTCGAAGTAGCGCGCGACGCGGCCCGACAGCGTCGGCCGGAGTTTGCGGAGCGCGAAGGTGTTGGTGATCGGACGCTCGCTATCGATGGAAAACCGTCCATCGGCCTGGGCGACGATGCCGATGAGCAGGCGGTTGTTGCCGTCGGGCGACTGAATGAAGAATCCGTCCTGCCAGCCGGCAGCCGGCGCCGATGGCGGCGCCGGTTGCTGACCGGACCAGGCAGTGGCGGGAAAGAGCAGTACTGCGAGCACGAGACCACGTATGGACGATTGAAAGGGCATAAGCTCTTTAGCTTAACCGAGCCCTCAGTTTCCCGACGAACGGAGCGACATGCGCAGCGTCACGCCGAACGTTCTGGCGTCTCCAGGTTGACCCACGTAAAGTCCCGTATTGCCTGGCGCCGCGGTCAGCAGTTCGAAGTAATCCCGATTCAGCAGGTTTCGCGACCAGAGCGATACGCTCCAGCCATCGGCCCATCGGAAGCCCACGCGTGCGTTGACGAGCGCGTAGCCGTCGACGACGAGATACTTCGACGCCGTCGCGCTCGATGAGAACGACGATCGGTAGCTCGTGTCGATCACGCTGAAGAATTCTCCCTGCGTGCCCAGAATCCTTCCGGGATTTGTGTACTCTCCGCCGAGTGACGCCGCCCACTTCGAGATGCCGGGCAGCGGCGAGCCGGAGATGTCCTTCACCTGCGGTCCGCCGGTGTCTTCGAGCGGCGGCGGCGCATCGGGGAACGAGACGTAGCGCCCGTCGGTGTACGCCGCGGCGCCGAAGAACGAGAGATGGTCGTTCGACTCTGCGCGTTGCCGTCGAACTCGACGCCGCGCACGCGCACTTTCTCGGCATTGGCCAGATAGCCGCGCAGAACGCCGACGTCGGCGTTCACGACCTGCGCCTGGAAATCCTTGATGCCGGTGTTGTAGATCGAGAGGTTGGCGGTGGCGCCGTCGAACGGCTCCGTTTTGACGCCGAGCTCGATGTGCCGCACATCCTCGGGTCTCACGGTCGCCGCCGAGAGAATCGGCCGGCCCAGCGCGTCGGTCGGCAGGCCGTTGAGATTGAGGCCGACGGACTTGAAGCTCGTCGCGTAGGTCGCATACGGTGTTCACGCGCGACGCGAGCTTGTAGGCGGCGCGTCGATCTGGCCCGACACGTTCGTGTCGTCAACATCAGCGGTATAGGCCTGCGGCGCGAGAACCGAGAGCTGGAGCGCGATGAGCGCGGGGTCGGTCGTCTGCAGCCCGCCATACACCTGCTGATCGAAGTTCACGTCCTTCTGGTCGTAGTTGAGGCGAAGACCCGGCGAGCAGCGCAGCCGGTCGGTGACCGACCATTCAATCTGGCCGAACGCGGCCGCGCTGAGCATTCCTGAACCTCAGGTACTGGTTGAACCCGTACCCGTCGAGCAGGCCCGGCGTGGCCGCGGCCGGCGTCGGCGCCAGCAGGAAGCGCGCCGCCGCGTCGCCTTGTTCCTGCTTGAACGACGGGTCGGAATCGAGGGCCTGATGAAAGAAGAAGACACCACCCACGACGTTGACGCGCGACGAGACCGGACCGGCATAGCGGAGCTCCTGCGTCCATTGCGACTGGATGGATGGCGCCGCCGACACCGGCGTGACGGCGAGACCGATGAAGTCGCGGTCGTTCGACGGCTTCCAGTCCCAGTAGCGGAACGCGGTGGTCGAGTTCAGCCGGCCGGGACCCACTCTCCAGTCGATGGTCAACGTGAGCGCCACCGAGATCCTGGAACGAGCGCATCGGCGTGTCGACGTCGGTCAGCCGATCGAACGCGTTGAAGCTCGGAGGGGTGTAGCCGAGATCCGCCGCAATCTGCGGGTACTGCCGGTTGGCCGGGCGCAGCGTGGGGGCGACGCCGGCGACGACCTGCGTGTAGCCTTCGGGACGCTGTCGCGTGTAATCGACGGCGAGCGTGATGGCGGCGAGATCGGACGGGGTGAAGAGCAGCTGACCGCGCAGGCCCAGATTGTTGAGGTCGTTCAGGTCGCTGCGGGTCACGGTGTTGAAGAGCGTGCCCGTCGCGTTGGGTGCCGGAAAACGACAGCCGGCCGGCCACCTTCGGGAACAGAGCGGCCCGAGAGCGACGCCTTTCGCCTGCACGAATCCGAGATTGCCGTAGTTGAGCTCGAAGCTCGCTTCGCGCGTGAACGTCGGTTTCCGCGTCGTCACGTTGATCGCGCCGGCCGTCGTGTTCTTGCCGAAGAGCGTGCCCTGCGGTCCGCGCAGCACTTCGATTTGTTCGACGTCGAGGAAGTCGAGCGTGGCCGCTGCCGGCCGCGCGTAGAAGACGCCGTCGACGTACAGCCCGACGCCGGGCTCGATGCCGTCGTTGGTCAGGCCGAACGGCGCGCCCAGCCCGCGAATCTGCACCGACGAATTGCGCGGGTTGGTCGAATAGAACTGGACGGTGGGAATCTGTTCCTTCAGCCGGTTCACGTTGAAGGCGCCCGTGTCTTCGACCAGACGGCCGCCGACGACCGACACGGGAATCGGCACTTCCTGGGCGACTTCCTCCAGGCGCCGCGCGGTCACGACCACCGCTTCGGTGACGCGCGAGGGCGTCAGCGTGATGTCGACGGTGAGCGTCTGCCCGGCGTCGAGCGCGATCTCGCGCGGCGGTGTCTCGAATCCGTCGAGGGCGGTCTCCACGCGGTACTGCCCGGGGCCGAGGCCCGCTGTGCGATACGTCCCCTCGCTGTTGCTGACGAGCTCGAGTGAGACACCGGAGCGTTCGTCGACGATCCGGACCGTCGCGCCAGGTATGGCCCCGCCGGACGAATCGCGGATGGTTCCCGTGATGACGCCGGGTTCGGGGGCTTGTTCGGGGAAGACAAGGGACGGAAACGCGAGAGCGCCGACCACTGATCGAGAGACGAACGAATATCTTTCCAGGCATTTGTGTTCTCCAGGTCACCCAACGGTCGAAACCACACGCACGAGGACGGCAATCCGCCCCAGTGGACGAAGTCGTGGTCGAGGCCGACGGGTTGACTAGGAGAAACGGTGGAGGGTTTGCGTGAGAGACCTCTTACCTAGCGTCCGCCGGCACGATACACGAGCATCGACAACAGGCGGTCGAGCTGGTGTGCCGGAGAGGCAGATAAGAGACGGTCAAGACCCAAGAGTTATATCCAGAGACCGGGAGACCTGTCAAATCACTGGTGTCAAATCTCTGGCGGTCATGGGGAAACTTTACCGCTACCGGTAAGTCTTACGGGGCCGTCGGAGGCGCCGCCAACGACTATCCGTGCGCGCAGACGATATGTCGTGGGCCCGCCTTCGTTTACACTGTGGCTGATGAGCGACGACAGGCCCAAAAGCGCCGTGGAGCTGGCCATGGAGCGGATGCGTCAGAAGGATGCCGACAGCGGCGTCGTGGATCGGCCTCCCACGGAGGAGCAGAAGGCCGCGATCGCCGACGCCCGCAGCCTGCACGCGTCGAAGGTCGCCGAGCTCGAGATCCTGCATCGTTCAACGATGGCCGGCGTGTTCGATCCGGCGGCCCGGGCGCAGGCGGACGAGGGCTATCGGCGCGAAATCGGCCGGATGAATGACGATCTGGAACGGAAAATTGGAAAGATACGAGGAACGAGGGGTTGATTTCCCTGTCTACATTCCAGACAATGTGCTATCACATATCCTCGTGGTTCAGTAACGAGGTGTCACCGTGCGTCTTGGCGTCCTGCACAGAATTTCTCACCGAGAGTCTCTAGTAAGCCCGAGCCCGGCACGTCTTGTGCAACGTGGCCTTCGGATTTTGCCCAAATGCGTGTAATACCCTGCAGGAGGATACACATGTCGCGACGATTTGGAATCCTGACCCTTGCCGGTGCATTGTTTTTGGTCACCGGCGACGCGCGGGCTCAGGGCCAGGCGGGGATGGAAGAGACGGTTCGCCCCGCTACTACCAGCATTTATGGAGACACGGGTCTCTGGTTCGTTCCGACCGGCGAAGTGCTGCGCGACGGTACCTGGTCGGCGAGCGCCTACCGGCTGAACTGGGACGTGCGCCAGGGCTTCACGGACATCTCCCACTTCGAAGGCACGTTTGCCTACGGTGTGAAGAACCGCGCCGAAATCTTCGGCGCCGTGCGGCTTCATCACCCGAATCGACCGCGACACGCGGCCGATCTTCGGCTTCGGCGGCGACCGGTTCGGCGGCGTCGACAACAACTATCCCTTCGTGCGCCAGGGATGGATCGGCAACGACTTCGGCGACACGTTCCTCGGCGCCAAGGTCAATCTGATGTCGGAGTCGCGCATGCAGCCCGTGGCCCTCGCCGTTCGCGGCATGGTGAAGTTGCCGACGGGCTCGGCGGACAGCGGCTCCGGCACCGGCAAGATGGACTTCCAGGTCGACTTCATCGTCAGCAAGGAAGTCGCGAGCGTCGCCGAGGTCTCGGGCAGCATCGGATTACCGTCACCGCGGCGATCCCGATGAATACGATCTGTCCAGCGGCATTCCGCTTTGGCGTCGGCGCCCAGTTCCCGACCCGCAGCCCCCTGAAGTTCACGACCGAGTGGTACGGCGAGATTTTCAACGACGATGTGGTGACGAGGCTCGTCAGCCCCGCGCCGGCCAGCATCATCGGCGACGACGGCAGCGTTCCGCCGGTGACGTCGAATCTCCCGCTGCAGTCGACGTTGATGTTCGGTGCGACCTGGCAGACCGCAGAAGGGGTTCTTCGCCGGCGCCGGCATCAACTGGTCGGCGAAGGCTGAAGATCGCGAAGACGCTCGGCGTCGACAGCGACGACAACTTCGGGACGAAGTTCGGCTGGCAGTTCCGCATCGGGTATCACCCCGGCGTCGCGGGCATCCCGGTTCCGATTCCGCCGCCCCCGCCGCCGCCGACCGCCGGCGCCGGCCCCGCAGCACACGCTCACCGTCGATGCGCAGTGCAATCCGTGCACGGTGGAAGTCGGCGCGACGTCCAACGTCACGGCGACCGCGAAGGACTCGATTGGCTGCGTCATCACCTATCAGTGGAGCGCGCCGAGCGGGCAAGTTCGCGAACCCGGCGCAGCAGAACACCGTCGTGGACGGCGCCGAATACGCCGGGCACCGTGCCGGTGACCGTCACGGCGACCTGCCCGACCGACAAGATGACGGCGACCGACACGGTGAACATCAACGTCGTACGCACGGCCGGTCAAGACGATCACGTTCGAGGACGTCTACTTCGACTTCGACCGCTTCACGCTGACCGACGCCGCGCAGCGCATTCTGGCGCAGGCGGTGGAGGCGCTGCGCGCGGATCCGACGCTGCGCGTCCGCATCGAAGGCCATACCTGCAACATCGGCACGGCCGAATACAACCTGGCGCTCGGCGATCGCCGCGCGCGCTCGGTGCAGCAGTACCTCGCGTCGAACGGCATCGGGGCCGATCGACTGACCACGGTCAGCTTCGGCGAAGAGCAGCCGAAGTACGACAACTCGCGCGAGGAAACCCGCCGGCTCAATCGCCGCGCGGCCATGACGGTACAGCTCGTCGCCGGCAACTAAGGGAGAATGTTTATGAACCGTTACGTAAACATCGGCCTGGCTTGCACGTTGGCGGCCTTCGTTGGCGCCGCGACCGATGTGTCGGCCCAAGCGAAGCCGGCCGCGCAAGCGGGCACGACCGTGAATCTGGGAGCGGTCCGCATTCCGCGGGCCGTCAAGGCCGATGGCCAGGCGCTGGCCGCCGGCACATATCAGGTACGCGTCACCGAAACGCCGGCATCACCGCCAGCGGCAGGGCAGACGCCTCAGTACGAACGCTGGGCGGAATTCCTGCAGGGCGGCAAGGTCGTCGGACGCGAAGTCGTGACGATCGTGCCGGCGAGCGACATCAAGCAGGTCGCCGAGATGACGCCACCGCCGGCCGGTGGGTCGCGCTCGGAAGTGCTCAAGGGTGGCGATTACCTGCGGCTGTGGATCAATCGCGGCGGCAACCACTATTTGATTCACTTCAATATCTGAATCAGGTGGTAGGTGGAGCTGCAGGTGGTAGCACGGCTGCCACCTGCGCTCACTACCACCAGCTACCCGACCACCTACCAGCTACCACCTCTTTCCAGTCCGTCCTCTTTCTGCATCACTTTTTCAGTTTTCTCAGGCTTTTCTGCAGATAATTCGGGCGTACGCCTTGCAAAGGCCACCTGGCGCCATGCCTCGAGCGATCTGGAAAGGATCGATTGCGTTCGGACTCGTGTCGATTCCGGTCGAAGTCCACACCGCCGTCCGGGACCACCGTCCCAGGTTCCGCATGCTGCACGCGCGCGACAAGTCGCCGGTTCGCTACGAGCGCGTCTGCCAGCGCGAAGGCAAGCCGGTGGCGTGGGAGGATCTCGTCAAGGGCTACGAATACGAAAAGGGCAGGTTCGTCGTCCTCACCAAAGAGGATCTCAAGGCCGCCGCGCTCAAAAAGGACACGCGCGATCGACATCATGGATTTCGTCAAGGCCGAGGACATCGACGATCGCTATTTCGAGACACCGTATTACCTGACGCCCCAGAAGGGCGCACACCACGCCTACGCGCTGCTGCGCGACGCGCTCCAGGCATCGGGTCGAGTGGGCATCGCCAAAGTCATCATCCGCGATGCGCAGCACCTCGCCGCGGTCGAAGTGATAGACAATGCGCTCGTGCTGACCATGCTGCGGTACGCGGACGAGCTGGTCGATACCTCGCAGCTCGAGTTTCCCGCCCGCGAGAACGTCCGCAAGGCCGAGCTCGACATGGCGAAGATTGCTCATCGACAATCTGGCGGCCGAATGGGATCCGTCGAAGTACACCGACGAATACCGCGAGAATCTGATGAAGCTGATCAAGGCCCGCCTCAAGGGCGCGAAGCCGAAGCTGCCCGCGGCTGAAGCGCCGCCGCGAAGGAAAGGTCGTGGATCTCATGGAGCGGCTGCAGGCAGAGCCTCGAGGCGAGCCAGCGGAGCGAAAACGATCCGCGGGCGCCCGCAGGAAGAAGAGCCGATCGCGACACGCCGCGTGAGCCGATGCTGATGCTGCGAGCCTTCATCGTCGTCGCGCTGGCTCTCGCCGCGTCGGCGTGCCGCGAAACCGGCGACGTGCAGGTGTCGTCGATCAATTTCGAAGGCAACACCGCCATCAATGACGCGCGCGCTCAAGTCGGTCATCGCCACGCGCGAAAGCAGCATTCTTCCGTGGTCGCGCAAGCGTTTCTTCGATCGTCCGGAGTTCGATCGCGATGTCAGCCGTATCGAGGCGTATTACGCCGATCGCGGCTATCCCAAGGCCAAGGTCGTGGGCGTCGATGTCAAGCTGAACGACGCGAAAGACAAGGTCGACATCACCGTGCGAGATCAACGAGGGTGCGCCGATCATCGTCGAGAACATCACGTTCGAGGGGCTCGACGCGCTTCCGGCCGATCACCTCGAACTGCTTCGAGGCCGGCTGCCGCAGGTGACCGGCAAGCCGCGCGACCAGGCGCTGATTCTCGCGTCGCACGACATGGTCGTCGGCGAGCTGCGCGACCACGGTTTTCCTTACGCCAACGTCCGCATGCTCGAGCGGCCGGGGTCGTCGGATTCCGTCGGTTCAGCTGGCGGTGGCCGCCGAGACCGGGCCCAAGGCCGTGTTCGGTGCGATCACGATCGAGGGCGACGTCTCGGTGGGTGAAGACGTGATCCGCCGCGAGCTGGCGTTCAACGAAGGCGACGCTCTATCAACTGAGCCTCCTCACCGAGAGCCAGCGGCGCCTCTACGGCCTCGAGCTCTTCCAGTTCGTCAATATCGCGCCCCGCCTGCCGGAGGATCGGTCTCCGCAGGTTCCGATTGTGGTGACCGTCGCGGAAGGCAAACATCGGCGTCTTCGAACTGGGCGCGGGATATGGCTCCGAGGAAAAGGCGCGCGGGCCGCATCAACTGGCGCCACGTCAATTTCGGTGGTGGCGCGCGTGACGGCGAGGTCGAAGGCGCGGGCATCGTCGCTCGGTGCAGGGCGCGCGCGCCAGCGTGAACGAGCCGTATCTCTTTCAGCGCGGCCTGTCGCTCGAGCTCGCCGGGTCGACGTGGTGGGCCGACGAGCCCGTCTACGAATACCGGAGCAGCGGCGGCCGCGTCATCCTGCGCAAGGATTTCAGCCGCACCGGCGTCGGCGCCACCCGCGGCGTTCGCAACGCGGTCAGCGCCTCGTTCATCCAGGAATACGAGGACTACTGGTGAACCCCGACGTGCTGGAAGATCCGACGTTTCGCGACGAGCTGATTGCGCTGGGGCTGAATCCCGAAACCGGCCGCGGGAAAGGCACGGTGGCGGCGCTCGAGCTCGACTTCGAGCGGAACACGTCGCAGCAGCCCCTCGATCCGCGCCAGGGCTACATGGTGTCCGACCCACGTCGAAAAGGCGGGCCAGGTTCTGCGCGGCACATTCGAGTACACGGAGTTCATGGGAGAGCTGCGCGGATACCTGCCGCTGGGATCCCGCGTGCTCGTGGCGAACCGCGCGCGGGGGGGAACGCTGGCGGGGCGGAGCGCGTCGCTCATTCCGTTCTACAAGCGCTATTTCGTCGGCGGCTCCAACAGCGTGCGCGGATGGGGACGCTATCAGGTGAGCCCGCTGACACCGTCGGGCAACCCGATCGGCGGACGCACGATGCTCGAGCTGTCGACGGAGGCTCGATTCGCCATCCGCGGTAAGCTCGGTGGAGTGCTCTTCGTGGACGCCGGCAACTCGTGGATTGAAGCCTGGAGCGTCAGGTTCCGCGATTTGCGATGGGCAGTGGGTCCGGGTCTGCGGTACGACACGCCGGTTGGACCACTGAGGGTCGACCTGGGCTTTCAGGTGAACCCCATCGATGGTCTCGTCATCGATGGAGAAAAGGCAACGCGGACGTGGCGAGTTCACTTCAGCATCGGCCACGCGTTCTAAGCGTGCGCGCGTCGGCGAGGCGCGCGACGCGGCGGCTGGCCGCCTACGTCGCGATTGCCGTGCTCTCGCTCCTCGTCCTGCTTGGCGCCGGTGTGGCGGTCACGCAGACGGGCTGGTTCAAGAACTGGCTGCGGCAGAAGGCGGTCTCCCAGGCCGCGCAGTATCTCAACGGCGAGCTCACCATTACGCGGCTCGGCGGCAATCTGTTCACCGGCGTGGCGCTCGAGGGCGTCGCGCTGCGTCACGAAGGGCAGACGGTCGTGGCCATGGACAGGCTCATCGTCCAGTACAGCCCGCTCACGATGATCTCGCAGGGTGTCATCCTCGACTCGATGACGCTGGACAACGCGACGATCCTGCTGCAGCGCGACGACGCCGGCTGGAACTTCAGGCGCTTCGTCAAGACCCGGCGCAACACCGGCGGCCGCGGTGCGCCGCCGATCACGATGCAGTCGATCGCGATGAACAACAGCCACGTGATCGTCAAGGATCGCGATCGGCTCGTCGAAGATCTCACACGCCTCAACACGCGGTTCCGCTTTGCCTACGAAAAGCCCGGCGTCGCGGTCTCGATCGGCGAATTCTCGGCGCACGCCGTCGAGACGAGCGTGCGGAGCCTGGCCGGCGATCTGCGGTTCGATCAGCGGCTCGATTGTGGTGCGCAATCTGGCGATGGCGACCGATCGCAGCACGTTCGTGACCGACGCTCACCTACAGTGGCCCGAAGGATCGGCGGCTCGACGTGCGGCTCGATGCCGAACGCCTGTCGCTTCCGGAGATCGGACGCTATTTCCGGCCGCTCGCGACCATCCGTCTCGAGCCCGCCGTCGACATCGTCGCGCGCGGCACACTCGACGCGCTCGACATGAACGTCGACGTCGTGTCGGCGGCCGGTTCTGCGCGCGGGCCGCTCGTGGGCCACTTCGGCAGCGGATCCAAGAGTCTCGAAGGCCGGCTCGATGTGAGCGACGTCGACATGGCGCTCATCCTGAACAGAGAGGTATGGAAGACGCGCGTGACCGGCCAGGCGGATTTCGACTGGACGTTCAGCCCGGCGAACATTCGTTTCACCTTTGCCGGCCCTCAGGTGGAAGGCCTCGGCTATCGCGCGACCGACGCACGCGCGAAGGGGAACTATCAGCCGGCGCTGCTCAAATTCGACGCGAGCGGCAGAGCCTACGGGGCTACCGCGACCACCCGGGCGACGTTCCGTTTTGCCACGCCGGCGCGGCCCCTCACCTACAGCCTCGAGGGGACGTTCCGCGATCTCGATCTTCGGCAGCTGCCGGAGCGGCTGTCGATGCCGAAGCTCGACACGCAGGCGGCCGGCACGTATCAGTTCGAGACGAGCGGGCGGAACTGGAGCGGCCGCGGCGAGCTTCAGCCATCGGTGGTCGAAGGCGCGCGTTTCGATGCGGGGACCCTTCTCGGCATCGAGTCGCGCGAGGGCCGGCTCTCGTATTCGGCGAGCGGCAACGTGTCAGGTCTGAACCCGCGAAGCTTTGCGGCGCCCCTCGACGTGAAGTGGCTGGACGACGATCGCCTCGGCGGATCGTTGACAGGCACGTTCACGTTCGAGGGCAGCGGCCGCACGGTTGACGATCTGGTGTTGCAGACGAAGGCCTCACTGGCCGGCTCGACTCTGGCCGGCGCGCGCTTTCCCCGCGCCGACGTCGATTTTCAGATGCAGGACAGGCAGATCCGCGCGAACTTCGCGGGGCCGTTCGAAGAACTGCCGGGCACGCTGTTCACCGCGCGAAAAGAGCTGGCCGATTCGTCGCTCAATGGATCGGCCGACATGGCCGTCGTGGTGTCGGTCCCGAAACCGGATCTGCCGAACTCGAGGAAGTGAACGGCACCACGACGCTGGTGTCGTCGACCATCGCCGGCATGGCGATCGAATCGGGCCATGTCGACGGATCGTTCGCCAACCAGATCGCCGACATCAAAGAGCTCGTCCTGACGGGACGCGACATGGCCGCGAGCGCCGCCGGCACGTTTGCGTTTGGCGACAGTGGCGAATCGAAGCTCGCGTTCGACGTCGCGGTGACCAACGTCGAGCCGCTCGCGAAGCGATTCAATCAGCCGCTCGCGGGGTCCGCGCAGATCGTCGGCGAGGCCACGGGGCCGGCGTCGAACCTGACGATTACTGGAACGCTGGGCGGCAATCGCCTGCAATATGGCACCAGACTCGACGCGCTCACGCTGAAGAGCCTGTATACCGTGCAGCTGCCCGACTTTGACTTCGATCGCGCGAAGGTCCAGGCCGATACCGGCGCGACGTTCATGACCATCGCCGGCCACAACTTTCCACGCGTGACGGCGAGGGCGGCCTACGATAACAAGCAGCTCGAGTTCGAGGGGAAACTCGAGGAAGAACGACGTTCGCTCGGCCTCGGCGGCAACGTCGCTGTTTCATCCGGAGCACGACGAGCTTCATCTGCGCGGGCTCGACTTCACCGTCGGCCAGACGCAGTGGTCGATGCCGCAGGGCCAGGAAGCGACGGCGCGCTACGCGAACGACTCGGTGACGCTCGAGAATTTCGTGCTGCTGCGGGGCGATCAACGCCTGACAGCGGCAGGCACGGTGGCGATGGGCGCCGAGTCCTCGAACCGTCCCAACGATCTCAACGTGCGGCTCGACAACGTGCAGGTGCAGGACATCAACGAGCTGATGCTGGGCAACCGATCGCTCACGGGCGTGCTGAATGCGACCGCCGACATTCGCGGCACCCGCACCAATCCTCTCGTGCAGTCCGACTTCTCGATCACCGGTGGAAAGGTCGAGGGCGTCGACTTCAACTCCTTTGCGGGCAAGGCGAATTACTCGGGGCGCGCGGTCGATGTGGACGTCCGCCTCGAGCAGTCCGTCTCCGCGGTGTTGACGGCCGTCGGCACCATCCCTGTTCCGAACGGGCCCGGCGGCACGGCGCGAACCGGTGAGATCGATCTCGCGGTGAAGAGCTCTCCCATCGACATCGCGCTGCTGCAGCCGGCGACGACGGAGCTGACGAATTTGAGCGGGCAGTTCGGCGCGGACCTTCGCGTCACCGGTACGCTCGAGTCGCCGCTCGTGAACGGTCTCGTCGAAACCACCAACGGCGGGTTCAGGGTCGCTGCCACGGGCGTGACCTACGCGAACGCGATTGCGCGCCTGGTCTTCGAAGGCGATCGGCTGCTCGTCGACAGGTTCGAGTTGAGCGACGACGGCCGCGATCGGCTCGTCGCGATCGGCGAGCTCGCATTCGAACGGCACGGCGTGGGCGAAATGAACCTTCAGATATCGGCGTCGCGCTTCAGGATGCTCGACAACCAGTTCGGCGACCTCCAGGTCGAGACCGATCTGCGCGTGACGGGAGAGGCGACCAGGCCGCACGATTACCGGCGAGATTCGAACCGATTCGGGACGGCTCGAAGTCGATCGGATTCTCGACCTGCTCAGAAATCCCTACCGCACCGAAGCGACCGTGGCGACCGAGACGGAATCCGCGCCCGTCGAGACCGGCGTGTTCGGCGACGATCCGAAGTCGGGCCTGTACGACACGGCCACGATCGACGTGCGCCTCAGCCTGCCCGACGACCTCGTGCTGCGCGGCCGCGACATGCACGCCAGTTTTTCGCGCATCGGCATGGGCGACATGAACATCACCGTGGGTGGGGATCTGCAGATTCGCAAAGCGCCGGGAGGCGAGCCCGATCTGGTGGGCACGGTGACGGTCGTGCGCGGCTTCTACGATTTTCAGGGACGCCGGTTCGAAGTCCTGCGCGACAGCCAGATTCGCTTCCAGGGCATCAGGCCGATCGATCCCGCTCTACAGGTCGACGCGCAGCGCGTCATTTCGGGCGTCACGGCGATCGTGAACATCAGAGGAACCGCGCGTCAGCCGCAGGTGCGCCTGTCGAGCCAGCCTCCGCTCGACGAAGCGGACGTGCTGTCGCTCATCGTGTTCAATCAGCCCATCAATCAGCTGGGTCAGGGCGAACGGTTGAATCTGGCCGAGCGCGCGGGCGGGCTGGCGGTGGGATATCTGGCCTCGCCGCTGGCCAATTCGATTGCCGACGCGCTGAACCTCGATATTTTCGAGATTCGCCCCACAGGCGAAGAGAGCGGCCGTCCTTCGATCGCGGTGGGACAGCAATTCGGGTCGCGCCTGTTTGTCTCCTTCCGGCAGGAATTTGGCTCCGAGGACTTCAGCCTGCTATCGTTTGAATACCGGCTGAACGACCTGCTTCGCCTTGTAAGTACTGTTACGCAGGGATCACAGCGTTCACATCGGCTACAGCGTCTTGATACAACCGGTGTCGATCTTATTTACACTATCAGCTACTGAACGGTCGCGTTAGGTCTTGTACTATGGACTAGGGACCGCTACTATGAGCTCAGCACGCGGGAGCGTCTGTCGGCTTTCCCGACAGGTGAAGCCTGCAGTGGTCAGTCCGGCGTCGCACAAGCGTGTAATCCGGGATTTCCGCGCCGTTTCGGAGCGAAGCAGGACGGCGCGGCCCTTGCTTTACTAAGACGCGGGAGCGAGTCATGGTTATCGATAACGTTTTTGGTATCAACAACAAGCAGCACGACGACCACGCCGGGACCAGCCTCATGGCCCGCGGCGTTTCGTCGATTTCGCGCCAGATTGCCCGATTCTGGTGCGGCATGCACGGGCATGTCATCATGCTGCACTTCGAGCCCAACAAGCTGTCGTTGCAGTGCTCGCTGTGCGGCTATGAGACCGAAGGCTGGGAAGTCGGCCGGTCGATGACAGCGCGCCGTCAGGCGAACAATCCACAGGCGCGTCCCGAGCGCCGCCGCACATTGCGGCCGCTGCCGACCAACGCACGGTTGGCCTCCTAGAAGGGCTCTGGTGGGTCGCCAATGGCTGATCTGACGACGACGAATACCTGGCTCGCCATCCTGGCCGTCGTGAGCCTGGTCGAATTTCTGATGGTGTGTGTCGCGGGTGTCTTTGCCTATCGCTTGTACACGAAGGTGATGACGACCATCGACACCGTCGAGCGCGTGCACATCGCGCCCCTGCACGCCCGCGCGGATAGCGTGCTGGACGAAGTCGAGCGGATCACCGACAGAGTCAAGCACGCACAGGACACCGTGTCGGAGGTCTTCAAGCAGATGGCCGGCACGGGCAGTGCGGTCGCGTGGGCGATGAAGGCCAGGACCTGGCCGATCATCGGCGTGCTGCAGGGCCTGAAGTCGGCCGCGGCGACCGTCATGCGAAACGGCCGGAAGACCGAGCGCCGACAGTTCGTACGGCGCTATGTAAGCTTTTACTGCACTCCTTTTTTCCAAACTCCTGAAAATCGACCGTTTTGTGCAGGTACGCGCGTTGCACCTGTACGCGCGACCGGATTCCTTTCCGGATCCTCAGTATCGCTCCCCATTGCGGGAGCAACCACAAAAAGCTGGGAGGCGTCTCCGTGACGCCTCCTCTCGCCTTCCTCGAAAGATGTGGCGATGCTGTGGAGTTTCAACCGCAGAAGAATTAATGACGACCGGGGGTGGGAATAGTTAGCATGAAGGGACCAGACACCAGACCAATGCCGGGCCGCACCAAAGCGAACGGGCAATCCATCGGACCGTCGGAGCGCAAGCAGGAGTCCACCGAAGCGGCCTGCGTCCGAGGTCGACGGCTTTTCAGACGACTACCTCAGCGTCGTCGCGCACGATCTACGCGGATCGCTCAACAGCATCATCGGCTGGGCCGAGCTCATCAAGCGCAAGGCGTTGAACGAGTCGGGCAACGTCCGTGCGGGCGAAACCATCATCCGCCAGGCGAAGCAGCAACTCGAGCTCGTCAACGAAGTCGTCGATACGTGGAGGCTGTTGTCGGGCAACCTTCAGCTCAAGCTCGCTCCGGTCGATGCGAAGGAGCTGGTGAACACCGCGGCGTATGCCGCCAAAGAGGGCAGCACGAAGCCGGTCTCGTTCGATTTCCAGCTCGAAGCGCTGCCCGCGCCGCTGCTCGCCGATGGCGCACGGCTGAGGCAGGCGTTGATCGGTCTCTTCAACAGCGCGATTCACTTTGCCCCCGAACAAGGCACCGTCGAGGTCGGGCTGAAACCCGCGGGGAACGGCATGGCCGAGCTCACCGTGCACGATTCGGGCGTGGGCGTCGATCCCGAAGCGTTGCCGTACCTCTTCAGCCGGCAGCGGCCGAAGGATCCCGGCAAACATTCCGCGCGAGCGAAGTACGGACGCGGCCTGGGGTTGATTCGCGACATCATCGATTTGCACGGCGGCACGATCAAGGCCGAAACCGATGGCGAGACCGGCGTGACGTTCCGCGTCGTGCTGCCGCTGCAGGCCGCACCGCGCGCCGTGCGGGTCGACAAAGCCCGCGAAGTGAAGGAGAGCTCGCGGGCCGAACTGCGTTCGCGCCTCGCCGGCACGCGGGTGCTGATCGTGGACGACGATCCCGACGCGCGCGAAGTGGTGGCCGCCATTCTGCGCCATTACGGAGCGTCGGTCATCGTGGCCACGTCGGTCTCGACCGCGCTCGTCGCGCTCCGCCGCGAGCAGGTGGACGTGATGGTGGCCGACCTCGGGATGCCGATCGAAGATGGCTACGACCTGATTCGTCACGTGCGCAGTTCGGAAGTCGACAAGATCGCGCGCCTGCCGGCGGCGGCGCTGACGGCGTACACGACCGAAGAGGATCGCGATCGCGTCCTCGCGGCGGGCTTCCAGTTCCACCTGGCCAAGCCGGTGGATCCGGCAGTGCTCGTGGCGACGGTCGAACGGCTCAGGGGCGAGACGCTGTCGGTTCACTGACGCGCGTATTCGTTTTGTACACCTCCCGCCTCCCAGTACCCCGCCGGTTACGCTCGTCCGATACGCGCATAAAGGCACGTCTTTATCTGGCGTATACTGCCGAACCGCATCACTTAGGAGGCAGATTTCATGGCGGTCGAACGAGCTGCTGGCGGCTCAAGTCTTATCGACGTTCTCGATCGGGTTCTCGACAAAGGTATCGTGATCGACGCATGGGTTCGCGTGTCGCTCGTGGGTATCGATCTCATCACTGTCGAGGCACGAGTGGTCGTGGCGTCGATCGATACATACCTGAAATACTCAGAGGCGGTCGGTCAGTCGGTGCCCGTGGCGCGCCCGGCACTGGAGTCGCGGCCCTACGACGAGCTTGCCGCCGAGAACCAGGCATTGAGGGCGGAGCTGAGCAGTGCAGGCGGCGTCACGACAGACCGTGGCGCGTCGTCGGCGACCGGGAGTGTAGCGATCCATGGCGAAAAAGACCACCAAACCGAAAGTACGCCGCGCAGCCACAGCGCGTCGTGCCCGCCGCGGCGAAAACCGCCACCAAGGCGCCGCGCGAGAGAGACCGCGTCGCGGCGCGCCACCGACGAGTCGCAGGTCGCGGTGGCCGAGAGCCTTCGGGGAAAGTACGTATATTGCGTGATTCAGTCCGCCGATTCGCTGAAGTTCGGCGCGGCAGGCATCGGCGATAACGGCACGGAAATCCATACCGTGCACTATCGCGACCTCGCGGCCGTCGTGTCGGACGTGCCGCTTGGCGTGCTCGACTCGACGCGCGAGAACGTGCTCGCCCACGAGCGCGTGAACGAGATCGTCATGCGCGATCACACCGTCATCCCGATGTCGTTCGGCACGATCTTCAAGACCCGGGACGACATCGTGCAATTGCTGCGCTCGGCCTACGACGCGTTCGGCGACGTGCTGTCGAAAATGCGCGACAAGATGGAGTTCGGTCTCAAGGTGCTGTGGGACCGCGACTCGATCGTGAAGGACATCGAGGACGAAGACGAGGGCATCCACCGGCTCAAGAACGAGATTGCGCTGCAGAAGGGTTCCACCTATTTCGCGCGCATGCAGTACGGCCGGGCCATCGACGCGGCGCTGCAGTCGCGCTCCGAGCGGTACGGCAGCGAAATTCTCGATCGCCTCAGGGATGTCGCGGTCGCCTCGCGCATCAACAAGCCGATTGGCGATAAAATGATCATGAACGCGGCGTTCCTGGTGTCGCGGGACCAGGAGGCGGCGTTCGACACGCGCGTGAAGTCGATTGCCGCGGAGCACGAGAAGCTCACGTTCAAGTACACGGGCCCGTGGCCGCCGTACAACTTCGTCAACATCCGGTTGAAGCTGGAACGCGTCTGATGTTTCTTCTCGACAGCCTGCTCGTCAACGGCATCTCGTTCGTGCTCGACAAGGTCGCGACCATCGCCGACCAGGAGCTGAACGATCCCGATCGCCAGCGCGAGCGGCTGCTCGAGGCGCAGTTGAAGCTCGAAGCCGGCGAGATGACCGACGAAGAGTTCGCGGCGATCGAGAAAGACGTCTTCGAACGGATTCGCGAGATCAAGGCGCGCGGCGAACCAGCAGGCGGTCGTCGATGACGAGCATCGCGTGGCGGGAGTGGAGATAACCGTCGACGACGACGCGTCGTGATGCGCATCGTCGATCGTCAGATCGGCTCCGCCACCTACGTTTACTGTCTCGTCCAGTCCAGCCGTGCGCCCTCGCTGCGCGGCGTGCCCGCCAGCGTTCCCGGCGCCGGCGCCCCGCGTCTCCTGTCCTTCGATCGCGGCACGTATGCCGTCGTGGCCGATGCGCCGCTCGACCGCTTTTCCAGCGACGCGCTGCAGAAGGATCTGGAGGACGTCGAGGCGATCTCGCGACACGCGCTGGCCCATGCCTCGGTCGTCGAGTTCTTCTTCCGGAGCGCGCCGGTCATTCCCCTCAAACTGTTCACGCTGTTTTCGAGCGACGAGGCGGCCAGCCGGCAGCTCGGCCCGCGCCGCGCGGCGCTGCGGCGGATGTTCGCGCGTCTCCGCGGCCGCGAAGAATGGGGCGTACGCGTCGTCGCCGGCGAGCGCGAAGCCGAGTCGGCGCGGACGCTCGAGAGCGGCCGCGATTACCTGCAGGTGAAGAAGCGCCTGCACGAGCAGGCCGCGGCGCCGCCGCGCGCGATCGTGCGCGCCGTCAACGGCGCGCTGGCGTCGCTCGGGAAGGCCGCCGTCAAAACACGGAAGGAAGCATTCCCACCGCCGGGTGACGGGACGCCCGTATGTGGCCGGTGCGTCGTTTCTCGTGAAGGCCGGGCGGCGCGCCGCGTGGAAGAAGCTCGTCGCACGAACCGCGGCGTCGCTTGCGAAAGACGGACATCGCCTCGAGCTGAGCGGGCCCTGGCCGCCGTATCACTTCGTCAGCAGATAGATGGCGCGACGGAAACGAGCGGCGTCTTCCGACTGGCTGTTCCCGAGCATCGCGGCGTCCGACGAGGTCGAGCCGCAGTCGTCGCTGCTCGATGTCGTCGACAGGGTGCTGAACAAAGGGGCCGTGCTCAACGGCGATCTGATCCTCGGCGTGGCGAACGTCGACTTGATCTACGCGAAGCTCTCCGTGCTCCTCGTCCGCGCTCGACAAGGTGACCAGCGATCCGGTGTTCAAGCCTGTCGCGGCGGGCCTGTCCCGAGCGCAGTCGAGAGGCTTGCCCGAGCACGTCGAGGGAACCTCGCAGAAAGCGCCGGCGCACGCGGCGCTGAGCGGTATCGATCGTGCAGTCGCGTCTCGCATGACTGCACACATCAACACACCTCAACGGCCCGAGTCGGATCCTCGCGATCGCGAGCCGGCCGACGAAGCGCCTGCGACGCCAACCGATGAGCCGCCACCAGTACCGGTTCAGGATCCGCCTGTTACCGAACCGAAAGCGCCGCTCACCGTGACCAAAGACGACATCGAGACGCCGCGACTGTAGCGGTTTCATACGCACGATGCGCGGAGACGGCACACGTTGACGCGCATCGTTTCGCGCCGCGCCGCATCGTCACTGGCACACGGCGTGCTTTCTCAATGGGTGACTATATCTTTGGAGGATGCGATGCTTTGGACCATCTTTCTCGTGCTGGTCGTATTGTGGATGCTCGGCGTGGTCAGCTCGTACACGCTGGGCGGCTTCATTCACGTGCTGCTCGTGCTGGCGATCGTCGCGCTGCTCGTGCAGTTGATTCAGGGCCGGCGTGTCGTGTAGCGCCAGGAGATTGCCGTGGACAGTCAACGTCAACTGGGCAAGGTGCTTGCGGGCGCGGCCATCGGTGCCGGTTTCGCGTTCCTGTTTCTCACGTCGAAGGGCCACCGGCTTCTCGACAACGCCGAGCCGTGGCTCGACGGTGTGATCCGCGACTTGCAGCGGTTGCGCAGCGCCGCCGGCAAGGCACGGGAGGCCATCGACGAGGGACGCCGCTCGTTCGCCGCGATGTCCGACGCCGTGCCATTCGGTCAGCCGCGCGACCGTGAGTGGTCCGACGGACCGCGTCACTAGTAGACGCCAATGCAACGGTGCGGCGGGTTGCCCTCGCCGCACCTCTCGCACCTAACGCACCTCTCGCACCTGACGCACCCAGCTTATTCTTCGGTTACTTCTTCGTCTTCGTCCACGTCTTCTTCGTCGGCGTTTTCGTCGTCTTCGAACTCTTCATCTTCATCCGCCGTTTCGAGCTCGTCGTCGCGCTCCTGCGGAATGGATGCGGCACGCTCGTCGGTGGTGGCAGTCGGGTCGGATTTCTGCGGCATACGATTCACCTCGGCGCGTCAGTACGCAAGAACGCTGCCCATCCAAGAATGAAACAGGAGATAAACGAACGCGCGCCGGGGAGCGATGCGCGCGTTCGTGAACGATTGGAAGAAAGTGAAGTCCGGGATTTGACAGAAGATCAAAAGATCAGAAGAGATATGTTTCCTTCTGACCTTCTGATCTTCTGTTTGAACCCTAGAACCGGAACGCGGCGCCCACGTCCCACTTCCAGAAATCCATATCGCCGAGATCGAAGTCGACGCCGAGACCGGGTTCGTCGTCAGTGAGCGCGCGGAAGTAGCGGACGTCGCCGCGGAGGCCGACGTGCTCGCTGAAGAACGCCATGATGCCGCCGCCGAAGTTGATGGCGAAGTCGTTCGAGCTGAACCGGTCGAACAGCTCTGACTGGTTGTGCGAGACCCGCATCAGTCCCATTCCGCCCGTGACGTACGGCCGCACCTGGCCACCGTGACCGCCGATGGGAACGCCAACGATGAGGTTGCCCATCAGGCTGGCTTGTGAGACGTCGGGAGTGGTCGCCGTGTCCTGGACGAACTCCGGCGTGAAGTTGAATCCGAGCTCCGCGCCGAAGATGCCGCCGCCCATGAACGCGGCCGTGCGCGCCGTAGGACACCCGATTCCCGGGCTGGTTCTCGAAGTCGCCGCCGAACAGTGACCCGACATACGGCGTCAGCACGACGTCCGCCCGGGCCGGCGCGGCCGGCACGAGCACGAACACCGCCAGAACCGCCGCGATTGCGTATCGAAATTTCATGATGACTCTCCTCTGTTGTAATTAACGGTCACGATCGAACCGTGGCCTGTTGCCGGTCCTCTTCGCATCGACCGGCGTGTGTGGTTCATCGTCTCCCCGCGCTTTCCGAATGTTCTCGCCTGCCTCCCTGAGATCTTTCTTCTCGCTCCGATCCGATCGGACGATCGACGATCGGACGATCGGTTTGAATTCTGCGTCTTGCGCTGCACGTGTCTCCCCCTACTCCGCGATTCGCAACGCGTTCGCGATGCTTTTCACGCCGGTGATGCTCATCGCCAGCTCGTTGATGCGTCTGCGTTCCTGTTCGTCTTTCACGACCCCCGAGACGCTGATGTCGCCGTTGGTGACGAGAATGCGGATCTGGCGGTCCTTCAAGCGGGGGTCGCGGCGAATGGCCAGGTCGAGGTCCTGACGGATGCCGCGATCGGCTTCGGTTTCGGGAGCCGCCACGGCGGCAACCGTGTCGTGCCGGGATTCGACCGGCGCGACGCCGGTCTGAGGTGAAACCGGCGCAGGCGCCTTCGTCTCAGCGTGACAACCCGCACACGCGGCGAGCACGAGCGCGACAGGCAATGGCGACCGCATTGGCACTGTCGAATTTACATAGCAAAGTCCGGTCCTCCAGGGAGTTTGCGCCGGCCCGAAATTGCGGCACCATAGACAGAGGCGTGGTCTCGTGTCCGGAATTTGTTCGTTCTGCGTTACACATAGTGCGGTAGCGGTCACAGGCACGTCTGGCACATGACTTGAAGTAGTCGCGTGGAGACCAATTCGTCATCAAAGGAGAGTCGGCAATGTACGAACCACACTACGAGGAAGAATCACGCGGTAGCGGTTTTCTCATCGGGCTGCTGTGCGGCACCGCCCTTGGCGCCGCCATCGGACTGATGTTCGCGCCGAAAGTTGGCTCCGAGTTCCGCCAGAAGCTCTACGATTCGACCGGCGATCTCCGCCGCAAGGCGTACGAGACTTACGGGCAGGCCAGCGAACAGGTCAACGAAATGGTGACCAAGGGGCGCCAGGCCGTGGATCGGGGACGCGAGGCATTCGACAACGCTCGCCAGGCCGCATCAGGGCAGGGCGGCAATGGCGGCGCGACGGACTTCGGCACGAGCGCGCGCTCCGGGGTGTCGGATTTCAGCGCTGGCTCGCGAACGACCGGCGGAGCCTGACGCGTTCGTGACCCCGCCGTAGTGTCCGGCTTCCGCCTTCGCTGAAGCTACGGCGGACCACCGAAGCTTTGGCGAAGGTGGTCTGCCGGACGGTTGTTCTTCCGGCACGGCCGGACAGCGGTGAGGTTTGCCCGATGGCGGACACTACGGCGCGAGAAGACCTACTTACGACAGCCCCCCAGCCCTTTTCGGCTCTCGCCACAATTCAGGCACAACACGTGCATTTTGGCCTCCATCGAGTCAGAAACAAGCCAGAAATGGTATTGATTAAATACAATCTGTAGTTAAACAATACATACTGGACCTGGAGAGTGAACAAATGGCGACCCGCGTTCTAATCATCGATGACGACCGGGATACCGCTGATTTCCTCAAATTGCTCGTGGAACCACGAGGAGATCTGGCGAGAACGGCGGCCGACGCGGCCCAGGCCCGTGAGATTCTCCGCTCCTGGAGGCCCGAGGTGGTCCTCATGGACCTGATGCTGCCCGACGCGGACGGCATCGACCTGCTGAAGGACTTCAAGGAAGCGAGCCCGGAGACGCAGGTCATCATGGTCACCGGCTACGGGAGCGTTCCCAAGGCCGTCGAGGCGATGAAGGCCGGCGCCTTCAGCTTCATCGAGAAGCCGGTGGATGCCGACGTCCTGCTCGTGATGCTCGACAAGGCCACCGAGAAGCTCGAGATGTCGGCCGAAAACAAGCGGCTGAAGGAAGAGCTCCGCGACCACACCAGCTTCGCCAACATCGTCGCGCGCAGCGACAAGATGCGGCAGCTGTTTCATCTCATCAAGTCGGTCGCGCCGACCGACGCGAGCGTGCTGATTCATGGCGAAAACGGGACCGGCAAAGAGCTGGTGGCCAGCGCCATCCACGAGCACAGCAAGCGCAAGAAGGGCCCGTTCATCAAGATCAACTGCGCGGCGCTGCCGAGCGAGCTGATCGAATCGGAGCTGTTCGGGCACAAGCGTGGTGCGTTCACGGGCGCGGTGTCGGACAAGACCGGTCTGATGGAGCTGGCCGATGGCGGCTCGCTGCTGCTGGACGAAATCGGCGAGATGCCGGCCAGCCTGCAGGTGAAGCTGCTTCGCGTGCTGCAGGACCGCGAGTTCCGTCCGGTGGGCGGCAGCCGCGTCATTCAGCCGAACTTCCGGCTCATCTGCGCGACCAACATCAACCTGGATGCGGCGCTCGGTGAAGGGAAGCTGCGCGAAGACCTGTACTTCCGCATCAACACCGTCACGCTGGCGATTCCGCCGCTGCGCGACCGTACCGAGGACATCATGTTGCTCGGCGAACACTTCCTCGATCGCTTCTCGGGCCAGCATCAGCGCAACATCCGTTCGATCAAGCCCGACGCGACGAAGGCGCTGCTGCGATACCGCTGGCCGGGCAACGTGCGCGAGCTCGAGCACGTCATCGAGCGTGCGGTCATCGTGGCCGAAGGCAACGACATTACCCTCGACGATCTGCCGCCGACCATTCGCGACGCCGAACGGCTGCCGAGTCAGACGGGGTTCGTCATTCCGCCGCATCACACGCTGGAGGAAATCGAGAAGCTCGCCATCCTTCAGACGCTGGAACGCACGCGCGGCAACAAGCGCAAGGCCGCGAGCATCCTCGGCGTGTACCGGCCGACGCTGTACAACAAGCTGAAGAAGTACAACCTGATCGAATCACAGGAGCGCGCGCCGAAGGCCGCTCCGGCGGCTCGCCGGCGCCCGCTGCGCCGGCGCCACCCGTACCGCCGGTGCCTGAAGCCTAAGGCTGACATGGCAGATGGCAGAGCACTGGCAGGTACCGTTCGCCATTGCCATCCGCCATCTGCCCTGACAGGAATCGAGTTACGCCGCTGTCGTTTCACCACCCAGCAGCGTGAGGACCTCGCCGGTGATGTAGCTGGAGTCGGCGTTCGAGGCGAAGAACACGAAGGCCGGCGCGATCTCTTCGGGTTGCGCCGGCCTTTTCATCGGCGTATCCGCTCCGAATGTCGCGACCTTCGCGGCAGGCTTGTCCGACGGGTTCAGCGGTGTCCACACCGGACCGGGAGAGACGCAGTTGACGCGAATCTTCCGGTCGACCAGGTTCTGGGCGAGCGATTTGGTGAAGGCGTGGATGGCGCCTTTGGTGGCGCTGTAGTCGAGCAGCTGGCGGCTGCCCTCGAGGCCGGTAATCGACCCGGTGTTGATGATGGTGCTGCCGGGCTTCAGGTGCGGGAGTGGCCGCGCGGGTCATGTAGAAGTAACCGTAGATATTCGTACGAAACGTACGATCGAGCTGTTCGTCGGTAATGTCCTCGATCGACTTCTGATGTTGTTGATAGGCGGCATTGTTGACGACGATATCGAGCCTGCCAAACGCGTCGAGCGTGCGTCTCGACGGCCTCGACGCAAAATCCCGACTCCTGGACGTCGCCGGGAACGAGCAGCGCGCGGCGGCCCTCGGCCTCCACGGCCGCTTTCGTCGTCTGTGCGTCCGATTCTTCGACAGGCAGGTACACGATCGCGACATCGGCGCCCTCGCGGGCAAACAGCACCGCGACGGCGCGGCCGATGCCCGAGTCGCCGCCGGTGATGAGCGCGGCCAGGCCCTCGAGCTTGCCCGCACCGCGGTATTCGGGCGCTTTGTATCGGGGCCGGGGGCGGATATTCGATTCGAGACCGGGTTTCGGCTGGTGTTGAGGGGGAAACGGGGGATGCGGATGTGCTTTCGCGCGAGCCATGGAGCCTCCATGGTTGTAGTCGCAAGAGTCGCGCCGGAGATATACTGGCGCACCTCAACTGACGCTCTCTATGCCTAACGAATCGATCCAAGTTGGTCACGCCCGGGCGAGCGGCCTCGTCGATGTACTCGATCGCGTACTCGACAAGGGGCTGGTGATCGCCGGCGACATCAAGATTTCCATCGCCGAAGTCGAGCTGCTGACCATCCGCATCCGCCTGATGGTCTGTTCGATCGACAAGGCCGAACAGATCGGGCTGGACTGGTGGCGTCACGATCGTCATCTCTCGCTGGGGAGCGACGAGCTGGCGGTGGAAAACGAGCAGCTCAAGGAAAAAATTCGACGACTCGAGCGGCAACTGGAAGCGGCGCCAGGCACGGCGCAGCGCGCTCCCCGACTGCGCGCCAAGCGGCTCGATCGGCGGTGAACGTGGTGGCAGGTTGCCGAGGAGGCAGTGAATGGCCGTAGAACGCGCCGCAGGCGGCTCGAGTCTTATTGACGTTCTCGATCGAGTGCTCGACAAGGGTATCGTCATCGATGCCTGGGTGCGCGTCTCGCTCGTGGGTATCGACCTCATCACCGTTGAAGCGCGCGTGGTGGTGGCCTCGATCGATACGTATTTGAAATATTCCGAAGCGGTCGGTCAGTCGGTGCCGGTCGCGCGGCCGGCGCTCGAGTCGCGGCCGTACGACGATCTGGTCGCGGAAAATCAGGCACTGCGCGCCCAGCTCGAGGGCGTTCCGGCGGGTGGTGGGCGTGCCGTGTCGAGGCGGCGCCGCCCGCGCGCGTGAGTCATGAACATGCGAGTGTCGCGCACGTAGACAACCATGGCCCGGGGGTCGGTAGAAATCGCGGCGCGATCGGCGGTGTCGGCGGAAGAGAAGCTGGCCCTGCTCGAAGAACTGCACCGGTGTTCGACGGCGGCGGCTGCCGCGCAGAGCACCGTTGAGTGGCTCCTCGCCCACTCGGGCGCCGAGCGCACGGTGTTTGCGGCCCCCGACCACATCCGCGGCACCCTGAACGGCATCGCCGGCGCCGGCGTCACGCCCCGCCAGATCAGGCGGCTGTCCCTCCCGCTCGACGACACCAGGCACCCGTTAATCAGCGCGCTGACCAACGGATCGGCCGTCTCGTTTCACAGCACGCGTGACGCGCGCATCGGGTTCCTCGGCGAGAGCCCGTTTACGTCGGTCAAGGTGGGCGGCGGATCCGTGGACGATCCCGCCCTTGGGCTGGTGCTCATCAGTCCGGCGACCGACATGCCGCCTGCCGGCGTCAAGTGGGTCGCCGACGCGCTCGGCCGAACCCTGCAGCGCGTGGGCGCGCCGACCGTCGCGTTCGGGGACGAAGATCCCCGGCTGCGGCGGGAGCACGCGCTGCTCTTCAACATCATCAACGCCGCGACCGATCCGATCCTCTTCACCAACATGGAAGGTCAGCTGATCATCGCGAACACGCGGGCCGAGATGCTGTTCGCGGCGCCCGACGACGTCAGCGAGGGACGGCGGCGCGCGGTGCAGCTGAACAACATGTTCTTCTCGGCGGCGTTGTCGCGCACGGCGCTCGGTGAGGGCGAAGCCGGCCGCCGCGAGCTGCTGCTGGTCGACCCGACTGAAGGATCCGACCTGCTCTTCGAGCTGCTCAGCACGGTCGTCAGCGATCCGCGCGAGGGCACGGGAGTCGTGTCGATTCTGCGCAACATCACCGACCTGCGCATGGCGACGCGGCAGATCGACGAGAACTACGCCAAGCTGCGCGCGGCGGAGGCCGAGGTGCGCGGCGAGCGCGATCGATTGAACCTGCTCATCGATTCGGTGGCCGATCCGATTATCGTGACCGACCAGGAGGGCGAAATCTCGCTGATGAACAATCCCGCCGAGCGCCTGTTCACCGTGGTGCCCGGATCGGGAGAGGAGGCGCAGCGGATCGTCCGCGCCAACGACGCGCACTTCACGTCGTTCGTCTCGGGCCTGCTGTCGACCGGCTGGGAGACCACGCGGCGCGGCGAGATTGCGCTCATCGATCCCAATACGAGCAAGCTCGTCCCGGTCGAAGGCGCTCGCGGCCAAAATGCTCTCGGAGGTCGGCGAGCTGACGGCCATCGTCACCATCCTGCACGACCGCACGGAGGCGATCGAGCGCAATCAGCTGTACGAGCAGCTGAAGCTCGCGTCGGAAGAGCTCGAAGGAAAGGTTCGCGAGGCCACCGGGGAGCTGGCCAACCAGAACGAGCTGCTGCGGCGCCAGGCGCTCGAGCTCGAGCAGGCATCGGCGGCCAAATCGCAGTTCCTCGCCAACGTGTCGCACGAACTGCGCACGCCGCTCAACGCCATCCTTGGATACGCGGCGATGACGCTGCAGGGCGTGTCGGGCGAGCTGAGCGCGCCTCAGCGGCGGAATCTCTCGCGCATCGATGCGAACGCGCGCCATCTGCTGACGCTCATCAACGAGATTCTCGACATCACCCGCATCGAAGCCGGCCGCATGCCCATCCAGGTCGTCGCGTTCAACCTGCCCGAGCTGGTGCGGGAAGTCACGACCGAGCTCGAGCCGATTATCGCGAAGTCGGGATTGCAGGTCGTGTGCAAGCTGCCGGCGGAGCTGTCGACGCTGCGCACCGATCGTCAGAAGGTGAAGCAGATCCTCGTGAACCTGCTGAGCAACGCCCTCAAGTTCACCCAGAAGGGGAGCATTACCATCAAGGCGCGGATGGCCGGCAAGCAGACGGTGACGGTGGCGGTCATCGACACGGGCATCGGCATCCCCAAGGACGATCACGTGAAGATCTTCGAAGACTTCCGCCAGGTCGACAGCACGCCGAGACGCGCATATGGTGGCACGGGTCTTGGTTTGTCGATTTGCCGGCGCCTGACGACGATGCTGAGAGGGTCGTTGAAAGTGGAGAGCCGGCTGGGTCACGGGTCGACGTTCACGCTGACCCTGCCGACGTCTTTGAAATAACTAGGGGACGCACTGAAAGATGAATGTGATGGATGGACAAAAAACAAGAACGAGCCGCTCGTGCTGGTCGTCGACGATTTTGCTGACGCCCGCGAGATGTACGGCGAGTATCTCAAGTTCTGCGGGTTCAGAGTGGCCGAGGCGCAGAACGGCGTCGAGGCGATCGACAAGGCCAAGCGCTTGAAGCCCGATCTCATTCTGATGGACCTGTCGATGCCCGTCGTCGATGGTTGGGAAGCCACGCGCCGCCTCAAGGCCGACGCGTCGACCAAGGGCATCCCCGTCGTGGCGCTGACCGGTCATGCCATGGCGGGCCATTCGGAAAGCGCGAAAAGCGCCGGATGCGATGTCGTCATCACCAAGCCGTGCCTGCCGCACGACCTCATCAAAGAGATCAAGAAAGTCATCGGCGCGCCGGCCGGAGCGGCCGTCAAAGCCAAGCGTCAGGGCGCGTGAAAAAAAGGACACCCGGGAAAATTTTGCGCACCCGTCCCAAGCGCACCCGGCGCACTTCTCGAACCTCACGAACCCCACGAACCTCCCGAACCCGACGAACCCCACGAACCCACGCACCACGAACTAAGCCCATGTTCGTTGGAATCCCGATCCCGAAGACGTGCAGAAGTCGGTCGTCCAGCTGGTGCTCAGCCTCATCGAGTTCATCCGCAAGCTGATGGAACGGCAGGCCATCCGGCGGCTCGAGGAAAAAACCCTGACGCCCGATGAACTCGAGAACGTGGGGAAAGCGCTGATGAAGCTCGAGCAGACGATTGTCCTCATCGCCAAGCGGTTCAAGCTCGATCCGAAAGATCTGAATCTCGACCTTGGCCCGATTGGGCGCCTGCATTAGCCCACGTCAGTTCGTCGGGTCCTGATACAACGTTTAGTCTTCCAGTAACGGATTTTTCCGTTTGCATTCAACCGTACCGGCGGCCTGCGGTCCGCCGGAAAGGGCACATTAGTTGCTGTGTAATCGGCAGCATGAACCGGGTTACGGCTCTTTACGGCGTATTTACATTCCTGATCGGCCTGTCCGCGCAGGGGCTCGCCGGTGCGCCTGGCCCGGCGCTGCCTGCGCCGGCGTCCGATCACGAAGCGGTCGAGCGTTTCCTGTCCGAAATCGAGAAGCCCCCGGTGGCCTACCACGCGCGGCGCAGGCTCGAAGCGTCGAGCGCCAGGCTGAAGGAATCGGCGTGGCTGGAAGCGACCACCGAATACGATCCGGTCGCCGGGTTCAGATATGCGATCGTCGCGCAGGGCGGATCTGAGCGCATCGCGCGACGCGTGCTGAAGCGCGTCCTGGACGCCGAAAAAGAGAACACCGCCGCCGGCGAGTGGCACAAAGGCAACCTGTCGCGCTCCAACTACTCGTTCGATTTGGGCGGCCACGACAGCACCGACATGCTCCGGTTGCGGCTGACGCCGCGGCGTCGAGACCCGCGCCTCGTGCTCGGGTCGGCGTTGCTCACCGTGAAATCAGGAGACCTCGTTCGCGTGGAAGGGCGGCTCTCGAAATCGCCGTCGTTCTGGATCCGGTGGGTCGACGTGGCGAGCAGCTACGCCCCGGTGGGCGGCACCGTGATGCCCGTCGCGATCGAATCGACGGCCGACGTGCGCATTTACGGAATATCGACATTCCTGATGACCTACGACTACAAGATGGTCGACGGGCAAGCGGTCCACACAAACCAAAGAGCTCGCCGAGCGTTAGATCGCCCGCCTTCGCGCACCTACTTCTGAAATTCCCGTCCGGGCGTATGCTAGTGCCAGTGGCCGGCATCGAGTTCCTCCTGAACGGTACGCGCGTGCGCGTCGACCATCCTGCCCCGCAGATGACGCTCCTCGACTTCATCCGCTCGCGCGGGCTCACGGGATCGAAAGAAGGATGTGCCGAGGGTGAATGCGGAGCATGCGCCGTCGCACTCGTGGAACCGGACGGCGCGGGATCGGCGTATCGCGTCGTCAACAGCTGCCTGATGTTTCTGCCGATGGCGGCGGGCCGGGAAATCTACACGGTCGAATCGCTGGCGGCCGGTGGAGAGCTCCACGATGCCCAGCGCGAGATGGCCGCTGCCGGTGGATCGCAATGCGGGTACTGCACCCCCGGGTTTGTCGTCAGCCTTTTCGCGGAACAGTACCGGCGCGATCGAACCGGACCGTGCGACACGATGGCGCTCGCCGGGAATCTGTGCCGGTGCACGGGGTATCGTCCTATTCGCGACGCCGCCCACGCGCTGGGTCCGGCGCCGGATGACACCTTTCGCGAGCGCCTGAGCCGCCCGGCCCCGCCACTCGACGAGCTGTCGATCGCCGGTTTCCTGCGGCCGACCAGCGTGGACGCGTGCGTGTCGCTGCTTCGCACGTCTCCCGACGCCAGGCTCGTGGCCGGCGCGACCGATCTCGCGGTGGAAGCGAATCTCTTCTCGCGCCGCTGGCCGCTGCTCATCAGCCTCGAGGCCATCGACGAGCTGGGCGAGTTTTCCAGCGACGACGAGCGCGTGAGAATCGGATCGGCGCTGCCGCTCAATGAAATAGGCCGCCGCTGGTCCGATGCGCCGGGCGTGTTTCACGAGTGGCTCACGCTCTTCGCGTCGCCGCTGATTCGCAACCGCGCGACGCTCGGCGGCAATCTCGCGACGGCCTCTCCCATCGGCGATGCGGCGCCGCTGCTGATGGCGCTCGACGCCGTGGTGCATCTCGCCGGCGCTGATGGCCGCCGGACGATCCCGCTGTCCTCGTTCTTCACCGGCGTACCGGAAAACCGCGATGGCGGCGGGTGAGATCATCACGGCCATCGACATTCCGAAACCGCTGCCGCAGTTCGTGCGCTTCTACAAGGTCGCCAAGCGCAGGCTCGACGATATCAGCACGGTGGCGGCGGCCATGTCCCTCGACGTGGATGCGCAGGGAAAAGTGCGGCGGTCGCGGTTTGCATTCGGCGGTGTCGCCGCGACGCCCGTCCGGATCGCCGAGGCGGAAGCGGCCATCGCGGGTCAGGCCTGGAACGACGCGGCCGTCGAGCGGGTGCAGAGCATTCTCGATCGCACGCTGCAGCCGATGAGCGACCACCGCGGTTCCAGGGAGTATCGCCTCGAGGTGTCGAAGAGTCTGGTCGAGAAATACCAGTGGGAGCACGCGCTGTGAAGGTGGCGGGCCATCCGATGCCGCACGAGAGCGCCGCGCGCGCACGTGACAGGCGAAGCGCTCTATGTGGACGACCTTTGCGGCCGATTCCCGAATCTCCTTCATGCGTGGCCGGTATGCGCGCCGCACGCGCACGCGCGTATCACGCGAGCTCGATGTGCTTCCGGCGCTGACCGAGCCCGGCGTCGTGACGACCCTCACGCAGGCCGATGTGCCGGGCGAAGGCGACAGCGGTGCGAATCGCCACGACGAGCCGCTGTTTCCCGTCGAGGTCCTCTTCTACCACCAGCCGGTGGCCTGGGTGCTGGCCGAATCGCTCGAGGCGGCCCGGCGTGGTGCCGCACGCGTCGAGGCGGCGTACGCACCGCTCCCGGCCATCCTGACGATCGAACAGGCCATCGAGTCCAACAGCTTTCTCACCGACCAGCTTCGCATCGTCGATGGCGACACGCGGCGATCTCGATCGGAGCCCGGTGCGCGTCAAGGGAGAGTTGAGGATCGGCGGCCAGGAACATTTCTACCTCGAGACACAGGCCGCGATCGCGTGGCTGGACGAATCGGGATGTATCGCCGTGCACTCGTCGACGCAGCATCCGTCGGAGACACAGGAGATCGTGGCGCGGGTCCTCGGTGTGCGCCGCAACCAGGTGACCGTGGAGTGCCTGCGCATGGGCGGCGCCTTCGGCGGCAAGGAAGTGCAGGCGAATCCGTACGCCGCCATTGCCGCACTGGGTGCCTGGAAGACGAAGCGCCCCGTCCGCGTCAGGTTGACTCGCGAGCTCGACATGGCGATTACGGGGAAACGCCATCCCTACCTCGCGCGATACGAGGCCGGCTTCGAGCCCGACGGCCGGCTCAACGCCATTCGCATCGAGCTGTACTCCGACGGAGGCTGGAGCCTCGACCTGTCGGAGCCTGTGATGTGGCGGTCGATGTTTCACGTCGACAACACCTACAAGCTGCCGGCTGTCGAGGTGACCGGCCGCGTGTGCCGGACGCACAAAACGTCGCAGACCGCGTTTCGGGGATTTGGCGGGCCGCAGGGCATGCTGGTCGTCGAAGAGGTGCTCGCACTGGCGGCGCAAGCGCTTGAACCTTCCCGCCGACGTCGTCCGGCAGCGCAACTTCTATCGGGAGGGAGACCACACGCACTACGGCGAACGCGTGCGCGACGCGGGCCGCATCGAAGAAATCTGGAATACCCTGAAGGCGTCGAGCGATTACGACAGGCGGCGAAGCGACATCGCCGCGTCGAACGCCCACAATCGTCACTTCAAGCGCGGCCTTGCCATCACGCCCGTGAAGTTCGGCATCTCGTTCACGGCCACGTTCTTCAACCAGGCTGGTGCGGTCGTTCTCGTGTATCGCGACGGCACGGTACAGGTGAATCACGGCGGCACCGAGATGGGGCAGGGCCTTTTCACGAAGATCCAGCAGGTGGCGGCCGAGAGCTTCGGCTTGCCTGCGTCGCGGATTCGCGTCATGTCGACGCGCACCGACAAAGTGCCGAACACGTCGGCGACCGCGGCTTCGTCGGGCAGCGACCTGAACGGCGCCGCGGTCGAGGATGCGTGCGTGCAGATCAGGACCAGGCTTGCCGTGGTGGCGGCCGCCATTCTCGACTGCGATCCTCCCGACGTGCGGTTCGAGGATGGACACGCGTCGGCGCGGGGAAAGGGTGTCGAGTTCGGTGCGCTCTGCGAGACCGCGTACAAGCAGCGTGTGTCGTTGTTCGCGGAAGGGTTTTACCGGACGCCCGATATCCACTTCGACTTCGCCACGTCGCGAGGCAACCCGTTCTACTACTTTGCGTACGGCGCGGCGGTGTCCGAGGTCGAGCTCGACGGCTTTACTGGACAGTGCCGTTTGATCAGGACCGATATTCTCCACGACACGGGCGATTCACTCTCGCCCATCGTCGATCGCGGGCAGATCGAAGGCGGCTTCCTGCAGGGCGTCGGCTGGCTGACGATTGAGGAGCTGCTGTGGGACGAGCGTGGACGGGTGAGCACGGCGGGCGCGTCCACCTACAAGCTGCCGTCATGGTCGGAAGTGCCCGACATCTTCAACGTCGCCATGCTGGAGCGTGCGACGCAGCCCGGCGTCGTGATGGGCAGCAAGGCGGTGGGCGAGCCTCCCTTGATGCTCGCATTTTCGGTGCGCGAGGCCATCCGCGATGCGATTGCCGCCTTCGGGCACGGGCGCGCCTTTACCTTCGACAGTCCGGCCACTCCCGAGCGCGTGTTCTTTGCCGTCCGTCAGGTGCGCGCGTCCGAATACACGACCGGGCGATGACACCGGTCCGCACTCAGGCCGAGCTCTTCCGCGCGACGATTGTCCACACGCCGGTGAATCCCTTTTCATTCGAGACAGGGGATCCGCAATCGCTCATCTGTTTCGAGGATGGCGGCCTTCTGGTTCGCGACGGCCGCATCGTCGCGTGTGCGACAACTACGCGGCCGTGCGAGACGCGCATCCTGATGCCGTCACCGTGGACTGGCGTGGCGGGTTCATTCTGCCGGGATTCATCGACGCGCACGTGCATTTTCCACAGGTGCGCATCATCGGCGCGATGGGGCGTACGCTGCTCGACTGGCTCGACGCGGTTGCCCTGCCCGAAGAAGCCAGGATGGCTGACACGGGCTATGCCGCGGAGACCGCGCGGCTCTTCCTGCGCGGCCTCGCCGCGCACGGCACCACCACGGCGCTCGTGTTCGGTGCGCATTTCGCCGATGCCACCGCGGAGCTCTTCGAGGCCGCCCATGCGTCGGGATTGCGCATCGTGTCCGGGCTCGTGGTGTCCGATCGCCTGTTGCGACCGGAGCTCCACGTGACGCCCGGAGCGAGCCCACGAGGACAGCAGACGGCTCATCGAGCGGTATCATGGCCGCGGCCGTCTCCGGTACGCGGTGACGCCGCGCTTCGCGTACTCGACGAGCGAATCGATGCTCGAGGTCTGCCAGCAGTTGATGGCCGAGCATCCCGATGTGCGGCTCCAGACCCACATCAACGAGAACTCGAGTGAAATCGCCGAGCTGAGGCGGCTGTTTCCGTGGGCGGCCGACTATCTCGCCATCTACGAACGCTACGGGCTCAGTGGAAACCGGTCCGTGATGGCGCACAACGTTCACCCCACCGCATCCGAACTGACCCGCCTTGCGGCGCTGGGCACGGCGGTGGCCCACTGCCCGTGCAGCAACGCATCGCTCGGCAGCGGTGTCTTTCCGCTGAAGCGGCACGTGGATGCCGGCGTCACCTGCGCCCTGGGCACCGACGTCGGCGGCGGGCTGGGGTTCGGGATGATGAAAGAGGGGCTGCACGCCTATCTGATGCAGCGGCTCGCTCCCGATCCCATCGCCCTCGACGCGCCGCGGCTGCTCTACATGGCGACGCGCGCGGGGGCCGAAGCCCTGGGTATGGAGGCAGACATCGGCGATTTTCGTCCGGGGAAGGCCGCCGACTTCGTGTATGTGCGTCCGCCCGAGGGCAGCGTGCTCGAAGGCGTCGTCCGGCGTGCCGAGGGCGTGCCGCAGGCGCTCGCTTCGCTGTTTACGCTGGCCGGCGCCGAAAGCGTGCGCGAAGTGCGCGTGGAAGGGGATATCGTATTTTCGAGTGCCGATTGAAAATTGACGATTGATGAGCTGACGACGATGGACGATGAACGATGGACTGACGTCGACGATAGACGATCTCAACCGGACCGATCGCGCCGGGTTTCTCCAGGCGGTCGGCTGGGTCTTCGAAGGCTCGCCGTGGGTGGCCGAACGGGCCTGGGACCTGCGGCCGTTCGCGTCGCTCGATGCGCTGCACGATGCGATGATGTCGACGGTCGCGGCTGCCACGATGGCCGAGCAGCTCGATCTCTTGCGCGCCCACCCGGATCTCGGTGCCCGTGTCGCCATGACCGAGGCGTCGAAGCGCGAACAGGCTGGAGCGGGCCTCGATACCCTGGCGCGCGACGATGTGGATCGGCTTCAGGCGCTGAACAAGGCGTACCGCGAAAAGTTCGGGTTTCCGTTTCTGTATGCCGTCAAGGGCAGCACGAAGCAGGATGTGCTGAATGCGCTCGAGCGGCGGCTGACGTCGGCGCGCGATGCCGAACACAAGGAAGCGCTGCGGCAGGTCTATCGCATCGCCCGGTTTCGATTGGAAGAAGTGGTGAGACAGCCCTGAAGGGCTGTGCCAGGAGCGCATTTGAATCGATTCGCATCCGGACCAAAACGCGACTACTACGGCAAGGGCGATGTCATCGCCTATCGTCTCAACCGGGACGGCCGCGTGCCCGAAGGTCGGAGTCCCGTCTTTGGCGCCAGCGTGCTGCTGCTCGTCTACGGCGACACCTTCTGGAAGACCTACACCGAGGGCGACAACAGCGGCCTTGTCGCCACCGATTCGATGAAGAACTTCATCCAGCGCGAGACGATGAATTTTGGCGGGAACGATTTGGAGGAGTACTGCCGGTTTCTCGGAGAGAAGTTCCTGGCCAGGTACGCCCAGGTCGAAGGGCTGCAGATTTCGGCATCGGAGATTCCCTACGCGCCTCTGGGGACGAGCGTGGCGTTTCGGCCGGCGGGTCCCGACCATGCGACCGCGCGTCTCGAGCTGACGCGCGCGGGCATCGCCGAGGCGGTATCCGGCGTGCGCGGCTTCAAGCTGCTGCGCCTGGGCGGCAGCGCCTTCCGCGGATTCGTCCGCGACGAATACACGACCCTGCCGGACCTCCACAACCGGCCCCTGCACATGTGGCTCGACCTCGAGTGGAGCTACGTCAGCCCTGACGCGGCGTTCAGCGCGGGCACGGTCGTGGCCCGCGCGCGGCAGATCGTCCACGACGTGTTCGCGTCGTTCGAGTCGGGCAGCATTCAGCAGGTCATCTACCAGATGGGCACGAAGATGCTCGGCGAGATTCCCGCGATTGCCGAGGTGCACCTCGAGGCGAACAACCGCACTTGGGATACGATTGCGGAGCGTGGCGAGGAACTGGGGGTCTACACGGACGCCAGGCCACCCTATGGGTGCCTCGGACTGACGCTGACACGGACACGGACAAAACAGGAGATTAGGAGATTAGGAGACATTTTTCTTTTCAGAAAGAGCTCTCCTGATCTCCTAATCTCCTGTTCAAGACACTATGGCGCGAATCTCGACACACGTTCTCGACATCACACGCGGTACTCCGGCGCACGGCATCGCCGTCGAGCTTCACTTCGTGAAGGGCGCCGAACGCCGGCTCATCGCGGCGGTGACCACGAATGCCGACGGCCGGACCGATCAGCCGCTCATTTCCGGCGATCAGCTCGAGACGGGCATCTACGAGCTCTCGTTCCACGCGGCGGACTACTTCCATCGCCTCGGCATTGCGCTGACCGACCCGCCGTTCATGGGCGTCATCGTCATCAGGATCGGCATTGCCAGTTCCGCCGGCAACTATCACGTGCCGCTGCTCGTCTCGCCCTACGGTTACAGCACGTACCGTGGATCATGACAGCGGAAAGACGCTGCGGACAATGCCGAGCGACCGAAGGTCGCGAGGTACAGGTCGCGGGGGTGGGGCCCCGCGACGCTAAAGAATGACGTCGCCCGAGCAGGCCCGCGAGGTGATTCGCTGGTGCCGGCAGCTCGCGAAGCTGTCTGACGATCGCAACGCCACGACGCGGACGTTTCTCTCGAAATCGATGCGCGACGTGCACACGGCCCTGGCCGCATGGATGGCGCGGGCCGGCATGTCGGTGCGCGTCGACGCGATCGGCAACATCAGAGGCACCAAAGAAGCGGCGGCGCCCGGTGCACCGCGCTTCTACATCGGCTCGCATCTCGACACCGTCCCGAATGCCGGTGCCTTTGACGGCGTGCTGGGCGTCGTGCTCGCGATTGCGCTCGTCGAGCGCGTCGGCGGAGAAACGCCTGCCGTTTGCGATCGAGGTCGTCGGATTTTCAGACGAAGAAGGCGTTCGGTTCGCCGTGCCGTTTCTCGGCAGCCGCGCGATGGCCGGCACGTTCGACATGGCGCTGCTCGATCGCGTCGATCAGGCGGGCAAGAGCGTGCGCGACGCCATCCGCCACTTCGGTCTCGAGCCGAATCGCATCGCCGATGCGCAGGCGCCCGCGAACGCGCTCGGCTACCTGGAGTTTCACATCGAGCAAGGGCCCGTTCTGGAAAACCTCAACCTCCCCCTTGCCGTCGTCGACGTGATTTCCGGACAGACAAGAGCTGAGCTCACGTTCGTGGGCGCGGCCGCCCACGCGGGCACGACGCCGATGAAGATGCGCAAAGACGCGCTGGCGTGCGCCGCGGCATGGATCGCCGAAGTCGAGCGCGAGGCGCTGGCGACGCCGGGCCTGGCGGCCACCGTCGGCAAGATCGCCGTCGAGCCTGGCGCGGGAAACGTCGTGCCGGAGCGCGCGGTGCTGTCGCTCGACGTCAGGCATCCGGCCGATGGGATGCGCAAGGCCGCGGCCGAACGGCTGACGCGGGCAGCCGAGGAAATTGCGTCGCGGAGAGGCCTGACGATGACGTGTGCGCCGCGCCTGGATCAGGCCGCGGTCGCCATGGACGCGTCGATCGCGGCCGTGCTCGATCGCGCGCTCGAGCGAACCGGCGCACCGGCGCACCGCATGTCGAGCGGCGCCGGCCACGATGCGATGATTCTCGCCGCCAGGATGCCGGTCGGCATGTTGTTCCTGCGATGCGAGGGAGGCATCAGCCATAACCCCGCTGAAAATGTCCGCGAAGACGATGTGGCCGCCGCCCTCGAGGCCGGCGTGACGTTTCTCGACGAGCTTGCGAGCCGCCAGCGTGGCTGACGCGGTCGTCCGCGGCGGCACGGTCGTGTATCCCGATCGCCGCATCAGGGCGGACCTGCGGATTTCCGATGGCCGCATCGTGGAGATCGCCGAAGAGCTGCCGGGCGCCGGGCATGAAATCGACGCACGAGGTCTTCACATTTTTCCGGGTTTGATCGACGTGCACCTGCACTTCAACGAACCTGGACGGACCGGCTGGGAGGGCGCGGAAACCGGAAGCCACGCGCTCGCGGCCGGCGGCGGCACGCTGTTCTTCGATATGCCGCTCAACTCGACTCCGTGCACGGTGAACGCCGAAGAGGTCGATCGCAAGCGCCAGGCGCTGGAGGCGTCCTCGGTTACCGATTTTGGTCTCTGGGGCGGTCTCATTCCGGGATCCGTCGAGCACATGGCGCCGATGGCCGAGCGCGGCGTCGTGGGTTTCAAAGCGTTCATGTGCGATTCGGGTCTGCCGGAATTTCCGCGCGCGGACGACCAGACGTCTGCGAGACGGCATGCGCGAAGCGGCGCGGCTCGATCTGCCGATCGCCGTTCATGCCGAGAGCCAGGAAATGACGAGCGCGCTCGCGGCCGCGATGACGGGATCGACGGCGCGTGACTTTCTCGATTCACGTCCTGTCGCGGCCGAGCTGGAAGCCATCGCGCGCGCGACCGACATCGCCGGAGAAACCGGTGCGCGGCTTCATATCGTCCATGTGAGTACGGGCAGTGGCGTGATGAAGGCGAGAGAGGCACGCGCGCGGGGCGTCGATGTGTCGGTCGAGACCTGTCCGCACTACTTGTTTTTCACCGAGGAAGATCTCGAGACGATCGGCGTCGCCGCGAAATGCGCGCCGCCGCTGCGCGATCCCGACGACCAGGCGGAGCTATGGGGGCATGTCGTCGACGGGCTCGTCGACCTGATTGCCTCGGATCATTCGCCGTCGGAACCGTCGTTGAAGAAGCCTGGAGACTTCCGCACGTCGTGGGGCGGCGTGGCGGGCGTGCAGTCGACCCTTGCGGTGCTCTTCGAGCGAGGGCTCGACGGCCGGCGTCTCCGGTTCGAGCAGATTGCCGGTCTCGTGGCGGCCAGTCCCGCGCAACGCTTCCGAATCCCGTCAAAAGGTGCGCTGACGCCGGGAAACGACGCCGATCTCCTGCTGCTCGACCCGGCGCGTTCGTATACGCTGGAAGCGGCGCACCTGCTCCAGCGCCATAAAATAAGCCCCTATATCGGCTTTGAGTTCAGCGGCGTGGTCGTCCGGACGATCCGCCGTGGTGAGACGATTTTTCAGGACGGGAAGATTGTCGCCGAGACCACGCGGCAGATTCGTGCGGCCGGCGCACCACGGTGTACGGTAGCGCGGGGCTTTAGCCCTGCCATGACAACATCATGTCTGACTTGCTGATCAAGGCCGGGCCTCACACACTCAAGGGCCGGCTCGAAACCGAGAAGGCGCCGCTGACATGCGCGGCCTTTCTCGAGATGCTGCCGTTCAAGGAAAACCTGCTGCACGTGCGGTGGAGCGGCGAGTCCATGTGGGTGCCGCTCGGCAACCTGGCGGTGGGAGTGCCGCCGGAGAACGCGACGACGTATCCGTTGCCGGGAGAGATTCTTCTGTATCCGGGCGGCGTCAGCGAAACGGAAATCCTCATTCCATACGGGCGCACGCAGTTCGGCAGCAAGGCAGGCCTGCTGGCCGGCAACCACTTCCTGACTATCGTCGCCGGCGCCGAGCATCTGACCGACCTCGGCCGGTTGGCGCTGTGGACGGGTGCGCAACCCATCTTGATCGATCGCTACGATGACTGAGGCGCGCTGGTTCGGCCATCCCCGCGGTCTCGCGACGCTCTTCTTCACCGAGATGTGGGAGCGCTTCAGCTACTACGGGATGCGCGCCATTCTCGTGCTGTTCATGACCAACCAGGTGAGCACCGGTGGCATGGGCCTGGACGATGTGACCGCGACCGCGATCTACGGGCTGTACACCGCGGCGGTGTATGTCGTCGCGCTGCCCGGCGGCTGGATTGCGGATCGGCTGCTCGGTCTTCGGCGGTCGGTGTTCTGGGGCGGCGTCGTCATCGCCGCCGGTCATTTCACGCTCGCGATTCCCAACATCCTCGCGTTCTACCTGGGGCTCTCGCTCATCGTCGTCGGCACTGGTCTGCTGAAGCCGAACGTCAGCGCGATGGTCGGCGATTTGTATCCCGAGGGCGGTGCGCGCCGCGACGCCGGATTCTCGATCTACTACATGGGCATCAACATCGGCGGCATGATGGGCCCGCTGGTGTGCGGCTATCTCGGCGAGGTCATCGACTGGCACCTCGGCTTCGGCGCCGCCGGTGTCGGCATGGTGCTCGGGCTGATTCAGGTACTCGCTCGGCGGCCGGCATCTCGGTACGGCGGGCGAGCTGCGGCCGGAATCGAAGTCGCCGGCGGCCCGAAGCGCGGCCAGCCGGTCGCTGGTGCGCGCGACGGAAGCGCTTGTCGGTCTCGGGTTGATCCTCTGGGTGCTGCAGTCCATGGGCGCGGTTCGGCTGACGCTCCTCAGCTTCGTCGACTGGGCCGGCATCTTCATCGTGTCGCTCGCGGCGGCGTACCTTGCTCTACGTCGTGACCCTCGGCGGATTGACGACGGCGGAGAAGAAAGCGCATCGGCGTCATCGCCGTGTGCTTCCTGGCCGCCGCATGTTTCTGGTCGGGCTTCGAGCAGGCGGGCTCGTCGATGAACCTGTTTGCCGAGCGCCTGACCGATCGCGTGTTTGGCGGATGGGAAATGCCGGCGAGCTGGCTGCAGTCGGTGAACGGCCTGTTCATCATCATGCTCGCGCCGATGTTCAGCGCGCTCTGGCTCTGGATGGGATCGCGCAATCCGTCGATTCCCACCAAGATGGGCATGGGGCTGGTGTTCCTGGGTGTCGGCTTCTCCGTGCTGGCGTGGGGTTCCACCAACGCGACGCTCGAGAATCCGGTGAGCCCGAGCTGGCTCGTCGCCACGTACTTCCTCCACACCATCGGCGAGCTCTGCCTGAGCCCGATCGGGCTGAGCAGCATCACGAAGCTCTCGCCGGCGCGCTACGTGGGCCAGATGATGGGCATCTGGTTCATGGGTGCCGCGCTCGGTAATCTCGTCGCCGGGCGTGTGGCCGGCCTCATCGAATCGCTGCCAATGCCGCAACTCTTCGGCGCCGTGACGATGTTCTCGGCCGCGGCCGGCCTCGTGTTGTTGATCTTCGCCAGACCGCTCAAGGGATGGATTGGGGATGCGAAGTGATGTTCGTCACGAAATTTCTTACAAGAGATTAAGAGATTAGGAGAATAAAGGGCACGGGATCAGAGAATCGGTCTCCCGGCCCGGACATATCGTTCAGGATGATTAAGACGCCTGACGCCGTTTCTCAGAGAGCTCACGTTGAAGTTCATGATTAGACCGGCCGGATGCCCTGTGAGTTTGAGGTACGTGATCACCTGTGAAAGATGAACCGGGTGAATACCCTCGACGGCTTTCAATTCCACAACCACACAGTCTTCGACGATCAGGTCGAGGCGAAGCTGGGTTCTGATTGACGTGCCCTTGTAGGTCAGCTTTACCGATTGCTCACTGATCGCCTGCAATCTGGCTGCTTGCAACTCGATCAACAAACATTCTCGATAGACCGATTCGAGCAGACCTGCGCCAAGCGCCCTGTGTACTTCGATTCCGCACGAGATGATTCGTTGAGTGAGTTGGTCGATTTCCAAATCGGTCATGCTGAGAGGAAAGCAGAATTCGAGCCAAACCGAAGCAGGCAGTGTTCCTGGTATCTTCCAAATGAGGTGGAAAAACTTGCGGTGGCGCGAGCATTTCGCCCGCGCAGTTTGTGCAAAGCGAACAGCGGTAACCCTTCTCTTAACCTCTTAGTCTCTTGTCAGTAGTTTTCTTAGCTCTTATTCTCCTAATCTCTTAATCTCTTGTGAGATCTTAGGGAAGGGAGTACGCGAGGATCGCATCGCCCGATCCGAATTCGTTCCCGCCACCTGCCGCGATCACCACGAACTGCCGTCCGTTCGCTTCATACGTCATCGGCGTCGCGCGGCCGCCGGCGGGCAGTGGCGTCGTCCATAATTCCTTCCCGCGTGTCGATGTCGAATGCGCGGAACATGCGGTCGAGCGTGGCCGCGATGAAGACGAGCCGACCTGCGGTGACGATCGGACCGCCGAGGTTGGGCATCCCGAGGTTGACCGGTGGTTGTGGGACGCCCCGGCGGCATTGGTGGTGTGCCGAGCGGCACGTCCCAGAGCCGTTGACCGGTTCGCAGGCTGATGGCGACGAGCGCGCCGAACGGCGGCGGCGTGCACGGGATCTGGCCCGGACCCAGCAGGAGCCGGCGGCGCATGACGTAAGGCGTGCCTTCCATCACCGTGTATTCGTAGCCCTAGTCCAAGCCGGCTCGATTCCTGCCGGGCGGCGGTGAGGTCGAATCCCTTCGCCGGAATCAGCTGAACCACTCGCGGCGAGCCGGTTCACGGGCACGACGACGATGCCCGATCGCGTCGTCGGCGGCCACGCCGCCCCAGTGCGCGCCGCCGATGTTCGACGGCATGACCAGCGTGCCTTCGAGGCTGGGTGGCGTGAAGATGCCTTCGTTGCGCAATCCCGCGATCACCTGCTTGCACGCGGCCAGACCCTCGGGTGTTGATGCCGAACGCCTGATCCGCGGTGAAGGCGTGCGGGCTGAGCGGCGGCGTCAGCGTCGTGAATGGCTGCGTCGGCGACGCTTCTTCGCCGGGAATCGTGCTCGCGGCGGAACTTTGCGTTCCTCCACCGGAAAGATCGGTGCGCCGGTCTCGCGATGCAGCACGAACAGTTGTCCGGTCTTGGTCGCCTGCACGACGGCTGGAATCGTCTTGCCGTCGCGCGTCACGTTCACGAGCGCGGGTGGAGAGGCGTTGTCGTAGTCCCAGAGGTCGTGATGGACCGTCTGGAAGTGCCACACGACCGCGCCCGTCGATGCGCGCAGCGCGACGATCGAGTTCGCGTAGCGGTTGTCGCCGAGGCCGAAGCGCGCCGTAATAGTCCGGCGCGGCGCTCGACGTCGGGAGAAACACCAGATCGCGTTGAGGATCGGCGGCGATCACCGACCAGACGTTTGCCGCGCCGGTACGGGCGGCGCTGCCGTTCTTCCAGGTCGCGAACGCCGGATCCTTCGGATCCTGCGGAATCGGATCCCACGTCCATCGAAGCTGCGCCCGTTCGTGCGTCGAAGGCGCGCACCTCGCCGCTTGCCGGCGCCGGCCGGGAATTGTCGGCGATGGCCGATCCCGTGATCACCAGATCGTTGACGACGAGCGGTGGCGACGTCACCTCGATAGGCCGTCGGAAACGCGGGGCGAACGCGCAGCGCCTCGCGCAGGCCGATGGTGCCCTCGACGCCGAAGACGACACAGGGATAACCCGAGGCTGCGTCGAGCGAAATCAGCCGCGCATCCATCGTCGCCACGTAGATGCGGCGTCGGCACGGCGCGCCCGGCTTCAATGTGTTGTCGAGCCAGGTCGAGACGCCGCGGCTGGCGAAGTCGCCGTACCCGGCCTTCGGATTGACTCTCGCGTCGAATCGCCAGATCTCGCGGCCCGTCGCCGGCTCGAGCGCCATCACCTTCCCGAGCGGCGTGCTGATGTACATCACGTTGTCGACGACGATCGGCGTCACCTGAAGCGATGGTTGTCGCGGGAGATCGAGCGCGGGCTCGCCCGTGTGATAGCGCCAGGCGACGACGAGCTTCGCGACGTTGTCGCGGGTGATGCGCGTCAGCGGCGAAAATCGCGTGCCGCCGGGTGTGCGGCCGTAGAACGGCCAGTCGTTTGGGGCTGGCGTCTGAGCGATGGAAACGGCTGCCAGCGATGCGAGGGCGATTGCGAGGCCAATGGTGCGTTTCATAGGTATCCACCGCGATTTTAGCGTCTGCCGGTCGCTAGCCAACAACCGCGCGACGCCGAGGGAGCTTCTCGAGAAGATGGCGGCCAGACACGGCCCTCACTCTTCTGTCAGTTGTACCCTGACACCTGAAAGAATCAGGATTCGGCCATTTCTATTTGTGCTAGCATCCGCGCACTCCGCACTAATCGCCGCGACGCGTCAATTTGTCGCGGTGACCGCACTGAGACGACTGTACCGCAGAGGAAGCAGAGGATGCTATGCACGTACGACTGGACTTTCCTTCAAGCAAATACTCCCATGATCCGGCAGACAGACCCGAGCGGATCGCTGGTCTTTTGCGAAAAGCTGGCCACACCGTCGAGCTTACCGAGGATCGCCATCCGAACCCTATGCCCGGAGGTGTTCATCTCGACATGGATGCAGTTCTTCTCGCCGCGGGCTCCTACGATGGCGCTCTCCTAAAGGTGTTGGCCGACTCAGGCGAGTTCTTCGATTTGTACGTTCAGATCGGCCGAGGTACGCTGGGCATTGCAGGAGGCGTGGCGGCGTTACTCCGTCTTGGCAGCTGGACTCGAGGAGACGCCTGACGTCGCCGTCGAATGTGATTTATCCATTTCAAGAGAGTCCTCAAATGCGCATAGTTCTCGGAACCTTCGCGATCGTCACTCTTTGTGCCACGTGCGGCGCGCCTGCGCCCCAGCCCGTTTCCAACACCGCGGCAAGTGACGCCGCCGCACATCAGGCGCACGAAGCCTATGTGACGGCAATCAACTCAAACAACCTCGATTCTCTCCTCGGCATGCTCACCGACGACGTGGTGTTTCTATCCGCGCATGAGCCCGTCATGGTGGGCAAGGCCGCGGTCAAGCCGTGGCTCGAGGGTTATCTCAAGGCGTTCAAGACGCACTGGGATAAGCCGGTTCAGGAGTTCGTCGTCAGCGGCGACTGGGCCTTTGAGCGGTACTGGTACAAGTCAACCGACACGCCTCTGGCCGGGGGTGCCGTGGTGGAGGACACGGGCTGGGGTCTCGTGCTCTACCATCACGACGCGGATGGCAAATGGCGCGTGGCGCGCGACGCCTGGGGCCGGATCACCCGACCCAACAGGCCTCGCAGCCTTCTTCTCATTTGGAAGCTGAACGGCCTCCCGATGTTCCATGCAACACGATTACATCTCGTAACGGAGACGTCGTTGCCATGGACGGTTTCTGGACATACACCCAGAACGGGGTCAGAAATGTTTCAGGGAAGGTCAATGACGTTAGAACGGATGTCCCTTCCGAAAAGATTCGGGCCATCGTCTTTGATTCAGTGGTTTCAACCTGTGCTCAAGGCACGATTTGGTTGACGGACAACTCGAAGGCGCCCTTCTTCACTTGCAACACGATCAAATACGCCTCGCGGTCTGGTGAGGCCGCCAGCAGTCCAACGCAGATCCGGTCCATAAGCCAGTGCAAATGAGGCTTCGAGGAGTAGGTGGCCAATGGTGAAAGCTGACGGCGCGATCATGTGAGCGTGACGCGCACAATTACCTTCTACTGCTGAAAGTGCTCGCCGATGAACGGCCCGTCATCTTCTACGACCAGCTCGGCTGCGGCCGCTCTACACTACGGGCCGGTGCGGTCTCTTCTCAAGTTTTTCGCGCTCACATATGCCGTGACCTGGACATGCTTCTTCGCGGCGGCAGTCCTGTCCGGCGGCATCGGCACGTTCGCTCCTGCGGCCGCAGCCCTTCAGATGCCGTTGCTGATGGTCGGAACCTTCGCTCCATCCCTGGTCGCCCTCGGGATCACGGCGCGGGATGACGGCGTCCGCGGGATCCAGGCGCTCCTCCGCCCGTGCTCGACTCGTCGGTGGCGGGACGATGGTATGTGTTCGCCATCGGCTATATGGCCGCGATCAAACTTTCGGTTGCTGTCGTGTATCGCCTCGCCACCGGCTCATGGCCGCCTTTCGGCAGTGAGCCCTGGTACGTGATCGCGGCGGTGATCGTGATGTCGACTCCCGTGCAGGCGGGTGAGGAGATCGGATGGCGCGGGTATGCCCTTCCGCGACTCGCCGCACACTTCGGATTTGCGCGCGCGAGTCTCGTGCTGGGACTGATCTGGGCGTGCTGGCATCTGCCGCTCTTCTTTTACCAGGGATCGGCAACTACGGACAGTCTTTCCCGGTGTTCGCGGCGGGAGGAATCGCGCTGTCGGTCGCCATGACGTGGCTCTATGTGAACACCAGGGGAAGCCTGTTGCTCGCGATGCTGATGCACTCGGCGGTGAATCAAACTATGGGCATTGTCCCGACGCGCCTCGCGAAGCCCGGAAGTCCTCTTGCGCTGGACACATCGCTCGTGACGTGGATCTTTGGTGCAATCTTGTGGATGACCGCGGCATACTTCCTCGCGCGGATGCGGCATGTCGAATTCACCGCGTCTCAGCAACGTCTAACACGGGCGCAGGTTATCGCTAGCCGTTAAGCGGACTAGACGATGTGTTTCGTGGCCATCGGGCTGGCGATGGGCTTCTTCGCCTGGCGTCGAGACCTTCTCGCGAACATCGTCGCGCATACTGTCGTGGACGGCGTGGCGTTGGTCATCATTCCGGTTCTTTCAAGCGTTCGATGAGGTCGCCGCACATGCTCAGCACCGGAAGAATCACCGCCTTCATCGCCAGCGCTCAACCAGAGCGCGCGAAACAGTTCTACCGCGACACGCTTGGTTTGCGGTTGGTGAGCGACGATGACTTCGCCGTCGTCTTCGATTGCGCCGGCGTTCAGCTGCGTATCCAGAAAGTCGAGACGTTTCGACCGCACCCATTCACTGCCCTTGGGTGGCAGGTGCCAGGCATTCGCAGGAGTGTTTCCGCCTTTGCGGCGCGGGGTGTGATCTTCGAGCGCTATGGTTTCATGGAGCAAGACGAGCTGGGCATCTGGCAAGCCCCGAGTGGGGCAAAGGTCGCGTGGTTCAAGGATCCGGATGGCAACCTGCTCTCTGTGACGGAGATGGGCCCGCCTCGCAGGCGTTTGAAAACGGCGAAGGCGCCTCAGGCCAAAGGCCAAACGTCGGAGGACCGTGACGGCGCCTTCGCGGCTGAAAAGAAGGCATTAGCGGCACCTTCGGGCCGTAACTCAGGCTGTGTCAAGCCGATGGAGGGAAACGTGTCGATCACCATTGCGCGACTCGTGGGAGTGGCCATCTTTGTCGCAGTCGTTGCACCCGCCGCCGCGCAAGAACCGCTTATCAGGGTGACGTTGCTCGGCACCGGTTGCCCACCCGGCGGTCATGAACCGGTTCGGACCTGAGTACGTTGGTAGAAGCCGGGCAGCAGAAGTTCCTGTTCGATGCCGGGCGCGGCGCCATGCAACGCCTGGTGCAGCTCGGCGTGCGCTGGCAGGACGTGCAGGGCGTCTTCCTCACTCATTTGCACTCAGACCATGTCGTTGGGTTTCCCGACCTGTGGTTGACGGGCTGGTTGATCGTGCCGGGACGAAACGTGCCGCTGCCAGTCTGGGGCCCGACCGGTACCAGCCAGATGATGTCCCACCTCGAGCAGGCCTACGAATACGACATCCGCGTTCGGGTGGCAAATGATCGTGCCTCCAGGGAGGGCGCCATGCTCAGCCCCCGGGACGTCGGCGAGGGCTTGATTTGGGAGCGGGCCGGCGTGAAGGTCACGGCGTTCGAAGTGGATCATGCTCCTGTAAAGCCGGCGCTCGGCTATCGCATCGACTATGCCGGGCGGTCCGTCGTGCTATCCGGTGACACGCGGGTGTCTGACAACCTCATTCGGCACGCACAGGAGGTCGATTTGCTGGTCCACGAAGTGTTCGTCCCAGAAACCTTGCAGCGAGCGGGCGTCCCACCGGAGCGGGCGAAGAACATCATCGATTATCACCTGACGCCCGAGCAGGCTGGGGAAGTCTTTACTCGAGCGAAGCCGAAGCTGGCGGTGTATTCGCACATCTGCATGCCGACTGCTCTGGATCAGGACTTGGTTCCACCGACCCGCAGGACATACGCAGGCCCCCTGGAACTCGGCGAGGACCTCATGGTCATCGAAGTCGGAGACCGGATCAATGTTCGAAGGCCTGCCGCTCCTTCGCGATGAATCAGGGCCCAAGCCGCGTGTTGGCCGCGAGCGCGCTCGATCCTACGCCTCAGCGGTAGCCCTCAATCTGCCGCCGATGGTCTGTGCGATCATGGCGCTCAGAACCAAAACGCCATGTGGTGGCTCGTTATTGCGATACCGGCGGTAGGCCTCGGAGTGCTCGCTGTTCTGCTCTGGCTTGGCGCTCGCGAGCGTCGTACGACGCAGTCCGAACTAACCGCGCTGAGATCGATGTCGAGCACCGAGGCGGAACAGAAAGCGCTGGTTCTGCTGGGTCGCGACGAGATGTTTCAAACGCGCCTCGCCACACAACAGATCGACCATCCGGATCTGCCGTCTCACGTGAACGCGCTGTTGAATCGGTACGATGAGATCGTGCGAGGCGAGTTCTGGATAGGAACGGCGGCCCTGACCCAGCCTGCCCGTCTTCCCGGGTTCATCAAGATCGGCGAGGACTTCGAGTTTACCGAGATTCTCGTTCGACCTGGCGATCAGAGGATCTACATTTCTTATGGGGAAGGACCGCAGTCATGACGCGTTAGACCGACAAAGCGACGTTGGAGTACGAGCAAACCGGTTTCGGGTTAGGCGTTGGAGACATCGGAGGGCGCGACGGTTGGTTGGAAGCGTGGCGCTGGTGATTGGCGGAGTATCGGTGGCCGTTGGGTTCGCGCAATCAACTGCGACTAGGCCGCCGGTGATCGACGTACACGTGCACAGCACGAACACGTCACCGCAGGACGCGGCGGCTCGCATGAAATCCTTGAATGTCCGCTACTTGTTCGTGTCGAGCTTGCAGGCGGACCTCGCACTCTGGGCGTCCGCATTAACGCCGGATCAGTTCATGCCGGCATGGTGCTCCCCTGCGACCGCGGTCGTGCACCGATCACGGGCCGTCCATGCTGGGAAGGCGTGAGCGACTTGCCCGATGTGGCTTGGCTCCGTGGCGAGCTTCGCGCGGGTCGGATTAAGGCGCTCGGCGAGGTTTCCCCACAGTATGAAGGGATGTCGCCTGCGGACGCTCGTCTGGAACCGTAATGGAGCCTCGCTGAAGAGTTCGACGTGCCCGTCGCTATCCACATGGGCCCGGGACCTCCCGGCGCTGCGGACCAGTCGAATCCAGTGCCCTTCAAGTCACCGGCATTTTCCATGGCCGCGGGTGATCCGCTGCTGCTCGAAGAAGTTCTGCTACGGCACAAGCGGCTGCGTCTCATGGTCATGCATGCCGGGTGGCCTCGTCTGGAATCGATCTCTGGCGCTGCTGTACGCTCATCCCGGCGTCTACGTCGACGTGGCTGCACTGCAGAGCCCGTCCATGGTTCCTCGTCCGGCGTACAACCGCTATCTGCAAGCTCTCGTCGAAAACGGGTTCGGCAAACGAGTAATGTTCGGCTCGGACTTCTCGAATCAAGAGGAGGCCGGCATCGACGCGGTGCTGAGTGTGGGCTTCTTGAGCGTTGATCAGAAGGCCGACATCCTGTGCAACAACGCACGCGTTTCCTTCGCTTGAAGGCAGAGACGTGTAACCCATGAACGGTCTAACCCGTAAATGAAGCCGGCGCGCCGCTGCGTCACGACGGCGCGCGGCTCATTTGCCACGTTGCCGACAACACCGGGCTCATGCCCGGTCATTCTGAGTCGCACAAGGAGCAGCCACTAATGGCAGATTCCACAAACGTCGCAGTCGTCCGCCGGTTCTATGAACACCTCACCTTGCCTGTCGTCCTCATGCAGGTGCTCTCTCCCACGATACGCTGGGAGATTACCCCTGGCTTCCCACACGGCGGTGACTACGCGGGCGTGGAGGCGGTCTTTCGCGACTTCTTCGGCCGTGTGCTTGCGGACTTCGATGATTGGCGCACCGTCATGAATGAGGTGCACGACGCCGGCGACCGCGTCCTGGCACTTGGCACCTACTCCGGTCGAGCCAAGACAACGGGCAAGACCTTCGTTGCGCGCTTCTCGCACTGCTGGACTGTCGAGGGAGGAACGCTGGTTCGCCTCCAGCAGTGTGCGGACACGGCCCAGATCAGCAGGGCACTTGAAGCGTAGAACCGTCAGGCGATTGGCGTGAACGACAAACGGCCTATCCGAATGCAGCCAACGCCCCGCGTGTCGGCGGCGCGCGGCTGATTCGGCGTCGTTAGCCAGTCCGGGAGGATGTCGTGAAGACGCTGGCTTTCGTCTTCGGTCTGTTCGTCGCTACGGTCGGCGTGGTCGGCATGCTCGTGCCTTCCAGCCTTGTCTGGATCGCGCAGCACTCCGTCACATCTGGCGCGTTCTACCTTATCGCCGTGGTCCGTCTTGCCGTTGGTCTCGTCCTTGTCTCCGCGGCCTCGGCGTCCCGCGCTCCGAAGGCGCTCCGCATTGTGGGCTATGTCATCGTGGTCGCGGGGCTGGCGACGGCTCTGACGGGTCTCGTCGGCATGGAACGCGCTCGCACGATCATCGGCTGGTGGCTGGACCAGGGCGCGGGCATCATCCGCGTCACCAGCGTTGTTCTTGCCGCGTTCGGTGGCTTCGTCGTGTACGCCTGCGTTCCGCCAGGTGGCTCGGCGCCGGCCGCGAGTGAAGCACAGCGTTAGATTTTGCAGGACAACGTTCGCTCTCGTAGTGGCTGGTCGTCCAAATGAAAGGCATCCCGTGAGCGAAAAGACAGTGTGGCTCATCACCGGCGCTGGTCGAGGCTTGGGCGTGGACATCGCCAAGGCCGCCCTGGCCGCCGGCCACGCCGTTGTCGCCACCGGCCGCGATGCTGCGAAGGTCGCGGCTGCGGTGGGCGACCACGACAATCTGCTGGCGATCAAGCTCGACGTGACTCGCCCACAGGATGCGCAGGCGGCCGTCGAGGCCGCCGTCGCGAAGTTCGGCCGAATCGACATCCTGGTCAACAACGCGGGCAATTTCTTCGCCGGCTTCTTCGAGGAACTCAGCCCCGAACAGGTTCGCAATCAAATCGAGACGCTGCTGTTCGGCCCGATGAATGTCACTCGCGCCGTCCTGCCGGTGATGCGCAAGCAGCGCTCGGGCCTGGTGCTCACCATCTCCTCGACCGCGGGCATCGCCGGCCAAATGTTCTGCACGGCGTATGCCGCCGCGAAGTTCGGCATCGAGGGATGGATGGAGTCGCTCACGCCGGAGATCGCGCCCTTCGGAATCCGCACGATGCTGGTCGAGCCCGGGTTCTTCCGCACCGAGCTGCTCACCAACGACTCGACCACGTACGCCAAGCCCACCATCGACGACTACGCCGAGCAGACGAAGGAGATCGTCGCGGCCTGGAAGAGCATGGATGGGAAGCAAGGTGGCGACCCCGCCAAGCTCGCCGACGCCCTCGTGAAGCTCGTCGCGCTGAAGGAGCCGCCGACCCGCTTCGCTGCCGGCGCCGACGCCGTCCAGGCGTTCGAGGCCAAGGCCAACACGCTGCTCACCCAGGCGCAAGCCCACCGCGAGTCTGTCCGCCTCTCTCGCGTACGACGACGCCTGAGCAAAGGAACGCCTATGAAGGCCGCACTTATCGAGCGATATGGGAGCAATGAGGTGGTGAGGGTGGGTGATCGTGCCGTCCCAACGATGGCGACGCGGATTTGCTGGTTCGAGTACAAGCCGCGAGCGTAAACCCGGTAGATATCAAGACGCGCGATGGGAAGCTGAAGACGCTGTTGAAATATCGATTTCCCCTGGTGCTCGGCAACGACCTCGCCGGCGTCGTCTCCGACGTGGGCGCGCGGGTGACGCGCTTCAAGAAAGGCGATGCGGTCTACGCGCGCGTGGACAAGAACCGAATCGGCACGTTCGCGGAATTTGCCGTAGTCTGCGAAGGCGCCGCCGCCGTCAAACCAGCCAACGTGACGTTTGAAGAGGCCGCCTCCCTTCCGTTGGTGGCGCTGACTTCGTGGCAGGCTCTGGTGGAGATCGGAAAGCTGGGCGTGAATCAACGCGTGTTAATTCACGCGGGCAGCGGTGGTGTGGGAAGCATCGCAATCCAGTTGGCGCGTCATATGGGCGCAACGGTTTTACCACAGTGGGCCAACGCAATGTGGAACTGGTGAAGCGTTTGGGCGCGGACGTCGCCATCGACTATCGCAGGGAACGCTTCGAAGAGGTGGCTAAGGATTGTGACGTGGTGCTGGACAGCGCGGGTGGTGACACTCTGGTGAAGTGCTTCGACTGCGTGAAACCTGGCGGTGTGGTGGTGAGCATCAACAGCAGCACCCCATCCCCAGCGTTTGCACGAAGCTGGGGGCTCAACCCCATCCTCGTCTTCGCGATCAGGGTGCTGTCCCGAAAGGCGACGGCGGCAGCGCGGGCGCACAAGGCCCGGTACGAGTATTTGTTCGTGCGTGCCGACGGAGAACAACTGAAGGAAATCACGCGCTTGGTGGAGAGCGGCGCTATAAAACCCGTGGTCGATAAGGTCTTTCCCCTCGAGCACGTGCGTGACGCACTCGCGTATTCCGAGTCCGGGCGCGCTACGGGAAAAGTGGTCATCAAGGTGGCGTGAGAACGCCCCGGCCGCCCAACGAGGAGTTGCCGAGACGCAGGCTGGAGTTATCGAGCCAGCCGACCAGGAGTGGTCATTCAACGGCGTCACGGTGTGTGATGGACTCGATCCGGAGGGCAACGCCATTCAGTTTCGCGAGCACGCCGGCTAACAGGCGCTAACAGCCGACGTCTGAGAGGCGGTTCACATCGATGATGGGCTGGAGAACAATCATGACGGATTTCGCCACCAAACTTCTGCCTGTGGACCGGGATGGCGTGGCTCCGGATTCATCCGACGTGCGGCTGCTGCTGGAGCTGCGGGAGGAGGCATGGCCCACTTTGAGCTCGGTCCCGGTAGAGCATCGAAGGCAGTTGCTCATCATACGGTCGAAGAGATCTGGTTCTTCCTTTCGGGCCGCGGCGAGATGTGGCGCAAGCAGGACGGCCGGGAAGAAGTGGTGCCGGTTGGCCCCGGTGTGTGTTTGACGATCCCGCTTGGTACTGATTTCCAGTTTCGCTCGTTCGGTCACGAGCCGCTGGCGGCAGTCGGCGTTACCATGCCGCCATGGCCCGGCGATGGTGAAGCGTACGAGGTTGAGGGGAAGTGGGAACCCGGCGCACCGCAAGAACCGGAGCGTTAGGTGGAAAGGACACGACCGTGCTCGACCAGATACTGGTAATCGTTTCCCTGACCGCTCTCGTGATGGTTACCCCAGGGCCAGACATGGTCCTCGTCCTGCGCAATACATTTGCAGGTGGTCGTGGCGCCGGTCTGCAGACCTCGGTTGGCATTCTGTCTGGAAACCTGGTCCACATTACCTACTGCATGCTTGGCATCGGGCTGATCATTTCGCAAAGCATCCTGGCTTTTTCGATGCTCAAATACGCAGGGGCGGCGTATCTCATCTACCTTGGGGTTATGAGCTTTCGATCTGGTGGTGAGACAGTCGACACGAACGATATCGAACGTCGGCGGCCCAACCGAACATGGGTCGTTCAGGGGTTTGTAAACAATCTCCTCAACCCGAAAGGCGCGATGTTCTATCTCGGCATGTTTACGATGGTCATTACTCCAGAGACGTCAGCAATTACCATGCTTGTACTCATCATCAGCATGATGCTGGTCAGCGCGTCGTTCTGGTTGTTTTTCGTTTACACGCTGGATCGGCCGTTTATCCGGAACTCCATCGCGCGGTCTCAACAGACCGTGAGTCGGATTTTTGGGGCTCTGCTGGTTCTTCTCGGGCTGAGAGTGGCGTCGATGTCGAGATGAATCATCAGGAGACGGTACTCTGGAGGCAAGAGGATGGTCACGGTCAAGTCGGTCCCAGAGGGCGTGCAGGCCGTGTTTCCGATGCTGGTCTGCCGCAGCCCGGAAGCCGAGATGAACTTCTGCGCCGCCGCGTTTGGAGCGATTGAGCAGGTACGGCGGCCAGGCCCGGACGGCTCGCCCATTCACATCGCCATGCGCATCAACGGCGCGTTCCTGGTGGCGCAGTCCGAGTTCCCGGATACTGTCGCCAGCCGCGCGCCAGCGGCCGACGGCAGCTCGCCCGTGGTGCTTTTCGTATACGTTGCCGATGTAGACCAGGCGCTCGAGCGTGCGGTCGCTCAAGGCGCAACGGTCCTCATGCCTGCCCAGGATCAGTTCTGGGGCGACCGGACCGCGAGGATTCTCGATCCATCTGGCCACGTGTGGACCGTTGCATCACGCATTGAAGAAACGACGGAGGAGCAGCGGGCCGGCCGCTGGTCAGAACGGAACGCGTAAATGGTACTGACACCACGGATTGACGGCACGCTCGCGATCCAATCGTCCTCTCTCGAGTTCGCGCAGGCTTTCAAGCAACGGGTGGCTGCCGGCCTGCTGACGGGGCGCCCTCATCCAAGGTCCAACTATCAGGTGGTTGAAGCCGGTTCAGATCAGTTACGCGTCCACGCCGCTGATTGGTGGACGGCGATTAACGTTGGTCTGAACGAATTGGAGCTCTGGTTCCCGCAGCCGGGCTCGGTCCGCTATCGCGTGGAGTATTGGCGGTGGGCATGGTATGCCATCGGGTTCAGCGGCATCCTCGGCTTGATCGGACTGTTGCTGATCCTCACGCTCGACGTGCGAGGTTATATCGCGTCTCATCCGGGCGCGCAGGTCCAGGGTCTTTCGATCGATCAGAGCTTCCTCGTTGTGTGGATGATGGTCCTCTTCTGGGGCTTCGTGTGGCCGTGGCTGCTCATCGTCCTGCACAAGCGCCCATTACGCCGGTTGGTATCACGGCTCATTGATGAGGTTGACGCGCGAAGCAAAAGCCATTGACTCGGAGGAGCAAAGGAATGATCGAACACACACTCGACAAGGCGCATTCGATTCTGCACGTGCGACCCCAGGCCAGGCTTGAACAACGCGACTTCGTGCAGCTCGCGTCAACAGTTGACCCCCACATCGAAGAGAAGGGGGATCTCGCCGGTCTCATTATCGAGGTTGCCTCTTTCCCTGGATGGGAGAGCCTCGGGGCCATGGCGAGCCATTTTCGTTTTGTGCGCGATCATCACAAGCACGTCAAGAAGGTCGCCGTTGTCACCGATTCCCCCATGGGAAATGTCGCCGAGCATCTGGCGTCGCACTTCGTGGCGGCCGAGATCAGGCATTTCCCTGCCGGAGCCGTCGAGGCCGCCAAACAGTGGATCATGAATCGCCCTTGACTACTTCTCACAACCGCGCCGTCTGGCAGCAGCAGCACGTCGTCGACGTTCGCGACGCCGCGTTTGCCGCGCGAACGTATCTCGAGCAGGCAGACGTGCGAGCCTTCCTCGGCCGGGCCACTGGCACCGGACGTCTTGGCGTGGCGTGCGACGTCGGGGCAGGTTACGGCCGCATGAGCGTCGTGCTGTCTGAATTTGCCGACCGCGTCATCGGCATCGAACGCGAAGCACACTTCGTGAGAGAAGCCGCGAGCCTGCTCCGACTCTCACCTTCGTGCACGTGGCGTCGCTGACGCGGCTTCCAGGTACAGACCGAGACAGTCGATGTACTCCTCACATTTACGGTGCTGCAACATCTCATTGATCCCGTCGCGCAGGCGACGACACAGGAGATAGCCCGCGTCCTGAAGCCCGGCGGCCACCTGCTGATCTGTGAAGAGACCGATCCGCTGCATCGCGATGGCGCAACCGACGATCCGAATGGAATGTGCACGATCGGCCGGCCGGTGAGCGACTATCAGCGTCTCTTCACCAGTTTCGATCTGCTCGCCACCCGACCACGACGGATCGAGCCGACATATCCGCGCCCCGATGTGGGCACGTACATGCTGTTCCGTAAACCACGGGATTAATCCGGTTAGCAATCCGGTATAGTCCCCGGTATGCCGACCGCCGTCTCGGACTTCGTCGAGCTGAACGAGGACATTTCCGCGAGCCCGCTGTGGAATCCCGATCTCGCGCCGACGCCGTTGTCGCGCCGCACCTGGTCGACCTATCACATCGCCGCGTTGTGGATCGGCATGAGCGTGGTCATCACGACCTACACGCTCGCGTCCGGGCTGATGCAGCAGGGGATGACGTGGTGGCAGGCGATGCTCACCATTCTGCTCGGCAACACGATCGTGCTCGTGCCGATGATTCTCAACGCGCACGCGGGCACGAAGTACGGCGTGTCGTTTCCCGTGCTGTGCCGCGCGAGCTTCGGCGTGAAAGGCGCGAACGTGCCGGCGATCCTGCGCGCGCTCGTCGCGTGCGGCTGGTTCGGCATTCAAACCTGGATCGGCGCGGTCGCGCTGAACACGCTGCATCGCTGCCGTCTGGCCCGCCTGGAGCGGCATCGCGGTCGGGCATCTGGATTTCGTTCGCGGCGTTCTGGCTCGTCCAGGTCTGGATCATTCTGAACGGGCTCGAAGGCATCAAGAAACTGGAAGGATGGTCGGCGCCGCTCCTGCTCGCCGGAGGCGCGCTGCTGCTCGGATGGGCGATCGTGCGCGGCGGCGGGCTCGGCCACATCCTCGCGCAGTCGTCGCGGCTGCAGCAGCGGAGCGTGCCGTTCTGGCAGTTGTTCCCGGCGGCGGTGACGGCCAACGTCGGCTACTGGGCGACGCTCAGCCTCAACATTCCCGATTTCACCCGCTACGCGCGCAGTCAGCGATCGCAGGCCCTCGGGCAGGCGCTCGGGCTGCCCGCGACGATGACGGCGTTCGCGTTCATCGGCGTGGCGGTGACGAGCGCGACGATCGTGCTCTTCGGCGAAGCGATCTGGGATCCGGTCGTGCTGATCGCGCGCATCGGCAGCCCGGTCGTCGTGGTGTTCGGCGCGCTCATCATCATGCTCGCGCAATTGACGACGAACATGGCGGCGAACGTCGTGTCGCCGGCGAACGATTTCTCGAGCCTCGCGCCGAAGAAGATCAGCTACGTGACGGGCGGTCTCATCACCGCCGCCATCGGCGTCGCTGATGATGCCGTGGAAGCTGTACGCCGACGCGTCGGCGTACATTTTCACGTGGCTCATCGGGTATTCGAGCCTGATGGGCGCGATCGGCGGAATCCTGATCGCCGATTACTGGATCATCCGGAAGAAGCAGCTGTCGCTCGAGGATCTGTTCAAGCTGGACGGTCGCTACAGCCTAGACCGGCGGCGTCAACCGCCGCGCGATGGCGATTCTGATAGTCTCGATCCTGCCGGTCGTGCCCGGGTTCGTTCGCGCCGCCCTGACGCCCGGCGGCCAGGTCGCCCATCCCACCATCTGGGATTCGCTCTACACCTATGCCTGGTTTGTGACCTTTGGGCTGAGTTTCGCGTTATACGTTGCAACATTTCGAGGCGCCTCGGCCGTCTGATAGTGCGTAGGCATGACGAAATCCAGGAAACGAGCTGTATACGGCGGCGTCGCGGTCCTCGTGCCTCGCCGTGGTCGGGTGGGGTGCGTCTGCCTATTTCGGCGCGACCGGCGGATATTCCTGAGTCGAGGCTCGCCACGGTCGAGCGCGGCACGATCGCGCGGTCGGTGGTCGCGACCGGAAAAATCGAGCCCATCACCAAGGTCGAAATCAAGTCGAAAGCCAACGGCATCATCAAGCTGCTGCCCGTCGAGGTCGATCAGGAGGTCGAAGCCGGGCACCGTGCTGGTCGAGCTCGACCGCGAAAACCTGATGGCGCGCGTGCGCGAGGCGCGGGCGACGCTGCAGGGCGCGAGGGCGGCGCTTCAGGCGGCCGAGGCGCAGCTCGAGAAAAGCCGCGTCGAAGCCGAGGGCCCCGAGGTCGAGTTCGCGCGGCGCTCGCACGAGCGCGCGAAGAGCCTGTTCGAGCGGAAGCTCATCGCGCATGCACCAGCTCGAGGAAGCGCGCACGCAGCTCGACCAGGCCGAAAACCGCCGGCGCGCCGCCGAGTCGCAGCTCTCGATCGCGAAGGCGCGCGTGTCGGAAGCCTCGGCGAACGTCGCGCAGACGCAGGCGTCTGTCGAGCGCGCCGAAGAAGAGCTCGCCAACGCCACGATCCGCGCGCCGATACGCGGACGCATTCTCGCGCGCGACGTCGAGATCGGCAGCCCGGTGTCGTCGATTCTCAACATGGGCGCGGCCGCGACGTCGGTCATCACGATGGGCGACATCTCGCACGTGTTCGTGCGCGGGCGGGTCGACGAGACCGAAATCGGCAACCTCCGGCTCGGCCAGCCGGCGCGCATCCGCGTCGAGACGTTCAAGGACCGCACGTTCCAGGGCAAGGTCACGCAGATCTCGCCGATGGGCGTCGAGCGCGACAACGTCACGAACTTCGAGGTGCGCGTCTCGATCGACAATCCCGGCCACGAGCTCAAGGCCAACATGACGGCCAATGCGGAGATCGTGCTCGAGGAGCGGCCGAACGTGCTGATCGTTCCCGAGGCCGCGATTACCTACGACGCCACGCGCAAGGCGTCTGTCGACGTGCTCGACTGCAAGCGAGCGCACCGGCCGCCGGCGCGTGCCGATCAAGGTCGGCATCAGCAACGGCACGCGCACGCAGGTGCTGGAAGGATTGAACAGGCAGGGCGATCGAGTGGTCCTGCCGAGCTAGATCCCAGCGTGCCGGTAGTGTCCGCCTTCAGCCGACCGTGAACGCATGAAAGAGGCCCTCAAACAATCCATCGACAACCTTCGCACCAACAAGCTGCGAAGCTTCCTCACCATGTTCGGCATCATGTGGGGCGTCATCTCCATCGTCATCCTGTCGGCGATGGGCGAAGGCTTTCAGCGCGGCAATCAGGCCGTGCTCGAAGAGCTCGGCAAGAACATCGTCGTCATCAGGAACGGGCGCACGAGCGTGCAGGCGGGCGGCGAGCGCGCGGGCCGCGTCATTCGGCTGAACATCGGCGACGTGCTACGAGCTGCGAAGCAAGTCGCGGCTCATCCAGCACCTCAGCCCCGAGCTGATGCGCGGCGGCGTGTCGATCAAGAGCGCCTACAACGCCGCGTCGCTGCAGATGAGCGGCATCTGGCCCGACTTTCAGAGCATCCGGACCATCGAGGTGTCGCACGGCCGACTGATCAACGAGGCCGACAACGACGAAGCCCGCCGCGTCGTCGTCATCGGCCGCGAAGCGGCGATCCAGTTGTTCGCCGACCGAGATCCGATCGGCGAAGCCGATCAAGCTGAACGGCCTGACGCTACACCGTCATCGGAAAGATCCGGCAGAAGTTTCAGGATTCGAGCTACAGCGGCCGCGACGAGCTGCGGCTGTTCGTGCCCTACGAGGCGATGCGCCGCGATTTTCCGCTGACCGGCCCGTTCGATCACGCCCGATTCGCGTCTCCGTCGATCATCGCCGCGCCGTACACGTGGGTCGCCGACTCGCTGCGCGAAGAGTTCGACAGCAGGCGAGCATGCCAGCGTGTTCGGCGTGTTCGGCCAGACGATGGTCGAGCGGGAGATCAGGCGCGTGCTTGCGCCGATCAAGGGCTTCGATCCCGACGACAGGGAAGCGCTCTCGCTCTGGAACACGGCGATCGAGTCGGTCATGTTCAGCAAGATGATGCAGAGCATGAAGAATTTCTTCCTCGGCGTCAGCCTCATCACGCTCGTGCTCGGCGGCATCGGCGTCATGAACATCATGCTGATCGCCGTGCGCGAGCGCACGCGCGAGATCGGCCTGCGCAAGGCGCTCGGCGCGACCAGCCACAGCATTCATCGCCAGTTCATCGTCGAGGGGCTGGCGCTGACGCTGCTGAGCGGCGCGATCGGGCTCGCTGGCGGCTGGGGGCTGTGCGAGCTCATCAACATGCTGCCGATGCCGGCGCGGTTCTCCGGAATGATCATCACGCCCGGCAACCGGCGCGATCGCCGCAGGCGCGCTCGACGATCGTCGGCCTGCTCGCCGCGCTCTATCCCGCTTCGCGCGCCGCGGCGCTGCCGCCGGTCGAGTCGCTGCGGTACGAGGCCTGACATGCGGCTCTATCGCGAAGTCATCAGCCAGGCGCTCGGCTCGCTCGCTCGCGCACCGGTTCCGCGCGGCGCTCACCATGCTCGGCATCTCGTGGGGCATCGTCACGGTCGTGCTGCTGATGGCGTACGGCACCGGATTCCAGCGCGCGATCATGTACGGCTTTCGCAACGCGTTCTCGCAGGGGACGGTGCTCGTCGGCAACGGCCAGACGAGCATGCAGGCGGGAGGCGAGCGATCGGGCCGCCGCATCATGCTGAAGCAGGCCGATGTCGACGCGATTGAGCGAGCTTGGATCGATCAAGTTCGTCAGCCCCGAGTACATGCAGTCGATGCCGATCACCTACGGCCTTCGGCAGACGACGGCCGGCGTGCGCGGCGTCGCGCCGGAGTACGGCATCATGCGGACGGAGACCGCCGAGTTCGGACGATTCCTGAATCACGAAGACGTCGAGAACCATCGGCGCGTCGCGTTTCTCGGCTACGAGGTGGCGCGGCGGCTCTTCAGCAACATTCCGGCGGTCGGCGAGACGATACGCATCAACGGCGTGTCGTTCGAAGTCATCGGCGTCATGCCGAACAAGGCGCAGATCTCGAATTACTTCTATCCGGACAAGCTGTCGGTCTTCATTCCCTATACGGTGAACCAGCGCGAGATACGTCGACAACATCCTGTTCCAGGCGATCACGCCGGAGCTGCACGAGCAGGCGATCCGTCAGGTGCGCGAGCTGCTCGCGACGCCGCCACCGCTTCAACCCGCGCGACATGCGCGCGGTGAACGTTCGCGATACCGGCGACTCGGCGGCGATGATCGGCGGGCATCACCGACGGGCTGCAGTTCGTCCTGTATTTCATCGGCACGCTCACGCTGATGATCGGCGGCGTCGGCGTGATGAACATCATGCTCGTGTCGGTGACCGAGCGCACGAGGGAGATTGGCGTGCGCAAGGCGCTCGGCGCGAGGCGGCGGCACATCCTGACGCAGTTTCTGCTCGAAGCGCTGACGATCACGTTCCTCGGCGGCGTCATGGGCAGTCGTGCTGTCGTACGCTGCTCGTGTGGGCCATCGGCACGCGGCCGTTCCTCGCGACGCTGCTCGACGATCCGACGAGGCAAACCGACATTCAGCTCGTGCATGTCGAGCAGCATTCTGCTGACGTCGACGGCGATCCTCGTGCTGGCGGGAGTTCTCGAGCGGGTTGTGGCCGGCGGTGCGCGCGTCGCGGCTCGATCCGATCGAAGCGCTGCGCTACGAGTAGTGCGTTTTCGAGAGCTGAAAAATCGACGTCGAGCGGTTCGCCACGTACAGCCCGGGCTCGACCTGCGACGCGTTCTGCACGCGCGACTTCGGCGCCATCCTTGACGGTTTCGGTCTTGACGTCGCTGAACCCGCACGTCCACGCCGACGAGCAACAGCGACAGGACATCGGCGAACTGCTGCAGCAGCTCGGCCGACTCCGGCTTGGTTAAATCCCGCTTCTTCGACCGTCAGATCGCTGTCGACCTGAAGCGAGCCGAGCAGCGGGCCGTCGATGTCTTCCGGATTGAAAATCGGCACGCTCAGGATGCTCATCAACGTCGGCCGCACCCGCGCCTGCTCGTCCGCCTGCAGCCCCCAGGCCGGCACCGCCGTAATCTGCAGCAGCACCGAGATCGGCAACCGCCGCGCGGCGCTCGGTGACGGCCTTCCCGCTTGCGGCCGCCGTCGCGCCGATCTCGAGGTCGCGATCCGGGTCGTTCTCCATGTTGTAGGCGGTCGCGGCATGCACCTGCCGGCGCTCCCGTCGGGTGAGAACGTCATCATGTTCGCCCGGACGTGCCTGTCGCGTGGGCACAAACGATCGCGCGCAGCGTCTCGAGCAGTTCGCGGATCGACGAGTTCCTGCGTGCTCTGCGAGCGCGAGACCGCGCGATCCATCGGCCGCGGCTCTCGGTCGCAGACGGATCGTGGCCGGCGGCACTGGGCGGCGGCGCGGCGTCCGCCGATGGCCTCGGCCGAGGAAGGCCGACAGCAATGTCGCGAGCTGGCGGCGCAGTTTCATAAAGCGGGCATCTACAGTAACCTACCTCGTCAGTCCGATGAGCGCGCCGATTGCGATCGGCGTCACCGTCAACGGCGTTCGCCACGAGCGCGAGGTCGAGCCGCGCCTGCTGTCTGAGCGATTTCATCCGGCAGGATCTCGGCACTGACCGGCACGCACGTCGGCTGCGAGCACGGCGTCTGCGGCGCATGCACAGTTTTGTTCGACGGCGAGCCTGTCCGCTCTTGCATCATGCTCGCGGTCCAGGCCGACGGACACGATCTCCAAACGGTTGAAGCGCTCGCCGGTCCGGCCGGCGAGCTGAACCCGCTGCAGACCGCGTTCCGAAGCGCCCACGGCCTGCAGTGCGGCTTCTGCACGCCCGGCTTCCTGATGACGCTGACGGCGTTTCTGCGCGACAACCCGAGCCCGACCGATTCTGAGATTCGCGACGCGCTTTCGGCGAATCTCTGCCGCTGCACCGGCTACCACCACATTTTCGAGGCCGCCAAGCTTGCCAGCCGAGCCACCGCTACCTTAGCGCCCGCGTTCCGCGGAACGAAGACGCGCGGCTGCTGACGGGCCGCGCGCTGTTCGTCGACGACGTGCAGCTTCCGGGAATGCTGCACGTCGCGTTCGTGCGGAGCGAGCACGCGCACGGCCGCCTCACGAGCGTCGACGTGTCGTGCGGCAAGACGGCGCGCCGGCGTGCATGCCGTCTACACGGCGGCCGATCTCGGCGATTACCTGAAGCCCGGGCCGGTTCTGGTGTCACCTCCGCCGATTCCCAATCTCGTCTTTCACGGCTGCACGCAGCTGCCGCTCGCGAAGGACAAGGTGCGTCACGTCGGCGAGCCGATCGCGATGATCGTGGCCGACAGCCGCTACGTCGCCGAGGATGCGATTCGCGATGTCGTCGTCGAGATCGATCCGATCGATGCGGTCGTCGATCTGGAAAAAGGGCTCGCGCCGGATGCGCCGCTGATTCACGAGCATCTCGACGTCGAACCTCGCCGCGCACGTCGTGCAGCGAAAAGGGGACTACGCGTCCGCGAAGACAGAAGGCCGACGTCATCGTCAAGCGGCGGTTCCACTACGATCGCGGCGTGTCGGCGCGCGATCGAAAATCGCGCGGTGGCGGTCGACTGGAACGCGAAGTCCGAAGAGATGACGATCTGGGACACCACCCAGGCGCCCATTCCGATCCGAAACGGGCTGGCGGCGATGCTCGGACTGCTCGAATCGCAGGTCAACGTCATCGCGCCGTTCGTCGGCGGCGGCTTCGGGCCGAAGATCATGATGTTCTACCCCGAAGAGCTGCTGCTGCCCTGGGCGGCGATGCGACTGAAGCGGCCGCTGAAGTGGACCGAGGATCGCCAGGAGAATTTCTACGCGACGACGCAGGAGCGCGGACAGGTGCACGACGCCGAGATGGCGCTGACCAGGGACGGCCGCATCCTCGGCGTGCACGACGTGTTTCTGTTCGACACCGGCGCGTACGATCCGTACGGGCTGACCATTCCGATCAACAGCCAGTGCACGCTGCTCGGGCCCGTACGACATTCCCAACTACGAGAGCGAGTTCACGGCCGTCTTCACCAACAAGACGATCGTGACGCCGGTGCGCGGCGCCGGGCGCCAGCACGGCGTGTTCGTCAGCGAGCGGCTGCTCGATCTGGCCGCGCGCGAGCTTGGCATCGATCGCGTCGAGATTCGCAAGCGCAACCTGATCGGGCCGGACAAGTTTCCGGTGAACCACGAAATCATGTTCCAGGATTCGGCGCCGCTCATTTACGACAGCGGCGACTACCTGCCGACGCTCGAGCAGGCGGCCGAGATCATCGGCTACGACAACTTCGTGCGCGAAGAGCAGCCGCGGCTGCGCGCGCGAGGGCCGGCACGTCGGCATCGGCGTCGCGTGCTACGTCGAAGGCACCGGCATCGGCCCGTACGAGGGCGCGCGCGTCACGATCGAGCCGAGCGGCAAGGTTCGCTGCGCGACCGGCGTGGGCACGCAGGGGCAGGGGCACTTCACGGTGTTCGCGCAGCTGGTCGCCGATGCGCTCGGCGTCGATGTCGAAGACGTGCGGGTCGTGACGGGCGACACGCGCGAATTTCACTGGGGCACCGGCACGTTCGCGAGCCGCGGCGCGGTGGTCGCGGGCAGCGCGTGCCATGCGGCCGGCGATGGCGGTGCGCGAGAAGGTGCTGAACCTCGCGAGCGTCGGTGCTGAACGTGCCGCACGATCAGCTCGAGCTCGGCGGCGGCCGCGTGTTCGTGAGAGGCGCCGACGACGCGCGGGCTGTCGCTTGGGCGAGCTGTCAGGCAAAGCCAATCCGCTGCGCGGCGCCGTCCGCCCGGGCACCGAGCCCGGCCTCGAGAGCACGGCGTACTTCGGGCCCGATCGCGGCAGCACGGCCAGCGGCGTGCACGCGATGATCGTCGAGGTCGATCCCGAGACCGCGATGGTCGAGATCAAGCGCTACCTCGTCGTCCACGATTGCGGCACCATCATCAACCCGATGCTCGTCGAGGGGCAGATTCACGGCGGCGTCGCGCACGGCATCGGCAACGCGTTCTACGAGCAGCTCGATCTACGACGAGCAGGGGCAGCTGCTGAACGCCTCGTTCATGGACTACCTGCTTCCGACGGCGACCGACGTGCCGCCGATCGAGACGGCGCATCGCGAAACGCCGTCGCCCTACAACCCGGTGGGCCTGAAAGGCGTGGGCGAGGCGGGCTGCATTCCGACGGGCGCGGTGTTCGCGCAGGCGGTCGAGGATGCGCTGGCCGGGTCCGGCGTGGAGATCACCGAAATTCCATTGAGCCCGAACCGGCTGTTCGAGCTGATCGAGGCGGCCAGAAAATGATTCTGAGCGGCACGTTCACGTTCGAAGGCCCGCGCGCGCGTGTCTGGGAGATCCTCCAGGATCCGGACGTGCTGGCCAAGGCGCTGCCGGGCACGAAGACGCTGACGCAAGGTCGGCGAGGACCGCTATCAGGGCGTGATGAAGGTGAGCGTCGGCCCGATGAGCGCCGCCGAGTTCGCCATCAGCGTCGAGCTGAAAGACAAAGTGGAGCCGGAGAGGTTCTCGATGGTCATCGACGGCAAGGGCGGCGTCGGCTTCACGAAGGGCACCGCGACGATCGCGCTCGAGGAGCAGCCCGGGCCCGTCACGGTGATGACCTACACATCGGACGTGCAGATCGGCGGCAAGATCGCCGCGGTCGGGCAGCGCCTGCTCGAGTCGGTCGGCAAGATGATGACGAAGCAGGCGCTCGAGGCATTGAACAAGGAATTGAACAGGTCGACGGCTGAGCGCGTGAACGACGCGAGGCCGGGCGCGGACCGCGACTAAAAATGAAACCAGCGCCGTTCGAATACTTTCGGCCGCGGTCGCTCGACGAAGCGCTGTCGCTGCTGGCCGAGCACGGCGGCGACGCGAAGCCGCTCGCCGGCGGGCAGAGCCTCATTCCGGCGATGAACTTCCGGCTCGCGACGCCGTCGGTGCTGGTCGATCTGAACGGCCTTGACCGAGCTCAGCTACATCAAGGACGACTCGGGCGAGCTGAGAATCGGCGGCATGACGCGCCAGCGCGCCGTCGAGCGCAGCCCGCTCGTGGCCGAGCGCGTGCCGCTCATCGCCGAAACGATGCCGCACATCGCGCATCCGGCGATTCGCAATCGCGGCACGATCGGCGGCAGCCTTGCGCACGCCGATCCGGCCGCCGAGCTGCCGGCCGTGATGCTGGCGCTGAAGGCGACGCCTGATCGTGCGCAGCGCAAGCCGGGCACGCGAGCGTTCGCGGCCGACGAATTTTTTGTCGGGCTGTTCTCGACGGCCGTCGAGCCGGGCGAGCTGCTGACGGAGATTCGCATTCCGCCGCGCGCCGAAGCGCAGCGGCTTCGCGTTCCAGGAAATCTCGAGGCGGCACGGCGATTTCGCGCTGGTCGGCGTGGCTGCCGTCGTGCAGCTCGACGAGACAGGCCGCTGCGCCGAGCGCGCGCATCGCGCTGCTCAGCGTCGGCGACCGGCCGATGCTCGCCGAACAGGCAGCGAAGAGCGCTGACGGGCCAGCTGCCGTCGGCCGAATCGATTCGCGCCGCCGCCGACGCCGCGGCGACGCGCGACATCGATCCGCTCGAGCGACATCCATGCATCGGCGCGATATCGACGGCAGTTGGCGAACGTGTTGACCCGGCGCGTGCTCGAACGCGCCTTTGAGCGTGCTGCACTAAGCAGATAGGTGCAGCGATGTTGCGCCGAGCGCGAGCGAGTCATGCGAGCGCGAGGTGGCAGGTCGTGGGGGTGGGGCCCCACGACAAACTAAGAAACGATGCCATATGAAAATCTACGATCTCTCCCAGCCGCTCAACGAACAGTTTCCCTTCTGGCCGTACTATCCGCCGTTCGAGGTGAAGTACATCAAGCGCAAGGCCGAGCATGGCGTCAACGCGCAGTACATCATGACGTCGAACCACATGGGGACGCACCTCGACGCGCCGCGTCATTTCGTGACCAACGGCCGGACCATCGACGAGATTCCCGTCGAGTGGCTGTGCGGCCCAGGCGTCATCGTGAACCTGTCGGATGCGATGGACGAGCTCGAGCTGTACACGCCGAAGATGATCGAAGACCGCGTCGAAGTGCGGAAGGGCGATCTGCTGTATCTGCACACCGGCTGGCACAAGCACGCGCAGTTCGGCGACAAGGCCGACGAGGAGAAATACATCCATCGCCATCCCGGCGCGCATCCCGATCTGGTGCCGTGGCTCCTCGAGAAGGAGATCCGCATCTGGGGCGTCGATTGCGTCTCGACCGACCACCCGATGAACCTGCCGATCGGCCGCTTCCTCGGCAAGGGCGCAGCACGGCCACTGCGATCGCGTGCGCAAGCAGGCTGAAGAGAAGTTCGGCGGCAAGGAAGCCGTCGACAAGCTGTTTCCCGACTCGGCGTACCAGCTGACGCACAACGCGCTGTTCCCGAAAGACTGCATGCACATCGAGAACCTCGGCGGCGACATCGCCGCTCCGGAGCTGCAGAACAAGCGGCTGATTCTCGGCTGCTTCCCGTGGAAGTTCAAAGGCGGCGAGGCGGCGTTCTGCCGCGCGGTGGCGTTCGTGGGCGACTGGACAGCCGTGAGCACCTCGCCGACCTGTCCGCGACCGAGCTGCGGCGGCGGATCGCGGCGCGCGAAGTGTCCGTCGTCGGAGTCGGTCGAGGCGTGCCTCGAGCGCGTCGACGCAGCTCAACCCGACGCTGAACGCCATCGTCACGCTGAATCCGCACGCGCTCGACGACGCCGCGCAGCTCGATCGCCGGATCAAGCAAGGGCGACGATCCCGGGCCGCTGTGCGGGCTGACCGTCGGCATCAAGGACGTCACGCCGGTCGCCGGGCTGCGGACGACGTTCGGCTCGCCGATCTACGCGGACTACGTGCCCGAAGGAAGATGCGCTCGTCGTCCGCCGGCTTCGCGAGGCGGGCGCGGTGATTCTCGGCAAGACGAACTGTCCCGGAGTTCGCCGCCGGCGCCAACACGTTCAACGAGGTGTTCGGCCGCACGCGCAATCCGTGGGATACGACGAAGATCGGCCGGCGGATCGACCGGCGGCGGCGCGGCCGCGCTGGCGACCGGCATGATCGCGCTGGCCGAAGGCACCGATCTCGGCGGATCGCTGCGCATTCCGGCCGCGTTCTGCGGCGTCGTCGGGCTGCGTCCGTCCGTCGGGCTGGTGCCGACGCATCCGACCGACTGGGTGTGGGACACGCTGCAGGTGACCGGGCCGATGGCGCGCACGGCCGAAGACGTGGCGCTGATGCTGCAGGCGATCGCCGGGCCGAGCGAGTACTCGCCGTTTGCGCAGCCGATCGACGGCCGCGATTTCGTGCGCGGCGCGAGGGGAGCGCGCAAGAACCTTCGCATCGCGTACTGCGCCGACATCGCCGGCATCGGCGTCGATCCCGACGTCGAGCGCGTGTGCCGCGAGGCGGCGTTTGCGCTCGACGAGCAAGGGCGCCATCGTCGAAGAGATCGACCTCGATCTGTCCGCGGCGCGGCCGGCGTTTCTGTCGCTGCGCGGGCTGTGGTTCGTCACGCAGATGTTCCCGCGGCTCGACATGCAGGATCGCTTCGGCCCGAACGTCGGCAACAACGTGCGGTCGGGCCTCGAGGTGACGTCGAGAGAGATCGCGGCGGCCGAGAACTATCGCGGCCATCTGTGGCATCAGTTCCGCGAGTTCTTCAACGAGTACGATCACCTGCTGACGCCGTGCGTGGCGGTGCCGCCGTTTCCCGTCGAGCAGAACTACCCCGACACGATTGCGGGCAAGCCGATGAAGACCTACATCGACTGGATCGCGCCGACGTTCGTGCTGAGCCTGACCGGGCTGCCGGTGGCGTGCGTGCCGGCCGGACTGGATTCGAGCGGCATGCCGGTCGGGCTGCAGATTGCGGGCGGGCAGTTCGGTGAGGAGGAGGTGCTGGCGCTGGCGGCGCAGATCAGAAACTTCGGCCGCTGCCGCTCGAGCCATGGATCGTCACGGGCAGGCCAGTCGACTAGACCGATCGCCTCGCTTCACGCTATCGCTCGCCGTCCTGCGGCTGCGCGATCGGGATCCGGCCGCGGCACCGCGGCCAGCAGCGTCCGCGAGTACGGGTGCTGCGGGCTGCTGGTAGATGTTCTCGGCCTCGCCGATCTCGACGATCTCGCCCATGAACATCACGGCGATCCGATCGGAGATGTGGCGCACGACCGAGAGATCGTGCGCGATGAAGATGTAGGACAGGCCGAACTCCTCCTGCAGGTCCTGCATCAGGTTGATGACCTGCGCCTGAATCGACACGTCGAGCGCGCTGACCGGCTCGTCGGCGATGACGATCTTCGGGTTGGTCGCCAGCGCGCGCGCGATGCCGATGCGCTGCCGCTGGCCGCCGGAGAACTCGTGCGGATAGCGGTTGGCGTGCTCGGGCGAGAGGCCGACCTTCTCCAGCAGCCAGCGCACGCGCTCGCTGCCGCTCGGCTGGCGACTGCTTCGTGTGAATCTTCAGCGGCTCTTCGACGATCTGCCCGACGCGTCATGCGCGGGTTCAGCGACGAGTACGGATCCTGGAAGACCATCTGGATGTCGGCGCGGTACGGCCGCATCTGCGCGTCGGCTCGAGCGGCGCCAGATCGACGACGCCCGCCGGGTGGTGATAGAGAATCTTGCCCGACGATCTCGACGCGGTAGCTCATCGCGCGCAGGATGTTGATGATGGCGCGGCCGACCGTCGTCTTGCCGCAGCCCGATTCGCCGACCAGGCCGAGCGTCTCGCCCTGCTCGAGCGTCGAACGACACGCCGTCGACGGCGCGCACTTCGCCCGTCTTGCGCAGCAAGCACGCCGCCGAAGACCGGGAAGCGGACGTGCAGGTCCTTAACTTCGAGAATCGGCGTCGCATGCGGTCGTCGCGTGACAGTTGCCGTAGCAGGTGGCAGCGCACCCAAGTGCCCGGGCGCCGCTTCGACCAGCGGCGGCTCGATGTCGGGGCACGGCTCGAAGCGGTCCGGGCAGCGCGTGACGAACTTGCAGCCGACCGGCAGATCGAGGATGTCCGGCACCGATCCCGGGAATCGTCGTCAGCCGCTCGGCCTTCGGGCCGTCGACGCGCGGGAGCGAGCCGAGCAGTCCCCGCGTGTACGGATGCAGCGGATTGTTGAACAGCTCCTCGACCGGCGCGAGCTCCTGAATCTTGCCGCCGTACATCACCGCGACGCGGTCGCAGGTCTCGGCGACGACCGCCAGGTTGTGCGTGATCAGCAGGATCGCCGACGTCCTTCGCGTCGCTCCTTCATCTCGAGCATCAGGTCGAGAATCTGCGCCTGGATCGTCACGTCGAGCGCCGTCGTCGGCTCGTCGGCGATCAGCAGCGACGGGTTCAGCGCGAGCGCCATGGCGATCATGACGCGCTGCCGCATGCCGCCGGAGAACTGATGCGGATACTGGTTCATGCGCGCGGCCGGCATCGGGAATGCCGACCAGCGTCGAGCATCTCGACGGCTGCGGTCGAACGCTTCCTGCTTCGAGACCTTCTCGTGCTGCGAGGATCACTTCCATCAGCTGCATGCCGATCGTGAACACCGGATTCAGCGACGTCATCGGCTCCTGGAAGATCATGCTGATCTCGTTGCCGCGGATCGTCGCGGATCTCGTCCCACGGCGAGCTTCAGCAGATCGCGTCCCTTGAAGAGGATCTCGCCGGCGACGATCTTGCCCGGCGGATCCGGAATCAGCCGCAGGATGCTGAGCGCGGTGACGCTCTTGCCGGAGCCCGACTCGCCGACCAGGCCGAGCACTTCGCCCGGGTAGATGTCGAAGATCGACGCCGTCGACGGCCTTGGCGACGCCGGCTTCGGTGTAGAAGTAGCGTCCGCAGGCCGCGGATCTGGAGCAGCGGAGTCGTTGCGTGGTACGTCATCGCAGCCTGCGAGTACTCCTTGGGATCGAACGCTTCGCGCACGGCTTCGCCGATGAAGACGACGAGCAGCAGCGTGACGAACAGCGCGCCGAGCGGAAAGAACACCAGCCACCACTTCGTCAGGTTCTCCATGCCCTGGCCGATCAGCTCGCCCCAGCTCGGCGTCGGCGCCGGCAGGCCGAAGCCGAGAAAGTCGAGCGCGACGAGCGACGCTGATGTTGGCGACGATCGACGAACGGCGCGAACGAGACGACCGGCGTCAGCGCGTTCGGCAGGATGTGCCGGAACATGATCGCCGGCTCGGACACGCCGGTCGCGATCGCGGCGCCGACGTAGTCCTTCGCCTTCTCCCGGTAGAACTCGCCGCGGATGTAGTAGGTGATGCCCATCCAGTCGAAGGCCGCGAGGATGACGACCAGCAGCCAGAACGACGGCTGCAGCAGCAGATTCCGCCCGGGCAGGTAGACCGGCACGACGATCGAGCTGATGATGATGATCGTGTAGAGGAACGGCAGCGACGACCAGATCTCGATGACGCGCTGGCCGAGGATGTCGAGCTTGCCGCCGAAGTATCCGAGCAGCGCGCCCGACGACGATGCCGACGCCGTCAGCCGACGATCGTCACGAGGAGCGCGAACGTCAGCGAGATGTTGAAGCCGTAGGCCAGGCGCACGAGCACGTCGCGCCCGCGATCGTCGGTGCCGAACGGATGCTGCGCGCGACGGGCGGATGCGGCGGCGATGCCTGGCAGATCGAGCAGCGACTCGTTCGGGCCGTACGGATACGGCGGCATCAGCACCCAGTTGCCGCTGTCCTGCCTGCTGCGAACTGCTGCTTCAGCTCGCGGTAGTCCGGCTCGCCGATCGCCGTCGATGCCGAACTCGGTCGCCGCGTGGAACTGCAGCATCGGAAAGTAGTACTGCCCGTTGTACTTCACGACGAGCGCCGTGTTGTTGATCAGGAGCGGCAGGAAGAACGAGACGGCGTAGCGCGACCGACGATGAGCAGGAACGAGTAGTAGCCGCGCTTGAGCCGCCGGAACTTCCGGAGCCGCTTTCTGAAAGATCGATTCCGACGCGCGGCCGCGGACCGGTCGCGGGATCCGGCTGCGGCGACGCCGGTCTGGGTCGACGTCCGGTCGTCATTTGAAGCGGATGCGCGGATCGACGACCGCGTAGATGATGTCGGAGAGGATGTTGCCGACCAGCATCAGCAGGCTGCTGATCACCAGGATGCCGAGCGCGACCGGGTAGTCGCGCTGCAGGATCGAGGTGTAGCCGAGATAGCCCATGCCGTCGATGTTGAAGACCCGCTCGATCAGGAACGAGCCGGCCAGAATCAGGCTGAATGACGTGGCCCAGGCCGGTGGCGATCGGAATCAGCGAATTGCGCAGCGCATGGACGAAGATCACGCGCCGCTCGGTCAGCCCCTTGGCGAACGCCGTGCGCACGTAGTCCTGCCGAGGTTCTCCATCAGCGAGTTCTTCGTCAGGATCGTCAGCGTCGCGAACGACGCCGACCATGTAGCAGAGCACCGGCAGGAACATGTGGTGGACCTGGCCGGTGATCTTCTCGCCAGAAGCTCAGATACTCCCAGTTGTCGGGCCGGAAGCCGCCGAGCGGAAACACGCTCCAGAAGCTGCCGCCGCCGAACAGCACCAGCAGCGCCGTGCCGAGCGCCCAGCCCGGGAACCGAGTAGCCGAGGAACACGAGCGACGCTGCTGACGAAGTCGAACTGCGAGCCGTGCTTGACCGCCTTCAGCACGCCGAGCGGGACGCAGACGAGATAGCTGAGCAGGAAGCCGGTGAGGCCGAGGAAGATCGAGATCGGGAAACGCGACTTGATGACGTCCCAGACCGGATCCTGGTAGATGTAGGAGTGTCCCGAGATCGAGGTGCAGCGACGTTCCACAGCCACATGCGCGTAGCGGATGTGCACCGGCTTGTCGAAGCCGTAGTACCGCTTCATCTCCTCGATGCGCTTCCGGCAGGAATCTCCATGCCGACTGCCCGACCGCCGCCGCCGCCGCCGCCTTCCTGCGCCATGCGCCATCTTGTAGCGCATGATCTGCCGCTCGACCGGTCCGCCCGGCACGAAGTGCATGATGACGAACACCGCCAGCGTGATCCCGAGGAAGGTCGGGATGATCAGCAGCAGCCGGCGGATGAAAGTAGCCGGTCATCGCGCTGGCCGCTGGCTGCCGCGCTCTGCTCGCTCGCTTCGCGAACTCGAGCCAGTACTGCGTCCTCGACTCGGCCCACCGCCGAGCTTCATCGACGGGTCGCTTCATGCGCCTCCTCGAGCTGCTGCGTTCTTCTGCGGGTCGATCCACCACAGCGACGGGCATGTCGCGGTAGTCGCCGATGCGCGTGATGATCCCTTCGGGCTGGCCGAACTTGTTCCAGTACAGCGATGCGCTGAACGGCGCCGTCCACTCGAGGATGTAGTGATGCTCGCTGCGTGACGATGCCGTCGAGCTCGCGCAGCAGCGTCGACGCGCTTCTTCGAGGTCGAACTCGTTGTCGTAGACCTCGATGATCTCGTCGACCCGCTTGTTCTTGAAGCCGGTGATGTTGTTGGTGTTCTTCTGGTCGGCCAGCGTCGACTGGAGACTGCGTCTCCGGGTTCGGAAACGGCCGCCGCCGCCATAGCCGATCGAGACCATGTCGAACTGCTGCTCGTCGAGCAGCTTGATCAGCGTTTCGGACGTGACAGCGCAGGTTCAGCGTGATGCCGACCTTGCGCAGATCTTCCTGGTAGACCGTGAAGAACCGCTCGGACTGCCTGATCGTCAGTAGAGCAGCTCGAGCGCCAGCGGCTGGCCGTTCTTCACCAGGCGTCCCTGGGCGTCGCGGTCCTTCCACCCGGCCTCGGCGAGCAGCTGCAGCGCCGTCTGCGGGTCGTACTTGATCTTCTCGTTGTTCGGGTTCTCGTAGATCGCTGCCCGGGAACATCGAGTTCAGCGGCACGTACTCGTTGAACAACAGCTTCTCGATCATCAGCTCGCGGTTGAACAGGTGCCGCAGCGCCTTGCGCACCCGGACGTCGTCGTACGGCTGCGCGCCGCGTGTTGAAGGCGATGCCCTGGATACCCTGCGGGTCGTGGTTGAAGATCTTGCGCTTCTGGATCAGGCCGCGCTTGAATCTTGTCGAAGTTCAGCTCCTGCGACCCACATCTGCGCGCGCTGTCACCAAGTAGTAGTCGAGGTCGCCCCTCTTCAACATCTCGAACTCGAGATTGCGATCGCGGACGACGATCTCGCGAATCTCGTCGAAGTTGCTCGATGCCGACGTTGCGGCGATGCTTCTCCGCCCAGTAGTCGTTGCGCCGGCGGATCGTGATCGACGTTGCCCTTGATCGACATCCTGCTCGCGTCGACGATGTACGGACCGGTGCCCGGCAGCATCTTGAAGTTGTAGTCGCTGATGTAGCGCGGCGCCGTCGACGTCCTTCAGAACGTGCGCCGGAAAGATGAGCATGCCGCGAGAAGTACAGTAGAGTTCTGCCAGTTCAGCTGTCCTTGGCCTTACCGGACGATGTACTTGCTCTCGGCGACCGGCTGTTCGAACTTCGCGAAGATCAGCGTTCTGAGCGGGATCCTGCAGCCTCTTGTCGGTCAGCAGCTTCCAGCGTCGCGACGACATCGTCCGACGTGACCGGCGTGCCGTCGTGAAGCGGGCGTTCGGATCGATCCGGAAGCGGAAGGTCAGCTTGTCGGGCGAAATCTGCCAGTGCGTGGCGAGCGCCGGGATGTACTCGAGCGTCGTCGGATGCAGGCCGAGCAGCGTCTCGTAGACCAGGCCGTGGAGCATCGTAGTTCCAGGCCGTGACGTTCGGGACCGATGTACGCAGCGTCGCCGGGAAGTCGGGCATGTCGCCTGCGCGGAAGACGCCGCCCTTGACGGCCCGCGGATCGCCGATCAGATCGAAGTCGGTGTTGGTTTCCCACCCCTCGCCCGTGAATCCCTTGCCGCCCTGCTCGGCGGGCACCGCCGGGTCGGCGCCGGCGTCGGCGTCCGGGAAGACCGGATACGCGTTCTTGTCGAGGGAGACGTTGCTGGGGGTGGCAGGGGATGATGAAGGGCCTGTGTTGCCGGCCGGGGGCGGCGTCGACCCTCCACCACAGCCCCGGTCAGAGAGCGCCACAACGCAAACCCGCTCAGCCACCCGTTCGGTCGTCCCTTCACATCACCCTCCAGAACTTTGATCTTACCAGAGCGGGACTCAAGTTTACGGGCAGGCGACTCGGGATTAGGGATTGGGGATTAGGGATAGCATTGGGGATCGGGCGTGGAAAAACAAGGGCCGGCGCTTTCGCACCGGCCCTCAACTGCACAGAACTGCACCAGACAGCTACCAGCTACCAACTCACCGACTAGTTGAACGTATACCGGAAGCTCAGCATGAACTGATACACGTCGGTCAGCGCTCGGTCGGTCCGTCTGGAAGGACTTGGTCACCAGCTGATCGTTGGCGACCGCCATGCGGTAGCTGGCCCGTCCCTGCGCATCGACGCCGGCGTTGGTCAGAATCTGCGCGCCGTTCGCCTGCGTCATCGGCACGACGAAGCGCTGGCTGACGCCCCAGTTGTGGTTCAGCAGGTTGCCGAAGTTCGTGAAGTCGATCCGGAACTGGCCGGCGTTGCGCTTGCCGCCGATGTTGTGGAACACATCCTGCGATGATGCTGAGGTCCATGCGCTTGACCATCGGGAAGAACAGGCCGCCGCGCTCGGCGTACTCGCCGCGGTGCTTGCTCAGATACGTGTCCTGCTGGATGTAGGCCTCGAACGCCGCGCCTGCTCGGCGGCGGTGAACGCCGTGCCGTTCGTGTGCGTGAACGTCGACGAAGTTCATCTCCGACGTGTCCCTCGGGATGTAGATCAGGTCGTTGCCCGAGACGCCGTCGCCGTTCATGTCGCCGGCGAACACATAGCTGGCCGTCGGTGCGAGAAGTTCGGCGCCGTTAGCTGGCTTCGCTTCCCAGAACGCCGAGATCGTCGTCGCGCCGAAGCCGAAGTACGACCTGCGTGTACGACGTCTGCACGAACACGCGATGTCCCTGCGCGACGCTCGAGTGCCCGAGGCCCGGGTTGTTCGGATCGCCGGCGTGCTGGTTGTGCGCCCACGACGAGAAGGCCGTCGAGCCCGGATCGATCGTGTTCTTGCGACTTCGCCGTAGCTGTAGGCGCCGCTGAGCGACGAGCCCGTGAAACAGCGTCTTCGACAGGCTGCCCGAGAGGTTCCACGACTTGCCGATGCTCTGGTTCTTCATCACGATCGCGCTGGTGACTGATTGCCCGGCGTTGTTGATTCGATGACGCACGGCCCGTTGCGCCGTCGCACGCGCCCGGCCAGCGCGGCCTGGTCGACGCCGGTGAAGGACGACTGCGCCGCCGGCAGGTTGGCGTTGATGTAGTAGATGCCGTTGACGTCCTTGTTGTAGATGAACTCCGCCGTGCCGGTCGATGCCGCCGGGCAGCCGGTGATCGACGCGCGAAGTTGGTGCGCCAGACCTGCGGGAACTTGAAGTCGGGGTCGGTCACGTTCAGCTCGAAGCTCGCCGCGCCGCGCCGGTGACGTTGGCCGGCTTGTAGTGTTCGGGTCGGGTTGAACGGCGCAACGCCGTCGTGTTGTCGACGATGCAGCTCGCCGATGAGCACGCCGGTGTTGCCGAGCTGGTTCGAGATCCACACGTAGAGCGGCGGGCCGGTGAAGAGGCCGGTGCCGCCGCGCACCTGCGTGCGCTGTTGCCGCGCGACGTCCCAGTTGACGCCGACGCGCGGCGACCAGAGGATCTTCGTGCTCGGGCATGCTCGCCGGTCGAGTACTGCACCGGCGAGCCGTCCTCATCGCGGAACGTCAGCGCATCGGCGTTCGCGTTGCGATACGCCGTGTTCTCGAACACCGACACGTCGAACCGGACGCCCGCCGTCACCGTCAGGTTGCGGCGCGGCCGCCATTCGTCCTGCGCGTACGCGCCGCTGTACCAGACCTTCAGCGGCTGCAGCGGCTTTTCGAGCCGGGCATGTTCGAATAGCGCACCTTGAAACGGCGCAGCGTGACGGGCGACGTCGTCCGGTTCGGGTTGGCCAGGTAGTCGTTCGCGTCGGTGTAGAAGTCCTGCCAGCGAGTTGTAGATGTAGTTGCTCTGCGGGCAGCAGCTCCAGAACACGTTCTCCGATTGGTAGCGCTGCGTCGTGCGCGCCGAAGGTGAGCGAGTGCTTCGTGCCGAACTTCGTGAAGTTGTCCTGCAGCTGGAACGTCTTGTAGCGCAGCTCGTTGTTCGCCGTGAACGGCTCGGAGCCGAACGACATGTAGGCCGTGCCGTCCGTGCGAGGATGTCGACGAACGGGAACAGCTTGTCGATGTCGCGCGCGGCTCTCGTCGTTCGACGTGTAGCCGACGATGAGGTTGTTCGACATCGTGTTGCCGAGCACCGAGTTCCACTCGCCGATGCCCGACTTGATGTTCTCGAGAATGCGTGTAGTTGGACGACGTCGAAGTGCAGGCGCCGTTGCTGCCGCCGAGCGTGCGGCCGATGCCGGCCGACGAGGAGCGTCGACAGGTTGCTTGGCCGAGCTCGAATCGAGCTGGTTGTAGCGGAAGCTGATCTTGTTGCTGTTGTTCAGGTTGAAGTCGCTCCGAAGCAGATACCGCTTGGCCGGCGTCGGGTCGTCGAGGTTCTCGTAGCCGCCGGTGTCGTAGTTGAAGTCTCTGCGAGAGGAACGCGCTGAGCGTGTTGAGGTCGGACGCCGAGCACGCGCGTCACGCTGCCGCCGACCGGCTTCGCCGCCGGTGTTCGCGCGGAAGCGTGTGCAGCGGCCGCTTGTCTTCCTCGTTCTCGTAGTTGCCGAAGGCGAACAGCTTGTTCCTGACGATCGGGCCGCCGGCCCACACGCCGGTATCGCGGAACGTGAAGGTGCCCGGATTCACCGTCAGGCCCGTGCGCCTCCGTGCCGACGAAGTCCTCGTTGCGCATCCGGTGATAGACCGACGCCGCTGAACTGGTTCGTGCCGCTGCGCGTCACGGTGTTCACGGCGGCGCCGACGAAGCTGCCCTGCCGCACGTCGTACGGCGCGATGCTCACCTGCACCTGCTCGATCGATTCGAGCGAGATCGGCGCGACGTTGGTGCGCTCGCCCGGCTGGCCGCGCCGAGACCGAACGAGTTGTTGAAGTACGAGCCGTCGACCGTGATGTTGTTCAGGCGGTTGTCCTGGCCGGCGAACGACGTGCCGCTGGCCTGCGGCGTCAGCCGCGTGATCGACTCGATGCGCCCGGCGATCGTCGGCAGGTTGCGCGATGTCGTCGCGGTTGACCGTGCGTCGCGGCGCCGGTTCGCGTCGACGCGAACACCGGATCGCTCTGCGCCGGTCACTTCGACTTCTTCGGCGACGGTGATCGCTTCGACGCTGACGTTCGACGTCGGTGGTCGACGCCGAGGTTGACGGTGATGTTCTCGACCGTCTTCGGCGCGAACGCGCGCCGCCGCCGCCGCCGACGTAGACGACCTGAACCGTGTAGGGGCCGCCGACGCGCATGCTCGGAATCGAGTAGCGCCCGTCGGCGCGCGTCGTGGCTTCGTAGCTCGTGCCCGACGGTTCGTGGATGGCGATGACGCTGGCGCCGGCGACCGGCTGCTTCTGCGCGCCGGTGACGATGCCGCCGATGCTGCCGGTCGTCACGCCCTGCGCGGACGCAGCCGGTGAGCAACGACACGGTGCACAACGCGAGAACCGCGAGACGCAGCGATCCAGGAACTGCGGCCTGAATTCATGATGTGCTCTCCAGAAAAATCCGATTGACGGAGCCGCGACGGCTCCTGAGACGAATGCTACGTCCGGGCGGCAACGGACGTGTGACGGAGGTCGAACGAAGGATGAAGTGCGTTGAGGCTCAAAAATCGTAACCGGAATGAAGGATGTAACGGACGAGCTTACGGAGAAGAACGCTGCCACCCGAACGGAGAGTATTCTGACCGGCTTTGCCGCGCTGTGCAACCCACTCCGCGACGTGTCGACGCTTTTGTCGCACGAGCGGAGTGCTCCGCTCGCAGGCGGACGCCCTCGGTATTACTGCGTAAATCTCTAAATTTTTGGATCGTTCAGGCGGATGTGGCCTGGTCTGTCAGTGCTTCGACGTCGTGCCGATCCAAATTATCGGCGAGCAGCGCCAGCACTTCGCGCGTGGCCTTGAGCTTGGCCGGCGACACGCGTGACAGCGTTCTGCGAGACCGCGGCTTCGATGGCGCCGACGGCCATGTGGCTCATGCGCCGTCCCTTGGTCGTGAGCTGAATCCGCAGCCGGCGCCGATCGCGCACGTCGGGCTGCAGCTGCAGAAGCCCGCGCTGGCCCATCTGCTGCAGCACGCCGGTCAGCGTGCTCGGATCGAGATGCAGCACCTTGGCGAGGTCGCCCGCGGAGATGCCGGGAAATTCGTTGACGACCTGAATGATGAGCCGCTGGCGTCCCGTCACGCCGTACTTCGACTTCATGTATCGAGATGTCGTCGCGAGCCCGTGATTGATCGCCCAGAGCACGCGCAGGAAGTCGAGCGCCTGTCCGAGCGGCCGCGCCTCGTACGGCGCCGTGGCAACAAGTGGGGCAGCGCCAGGGTGGTGTCTTCGATCGGTTTCATCACTGCTCTATAACGACGGCCCATGTCCTGTTGCTTACCCGTATCATGGGAATTGAAACGTTTTCTCTAGGGCCGAGCCGGAAATTCGTCCAGCCACTTCTCTTTTCGCGATATAGGACACGATCGTGCAGACGATGCGGCTGTCCCTGCCAGAACTCGATACATTCCGCGACAATTCGAAAGCCTCCCCAGAACGGCGGACACGGAATCTTCTTGTCGCCGAAGCGCGCCTGCGACGCGCTCGAACTCGTCGTTCGAGAAACGATCGTCCTGGAATTCTCGCGCTCTGCGGCGACGCCCACGCGCTGAGCCGGCTCTCGCGCGGGCGCGTTCTGAAAATAGCGTTCGGATTCGGCGCGCGTCAATTTCTCGACGCGGCCTTCGACGCGCACCTGCCGTTCGAGTCGCGGCCAGTGAAACACGACGGCCGCGTGAGGATTCTCGACGAGCTCGGCGGCCTTGCGGCTGTTGTAGTTCGTGTAGAAGACAAACCCGCCGCGGCTGAAGCCGCGATGCAGCACCATCCGCACCGACGGACGCCCGTCGCGCGTCGCCGTCGCGAGCGCCATCGCTTCGGGCAGCGGCGTCGCCGGCGCGTTCGGCGTCGCGAAACCAGCGCTTGAAGAGCGCGATCGGATCGGCCGGACAGCGCTGAACTGCCAGGCTCATTCGCCCTTGGTGCCGTCATTTCTGCCCCGCATTGGCCTGCCATTCTGCCATATGCGAGAATTGTCACCTCATGTCCAGTCCCAGCGCCGAGAGCCGCCCCGAAGCGCCGCCGCGCGATTTCATCCGCGAAATCGTCGCGCAGGACCTGCGACTCGGGCAAACACGGCGGCACGATCGTCACGCGGTTTCCGCCCGAGCCGAACGGCCGGCTGCACATCGGCCACGCCAAGGCGATCTGCATCGACTTCGGCATCGCGCAGGAGTTCGGCGGGCGCTGCAACCTGCGCTTCGACGACACCAACCCGGTCAAGGAATCGCAGGAGTACGTCGACGAGATCGAGCGCGACATCCGGTGGCTCGGCTTCGACTGGGGCGAGCACCTGTATCACGCGTCCGACTACTTCGAGCAGCTCTATCAATGGGCCGAGCAGCTGATCCGCGACGGCAAGGCGTACGTCGACAGCCTGACGGCCGACCAGATGCGCGAGTACCGCGGCACGCTCACCGAGCCCGGCCGCGAGAGCCCGTACCGCAATCGATCGGTCGAGGAGAACCTCGATCTGTTCCGCCGCATGCGCGCCGGCGAGTTCGAGGACGGCGCGCACGTGCTGCGCGCGAAGATCGACATGGCGTCGGGCAACATCAACATGCGCGATCCGGTGATGTACCGGATTCGCAAGACGCCGCATCAGCGCACCGGCGACGCGTGGTGCATCTACCCGATGTACGACTGGGCGCACGGCCAGTCGGATTACATCGAGGGGGTCACGTACTCGCTCTGCTCGCTCGAGTACGAGGATCACCGGCCGCTCTACGACTGGTATCTCGACGCGCTGGGCCTGCGTCCGCCGCGCCCGCGCCAGATCGAGTTCGCGCGCCTGAACCTGAACTACACGGTGATGAGCAAGCGGATGCTGCTCGAGCTCGTCGAGGGCGGGCACGTCAGCGGCTGGGACGATCCGCGCATGCCGACGATCTCCGGGCTGCGCCGCCGCGGCTACACGCCCGAGTCGATCCGCAACTTCTGCGAGCGCATCGGCGTCGCCAAGCGCGAACAACGTGGTCGACATCGCGAACCTCGAGCACGCGATCCGCGAAGACCTCAACCTGCGCGCGCCGCGCGTGCATGGGCGTGCTGCAATCCGCTGAAGGTCGTCATCGAGAACTATCCGGACGGCCAGGTCGAAGAGGTCGACGTCATCAACAACCCGGAGGATCCGTCGGCGGGCACGCGCAAGGTGCCGTTCGGCAGGGTGCTGTACATCGAGCGCGACGACTTCATGGAGGACCCGCCGAAGAAGTTCTTCCGCCTGTCGCCGGGCAACGAAGTGCGGCTGCGCTGCGCGTATTTCATCAAGTGCACGGGCGTGGTGAAGGATCCGGCGACCGGCGAGATCGTCGAGCTGCGCGCGACCTACGATCCGGCGACGCGCGGCGGCGATTCACCGGACGGCCGCAAGGTGAAGGCGACGCTGCACTGGGTGTCGGCCGCGCACGCGCTCGACGCCGAGGTGCGCCTCTACGATCGGCTGTTCACGCACGAGGATCCCGGCGGCGACCGAGAACTACCTCGAGCATCTGAATCCGCGCTCGCTCGAAGTGCATGCGCGACGCCAAGGTCGAGCCGAGCCTCGCCGGCGCGCCGGCCGGCGCGCGCTACCAGTTCGAGCGCCTCGGCTACTTCTGCGTCGACCCGGACTCCAGCGCCGGGCGCGCTCGTCTTCAACCGCACCGTCTCGCTGCGCGACACCTGGGCGAAAATCGCCGAGAAAGGCCACGTAACCGACGAACGAAGTCACTCGAAGCCGCTCGAGGAGCATTCTCGTAGTTCTCTCGAGTCTCTGGTTCCCGGTTTGGAATATAGTTGTCGCTTCCGATGAAGCTGTTCGCGGCGCAAGGATCCGATTCGAGCCGGCCGATCCGAAGAACTTCGTCGGTTCGGCGCGCGTCAAGCGGCTGCCGATGGTCGAGGACGGCCGGCAGTCGGTCATCGTCTATCTCGTCGAGTTCGAGCCGGGCGGCCGGACCAACTGGCACCGCCACAGCGCGCCGCAGCTGCTGCTCGTCAAGGAAGGGCGCGGCTTGGTGCAGAAATGGGGCGAGCCGGTGCGCGACGATTGCCGCCGGCGACGCCGATCTGCATCGAGCCCGACGAAAAACATTGGCACGGCGCCGCGTCCGGCGACCAGAATGGCGCACTTCGCCGTCAACCTGAACTCTGACCACCGAGTGGCTCGAGCCCGTATCGGACGACCAATATCGTGCATCCTGAGCTGCAAGAAGCCATCGACTTTCACGAAGCCATCGTCGCCGAGGCCGGCAAGGCGCTGGTCGGATACGAAACCGAAAAGGCGCTCGCCAACGTCGTGCTGATGTCGGAGATTCCGACGACCTACGACAAGGACGAGCAGCGGCAGGTGAACGCCGGCAACCTGCTGCTGCGCGGCGTGCCCGGGCATCGGCAAGACGTTCTTCGGCGTCATCATCGCCGCCATCAGCGACGCCAAGTTCGCGCGGATCCAGGGACGCGCCGACCTGCAGCCGACCGAAGTGGTCGGCTTCCAGATGATCAACCCCGCGACCGGCGCGTTCATCACCGAGTTCGGCCCGCTCGCGTCGGCCGAAGTCATCCTGCTCGACGAGATCAACCGCATCCCGCTGAAGTCGCAGAGCGCGTTTCTCGAAGGGCTGCAGGATCGCAAGATCACCGTCGGCAAGACGACCTACGACCTGCCGACGTTCAGCTTCGCGATCGCGACGATGAATCCGGTCGAGCTGGGGCAGGGCACGTTTCCGCTGTCGGAAGCGGCGACCGATCGCTTCGCCATCATGGTGAACATCGGCTATCTGCCGCCCGATGAAGAGCAGAAGCTCGTGAACTTCGACTTCAAGCAGGTGCGGCTCAACACGCTGATGTCGAAGGAGCGCATCGTGCAGCTGCGCGGCGTGATCACGCGCGAAGTGTTCCTGCACGAGAAGCTCGGCAAGTACATCCGGCGGCTGGTCGGCGCCACGCGGCCGTACAACGCGGAGACCGACTGGAGGTTCCGCTCGCCGTCGGAGATGGTCGAGCAGCACGTCGACCTCGGCGCGTCGCCGCGCGCCACGATCTGCTGGGGCCGCCTCGTGAAGGTGTGGGCGGTGCTGGTGCGGCAGCGCGCGACGAAGTGTATCCCGAGGACGTGCAGGATCTCGCGAAGTACATGCTCGGCCACCGCATCTGGCTGGGCCCGCACGCCACCAGCCACGGCGATCACCTCCGAACAGGTGATCGAGGACATCGTCGACGAAGGTGCCGATTCCATGAACGACCGCAGCCCGGCCGAGCTGGTCGATTTCGCCGAAATCACCGAGATCGAGCTGCGCGTGCTGCGAGCGGATGAAGGAGTACACGCTCGGCGATCACGGCAGCGTGTTTCACGGTACCGGCGTCGACTTCGTCGGACTGCGCGACTGGCAGGCCGGCGATCGGCTGTCGTCGATCGACTGGCCGCAGTCGACGCTCACCAACTTCAATCCGCTGGTGGTCCGCGAATACGAGCAGCCCGGCACCGCGCCGATCGTCGTCGTCGCCGATCAGTCGCCGTCGACGCGATGCGGCATCGGCGGGCACGCCGATCGCCGCCGGCATCGCGCGGGCGATGGCGACCATCGGGCTGTCGGCGGTGTACTTCCAGGACATGTTCGGCATCATCACGTTCGACAAGGGCTTCGCGCAGCATGGCGGCCATCCGTCCGCGCGTCGGCCGCGGCCACGTCATCCATTGCCTCGACGCGTATCAGGGGCGCGTCGGCATGGAAGAGGTGAAGCCGGGCAGCGGCTCGCGACGACCATCGGCGGGCATCTGCGGCGGACGACGCTGCTGCCGGTGATTTCGGATTTTCTGTTCGAGGACGCCGCCGAGCGCATCAAGCGAGCTTGCCGAGCTCAACTCGGTGCACGACGTGTTTCTCGTGATGATCGACAGCGCGTTCGCGTTCGAGCTGCCGGACGTGTCGGCGGGATGGGTGAGCGCGTTCGACGTCGAAACGGGCGAGACGCGGCTGATGTCGCGGCGCGAGCTGCGCGAGCTGTCGGCACGCGTGCGCGCATGGCAGGACGATCTCGAGCGGCAGGCGCACGATCGCGGCCTCGACGTGCTGCGGCTCGGCGTCGATCAGGAGCAGAGCCTGCCGGCGCTGCTGGAGTTCGTCATGGTGAGGAGGCTGCGAAAGGCATGATGACGCCAGGGACTAGGGATTAGGGATTCGGGATTAGGGATTGGAGCAGCGACGGGTGTCACGCTGAGCTGGCCGTGCTGGCGCCGCGCTCGGTCGCCGCGCGATGCCGCGCGCTCGCCGGCCGAACCCGACGAACCCCACGAACCCGACGAACCCGCGCACGAACTCGTCGACGTGTCCGTCGCTCCGATCGAGTGCTGGTGGAAGACCGATCGCAGCGCGGTGCGCGTCGGCGAGCACTTTCAGCTGACGCTGACGTGCGCGGTGCTCGACACCGAGCGGGTGACGGTGGTGGTCGACGAGTCGAGCCTCGAGCCGTCGGCGCTGCATCTGGTGCCGTTCGAGATCGTCGGCGGGCAGCGGTTCCGCGACATCCTGAACAGCGCCGCGCAAGTTCTTCCAGTACCGGTACACGATGCGCGTGCTCGGCGAGGAGTTCTTCGGCAAGGAAGTCCCGCTGCCGCGGCTGCAGATCAGCTATCGGGTGCAGAACTCGCTGCAGGGCGGCGCGGCGCTCGCAGGGCCGCGAGGCGCAGTATTCGCTCGTGCCGGTGCCCGATCCGGGTGCTGTCGCTCGTTCCGCCGGGCGCCGTCGGACATCCGCGATACGCCGACCGACACGTTCGGCGACGTCGAGACGCGCCTGTTCCGATCGAACCTGCTGCTGATCGTCGCGGGCGTCGCGTTCGTCGCTCGCGGCGCTGATGGTCGGTGATGCTCGCTGGCGCGCGCGGCCGTCAAGCGGCGCGCGGCCGCGGCGGCGCGCGCATCGGACGGTCTCGCCGGTGACCGTGCTGCGCGCGGCCGTCCGCGAGCTCGGCGCCGTGCGGGCGGCGAGCTAGCGCGAGGGCTGGAGCGGCGAGCTGGCCGGGCGGGCGGCGGCGGCGCTTCGTCTGGCCGGGGCGGTCGCGCTTGTCGCGTCCGGTCGAGTCAGCAAGGAAGTCGATCGCGACACGCCGCCGAGTGAAGGGCAGGTTGCCGCGCCGCCGGGCTCGCGCACCCTGCGGGGCAAGACGACGATGCTGTCGGCGGCCGTGACGCCTGAATCGCCGGCGTCGAACGGCATACACGCCGAGCGCGTGGCGCCGAGTTGTGGCGATCGCTCAGCCAGCCGCTCGGTGTCGTTCACGGCCGCGCGGTACAGCCGCAACGGCGACGCTCGACGGCGTCGCGCTCGACGCCGCGCTCGCCGAAGGCGCAGGACGCCGTGAAGCGGCTGCGCGTCCGCAGTGGCGCCGCGTTCGGCCGCAGCAAGCCGCACGCCGAGAGCGCAGGCGCACGACAGACATGGGCACGCTGAACGCGCTCATCGAGCTCGTCGCGCAGCACGTTGGGCGAGTGGCGCGACTCGGGCATCGCGCGATCTGGTCTTCGCGTCGCAGAACGCGGCGCTGCTCGCGACGGCGCTGCTTCGCCGTGATGGCGGCGATCGCTGGTCGTCTGGCGTTCGCTGCGGGGCCGGCTGCCCGGCCGGACGGCGATCGCGCTGCCGGCGATGCTGCCGCGCATTCGGCGCTCGCCGCTGGCGTTCGTGCGGCACGCGCCGTTCCTGCTGTTTCTGGCGGGCCTGCCGTTCTTCTGCCTCGCGCTGGCCGATCCGTACTCCACGCTTGTCGGCCGCCAGGTGTCGTATCCGGGCCGCCGCATCGCCGTCATCATGGACGCCTCGCTCAGCATGCTGTCGCCGTTCAGCGGCCAGCAGCTGAAGACGCAGAGCGACACGGCCTTCTCGAACACGATGGCGGCGGCGGAGTATTTCATCCGCGTGCGGATGAAGGGGCACTACCGCGATCTGATCGCGCTCGAGCAGTTCGGGAACGAGGCGTACGTCATCACGCCGTTCACGACCGACTACGACAACCTGCTGCTCAGCCTCAAGATGATCAGCGACGTCAACGAATGGCAGCGGTTTCCCGATCAGGGGACGATCATCATGAAGGCGATCGACGAGGGGGTCGATCTCTTCAACGCCTTCGACTTTCTCGAATCGTCGGGCAACATCATGGTGATCTTCAGCGACGGCCAGGACAACAACGTGCAGATCGGCAACATGTCGCTCGATCAGGTGCTGAAGAAGGCGGTCGACAACAAGGTGCCGGTCTACATGATTCGCACCGCGTACGCGCGCGGCCTCTTCGACGTCGTTCCCGATCAGGTGTGGAAGAAGGCGATCGACGCGACCGGCGGCAGGTTCTATCCCGGCGGCGAGCCAGGAAACCATCATGCAGGCCATCAAGGAGATCGACGCGGCCGCGACCGGCCGCGTCGAACGTGCGCGAGTACGCCGTCAAGCAGCCGCGCTACCAGAAGTTCGCGCTGGCCGCCGTGATGCTGTGGACGCTCGCGCTGGGGCTGCAGATGAGTCTGCGGGTGTTCAGGACGTTTCCCTGAGCACGCGCGCAACCAGGAGCCAACATGCGGCGCTCAATTCCCATCTTCGTCGTTGCCATCGTGTTCGCCCTGCTGGGCAGCGTCTTGCTGTCGGCGGGACTGTTCGAGCGCAGGATGGCCATTGCCCAGGAAGACATGGCGGTGCTCGACTTCGCCGATCCCGCGATTGAATACGCGAAGCTCGAGGAGGAGATCGCGGGCGTGCCCCTGGTCTCCGAAAACGCGCTCAAGGACATTCACCGCCGCCGCGCCACGCTTCAGTACTGGCAGAAGGATTATGCCGACCTCATCGAGGTGGCCCGCCAGGCGGCGACGGCCGATGACGCCGCATCGGTCGATCCGGAGATGCGCGTGCTGGCGGCAAACGCCCTGTATCGCGTGGCGCAGCGCGGACCGCAGGATCGCGTGACGCTCCTCAAGAATCTCGACGCGGCGGTTCGCGCCTACAACGAGGCGCTGCGCGCGGGTGTCGAGCGGCAGGACGTCGCGTTCAACTACGAGCTGGCGGTGCGGATGCGCGAAGAGGTTGGCGCCGGCAAGCGGAAGGCGCTGCCAGAACATGAAGGCGGAAGACGTCGAGAGCGATCCGAACATGCACGGCGATCCCGGCGAGCCGCCGAAGGACCTGAAGGTGGAGCAGTTCCAGATTCGGATTCCGATGGATCCGAAGGAAATCAAGCAGAGCCAGGAACAAGCCGCCGGAACCGGCGCCGCGCGGCGGAAGCGCGGCTGATCTGACTGGGACTGGGGATTAGGGATTGGGGATTAGGGATTGGAAGTGCTCGACCGATTGATTGATTTCCAGTCGTTGCGATTCGGCGAGCCGCTGTATCTGTGGCTGCTGGCGTTCCCTGCCCTGCTGTTCGTCCTGTGGTGCTGGCACGTCATCCGCCGCAGGGGCGACGCGCGGAGGTACCGGGCGGCGCGGCTCATTCCGGTGCGCGAGCGATTCGCGCCGGTCGGCGAGCTGGCGTTCTGGCTCGCCCTCATTGCGGCGCTTGTCGCTCACCATCCTCGCGATCTCGAGACCCCAGGGCATCACCGCGATCGTCCGCAGTCCCGGCGTCGATATCGTGCTCCTCCTGGACGGCTCGACGTCGATGCGCGTGCGCGACATGGGGACCGATCGCTGGCAGCGTGGGATGCAGTGGGTGCGCACGCTCACCAAGACGCTCAGCTGGACCGGCGATCGCATGGCGCTGGCGACGTTCGCCGACATCGCGGTGCCGCAGGTGCGGCTGACGCGCGATCCCAACACGATCCTGTTCTTTCTCGATCACCTGGACGACGCCCCGACGTTCCGGCTGGAGAACGAGACGAGCTGGAACACGAACGTGGAAGACGCGATCTACTGGGGCGTCAAGCTCGTCGACACCGACCTGCAGATGTACGGGCCCAGCAAGAACGCGCGCACCTTCGTCGTCATCTCCGACGGCCAGGTCTGGAGCGGCATCGTGCAGCGGGCCATCAACGAGGCCGCCAAGCGCGGCATCGCCGTGGACGTCATCGGCGTCGGCACGTCGAACGGCGGCATGATTCCGCTGCCGCGCGACGACAAGGGCATCGTGCTGGCGGGCTTCGAGCCGATTCGATCGACCATCGACCGGACCTCGCTGCGCGAGATCGCGCGGGCCGGCAACGGCGAATATTTCGAGATCGGCACGGCGCCCGACGAGCAGATCGCCGCGCGCATCATCCAGAACGCGGCACGCCGCTCGGGCAACCAGCAGGTGGACGAATCGCTCGACGAGCTCTATTGGTATCTGCTCGTCGCCGCCGCCGTCTGCCTCGGGCTGGGCGTCCTCTTCGTGAAGCAGAAGCTGCAGCTCGGCTTCGGCCTCGCCGCGGCACTTCTGGTGCTCGTCCTCATCTCCGGCCTGCGGTCGTAGAACAACCCTCTTAAACCAACTGCTCCGCGCGCCAACGCCGTCCGGCAGTCGGGCTGGCATTACTGCGGCACGAATCCGAAGCTCCGGGGCCGGACACGCGCTCGAGGCCCCCTGCGAGCCGCGGACGCGAGGACACTGCCTTCGCCTTTCAGTCCTCGCTCGGGTCCCTCGGCTTCTCGCGCGGTCGGTTGTATCTCGTGTCGGCCGCCTGCGCATCGGCTTCGCGCCGCAGCAACGCCAGCCCAACTGCCGGGCGCCGAAACCTTGTCTGGTGCAACCAATGTCCGCACTAGATCGACCCGTGGAAGGATGTAGCTGACCCTACTTCAGCGGTGGCGTCGAGGCCGGCGGACGGCGGTGGTGCGTGGCCTGCTCGTACGAGTACGCCAGCTTGATCAACGTCACCTCGTCCCAGGCCTTGCCGAAGAACGTCATGCCCGCCGGCAGCGTGCCATTGCGCGTGTAGCCCATCGGCACCTGGATGGCGGGGAAGCCGGTGGTGGGTGAGAACACCTGGCTGTTGTCGCCGTGCGGCGTGTTCAGATCGCCGATGAGCCGCGGCGGATTGCTCCACGTCGGATACACGAACGCATCGAGCCGCTCGGCCTCCATCGTCTTCATGACCGCCGCACGAAACGCCTCGCGGTAGTCCGCCTCGGCCTTGCACGCCGGTGTTTCGGGGCCGTTCTCGGCGCCCTCCTGCGCGCGCTGCAGCCGCAGCTCGACAGAAGGATGAAAGTTCCGGCTCTTGATGATCTCTTCCACCGAATGCACCGGCACGCGATCGCCCTGCGCCGCCAGATAGCGATTCATGTCGTACTTGAAGCCGCCGCAGGCGGGACCGCCGGCGCACGCGCTGCACGTGGGTCAGATCGACCGCGGCGGGATCGACGATCGTCGCGCCGGCCCGCTTCATCGTCCTCGATCGCCGCCATGAACACCGAGACGATCTCCGGATCGGTCGATTCGCGCTCGTACGCCTGCCGGAGGATGCCGATGCGCGCGCCTTTCAACGCGTCGCGGACGAGCGCCGCCCGGTAGTCGGGCAGCGTCGCCGGACGGCCGCCGGGACGAAGCCCCGGCTGCACGTACTCGCGTGCGAGCGTCACGGGGTCGTTCGGATCTTCGCCGGCAATCACCTGGAATACGGCGACGGCATCTTCGACCGTGCGTGTTATCGGACCCGCGATGTCGGCGAGCAGGTTCAGCGGCGCCACCCCCGCTCGGCTCGTCAGCCCCATCGTCGAGCGGATGCCCACCAGGCTCTGGTGCGAGGACGGGCCGCGAATCGAGTTGCCCGTGTCGCTGCCGAGACCCACCGCGCCGAAGTTCGCCGCCACGGCAGCCGCCGTTCCGCCGCTCGAGCCCGCGGTGACGCGATCGAGCGCGTACGGATTCTTCGTGTAGCCGGGGAGGATCGAGCTGATCGTCTCGTATGGCGTAAAGGCGAACTCCGCCATGTTCGACTTCGCGAGCACGATCGCGCCGGCTCTCCTGATGCGCTGCACCTGGAACGCGTCGGTGTTCGACACGAATCCCTTCAGCGACAGCGAGCCGTCGGCGCTCTGCAATTCCATCGTTTCGAAATTGTCTTTGACGATCGCCGGCACGCAATGGAGCGGTCCTGCAGGGACGCCGGTCTTGTACCGGCGATCGAGATCGGCGGCCTGCTTGAGGGCGGCGGGATTCGAGACGACGAGCGCGTTGAGGGCTGGTCCCTTCTTGTCGTACGCGTCGATGCGCCGCAGGTAGTGCTCGACGAGCGCCTGGCAGGTGAGGCGGCCGGCCTTCATCTCCGCGTGAATGCCGGCAATCGTGGCCTCTTCGATCGCAAATCGCTGTCCGCCCTGCGCGGCGGCAATGGCGGTTGCCAGTGCGATCAGCGGGAAGAGCAGCCTGTTCACATGTGCCTGATCATGGCATCACCGAACTCCGAACACTTCACTTCCTTCGCGCCTTCCATCAGCCGCGCGAAGTCGTAGGTGACGGTCCTGGCCGAGATGGCGCCTTCCATCCCTTTGATGATGAGGTCCGCGGCTTCAGTCCAGCCCAGGTGGCGGAACATCATCTCGCCCGACAGCACAACCGAGCCCGGATTCACCTTGTCCTGGTCCGCGTACTTCGGCGCGGTGCCGTGCGTCGCTTCGAAAATGGCGTGGCCGGTCAGGGAATTGATGTTGCCGCCCGGCGCGATGCCGATGCCGCCGACCTGCGCCGCGAGCGCATCCGACAGGTAGTCGCCGTTCAGGTTCGGCGTGGCGATGACGTCGAACTCGTCCGGCCTCGTCAGCACCTGCTGCAGCGTGATGTCGGCGATCGAGTCCTTGATGACGAGGCCTGCGCCGGGCCTGCCGTCCGGAATTCTGCACCATGGTCCCCCGTCGATTTCGACGGCGCCGAAGAAGTCTTTCGCGACCTTGTAGCCCCAGTCGCGAAAGGCGCCTTCGGTGAACTTCATGATGTTGCCCTTGTGCACGAGCGTCACGTTCCTGCGCTTGTACTTGATCGCGTAGCTGATCGCGCTGTGCACCAGACGCTCGGTGCCGAGATAGCTGATCGGCTTGATGCCGACCCCCACCATCAGGCCGACGTCACGTTTTGGCGCGCCGATCGACTCGAGCAATCCCTGCCACTCGCGGCTGGCTTCAACCGTGCCGAACCGGATCTTCTTGAACTCCTTCGGAAACTCCCTGGCGAAGAAATCGAGAATCTTCTGCGCTTCCGGCGACCCGCCGGCGTACTCGATGCCGGCGTAGATATCCTCGGTGTTCTCCCGGAAGATGGCCATGTCCACCTTTTCGGGGTGTTTCACGGGCGACGGAACCCCCGTGAACCACCGCACGGGCCGCAGGCAGACGAACAGGTCGAGCATCTGCCGCAGCGCGACGTTCAACGAGCGGATGCCGCCGCCGACCGGTGTCGTGAGGGGCCCCTTGATGCCGACGAGGTACGTGCGAAACGCATCGAGCGTCTCGTCCGGCAGCCAGCTGTTCACCTGCTTGAACGATTTTTCGCCTGCCAGCACTTCCTTCCACTGCACCTGGCGGCGCCCGCCGTACGCTTTTGACACAGCGGCGTCGAACACCCGCACGCTGGCGCGCCAGATGTCGGGCCCCGTGCCGTCGCCTTCGATGAACGGAATGACCGGATTGTCGGGAACCTGGAGCCGGCCGTTGCTGATGGTGATTCGGGCGTCTTGCGTCATACGCGTGTCTTGTCCTCGTGAAGGAAACGGTCGAACGAAGCTGTTAATCCTATCACCGGTACAGGAATCGCAAAGGATCTGCGTCAGACGCCACGACGCTGGAATTATGTCGGCCGGAAGGACATGCATGGCAGAGCCATGTAACGGAGTGCGTCAGACGTCAACACTTCTGGAGGATGCCCCCATGCTTCTGCTCTCCCAGTCAACGGCTGCGATTACAGATCGGGTCCGCGGCGAATTCCGCGAGATGCCGGGCTTGACGCTCACGGTTGCACAGGCCGGCCGGTTGTGGAGTCTCGATCCGCCGACGTGCACGGAAGTCCTGACAGACCTGGTCGACGCCGGATTTCTGTGCCGCAAGTCGGACGGCACGTTCTGCCGGGCCACCGACCTGTCGGGCCGCCCGCGGCTCTTTCAGGTCTGAAAAAGAGAAAGGGCGCCGGATCACTCCGGCGCCCTTCAGACCCTGAGCCTTCAGCCCTGAGCCCTAAGCCCTCTTATTTCGCCAGCGTCCGGACATAGTTAACGACGTCCGTGATCTCTTCCGGCTTCAGCCGCTTGCCGAGCGCGGGCATGTTGCCGATCTCGGTCTTCTTGCCGTTGGTGATGGCTTCGTTGATTTGCGCGTCGGTCAGCTTCGACATGACCGCCTTGTCCGAAAGGTTCGGAAGCTTGCCCTTCAGGTTCTTGGCCGCAGGACCGTCGCCCTGGCCTGTGGCGCCGTGGCACATCACGCACTGACGTTTGTAAAGCGCCGCGCCGTTGGTAATCGATTCCGGGCTGGCGGCCGCCGCGGCGGCGGGCTTGGCCTGGCCGGCGGCATACACCGCCGTCACGCAAAAGAGGGAAAGAGCTCCGGTCAATGAAAGGAAGGATCTCATCGTCATAATTACACCCAGTTTACCTTAGTCGCCCCGGCCCCGTTGAGGGCGGTCTCCACCGTCTGACGCAAGCCGTCGGGACATGCGACGGCCAGCACGATGCCTCCGTCCACGACGCTGGGATCGTAGGGCAGGTTCTTGAAGTTGGGCAGTCCCAGCTCGACCAGCAGGCCGACCAGCGTGGCGATCACGGCGCCCAGCATCGTCGTTTCGTAGGTGATGAGGCCGACGGTCCACGGCGCGACGATGGGCATGCCGCCCTTGATCAGCGGGTAGTTCAACGCCGTGATCGTGGCGAGCGCGAAACCGCTCAGCAGCCCGATGGCGGCGCCAGAGAGCGCCCAGGTGCGCAGCTTCGTCGGCTTCTTCTCGGGAATGATCGCGTTCGCCATGAATCGGCTGCGACGACATGACCTCCATCGATTCGGGATCGATGCCGTCCTTGATGAGGCGCCGCACGGCGACGCGCGCTTGCGTGTGCTCGGCGAACTTGACGAGGCAGGTCTGGGCCATAGGGAATCTGAAACTGAAAACTAGAATCTAGAAACTAAAACTAAGAACTGAAAACTGACGACTGAAAACTGACGACTAATGCGCCGGATGAACGTCGCCCTCGACCGTCGAGCCGAGGCTGGCAGGGTGAGCGGATTCGACGGAATGTTTGGCTACGGTGTAGCCCTCTTCGATCTCCCAGATTGAAATCATCGGGCTGAACTTGGCGAAGAGGAAATACAGCAGGACGAACAGGCCGAGCGTGCCCGATGCGATGGCCGCTTCAGTCAGCGACGGGAAATACGTGCCGTAGTTGTACGGCAGGTACGGATGCGTGAGCGTGGGCACGATAATCAGGAACCGCTCCAGCCACATGCCGACGAGAATGCAGGTCGACGCGACGAAGATGAGCGGAATCGTCCGCAGCTTCTTGATCGCCAGAATCGGGAACGGGATCACGAAGTTGCAGACGACCATCAGCCAGAAGAGCGGGGCGAAGCGGCCCGAAATCTTCGACCAGAAGACCGGCATCTCGGGCGCCTCGTTGCCGTACCACGTCACGAGGTACTCCGTGAACGTGAAGTAGAACCACAGCAGGCTCATCGCGAACAGCATTTTCGCGAGGTTGTCGAAATGGATCGGCAACAGGTAGTGCTCGAGCTTGAAGTACTTCCGGATGAGCACCATCGCGATCAGCAGCGCCGCGATACCCGAGAAGATGGCCCCGACGACGAAGTACGGTCCGAAGATGGTGCTGCGCCACATCGGCATCAGCGTCATCGCGAAGTCCCACGACACGATCGTGTGAACCGACACGGCGACCGGAATGATGATGAGCGCCATGATGGAGATGGCTTTTTCCAGCCGCACCCATTCCCGTTCCGTTCCCCGCCATCCGAGCGCGAGCATGCGGTACATCTTCTTGCGCCAGCCGGTGGACTTATCGCGCGCGACCGCCATGTCGGGAATCATCGGCAGGTAGAGGTAAGTGACGCTGCCGGTCAGGTAGGTGTTGATGGCGATGAAATCCCACATCAGCGGCGACTGGAAGTTCGGCCACAGGTACCGGCTGTTGGGCACCGGGATCATCCAGTAGAACAGCCACGCGCGCCCGAGATGGACGAGCGGAAAGAGCGATCCGGTTATCAGCGCGAACGTCGTGATCGCTTCGGCGCAGCGCGTGATCGGGCGGCGCCACTCGGCCTGCACGACGCGCAGAATCGCCGAGATGAGCGTGCCGGCGTGGCTGATGCCGATCCAGAAGACGAACGTCGTGATGTAGAGGCCCCAGAACGACGGGCGGTTCTTGCCCGCCATGCCGATGCCGTATTTCAGCTGGAAGAACCAGGCGACGAACACCATGCCGGTCACCGCGAGGAGCAGGGCGAGCATGACGTAGTACATCGGCCCGGTCTTGAAGAGCGGACCCAGCAGGTCGCGATTGATCTGGGCTTCCGATGGATGAAAGGGTGCCGGAGTCTGAGCCACGTCAGGCGTCCCCTTCCTTCAAGTACACGACGCGCGGCCGGGTGCCGAGCTCTTCGAGCAGCCGATACCCGCGGCGCGAATGCGCCAGCTTCGATACGCGGCTCTCGGGGTCGGTCATGTCGCCGAACGTGATCACCTTCGCCGGGCAGGCCTGCGCGCAGGCGGGCTGAATCTCGCCGTCACGCACGCCGCGCTTTTCGTCCTTGGCCGTGTCCTGCGCGCGACGGATGCGCTGCACGCAGAAGGTGCACTTCTCCATGATGCCGCTCGTGCGGATCGAGACGTCGGGGTTGAGCTGCTCGTTCAGCGGGCTCGGCCACTCGGGCGTGAACCAGGTGAAGTAGCGCGCCGTGTAAGGGCAGTTGTTCGCGCAGAAGCGCGTGCCGACGCAGCGGTTGTAGACCTGGGCGTTCAGGCCCTCGGGCGTGTGATACGTCGCGTTGACCGGGCAGACCGGCTCGCAGGGCGCCGCATCGCACTGCTGGCACATCACCGGCATGAAGCGCGCCCGGATGTTCGGGAATTCGCCCTCCCAGTAGCGTTCGATGCGAATCCACTGATGCGTCCGGCCGTTGGCCGCCTGCTCCTCGCCGACGACCGGCAGATTGTTTTCGGCATGGCACGCCACGACGCAGGCTTCGCAGCCCGTGCAGCGATCCAGGTCGATTGTCATTCCCCACTGGGCCATTGAATCCCTCTGCGGTTCTGGTTCTGGGTTCAAGGTTCTACGTTCCAGTTCTAGGTTCTACGTTCTAGGTTTACGTTCCGAAGTCTTCTTGAATCCAGAACCCAGAACCAGAACCTAGAACCCAGCACCCGAACCTGCTGTTTCTTATCTGATGCAACGGATGCTCGTGATGCGCGCGAGCATCGCTGGCGCCGAACCGTACCAACCTGACATTCCGTCCCGTTTTGGTGATGCCGACGCGCACGCCGGTCTGCAGCACCGCGCCCGTCGTGGTGTCGAGCACCGACTGGCTGATGCGCAGGGGATTCTCCCCGCGATTCTGCGCGTAGCGGCCGAACTGCGTATGACCCTGACCCGCCGGAATCGCGATGACGTCCGGGCGCAGGCCGGGATACAGGAATGCCGGGAGCTCGATGATGCCGTGCGCCGATCGGATCGTCAGCACGTCGCCTTCGTGGATCTCCATCTTGTGCGCCGTTTCCGGATTGATTTCGACCCACGATCCCCACATCACGGTGGTCATCGGGTCGGGCATTTCCTGCAGCCACGGAAGATGCGCGCTGCGTCCATCGGCGAACGCGGCCGACGGATAGATGTGCAGCATGTACGGCATCCCGGCGACGTCGCCCGCAAAGGGCCGTGCGGCCACCGGCTGCGATGGCACGACGAAATTCATCGAAGCCTTGGCCGGCGCTGGAGGCAGCGCTCTGCGCGGAAGCCCCAGCGGCCGCCGCCGCAGGCGCGGGATTCCACCATCCTCCCGCGGCGGTCACCTTGCGATAGAACGCCTCGAAGTCGGCGTCGACCGTCGAACCCGCCTGCAGCGTGTGAACCGAGCGGAACGATTCCTTCACCGCGGCGGCCATGTTCTCGAACGGCAAGGCTTCGGCTGCCTTCCCTCCGAGTGCCTTCGCCGTTTCGATCAGGACGTCACCGGGGTCACGGGTCTCCCATCGTGGCTCGACGACAGGCTGACCGAGCGTACGCACCGCGAATCCAACGCCCGGTTCCGGCACATCGTCGACCCATCGCTCGAGCGTGACGTGGCTCGGGAGAATCAGATCGGCCATGACGGAGGTTTCGTCGAGAAACGACGCCAGGCTCGCGATGAACGGCACGTTCGCGAGCGCCGATCGCAGCTTGTCGGCTTCAGGCAGCGAGAAGAGAGGATTGGTGTCGAGCACGACCAGCGCCTTGATCTGGCTCTGCCCCATCGCACCGATGAGCGCAGTGAATATCGACTTCTGGCTTCGGGCTTCCGGCTCCTGGCCTGACGCGAGTCCGGAGCCGGCAGTCGGCACGGGGCCACTGATGTCATCGGCCCCGAACAGAACGCCGCCCTGGCGGCCGTATGCGCCCACGAGCGCATTCAGCGCGAAGATCGCCGTCAGCGACGCGACGTCGCGGCTGTCGCCGATGGCGACGCTCGGCCGGCGCGCGGCGAACTCGCGCGCGATGCGCTGGATTGACGCGGCGGGCACGTCGATCGCGGCGGCCACTTTCTCTGGCGCGTAGTCGCCGAGCGAGGCCGACCATGCCGCGAACCCGTTCGTCCTCTGATTCACGAAGTCGGCGTCGTAGAGCTTCTCGTTGACGATCACGTGAGCCATGGCGAGCGCGAGCAGGCCTTCGGTGCCGGGCTTCATCGGCAGCCACTCGTCGGCGCACGCCGCCGTCTGCGACAGCCGCGGCTCCGCGTGGACGAACTTGCCGCGCACGCCCGGGCGTCCCTGGCGGAACTCGCCGTACGAGTGCATGTAGCGCACGGGCGAGAGGAACGTCTCGAACAGGTTCGCGTTGAACGACAGCAGATAGTTCGCGCGGGCGAAGTCGACGGCTGGAAGCCGCGAGACGCCCGTCACCAGTTCCATCGCCTTGCGGATGGGCGCGGGATCGAACGGATCGTACGAGACGACGTGTCGTGCCGAGGCCGGCGGCGAAGCGTTCGACGACGGTGCCCATGGTGCCGCGGTTGCGGCGGCCGGAGAGGAGCGCGATCGCCTGCGGCGACGCTTGCTGCTGCTGCAGCGCGGTGACGAGCTGCTGCTGCGCCTCCTTCCAGGTGATGGGTTGATACTGCCCCGTGCCGCGCGGTCCGAGGAGCTTGAGCGGCGTCTGGATGCGATCGGGGTGATAGAGCGCCTGCACGCCGGCCTGCCCGCGGGCGCAGGTGCCGCCCATGCTGATCGGATGCTCGGGGTTCCCCTCGATCTTCTTCGCCTGTACCGCCTTGACGCGTTTCTGCTGTCCGTCGATCGTCCGGATCGACTCACCCTGCATCACGCGAACGGTGATGCCGCATCCCGCGGAGCATTGCTGGCAGAGCGTTCGCACCCAGCCTTCTTCGCCCGGCACGAACCGATCTTCGGAAACGAGCAGCGGAATCAGCTGCTGCGGTTTGCCGCACCCGTCGAGGATGAGCCCGGCGGTGCCTGCGACGCCGCCGGTTTTGAGGAAATCGCGTCTTTTCATGTGTCGATCCGAAGGCCCTGCTCGCTCGGCGCTACTTGTGGCAGACGAGGCAATCGATGCTCACCTGCTTCTCCTTGTGGCAGTCGATGCATTTGCCCATCGTCCATTTGACGTTTTCCCGCATGTCCATCATCTGGGCCATGTCGCCGTGGCACGTGGAACACTCGACGCCGGCTTTGACGTGCCGCTTGTGCGTGAAGTTCACGGCGGCCGAAGGGGCGAAGCCGTAGACGCGCACCCATGGCGGTTCTTCTCCCGCCTTGGCGAACGCGGCGAGCTTCTGGATCTCGGGGCTCTCGGGCTTGACGTTTTCGTGGCAGACCATGCACTCGGTCACGCTCGGAATGGTGGCGGCGATCGATCGGTCTGCGTTCACGTGACACGTCAGGCATTCCATCTGGTTGTCGGTCACGTGGGTCTTGTGCGGGTAGGCAACGGGCTGCTTGATCGGACCCGCGGGCCAGAAGGCGGCCGCTGCCGAGGCAATCAGCAGAGTCAGCACAACAGCGCCGAAAACGAATTTACGCATGCGTAGTCTGTGCTCAGGGAATTAGGCCAGCCGTGTCGAGGCGCGAAAGTTTATATCGCTTTGAGTACCGAAGTCTAGGGACGGGAGGCCGCGAACGGCGCGTTTTGAGAGGGGATCGGCTCCGGTGTGTAGGGGAGATTTCGCACGTACTTCTCAACCCACTCCATCTCCACGTTCATCTTGTAGAGCTGGTGCGCGGGTTGCACCCAATCGTGGCCTTCGCGCGGTGCGATGTGGACCTCGCTGGCCACCCCTTGTGCCTTGATGGCGCGACTCAGCTCCATCGCCTGCGACATCGGCACGCGGGGATCGTTCTCGCCGATGAAAAACAGCGCGGGCGTGCGGACCGCCGTGACGTATTTCAAGGGAGAGTGCTCCCAGTACGTGTCGATGGGCGAGTTCTTCTGCCAGAGCGTGCCGCCGAACCACAGATCGCGATCGGAGCGCGTGTCCGACACGCCATACAGCGAGATCCAGTTCGCGACGCCGGCTCCCGAGGACGCCGCTTTGAATCGCGTCGTGAACGTGATCAGCTTGTTGGCGAGATGCCCGCCCGCGCTCCAGCCCATGACCGCGAGCTGATTGGGATCGGCGATGCCCATCGCGATGACGCGATCGACGCCGGCCAGCACATCGTGGTGGCTGTTCTTGAAGTAGCCGCCAATCGGCTCGCGATAGAACGCGTTGCCATACCCCGAGCTGCCACGGTAGTTGGGCCGCAGGATCGCGTAGCCGCGCGCCGCCCAGGCGGGCTGGTAATAAAAGAAGATCGATCCCCACCCGAATCGATCGGACGCTTCCGGTCCGCCGTGCAGTTGCACGATGAGCGGATAGCGCGTGCCCGGTTTGTAGTCGATCGGATAGGTGAGCACGCCTTCCACGCGCGCGCCGTCGATGCCCTTCCATTCGATCCGCTCCTGCCGCGGCAGCGCGAATTCGCGATCGAGGTAGTCGTAGATGCCGGTCACGCGTTTCGGCGCGGCGTCGCCCGGCGTCCACGTCCACACGTCGCCGATCCGCGTGGGCTCGTCGATCATGAACACATGCCGCCCCGACACCGTGCTCCACGACGTCGGCACGAGCGCATGATCCCCTTTCGTGATGGGCTTCGGCGTGCGCGACGCGAGGTCGACCTGAAAGAGGTCCAGCCGGACGCCGGTGTTGACGAGCATCCAGATCGACTTGCTGTCGTCGGCCCAGCCCGCGCGCTGCACTTCGTACGGAAAATCCGGCATCAGCGCGCGCGTCTGGCCTCCCGACGCGGGCACGAGAAACAGGTTGGCGTTGTAGTACGGCTCCTGCTTGTGATTGGCTCGCGCGATGAACAGCACCTGCGAGCCATCCGGTGCGAGCTCGCCGTCTTCTTCAGGGATCGCATTCCTGGTGAGCTGCACGGGCGACGTGCCATCGGCCGCGATGTTCCACAGCTCCATCCTGTCGGTGTCGGCCGGAAGCTGCGTGGGCTTGCGGCTGAGGATGATGCGGTGGCCGTCTGCTGAAATCCTGTAGGCGAAGACGTAGTAGTCGCCGCCGGTAATGCGCGTTTCCGCTCCGTCGGCGACGGCCATCTTCCACAGGTGCCGCTGCCGGTACTCGTCGAGCACGCGGACGTCGCCTCGAAGCTGCTGCCGCGCGCGTTCGGCATCGGTCGGCGGATCGGACGCCAGGAAATAAATCGACGTGCCGTCGGGATGCCACGAAATGTCGGCCACACCGGTCCGCTTGGAGACCTGGCGCGGGGTACCGCCCGCGGCCGGCACGACGAACACGCTGCCGCGCAGGAGGAAGGCAATCGTAGAGCCGTCTGGCGACCAGCGCGCGTTGTAGGCGCCCGCTTCGTCAACGAGCTGGCGAAGGCCGGTGCCGTCGGCTGTTGATGCGCCAGATGCGCGGCACGCGCTGGTTCGCGGGCCAGTCGGCGGTGGCGAGCACGAACGTCAGCGCTTTTTCCGTCGGGAGAAATCTGGGGATCGCCGACGCGCGGGATATTCAGCAGGTCGACAAGGGTCATCGGACGCTTGGCGTGCTGGGTGGAGGCGCTTGACGTCAATGCCAGGCAGACGGCCAGCAGAACGGCCGGGAAGCAGCATGAACGCGCTGGCATGGAGGTCAAGCGAGTATAAACTGTCAAAACAGGCTTCAGACTTCGGGCTTCCGGCCCGAGCCGGCAGGCCAGAGGACAGCCATTAGGCAGTAGTGTCCGGCTTCAGCCGGACCGTCTGGAGCACCATGTCTGACCGTAAATATCGGCAGCGCGGCTATCAGGATTCAGGCCGCGACAAGCAGCCTCGGCAGAGTGGACTCGTCCGCCCCAGGCGCCCAAGCCGCCTGCCGACCGTATCGAGACGCGTGCCGACAAGGCCGAGCGCCGCGCGCTCGAGGGGCGCGCGCCGAGCGTGCCCGGTTTTACCGAGGTCATGCGCTGCGCCCGCTGCGGCAACGTGTTTTCCGATGCCATTGCGGCCGATTCGCGATGCAAGCAATGCGGCGCCGACCTGCGTAGCTGCGCGCAGTGCGAGTCGTTCGACACCGGCCAGCGATTCGAGTGCGCCCAGACCATTCCCGTGCGTATCTCGCCGAAGGACGTGCGGAACACGTGCGAACTCTTTTCCCCGCGCGTGACGGTCGAGCGCGAGACGCGTTCGCCGGCGCAGCCGCAGGCGCCGAACAGCGCGCGCAAAGCGTTCGATGACCTCTTCAAGTAAGGTTCGCCTCGTCTTTTCTTCGAACAATCGATCGGCTGCGAGACGTGCGCGCCGACCAGGCGCGCGCTCGAGCAGATCGTCGACGAGAACGAGCACGTCGAGCTCGAAGCGCTCAATCTCGTGCTCGACAGGGAGAAAGCCGCCGAGTACGGCGTGGATCGGGTGCCCGCGGTCATCATCGAGGCGCCCGGACGTGATCGCATTCGTTACTACGGCGCGCCGCTCGGCTACGAGTTGCCCACGCTGGCGGAAGCCGTGCACATGGCGGCGACCGGCGAAACGCGCCTCAGCGACGAGAGCCGCGCGCAGCTGAAAGCATTGACGACGCCCGTGCATCTGCAGGTGTTCTACACGCCAGGCTGCGTCTATTGCCCGCGGATGATTTCCCTGGCGAACCAGGCCGCTATCGAAAGTCCGCTCGTGACCAGCGTGGCCATCGACGCCGCGGAGTTCCCGGATCTCGTCCGCCGGTACAACGTGAACGGCGTGCCCAAGACGGTGATCAACGATTCGCTCGAGCTCATGGGTGCCGCGCCCGAAGACGACTTCATGGCGGCTCTTGCCGAGAGCGCGAGCGAACAGGGAACCGGGATTGAGGAGTAGGGCAGTCCTTCTGATGTTGTGGCTCGCTGCGCCGGCGCTGGCGTTGGCGCAGACGCACACGCAGCCGCCGGTCGCCTATCGCGTCAGCTTTCCGGAAGCCGAACACCACCGCATGCAGGTCGAAGTCACGTTCCCCGACGTGCCGGCGGGAACGCTCGAAGTGGTGATGTCGCGCACCTCGCCCGGGCGGTACGCCATCCACGAGTTCGCGAAGAACGTCTACGACGTCCAGATCGATGACGGCGCGGGCGGATCGCTGGCCGTGGCACGTCCCGGTCCGTCGCAGTGGAACGTCAGCGGCCACAGCGGAACGGTGCGGGTCCGCTACAAAGTGTTCGGCGATCGGATCGACGGCACGTACCTCGCGATCGACGCCACGCACGCGCATCTGAATATTCCGGCCTCGCTGATGTGGGCGCGGGGGCTCGAGCCACGGCCCGCGCGCGTCACCTTCGACGCGCCCGACGACTGGAAGATCGCGACCCAGCTGCGTCCGACGAGCGATCCGCGCACGTTTACGGCCGCCAACCTTCAGTACCTGATCGACAGTCCGACCGAGCTGAGCAGCTTCACTTTGCACACGTTCCAGGTGGATCGGGAATTCCGGATTGCCGTGCACCACGAGGGAGCTGACGCCGACGTCGAACGCTTTGCGGCGGGCGTGCAGAAAATCGTTCGCGAAGAGCGCGCGATCTTCGGCGAGTTCCCGGCCTACGAAGTGCCGTACACGTTCATCGCCGACTACCTGCCGGGCGCGGCAGACGACGGGATGGAGCACAGGAACAGCACGGTCGTCACGGCGCCGCACGGCATGCGGATGCCCGACGAACAGCTGTCGCTCCTGAGCACCATCGCGCATGAGTTCTTTCACAGCTGGAACGTCGAGCGCATTCGTCCCGCATCGCTCGAGCCGTTCCGCCTGGACGCCCCGAATCCGTCGAGCGAGCTCTGGTTCGCGGAAGGCTTTACGAGCTACTACGCCCCGCTCACCATGCGCCGCGCCGGGTTGTGGCCGGTCGATGAATTCGCCGGCCGCCTCGGCTACCTGCTCGACGGCGTCATACGAAGCCCGGGGCGCAAATATCGCAGCGCCGAAGAGATGAGCCGCATGGCCCAGTTCGTCGACCAGGCCGCGTGGAGCGATGCCGCCAGTTTTCCGAAACCACTTCGTTTCGTACTACGACTGGGGCGCCGTCATCGCCCTTGGACTCGATCTCTCGCTGCGCGTGCGCTCCAATCACCAGGTCACGCTCGACGACTTCATGCGGCGGGCATGGCAGGAGTTCGGCCGGGTACCGCCGCCTGCAGATGGCGTCGTCGCCAGGCCCTACACGACTCAGAATCTGCGCGACCTCCTCGCGGAGGTCGTCACGCGATCGCGCGTTTGCGGACGAGTTCTTCAACCGGTTCGTTCACGGGCGCGAGGTTCCCGATATCGCCTCGCTTGCCGCGCATGCGGGGCTCGTGTTGAGCAAGCGGAATCCGGGCCGCGGATGGATTGGTCCCGTGTCGCTGGAATTCGGCGCGAACATGGCTCGCGTGACCGAGCAGACCATCGAGGACACCCCCGTGTATCTGGCCGGCCTCGACCGTGGCGACGAAATTCTGTCGGTCGACGGCGTGGCCATGAGCAGCCGCTCGCGGCTCGACGATATCGTCCAGCGCCATCGCCCGGGCGACGCCATCCGCATGTCGATTCGCCGCCGCGGCACGACGCGCGAGCTGACGATCACGATCGCAGAGGACCCGCGGCTGCAGTTCGTCCCGGCGGAGCAGCTCGGACGTCAGTTGACGGCCGCGGAGCGGGCGTTCCGCGACGCGTGGCTCTCGTCCCGGCAGTAGCCGTCCAGCCTTCGCGCCGCATTTCTCATCGCTTCGGCCCGACGGCCCATCGCACCCGCCGCACCGGGCAATCACGTCATATACTGCGCCTCTGAATGTCCGACCCATCTCCGCGCAACTGGACGCGCACCTATCTCACCGTCATCGCCGTCGAAGTGCTCGTGCTGCTGGGCCTGTTGTGGCTGCAGCGCCACTACGGGATCTGATCCATGCACCTGCTCGACTGGGCGAGTGATGGCCGCCTACATCGCATGGCTCGTCTGGGACGGCGTCAAGCGAACCAAGCTCGAACGCACCACCGAGTCGTACTTCCTGGCGAATCGATCATGCCGTGGTGGGCCGTCGGTCTCTCGGTGATGGCGACGCAGTTGAGCGCCATCACGCTCGTCGGCACGACGGGGCAGGGCTACAACGACGGCCTGCGATTCGTGCAGTTCTATTACGGGCTGCCGCTCGCGATGATGATTCTGTGCGTGACGCTCGTGCCGTTCTTCTATCGAGCCAGGGTCTACACGGCGTACGAGTACCTCGAGCGGCGCTTCGATCTGAAGACGCGCACGCTTCACGAGCGTGCTGTTTCTCGTGTCGCGCGGCATGTCGTGCGGCGCGATCGCCGCCGCGCCCGGCTGTCGTGCTGTCGGTCGTGCTCGGATGGAGCGTCACGATGACGGCGCTGCTGATTCTGGTGCCGGCGGTGATCTACACGATGCTCGGCGGCGTGCAGGCGGTGACCTGGACCGACGTCAAGACGATGGGCCTGACGATCGTGGCGCTCGTCATCGCGATGGTGTTTCTCGTGCGGGGACTGCCCGAGCGGCGTCGGCGTGGACGATGCGCTGGCGATTGCCGGCGGCACCGGCCGGCTGCAGGCGTTCGATTTCGACTTCACGCTGACGGAAACCTACACCTTCTGGTCGGGCATGCTCGGCGGCCTGTTCCTGATGCTGTCGTACTTCGGATGCGATCAGAGCCAGGTGCAGCGGTATCTCACGGCGAAATCCGTGGATGACGGGCGGACGTCGTTGTTGATGAGCGCGTACTGGAAGATTCCGCTCCAGGTGCTCGTGCTCATCGTCGGCGTCTTCACGTTCCTGTTCTATCTGTTCAACCAGCCGCCGCTGCTGTTCAACCCGGTTCACGACGAGCGCGTGCGCGACGAGCGCGTCGGCGCCGGCATACGAGGCGCTGCAGCGCGAGTTCCAAACGACGTTCGAGGCGCGCCGGCAGGCGGCGGTCGACATGGCGGCGGCCCGCCACGCGCGGCGATGTGCGCGAACAGGCGCGCGCGACCGACGAGTTCAGCGCGGCAGGATCGGCGCGCTGCGATCGATCAGGACGCAGGCGGCATCGCTCGTCAAGCAGACGACGGGCGACGCGGCGTACAACGACGTGAACTACGTGTTTCCGACCTGGATCATGACGGCGCTTCCGATCGGCATCGTGGGGCTGTGGATTGCCGCGATCATCACGGCCGCGACCGATTCGATTGCGGCGGAGCTGAACTCGCTGTCGACCGCCAGCGGTCATCGACTTCTACAAGCGGCTGGCGCAGCCCGACGGCGTCGGACGCGCACTATCTGCTCGTGTCGCGGGCTGACGACCGGGTTCTGGGGCGTGTTTGCCGGCTTTGTCGCCGTGTACGCGAGCAGCCTCGGGTCGCTCATCGAGGTGGTGAACCGATTCGGGTCGTTTTTCTACGGCTCGATTCTCGGCGTGTTCATGCTGGCGATTCTCACGCGGCGGGCGACGGGGACGGGAGCCTTCGTCGGCCTCCTCGCGGGCATGGCTGCGGTGGCGTCGGTGGCCTTCGGCCGGCCGGACATTTCGTTCCTGTGGCACAACGTCATCGGCGCCGTCGTGGTCTTCACCGTCGGAATCGCTCGTGAGTCTTTTTACAGAAGATCAGAAGATCAGGAGAGATTCAACTGATCGAAAGGAATATCTTCTGACCTTCTGATCTTCTGTTAAAGGCACGAGCAATCTTCGGATAGATTGAGATCGGGCTGCGGGTTATCGTCCTCTGTATGACTACCCAGATTGAACAGATACAGCGCGCCTGCGAGATCATCCGGGCGAATCCGGAGGAGCGCCACACGCTTGGCGCGCTGGCGGGACAAGTGGGCCTGAGCCGGTTTCACTTCCAGCGCGCGTTCACCGAGGTCGTCGGCATCTCGCCGCGCGCGTTTGCCGAGGCGTGCCGGCTTGGTCAGGTGAAGACGCGCGCTGAAGAAGGGCGACCGCGTGACGCCCGCAATCTACGACGCCGGCTACGGATCGAGCAGCCGGTTGTACGAGCGCGCGGATGCCGCGCTCGGCATGACGCCGGCGACCTATCGAAAGGGCGCGCCGGGCGTCGAAATCGATTTCACGATCGCCGATTCACCGCTGGGACGGCTGCTGCTTGCCGCCACGGCGCGCGGCGTGTGCCGGGTCATGATTGGCGACAGCGATCGCGCGCTCGAAAAAGATCTGCGCGCAGGAATATCCGCAGCGCGATCGTGCGGCGCGAACGATCGCATCCTGAGCGCACAGGTGCGGGCGCTGCTCGAGCACCTGCGCGGCCGATCGCCGCACGTCGATCTGCCGCTCGACGTGCGCGCCACCGCCTTCCAGTGGCGCGTCTGGCGCCAGCTCCAGGCGATCCCGTACGGCGAAACCCGCACCTATCAGCAGGTCGCGGCCGCAATCGGCAGGCCCGCGGCCACGCGCGCGGTGGCCCGCGCGTGCGCGACCAACCCCGTCGCGCTCTTGATTCCCTGCCATCGCGTCATGCGGACGGACGGGTCGATGGGAGGGTACGATGGGGGACCGTTCGGAAGGAAAAGCTGCTGCGGCGGAAAAGCGGGCGGGAACTGAGAGTTCGTCGGTCGTCAGGAGTTCGTAGGTTCGTACGGTTCGTCAGTTCGTGGGTTCGTGAGTCCGCTACCATCCGACTGAGTCGCGAATGTCGAACCTCGACCCACGAACCCGCGAACCTACGACTCGCGACCTTGACGAACCCTGCGAACCCGACCGAGCTTTACGACCACGATCTGTGAGTAGAATGATCTCACTTTGCCCAAAACCCATTACGGCACCAGCTTCTGGCTGGACCGTTTTCCTTCATCCCGTCGCCCGTCCTATCCCCGTCATCGCGGCCACCTGGAGACCGACGTCGCCATCGTTGGCGGGGGTGCCATGGTTGTGCGACGGCGTACGTGCTGGCGGCGGCCGGTATTCGTGTGGCGCTGTTCGAAGAGGGACGGATCGCCCAGCGCCAGGCGGGCAGGGGAACCGGCATCGTCGTTCATGAGCCGGAGCCGTTTTTCTACAAGCTCGCGAAACAGCATGGGGTGCGCGACGCGCGGCACATCTACCAGAGCGCGCGCCGCGGATCGCACGAATACCTCGCCGCGCTGAAGCGCCTTCGCATCGAGTGCGGCCTCCAGATTCGCGACGCCGTGCATTTCAGCACCACGCCTGACGGCATCCAGGAGCTGCAAAAAGAGTACGCGGCGCGGCGCGACGCCGGGCTCGAGGTGGCGTCGATCAAAGGAACGCCGCTCTTTCGCCGGGTGGGCGCGAACGGGTTCGGCCTCGTCACGCATGGCAACGCCAGCGTCGATCCCTACAAGGCCACGCTCGGGTTCGCCAGGGCCGCCGTCGCGCGCGGCGCGCAGGTGTTCGAGCAGTCGCGCGGTCACGCGCATTCGCCCGCGACGGCGGACGGTCGAGATCAAGACCGATGGCGGCACCGTCACCGCGTCGAAGGTCGTCGTGGCCAGCGGGTATCCGACCGACGATTTCAAACCGCTGCGGCGCCGGTTCGTCGCGCTCCGACAGCTACATCGTGCTGACACCCGAGCTCCCGGCTGCGGTACGGCGCGAGATGACGCCGCCGGACCTGATCCTTCGCGACACCGTCGGCGCCCGACCATTGGATGCACTGGACCGGGAATCGCGTGCTGTTCTCGGGCGCCGATCAGTCCAGCGTGCCCGATCGCGCGCGGGAACGCGCGATCGTGCAGCGCACCGGGCAGTTGATGTACGAGCTGTCGGTCATGCGCTCGGCGATTTCCGGCACGATGCCGGAGTACTCGTGGGACTCCGAGTACTCCCGCACGATCGACGGCGTGCCGTATTACGGCCCTCACCGAAACTATCCCCATCACTATTTCGCGTTCAGCGGCGGCCCGGGCGGCCTCGGCTTTTCGTTCACCGCCGCGCGCATCATCCTTCGCCACATCCAGGGCGAGCCCGACAAGGGCGACGAGCCGTTCTCGTTCATGCGGATCCGGGAATGAGCCAGGTCGACCTGCTCGCCTTCGGTCCGCATCCGGACGACCTGGAAATCGGGTTGGGCGGGACGCTGGCCAAGCAGGCGGCGCTGGGTCACACTGTGGGACTGTGCGATCTGACGCGCGGCGAGATGTCGAGCAACGGCACGCCCGAAGAGCGCGTGAGGGAGGCGGAAGAGGCCCGCACGGTGCTCGGAGCGGCCTGGCGCGAGAATCTGGGTTTGCCCGACCGCGCGATCGGCACCTCGGCCGATCACACCCGCACGGTCGTGGAGCTCATCCGGCGGGTGCGGCCCAAAGCGGTTGCCATCCCGTACTGGCAGGATCGCCATCCTGACCACCGGGCCGCCGCGGAGATGCTCACGGACGCCGTGTTCAACGCGAAGCTCAAGCGGTACGCGGCCGCGGGCGAGCCGTGGCAGCCCGCGTGGGTCTGCTTTTACTTCATCAACGACGCCGCGCCGGTGTCGTTCGTCGTCGACGTGTCGGACTACTACGAGGTGAAGCGCCGCGCGCTGGCGCTGCTATCGGAGCCAGTTTCCCGCGCAACCGGCGACGCCGAAACGCGTCTAAACTCTCCAGGGTTCAATCAGCTCATCGAAAGCCGGGATGCGCAGTTCGGCGCCCTCGCTGGTGTGAGGTTTGCTGAAGGGGTCGTGGTGAACGAGCCCGTCGTCCGGGATCATTTGCTGAAGTAGGGTGGGATGAATATCGGAGTGGTGTGTTACGCCTCGGTTGGCGGCAGCGGCATCGTCGCCACCGAGCTGGCGAAGTCGCTGGCGCGCCGCAACCATCAGGTGCATCTGATCAGCACCGAGCCTCCATTCCGGCTCGGCGAGTACGAAGCCGGGCTGGCGTTTCACCGCGTTCACACGCCGACCTATCCGCTGTTCCGCGAGCCTCAATACCTGCTGTCGCTCGCCAACAAGATCGTGCAGCTTGTCGCGCGAGTTTTCGCTCGACATCGTGCACGCGCACTACGGCATTCCGCACGCGACCGCCGCGTACCTCGCCAAGCAGATTCTTGCCGCGACCAATGGCGGCCCCGATGCGAAGGTGCCGAAGGTCATTACCACGCTGCACGGCACGGACATCACGCTGCTCGGCAGCGATCCCTCGTACTCGGAAACGGTCGCGTTCTCGATCGATCAGTCCGACGGCGTCACGGCGGTGTCGGAAAGCCTGCGGCGCGACACGTACCAGGCGCTGCCGATCAAGCGCGACATCCGCGTCATTCCGAACTTTCTCGAGTGCGATGAGCACAAGCGCCGCGAGCTGCCGGAGCTGCGCGCGCGGCTGTGCCCGCCGTCCAAATACGACAAGCTGATCATTCACCTTTCGAACTTCAGGCCGGTGAAACGGGTGGATGCCGTCGTGGAGATCTTCCAGCGGGTGCGCCAGGATGTGCGCGCGAAGCTGATACTTCGTCGGCGAAGGTCCCGAGCTCGGCCGCGCGATGCGCATGGTGCACGAGCTGCGGTCTTGCGTGCGACGTCGAGGCGCTCGGCGAGCAGGATCAGGTCGTGCCGCTCCTGTCCGTGTCGGATTTGTTCCTGCTTGCCGTCGGCGCAGGAAAGCTTCGGGCTGGCCGCGCTCGAAGCGATGGCGTGCGAGGTGCCCGTGGTGGCTTCGCGGGTCGGCGGCCTGCCCGAGGTCGTCGAGGACGGCGTGTCGCGGATTGCTTTGCCGATCCCGAAGACATCGATGGCATGGCCAGGCCGCGATCGGCATGCTCAGCGATCCCGGCACTGCACGAGCGCTTCGCGCGCGCGGGGCTCGAGCGCGTGCGACGCCACTTCTGCGCGGGCCGCGTCGTGCCGCAGTACGAGGCGTATTACCAGGAAGTCATCCGGGACGCGACATGACGCGTCTGGCGTGCAGAGCCTTCTCGTCGGCGTGATGCTCGCCGTGCAGCTGAGCGCGCAGCTGCGCGTGCGGCCCATCGATCTCGAAGACGGATCGGTCGGCTCTCGGGCTGATGCTTCGCCAGCTGGGCACCACCGCCGTGTTCATGCAGGCGACGGCGCATCCCGACGATGAGAACAACGCGCTGCACGTGTATCTGAATCGCGGGCCAGGGCGTCCGCACGATTCTCGCGACCGCGACACGCGGCGACGGCGGCCAGAACGAAATCGGTCCGGAGCTCTACGATCCGCTCGCGGTGCTCCGAACCGAAGAGCTCGAGGCGATGCACCGCTTCGACTCGACCGAGCAGTACTTCACCCGCGCCATCGACTTCGGCTACTCCTTCAGCATCGAAGAGACGCTCGAGAAGTGGGGCAGGGACGAGATTATCGGCGACTACGTCAGGCTCATCCGCATGACGCGGCCCGACGTCGTGCTGGGGATGCATCCCACCGGCACCGCGGGTGGACTTCACCATCAGACGTCGGGCTTGCTCAGCCGCGAGGCGTTCAAAGCGGCCGGCGATCCGTCGCGCTATCCCGATCAGATTCGCGACGGCCTCATGCCGTGGCAGCCGCGCAAGTACTACTACCCGTTGGGCGGTCCTGGCGGGGGCGGGCGCGGCCAGCCGGCGCCGGCCGGCGGCGCGCTGCCGCTCGGCGCGCTGAACGCAGCCTCGTTCGATATTTCCGGGTTCGATCCGCTGCTGGGCCGCACCTACGTCGAGGTCGGGACGGAAGAGCGCGGCATGCACAAGAGCCAGGCGATGGCCGGCCTTCTGGCGCTGCCGTCGGGCCGGACGCAGCAGCGATTCCTCCTGATGGATTCGCTCGTGCCGGCCGTCTCCGGCGATGAGCCGTCGTTGTTCAACGGCATCGATACGACGATTCCTGGTCTCGCGCTGCTGGCGGGGCCGTCCGCGCCCGCGCCGCTCGTCGACGGATTGCGTGCGATCGCCAGTCACGTGTCGGCGGCGCAGAAGACGTTCGATGCCGGCGATCCCTTCGCCACGGCTCCGTCGATTCTTGCCGGGCTGAACGCCGTGCGAACGCTCCGTCAGCAGCTCGGCACGATGGGTCTGTCGCGAGAGGGGCAGTTCAACATCGATCAGCGTCTGAAGACCAAGGAAGACCAGCTCAACGAAGCTGCCGTGCTGGCGCATGGCCTTCGCGTCGAAGTGCTCGCGGATGATGGCGTCGTCGTTCCCGGACAGGCGGTGCGCGTCTCGATCAGCATCGGCGATCGCGGCCGTCCGATCGCCGTGTCATCGATCGCCCTGAACGGATTTTCGGTTCCCGCCACGTGCCAGTCGGGTCCGATCGAGGTGGGCTCGGTCTACCGCTGCGATGCGCCGACACAGATTCCGGCGAACGCGACGATCACGAAGCCGGTACTGGAAACCGCTGGCCAAAGCGGCACGTTACGAATTCGAGCCCGATGCGCCGTTCGGCCTCCCGTTCCGCCCAACGCCCTTCCGTGTGTCGTTCGCGCTCTCGGCGGGCGGCACCGACGTGCGCTTCGATCGCGACGTCCAGTTCAGGTACGAAGGACGCGAGCTCGAAGGCGAGAAGCGCATGGAGCTCACGGTCGTGCCGCGCCTGGCATTGCGGGTCAGCCCGTCAATCGCGATCGTGCCGGCGGGGCGCGGGGCCACGGCCGCCATCGATCGGGAAGTCCGCGTCACGGTCGCCAATCACGGCAAGGGTGCGGCAGCCGGTCAGGTGCGCCTGGACGTCCCGCCGGGCTGGACGACGACGCCGGTGCAAACGCTCAACTTCACGCGCGAAGACGAGTCGCAGACCGTGCGATTCACGATCCGGCCCGGGGCGAAAACGGCGATGGGGCAGTACATCGTGAAATCGCTGGCCACCGCCGACGGGCAGAACTTCGGCACCGGCTTTCAGATCGTCGAGTATCCGCACGTGCGCCGCCGGCAGCTGGAGATTCCCGCCGCGGTGGCCGTGAAGGTGATGGACGTGCGGCTCGCACAGAATCTCACCATCGGTTACGTGATGGGGACGGGGGATGACATTCCCGCGGCGCTTCGCGGTCTTGGCGCGACGGTTCAGCTGCTCGACGCCGACGAGCTGTCCTGGGGCGACCTCGCCCGCTACAACGCGATCTTCATCGGCGTGCGCGCGTACGACAGCCGGGACGATCTGCGCGCCAACAACAAGCGCATTCTCGACTACGCGGCGTGCGGGCGGCACGGTGATCGTCCAGTACAACCGGGCCAGCACGTGGACGCAGTACGCGCCGTTTCCGCTCGGCTTCAGCAACACGCGGGTCACCGACGAGAACGGCCAGGTTCAGATTCTTTCGTCCGATGATCCCGTCTTTCATTTTCCCAATGAGATCGGCGATGCGGCCTGGCGCAACTGGGCGCAGGAGCGCGGCACCTACTTCGTGGAGCCCGACGATCGGCGCTACACCGATCTGATCCAGATTCAGGAGCCGTTCGAGCACAACGCGGGATGGAAGAAGGGCGCGCTCGTGAGCGCCAACGTGGGCAAGGGGCGCTGGATCTTCGTCGGTCTCGGACTGTGGCGGCAGGTGACCGCCGGCACCGACGGCGCGTATCAGCTTGCTCGCCAATCTCGCCAGCCGCGGAAAGCTGCCCGGGAAGTAAACTCCGATCCCGCCTGGTTTCTGAATCCGATCACAAAATTGAAATGCGTGATCTGATGCGTCAGTGCGGCCAGCCTGTGAAATAATCCAGTTCCTCCGCCGGCCCGGTACCCGGTACTTCGCATGATTTCCGATCCGCGGATTCAGCATCTGCTGCGTCGCGCAGGTTTCGGCGCATCGGTCGCCGAGGCGGCGGCGTTTGCCCAGATGCGGTATCCTGCCCGCCATCGAAGTCCTCGTCGACTACATCCACATCCCGGACGAGGTCGATCAGTTCATCGGCCAGGGCGGCTACGCCGGCGTCATCCCCTCGTCTGGAGGGATGGAGCCGTTCTCTCCTGCGACGATCGTCAACGATGCGCGGCAGCGGTGGCTCTTCCGCATGCTGCATACCGCCGGCCGTTGCAGGAGAAGATGGCGCTCTTCTGGCACCAGCATTTCGCGACGGCATACAGCAAGATTGCGAACGCCGTCGGCGGGCGTGCCGGCGACGCAGATGATGGCCGCCAAACGATCCGAACATCCCGCGGGCTGCCCGGTCAGATCGAGCTCTTTCGCGAACTGGCGCTGCCGAATTTCCGCGATCTGCTGTTCGAAGTCGCCCGCGATCCCGCGATGCTGTTCTGGCTCGATGGCCGCCTCAATACGCGAGCGCGCCCGCAGGAAAACTTCGCTCGCGAGGTGATGGAGCTGTTCACGATCGGCGTCGGACAGTTCACCGAGAGCGACGTCTACGCGGGCGCGCGGGTCTTCACGGGCTGGAACCTTCAGCGGATCGGCGAGGCGCGCGATCCGGGCACCTTCTATCAGTTCGTCTACAACGGCGCGCAGCACGACACCGGCGCGAAGACGTTCAGTTTTCCGATCTACACGAACGGCAACAAGACGATTCCCGCCCGCGCGGAGTCTGGTGGCATGGAGGACGGGCGTCGACCTGATTGCGGCGCTGGCCCGCCACCCTGAAACGGGCCGGCGGCTGGCGCGGAAGCTGTGGGGGTTTTTCATCAGCGAGATCCAGCCGCCGAGCGACGCGTTCGTGGCCCGTATCGCCACGGTGTACACACAGAGCGACTGTCACATGGCGTCGGTCGTGCGCGCCGTGCTGTCGTCGCCCGAATTCGACTCGCCCTCGAGCTATTTCGGCAGGTTCTCGTGGCCGGTGGAGTACGTCGCGCGGGCGCTCAAGGAAGCTCGGATACACCGGCTTCACGCTCAACCGGGCATTGAGCCCGCTGTCGAACATGGGGCAGCAATTGTTCGAGCCGCCCGACGTCAACGGGTGGGAACGGGGCGCGGGGTGGTTCACGACGGCGTCGATGCTCGCGCGCATGAACTTCGCGGCCACGCTGACATCGAGCCAGCGCGCCGACATTGCCGCCGCCGCCGGCGGTCAAGGCCCGACGCCCGAAGCGTTGTTGTCGTTCTTTCTCGACAGGCTGACTCCGTCGCGGTTCGAGCCGCCCGCCTACGACGCGCTGCTCGAGTATCTCCGAAGCGGACGGCGCCTGGACCGGGAGCGCATCGCAGCTGCGTGTCAAGGCGCCCGGCCTGCTGCACCTGATCGTCGGATCCTCGGAGTATCAGTTCGTATGAGGTTGCGGAGCGCACGCCATGACGCTCAGCCGGCGCGATTTCGTGCGCGGCGGCATCGCGGCATTCAGTCTCGGATTCGCGGCTCCGCGATTTCTCTGCGACATCGCGCTGGCGCAGGGCGCCTCGTTCAGAAATCTTGTCGTCGTGTACCTCGCCGGCGGCAACGACTCGCTCAGCATGCTCGTGCCGTATCGCGATCCGTTGCTACAAAGCCGGCGGCCGACACTGGCGGTTCCGGCCGGGCAGGTGCTCCAGATTGGCCGCGACACGGCGGGCAACGAGCTCGGGCTTCACCCGCGGCTCACCGGGCTCAGAGCGATGTTCAACGAAGGCCGGCTGGCGCTCATCCAACGTACGGGCTATGCCAACTCGAGCCGGTCGCATTTCGAAGGGACCGACATCTGGTCGACGGCCAATCCTCTGTCCCCGCAGGGCCCCGGCTGGCTCGGACGCTATCTCGATATGATTCCGCCGCCGGTCGATCCGCTGTTCGGCTGGAACACCGCGTCCGAAACGCCGCACGCGCTGCTGTCGCGCCTGGTCGCCGTGCCATCGATTACCAATCCGGCGGCATATGCCTTCGGCAGCCCGAACGGCGCGGCCGAAGCCGAGCTCGAGCGTGCGGCCGCCGTGCGCATGTCGTCGCATCTGCCGATCCATCGTCCGCATCTCGCGTTCGTGAATGCCAGCCTGCAGTCCGCGCTCGCGACGCTCGATCGGGTCGCGACGGTCGGCACGTACGCGCCGGCCGTCACGTATCCGAACAACGGGTTCGCGCTGGCCCTTCGCGCGGTGGCCGGCGCGCTCGTCGCGCAGATAGGCACGCGCGATTTTCTGGGTGCAGACGGGCGGGTACGACACGCACGCGGCGACAGGCCGCGGCACGTACCCGAATCTGATGGGGACCTTGAATGACGGGCTCACCGCGTTCTATCAGGATCTCAGCAGCCACGGTCTGCTGAACGACACGCTCATCCTGCAGTTCTCGGAGTTCGGCCGGCGAATCAACGAGAACGGCAGCGGCGGCACCGATCACGGCGCCGCCAGCGTGATGATGGCCATCGGCGGACAAGTGCGCGGCGGGATCTACGGCACCGCGCCATCGCTGGCCCCCGACCCGGCCAACCCACGCTCGAGAACAACGGCACCGACGTGCGGTACGAAACCGATTTCCGCTCGGTCTACGCGCGCGTCATCGATCACTGGCTCGGCGCAGATTCGGCTTCGATTCTTGGAGGAGACTTCAGGAATGGTTCGCCGGAGTTCCTGTAAACTGCGACTGCGTGCCCGACAATCAGCGTCAGCTCGATTCTTTCGGCGCTCTCCTACGCGCTCGACCTCACTGAGGGGCACCCTCGCGGTCATTCAGCCCGGACGTGTCTCATCGGCATGGAGCTGGCGCGCATCATCGGACTGCCGGAAGCCCAGCAGCAGCACCTCTTTTACGCCCTGCTCTTGAAAGACGCGGGCTGCTCCGCGAACGCGGAGCGCATGTTTCAGGTGTTCGGCGGCGACGATCAGGCCGCCAAGCGCGGCGCCTGGGAGCGCGACTGGCGGACGCTGCGTGGCAAGGCGTCGTACGCGTTGAAATTCGCGGAACCTGGCGGCACCCTGGGTGCCCGGATCAGGAGCTTTCTCTCGCTTGCACGCGGCGGACGCGAGGTCGGCCGGTCGATCTACAGATCCGTTGCGATCGTGGCGCGGAGATCGCGCAGGGCCTGGGATTTTCGGCGACGACCGCCGAGGCCATCCGGTCGATGGACGAGCACTGGGACGGCGGCGGCTACCCGGAAGGCTTGAAGGGCCGGAACATCCCGCTGCTCGCGCGCATCGTCGGCCTGGCGCAGGTGGCCGAGATTTTCGCCGAACAGAAAGGGCCGCATGCCGCGCTCGCTGTCGTGCGCGCACGGCGCGGCCGATGGTTCGATCCCGGTCTCGTGACGGCGTTTGCCTGCGTGGCCGAGGACGCGTCGGTCTGGCGCCGAGTGACGTCGAACGAGCTCGACAGGGAAGTGTCTGCCGTCGAGCCGCAGGTGCATGCAGTTTGCCGTCGACGAGCGCGGCTCGATCAGATCGCGGCGGCGTTTGCCTGGGTCGTCGACGCGAAGTCGCCGTTCACCTATCCACCATTCCGAGCGCGTGGCGGAGTTCGCCACGTCGATGGGCGAGCAGATGGGCCTCTCGAAGGCGGAATGCGTGCGGTTGAAGCGCGCGGCGCTGCTGCACGACATCGGCAAGCTCGCCGTGCCGAACCGCATTCTCGACAAGCCGGGACCGTTGACCGAAGACGAGTGGGGCGTCATGCGGCTTCACCCGTACTACACGTTTCAGATTCTCGAACGCGTGCCGGTCTTCGGCGAGTTCGCGTTCGATGCGAGCGCGCATCACGAACGGATGGACGGGCGCGGCTACTACCGCAATCTGCGGGGCGATCAGCTGTCGCTCAGCGCGCGGATCCTCGCCACGGCCGACAAGTTCGACGCCCTCTCCGCCGATCGGCCCTATCGCCAGGGCCTGCCGCGCGATCGTGTCTGTGACGTGCTGAGCGCGGATGCCGGCTTCGACCTCTGTCACGATTGCGTGGCCGCGATGAAAGATGTCGCGGGTGTGTAATACTTCTCAGTTCACATGCGCCAGCCAGTTGCGGTTCTGACAGCCGCTCTCCTGGGATGTTCGGGATTGCTCTCACTCGCCGCCGCCCAGGAGCGCGCGGCGGAGCTGGGTCCCACGATTCTCCAGCAGCCGGCGGTGAAAGCGGCGGTCGAGCTTGCGCGCACCGCCGAGATGCAGACGATCGACGATCAGATCCGGCTGTGCGAGGTCGAAGCGCCGCCGTTTCAGGAAGCGAAGCGCGCCGAGCTGTACGCCGCGATGTTCCGCGAGGTCGGGCTGAAGAACGTCCGCATCGATGCCGAGGGCAACGTCATCGGCGAGCGCCCCGGTGCGAGCCCGCGCCCGCACCTCGTCATGAGCGCCCACCTCGACACCGTCTTTCCGAGCGGCACCGACGTCAAGGTGCGCCGTCAGGGATACGTCCTGCGCGGAGCCGGCATCGGCGACGATTGCCGCGGGCTTGCCGATCTGCTCGCGGTGGCGCGGGCGCTGAACAAGGCGTCCGTTTCGACGCCGGGCACCATCACGTTCGTCGGCACCGTCGGTGAGGAAGGCCTCGGCGATCTGCGCGGCGTGAAGCGCCTCTTCAACGACACGCTGAAGGACCGGATCGATCGCTTCGTGTCGATCGATGGCGAGGGGCTCGGGATTACCCACGTGGCCATCGGCAGCACGCGGTACCGCGTCACCTTCAAGGGACCCGGCGGGCACAGCTTCGGATCGTTCGGCACGGTGAATCCCGTTCACGCGCTCGGCCGGGCGATCGCGCGCATCGGCGACTTTCAGGTGCCGGGCTCGCCGCGCACGACGTTCAACGTCGGGCGGATTGGCGGCGGGACGTCCGTGAACGCGATCGCGAGCGAGGCCTGGATGGAGGTGGATCTCCGGTCTGCCGACGCCGCGTCGCTGCGTGCGCTCGAGAAGCAGTTCCGTCAGGCGGTCCAGGACGCGGTGACGCAGGAAAACGCGCGCTGGAGCAGCCAGGCGCTGACGGTCTCGATCGAGACGGTCGGATCGCGTCCCGCGGGCCGCGTGGCGTCGGGCTCGCCGATCGTCCAGGCCGCGATCTCGGTGTCGCGTGCGCTCAATCTGCCGATCTCGTTCGCCGAAGGGTCGACCGATTCGAACCTTCCCCTCAGCCTCGGGATTCCCGCGGTCACGATCGACACGGGCGGCCGCGGCTCGGGCGCCCACACCGAGCACGAAATGTTCGATGCAACCGACGCATGGAAGGGGACGCAACGCGCCGTGCTGCTGGCGGTGGTCCTCGCCCAACCCTGATTCGTTGGTTTACACTTCTATTTCGATGGCTCCAGCGAAGGCGATGCCCCCGATCAAGCGGACGAAATTCAAGCTCAGCAACGATGAGCTGCTCGAGATCTACTACTGGTTGAAGTTCATCCGGGCGTTCGACGAACGTCTCAGCCTGGGCGTGCGCCAGGGCAAGGTGCGCAGCGGCGTGTACACGGGGATCGGCCAGGAAGCGATCATCGTCGGCTGCTGTTTCGGCTTGCGGCCCGATGACTGGATTTTTCCCCTGCACCGCGACCTGGGCGCGCTGCTGATGAAGGGCGTGAGCGCGCGCCAGATGATGGCGCAGATGTTCGCCAAGGTGACCGGCCTGTCGAAGGGACGCGACTCGGCGCTGCACAGCGGCGTCAACGAGCTCGGCATCTTCGGCAACACGAGCATGCTGGGCGCCAACCTGCCCGTCGCGGCCGGCGTCGCGCTGACGATGAAGATGGAAGGGAAGGACAGCGTCGTGCGTGGCGTTTTTCGGCGAAGGCGCGAGCAACACCGGCGACTTTCACGAAGCCATGAACTTCGCCGGCGTCAACAAGCTGCCCATCGTGTTCATCTGCGAGAACAACCTCTACGCGTATTCGGTGCCGATCGAGAAGAGCATGGCGATCGAGGACGTCGCGGTCCGGGCCGAAGGCTACGGCTTCGACGGGGTCGCCATCAACGGCAACGACGTGCTCGCCGTGTTCCAGGCGATGAAGGGCGCCAGGCGCCGCGCCCGCGCCGGTGAGGGTCCGACGCTCATCGAGTGCAAGACCTACCGATGGCACGGCCACTCGGAGCACGACAAGGCGTTCTACCGCACGAAGGAAGAGCTCGCGATGTGGAAGAGCCGCGATCCGCTTCCGACCTTCACGACCTATCTCGAGCACATGAGCGTGCTGACCGAAGAAAAGGAACAGGAAGTCGATCAGCGCATCAAGGACACGCTCGACGATGCCGTGCGGTTTGCCGAGGACAGCCCGGATCCGGCTCCGGAAGAAGCCGTCACCGACCTGTACGCGTAGATCCCTGAATCATGGCCAAGGAACTCTCCTACCTCGAAGCCATTCGCGAAGCGTTGTTCGAAGAGATGCGCCGCGATCCGAAAGTGTTCGTCCTGGGCGAGGACGTCGGGCCGTACGGCGGAGCGTTCGGCGTGACCGCCGGCATCGCGGATGAGTTCGGCGAGGCACGCTGCCTCGACACCCCCATCTCCGAATCGGCCATCGTCGGCGTGAGCATTGGCGCGTCGCAGCGCGGCTATCGCCCGGTCGCCGAGATGCAGTTCGCCGATTTCATCACCTGCGGCTTCGATCAGATCGTGAACCAGGCCGCGACGCTGCGGTACCGCACCGGCGGCCGCGCCACGTGCCCCATCGTCGTGCGTGCGCCGGGGGGCGGGAATGTGGGCGGCGGCCTGTATCACTCGCAGAATCCCGAAGCGTGGTTCGTCCATCGCGCGGGTCTGAAAGTCGTCGCGCCCTCGACACCGTGGGACGCGAAGGGCCTGCTGAAGGCGGCGATCCGCGACGACAACCCCGTCATCTATTTCGAGCACAAATATCTCTACCGCCGGGCGAAGGGACCCGTGTCCGAGAACGACGAGATCGTCCCCATCGGCGTCGCCGCCGTGCGGCGCCCCGGCAGCGATGCCACGCTCGTGACCTATGGTGCGATGGTGCAACCCTCGCTCGAAGCCGCCGATCGGCTGGCCAAAGAAGGTGTCGAGGTCGAGGTGATCGATCTGCGGTCGCTGATGCCGTACGACAAGGCCGCGATTTTTGCGTCGGTCGAGAAAACCAGCCGACTGCTGATCGTGCACGAGGACGTGAAGACGCTGGGGATCGGCGCCGAGCTGGCTGCCGTCGTGGTGGAGGAGCGGTTCGAGGCGCTCGACGCGCCCGTGATGCGGGTGACCTATCCCGATACGCACCCGCCATTCTCGCAGGTGCTCGAACACTACAACCTGCCGAACGCCGACAAGATCGCCGACGCGCTGAGGCAGCTCGCCGGGTGACGTCATCGCCTGGGATACGTAGTGTCCGGCTTTGCGACTGGTTGTTCGGACCAGGGCGTTGGGTTGACGTTGCTGCCGCGCGAATCCGAAGCTGGGGCCGGACGCTGCGATGGCCGGAGCTCGACGCGAGGACACTGACTCGCTTCATCAACGACAACTACAGCCGTACGACTCAGTCTCGAACCACCGAACATCTTGAACCGTCGAATCAGCCGGACCCTCGAACTTCGAACCCGACGACCGCCCTATTTGTTTTCCTTAAATCCCGCCGGCATCGCGACGTCCGCGGCCGTGACGTTCGTCGCAATCTTCAGCACTTCGTTGTTCATGGTCATGAAGGTCGTGCGTGCCGGGTTGGCGGCCGCGGCCGGCGTGGCTCCGGGCTTCTGTTCCGGTTGTGGCTGCTGCTGACGCTTCCGCATGAAGCCGCCGATCGCGCCACCGATCGACGTGGGAGGAGGCGCCGATTCGTTGGATGACGCCGTCGAGGTCGACGTCGTCTTGTTCGCGGCTTCCTCTTTCACCTGCGCGGCGCTCTTCACCGCGTCGACCGTGGTGATCGACTGAATCGCCGTGCCGCCCATGTCTTCCTTGCTCAGGCGCGCGAAGGCATCCTTGAGGCCGGGGTACATCACCAGCGCGGTCGCCATCTGCTGCGCGTCCGCGGCGACCTGGGGGCCGGCCAGCTTCTCGAAGTACCGGCGCTCGAAATCGCCGATTTCCTTCAGATCGACCTGCTTGGTGAGCCAGTTGTCGACGGTCATGACGAGGCCGCCGCTGTCCTCGATCGTCTTCCCCTTTTCACGAACGGTGATCGTGGCGACGACCTCGCGCGTGTCGAAGCCGTTGATGGTTTTCGTCTGACCCGTGTTCTTGATGTCGAAATCGACTTCGACTTCGGCTTCTTTGCCCTGTTGCGGCTTGTCCTGCGGTTTCGCCGTGGAATCCGCGGTCTTTTCCTTGGCGGCGGCCTCGCGGGCCTTCGCCTCGGCCTCGCGCATCTTCTGGCGCATCTCGTCGAAGGTCGTCACCTTGTAGGTCTTGCGGCGCAGGTCGATGTCGTAGATCTTCTCTTCCCGCAGATCGACGATCTGCGCGGTCTGATCGCCGGTCGTCGTCATCTTGCGATCGCCCGACACGGCCACCGTCGAGACGGTGCCTTCCCGCGCGGATTTGCCGCCGAAGAAGTTGACCAAACCGCCGAGAATGCCCGCGAACGACACCTGATTGCGTTCTTCCTTCTTGACATCCGCGCGTGCGGGCGTCGCCGCGAGCACCACGGCGAGCGCGAGCGCCGCTACCGTGAATTGGCGTTTATTCATGAATGCAGTCTCCTTCGTCACAAGGGGGAACCACTGGATATTTTAGGACAGGACATTCGACAGCGCGTCGTCGATATTGGAGTATCGGAAAGAAAAGCCGAGATCAGTAGCGCGCACCGGCAGCGCGCGCTGTCCGCCCAGAAGCAGCGCGTCGGCCATTTCGCCCAGCGCGAGGCGCAGCGCGAAGGCGGGCGCCGGCAGCAGACTGGGCCGGTGCAACGCGCGTCCGAGCGCCTTGGAGAATTCGGCATTCGTGACCGGTGCGGGACTGGTGGCGTTCAGCGCTCCGCGCGCGCCTTCGTGCGTCATCGCGAATGTCACAAGACGTACCCAGTCCTCCTTGTGGATCCACGGCATGTATTGACGTCCCGATCCCAGCGGGCCGCCGACGAACAGTTGAAACGGCGGCAGCATTTTCGCGAGCGCGCCACCCTTGCGATCGAGCACGATGCCGGTCCGTACGAGCGCCACGCGCGTCCGATCGGCCACCTGATTTGCCGCGTCCTCCCAGGCTTCGGCGACGCCGGCCAGATAGTCCTTTCCGGGCGCAGACGACTCCGTGATCGTTTCATCGCCGCGATCGCCGTAGTAGCCGACGGCCGATCCGCTGACGAGGACCTTTGGCGCACGGGCCACCTGGCGGATGGCGGCTGTCAGGCTTGCGGTCGCGCGCAGCCGGCTCTCACGGATTTCCTGTTTCTGCCGCTCGGACCAGCGCCTGGCGGCAATGGACTCGCCCGCGAGATTGACCACGGCGTCGGCGCCATCGAGGGCCGCGGCCCACGCGCCGCTCGTGCCGTCGGGCGTCCAGGAGACATGGGTCACACGCGGCTGTGGGGGCACGGACGCCGGGTTCTGGCGAGTGAGCACCGCGACGTCGTGGCCGTCGCGCGTGAGGGCCTGGGCGAGGGCGGTGCCGAGGAAGCCGGATCCGCCGGCAAGGGCGATCTTCATAGGCCAAGGATAGGCCGCTTGACAGGCGGGGAGTACTTTAGTTAACTAAATGGTCAGTTAATTAATGGCCCGGCCCAAAGCCCCCACCTCCGACACCCGGCAGCGCATCCTCGCCGCCGCCGCCGCCGAGTTCGGCGACCACGGCTTCGCCGCGACCACCATCGACCGCATCGCCAGGCGCGCACGCGTCAACAAGGCGATGATTTACTACCACTTTTCCAACAAGCGCGCCCTCTACACCTCCATCATTCGCGACGTCTTCCGGCCCATCACCGAACGCACGCGGGCCGTCATCGCCGACGATCTCCCCGCCGATCGCAAGCTCGACCGGGTGATCGAAACCATCGTGGCCTCGCTCGACGAATCGGCGCATTTCCTCCCGATCTTCCTGCGTGAAATCGCCGACGGCGGCGCGCACCTGGGACCCGACGAGCTGGCCCTCATCGCGGGCATGTTTGCCGCTGTCAGCGGCGTCATCGCCGAGGGCGGCAGGCAGAAAGTCTTTCAGCCGGTCCATCCCGCATTGGCGCACTTCACGATCATCGCGCCGCTCGTGATGTTCCGTGCGGCCGCACCCGTCCGCGCCCGGATTAGAAACGTACGGCACGTCGATATTCCCGAAGCCGACTCGGCCACGCTGGTCCGGCATCTGCAAATGGTGGCAAGGCGAATGCTGAGTCCGGAGAGTGCTGGGAGTCAGGAGAGTCTTGAGAGTCAGAAGAGTCCCGAGAGTCCCGAGTCGAAGAGTCGCAGAGTCGCCCGAAAGTCCAGGAGTCAAAGAGTCGGCGAAGAGAGGCTTATGAAAGCGATCACTGTGTTGTTCACGATGACGGCGGCCTTGCTGTGCGGCGCGTGTCAGGAACAGGCGCCCGCGACCGCCGCGCGCGTGTCGGGGCAGGCGGATGCGACCGAAGTGCAGGTGGCGCCGGAAGTGGGCGGGCGCATCCTCGAACTGGCGATTCAGGAAGGCGATCGCGTCTCCCGGGGCACCCTCATCGCGCGCCTCGATTCTCGTGATGCCGACCTGGCGCTGAAGCGCGCCGAGGCCGAACGCGCGCAGGCCGACGCGCAGCTCCGGCTGTTGCAAGCGGGCTCGCGCCCCGAGGACATCAGGCAGGCCGAGGCGCAGGCGGCCGCCGCGGCGGCCGACGTGGCCGCGGCCCAGGCCGACCTGTCCGCGGCCGAAACGGATCTGCAGCGATTCGAGCGCCTGCTGCAGTCCAGCTCGGGGTCGCAAAAGCAGCGTGACGACGCGGCCACGCACAGGAACGTGGCCAGAGATCGCCTTGCGGCCGTGCGAGCGCGCGAGGCCGCGGCCGGCGCCACCGTGGCACGTTTGAAGGCCGGCTCGCGCCGCGAGGAAATCGATGCGGCCCGTGCGCGCGTGGCGGCCGTGGACGCCCAGATTGCGACGCTCGAAAAATCCAAGGCCGACGCCACCGTGACCGCTCCCATCGACGGCATCGTCACCGAGCGGCTGCTCGAGCTGGGCGAGATGGCGGCGCCGCGTGCGCCGATCGTGGTCGTCACCGATCTCGATCACGCCTGGGCGGAAGTGTTCGTCGACGAGCCGATGATTCCCCGCATCAAGCTGGGACAGGCGGCCACCGTGTTCAACGACGCCGGTGGGCCGGGCCTTCCGGGAAAGGTGAGCTACGTGGCGTCGAAAGCGGAGTTCACGCCGCGCAATGTGCAGACGGCGGAAGACCGGTCGAAGCTCGTGTTCCGCGTCCGCATCGCGGTGGACAACAAGCAGGGGATTCTGAAGCCGGGCATGCCGGTGGAAGCGGAGATACCCTTTCAATAAGGGACTAGTGGATTAGGGATTAGAAGGCGGCAAACGGCAACGGTGAACCGAGATGAAAGCACTCGAGCTGGATCGCGTGACGAAGAAGTACGGCACGGTCGTGGCCGTGCGCGATCTGTCGTTCTCGGTCGAGCGCGGCGAGATGTTCGGGCTCATCGGGCCGGATGGTGCGGGCAAGACGACGACGATTCGGCTGATGTGCGGGTTGCTGAAGCCCGACAACGGCGCGGTTCGGGTGCTCGGCAACGATCCGGTGAAGGCGCACATCGACCGTGACGAGCGATCTGGGCTATCTCTCGCAGCGCTTCAGTCTGTATGGCGATCTGTCCATCGATGAAAACATCGCGTTCTTCGCCGAGATTCACGGCCTCCGCATGGGCGATCCGGCCATCCGCGAGCGGCGCGAGCGGCTGCTCGAGCTGACGCAGCTCACCCGGTTCCGCTCGCGTCTCGCCGACGCGTTGTCGGGCGGCATGAAACAGAAGCTCGCGCTCGCCTGCACGCTCGTGCACGAGCCGCGCATCATCCTGCTCGACGAACCGACGACGGGCGTCGATCCCGTGTCACGCCGCGAGTTCTGGAAGCTCCTCTCGGAGTTTCTCGCGCAGGGCATCACGATTCTCATGGCGACGCCGTATCTCGACGAAGCCGAGCGATGTTCGCGCGTCGCGCTGATGCACGAAGGACAACTCATTGCGCTCGATACGCCGAACCACCTGCGAGCGACGCTTCCAGGCACCGTCGTCGAAGTGATTGCGCCCGACCGCGATCGCGCGATGGGCGTCCTGGAGCGCCTGAGCGGCGTGGCCGATGTGCAGTTGTTCGGCGAGCGGGCGCACGTCAGGTTCGAGCCCGGGGCCGAGCTGAGCGATCCAGATCGCTTGCGGGCTGCACTTCAGGCCGCGGCTGTGAACGTGGACGGCGTGCGGCGGGTGCCGGCATCGCTCGAGGATGTGTTCATTGCGCGTGTAGCCAAGGAAACAACATGAAACGCCGATTGTCTCGTCGCTCTCAGTTTTTCTCTTATGGCCGCGGCCGATGCCGCTGCCCAGACCGGATCCGTTCGCCTGACGCTCGACGAAGCCGTGTCGCGAGGCCTGGCAGCCAGCGATCGTCTCGACGAGCTGAGCGCCCGTCAGGAGGGCGCGCGCGCCGTCGAAGATCAGCGAAAGGCCGCGGGCCGTCCGCAGCTTGCCGCGCGCGGCAGCTACATCCGCACGAACCACGTTCAAGAGTTCAGCCTGCCGAGTGCCGTTCCCGGTGTCCGGCTGCTCATCTATCCCGATCTTCCCAACAACGTGCAGACGGGCGTGGATCTGCAGTGGCCGATCTACACGGCGGGCCGCGTATCGGGACTGACGCGCGCGGCCGGCGCCGAGGTCGAGGCCGCCGGCGCACGATCGCGACGCCGCGCGTGCCGATCTGAAGCTCGAAATCACGCGATCGTTCTGGGCGGTGATTACCGCGCGGGCGGCGGCAGACGTCGTGCGGCAGGCCCTCGACCGGACGAACGCGCACCTTATCGACGTGCGCAATCAGTTGGACGTCGGGCTCGTTCCGCCGAGCGATGTCCTCACGATCGAAGCGCAGCTGGCGCATCAAAGGACGCTGAGCATCGAGGCGGACAACATCGTCGAGTCGACGTCGGCCGAGTTCCGGCGCCTGGTCGGCCTTGATCCGGAAGCGCCGTTCGAACTGGCGGCCGTTCTCGGCCCGGAGGGTCCAGGCGCTCCCATGCCGCCGCCGCAGACGTCCGTTCCGGCGTCTGGCGCGGCATTCGATCTCGCAAGAGCCAATCGGGCCGAGCGCAAGGCGCTCCAATTCCGCATCAATGCAGCCTCGGAGCGCGCCAGTGCCGCATCAGCTGGAGGCCTGCCGACGGTCTCTGCGCTGGGCGGGTACGACTTCGCCCGGCCGAATCCGCAAGATTTTTCCGGTGCGCGAGGCGTGGCAGTCGTCGTGGGAACTGGGTGTCCATGTCCGCTGGTCGTTCTTTGATGGTGGTCGCGTGCACGCCGAAACCGCTGAGGCGGTTGCCGCCCGGCGTGGCCTGGAAGCGCGCTTGAGGGAGTTCGACGGTCTCGTGCAGGTGGAGATCCGCCAACGGATGGCCGATCTGGACTCGTCGCGGGCGTCGATCGAGGCCGCGCGGTCCGGCGTGCGCTCGGCAACCGAAGCGCGCCGCGTGCTGGCCGAACGATTCAGCGCGGGGGTCGCGACCAACACCGATGTGCTGAACGCCCAGGTCGCGCTGCTGCAGGCCGAGCTCGATTTGACCCGCGCGCTGGCCAACGCGCAACTCAACGCGGCCCGGCTCGACCGCGCACTGGGACGATGACCGAACAGAGACGCGATTGTCGTTCGCGATCTCACGCGGAAGTTCGGCGCGTTTACCGCCGTCGATCGCATCAGCTTCGAGGTGTCGCGCGGAGAGATCTTCGGCTTCCTGGGCGCCAACGGCGCCGGCAAGTCGACGGCGATCCGGATGATGTGCGGCTTGCTGAAGCCGACATCCGGAACGGCCGTGGTCGATGGCGTCGACGTCACGCGCGAGCCGGAAGAGGTGAAGCGGCGAATCGGCTACATGTCGCAGAAGTTCTCTCTCTACGAATTGCTGACCGTCGAGCAGAACATCCGGTTCTTCGGCGCACTCTACGGCCTCTCGGACGCCAGGACCGCCGAACGCATGAAGTTCGTCGTGTCGATGGCCGGTCTTGCGGGCCGCGAAGGGACGAAGGCCCGCGACCTGGCTGGAGGCTGGCGCCAGCGGCTGGCGCTCGGCTGCGCCATCCTCCACCAGCCGCGCATCGTGTTTCTCGACGAACCAACGGGAGGCGTCGACCCCGTCTCGCGCCGGCAGTTCTGGCGCCTCATCGAGGACATGTCGCGCGACGGCGTGACGATCCTCGTCACCACGCACTACCTGGATGAGGCGGAGCATTGCCATCGCATCGCGATCGTCAACGCGGGCAAGCTGGCGGCCATGGGCACGTCGCGTGAATTGAAGCAGGTGTTCGCCAGACGTCCGATCCTCGAGATTCACTCCGCCCGTCCCGTGGACGTGATGCGCGCGCTCGAAGAGATTCCGGAGATCGAGAAGACGTCGGTTTTCGGAACCGCCGTCCACGCGGTACTGAAGCTCGCCTGAGGTCGATCTGCCGGGCTTGACCAGACAGCTGAACGCGCGCGGCCTCGAGATTGGCGGCATCGATCGCGTGATGCCTTCGCTCGAGGACGTGTTTCTCGACGTGGTGGAGCATGCGTAAGGCGCTCGCGGTGGGCCGCAAGGAATTTCATCAGATCGCGCGCGATCGCCGGTCGCTGATGGTCCTGCTGTTCGTGCCGGCGTTCTTTCTTCTGCTCTACGGCTACGCGCTCAACTTCGACGTGTCGAACATCCGGCTCGCCGTCGAGGACAACGATCGGACGCCGGCGAGCCGCGATCTCGTGAACGCGTTCGTCCAGTCCGGCTACTTCGAGCTGGCCGCGAGCGTGTCGAGCAGCCGGGAGTACGAAAGCCTCATCGACAGCGGGGACGTGCGGGTGGCGCTCGTCATTCCGCCGGGCTACCAGGAAGATCTCCTGACAGGCCGGCGGGTTCCGGTGCAGGTGATCATCAACGGAGACAACTCGAACACGGCGACGACCGTCATGGGATATGTCCTCCGTGTTCTGCAGTCGGCGTCGGCCCCCTATCAGATGCGCACCTCGGCGCCACAGCGGCGCGGCCCTGCCGATTTCCGTCGAATCACGCGTCTGGTACAACCCCCAGCTGCGCAGCGCGCTCTTCCTGATCCCGGGGCTGATCGCCTACATCGGCATGATCTCCGCGGTGATTTCGACCGCGCTGTCGGTGGTTCGCGAGAAGGAGCGCGGCACGATGGAGCAGGTTCGCATGGCGCCGATCGGCACGGGAGCCTACATCATCGGCAAGACGCTTCCGTACTTCGTCATCTCGCTTGGCTCGTCGATCTTCATCGTGCTGGCGTCGATGGTGCTGTTCGATCTTCCCATGAACGGCTCGTGGCTGGTGCTGTTGCTGGCGCTGTCGCTGTACCTGGCCGGTGCGCTCGGGATGGGGTTGATGATTTCAACGCTCGCCGAATCGCAGCAGGTGGCGTTTCAGCTCGCCGTGCTCGCGTCGTTTCTGCCGACGATGATGCTGTCGGGGTTCGTGTTTCCGATCGCGAGCATGCCGGCCGCGATTCAGGCCATCACGTTCATCGTGCCGGCGCGCTATTTCATCGTGGCGCTGCGTGCCATCGTGCTGAAGGGCGCCGCGCTCGCGACATTCTGGACCCAGCTTGCCGCGCTGGCCATTTTCGCCGCCTTCACGCTGACGCTCGCGTCGGCGCGCCTGAGGCGTCAATGGACGTAAAACGCATTCTCTTCGTGATGTGGAAGGAGGTCCTCGAGCTGCGCCAGGACCCGCGCATCTTCGGCATCATTTTCGTGGCGCCGGTGGTTCAGCTCGCGGTTCTCGGGTACGCCGCCACGACCGACGTGCGCAACGTTCCCATCGTTGTCGTCGACATGGATCGCAGCAGCGGCAGCCGGAGCTGATCAGCCAGTTCACGGGATCAGGTATTTTCGAAATCGTCGACGTCGTCTCGCACGCCGGGGACGTCGATCAGTATCTCGAATCCGGTCGTGCCTGGATGGCGCTGTCGATACCGGCGCGGTACGGCGAGAGCGTCGCGACTGGACGGCCGGCTACGCTGCAGGTGCTGGCGGACGGATCGGACGCGAGCTCTACGAACATCGCGATGGGATACGCGACCAATCTCATCGCCGGGTACACCCAGGATCTGGTGGCGCGGCGGGTACGGGCCGCAGGCGCGTCGCTGCAGGAAGCGGGGGAGCGGGCATCGAGCCGCGCGTGCGCGTGTGGTTCAACCCGACGCTCGAAAGCCGGTATTTCATGCTGCCCGGCATCTTTGCGCTCCTGCTGCTCGCCGTCACATCGAACCTGTCGTCGATGGCGATCGTCCGCGAGCGTGAAGATGGGCACGCTCGAACAATTGAATGTGACGCCACTCGGGAGGTTCGAGCTGATTGTCGGCAAGCTTCTGCCCTACGGCGCGATCGGGCTCATCGACGTGATCATCGTGCTGATGGTCATCGTGTTCTGGTTCGAGGTGCCCATGCGCGGCAGCTTCTGGCTGCTCGTCGCGATGAGCGCGATCTACCTGCTGACGACGCTCGGGCTGGGCCTGTTCGTCTCGACGATCTCGAAGACGCAGCAGCAGGCGATGATGACGTCGACCTTTTTCTTCCTGATTCCGATGATGTACCTCTCGGGATTCGTCTTTCCGATCGAGAACATGCCCGACTCTCATTCAGCCGATCACGTACCTGATTCCGCTTCGCTATTTCGTCATCATCCTCCGCGGCATCTTCCTCAAAGGCGTCGGTCTCGAGACGCTGTGGCCCCAGGCGCTGGCGCTCTTCGCGTGGGGAGTGGTGATTCTGTCGTTGGCCGTCATGCGATCGAGCAAGCGGCTGGCCTGATGGCGAATCAGGGCTGAAGCAAAACAAGAGATCAGGAGATTAGGAGGTCATGCCGGAAAAGACTTCTGTCTCTGTACCGTGATACGCTCTTCGGGATGTCTGAGACCCCCATCCTCGAACGGCTTCGACTGACGACGGAATTTCTGAACGCGGTGGCCGACGACCGATCGGTGCTGAATGGCGTGGACCGGGAAGAGCGGCATCGTTTTCTGCAGGCGGTGGCGCGTGTCTACAGTCCCGACCGCGCCGAGCGCCGGCTGATGAAACGCGCGGCGGCGCGAGATCGCAGGGCGGCGCGCAACAAGGCCGAGCAGGCCAAACGATCCGAGACCGGCATCCAGGCTCTTCGGCGTAAACCAATCTTTCACTCGCCGAACGTGTTCCCCCCTTCGCGCTTTCAGCAGCAGGATGTCGAGGACGAAGCGGCCGCTGGAGAATCGGCGGCGCCCGGCGTCGCCAGGACCATCGAGCCTCGCCACTGCTACGTCTGCAAGCAGGCGTACGACGAGATTCACCATTTCTACGATCAGATGTGTCCATCGTGCGCCGAGCTGAACTTCGCGAAGCGCACCGAGCTGGCCGATCTCGGCGGGCGTGTCGCCCTGCTCACCGGAGGGCGGGTGAAGATCGGCTATCAGGCCGGGCTCAAGCTGCTCCGGTCTGGCGCGCATTTGATCGTCACCACCCGTTTTCCGCGCGATTCCGCGGCACGCTACTCGCGCGAGCCCGACTTTGGCGAGTGGGGCCACCGGCTGGAGATCTTCGGCCTCGACCTCCGGCACACACCCAGCGTCGAAGCGTTCTGCCGCGAGATGTTGCGGACTCACCGGCGGCTCGACTTCATCGTCAACAACGCGTGCCAGACCGTGCGGCGGCCGCCCGCGTTCTACGCGCACATGATGGAAGGGGAGCGTGCGGCGCTCAAAGGCATGCCCGAGCACTCGCTGAAGCTCGTCGGCGAGTACGATCGTCCCGCGGTTCAGGGAGTCGCGCATGCGCCGAGCCTGTCGCAGGTGCCCTTGCTGGTCGAAGAGCTCGTTTCACAAAACGAGCTGTTCCCGGCGGGCCAGCTCGATCAGGATCTGCAGCAGGTCGATCTGCGCGGGCGCAACTCGTGGCGGCTTCTCCTGCACGAGGTGGCGACCGTCGAGCTGCTCGAAGTACAGCTCGTCAACGCCATCGCGCCGTTCATCCTGAACGCCCGGCTGAAGCCGCTGATGACCCTCACGCCGGATCGCGACAAACACATCGTCAACGTGTCGGCGATAGAGGGCCAGTTCTATCGCCGGTTCAAGACCACGCGTCATCCGCACACGAACATGGCGAAGGCCGCGCTCAACATGATGACGCGCACATCGGCCACCGACTATCACCACGACGGTATTCACATGAACAGCGTGGACACCGGCTGGGTGACCGACGAGGATCCGGTGGAGATCGCCGCGCGAAAAGAGATCGAGCAGCGCTTCAGCCCGCCCCTCGACAGCGTGGACGGCGGCGCCCGCATCGTCGATCCGATTATTTCCGGGTTCAACACCGGGAAGCACATGTGGGGATTGTTTCTGAAGAACTACCGGCCGACCGACTGGTGAGGGAGCCGTTTTCGGTACACTTGCCTCACGTGAAACAGCCTGCTCTCATCAAAATTTCGGCCGGCGTCGTCCTGCTGGGCCTGTTCGCTTTTCTGTTCGTGCGTTCGCTTCACGACACGCGAACCGCGCCGTACACGGTGCCGCCGCAGCATCTGCGAACCTGGACGCTGGCGCTCGAGCACGCGTCCAATCCCAACGATCCGGTTCTTGTCCTGCGGCCTGCCGCCGAGCTCGCGAGCGGGCTCTTCAAGCAGATATTCGCGCGGTCGATGGAATCGCTGAACACGCCAACGGCGCCGGCCTTGTCGGTCGTATTGAAGAGTGAGTTCGATCGCGACGTCGGGGATCAGATGCCCGAGGAGGCGCTGGTTGCGGCGGCACGCGCCGCCGGGGTCGAGTCGGCTCCGACGCCGCGCTGTCTCGTCCAGCGTCGCGTCAGCGAGCCCGGCCGTACCCGTCAGGTCTATTTCGTCTCGTTCGACGCGCCTGCCGTCGTGCAGTTCCGGCGGCAGCTCGGCCTCGATTCGGAAGCGCTGTCGCCAATCGTGTTCGTGGCGGGCGCCGACGCCGACTTCAACTCGTGGCTTCCGCAGCGGGTCAGCGAGACCGACTGCCTCGCGCCCATCGACATTGGCGACTGATGAGCCTGTACGAGATCCCGTTGACGACAATCGACGGCCAGACGGTCACGCTCGATCGCTACCGTGGGAAGAGGCTCCTCATCGTGAACGTGGCGAGCCGGTGCGGGTTCACCCCTCAATACAAGGGACTGGAAGAGCTCTACCGGCGGCGCAAGGACGATCTCGTCGTCCTCGGGTTCCCCTGCAATCAATTCGGCCGTCAGGAGCCGGGCAGCAACGAGGAGATTCGCCAGTTCTGCGACGATTACTGCAGCGTGACGTTTCCGTTGTTCGCCAGGATCGAGGTCAACGGCGCGAACGCGCATCCGCTGTTCCGTTTTCTGAAGGCGGAGAAAAGGGGATTTCTCGGACGTGAGGCGATTGCGTGGAACTTCACGAAGTTCCTCGTTGGCCCCAGCGGCGACGTGCTGAAGCGCTACGGCTCGCGCGTGAAGCCGGAAGCCATCGAGAAGGAACTGTACGGGTTCGTAGGTTCGTGAGGTTCGTAGGTTCGTGGGTTCGTCAGGTTCGACGAACTTACGAACCGACGAACTTGACGAACCAGACGAACCGATAAGGTATTCTCATGACAGACGACCAGACGTTCCATCGCATCCTGGTTCTCGTGTCGCTGGTGATTTTTCCGATCACGCTCTTCCATCGCATCAGGTCCCAGGCGACCGGCGAAAGCCTCGACCGCTGGCAGGAAGGCGCCGTTCATTCTTTTCACGCTCAGAGCGATCGGCGGCGCGACCATGATCGGATTCATCGCGTATCTCGTGAATCCGGCATGGATGGCGTGGTCGTCGACGCCGCTCCCTGTGTGGTTGCGCTGGACCGGTATCGGACTCGACGTGCTCGCAGGATTGTTGCTCGTCTGGACTCTCCGCTGCCTCGGAAAGAACCTCACCGATACGGTCGTGACCCGCCGTGAACACACGCTCGTGACCAGGGGACCGTATCGTTGGGTCCGTCATCCGTTCTACGATGCCGTGGCGCTGTTGCTGACGGCCAATGCCCTCGCGGCGGCCAACTGGTTCTTGTTCGTCGGCGGTGCGCTCGCGCTTTCGCTGATCGTGCTGCGCACGAAAAGGGAAGAGGATCGTCTGGTCGCGCGGTTCGGCGATTCTTATCGCGATTACATGAATCGCACCGGACGATTCCTGCCGAAGCTGGGGTGAGATCGTGATGAGAGAGACGATCGTCGCGGCGTTGATGGCGGCGCAGGCCGGTGCGGGGTGGTCTCACTCGTCGGCCACTCTCCCCGTATCTCCCTCTGTGATGGCGACGGGCATTTACGAGCGCAATAGTGCCGGCGAGACACGGCTGCAGCTCCTCGTGTTGTGGCGTGGTACTCCCGGGTGGTTTCTCAAGGGGAACGGCGGGGCGGAGGGTCAGGATTTACATCGGGCGGTTCCGTGCCATCAGGACGCGGCGTGACGAGCCAGGTGATCGTCGTGCAGGTTCACCAGGGCGGAGTGGCGTTGGATCTGAAATTCGATGCCGAGCAGGGCAAGGCCTGGATTCACTCACGTGAGGTTTTGCTTGCCGGTGGCAACGTCATCATGGTCGATGCGGTCGATCAACCTGATGGACCGCTCGTCGGCCGCGTCGTGCACGTCGAACCGGTAGCCGACAATACAGGCGGCAATCGAACAGATGTTGTGCAGCCGCAGACGTTCATCCGCCGCTCCCCCGAGCTTGTGGCGTATCTGCAATGTGATCGTCAGTTCGACGACCCGCGGCCGTACGTGCAGCAGATGTTGAAAGCGATGTGCGACGCGGTCATGCTGCCGTGACGAACACGCCTGATGTCCTCATCTGAACAACGAAAAGGTGCCTGGTACGTCGGGCTGGCGTACACGCTCTGGGGCTTCTTTCCGATCTACTGGAAGGTCCTCGCCGGCATCTCGTCGCTCCAGCTCATCTGTCACCGGATCGTCTGGTCGCTCCTCGTGCTCGTCCTGCTGATCGCGCGATCGAAGGACTGGGGAGAGCTATGTGGCAGGCCGTTCGCACTCCTCGCGTGATCGTCGTCTACACGGTGGCGGCGCTGGCGATTGCCTTCAACTGGCTGGTCTTCGTCTGGGCCGTCAGCGTCAACCAGATCGTGCAGATCAGCCTCGGGTACTTCATCAATCCCCTGCTGAGCGTCGTGCTGGGCACGCTGATCTTCCACGAGCGGCTGCGAAAACTGCAGTGGATATCCGTGGCGCTGGCGGCCGCCGGCGTGCTGTATCTCACAATCGCCCTGCGCGAGCTGCCCTGGATCGCGTTGTCGCTGGCCGCGTCTTTCGGCACGTACGGTCTGATGAAGAAAGTCGCGCCGCTGAGCGCCGTTCATGGGCTGGCGCTCGAGACAGGCATCCTCTTTGTGCCGGCCGCGCTCTACCTGCTCGTCGAGGCGCAGGCGGGACGCGGCGCGTTACTGCATTCAGGACTGCTGCGCGACAGCCTGATGCTCGCCGCCGGTCCGACGACGACGCTGCCGCTGCTGCTGTTTGCGGCCGGTGTCCGCCGGATTCCGCTGTCGCTCGTCGGCATGCTCCAGTACATCAATCCGACGATGCAGATTTCCATCGGCGTGCTGCTCTACAACGAACCATTCACCCGTATTCAGCTCATCGGGTTCGGTCTCGTGTGGTGCGCGCTCGCGCTGTTCGCGCTCGAAGGATATGCGACGCGACGCTGGCCTCAGCTCGGCGTCACCGACGTGTCCTGAGCCGGCGATCATTTTCGCGCGCGAATCGTCAACTGTTTGTCCCGGGCGTTGAACGACACGCTGTCGAACAAATGCAGCGGCAGCAACCCATCTCCCTCGAGGCGGTTGCCAGAATCGCGCGCAGACGAGCGCAACCGGTTGATCTCTCACCGTCACGTCGCCAAGCTTCAACTCGCGAAGAATCATCGCGCGCGCATCTTGTCTGCCTGACAAGCTGTGCACCGACAGGACCGCCGGCGCGGGTTCGAGCGGGAGCGGCGTGCGCCCGTCGCGCGCATACAGGACGAAGCCGTTCGAGCCCGAGTCGGGAACGAGCAGGACTGGAGCCCGAGTGCCGTGCGACGTGAGGCGCACGAGATATCGTCCCTGCTCGGCGATGAGCGGGAGTCGCGTGCCGCCGTCCAGCGCATCGTCATCGGCCCATGACAGACGATGACGCCGGTAATCGAGGGTATAGTTGAAGGCAAACAGGAAGTCCTGGCCGATAATGCCGTCGATGTTCTGCGCTATCGCGCCCAGTTGTGCCGAATCTGCAATCGACACGAGAAGGCCGTCAAACCGTACGGGCCCGATGGCCGTCTGATCCAGTTTGACGACGGGCCGCATCTCGCGGCCCGTCGTTGTCGTCACCGGCGTTCTGGCGATGAATTCCAGGTTGAGCCCATCGGCGAGCGATCGGCTCATCACCGAGTGACTCGAGCCGGTATCGAGCAGAAACCGAAACGGACCTCGACCGTTGATGTGCACGGGAACCACGATGGCGCCAGATGCGTCGATCGAAAGCGGCACCCAGGACGAATCGGCGGTCGCGATCGAGCTCGACAGGATGATGAGAAACGCACCGATGAACGATTTGATGGGCACTGGCGGCTCCTTTGCTCTTCGAGGAGCCACGATGCGCTGCGAAGACGGGCCAGGTCGTGAGGCTCAGATGAGGATTCACCGGAGACGCGTGATGTTTCCGCCGGGAGTGATGAGGAAGTTGTGATGGCGCCGGAAGTCTTTGAATTCGGTGACGTTAGGGTCGACCTGCGGCGCCACTCGGTGTCGCGGGCCGGGCAGCCCGTGTCGCTCGAGCCGAAGACCTTCGACGTGCTGCGCTACCTCCTCGAGCATCGCGATCGGCTGGTGACCAAGGACGAGCTGCTGGATGTGGTCTGGAAGGACACATTCGTGACGCCCAACGTCCTGACCCGCGCGATTGCGCAGATGCGCAAGGCGCTGGGAGACGACGCGTTCGAAGCAGGTACGTCGAAACGGTCGCCAGGCGCGGCTACCGGTTTATCGCGCCAGTAGAGACCGGCCACGCACCATCGGCTGCATCGTCTGTGTCCGCGGCCGAGCCCGCTGCCGGAGCGGTTGCCTTACCCCAGACCATTGCTGAGTCGCGGCGTCCGGGTCTTGCGGCGTTTGCGATAACCGCATTGCTCCTTGCAGCCATCGGCATCGGCGTCTACGCCTTCCGGGGCCGTGGTTCCGCAGCGGCCGTCGATCAATCGACCACGCCGCCGCTTTCGCCACGCCGGTTTACGACCGAGAGTCATTCCTACTCGTTTCCGTCGATCTCGCCTGACGGACGGACGGTCGCCTATTCGTCCGATCAGAGCGGCTCGATGGAGATCTACACCGCGGGGTTTACCGCGGGCAGCAAAGAGATGGCGCTGACGAGCGACGGCGGGCAAAACATGGATGCGGAATGGTCGCCCGACGGCCAGTGGATTGCCTACCACTCCCGGAAGAAGGGCGGCATCTGGATCGTGCCATCCGGCGGTGGCAGCGCGCGCCAGGTCGTCGATTTCGGTTCGCAGCCTGCTTGGACGCCCGACGGACAGCACATCGTCTTTACGTCGGGCGCGGGAGGCATGGCGGCGCAGTCAGTGCTGTGGAGTGTTGACCGCGAAGGACGACAACGCCGGCAGATAACAAAGCTGGGCGCGCCGAAAGGCGGCCATGCGGCTCCCGTGGTGTCGCCGGGCGGACGGCTGGTGGCATTTACTGTTTCGCGCGGTGTCATCGGTACCGAAATCTGGGTGGCGTCGATGGACGGGGGCGACCTGACGATGCTGGGGGTTGGTAAATCCCCGTGCTTCTCACCGCAGGGCGGCGCGGCCTATTGGATAGGATCGACCAAGGCAGCGGACAGCGACACGTTGATGCGAATGCGCATCAGCGAGCGAGGCGTTCCTGTTGGCGAGCCCGAGATGATTCAGTCGTTCACTGGAAACTTCGCGGGCGGATTGTCGATCGCGCGCGATGGTAGCGCTGTCGTGTCGCTGCACCAGACCTCCGCGAACCTCTGGGCCGTTGATGTTCCGGCGTCAGGAACCGCTCCCGCGTCCTTGAAAGCGCTCACTCAGGATGATGTTTTCAACTCCTATCCGACGCACTCGAGCGACGGACGTGTGGCGTACCATCAGTTGACCGTGGGGCAGACGCCAACCTCGTGGAGCATCAACGAGGATGGCAGTCAGCGCGAGCTGTTGACGGTAGGCTTGAAGGTTGGGGTCTGGGCACCTCAATGGACGCCCGACAACAAGCGTCTCTTCGTGATGCACGGCCTCGCCTGACACCAAGCCCGAATTCGCCTGGCTCGATGTGGCCACACGCCAACTCTCACCGATCATGCCTGCCGATGGAGGGCTCAACCCGCAGCTCTCGCCAGACGGCAAACAGGTCGCCTTCCATGTCATCGACGAAGGTGGGGTTCTCAACGTCTGGACGCAGGTGCTTGGCGGCGGGTCGAGAAAGCAGGTGACCTTCGACGCCGAGGCGATGTCGTATCCAGCGTGGTCTCCAGACGGAAGGACCCTGGCGGTCGAGATCAAGCGCGGCGATCACACCCACATCGGCGTCGTACCGAAAGACGGCGGTCCGGTCGAAATGCTCGTCACCGCGCCGGGCCAGAGCTGGCCGCACTCGTGGGCGCCCGACAACGATCGCATTGCATTTGCGGGGGAGCGCGACGGTGTCTGGAACATTTACACCGTTTCGCGGTCGACGAAGGAAGTTCGTCAGATCACCAACTTCACGTCGGTCAACGGCTACGTGAGATATCCGAGCTGGTCTCCGACGCGTTCGATGATTGTCTTCGTGCGCGCCGAACAGCGCGGCAGCCTCTGGACGGTAAAACTCCCATGATGTACAGGCAACTCGGTAGCAGCGGCTTGAAGGTGTCGGCAATTGGTTTGGGTTGCATGGGCATGTCGCAGAGCTATGGGACGCCCGACGCCGACGAATCCATTCGCACGATCCATCGCGCCCTCGACCTCGGCGTCACGCTCGTGGATACGGCGAACGTGTACGGCAAGGGAGAGAACGAAGAGCTCGTGGGCCGCGCCATTCGCGACCGGCGAGAAGGATGTGGTGCTCGCGACGAAATTCGGCCTCAGCATGGGCGCCAGCGCGATGTCGGCGGGCGTTGACGCCCGGGCCGAACTCGTCAGGCCGTCGTGCGACGCGAGCCTCGCCCGTCTCGGGGTGGACGTCATCGATCTCTACTACCTCCACCGGGTCGATCCCAATGTGCCGATCGAAGAGACGGTTGGGGCGATGACGGATCTCGTCCGTGAGGGGAAAGTGCGCTTTCTCGGGTTGTCGGAAGCGGGTCCAGAAACGTTGCGCCGCGCGACGAAGATTCATCCGATCGCCGCGCTTCAGTCGGAGTTCTCGCTCTGGTCGAGAGATCCGGAGCGGGCCGTGCTCTCGGCGTGCCGCGAGCTTGGCATTGGCTTCGTGCCCTTCAGCCCGCTCGGCCGCGGGTTCCTGACCGGCACGGTGAAGGACACCGGACGGTCTCGTGGAGAACGACGTCCGCCGGCATTTGCCGCGTTTTCAGCAGGAAAACATTTCCCGGAACGTGCGTCTTGTCGAAGGTCTCGAGGGCATGGCGCGATCGAAGGGCTGCTCGGCGGCGCAGCTCGCGCTCGCGTGGCTGCTGCACAAAGGCGACGACATCGTGCCCATTCCGGGCACGAAGCGCCTGCGGTACCTGGAAGAGAACGTCGAAGCCGTGAACATCACGCTGACGCCTCGAGAGATGAGCGAGCTCGACGAATCGTTTCAGACCGGCAGCGTCTCGGGCGAGCGCTACGGACCTGAGAGCCTGAAGTTGGTGGAAAACTAGAATCTGGAACCGGTTCTTAGATTCGGGGTTCCGACATCAACGCCAGGACGTTTCCCTCGGTGTCGTCGAAATCGGCTAACCACACTTCACGATCGGCGAGCGTCGCGATTTTGTGCGGCGCCGATCGGAACGTCACGCCGCGCGAGGCGAGCTGTCGGTGCGACTCCGCGATGTTATCAACGTAAAAATACAGGACCGAGCCCGGATGATCGAATTCCGGTTCCGGCGGGGAGAGCATCAGCCGTACGCCCCCGCAGTTGAAAAACGCGAGCCCCGGAGGGGCCGTGAACAGGAGCGGCAGGCCGAGGGCATCGCGATAGAAGCGCACCGCCCGCTCGATATTGTGCGCCCGCATGGAGATTTGATGAATGCGGCCGATTCCCACGTCAGTCATGCGACCTCCCGTTTATAGTTAGCCTAGGCTAACTAAGTTATGCTATAAGAATGGCCGTCGAAGCAACTCAAAAGACCCTCGCCGTTGCCGATGCGATGCATTCCGCCGCGATTCATTTGCTCCGTGGCGTCCGGAAGGAAGATGTACGTGCCGGCGTCGGCCCGGCGCGCCTTTCGGTGCTGTCGGTCCTCGTGTTCGGCGGCCCGGCACGGTTATCGGATTCTCGCCCGTATCGAACAGGTCAGACCGCCCACGATGTCGAAGATTGTTGCCGGACTGGAACAGCGAGGGCTGGTCAAGCGGCGACCGAATCCAAGGGACGCTCGTGTGGCGGCAATTGAGGCGACGGCACGCGGAACAAAACTCTTGCAGGAGGGTCGTCGACGCCGCGTAGTCCGCCTGGCAAGGAGCCTTCAGGGCCTCGAGGCGGAGGAGATCGAATTGCTAGGCAGGGCTGCGGCGATCATCGAACGCGTATCAGCGACGATCTAAGCTAGCACCATGCACTATTTGTTGTTTTACGAAGCCGGTGCGGACTACGAGGAACGGCGGAAGCCGTTCCGGGCGGCACATCTCCAGCACGCGCGCAACGCGGTCGCACGCGGCGAGCTCGTGCTCGGCGGGGCGCTGGCGAATCCGATCGATGGAGCCGTGCTGCTGTTCCGCGGCGATTCGACCGCCGCCGCGGAGCAGTTTGCGAAGACCGATCCCTACGTGACCAACGGCGTCATCCAGCGATGGCACGTACGCGAGTGGACGACGGTTGTGGGGAATGATGCGGAAACTAGAATCTAGAAACTAAAATCTAGAACCAGATCTTAGATTTCTAGTTTCTAGATTTTAGTTTCTAGTTTCAGCGTATAGCCACGCCCCACGGACTCCGGCCGCCGGGCACCGTCGCGATGACCGCCATCGTCTCGGCGTCGATGACCGAGATGTCGTTCGACGGGCCGTTGGCGGTGTAGAGACGCTTGCCGTCGGGCGAAATGCCCACACCCCACGGCCGCTGGCCCGCCTTCACCGATGCCACGACCTCGTCTTTGGCCGTATCGATGGCAAGCAGCATCGTGCCCCGGCCGGTGGTGACGTACACGCGCTTGCCGTCGGGCGCGGCGATGACGCCCATCGGCCTCGCGAGCTCGCCGGTGATCTTCAGCGTCTTGGTCACCGAGTGATTCTTCGTGTTGATGACGTGCACGGTGCCGCCGTTCTCGGCCGTGATGTACGCCTTCGAGCTGTCCGGCAGAAATTCCGACGATCGCGGGCGCGCGCCGACCTCGAACTGCTTGATCACCTTGTTGGTGGCGGTGTCGATGACCGTAATCTGATTGTCCTCTTCGGACGTGACGTACACCCACTGTCCGTTCGGGCTCGTCGTGACTCCCTCTGGCTCGTCCCCGACTTTCACTTCCCCGACGACCTTGTTGGTGGCGACGTCGATGATGCTCGCCACGCCCGCGTCCTCGTTCGACACGTAAACCTTCGAACCGTCCGCGCTCAACGAAATCTGTTCCGGGTCCGATCCGCTGGTCAGCACGGTCGTGACTTTCCGCGCCGCGATGTCGACCACGCCCACGCCGTCGGCGGTGCGGTCGGGCGGCGGCAGCTTGCTTTCATCCGTTCCCGGGGGCGCCATCGGCGACCCGCTCAACGCGACGAACAGCTTCGTCCCATCCGGGCTCACCTTGATGCCCCTCGGTCTCTTGCCGAGCGGGATCGTCGTGACGACCTGGTTGGTGCCGCCATCGATGATGGTCAGATCGCCGCCGATTTCATTGGTGACGTAGACGTAATACGGCGCCTTCGGCGGCTCGGGAGCCGGGGCCGCAGGCGGCGGTGCTGCCGCTGGCTCGGATGGCGGCGTACCACCGCCGCACGCAGAAATCGCCGTCAGAAAAATCAGCGCAGAAAGCGTGACTCGCGCGTTCAGACCTAATCCCCAATCCCTAATCCCTAATCCCTTCTCATTTCAATCTCCTAGAATCCGGATGGTTTGATCCAGAAGCTTTCCTGCCACGTGCCGCCCGGCTTGATGTACTGAAGCTCTTTATAAACGCCCTTGTGCGCGAGATTCAATGCGTTGGTGATGCCGGCCATCGGCTCGAAGCAGATGAAGTTCGGCGTCGCTAGTGGATTTGCCGGAGGCGTGCCGCCGCGCGCGGGCGCGGGAGCCGGTGTCGCGGCCGGCGCATTCGGATTCGGCGGCGGAATCTGGCTGCCGAGTCCGGTGTTCAGGGGATTCGGCGAGTAGATAACCAGCGACCTGTAATTCGGTCCCTGACTGATTTCGAGTTGCTGCTTGCGTCCCTTCAACACGACCGTCGCGCGCCCCTGCGAATCTCTGATGAGGTCGCCGAACACGTCGTCCAGGTTGTAGTCCTTCAACGTGCCGCGGTTGTTCGGGAAGAACTTGGCCGTTGATTCGGTGGCGCCGGTCGGCACCTTGCGATAGTCGAGCAGCCAGCGGGCGCGCGCCGGAATCGTCACCGTCCACTCTTCGCGCGGCGAGTCCGTCAACTGATAGTACGGATGCCATCCGAGCGAGACGGGCATCGGATCGGGAGCGTTATTGGTGATCTTCGTGATGACTTCCAGCGTCCCGTCCTGCAGCCGGTAGGTCACGTCCATCGTGTGCGCGAACGGCCACTGCTTCATCCAGTCGGCCTGCTTGCTCGTGTCGAGCCGGCTCGTCACCCATGCGGCCTTGCCGTCGGCCTTCACGTCGACGACCTGCCACTGATCGGTACGGCTCATGAAGCCATGAATCGGAATGGCGCCGGTCACGTTTCCGAGGCTCATGTCGAACGCATAGCGCTTGCCGTTGGCGTAGAACGCCTGCTCGTCGAGGCGATTCGCCCACGGCGCGAGCAGCGGGATGCCGTGCAGGCCCGTCGGTTTCACTTTGAACTCGTCGATCGACTTGAACGGGAACCGCAGCACGTTCTGGCCTTTCACCTTCATCTCGTAGGCCATCATCCCGACCGACGTGATGATCGACACGACCGTCTCGTTCTTCTTGTCCTCGAGCTGGACGACGTCGCCATTGCGCCGCGCGTCGTACTGCTGCGCCCATACCGGAACAGACACCGCAAACGACCACAGCATCACGCCGAGGACGACCGTGCTTTTCACGCGCATGACGCTACTCCTGTAGGGTGAAACTGAACACCACGTTGCCCGCCGCGAGCGCGACGAACTGCCTGCCGTCGATCGCGTAGCTCATCGGGGATGCCGCATTGATTGCCGCCGGTCTGGAAGTGCCAGACATATTTTCCGGTTTTCGCATCGAGCGCCACGATGTTTCCGTCGCGCAAAGACACGAACAGGAGGTTGCCACCGGTGGCGAGCACGCCGTTGTTGAGCGAGCCCTGATAAATGGGATACGACCACATCGTTTTGCCGGTTTCCGGATCGATGGCCTTGATGCCGGCGTTGGGCGCCGGCTGATTCGGGCCGCGAGCGGGCGGCTGGTCCCGCAGCCCGGCCCCGCCCGAGGTATTGCTGCCCGCGAGTGACGTTCTGTGTGGTGCTCGTATACACCGCGCCACCTTCGGAGAACGCGAGATAGAACCATCCCGTCAGCGGGCTGTAGGACGGCGCCTGGAAGTTCGTCGCGCCTCCGACGGTCGGATACACGAGCACGCTGCCCTTTTCCGTCGAGTTCGTGCCCGGAATCGGCTTCGGCCGTCCGTTCGCGTCGAATCCCGCGTTCCAGTTCTGATAGATGAACGGCGTGCCGGACAGGAACTTGCCGTTGGTCCTGTCGAGCACGTAGAAGTGGCCGTTGCGGTCGGCGTGCATCAGCAGCTTGCGCTTCTCGCCGCGCCAGACGCGATCGACCAGCATCATGTCCTGCACCGAATCCCAGTCGTGCCCGTCATCGGGCGTGAACTGGTAGTGCCACTTCATCTTGCCCGTGTCGGGATCGAGCGCGATGACGGAGTTGCTGAACAGGTTGTCCATCTCGCCGCGCGCGACACGATCGAATTCGGGCGCCGGGTTGCCGATGGGCCAGAACACGAGGTTGAGCTCGGGATCGAACGTGCCGGTCAGCCAGGTCGGTGCGCCGCCGGTTTTCCAACTCTCGCCTTTCCACGTGTCGTTGCCGAATTCTCCGGGCGCGGGAACGGTGTACATGCGCCACCGGCGCTTGCCGGTCGCGGCGTCGTAGGCGTCGAGGTGTCCTCGCGTCGCGTACTCGCCGCCGGTCATGCCCGTGATGACCATGTCCTTCAGGACCAGAGGCGGGCTCGTGATGCTCGATCCCTCCATCGTGTCGACGACTTCCACTTCCCACAGCGACTGGCCGGTTCGCGCATCGATGGCGATGAGCCACCCGTCGAGCGTGCCGACGAACAGGCGGTTGCCGAGCATGGCGACGCCTCGCGCGAACGGGTTGATCTCGTAGGGGTTGACTGTTTTCTGCTGACGCGTCCAGCGCCAGATCTGGCGTCCCGTCCGGGCGTCGATGGCCGTCACGGTCGCAGGATTGCCGCTGCCGGTCGTATACATGACGCCGTCGACGACAATCGGCGTCCCCTGCATCACGGAACTCCCGCCGAGGATCGGGAAGCTCCAGGCCGGCTTCAGCTGGCGGGCGTTCGTCGCGGTGATCTGCGTCAGCGGGGAATAGTGCGTGCCCTGGTAGTTGCCCCAGTACATCGGCCAGTTGTGCGGCTCTGCGCTCGCATTGACCAGACGCTGATACGGAACGCCGCCGGTGATTTGCTGCGCGACCGTCTTGCTGAGGTCGCGCGCCTGCTGCATCCGGAGGAAGCCCACGAGGTTGGTGATGTCGTCGGCCGACAGCCGCTTCGCATAGTCGTTCGGCATCAGCGACTGATTCTCGACGGTAACCGGCGTCTTGTTCTTGTCGATCAGATGGAGACGGCCCGAGGTGTCGACGATTTGAGCGGAGAACGTGTCTTCGTTTCTTCGCACGCCGCGAACGTCACGTCCGTCGGCTCCCTTGAAGACGAGGGTCACCGGAGGAGGACCACCGCGGCCGCCGCCACCGCCGCGCGCGCCCGGGACGGGCGGCAGCGGCTCGTTCGGCGCCATGATTTTCTGACGGATGGCCACCGTCGGTCAGGCGGCCGGCGTTGGACAGATCGGGACCGGTCACACCGCCGCGCGCGTTAATCTCGTGACAGCCGGCACATCCGGCGCGGCCGAAGAACAGCGATTCGCCCGCCGCGATGTCTCCTTCCGGCATAATGGCGCCGCGCGAAGGTCCGGCAGACGCCGCGGTGCTCTGAAGGCTACGAATGTAGCTGACGAGCTGCCACACCTGCTCGTCGCGAAGGCCCTTGTAGGGCGGCATCTGCGTGCCCTGGACGCCCTGGCGGATCGTGCGGAAGAGGTCGGCGTCGCTGTCGCCGTTCTTCAGTCCCGTGGTGTTCAGCGCGGGACCGCCGCGCCCGGGATCGCCCACACCGGCGGCGCCGTGGCATGTCTGGCAGGTGCCGTCAAACGTCCGTTGGCCCTCCGCGGCGGCGGTCAAGCTGGCCGCCAGCGGATTGGTCACGGTATCTGCCGCCGGCGGCTGCTGCGCGAAAAGCGCACCGGTGGCGACAGCCGCAATCGCGCATGCGACGAGTTTGATCCGATTGTTCATAGTGTCAGAGACTATAACCCATGGCCCGAACACCCTCGTCCATGAAAGAGCTGGGCACCGACGCTCCCGACTTCTCGCTTCCGGACGTCGTGACCGGCAAACACGTGTCACGACAATCCGTTGCAGGTCCGAAGGGAATGCTGGCGATGTTCATCTGCCGGCACTGTCCGTTCGTGAAGCACGTGCAGGACGAGCTCGCCCGCATCGCGCGCGAGTACGCCGGCCGTGGCGTGGGTATGGTCGCCATCAGCGCGAACGACGTGACATCGCATCCTGAGGACAGCCCTACGAAGCTGGCATATCAGGCGAAGGAGCTCGATTTCAACTTCCCGTATCTGTTCGACGAATCGCAGCAGGTGGCTCGCGCGTACGACGCGCAGTGCACGCCCGACTTCTTTCTCTACGACGGCCAGGGCAAGCTCGTCTACCGCGGCCAGCTCGACGACAGCCGTCCGGGGAACGACATCCCCGTGACCGGAAAGGATCTGCGCGCCGCGCTCGACGCCGTCATCGCGGGCCGGGCCGTCCCTCCCGAGCAACGTCCGAGCATCGGCTGCAACATCAAATGGAGATGAACGCGCGGAGCGATGACCAGGGTCGTTCAGTTGCAACAGGGTTCGACCAGGCGCGTCGCTCGCGTCGATGAACCGTCGCTGCGATTGCTCGCCGACACCGAGTCCGTGTTCGCGCTGGCCGGCGATGCCATCGACGCCCGAGTGCCGTTGAAGACGCTCATCGATCGACGCGTGACGTCGGAATGCCTCGAGTACGATGCGGTCTACTCGGGCACGTCGCCATGGCGTCTGCTCGTGCCGATCGATCATCCCGAACCGGCGCGCTGTCTCGTATCGGGAACTGGCCTGACCCACCTCGGAAGCGCCGAGAGTCGAAATGCCATGCACGGCAAGAGCGACTCGGAACTGACCGACAGCATGCGGATGTTCCGCATGGGCCTCGAGGGCGGCCGCCCGGATGGCGGAAGAATCGGCGCGGCACCCGAATGGTTCTACAAAGGCAACGGGACGGTGCTGCGCACGACGGGCGACGTGCTGGAGGTGCCCGGATACGCGGAAGATGGCGGTGACGAGGCCGAGGTCGCGGGGGTCTATGTGGTCGATGCCGAGGGGCGTCCACGCCGTATCGGGATGGCCGCCGGCAACGAGTTTTCCGATCACACGTTCGAGAAGCGGAACTACCTGAACCTCGCGGGCTCGAAGCTTCGGACCTGCGGGCTGGGTCCCGAGCTGGTGATCGATCCGGTGTTCGATCTCGTGCCGGGCCGGGTGAGCGTCGAACGGGCCGGCCAGACGATCTGGCAGCGCGCGATTGCAACCGGCGAGCGCGAGATGTGTCACACCGTCGCGAACATCGAGCATCATCACTTCAAGTTCGAGGCGCACCGGCGGCCCGGTGACGTGCACGTGCACTACTATGGAGCGCACACGCTGAGCTTCGCCGACGGCGTTCGGCTCGAAGACGGCGATGTGATGGCGATTCAGTTCGAAGGATTCGGCCGGCCGCTGCGAAATGCGGTCCGTATCGCGGCTCCCGTGAACGAGCCGATTAAGGTGCTGTCGATTGCCTGACGCAGTGAAGATTTGCCGTTTCGTCGGCGCCAACAACGACGTTCGCATCGGGCTCGACGATGGGGGCACGCACGTGCTCGATCTGGGACCGGCGGGCGCTGGAGGGGTGACCGAGCTGTTAGAGAGTGGGAATCCCGTCGAGGCTGTGAGCCAGCGCGCTCGCGGGACGTCCGCGCGGCTCGAGGCCTCCAACATACGGTTCGCGCCTCCAGTCGAGCGCCAGGAAATCTGGGCGGCCGGCGTGACCTACCTGCGCAGCAAGACCGCCCGGATGGAGGAGTCCGATTTCAGCGCGACGGCCTACGATCGGGTGTACGACGCCGATCGGCCTGAAATCTTCTTCAAGTCGATTGCGGAAAAGGTCGTCACGGGCGGCGACGCGGTCGGCATCCGCCGCGACGCGCGCTGGAGCGTGCCCGAACCGGAACTGGTGCTCGTGCTGAACTCTCGCGGCAGCGTGGTCGGCTGCACGATCGGCAACGACATGAGCTCGCGCGACATCGAAGGCGAGAATCTCCTCTATCTGCCCCAGGCCAAGGTCTACGATCGGTCCTGCGCCATCGCGCCCTGGATGCTCCTCGGCGCAACCGAATCCGAGGTTCGTGACTGGACGATTCGCATCGCTATCCATCGGGGCGGAAAGCCGGTGTTCTCCGGCGACACGCCCATCGGCAATATCAAGAGAAGCTTCGACGAGCTCGCGTCGTACTTGTTCCGGTCCCAGAAATTTCCGAACGGTGCGATGCTACTGACTGGAACGGGCATCGTGCCTCCCGACGAGTTCACGCTTGCCGAAGGCGACGTGGTCGAAGTCGAGATTCCCAGGATAGGCGTTCTCCGGAACCCTGTCGTCATCGTGTGACCTATGGCTGAACAACCTGTATTGATTGACGGTCAATGGCGCGCCTCGCGGGCGGCGTCGAGCTTTCATGCCGTGAACCCGGCCACCGGCGAGCGGCTTCCGGATTCCTATCCGATGAGCGGTTGGGAGGATTGCGACGCCGCGCTCGAGGCGGCGGCGCGCGCGGCCGACGAGCTTCGCCGCACGCCTCCGGACTCGATCGCCCGCTTCCTGGCGCGCTTCGCCGAGCGCATCGAAGCCATCAAGGGCCCGCTCGTCGAGCAGGCGCATCTCGAGACGGCATTGGCGAAATCGCCACGCCTGGCCGATGTCGAGCTGCCCCGGACGACGAGCCAGTTGCGGCAGGCGGCCGACGCGGCACTGGAAGGTTCGTGGGCGCTGCCGACGATCGACACCAAGAACCAGATCCGCTCCTGCTTCGAGCCGCTCGGCCCCGTCGTCGTATTCGGCCCGAACAATTTCCCGTTCGCGTTCAACGGCGCCGCGGGCGGAGATTTTGCGGCGGCGATTGCCGCGGGCAATCCCGTGATCGCGAAGGGACATCCGCTGCACCCGGGCACATCGCGGATGCTGGCCGAGGAAGCGTTTGCCGCCGTCAAGGAATGCGGCTTGCCGCCGGCCACGGTGCAGCTGATCTACAAGATCGACCACAAGTCGGGAGAGCGGCTGGTTTCGGACAAGCGGGTTGGAGGAAGTGCCTTTACCGGCAGCCGCGGAGCGGGCATGGCACTGAAGGCGGCGGCCGATCGTGCCGGCAAGCCGATCTATCTGGAGATGTCGAGCATCAACCCGGTCGTCGTGTTGCCGGGCGCCCTGGCCGAACGCGGCAGCAAGGTCGCGGGCGAACTTGCCGCGAGCTCGCTCCTCGGAGGCGGGCAATTCTGCACGAGTCCCGGCCTGGTGGTGCTCTTTGCCGGCGAGCAGGCCGAGCAGTTCATCAACGAGGTGAAGCAGGCACTCGAGTCGGCGCCGACGCCCGCGCTCTTGTCATCAGCGGTCGCCAAAGGGCTGGTCGCCAGCGTGAAGACGCTTCGGGGTGCCGGTGCGCAGCTCGCGACCGCCGAACGCGAACCGGCCGCGGATTGCGCGTATCCCAATACCCTGCTTCGCGTCAGCGGCACGGACTTTCTCAACAATCCCGAGCAGTTGCAGACCGAAGCGTTCGGGTCGACGTCCTTGTGCGTGGTCGTCCGCGATGCCGGCGAGGCCGAGGCGGTGCTGTCGCACCTCGAGGGGAACCTCACAGGATGCATCTACTCTGATACCGGCGGCGGCGACGACGTGCTGTATGCGCGCCTCGCGCCGCTCCTGCGCCAGCGGGTCGGCCGTCTGCTGAACGACAAGATGCCCACCGGCGTGGCCGTGAGTCCCGCCATGAATCACGGCGGCCCGTTCCCGGCGACCGGCCACCCGGGGTTCACGGCGGTCGGGATTCCCGCATCGCTGCGGCGATTCGGGATGCTGTGCTGCTACGACAACGTGCGCGAGCACCGCCTGCCACCCGGCCTGCGCAACGAGAATCCCAACGGGCTGATGTGGCGCTTGATCGACGGCCGGTATACGCAAGGCTCTTGCATCTGAAACACGATCTGAAACAGAGTTTCACGTTCTGATATGACCATCACTCGGCTCGATCCTGCGTTCGACAGGCTCGTCCCAGGCGACGCGCGCGTTGAAAAGGTTGCCGGCGGGTTCACATTCATCGAAGGCCCGCTCTGGCGGCCGTCCGGCGCGCTGTGGTTCAGCGACGTCGTCGGCAACGTCGTGCGGCAGTGGTCGCCGGACGGCGGTGTCGTGGAGTTGCTGAGGCCGGGCGGCTACGACGGGCATCACCTGCCGGCCGGCGGGTTCGTGGGTCCCAACGGCATGACCGCCGCGCCGAACGGCGACGTGCTGTTGTGCCAGCACGGCAACCGCCGCATCGTGCGCATCAGCCGCGACATGACCGTCACCACGTTCGTCGACAAGTTCCAGGGCAAGAAGCTGAACGCCCCGAACGACATCGTCTTTCGATCGGACGGCACGCTGTTCTTCACCGATCCGCCGTATGGACTGCCGCTGCAGGATGACGATCCATCGAAGGAGCTGCCCTTCAACGGCGTGTTCAAGCTGCAGAACGGAAAGCTCGACGTCATCATCACCGATCTCACGCGGCCGAACGGGATCGCGTTTTCGCCAGACGAGAAGACGCTGTATGTGTCCAATTCCGACGAGCGCCAGCGCATCTGGATGCGGTACGACGTCGCGGCAGACGGGAACGTCAGCAACGGCCGCGTGCTCTTCGACTCGTCGGGTTTCAAGGAAGGCGGCGTTCCCGACGGCATGAAGATCGACGTGCAGGGCAATATCTGGGCGACCGGGCCGAGTGCGGTGCTCGTGCTTTCGCCGGAAGGCAGGCACCTCGGCAGCATCGTGCCGCCGGAGGATCCCGCCAATTGCGGCTGGGGCGACGACGGACGCTCGCTGTACATCACGGCGGAAACCGGTCTCTATCGCGTTCGCACGTCTGTCATGGGCCAGAAGGTGGTCTACGCATAGGGCGAAGGAATCTAAATCTAGAATTTACTAGATTCTAGATTTCAGATTCGGAGATCTAATGATTCAGGTTCACGTCGATCTCGGTATCGATCCTGCCAAAGAGCAGGAGATGGTGCGTTATTTCCAGACCGTGTTCAGGCCGGCCGCGCAGAAGTTTCGCGGCTACATCGACGTGCGGATGTTGAAGATTGTCGCCGTGCCCGTCGGCACGGCCCCGCCCGGCATCAACTATCGATTTACCATCACCTACGAAAGCGAAGAGCTCCGGCAGAAATGGGTGGCCTCGGAGATCCATCAGGAAGTCTGGGGCGCCATGGAGAAGTTCGCGGCTCCGGGTACACGGTTCTGCAGTTCGATGTGATTTGAAAGGACGCTATGAAAAGACAATTCTTGACGCTTGCATCGATGTTGGCCGTCGCCGGCGCGATTTCGATCGCCCAGCAGGGGACGCCCGTCAGCCCGCAGAAGCTGCCGCTCGCCGAACGAATCGCGCACACCGAGCCCTCGAAGTATCGCGACTCGCCGAGCGTGCACGGCGGGCCGGGTCAGTTGAACTACATGGGCCTGTTCAACGCGAGCTCGCTCGACACCAACCTCTACTTCCTGCACCGCGGCATCATCCAGCCGAAGAGCGGCATCGGCGCGCACTTCCACAACCAGTGCGAAGAGATGTTCGTCATCTTCGACGGCGAAGCACAGTTCACGATCAACGGCCGCACCTCGACGCTCAAGGGCCCGGCGGGCGCGCCGACGCGCATGGGCAGCATGCACGCGATTTACAACGCCACCGACAAGCCTGTGCAGTGGATGAACATCAACGTCTCCGCGCGCAAGGGCGTGTACGACGCGTTCGACCTGAGCGACGGCCGCGTCGGCGTGCCGCTCGACCCGATTCCCGTGTTCATGACGATGCGGCTGGAGCAGTCACTGTTGCGTCCCATCGACGCGCTGAATGGCGGCAAGGGCACGGTGCAGTACCGGCGCGCGCTGGCGCCGAGCGTGTTTCTGAGCGCCTGGTCGTATGTCGACCACCTGCTGCTGCCGCCCGGGACGTCGATCGGGCCGCAGGCACAGGCCGAGGTCGGCGAGTTCTACTACGTGATGAGCGGGCAGGGCACCGTGACCATCGGGTCGGAAAGCGCTCCGATTCGAAGCGGCGATGCCGTGCCGATTTAGCTGAGCGACAGGAAGTCGTTCGAGAACACGGGCACCACGCCGCTGGAATTCCTGATTGTCGGCATAGCCAGGGATGCGAGCGCAAGTACGACGTGGTGACGGCGCCGCCGATGCCGGCGCGCGGCGGCCGCGGGGGTCGCGGTCAGTAGCGCGGCGTCCTGTGGCCCCGGCGCATCTTATGAACAAAGAGAAGCTGTTCGTCACGAGCTGTCTGTCCATCGGGACCGCCGCCATGGTGTTTGCCATTCGCGGCGACGTGGCCGGCCCGATGAGCGCCGCGTTCTCGATTACCAACGAGCAGATGGGATTGATCTTCAGCCCCGCCTTCTGGGCGTTCACGATCGCGATCTTCATCAGCGGCAATCTCGTCGACGTCATCGGCATGCGCACGCTGCACATGCTCTCGGCGCTGGGGTTCATCATCGGCGTGTCGCTCGTCATCCTCGCGCCGCGGCCGAGCGCGCCCATCGCGTCGCTGCTCGATCACCCGGGCACGATGATGCTCTACGTCGGGTTCTTTCTCTTCGGGCTGTCGCACGGGCTCGTCGAGGGCGTCATCAACCCGTTGATCGCGACCATCTACAGCACCGAAAAGACGAAGAAGATCATCGCCGTCCACGCGTGGTGGCCCGGCGGGCTGATCGTCGGCGGGCTGGCGGCGGTGACCCTGTCGGCTGTCTTCAACGCGAGCTGGCAGCTTCGGCTGTCCCTGATTCTGATTCCGGCCGTCATCTACCTGGTGATGGCGTTCTCGCTCTCCTATCCGCAAACGGAGCGGGTGACGTCGAATGTCTCCACGGCCGAGATGTGGAGCCAGGCCATGCGGCCGCTGTTCATCGTGCTGTTCATCTGCATGTGGATGACGGCGGCCACCGAGATGGGCCCCGATCAGTGGTTCCCCACGGTGATGGGCGAGCTCGTGCCGCAGCTCAACCCGGGCGCCGGCAGTGGCGTGCTGTTCCTCGTCTACACCGCGGGGCTGATGTTTGCGCTCCGGCAGTGGGCGAGCGGCCTCAGCCACAAGTCGCCGCTCGCCACGCTCATCGTCAGCTCGCTGTTGGCCGGGCATCGGTCTCTACTGGCTTGGAGGGCTCGACAGCAATTCGAACGCGCTCGTGGCCTTTGTCGCCGCCACGCTCTTCGGCATCGGCAAGACCTTCCTCTGGCCGACGATGCTGGGCGTCGCCGCCGAACAGTTTCCGCGCGGGGGCGCACTGGTGCTCTCGCTGCTCGGGCGGCGCGGGCATGTTGTCGGTCGGCCTGGTGGTGCCGCTGATGGGCGAGCGCATGGATCAGTTCGGGCCCGGCGCCGCGCTGCAGATGGTCGCGCTGCTCGGCGCGATTCTCGCCGTGATTTTCACGGGCGTCTGGTTCTACTTCAAGGCGCGCGGCGGCTATCGCGCGGTCGCGATTTCGACCGTCACTGGCCGATACCCCTCGACTGCGCTCGGGGCGGCCGCTTCCTGGGTCAAGCCCAGGTTCCTGACGACGGCGACCGTCGATTTCGACTTGTTCAGCGTGTAGAAGTGCAGGCCCGGCACGCCTTCCCGTAGCAGTTCCTCGCACTGGCGCGTCGCGTACTCGATGCCGTACTCCGCCGCCGCCTCGTCATCCGATCCCCGCTTGTCGAGCTCGCTGGCGAGCTTCTGCGGAATGTCGGCGCCGCACAGGGCCACGATCCGCTTGATCTGTGCCGTGCTCAGTATCGGCATGATTCCCGGAACGAGGGGCACCGTCACGCCGAGCGAGGTCAGATGATCCCGGAACTCGAAGTAGTCGCGGTTGTTGAAGAACAACTGCGTGATGACGAAATCGGCGCCCTGATCGATCTTGTGCTTCAGATGGTGCCAGTCGGTGCGCTTGCCGTCCGTTTGCGCGATGTGCCCCTCGGGAAAACCGGCCACGCCGATGGAGAAGCCGCCCATCTCCTTGATGAAGCGGACGAGCTCCCACGAGAACTCGAATCCACCTTCGGTCTTCTGAAAATCGCCCACACCGCCGGGCGGGTCGCCCCGCAGCGCCAGGATATTGGTGATGCCGAGCGCGCGCGCCCGCTCGAGCACGGCCGACGTTTCTTCGCGTGTGGCGTTGACGCACGTCATGTGCGCCATCGCGGTCAGCCCCTGCTCGCGCTGAATGCGATCGACGATGGTGAGCGTCTTCTCGCGGGTGCTGCCGCCGGCGCCGTACGTGACCGAGCAGAAATCGGGTTTCAGCTGTCCGAGGGCCGGGATCGTCTTCTCCAGGAGCGTGCGCTCGCCTTCGGGTGTCTTGGTCGGGAAGAATTCGAATGAAATGACGGGCCGCCGTGTGCTGCCCGCGGCAGCAAAGATGTCGCGTATGAACGGCATGTGCAGATATCCTATCGCAATGAGGATCATCGTGTGCCTCGCCGCCGTCCTCTGGGTCGCGCCCCTGGCGCATGCGCAGAGTGGTTTCGAGTGGTCGCCGACGCGCAGGCTCATGAAGGAGGATTTCCGCGGACGCGTGCCGGTGCAGGCGCGGCAACTCCTCGCTGAGCTGGCTGCACATCGAAACCTCCTGGGAATGCGTCGTCGGCGAGCTGGTGGCCTCGGCGCACGCGATATTCGACCCGTCGCAGTCGTGGTGGCGGACGAGCTACGGGAACATATGGGGGAACGCCGGCGAGCGCACGACCGCGACCCAGGCCCAGATGCAAGCGCGCCGCAACGTCATGCAACTGGACAGACAGCTGCTCGATCACGAGCAGCTGCACTTCGATTTGGCGGAGCTGGCGGCCAGGAAGATCAGGAAGCGGTTCGGGGAGTTCAAGGACGCCTGCCTCGAGCCCGGCGGCACCGAGCCGATTCAGACGATGGTGGTCGAGGTCGATCGCGAGCTGCAGGAAGAGCAGACCAGATACGATCTGGAAACGGGTCACGGCACCAACGTGCGGGCGCAGGATCAATGGGCGCGGCGGGTCAGGGAGCTGCTGAAATAAGCATTCGCAGATTGGCAGAATCTAAGACTGCTTTCAGAAATGTACGTAGTGCCCGGCTTTAGCCGGACCGGGGAAGTTCGGACCGAGCGGAGTTGGGTTGCCGTCGCTGCCGCGCGAATCCGAAGCTCCGGGGCCGGACGCGCGCTGCGATGCCGCAGCGGACCGCGCGACGCGAGGACACCCACTTCGCCATTCGTCCTCGCTCGATGCCCTCGGGCTTCTCGCGCGGTCAGGGTCACTGTCGGCCGCCTGCGCACGGCTTCGCGCCGCAGCAACGCCAACCCAACTACCGCGCCGCGCTACACGATTCTGAAAGGCGATTAATTCTTCACTGCCTCTTGACCTGCGCGCACATCCACGAACGTCAGCACCGCGGCTCCCGCGATAAAGAACACCATCACGCTGAGAATCGCGCTGCGGCTCGAGCCGGTCGCGCGGCTCGCCACCTCGAACGCCGCCGGGCCGGCAATCGCGCCGAACTTCTCGAAGATCGAGAAGAACCCGAAGAACTCCGACGACCGCTCTTTCGGAATCATGCTGGCGAAGAGCGATCGGCTGAGCGCCTGGCTGCCGCCCTGCACCGACGCGACCATCAGCGCGAGCATGTAGAAATCGCGCTCGGTCTTCATGTAGTAGCCCGCCACCGTAATCAGCGTGTACACCGCCAGCGCGATGAAGATCGACGTTTTCGCGCCGATGCGGCCTGCGAGCATGCCGAAGAGAAACGCGAACGGAATGCCGGCGAACTGGACGAGCAGGATGGCCGTGATGAGCGCGCCCTGGCTCAGGCCGAGCTCGGTCCCGTAGCTCGTCGCCATCCTGATGATCGTGCCGATGCCGTCGCTGTAGATGACGAAGGCGACGAGGAGCAGAAACGCCTGCCGGTACCGTCGAAGATCGCGAAGGGTGTGCACCAGTCCGAGGAACGACGGCCGCATGAGCGCGACGGTCGAGCGCGCGCCGGCGCCGAGCGGACCGCCGGCTCGGGCACGCGGCGGAACAGCGGGATCGAAAACAGCGCCCACCACACGCGCGACGCTCAGGAAGGACAGACGCGAGGCCTGCCCGGCGTCGCGAAGCCGAATGTCGACGGGCGAGAGAATCCAGGCGACGTTCAGCGCGAGCAGCAGGCCGCCGCCGAGATATCCCAGACCATAACCCGCCGTCGAGATGCGATCGATCTCGTCTTCGCGCGCCAGATGCGGCAGGAGCGAGTCGTAGAACGTGAGGCTCGCGGTAAATCCGACGTTGCCGATGCCGAACAGGACGGCGGCCAGCAGCCAGTCGTCCTCGATGCACGAGCACGAGGCAACCCGCGGCGATGCAGCCGATCGCGGTGAACAGCCCGAGCAGCCGCTTCTTGATGGGCGCGTAGTCGGCCAGCGCCCCGAGAAACGGCGCGAGCATCGCGGAGATCGCGAGCGCGATGGTCGTCGTGCGGGCGAGCAGCCGCGTGGCTTCGCCGGCGGGCAGGTCCGCGCCGGCGACCGACGTGAAGTAGACCGGGAAAATGGCGGTGATGATGGTGGTGGCGAACGCCGAGTTGGCCCAGTCGTACATCGCCCACGCGCGAATCTCGGGGCGATGCAGCCCGAGCCGTGTCAGAAGGTCTTTCGCGCGATCCATTCGCGCATCAGCGAGTCGACGACGACGTAGCGATCGCGCTCACGCGCGATCGAGATCCTCGCGCGCCAGCGCCTGCAGCGCCGCCTGCACCGTGGACGCGCCACCCAGCCGGTAGCGGGTGCGCAGGTCGGCCGAGAGCAGCTCGCGCCCGTCGGCCAGCACGACCGCCCGCAGCGTCGCGCGCTGGGCGAGCGTGAGGCGCTGCCACATGGCCTCGAACATCGTTTCCTGCTCGGCCAGCAGCCGATGGAGCGTCGCGTGCAGATCGTCCACGCCGATCCGCCGCTTGCCCGCGGCGCGCGCGTCGTCCCAGCTCTCGTGCGCCAGACGCTGCACGTCGTAGGGCATGTTGCCCGCCAGATCGACGATGGCGCCGCCGAGCCCGGCTTCGGGCTTGATGCCGGTTCGTCGAAAACCGCGATTCGATGAAACGCGGAGAAGAGATCCGGCCGGAATCTTCTCGAGGCGCATCACCGGACCGGCCTTGTAGAACGGGCGCTTCGGGCCGAGCATCCGCTCCATCAGGCTGGGCTCGGAACCGGCGAAGACGTACCCGACGCTGCGCTGATGCTGCACGGCGGCGCGCATGGCGTGCTCGACGCTGCCGCCGTTGAACCCGTTGATGGCCTGGAACTCGTCGAGCGCGACGACGATGCGCGCCTTGCGCACTTCGCTGAGGCGTCCGGGCAGCGCGAACACGTCGGCGGCGAGCCGCGAGATGTCGCGATCGGTGCGCACGCTCGGAAACTTCACCGACATGCCCATGGTGCCGGCGGAGTCGGCTTCGAGCCGCAGCTCGGGCTTCGCGGCGCCGATGGCGTCCCTCAGCCAGGCCCGCGCCTTGTCCCAGCCGCTCTGCATCGCCAGGAGCGAGCGCGTGTAGCCTTCCAGGAACGCGAGGTAGGAGCTGTAGCTGCTGACGGTGATCTCCGCGGTCAGGGCGCCGCCCCGGCCGACCGCGCGCAGCGCCTGGCGGATGAGGGACGACTTGCCGTACCGCCTCGGCGAGATCAGAAAGACCTTCTGGCCCGAGCCGAGGTCGCGGACGAGGCGGTCGAGCTCGTCGACGCGGTCGACGAACGACGCCGCCGGCACGACCTCGCCGTAGACGAAGGGATTTTCCATTACGTCAATCTACGTAACCGTTACGTATTATAACGTAACGACGCCTGAGACCTGCGGGACTAGGGATCGGTGCGGGATTGGGGATCAGACGCGGACCCGATCATCGACCGGACTGCCAGACGGCGCGGCCGACGAAGAACGGTCCGAGCCGATCCAGGTACAGCGACGTCTGCTGGGTCTTCCGCATCGCCTGGACGATGTGCGAGAGGGGGAAGAGGGCTTTGCCGAGCAGGCCGATGACGAAGTCGTTGTCGTTCTTGTCGAGGCCGTGGCAGGCGAGCCGGATGTCGTGCGCGTAATCGCCCGCGCCGTACGACATGCCGATCGCGCCGTGCTCGGCGAGGATGACGCGCTGCTCCTCGGGCGGCAGCTGCGCGAACCGGCCGTTCCGCCGCAGCGGGTACCACACGGCCCAGGGCCAGTCCTTGTTCAGCACCGTGCGCCGCGGGCCGGTGCAGGATGGCTTCGGCCAGATCGGGCTCGTAGCCCAGCGCGTACGTGCGGCCGAGCATCGTGAACTCCGGCTTCGGCGATCAGCGACTCGAACGGCCGCTGTTCAGCAGCGGCCGCATGCGTGTCGAGAAAGAAGTTCGGATCCTTCGTGAACGACAGGATGCGCGATGCCCTGCGGGTCGTTGGCGTCCTCGTAGACGGCGCCTTCGACGCCCGGCGCTCGACAGCGCGCTCGCCAGACGGCCCGCGAATCGCGGCAGCCGCCATAGACCAGCAGCTGCATGAACAGCCGCTCGTCCGAGCGCTGCGGCTGTCCGTTCTTCATGCCGCCGCGCTCGGCGATGATCCGGCGGCTCGGGCCCTTCGGTCGCGTCTGGTGTCTTCTGATGTCATGTGGCGTTCAGATTCTAGATCGTTCAAGCGTTCCAGTATAAATGGCCATGCCGACGACCGCATCGATGCCGAGCGCATCGAGCTCGTCGATCTCGGCCTGCGTGGTGACGCCCCCCGCGGCGATGAGCGGCCGGCGCGTGGCGTCGCGCACGGTGCGGATGGCCGCGATGTCGGTGCCTTTCATCAACCCTTCCTTGTCCACGTGCGTGTACAGAAACTCGCCGCAATACGGCTCGAGCGCGCGGACGGCATCGGCGGCCGTGGTGCCCGTCGTCGATTTCCAGCCGTGCGTCACGACGCGGCCGCCCTTGCTGTCGACGGCGCCGATCGATGCGCTCGACGCCGACGGCCTCCGAGAAACGCTGCGCGCTCGCCGTGTCCGGCAGGCCGTCCTTGAACAGCGCCGAGCCGACGATGACCTTCCTGGCCCCGATCGACGCACAGCTCGAGCGCGCGTTCCGGCGATCGCACGCCGCCGCCGACCTGGCAGGGGAGCCGTCTGCAGATCTCGCGCACCAGCCGTCGTTCGAGCCCGAGCCCATCGCCGCGTCGAGATCGATGACGTTGACGCGTCGGAAAGCTCGAGAACCGCTCGATCCAGTAGTCGAGGTCGGTCGTTTCGATGGCCAGCTTCTCGCCCTGAATCAACTGGACGACCTTGCCGCCCTTGAGATCGATCGCCGGGATCAGCATGTCTACAGCCGCACCGGAATGCCGCGGTTGCGCAGCATCTCCTTGAGGTCGCGCACGGCGTGCTCGGAGAAGTGGAAGATCGAGGCGGCCAGCGCCGCGTCGGCGCAGCCGTCGATGAACACCTCGGAAAAATGCTCGAGCGAGCCCGCGCCGCCCGATGCGATGACGGGAATCGGCACGGCTCTCGAGACCGCCGCGGTCAGCTCGCAGTCGAAGCCCTTCTTGGTGCCGTCGCGATCGATCGACGTCAGCAGAATCTCTCCCGCGCCGCGATCGGCGGCCTCCTTGCGCCCACTCGACCGCCTCGCGCTCGGTTTCGGCTCTGGCCGCTGCGGACGTAGACGAGCGCCCGGCCGTCGACCCACTTGGCGTCGATCGCGACGATGGCGGCCTGGCTGCCGTAGCGCGAGGCGAGCGTCGTGATCAGCGCCGGGATCGTTGAGCGCGGCGGTGTTCAGGCTCACCTTTTCGGCGCCGGCATCGATGGCGGCCGCCGCGTCGTCTTCCGAGCGGATGCCGCCGCCGACGGTCAGCGGGATGAAAATGCGCTTGGCGACGGCCGCGACGGTGTCGGCGAGCGCGCGGCGGCCCTCGAGCGTGGCCGTGACGTCGAGAATCACGACCTCGTCGATGCCTTCCTCGTTGTAGCGCTGCGGCGAGCTCGGCCGGATCGCCGGCGTTCCGCAGGCCTTCGAAGTTGCACGCCCTTGACGACCTGCGCCGTTGCGGACGTCGAGGCAGGCGATGATGCGTTTAGACAGCATTGAGAAAATTCTTCAGCACGCGAAGCCCGACTCGCCGGACTTCTCTGGATGAAACTGCACGCCGAAGACCTGCCCGCGCTCGACCGCGCTCGCAAACGGCACGACCGTGCGTGGTCACCGCGATCGCGTCGTCGGTGACGGGCGCCGCATACGAGTGAGTGAAGTACACCTGCGAGCGCTTCGTGGATGCCCTCGAACAGCCGCGAGGCTCTCGGAAACTCGAGCTCGTTCCAGCCGACGTGGGGCACCTTGTTGCGGCCATTCCGGCGCTTCGAGGCAGCTGGCACTGGCCGGTCATCAGCGCCAATCCCTCGCAGCCCGGGGCCTCGGTGCTGCCTTCGAACAGCCACTGCAGCCCGACGCAGATGCCCAGCAGCGGCCGGCCTCGCTCGACGACGCCGAGAATGCGCGTCGCGCCACTCGCGGTCGAGCGCCGCGGTCGCGCTGAAAGTTGCCGACGCCCGGCACGATGACGCCCTGCCGCAGTGTCCAGATCCGCGGGCCGCTGCGGCGTCTGCACCTCGGCGCCAACCGCCGCGAGCGCCTTGCGGACCGAGGTCAGGTTTCCGGCGCCGTAGTCGATCGAGCGCAATCACAACAGTCCTTTCGTGCTCGGAAGCGTGCGCGCCAGCTGCTTGTCGCGGGAGCACGCCACGCGCAGCGCCCGGCCGAACGCCTTGAACACCGCTTCGACGTGATGATGGCTGGAGCGGCCGTAGAGCACCTTGACGTGCACGTTGCCGCGGACGCCCAGCGCGAATCCCTCGAAGAAATCGTGCACGAGCTCGCTCTGCAGATCGCCGACCCGATCGACCTTCAGCGCGAGATCGACCACGGCATGCGGACGGCCGCCAAGATCGATGGCCGCGACCCCGAGCGTTTCGTCCATCGGCATCACGAAGTAGCCCGCACGGTTGATGCCGCGCCGCGTCCCGAGCGCTTTGGACACGGCCTCGCCGAGCGCGATGCCGAGATCCTCGACCGTGTGGTGCTGATCGACGTCGAGGTCGCCGGTCGCGCGCACCTCGAGGTCGAACGCCGCCATGGCGCGTCATCAGCTCGAGCATGTGGTCGAGAAAGCGGATGCCCGTGCTGACGTCGTACCGGCCCTTGCCCTCGATGCCGAGGCGGACGCGAATCTGCGTCTCGCGCGTTCGCCTGTCGATTACGGCACGGCGCACAATCCCTCCAGCGCTTCGACGACGACTTCGGTGTGGCGGACGAGGCCCGCGGTGACCCGGATGCAGCCGCCGCAGCCCGGCTCGCGCGAGCGGTCGCGCACGAGGATGCCACGTTCGCGGAGCGCCCGGACGATGTCGGTCGGCGTTGCCCGATCGGCTGACGTCGATCAGCACGAAGTTGCCCGCGCTCTTCCAGTACGGACAGGCCAAGTCGATCGCACGCCGCATACAGGAGCTCTCGCGATTCCGCGACCTGCGCGCGGTACCAGTCGAGGTACTCGCGATCGCGAAGCGCCGCGCGCCAGCCGGCGGCGGCGAACACGCTGAGGCTGAACGGCGGTACCGCCTCGCGCACCGGCTCGAGCCGCGCGGGATCGCCGATCAGGCAGCCCGCGCGCAGTCCGGCCAGGCCGTGGGCCTTGGCAAACGTCCGGCCGACGACGACGTTCGCATGCCCGCCGAGCTCGGGCAGAAACGTCTCGCCGCAGAAGTCGAAGTACGCCTCGTCAATCACGATGGTGACGTCGGGCGGCGCGCATCGAACGATTTCGCGCAGTCGCGTCGCGCGGAATGAGCTGGCCGGTGGGATTGTTGGGATTGGTCAGAAAGATGATTCGCGTCCGATCCGTGATGGCGTCGCAGATCTCGCGCGTCGGGAACTCGAAGCCGGGCTTCGGATCGACGGCGACCATGCGGCCACCGGCCGCCTTGATGAACACCGAGTACATTTCGAAGGCCGGCACCGGGACGATCGCTTCGGGCAATCCGCCCGGGTTGCCGTTCATCCGGAACGCGCTCACCGTGAGGGCCCAGAGACCTTCGTCCAGTCCGTTGGTCAACACAAGCTGAGGCTCCGTCACGCCCAGGTATGCGGCGCATTCGCGAACGAGCGCGCTGTAGTTCCGGATAGTACGCGACGTCTTCGGCGGAAATCTGCCTGATGGCCTCGATGACGGCCTGAGAACAGCCCCCGTGTTCTCGTTCATGTGCAGCCGCAGGGCACCCTGCCGATCGCCAGGACGCACGTAGGTCATCGTGCCGCCTCCGTGACACGCCGCCGAAGACCGAGACGGACCTCGATCGATCGCGCGTGTGCCTCGAGCCCCTCTTCGCGCGCAAGCGTGATGACCGTCGAGGCGAGATTGTCGAGTCCTTTGCGCGTCATCCGCTGAACGGTCGACACGCGCACGAAATCGGCGGCATGCAGGCCGCCGCGAAACCGGGCGGCGCCATTGGTCGGCAGCACGTGATTCGAGCCGATGGCGTAGTCGCCCGCGACCTGGGCCGTGTACGAGCCGACGAAGATCGCGCCGGCGGAGCGCACCTGGGCGGCGAAACGGTCGTCGTCGCAGACGAGGTGCTCGGCGGCGGCGCGATTGGCGAGCTCCACGGCTTCCTCCCGGCTTGCCGCGACGATGATGCCGCCATGCCGCGCGAGCGACTCGCGCGCCGGCCCTTTCGCCGGCATCTGCAGCGAGACCGAGCGCGCAACCTTCGATGCGCAGAGCGCCGGCTGGTGGTAATCAGAAGCGCCCGCGCCTGCGGATCGTGCTCGGCCTGCGCAATCAGATCGGCGGCGATCCATTCCGGGTTCCCGGTGTCGGACACGATGACGATCTCGGTCGGCCCGGCGTAGAAATCGATGGCGCAGTCGGTCGGCGACGAGCGCCTTGGCGGCCGCCACGTACTGATTGCCGGGCCCGACGATCTTATCCACCCGCGGCACCGTGCGCGTGCCGTACGCCATCGCGGCGAACAGCCTGCGCCCCGCCCATTCGGAACAGCCTCGTCACGCCCGCCGTTCGCGCAGCGGCCATGACGACGGGTTCGGGACGGGGACACGCGACGATGATTTCGCCGACGCCGGCCGCGCGCGCCGGAATGGCCGTCATCAGCAGCGAGGAGGGCAGGGGATAGCGCCCGCCCGGCACGTAGCAGCCGACGCGATCGAGCGGCGTGACCCGCTGTTCGACGCTGACGCCCCGCATGCGTCTTCACGGTCCAGCCACGCGGCCGCTGCCGGCGGGCGACTTTTTCGATGTTCCGCGCGGCCGCGGCGATCGCCGCGCGGACTCGCGGCGGCACGCGGGCGGCCAGTTCTTCGATCTCATCGGGCGGGACTTCGAGTGGGCCCTCGAGCCGATCGAAGCGCCTCGCATAGTCGAGGAGCGCGGCATCGCCTCGCCTCCGGACGGCCGACACGATGGCGGCCGACCGTCGCCGGCGATGCGGCGATCGTCCCGGCTCGGCGGCCTCAGCAGCCGCTCGACGGCCTTCGCGTTGCGGGAGGACAGGATTCTGCATCACACCACGATCTTGTTCAGCGGGTACTCGACGATGCCCTGCGCGCGCGCCGACTTGAGCCGTGGAATCAGATCGCGAACGGTTCGTTCTTCGATAATCGTGTTCACAGCCACCCATCCGTCTTCGCTGAGCGGCGAGATGGTCGGCCGCTGCAGCGCCGGCAGCAGCGCGAGGACCGCTTTCAGATCCTCGTTGCGGACGTTCAGCATGATGCCGACGCGTCCCTGCGCTTCGATGGCGGCCTTCAACAACAGCGAGATGTTCTCGATCTTGGTTCGCTTCCACGTGTCGCCCATGGCCGCGCCGTTGGCGATCAGCTGCGTGTTGCTTTCCATCACGGTGTCGAGGATGCGCAGCCGGTTCGCGCGCAGGGTCGATCCGGTTTCGGTCGCCTCGACGATGGCATCGGCGAGCACGGGCGGCTTCACTTCGGTGGCGCCCCAGGAGAACTCGACGTTGACGTTCACGCCGAGGCGATCGAAGTACGCCTTGGTCGCGCGCACCAGTTCGGTGGCAATCGTGGCGCCTTCGAGATCCTGCGGCGTCTTGAATCGGGAATCCTCGGGCGCGGCGAGCACCCAGCGGACTTTGCCGAAGCTCTGCTTCGAGTAGATGAGATCGGCCACCGGGACGAGGGCCGCCGGCGTGGCCAGACCGCTCTGGTGTTCCGCAATCCAGTCCTGGCCGGTGAGGCCGCAGTCGAGCACGCCGTCGGCCACGTATCGGGCCATTTCCTGCGCGCGGATGAGCATGCACTCGATCTCGGGATCGTCGATCGAGGGAAAGTACGACCGCGAGCTGACGTAAATGGTGAACCCCGCGCGCGCGAAGAGCTGCACGGTGGAATCCTGGAGCGATCCCTTCGGTAGGCCGAGCTTGAGCATTGGCATGGTTAGTTTGCGAGACTCCCTAAAAGCACGAGCGCGCCCCGGTGTGGCAGACGTTGCCGTCGCCGAGGCGCTTCACCTTCATCAGGATCGTGTCGTCATCGCAGTCGACCAGGATCTGCTGGACGGCGAGCTTGTTGCCCGACGTTTCGCCCTTGGTCCAGAGCTTCTGGCGCGACCGGCTGTAGAAGGTCGCAAACCCGGTTTCCTTCGTTGTGGCGAGCGCGGTGTCGTTCATGAAACCGACCATCAGCACTTCGCCGCTTTCTGCGTCCTGAACGACCGCGGGCACGAGCCCGTTTTGTTTTGTGAAATTCATATTGGCATAAACAAAAAACCCCGCCGGTTGTGGCGGGGCAGTGGATGCTCGGTATGTGATCGTCTCGAACTATCCGCAGCTCCGCCGGCCCGTCACCTTGCGGTGATGGTGATGATGGTGGTGCGGCCGGTGGCACACGGACTTCATGAGGCTATTTAGCCTACTGCACGGTCGCAAATGGTGTCAAACTGTCGCGCATGAAAGCGATTCGCGTCCATCAATTCGGCGATCCATCGGTGATGAAGCTCGAGAGCGTTCCCGATCGCCCGGCCGGACCGGGGCAGGTGCTCGTCGAAGCGTGAAAGCCGTCGGCATCAACCCGGTCGATACCTATATTCGCAGCGGCGTGTACGCGTCCCTGCCGACGTTGCCCTATACGCCAGGCGTCGATGCCGCGGGCACGGTTGAAGCCGTTGGCGCCGACGTAACCAGCGTCAAGGTTGGCGATCGCGTGTACTTGAGCGGCAGCGTGGATGGGCGCGCGTACGGATCGTATGCGGAGAAAGTGCTTTCGAACGTCGATCAGGTTCATCCATCTGGCCGGCCATGTCTCGTTCGCCGAGGGCGCCGGCATCGGCGTGCCGTACGTCACCGCATGGCGGGCGCTCTTCCACAAGGGGATGCGCGTCCGGGCGAAACGGTCCTCATTCATGGCGCGAGCGGCGCGGTCGGTGTCGCGGCGGCGCAGATCGCGAGGGCCGCGGGCCTGCGTCGTGTTCGGCACGGCGGGCACCGATCGCGGCCGCCAGCTCGCGCGCGAGCAGGGCGTCGCACGAGATCTTCGATCACACCGCCGCCGGATACGAGAAGGAGATCGTTGCCAAGACCGGCGGGCGAGGGGTCGATCTCGTCATCGAAATGCTCGCCAACGTCAACCTGGTGCGCGATCTCGAGCTGATCGCCAAGCACGGCCGCATCATCGTCGTCGGCAACCGCGGCGCACTGGAATTGAATCCCCGCGCTGATCATGGCGAAAGATGCCGTCGTCAAAGGCATCACGAACTGGAACGCGTCGCCGGCCGAGCTGGCCATCGCGCACGCCGCGATTGTGGCGGGCATGGAGCGATCCGGATGGAAGCCGCAGGTCGGCAAGGAAATGCCGCTGGCCGACGCGCCACGCGCGCACGAGGAGGTCATGAAGCCGGGCGCGTACGGGAAAATTGTTTTGATACCGGAGGTTCGTAGAGTTCGTAGGGTTCGTAGGTTCGAGGTCTTTAGACGCGGTTCTGCTCGGCGAGTCCGAAGACCCGCCCTACGAACTCGCCCTACTCTGTACTAAGATCACCGCATGTCCCTCTCCGAACTGTCCCTCGTCATCGCCGCCCTGATCATCGGCCTCGTCGGAGGCGCGCTCGCTATTCGCGCGCTCAAGGACGGTCAGCAGAAGGATGAGGGAGCCGTGGCCGTTCGCGCGCTCGAACAGCGGCTCGACGTGATTACCGCCGAGATGAACCGCACGTTCGCGCAGGCGCTGCAGCAGGCGACACAGTCGCTCAACGGCACGATTGGCGCCGTCCGGGACGAGACGCGGGCCGTGCGAGAGGAAACGCGCGCGGCCATCCAGCAGCAATCCCTGCAGGTGACGCAGACGCTCGGCGACCTGAAAGACACCAACAGCCGCATTCTCGAACAGAGCCGCAGCCTCGACGAGTTCCAGCGGATGCTGCAGTCGCCGAAGCTGCGCGGCGACTTCGGCGAGTTCACGCTCGAGCAGATGCTGCGAGACCTGCTGCCGTCCGAGCAGTACGAGTGCCAGGCGTCGATCGGCAACGGCCGCGTGGACGCGCTCATCCGCACGCCGTACGGCGCGCTGTGCATCGACTGCAAGTTTCCGCTCGACAATTTCCGCCGCGCGCTCCGAGGCGACAGAACCGGCCGCCCGCGATGCGGCGATGAAGCAGTTCTACTCGGACGTCCGCGGGCGCATCAAGGAAATCGCCGATCGCTACGTGCTGCCGCCGCAGACGCTCGACGTGGCCTTCATGTTCGTGCCGGCCGAAAACGTCTACTACGAGGTGATCGGCCGCCCCGAGCTGCTGACCTACGGCCGCGAGTGCCATGTCGTGCCGGTCTCGCCGAACACGATGTACGCCTACATTCAGGCGCTGGCCGTCGGATTCCGCGGCATGAAGATTCAGGAAGAGGCCAAGCGCGTGCAGGAGATGCTCGCGCAGCTCGCCACCCGGTTCGACAAGTTCCAGGATCATTTCAGCATGGTCGGCAAGCATCTCGACAACGCGAAGAGCCAGTTCGAGCGGGCCATGCGCGATGTCGAGCGCTTCGACGCGACCCTGCAGGGCGTGAAGATCGGCCGGATCGAGGAAACGCAGCCGCAGTTTGCCGAGATCGGCCGCTCAAGCTCGATGAAGCCGTGTTGTATCTGGTTCATCACGGGGACGCCGTCGGGCCCGACGTCAATCCGATGCGGCCGCTGTCCGATCGTGGCCGCGTCGAGGTCGACATGCTCGCGCAGAAGGCGGCCGAGCGGGGAGCGAAGCCCGACGTCATCTGGCACAGCGGCAAGCTGCGCGCCCGGCAGACCGCCGAGGCCTACTGGAGGCGCTGCAATCCCCTCGCGGCATTTGCGGCCGCGCGCGGGCTGCAGCCGACCGATCCCACCGGCTGGATCGTCGATGCGATCGCCGGCGAGACCGGCACATCATGCTCGCCGGACACTTTCCGCATCTGCCGCGCCTGCTGGGGAGATTGCAAACCGGCATGGCCGATGCGATGCCCGCGGACTTTCCGCTTAACGGTGTTGTTGCGCTGGAGCAGGTTGAGGGGCGATGGGTGGAGCGGTGGAGGCTGACGGCCCTAGATGGCAAATGGCAAATGGCTAGAATTGCCATCTGCCATTCGCCATCTGCCATGACTGAGGTCGGGTTATCGCTCGACCGTCACCGTGGCGGGCGAGCCCATGCGAACGGTGACGGTGGAACCCGCCGGCAGTGTTGCGGCATTCGGCTCGCTGGCCGCCACCGCGACGCCGCCGCCGGCCGCGCCGACCGTGCTGCCGATGACCGCGCCTTTCTTGCCGCCGAAAATCGCACCGAGCACCGCACCGCCCACCGCGGCGCCGCCAATCTTGGCCGCGCTTTCGCGCGCCGGCGACTCGCCCTCGCGATAAATCGTTTCGGTGTTGATCGGCAGCCGCGTGCCGTCGGCCAGCACGATCGTATGGAAGCGGATGCCGAGGCGCGCCTGATCCTTCAGCCGCCCGCCGCGTTCGACCAGCGTGACCGACCCTTCGGCTTTCGCACCGGCAGGAATCGCAACCTGATCGCGAACCTTGACGTCGCGCGTCACGCGCGCGCCGACCTTATCCTCGAGCTTCGCGCGCTCGGTGGTGACGGCCGTCTCGACTTGCAGCCCGATGACAGAATCGGCCGGAATCACGAGCTCGTCGTACATCTTCCGTGGCGGCTCCGTGCACGACCGGCGCGCGTTCGACCGTCGTGTTCTCGACCGGCTCGATAGCAGGTGAGACCGGCGGATCCATCGGCGCGCTGGGCGGCGTGTAAACGGGCGCCGAGGGGCTGTTGCCGCCGTAGCTCGGCGACGTGCGCGCGCGCTGAGACGGTGCGGGCGACGGCGCTCGCGATGGCGCCGGGGCCCGGCGAACGGTGCGCGCAGGGGCCGGCGCCGGCTCGGTCACTGCGGGTTGCGGCTTCGGCTCGGCAACCAGTGCCTGAGGCGCCGGCTCGACGGCTGCCGCCGGGGCGCTCGTGATGCTGTTCTCTGTCTCCGTGACCGCATTGCCCGGTTGAAGCCGCGTACATCGGCACCGGTTGTGCCGAATCGGACCCGTTGTGCAGGACGGCCAGATAGGCGCCTCCGCCCGCTGCTGCGAGGCCGATGACGGCGATGGCTCCTAATGCGGCCCGGATTGATTTCCATGGGACTGAACTCCTCGTCACATGTAACAGCAAGGCCCGTACCCACCTCGACACGGCAAAAATGGTGAAAAACCGCGTCTTTCTGGCCAGTTGCGGGCGCCCGATGTCCCCTTCGGACACCTCGATTGTCCTTCCAAGGGAGCAAGGGCCTGCGTGAGATGATAAGCAAGATAATGCCAGATTGTGACGTCGCCGTCGTCGGGGCCGGGGTGATAGGGCGAGGCCATCACCTACGAGCTCGTGGCCCGGGGGGCGTCGGTGACGCTGGTCGATGGCCGGGGGGCCGGCCTTGGCGCGACCCAGGCGTCGGCGGGCATGCTCGTGCCGTACCTCGAGGGCTTTGGCCGGCCGCTTCTGCCGCTGGCCGCCCGCAGCCTCGAGATGTACGACGCGTTCGTCGATCGCGTGTCGCGCGACGCTGGAATCGGCGTCGGCTATCGCCGCACCGGCTCGCTGCAAGTCGTCACCGCCGACGAGCCGTTCGGCCACTTCAAGCAGATTGCCGACGACGCGCGCCGCGCGGGACTCGACTGCGAGCTGCTGGATGCGCAGGCCGCGAAAGAAGCCGAGCCGCAGCTGACGCCCGACGTCGCCGGCGCGCTGCTCGTCAAATCGCACGGGTTTGTCGTCGGCAGCGGAGCTGTCCGGCGCGCTGGCGGCGGCCGCGATCAAGCACGGCGCGCGCATTCGTGTGCCCGCCCGCGTCCAGCGGATCGAGAGCCACGACGATGTCGTGGAGATCCAGCTCGAGAACGACACGCCGATGACCGCCCGGGACGTTGTCGTCGCCGCCGGAAGCTGGTCCGGACAGATCGACATCGACGGCATTCCGCCGCTGCCGGTCCGGCCCGTGCGAGGGCAGTTGCTGCAGCTCTCATGGGAAGGGCCGCCGCTGCGCCGAATCGTGTGGGGACCGCGATGCTATCTGGTGCCGGTCGCCGCCGGCTCGATTCTCGTGGGCGCGACGGTGGAAGACGCCGGATTCGACGAACGGACGACAGTGGCAGGCGTTCGCGACCTGCTCGATGCGTGCGTGCGATCTCGTGCCGCACCTCTGGCAGGCCGCGTTCGTCGGTGCGCGCGTCGGTCTGCGACCGGCGACGGCGGACGAGATGCCGATCATCGGCCGTTCGGCGAGGATGCCGGGGCTGGTGTACGCGACGGGCCATTTTCGAAACGGCGTGCTGCTTGCGCCCGCTGACGGCGCGCGCTGGTGGCCGATCTCGTGCTCGACAACCGTGAGGATCCGCTGCTGGCGCGCGACGAAGCCGCAGCGGTTCGGGGAGTATTGACATGGCGATTCTGTCCGATCAGGAAGTGCAGCGTCAGCTGAAGGACGCTGAAGGACTGGACGCTCGAGGGCCGCGCGATCAGGAAGCAGTTCACGTTCAACGATTTTCCGGCGGCCGTCGCGTTCGTCAACCGTCTGGTTCCCGACGCCGAAGCCGCCGATCATCATCCCGACATCGTGATCAACTATCGCAAGGTGACGCTGCTCTACAGCACGCACAGCGAAGGGGGGCTCACGCAGAAGGACTTCGACGGCGCCGCGATGGCCGATCGCAAGGTCGCCAGTAACGATCGAGCATGACGGCTCGACCTGAAGAAGAACTACAGCTCGCGCGAGGTGGCGTCGCATCACGGGCCTGTCCGCCCGCCAGCTCCAGTGGTGGGACGCGCGGAAGCTCATCAAGCCGTCGATTGCGTCGCATCGCACCGAAGCCGGCGGCTTCACCGAGCGCCGCTACTCGCCGGTCGACCTGTTCGAGCTCGCCGTGCTCGCCGATCTCCGGCGAAGCGGGCTGTCGGTGTCCAAGATGCGGCTGCTCATCGACACGCTGCGCAGGCGGTTCGGCATCCGGCTGTTCGACGCGATTGGAGGAGGCGGCGCGATTACGCTGCTGACCGACGGCAAGGAGATCTACGCGCGCACCGAGAGCGGCCAGTTCTTCAATCTGCTGCGCGAGCCCAGCCAGCCGCTGCTCGTCGTCGGCAACGAAGGCACGTTGAAGGAATTGAAGCTGCGGATGCGGTCGAAGAGCCGCCGGAAGAAGAAAGCGGTCGGTGTCCTAGCTGATCGGAAAGATCTTTTCGAGGTCGTCCGCGGGGCGCGGGATGACGTGGACGCCGACGAGCTCGCCGACGCGCCGGGCCGCTGCGGCGCCCGCGTCGGTGGCGGCTTTGACCGAGGCGACATCGCCGCGCACGATGGCCGTCACCAGGCCCGCATCGACTTTCTGCCAGCCGACGAACACGACGTTGGCCGTTTTCACCATGGCGTCGGTCGCCTCGACCATGCCGACAAATCCGCGCGTTTCGATGAGGCCGAGCGCGTCGCCAAGCTCGGATCGAGATGGGCGAGTTATTTTTTGGCCGGTCGGCTGTCATTGTGAGAGGTCATGCTATCACGGTTGCGGCGGCCCCATCGTGAGATTCAGATTCAACGTCTGGCCTTCCGTGAGCGAAAAATTCTGCGCGCCGATGCGCAGCTGCTCGAGCACGGCGGGATCGTTCTGCATGCCGTTCTCGAGCGCAGGGACGACCGCGGCCATGTAGCGTCCGGGCGGCAGACCCTTGATGGTGAACGCGCCGTTCTGGTTGGGCCTCGCGGTCTGCACGAACCGCGACTGCGCGCCCCAGAGCTTCGTATCCTCGGCAAACGCCACGAGCGACGTAATCGGCCACAGGTTGCCCGCGCGAATCGCGCACGCCGCCGGTGACTTCGGTGAGCCGATTCGTCATCGTGATCACGACACCGCTCACGTTGGTGCCGGGCTTGAATTCGAACGGCGTGTCGGTGACGTCGTTGCCTTCGACGGTGACGCTTTTCAGCGCCCAGCCTGACGGCACGCCCTGAACACGAATGAGCCGCGGACCCGCGAGACCGCGAAGCTCGAACGTGCCGTCCTGATTCACGCGCCCGCCGCCGAGCGCGCGCGCGGCCATCATCATCGCCACCGGCGACGCTGCGCCGGCCGACGGGTTGGCGACGACCTGCATGTTCGATTGCGGAGCGGTCTGTCCCGGAAAGACCACGCGCCCCGACATCGTGACGCCTGGTGTCGTCACGACGGTGAGATTGTCGATGTCGCCCGACACCGCCAGCGGCATCGACGCGAACTCGAGCAGCGACAGATTGATGTCCTGCAGGTTCCTCACGTTCTGCGGCCGCTGCTGCACGTCGAGCACGTATTCACCAGGCGGCACGCCCGTCAGCTGAAAGGTTCCGTCGGGACGAATCTGGTTGCCTCCGCCGAACGCCGCGCGAAGCATGCCCATGCCGTTGGCGCCGCGGGGCCGCAGCATGATCATCCCGCCGGCAAGCGGCCGCCCGTCCGATCCCATGACGATGCCCGAGACGCGCGAGAGGCGCGCCGGGACCAGCGGAAACGCGACCGAGCTCAGCTCCTGGCCGAGTGTCACGGTCACGGACTGCGCCTGGGTGACGTCAACGACGCCCGGATAGTAGGTGCCCGGATATCCGATCGGATCCGGTTGGTTCATGGTGTCCGGGTTCTGATTCAGGCGCAGCGACGCCTTGACGACATAGTCGCCCGGCATCAGGCCGAAGACTCGAAACTGACCGAGGTCGTCCGTCTGCGCGACGCGCCCGGCGTTGACGAGCTGGCGCTCGCCGTTGACGAACTGATAGCGCATCGCCTGCACCTGGACGTCGGTCATCGGATCGCCGAACTCGTCTGTAATCCGGCCGGTGATGACGCTGCCGCGGGGCAGGCTGAAGTCCACTTTCTCGACCGCCTGGCCGTCGGCGATGTCGAGCGGCTTGCCGTTTTCGAAAGGACGAGCCTGTCCGTACTCGAGCGCCACGTACCCGGCGCGATTCACGAAGAGGCGGTACCGTCCCGCGGGAAGATTCAGCAGCTCGTACCGGCCGTCGCCGTCGGTCGTCACCACGCGGTTGAAGCGCGCTTCGCCCGACGTCACCCGGATTTGCGCGCGTCGAATCGGCGATCCCGTATCCGAGGCGACGACGCGGCCGGTGATTTTCGCGTTCCCGGTGGGCGTCGTCTGCGAGGCGTCGCGCGGCGGCTGACCCAGCCTGCCGCGCCCGCCTGGGAACGGACCCTGACCACGTCCAAGCGGGCCCGGTCCGGGTTCCTGGGCCGCGGCACGACGGAGGCGGTGAGGAGCACGAGCAGGAGAGTGAGAGTGGAGTCACAGGTCGTCGTGTCCGGTCGCGTCGAGTCCGTCGAGTCCGTGTTCGTCCGTTCGTGTTCGTCTCGTGCCTTCGTGTTCGTCGTGCCATTCGTGCTTCGTGTCTTCGTGGTACTACGTTACTCGATCAACGAAAGTTCAAGCTGTTGAGTTTGCCCGGGCGCCAGATAAACGGGGTCGCCCGAGGCCTGATCGCTTCGCGCAACGCCGGATTCCACTGTATATCCTGATCTATCGTTTCGAACGCGGCCGCCAGATAGTTGCCAGATGGGAGGTTGTTGATATCGAAGGTCCCATCAGTTCGCGGCGAGAGCAGCCTGAGGAAGCGGCCTGGGACTGCACCTTCTGGAAGCTCGCTCGGGAAGACGACGACGACAAAACGAGTGACGGGTTTGCCGGACGCGTCCACGACGGTGCCTTTCAACTCCTGTCTGCTGATCGGTGACCACGATCTCGAGATCCTTGATATCTCCACGGCTCGAGTCGTAGGGCACGTCGGTGATGTCCTGGCCGTCGAAGCGACACCGATTTCAAGAGCCAGCCAGGCCAGCCGGCTCTGAACAGCATCTTTCCGTATCCGCCCTTCACCGTGAAGGTACCGTCTTCGGCAATCCGGCCGTTGTTCTCGATCGGCCGACGGGGACCGCATACCCGGCGAACCGTCCAAGAATTTCGACGTACACCTGTGGTATGGAGGCGTCCGAGGACGCGGTGAAGACACACTTCGTAAATCACGCGGCCGGTCGACAGTGGGGCCGGGGCCCGTCGTCACGACGAGCCCCGTGAGATCTTCGGTGCCTACCGAGAGCTTCACCGACGCGAATTCCGTCTGTTTGAAGAAGTCCGGCATACCGCCCGGAGCTGATGGACTGACGTCGAGGATGTAGTCGCCCGGCGCCACGCTGGGAGCTCAAAGGCGCCGGAGGCATCGGACGCGGTCCCGCTCCACGGATACACCTCCGGCCGATCTGAGCGCGAGACGTGCGCTCTGCAGTGGTGTTCCGTTGGACGATCGAATGTAGCCGGAAATGCGCGCGGGGCGGCCTTCACGCATGGAAAAACTGGCGCTGACCTGCCCGCCCAGCCCAATCTCGAGGCGTTCGGCCTCGTGCGGATTTGTCGTGCCCGGATAGTGACGTCGGTCATCAAGACGTCGCCAGTCTCGTCGCTCTGATATTGCGCGACGAGCAGGTAAGTCCCCGGCGCCGAGCCCCGCTACACGGAACGCCCCGCGGTCGTCGGTCGTCACCTGCAGGGGACTGAAAGGGAAGAGGCGCTCGCCGTTTGGCGAATACGCCACCTTGAGCGTCGTCATCCGGATTCCAGGAAGCGGCTCACCGTTCGTGTCTGTGAGCCGGCCGGCGATGACACTGCCGCGCGGAAGAACGAAGTCGAGCCGTGTCGGTCGCCGAAGACGTCACCGTCCACAACTCGCTCCGCGCGAGCGGATGCTTCTGGCCCGCGCGCATCGGAACAAAACCCGGGCGCGACGCAGAGATCGCGGTACCGTCCCGGCGGGACATCGTCGAAGCGATACTGGCCTTGCCGATCGGTGACAGCCGTTCTGTTCAGAGGCGGAGTGACTGCCGAGCCGCTGCCACGGAGTTCAACGCGGGCTCCGCGCAGCGGTGCTCCGGTATCCGCAGCGAGTACCCGCCCGTGCACCGTACCCGGTGAGTTGGACGGCGCCGCGCTCGCTGGCGGCGGCGCGGCCGTCGGTGCCGGCGTGCCCGTTCCGGTGGAGATTTGAGAAGCCGCCATTCGACCCGCGAGATCGGCGGTCAACATCAACGCCGCCAATGAAGCAAAGACTCTCGCGTGCAGCATGCGCCTTCGTGCCTTCGTGTCTTCGTTTATTCTTGTGGTTACTCGATCAGCGAAAGCTCGAGCTTGATGGTTTCTCCCGGCGACAGATCGAAAGCCGTCGCGCGGTCCTTGATGGCGGCGTGAAAGTCGACGTCGAATTGCGCATCGTCATGTACGGACGTGAACGCCGCCGCGAAATAACGGCCCGGAGGCAGGTTCTGCAATTGAAACGTCCCGTCCGAGTCTTGTGGTCGAGCTCAGGCAAAGAACCGGCCCGGGACAGCGCCTTCCTTCAAGTCGCCCGGAAACGTGATCACGACGAACCGGCTCGCCGGGCGGCCGAGTGCGTCGACCACGCGTCCGCTTACGTGCTGCCGTTGGTCGGTCACGACGATTTCGAGCCTGTCGGTGCTGCCACGGGCCGTGTCGTACGGCACGTCGGTGATGTCCACGCCGTCGAGCATCACCGACTTCAACTCCCATCCTCGGCATCATCGATGGGCCTGAAGAGCATCCTGCTGTGCCCGCCCCGAATCGTAAAGCTCCCGTCCTCGGCAATGACACCGTTATCCGGATACCAGGAGAGCGGCGCATGCCGAAATTGTTGCCGACAACGCTCGCGTACACACGCGGCTGCCATGATTGCGATGTGCCACTCTTTGGAACTGTGCCGTCGTAACGCACGTGGCCGCTTACCGTGACACCAGGTCCGGTCGTGACAAGCAATCCGGTCATGTCTTCGTCGCCGACAACCAGTGGAAGCGAGGCGAATTCCCTCGGCCGTGTCTCCCGTGGGTCAAACCTCTCGGGAAATACATCGAGCGTATAGGTCCCCGGCGGGACCCCCAGGATCTCGAATGTGCCGGAACGGTCCAAGAATTGTCCGCCCCTGCCTCCGATTGCGGACTCTGTTCTCAGACTCACGCGATAGTTCCGAAGAGCTTCGCCGCTCGACGACCGCACCTGTCCAGTCACGCGTACTTGTCGCGTCAGTCAACATCATGATGTTCGCGGTCACCTGTTCGCTGAGACCGATGCTGAAAACGCCGCGCTTCGCTGAGATGCTGCGTTCCGGGATAGTAGGTCATCGCGTAGCTTTCCCCGGGCGCGTTCGTCCAAAGTCGGCGGCGATGACGTAGGTACCTGGACTGAGGCCGGGAAGGCGGAAGTCGCCACGATCGTCCGTTCGGCCGCTGAACGGCATGGCATTCCCGGGAAACAGGCGCACGCCATTGCTCGTGTAATGAAAACGAAGGGCCGTCACGTTCACGCCTGGAAGCGGCTCGCCGGTATCGTCGGTTACCCGTCCCGAGATCACCGCGCCGCGCGGCAAAGCGAAATCGACCCGCTTTACCTCGCCGGCGGCGACGTCAACGAGGGTTGAAACGATCGCCCGGCCCTGCTGATCTGGGCGTGTCTCGAGAAATCCAGCGCGCGTCGACTGCATGCTGTAACTGGCCTGATGGAATCGCCTCGAAACGATATTGGCCGTCACGGTCGGTCATGCGTTGCCAACTCGAGTCCATCAATGGCCCTGCCCATGCCCCGCAATTCCACGCGCGCTCGATAGAGCGCCTTACCCGTATCCGCCGCGACGACGCGGCCATGAACCGTGCCCGGTGCGGTGGACGGCACTGGTTTCGCTGGAGGCGGCGCTGCGGCTGGTGTCGGCGTGCTTGTCCCGGTAGAGATTTGCGAGGCGGTCGTCCGATCGGCGAGGCCGGCGGTCAACATCGACGGCCGAACGTCGCGATCGAAACCAAGTTACTCTCGCGCGCACACATGACTCTCTACGGCATCAGTTGCAGTTCGATCGTAGAGGTGAGGCCTTCGGTCAGGCGGAATCGCTTTGCGGTTGGCTCGACCTGTTTGCGGAATGCCGGATCCCAGTGCGCGCCCTGCTCGAGCGATTCGACCGCGGCGGCGAAGTAGTCGCCTGGCGGCAGGCCTCGTCGTCTGGAATCGTCCCTGCTGATCGGGCCGCACGACGCGCGTGTAGCGGGAGGAAACCGCGCCTTCGCGCAGCTTGTCCGGGAAAATCGCGACGGTGTAGTCGGTCACCTCCGTTCCGCTCGGATGTTCTACCGTACCCAGCAGCGTCGTCTGCTTGTCGGTCAAGCACGACCTCGATTCCGGCCACGCTGCCGATGGCGGCGATGTCGAGCGGCATGTCGGTGATATCGGCGCCGTTGAAGGTGACCGATTTGATCGACCATCAGCCGATCGGCGGCGGTGCCGATACCCGGGGTGCCGGCCGCTTGAAACAGCACGCGACCGGCACGAGCCTTTGATCTGAAACGGCCCGTTCGCATCGATGGTGCCCTGCGTCGTCGTCGAAGCCGCGCACCACCTGTGTCCTCCAGAGGTCCGGCGAATAGACCATGACGCGTGACGGCTTGTCGGAACTGGCGTTGCCGCCTTCGAACGATCACGCTCCCTGAATCGTGGCAGCAGGAGCCGTGTTGATGACCAGATCAGTGATGTCGCGATCGCCGGCCGTAATCGAAACGGATGCCGATTCTCCGCCGTCGCTCCGCTGCATCACTTCGAGCCAGTGCTCGCCAGGCGGGATGTTGGCGATGTTGAAGCGCCCGTCATTGCCCACGGCCGGAAGCCCGCGCATGGACATGCCATTGCCGCATCCTTGACCTGAATCGTGAGCATGACACCGGGAAGCGGCTGCCCTTGCGAGTCGCGGACGATGCCGCTGACCCGCGTCATCCTCGACGGAACAAGCGCAAAGGACACGCGGCTTCTTCGGACAACGCGACTGTGATCGGCTGCGCCTGTTCGGCGTTGACGGTGCCGGGATAGTACGTGATGCCGTGTCCGTCGCTGTCGGACGGCGACGGCGCACCGCCGGGCATGATCACCGTTCCGCCGATTCTGAAGGCGTCGCGCTGACGATGTACGCGCCGGGCATCAGGCCAAAGAGACGAAATTCGCCGAGGTCGTTGCTCACGGTGCCGCCAAACATGCCGGCCCATGGCCGGCGCCAGCTGCCGCTGGCCGTTCGGCAGGTATTGATGCCGCATCGCCTGCATCCGAACGCCCGCGAGCGGCTCGCCGAGCTCGTCGGTGATGCGGCCGGCGATGACGCCCCCGCGCGGAAGGGCGAAATCGATTTTCTCGACGGTTTGGGCTTCGCCGACATCGAGCGGGCGACCCGATTCGAACGGCCGGCGCTGTCCGAACTGGAGCGACACGTATCCGTTCCGCGTGACGAAGACGTTGTAGCGGCCCGGCGGGCAGATCCGCCAGCTCGTATTGGCCGTCGGCGTCCGTGTTGACGCTGCGATTGACGCGGAGCCTCCGGGGCCGAGACGCGCACGCGTCGCGCGCCGCAGCGGCGTCCCTGTGTCGGCCGATACGACGCGGCCGCGAATGCGGGCTGTGCCGGTCGGGCGTGGCGGAGTTGTCGCGTGCGGGTATCTGCGGGCGGGAGGAGGCGGTCCAGGCACTGGCGTGCCCTGCGGCAGCTGCAATCGCTTGTGCGGCGGCGATGACGGGAAGAGAAGGACGCCGATCGCGAGACTCAGAGGACGCACTCCCATGTGACCTCCGACGGAAGCTGTCCAACTTAGCCCTCAGCCCTACCAGCGTACCAGCGCAGATTAGACGCCGCGAATCCGCACTCGGCTCTGTTCGCGCATGAATTGCTGCACGTAATACGGTCCGCCGGTGCCCCGGCCGGTCGAGCCGCTGGCTTTCCACCCGCCGAAGGGGTTGATGCCCGGCCAGGCGCCGGTGGTGGCCCCCGCCCGCCGATTGGCGTAGGTGACGCCGGCCTGAATCCGCTCGAAGAAGGTGTTGAGGTCGTCCTCGTTTTCCGAATAGATGCCGGCGGTCAGCCCGTATTCCGTGCGGTTGGCCAGCTCGAGCGCTTCGTCGAGCGTCATCACGTCGGCAATCACGACGATCGGCACGAACAGTTCTTCGGAGAACAGCGGGTGGTTGGCCGGCAGGCCGTCGATGATCGTCGGTTCCACGAAATATCCGCGATCGAACGGCGGCGTGGTCATGCGCTTCCCGCCGACGAGAATCTTTCCGCCGTCTTTCTTCGCGCGCTCGATCGCCGAGACGTATGTCTTGACCGCGGCCTCGTTGATGACCGGCCCCATCCACACGTCGCGCTCCAGCGGGTTGCCCATCTTGATGCGCTTCGTTTTTTCCACCAGCATCTCGACGAACGTGTCGCGCACGCCCTTCTGGATGTAGGCGCGCGAGCACGCCGAACACTTCTGACCCTGTGCGCCGAAGGCCGAACGCATGACGCCGTCGGAGGCCTTGTCGAGATCGGCGGTGCCGGTGACGATGGCGGGATTTTTTCCGCCCATCTCGATGATCAGCGGCCGCGGCACCGGACCGCGCCGCATTGTCGCGCATCAGTTTCAAGCCCACTTCTTTCGAGCCGGTGAACACGATGCCGTCGATGCCCGGGTTGTCGATCAGTTCCTGTCCGACCGTGGATCCCGGTCCCGTCACGAAGTTGAACACGCCCGGCGGCAGGCCTGCTTCGATCACCATCTCGGCGAGCTTCGCGCCGAGCAGCGGCGTGTCGGTGGCGGGTTTGAACACGACCGTGTTGCCGGCCGCGAGCGCGCCGCCAACCGGTCCGGCCGCGAGCGCCAGTGGAAAATTGAACGGCGAGATCACGGCCCAGACGCCATACGGACGCAGCACGCTGTAGTTCTCTTCGCCGGGTCCGAGCGTGCCCATCTTTTCGACGAAGCCTTTGTGCTGTTCGATTTGATCGCAGTAGTACGCCGCCAGGTCTGCGCCTTCTTCGACGTCGCCGACGCATTCGAGCCTGTTCTTGCCGACCTCGTAGCCCATCAGCGCGGAGAGCTCGTAGCGGTGGTTGCGAATCGCGTCCGCCATCTTGTGGACGTACGCGAGGCGATCCTGCCACGGCCGCGCGGCCCAGGCGGGATACGCCGCACGCGCCGCGTTGACGGCCGACTTCACGTGCTCGCGCGTGCCTTTCTGGAAGTGACCGATGACGATGCTGGTGTCGATCGGGCTGCGATCGTCGAATCGCTCGTCGGCCTTCAGGTGTTTGCCGTCGATGTAGAGAAGGTGCTCGCTGCCGAACGAGCGGGGGACCTCTGCGATCGCCTTGTCGAGCTCGCGGTGCAGATCCTCGAGTGATTCTCCACCGAGCGTTGCGTAAGTGATTTTGGTTGCCATAAGTAGTCTGGACAGGGCTGAAAGCCCTGTGCCACCGATGTCAACGTCGGCATCGTCGGCGACAGAGTTCATTGCGGTGTAGTCACGCTGTCATCGGTGGCACAGCCCTTCAGGGCTGTCTAATCATTGGAGCTGGCTGCCGGCGGGCGTTGATACACGATCTTCCCGTCGAAAATCGTGACCGTGACGGCGCTCTCGCCGAGCGCGTTGGGACGCGCCTCGAAGATGTCGTTCGACAGGATGACGATGTCGGCCAGCATCCCGCGCGCGAGGGTGCCCTTGCGCTGCTCGTCGTACGACGCATAGGCCGCGTGGGTCGTATAGGCGTCGATGGCGCTGCGTAATTCTCCCGGGGCCGACACGGTTTCGTGGACGGCCTCGAGCGGATCGAAGGACCCTGCGGGCCAGTTGCTGCCGAAGAGAATGCGGGCCTGGCCCTCGCTCAGCAGGCTGTCGTCGAGGCGAATGCGACGGGTGCGTGCCGGCGTGCCGTTGACGCTGGTGGCGTGCTCGAACGCGTCGACCGTGGCGTGCACATCCGAGCCGCTCGCCGTCTTCACCATCACGTGCCAGTCGTGTTTGTCGAGCAGCGTCACGGCGCGATCGATCTGCTGGGGCTCGCACGGGCAGGTCAGCAGGACGCCGCCGAGCTTCAACGCGGGATCGTCGGGGAATTCTTCGCGAAGCTGGTTCAGCTCGTTGATGCGGGCCTCGGTAATCGCCGGCGTCACGACGATCGATTCCGAGACGCGAAGCTCGAGATCGCCGTCTTTCCGGATTTCGTCGAGCAGCTGCAGTTCTTCTTCGCTCGAGCTGACCGACTGGACGCTCGTGATGCCAAGCCGGTGCGCTTCGTCGATGGCCGCACGCAGCGCCGCAAGCTTTTCTGCACGAGTGGGTTGCGGTACGGCACGGACGGCCAGGTCGACCGCGCCGTCCCTGAGCACGCCGGTGGGCTCTCCGGTCCGCCGGTCTCTGACGATCCCCGCCGCGCGATTACGCGTCTTACCTGTGAGGCCGGCAAGCTCGAGCGCCCTTGAATTGGCCCACGCGATGTTTGCGTGTTCGCTCGTGATGAGGACCGGCCGATCGGGAACGGCGCCATCGAGCGTCTTTCGGGGGTGCGTGCTGGCGCCCAGGAGGTCGGCGTCGGCATCATGCGCGACGAGCCACGGCAGCTCGGCGTTGTCTTCGGCGTAGTGGCGAAGTTCGGTTTCGACGTCGTCGATCGTTGAAGCCGCTGAAAGATTCAGGTGCTCGAGCGTGAGCGCGCCGCTCATCAGGTGCACCTGTGCGTCGTTGAGGCCCGGGAGCACCGTCGCACCGTGCGCATCGAGCACCACGGTCTGGGCGCGCCGCAGCCGCTTGACCTCTCGATTCGAACCGACCCGGAGGATCTGGTTGCCGCGGACGGCCACGGCTTCCTGAAGCGCGGCACCTCCGCCCGGATAGACCTTGCCGTTGACGATGATGAGATCGACCGGACCGCTGGCATCGTCGCGCTGGGCACCGACGATGAGACCGGCAATGAAGGTCGCTCCGACGATGACGGCCACAAGTATCGTGGTCAGGCGCGTCGCCATTTGCTGTTATAGCGTAGCATTTGGGGCCCTTTTAGAGGAGACGAAAGATGGACGTGCTGGTGAGGTACCGACTGGGTCAAGGACAACCTCGAGAATCCCAAGGTCCGGATTGCCGAGGTCGACGTCGATACGGCGGCCTACGATCAGGGTCACGTGCCGGGCGCCGTCGGCTGGAACTGGACCACGCAGCTGTGCGACACGCTCGTTCGCGACGTGATTCCAAAGGACAAGCTCGAAGCCCTGCTCGGCGCGTCGGGCATCGACAACGACACGACCGTGGTCGTGTACGGTGACAACAACAACTGGTTCGCCGCATGGGCTTTCTGGCAGCTCAAGCTCTACGGCCATCAGGATGTGCGCATCATGGACGGCGGCCGGAAGAAGTGGCTCGCGGAAGGCAGGGAGCTGACCACCGACGCCGCGAAGCCGCCGAAGAAAGTGTACAAAGCGAAAGATCAGGACAGGTCGATTCGCGCCTCGCTGCTCGACGTGCAGAATGCGGTCGAAAGGCGCAGCGCTGCGCTTGTCGATGTGCGCAGCCCGGCTGAATTCACGGGAGAGATTCTTGCGCCCCCTGGACTGCCCGAAACCTGCCAGCGTGGCGGTCACATACCGGGCGCCCGAAGCATGCCGTGGGCGAAGCTCGCGAACGACGACGGCACGTTCAAGAGCCCGGTCGAAATCAAGGCGCTCTACGACGGTGTCGGTGTGAAGGGCGACAAGCCGATCATCGCCTACTGCCGGATCGGCGAGCGGTCGAGCCACAGCTGGTTCGCGCTCAAATACCTGCTCGGCTACCAGGACGTGAAGAACTATGACGGGTCGTGGACCGAATGGGGCAACCTGGTCGGCGCGCCGGTGGAAAAGCCATGAAGGCCGAAGACTACACAGAACGGCGCGACACGATTGACGGCTGGCCCATCAACATCGTCACGTACGCATCGGCGGGAAGTACTACTGCACGATCGACAACGTCGACCCCGGTGCGCGCTTTGCGCGCGCCGAGGGCCCGGCGCGCGACGAGGTCGAGCGGAAGGCGCTCGAAAAAGCGAAGAAGTATCTGGGCCAGACCCGGCGGTTTCCCACCAGCACAAGCCTGAGTTGGCAGGGCTAAAGCCCTGCGCTACCGATGAGCTCGCCCGAGGGCCTCGTGTGAATCAGTGCCAGCCTTAGGGCTGCCTGAATCGCCGCGCCAGCGCCCGCCCGGTGAAGACGCGAACCATCGCCCGCCGGTATTCCGCGCTCGCGTGCAGGTCCGAGTTCACGTCGTCCAGGCCGGCATCGGCAAGGCGCGACGCCTGCCTCGAACGTGGCCGCCGACGGCTGTTTGCCGGCCAACGCCGCTTCGACTTGCGTCAGGCGCGTCGCGTTCGGTCCTGCGCCGGTCACGCCGATGCGGGCGGAGCGAATGACGCCGTTGTGCACGTCGAGCGCGGCCGCCACCCCCACAATCGCGAAGTGCGACGCCCGCTGGTACAGCTTGGCGTAGGCTGCGGTCTTGACGGGCGCGAAGCGCACGCTGACGATGATTTCGTCGGCCGCGAGATCGACCGTAAACAGCCCGCGGAAGAAATGCTGCGCCTGGACCGACCGCGATCCTTTCGGGCCCTTGATGTTGAATCTCTGCGTCGAGCGCGAGCAGTGCGGCGGGGTAGTCGGCTGACGGATCTGCATGTGCGATGCTCCCGCCGAGCGTGCCGCGATTGCGCACCTGCGCGTCGCCGATGGACGCGGCGGTTTCCGCGATGAGCGGGCACTCCTGCCGCAGCATGGCCGATGACGCGACGTCGTGATGCACCGTGCCGGCACCAATCTCGATCCTGCCGTCCGCCTTCGAATACCGCGACAGTTCCGGGATGCGCGCGATGTCGATGAGCGCGCCCGGCTGGCTGAGCCGGAGCTTCATGACGGGAATCAGGCTGTGCCCGCCCGCGATGAGCTTGGCTTCGCCGTTGGCGGCGCCGAGCTTCGCCAGCGCGTCGTCGAGAGATGTGGCGCGTGTGTACTCGAATGACGTCGAAATCACGAGTGGCCTCCCTGAATGATGCGCCACAGCTTCTCGGGACGCAGCATCATGTCGACGTGCTTCACCCCGAACTCGCTGAGGGCATCGACCGCCGCCGCGACGATGCTCGGCGTCGAGCCGAGCGTGCCGGCTTCGCCGACGCCCTTCGCGCCGAGCGGATTGACCGGCGTGGGCGTCGTTGACGCCGTGAGCTCGAACCGTGGGAAGTCGATCGCGCGTGGAAACGCGTAGTCCATGAACGAGCCGGTGACGAGCTGGCCCGATTCGTCGTACACGACCTCCTCGATCATCGCCTGCCCGATCCCCTGGGCGAGCCCGCCGTGGATTTGTCCCTCGACGATGAGCGGGTTGATGCGATTGCCGGCATCGTCGACGGCCACGAGCTTCAGGAGCGTCGGCTCGCCCGTCTGACGATCGATCTCGAGCATCGAGATGTGGCAGCCGAACGGGTAGGTGAAGTTCGACGGCTCGAAGAACGCTTCGCCGCTGAGCCCTGGCTCCAGACCGGGCGGAAGGGTAACCGGCACATACGCGAACGACGCGACGTTGGCGAATGGCTTCGCAGAAGCCGGTGAGCCCTTGACGGCGATGGCGCCGTTCTCGAATACCAGATCGTCCTCGTGCGCTTCGAGCATGGCGGCGGCGAACTTCGCCATCTTCGACTTTACCTTGGTGCCCGCCATCTGCAGCGCCACGCCACCGACCGCCTGCGAGCGGCTGCCGAACGTGCCGATGCCCTGCTTCACGACCGCCGTATCGCCGTGCAGGATCGTGACGTGCTCGAGCGGCACACCGAACTGGTCGGCCAGCATCTGCGCGAACGTCGTCTCGTTGCCCTGGCCGTGGGGCGATGCGCCCGTCGTCGCCGTAATCCGGCCGTCGCGCTCGACGGTGACCTGCGAATACTCCCATCCGCCGGTCGCCCATCGCCGAGGACGGTCCCATGCCGCAGACCTCGACGTACATCGCCAGGCCGAGTCCGACGAGCCGGCCCTTGGCCCGTGCGGCGTCGCGTTCGGCTTTCAGCTGCGCCCACCGGCCTTCTCGAGCGCGAGGTTGAGCACCTTTTCGTAGTCGCCCGAGTCGTACTCGGCGCCCATCTGCGTCTTGAACGGAAACTGGTTCGGCTGGATGAAGTTTTTCCGCCGGATCTCCGCCGGGTCCATCTTCAGCTCGCGCGCGAGCATGTCCATGGCGCGCTCGACGAAGTACGTGGCCTCGGGCCGGCCGGCGCCTCGATACGCATCGGTGGGCGTCTTGTTGGTGAACACCTCGGTGAGCGTGGCGCGAATCGCGGGGAAGTTGTACGTCGCGCTGGCCATCAGCTGCGTGAGCGTCGGGATGTCCGCGGTGAAGAGCATGTTGTACGCGCCGATGTCGGCGATCAACCGCAGCTTCAGTCCGAGCACGGTTCCGTCGCGTCTGGCGGCAAGGTCGACATAGCCGAGGATGTCGCGTCCATGAACCGTGGCGACGAACGCTTCCGATCGGTCCTCGATCCACTTCACGGGAATGCCGAGCCGCCTGGAGACCGCCGCGGCGACGTACTCTTCGCCGTAGATGTTGATCTTGGCGCCGAACCCTCCGCCCACTTCGGGCGCGATCGCCCGGACCACATCCTCGCCGAGCCCGAGTTGCTTCGCGACGAACGTGCGCAGGATGTGCGGGTTCTGCGTCGACGACCAGATCGTCAACGTGCCTTTGCCCGGCTCGAAGTGCGCGACGACGCCTCTGGGCTCCATGGCAGAGGGCGCGAGCCGCTGGTTGATCATGCGCTGCGAGATGACGACCTCGGCCTTCTTGAACGCGTCTTCGATGGCGGAGTCGTCGATCGTGCGCGAGCTGCCGGAGCCGGTGACGCCCGTGCCGCTCGGCACCAGCAGCGCGATGTTGTTGGGAAAGTCAGCGTGAAGAACGGCGGGCTTTCCGGTCATTGCCGCTTCGGGATCGACGACAGCCGGAAGAGTGTCGTAGGTGACCACGATGGCCTCGGCTGCGTCGCGTGCCACGTACCGATCGCGCGCGACGACGACCGCAACGGGCTCGCCGGTATAGCGAACCGTATCGACAGCCACCGCGCGATGCTCGGGCGACGGGCCGGCGTCCCAATCGGCATCGGCCCCAGAATTTCGGCGATCTGCGCGCCGGTGAACACCGCTTCGACGCCGTCCATGGCCTCGGCCGCGCGTGGTATCGATGTCGAGAATGCGTCCATGTGCCACGTCGCTGCGCTTGAACGCGAGGTGCTGCATGCCCACCAGCACCACGTCGTCGACATAGGTTCCGCGGCCCTGGATGAGACGCGGATCTTCTCTGCGCTTGACGCGCTGGCCCACGAGCTTCGGCAAGACGGGAGATGTTGGACATCGATCAGCTCCGCTTCGCGGCGTTCTGGATGGCGTTGACGATGTGCTGGTAGCCGGTGCAGCGGCAGAGATTGCCGGAAATCCCCTCGCGGATCTCACGCTCGGACGGCTTGGGGTTGTCCTCGAGCAGCGTGACGGCCGCCATGATCATCCCCGGCGTGCAGTAGCCGCACTGAAGCCCGTGTTCCTCCCAGAAGCCCGTCTGCAGCGGATGCAACTGACCGTCCGGCGCGAGTCCTTCGATGGTGGTGACGGTCGATCCGTCGGCCTGCACCGCGAACACGGTGCACGACTTCGCGCTGCGTCCGTCGATGAGCACCGTGCACGCGCCGCACTGGCTCGTGTCGCAGCCGATGTGTGTGCCGGTGAGATCGCAATTGCTCGCGAAGGAAATGCACGAGCAGCGTGCGCGGTTCGACGAGCGCCTTGCGGACCTTGCCGTTGACGGTGATGGAGATCGCAGTCATGTGCTCCTTGGGTGGTGAAGAGGCGCCCTAGCCTACTCCAAAAGAGTCTGACGGCGGAACTCGTCGAGCGCGGCGCTGCCGCTCGGACGCGCCGACGAGCGGAAATGTCTCAGCGACATGTTCGAAATCCTCCGACGTGAGGCCGTAGCAGATCGGCGGCCAGTGCCTGGACGCGCGTGTAATCCGACGCGCGAGTACGAATGCCTCAGCGCGTGCGAGAGCTCGACGATTTCTTCGAAACGCCGGCGAATCGTACAGCGGCTTCGGCACCCGGAGCGCTTCGACCGTTGCCGAGCCGAGATGGGTGGTCATGACCTGCCGCACGAGATAGTTGGCGACGTAGCTGTTGAGCATCGCGCAGAGGAACGCCTGGTTGTCGCCCGACAGGCGCGTCTTCAGGCAGAACAGCGAATGGGTCGTGACGACGCCTGCCGGCAGGATCGCCGCGATCAGCGAAAGGCGATTGGTCGAGCTTGCGACGTCGCGATAGGCGAGCCGGGCTCGCGAGAACGTGGCTGACGGCATCGAGCAGCCTCCCGGCGGTACGCTCCGAGATTCGGGCGCGGCGCCGGTCCACATGCACGCCGAACGGCTCGATGTGCTTCCCTTCCAGCACGGGCATTCCGCGCTCGTCCCGAATGAAAGTGCACGCGGTCGTCGGTCGCGTTGAGCTCGCGGCCGAACGTCACGTTCCAGCCGTCCGATGCGTCCAGGCGCCGAATGGTATGGACGATCCGGTCGAGGATGCGAAGGTCGGCCACGGTGCGCAACTCGGGGATGGCCAGCTTGCGTGCGTCGAGGTCTGCGAGGAAGGCCGGCGTCAGCACGATGGGGTGTGAGGGAGCGACGGCGCGATCGCCCGCGTCCGGAATGGTTTCGAGCTCGGCGGTGTCGTCGACGCCGAACCGGCAGCGGATCTGGCTGGTGGTCGCGCCCGCGGTCGCGGTGCAGATGAGAAAGCGAACGCTCCGGTGAATCGGAAAGATGGCCTTGCGGTTGTCGAAGCCGGTAATCGTGTCGACGTTGGCGTGCGTCAGCAACTCGCGCCGGAGAGGAGCCGATGTGTGATCGGTCGCAAATCCCGACGGCAGGACGAGGCCGATGCGCCCGCCGCGTCTGGTGAGCGTGATGGCTCGCTCCAGAAAGATCTGATAGCGGTTGATGTGGCCGCTCGCCTGATGCCGGTACACTCCCGATCGGCGGAAGAAGTGCTTCTCGGATCCGTCCGCCCGCAGCATGTCCCAGGGCGGATTGCCGACGACCGCGTCGAAGCCGCCGTTGGTCAACGGCCGCCCCGCGTCATCGAAATACGCTTCGGGAAATTCGAGCATCCAGTGGAAGAAATGATTCGTGCCCGCAATCTCGCGGGCCTGGCCCAGCAACGGGTCGCGGAGGCGTTCCGGAAGCTCGGAGCGGCCGCGGGTGAGCGCATCGACGAGCGCCGCGAAGACAGCCGCGACCTGGCGCACGAACCCGATCGGGCCACATCCAGCAGGCGCACCAGAGATCGGCAATCGACTTCCAGTCTGACGCCGCTCTCAGGCGGTCGAGCCGGCGTTCCTTCTCGCGCACGACATCGGCGGTGTCGTCGCGCGTTTCCGCGAGCCAGCGCCGCTCGGCGACAGCCGCTGCGAGCGACGGCTCGAGATCGGCATCCGTGAAGAGGGGCGTATCGCGACGCGGCCAGGCCCGCGACGTCGCACCAGGGGGCTGCCGTGCCACGTCGACCGGTGACGCGCCCAGCAGGCTGTTTCCGCAGGCGAGGTGGTGGTCGAGAAATGTCAGCGGCTTGCCGGCCGACAGCGTGGCCAGCCACAACGAGAGACGGGCCAGCTGAACCGCGGTGGGATTGAGATCGACGCCGAACAGGCACCGTTGGGCGATGAGGCGCCTGAACGCGGCGCGATCGGATTCCTCGATCTCGCCTTCGTGATGGACGTGTTCGTCGACGAGCGCCCGTTCGTAGGCGCGTGCAAGGTAGCGGCACGCCGACACCAGAAAGGCACCGCTTCCCATCGCCGGATCGACGATGCGAAGGCTCAGGATGCGCTGGCTGTCGGCGCCGTCCACAAGCGGGTGCAGCGTGCGGCGCACGACGTAATCCGTGATGGCCTGCGGGGTGTAGAACGATCCGGTCGTCTTGCGCGCGCGGCCACCCTTTCGGAGAACGATCCGCCGCGGTCCTTCGTCGGCGATGACGGGCTCGTAGTCGAGCACGCTTTCGTAGACCGCTCCGAGCTGCTCGACGCCGAGATCGCGATAGTTGATTCGTGTCCGCTGGCGTCCCGACGTGGTGGTCGACAGCGCGAGCAGCGCGCGCGCGACGACACCATCGTCGACGGCGCACGATTCGGCGATGGGGGAGCGTGCCGGCGAGAACAGCCGTCCGTTGAAGGGCGGGACGACGAGGCTGCCGGCGTGACACCCTCTGTGCGCGAGGCGCGAAATGGCCTGAAGCGTTTCCCACAGTCCGCGTTCGGGCTCGCGGCTCTCCACACGGCTCGCGGAGCGATTCGATCGTGTAGCTGTCGCGATAGAGCGGATGCCAGTTCGGCACCAGCCGCCGCGATTCCGCGAACATGAGAAACAGAAGGCGATAGACGACGGTGAGCGATTCGTCGAGCAGCCGCGGCAGCGTATGCCGTCCGCACGTGTGCAGGCCGCCGATGAGATGTTGAACCGCCTCGATGACGCCAAAGCGCAGCGAGCGATTCACGGCCTGGCCATGCCGCGCGGAAGATCGGATCACCCGATCGATCAGCGAAGCCCCGCCGTCGGGGCGAAAGGCTTCTTCGCGGAGGACGCCCCAGAAGACGCGGAAGGTCGGCAGGTGTTCGATCGCGTGCTGAAGGTCGAATTCCAGATACGCGCGCGAGTACGTGCGCTGCGTATCGACAAGACGCCACTGGTGACCGTTCGTGCAGAACACCCACGGTGCGTCGCGATCGATACCGCCCCTGACCGCATCGCGCCAGAGTGTGTCGAGCGATGTGGTCCAGGTCGAGGCCACCAACACGAGACGGCCGGGAGCGCCAGTCAACGTCGCGTACCGCCGGTCGCGCACGGCGCCGATGCTGGGAGACACCGTAAACCCGAGCCGTTCGGCGACCGGGGCGGCGGCCAGGTCCCAGACGGCCCGAGCACTCGAGGCGGGTCCCAGCCGTGAGCCGTCGCTCGACCACCATCGCGCGAACGATCTGTGCGCCGCGCCCGCCGATGCGTCGCCGAGGCGTCCCGCGAACTCCTCGTGCAGCACGCACTGGGCGAAATGGTGGGAGACGAGCGATCCGGTCAGCCCGATCAGCATGCCCCGATCAACAAGCGAAGACGAGCAGCGCCACGTCCGGATCGTGTCGAAGACAGATTCGCGTGTCGGCCTCGCGCAGGTTTGCATGGGTGTGGCTTTCGATCTGGAGCGCGTCATGTCGCTTCTGACCGTCCAGATGCCCGGTCACGGCACGGGTGTCGAACAGGCCGGCCTGCACGAGAGTGCCGGGCAGAGACGCGGCGTTCCGCGCGATTTGCCGTTCACGCGCGATGGCGCCGAGGCTCCACTGTGCCGATTCGGTCTCGAGCGCCTTCGACCGCAGCTCGGCGTGCTCTCTTGCCACGCGCACCAGGTGGGGATGAATCGTGGCCAGCGCGGCTGTTGCTGCAATCCGGATGTCCCTCCGCGTCTTGCTGCGAGTGCCGCTCTGGAACGGGACGCGCACAGGCACGAACGTGTCCTCGATCAACCGTCCCGCGAGCGTGACCAGACGCACGCGCATGAAGGCGACCAGGCAATGCCGCAGCCCATCCGCGGACTGGAGACGCTGGCGCCGCAGGCAGGTGACGGGAATCACCCCTTCCGGCAGATCTGCGTGAGATGCGACGCGTGTGCGTGCCATCGCCATGCGCTGCGCTTCGGCTTCCGCGGAGCTGCGCATCTCGGCGACGGTCGTGCAGGTGTGCTCTGCGCTGTGGCGCTGCGCCGGCTCCGACCGGTTGATGACGCACGCCGCCAGCTCGATTTCGCTCATGCGGATGCACGCGAGCCGCTGCTGGAGCCGCGCGAGCACGTCGCCTTCCGCGGTGCCCGCGGCAAACAGGTTGATGGCGTGCACGGTACGCGTCTGGCCGATGCGATCGACCCGCCCGATTCGTTGCTCGAGCCGAATCGGATTCCACGGCAGCTCGAGATTGATGACGAGGCGGCACGTCGCGTGAAGATTCAACCCTTCAGAACCCGCATCGGTCGCGAGCAGGAGGTCGGCGGCGCCGCTCGAGAACGACGCGATGGCATCGAGCCGTTCCTGTGGCGTCTGGCCGCCGTGCAACGTCGCCGCTTTCCGGCACGTGCCAATGGCGGCGGCAATCGCGTCGAGCGTGTCGCGGTACTCGGTGAAGACGATGACGGGTTCGCGGACCCGCCTCAGGATCCGCTCGAGCGCGTGCAGTTTCCGGTCGTGGCGCTGCGCGCGCCTTGCAACTTCCATGAGTGCCTGAAGGACGTCGCGCTCGTCGTCGACGCGATCGAACGCGGGTGCCTGCGGCATCTGCGGCTCGTCGGAGGCGTCGATGTCGATGTCGAACGGCAACGCTTGCTGAGCGGGCGCTTCTGTCGGTACCGACAAGGCCCGCGAGACGACGCTCGAGCGACCGGACGAGCGAATGCGCGCACGAGAACGCGCGCTTCGCGAGGACCATCGCCACCAACTGGGCGTCCTGCCTGCCCCGATCGCGGCCAATCTGCCAGAGCGCCGCAAGATACGCCTCGAGCCGGCGGTGCATTTCCATCGCGTCCGAGCCGGGCCGTACGCCAAGCAGGTGCGCGCGGCGCGTTCGAGGAAGACCTGCCTGCTCGCGCGTCCGTCTGAACAGCAGAATCGATTCGGCCGGGTCGAATCGTCCGAGGCCGCACAGCGCGTGGAATGCCCGATCGTCGCCGGCGTGGGGTGTGGCGGTGACGAGCACGACATGACGCGCGCGCGTGGCGACAGCCTGCACGGCCTCGTGCCGCTGAGGTGCGACGGCGGCTTGATGCGCTTCGTCCACGATCACGAGATCCCAGATCTGGGACGCCAGCGCCCGGAGCACTTCGGGTTGCTTGACGAAGTCGATCGACGTAATGACGACCGATTCGATGGTCCATGGATTCACGTCGAACGGCAGCGAGGCGGTAAGGATCGACAACGATGAGGCGTCGATGACGACCGATCGAACCTGGAAGCGGCGCTGAAGCTCGTCGGCCCACTGCTGCCGCAGGCCCGATGGCGCGAGGATGAGCGCGCGATTGCACCAGCCGCGCCGGCGCAATTCGGCTAGCATCAACGCGGCCTGTATCGTCTTGCCGAGGCCCACCTCGTCGGCCAGCAGGAATCGCGACGCGCGGCCCTGGATGAGCGCAATGGCCGGCTCGAGCTGGAACGGGAGAATGTCGATGGCGGCATGCTGCGCCGACCGCAACTGGCCGTGGACGCGCCGTTCCGACGAGCAACGCCGCGAGACGGCCGGCCCAGCGTCGCGGCGTCATCGCGCGAATGCGGGGGATGCGCGCCGTTGGGACGGGGCGATCGAAGGGCAGCAGGATCTGGCAGCGACGACCGGCGCCAGACGAGCCGGCGCTCGACAGATCGAGCAGCGTCGAATCGGCAAACGCCGTTGCCTCTTCGACCACCCACCGCTCTCCGCGCACCGAGACGCGATCGCCGGCCGTGACGCGCACGGCTGACGATTGGCAACGCGCGTGCCGCTACGTTTCGGGGCTGGTGGACCTCAGGATGGCAATTGTTGCGCCCAGATGCGACGCCGTGTCGTCAAAAAATTCCACGACCAGCGGGTGGCGTTCGAGCACCTGCTGCACGATGCCGCGCTGCACGCCGCGGCCCCGTCCGTGAATCAGACGGACTTCGCGGAAACCGGCGGCCTGCGCCTCGTTGAGGTACTCTTCGACGACCGAGGGGATGTCTCGTGGCGCGAATGCGATGCAGATCGAGCGCGCCTTCGATGGGGATCCGGAGCGGGTCCTGATCTTGCACCGTCTTCAGGGTGTGTTCAGGTCGGAGGCGTCTTGTCGTAGCGGGCCGTGACCTCGGTTTTGATGCCGCCGCGCACCGAAAAGTCTCCGACGACGGTCATGCGGCGCGGCTGACACGCGGCCACCAGGTCGTCGAGAATCTGGTTGGTGACGTTTTCGTAGAAAATGCCCTTGTTGCGGAACTCGACCAAGTAGTATTTGAGGGCCTTCAGCTCGATGCAGAGGCGGTCGGGCACGTAGGTGATGCGAATCTCGCCGAAGTCGGGCAGCCCGGTCTTCGGACAGACCGATGTGAACTCGGGACATCGGATGGCAATCTCGTAGTCGCGGTTCGGCTGCGGATTGGGAAACGTCTCGAGCGTCGAGCTTGACATGATCGAAAAATTCTAGCATCTATGGGCTGAAACACGCCGATTCCGACGCGCGTCTCATTTGACAGCATGGGAAGCGCGCGCTAGGATACGGCGTTTTTTTCAACTTCGTAATCCGCACGTGACTTCGCGCGCATCGTCACGTGCGGCCTTACCACGCGCGCTCAAGTCAGGGGGACGCCGATGGCGGACGCCCGTAGAATGGGCAAGTCGGAACTCTTCTCACACTTCGCCGAGCGGTTCGAAGTGAAGCGGACCCAGGCTCGCGAATTTTTCGACGAGCTGACGGCGCTGGCTGAGAAGGAATTGAAGCGGTCGGGCGAATTCGTGCTGCCCGGGATGGTGAAGCTCGTCAAGCAGCACCGCAAGGCCCGGATGGGGCGCAACCCGGCCACCGGCGAAGCGATCAAGATCCCGGCGAAGACCGTCGTCAAGGCCCGGATCGCCAAGCAGCTGAAGGACGCTGTTCTGCCGCGCAAGTAGCGCGCACCAGTAGACGCAGGAGACACAGAGATCCCCCCTCTGTGTTCTCCGCGGTCTTGCGGCGCGCGGCTCAGGCAGCGTCGATCCGTGCCAGCGTCCGGCTGTACACCGTGGCCGGCATCAGCCGCGCCACTCGCCACTCCAGATCTCCCAGCGAGCTGCCATCGACAATGATGCGATCGCCGGGGCCGAGCACCAGCTCGGAGCTGTATCTGCGCGTTCCGCGAGGAGTGGTCACCTCGAAGTAGTTGATGGTGTACGCGCGTCCGTCAACGTTGATTTCGCCTGTCTTGACGAGCGTTCGCGTTGGCATGTGTCCTCTTTCTTCAGTCTGTCTGGCGCCCACTCCCACGACCTGTCCTCGGCGACGGCTTTCACCGTCCCTCGTGCGTAGTGTCCGGCTTAGCCGGACCTTCGCTCCCATCTCAGCCCGCTGCGGCGGCGACCGCCACGGGGCGATGCGCAACAGGGAAGCGCATCGTGAAGCGTCGTGCCCTTGCCGAGCTCGCTCGCGACGGTAATCGTGCCGTCGAGCTGTTCGACGATGCGCTTGGTGATCGCGAGTCCCAGCCCGAGTCCGCGCTTCTTGGTGGTGACGAAATCGTCGAAGATCGCGCCGAGGCGCTCGGCCGGGATGCCCGAGCCGGTGTCGGTGACGCTCACCTCCACCTTGTCGCCGGTCTTCGACGTGGCGATCGTCACGCGGCCCCCGGCCTGCGTCGCCTGAATCGCGTTGGTGATGAGGTTGCGGTACACGCGGCCGAGCGCGAAGACGTCGCCCTCGATGATGACCGGCTCGGAGGCGTACTTCGACTCGAGCGCGACGCCCGATTCCTCGGCGAAGCCGCGCATCGATTCCACGATGTCGGCGACCGACCGGTTGACGTCGAGCGGGAAGCGCTCGACCGGCGCCGGGCGGGCGACGTTGCGCAGGTCGTCGAGCACGCGCTTGAGCGTCTCGATTTCGCGGTCGATCGTGCGCGTGAACGTCTGGCGGTACTCGGGGTCGTCGAAGACGCGCACGATGAGCTTGCAGCTGTTGCCGATGTTCTGGACCGGGTGCGAGAGGTCGTGCACGAGGCCGGCGGCCATGCGTCCGAACATCGCCTGCCGCTCTTTCTTCCGGACGTCCTCGGTGAGCTCGACGAGCTTGTCGGCCATGCTGTTGAACGAATCGCCCAGCTGCTTGAACTCGTCCCTGGAGGTGATGGTGACGCGCTCGTCGAGGTGGCCTTCGGCGACCGCGTTGGTGCCGCGCATGAGCTCGAAGATGGGGCGGATGAACGATCGGCCCATGAAGTAGCCGACCGACATGGCCACGCCGAGCGCGAGCGCGATGACCAGCACCAGCTGGCGCGTCAGTTGATCGGCAAGGGCGTAGGCTTCGCCGCGCGGCTGCTCGACCATGACGGTCCAGCCGAGCGGTTCGAGCGGCGCGGCGACGCCGAGCATCTGCACGCCGCTGTCGTTGGTGTATTCGAGCGACGCGGTACCGGCGTCGCGATTGCCGCGCACCAGGCGCACGAGCGGCTGATTCGCGAGGTTGTCGCCGCGCGCGACGCGCGGTTTTTCGTTCGAGTTGCCGTGGGCGATGAGCTGACCGTTCTTGGCGACGACCAGCGCGTAGCCCTGGTCGCCCACGCGAATCTGGTCGACCATCCGCCACATTTCTTCGAGGCTGATCTCGCCGACGAGCGATCCGGCGCTTCTGCCCAGCTGCGGCAGCTTGATGCCAACGACTGCGGTCGGCAGGAAATCGTCGTCGATGCCGATCTCCGACAGCGTGATGTTCCGCGCCGAACGTCGTGCCCGACTGCGGAAATTCAACCTTCGACTGGCCGACGCGGCTGGATGCGAGCTGGACACCGGCGGCATCAAACAGCGTGATCTCTCGGAACTCCGGGAAATCGAGCACAGCATTCTTCAGAATGCGGTCCTGCTGCCACTGTGCGAGGTTCGTGTCGGCGAGATTCCCCGCGACCGACTGAAGAATGTCGACGTTTGTTTGAACGTAGAGCCCGATCTGCTCAGCGACGCGTCTGCGCGACGTTCTCGTTGCCGGTGATGACCGAGCGCCGCGTCGCGTCGCGAAGCGAGTAGATGGAAACTGCTCCGTAAACCAGCAGCGGCAGGATTCCAGCCGCCGCCAGAAGGAGAACGAAGCGCGAGGTGATCCGCTTCAATTGCTCATCCTGGTTGTGGTGTCTAGCCAGCCGCCAATCTGGGATCGACGGAAGAATGTCTGTGTTCGGCGGTGCGACTACCTGAAATCGATTGACTGACTGCCCGCGTGATCTGTCCAAGCGCCAGGAAGATGGCCGGAGGATCTTCCAAACTATGTATCTGAACGCGCCGAAATGCATCGCGGTATTGAGCATCGTCGGGCGCTCGACGCAAATCGTCGAGCGCCTCTTCAAGCGCCTGTATTCTGATAGCCCCATGCGTTTTGCGTTGCTTTTTGACGACCAGAACGTGAACGGCCGGCTCGGCGCTGTTGCCGACAATCAATTCCATGATCACGGCGTCGAAGTCGCCGGCGCCAATCCGCTCATTGAATTCTCGAACGGAACGCTCTCGATCTGCATGTCGACGCCGATTTGCGCAAGATCCCGTCTGGACAATCAGTGCCATGCGTTCCCACAGCGCAAAATTCTCGGGAACAAGGCATGTGAAATGGACACGGCCTGGAGCGCACTTGGCTTACGTGTCCGCTGACACTGGGACGATTTGCGCTGCGTCCAGAAGTGCAGTGGCGCGAGCGGGGTCGTAGGAGTAGTGCGCGGACCGCGATCGAATGCCCAATGCAGTGGCCAGGCTGGCCCGCTGAGCGGACATGCCCGCGTTCCTTGAGAGCCCGCTCAATCGAGAGTGTCGCGATCGAATTGCGTAGTTCAGAGCTCGTCGAACGCGCCAGTCGTCGAAAATCGGTCTGCGATCGAATTGAAAATGACGCCGTAGCGTAGTTTCGTCAGAAACGGAAACACTTGACCGAGGTTTCTGCCTCGATGAACTCGACAGCTTCCGGGCGCACTTCGTAGAGAAAGTCGATTTCGCCGCGCATCATCGCAGCCCATGCTGTTCGCACTGCGGGGTAGACTTTCCATACGATTCGATCGATTGTCGGCTTGCCGCGGTAGTAGTTGGCAACGGCCGTCATCACGACTTCGATTCGTTCAGATGTTGAATTCGTCACGAACGGACCGGTTCCAACCCGCTGCCATTGGCAAGCGCTTCACGATTGCACCGTCAGGTCGTCAAGAAGAAATCGTGGACCGGCTCCGCAGGTGAATCAGACAGCGTGTTCGGCGGCTAGCGCTTCAATCTCAAGAATGTCTGAAAGTCCCGGCGAGAGATCGCGGTCGGCGCCTGTTCGAGGAACGCTCCAGCGATTGCTTGACGCGACTGCGTCGACCGGGCTTCCGTCATGAAAAAATGCGTTCTGTCGAAGCTGAACGGTCCAGGTAAGACCGTCTGCGGATTCTTCCCAGCTTTCCGCAAGTCTCGGCTGTGGGCGGCCATCTCTGGCCGATAGGTACAGACCTCAAGACTCAGGAGTCGCGCAGCCTGCTGAGCCCCGTGAAGCGGGTCTTGCCTGTCTGATGTGGAAACCCGATAGTCAGGGTAACGGGACGTTGGATCGACGGCCGCCCTCGCGGTATCGGAGCAGGCGGTTGCAGGACTGCGCACGCCAAGAATGAAGAGGCAAGACAGTACTGCAAGGCACAAGCCGCTCTGTCGCCGTCTGGGCTGTTTAGCCGATCCCACATCCTCAGCTCCTCTGCCGAGACTCTACTAAAACCGGCGGTGGAGCATGGTCCACCGCCGTTCACCCATAGTACAGAGTCCCGGCAGTCGAAGAGCTTTTCGGCGCGAAAACGCCGAATGTTTAGCTCTTACTTCTGCGGGCGGGTCGCCCGAGTCCACAACCCACGGGCAGTAGTTCACGGGCTTCGCGCTCTCTTTACCCGACTTGATGACCTTGATCTTCGCCATGATGATTGTCTCCTAAGAAGCGCTGGCCGCCTCATGCGCCAGCGAAATCAGTGCCGATTCAAAGGCCGGCTTGTGACACGTCGGCATGTTCATGTCCCCAAGCTCGGTGTGCGATGCGACCGAACAGCCGCCCGCGCAGACCGGAATAAATGCGCAGTCTCCACACTTGTGCCAGGCCGCCAGGTGCTCGAAGCGCTCGGCCGCCGACATCCGCCAGCTTTCCTTCCGATCGTCGATATGGCCGGTCGCCAGCGTCGGCTCGCCCGTAAACCCGGGGCAGGCGTAGGTCGCGCCATCCGGGCCCACCGTGTAGGCGTGACGCTTGTGGATTTCGCACGGGCCCATGTGGACGCCGTCCACCGTCGGGAACCCGCGCTTCTTGGTCTCGTCGCGCAGATAGGACAGCTGCTCGTCGACGAACTGGCAGGTATCGCAGATGCTCGACCCGCCCGAGCCGGCCGCCGTCATGCACGTGCCGTTCAGGGGCTTGTCGGTGACGACCGTGAGCGGAATGATGTTCTTCGGGACCTGACGCTCGCGCACGATCGGCTTGAACGCCACCTTCGCGAGCTTGTCGGCAAAGTCCTGCTCCTTCAGAAAGTCGAGCAGCGCGGGATAGCTGGCCGCGGAATCGACGTCGAAGTTGCCCCCGATCGCAATCCGCACCTTGCCCGCGACCTTCCGGACGTTCTCGATAATCCGGTCGAACGTCCCCTGGCCCCCGCGCAGCGGCCGCATCTTGTTGTGCGTGTCGCGGTCGCCGTCGAGCGTCACCTTGACGTACCCGAGCCCGTAGGGGAGCAGCCGATCGACGAGTTCCTCGGTCAGCAACAGGCCGTTGGTGATGATGCCGAGCGCCAGCGTCACGCCCCGCTTCTGGCACGCGGCAAACGCGCGCTCGGCCTGGTCGTAGACCACCGGCATGTTCAGCAGGGGCTCGCCGCCGAAGAAGGTCAGCGTCAGCCGCTTGGGCTTGAGCTCGTCGAGCCGCTGCTCAATCCAGGCCGACAACCGGGCGCTGTCGTCGAGCGACATGCGGTCGGCGTGCTTGTTGTGGTCCCCGTGGTCTCCCTGGAAGCAGTAGTCGCAGGCGAAGTTGCACTGCAGGGTCGTCAGGACGGTGACGCGCATCTGCTCGGTGTCTTCGCGATAGTCCGTGAAGAACTTGTTCAGCGCTTCGGTGTCGCTGGCCCGGCTGGGCACGATGAAGCCGTGCTCGGTCAGCGTCACGAGCGCCTCGCGGTCGTCGTCGCTCAGCCGCTCGGGCGCCACCGACGCGGGATCGGCCGACAGACGATCGAGCAACCCGGCAATGTCCTCCGAGACGATGAGCTGCGCATCCGTGAGGGTGTTCATCAGGAACACTTCGCCTCGTTCCGGAAGCGGGACACGAAGGTTGAACATCGACTGCTGCATAAGGCTCTTGTTGGGACAGCTGGGATGAACGCGTCAGGTGAGCTCTGGGGTCGCGTTCAGACCCGTAGCGTTCTTGCACCTCGCTTAGAGCAACGGCCGTTCCACTTCGCTTCACACAAAATGCGCTCCGGTAAATCTCTGTGAACTAAAGACTTTTACTGATGGTTGAGCGGTGTTCAACACGCCCCGTATTTCGAAGACGGCCAATGACTTGGCCGAGCTGATGCGGCCGACGTTCGGCGCGAACTTTCTAAGTGACTAGAAAATCAGTCGGTTAAAAGATCCGCCAGCGACTTAGCCAGGGCGGCCAAGTTTTTGGCCGGCGTGTTGGGGAGCGAACTGATGGGGACGATGGGAAGAATCAGGCGCCGCGAAGTTTCTTGGCGAGCTCGCGAATGTCGAGCCGATCCATTTTGAATTTTAAGGTACTCAAGGGGATTCCAAGATAGCGCGCCGTCGCGGTCACGTTCCATCCCGATTTTTCCAGCGCGCGCAGAATGAAATTCCGCTCGAACGTGTTCGTCGCTTCCTGGAACAGGCTCTCGCCGGGCGACGACACGCGGTCGAGCTGCGCGAAGTGGAACTCGAAGGGCAGGTCCTCGTCCGTAATCCACTCCTTGTCGCCGACCGCCACCAGCCGCTCGATGAGGTTCTCGAGCTCGCGGATGTTCCCCGGCCACCAGTAACTTGACAGGATTTTGAGCGTCGAGTCCGAAATGCCCTGGATTTGCTTCCGGAAGCGGACCTTGTAGCGGTTCAGGAAGAACCGCGCCAGCTCGGGCAGATCCTCGATGCGATCGCGCAGGGGTGGCAGCTTAATCGGGATGACGTTGATGCGGTAGAAGAGGTCCTCGCGGAAGCGCCCTTCCTTGACCGCCTTTTCGAGGTCGACGTTGGTCGCCGCGATAAGCCGGAAATCGGTCTTGATGGGCTTGGCGCCCCCGACCCGCTCGATCTCCCCCTCCTGAATCGCCCGCAGCAGCTTGGACTGCAGCTCGATCGGCAGATCGCCCACTTCGTCGAGAAACAGCGTGCCGCCCGACGCCAGCTCGAACTTGCCGAGCTGCTGCTTGAGCGCGCCGGTGAACGACCCGCGCTCGTGCCCGAACAGGGTGCTTTCGACGAGCTCCCGCGGAATCGCGGCCAGGTTGACCGCGATGAAGGGCGCGTCGGCGTTGCCGCTTTCCCGATGGATGAGGCGGGCCAGCAGCTCTTTGCCGGTCCCGCTTTCACCGAGCACCAGCACGGTCGCCGAGAGCTTCGCCACCTTCTGCACCAGATCGACGATGTCGCGCGTCAGCTTGCTCGGCCCGACGATGAACTCGCGGTCGCCCTGGTCGGCCACCTGCGCGCTCAGCGTCATCACCTGCCGGTTCAGATCCTGGCGCTCGCTCGCGTTGTGCACGAGCGATCGGATGGTCTCGTATTCGAAGTCTTTCGTCGTGTAGTGGTAGGCGCCGAACTTCATCGCCTGTACGGCGGTCTCGATCTCGGTGATGGCCGAAATCATGATGACCTCGACCAGGCTGTAGTTCTCCTTGACGATGCGCAGAACGTCGAAGCCGCCGATGCCGGGCAGCCGCACGTCGAGCAGCATCAGGTCGACGTCTTCGCGGTTGAGAATGGCGAGCGCCGCCTCCCCGGTTGCCGCGCGCAGCACGCGATACTCCCGCCCGAGAATGGCGTTGAGCGTATCGCGCATCCCCTCGTCATCGTCGACGATGAGGACCGTTTTCGGTTTGGGACTCATGGAAAGAGCAATCGGCATTGTATCTCACGCGCGCGAAGAGCGGGGCTTGCTTGACAGCCTCTGGTGGCTCCAGTAATTTGCCCGTTTGGAGCTCACATGGCGAACGAGTTCGATGTAGTCGTGATCGGCGCTGGTACCGGCGGCTACGTCGCCGCGATTCGCGCGTCGCAGCTTGGACTGAAGACGGCGGTGGTCGAGAAGCAGAAGGCGCTCGGCGGCACCTGCCTCATCTGGGGCTGCATTCCCACCAAGGCGCTGCTCGAACACGCGCACGCGCTCAAGGTCGTGCAGAACGTCAAGGAATGGGGCGTGACGATCGGCGAGGGCGCCGTCGGCATCGACATGAACCAGGTGCAGGCGCGCAAGGACAAGGTCGTGACGGGCCTCACCAAGGGCGTCGAGTTTCTGTTCAAGAAGAACAAGATCGAGTGGATCAAGGGCACCGCGGCCGTCACGGGCCGCGGAACGGTCGAGGTGGTGGACGGCGACACACAGAGCCTGAGGGCCGGCAAAGAGATCGTCATCGCCACCGGATCGACGCCACGCAGCGTGCCGGGCATCGAGATCGATCGCAAACGCATCATCACGAGCGACGAGGCGATCGCGCTTCGCGAAGTGCCGAAATCGATGGTCATCCTCGGCAGCGGCGCCGTGGGCGTCGAGTTCGCGTCGATCTTCCGGCGCTTCGGCAGCGAGGTGACGCTCATCGAGCTGCTGCCGCGCATCGTGCCGGTCGAGGACGAGGCCATCTCGGCCGAGCTGGCGAAGTCCTTCAAGAAGCAGGGCATCGTCGTGCACACGGGTACGAAGGTGACGAAGGCATCGGCCGGTCCGAGCGGCGTGGACGTCGAAGCGCAGCTGCCCGACGGGAAGACCGAGACGATCAGAGCAGACTACCTGCTCGTCGCGACCGGTCGCGGACCGGTCACGCCAGGGTCTGGGCGCCGAAGGGCTCGGCCTCAACATGGATCGCGGGTACATCACGCGTCGACAATCTGTTCCGCACCGGCGTGCCGGGGCTGTCGGCGGTGGGCGATGTCATCTCATTCGGCGCCGGGGGACGGCCGCATCCGCAACTCGCGCACGTGTCGTCGGCCGAAGGCATCGTCACCGCAGAGCGCATTGCGGGGCAGGACGCGAAGCCCATCAACTACGATCACGTGCCCGCCTGCACGTATTGCGATCCTGAAATCGGCAGCGTCGGGCTGACCGAGCGCGAGGCCCAGGAACGCGGCTTCGAGGTGCGGGTCGGCACGTTTCCGTTCTTCGTGCTCGGCCGCGCGAAAATGGCGGGCGAGACGGAAGGGTTCGTGAAAATCGTCGCCGACAAGAAGTACGATGAAGTGCTCGGCGTGCACATGATCGGGCCGCGCGCCACCGAGCTGGTGGCCGAGGCCACGCTCGCGCTCAGGCTGGAGTGCACCGTGGAAGAGCTGGTCAGAACCATCCACGCCCACCCGACGTTTTCCGAGGCGGTCGGCGAAGCGGCGCATGCCGCGCATGGGGCGGCGATACATATGTAGTCTGATCAGTTGCAGTTGGCAGATTGAGCGGTGCGGCAACGGTAACGGCGAACTGGATGAGAAATGGCCAAACAGTTGTGATGCCGCAGATGGGCGAGTCGGTTGCCGAAGGCACGATCGTCCGATGGCTGAAAAAGGTCGGCGACGCGGTCGAGCGCGACGAGCCGCTGTTCGAGATCTCGACCGACAAGGTCGATGCCGAGATTCCATCGCCCAGCGCGGGCGTCCTGAGCGAAATCAAGGTCACGCGAAGGCGAAACGGTGCCCATCAACACCGTGGTGGGCGTGGTGGACGAAACTGCAAGCCGGCAAGCGCGCCGTCGAAGCCGGCCGCTCCGGCCAAGGCCGCTACGGCCGGCAAGCCCAGCGCGCCCGCCTCCGAGCGCCACCGCTGCTACCGCGGGCAAGCCCACCGCACCCGCCTCCGCGCCGTCTTCGCAGACCGCTACGGCGGGCAAGCCCGCCGCACCGAGCGCACCTCCGCACACCCGTCGCACCCCGCGCACCTGTCGCACCTATCGCACCCGTCGCACCTGACGCACCCAGCGCACCCAGACCGTGGTCGGCGGCTGAAGCGCGCGAGCTGCGGCTGTCGCCGGTTGTCAGGAAGATCGCGCGCGCGCATCACGTGGACGTGCGCAACATCGCCGGCAGCGGCGCCGGTGGCCGCGTCACGAAGAACGACATCCTTGCGTACCTCGACGCCGGCGCACCCGCCTTCGCACCGCCGCAGACCGGCGGTGCTTCGGCGGGCGCAGGCCCCTGCGCAGCCGTCGCCCTTCTGCGCATCTGAATCCTGCGGCGATCGCGGGATTGGACCCGGCGCGATTCGAGCGCACGCCGATGAGCGTGATGCGCCGGAAGATCGCCGAGCACATGGTGACGAGCAAGCGCATCTCGGCGCACGTGCACTCGGCCTTCGAGATCGACTTCACGAAGGTCGACGAGATTCGCAAGGCGAAGAAGAACGAGTACGAACAGGCCGGCGGCAAGCTCACCTACATGTCCTTCATCACGAAGGCGTGCGCCGAGGCGCTCCGGAAGGTGCCCATCGTGAACGCGTCGGTCGACGGCACCGACGTCATTTACAAGAAGGACATCAACATCGGCATCGCCGTCGCGCTCGACTGGGGCCTCATCGTGCCGGTGTTGAAGAACGTCGACGCCATGAGCCTCATCGACATCAGCAGGGCGATTGCCGATCTCGCGGCGCGGGCGCGCGAGAAGAAGCTGAAGCCCGAAGAGGTGCAGGGCGGCACGTTCACCATCACGAACCCCGGCGTGTTCGGTGCGTTGTTCGGGATGCCGATCATCAGCCAGCCGCAAGTGGCCATCATCGGGATCGGCGCGGTGGAGAAGCGGCCGGTGGTCGTCAACGACGAGATCGCGATCAGGCTGCGCGCCTACATGACGCTGGGCTACGACCACCGCATCATCGACGGCGCGGTGGCCGACGAGTTCATGCAGGTCGTGAAGAAGATGATCGAGAACTGGGATGGGATCACATAAGGTTCGTCGGGTTCGTTAAGTTCGTCAAGTTCGTCAGGTTCGTCAGGTTCGTGGGTTCGTCAGGTTCGTCGAGGTTCGTGCGCGCTCCGCATTCGTCGCGCGCCGTGAAACTCGGACCAAACGAAGCCGCTAACTCGACGAACTCCACGAACCCCGACGAACCGCACGAACTTCACGAACCTTACGAACCAACGAACCCACGAACCTACAGGTAAGATCGAGGCGTGCGCACTCTCGAAGTGAGGCGCCTTGGAAGGCTCCCGTATGCCGAGGCCAGCGAGCTGCAGCGCGCGCTGGTCGAGGAGCGACGCGCGGACCGAGTGCCCGATCTGCTCCTCCTCCTCGAACACCCCCACGTCATCACGCTGGGCGTCAAAGTCGACGCCGTCGCGCTCGCACCTGACAGCCACCCCGGAGCTGCTGTCGTCGCGGCAGGTCGACGTGCACGAATCCGGCCGCGGCGGCGACATCACGTACCACGGCCCCGGCCAGATAGTGGGATACCCCATACTGGACCTCCGGCCCGACCGGTGCGATGTGCACAGATATGTGCGCGATCTGGAAGAGGTCATGATTCGTGCCGCCGGCGATTTCGGCCTGCAGGCGGCCAGAATTCAGGGCCTGACGGGCGCCTGGCTCGGTGCCGATAAAGTGGGTGCGATTGGCGTGCGCATCTCCCGCTGGATTACGAGCCACGGCTTCGCGTTCAACGTGTCTACCGATCTCGACTATTTCAAGCTCATCGTGCCCTGCGGCATCTCGGACGGCGGCGTGACGTCGCTGTCGCGAGCGCTCGGCCGCCATGTGGCCATGGTGGAGGCCGAGACGTCGCTCGTGCGCCATTTCGGCGAAGTCTTCGATCGCGAGGTCGTCGAGTCGGAGTCGTGGCGCGAAGCAAGGGACGTGGCGAAATGACCAAGCGAATTTATCGCCCCACACCGCTGACGGTCACGGCCGTGGCGACGATGGTCGCGTCGATCTCGGGCACGGTCGGCTACATCCTCGGCCGCGCGCCCTCCCTGCCCGCCGTGCTGCCCATCCACTTCGATCACGAGGGTGTCGGCGATCGGTTCGTCCGCGCCTCGTATCCCATCGCGCTCGTGCCCGTGTGGATTCAATTGACGCTGGCGGTCGTGTTCGGGACGATGCGTGGCCGTGCTGCTGTATCGCACGCAGCACCGGCGCAGCGCGGTGGAAGACAAGCTGATTCGACAGGAGCGCGAGCGCATGCTGATGACCGCCGAGGCGATCAGCCTGCTGGCCGCCATCTGGATCACGTTTCAGGGACTCCTGGCGGTGCGCCTGATCATCATGTGGCAGGCCATGTGCTGCGGTCTCGGCACGATCTACTACCAGGCGCTCTTCGTCTGCGTCGTGCTGTCGGTCATCGTCGGGCATCAGGGCCGCCGTGTACCTGCAATATCCCAAGCCGGTCGTCAGGGAAACCGATGCGGCCCACTGGAAGTTCCGGGGCGTGTATTTCAACCGCCAGGATCCCGCGCTGTTCGTCCCGCTTCGCAGCGGCGTCGGCTGGACGCTGAATTTCGGGCGCCCGCAAGCCCTTGTGTTTCTTGGGGTTTTCCTGTTCGTCAGCATCTTCGGTCCCGTCTTCATCTTCAGGGTCCTGCTGCTGGGGGAATAAACCTGCCCCCCGGGTGTTCTATTCAGCAGAGGACACCATGGCCCAGGCAGCAACCACACGCAATCTGGTCGAACGGCTGAAAGCCCACGACCCGGCAGCAGTGGCCGACCTGTCCGACTCCTACGGGGCGAAGATTTACCAGCTTGCCTTCCGGTACCTCCGCAACCGCGAAGATGCCGAGGAAGTCGCGCAGGATGTGCTACTGAAAGTGCATCAGAAGATCGAGGCGTTTCGCGGCGACGCGGCGCTCTCGTCCTGGATTTATCGCATCACGTTCAACGCTGCGATGTCGCGGCTTCGCGAATTCAAGCAGCACCTTCCGAGCGCCCTGGAGCCGGCCACCGACGAAGAGACCGGCCGGCCGTTGAAGCGCGATGTCGTCGACTGGTCGCCGCTCGCCGACGAAGAAACGCTGCGGAAGGAAATGCGTCAGGCGCTCGTGCGCGCGCTGAAGGACATGCCGGCTCTCTACCGGGCGCCGGTGATTCTTCGCGACGTGCAGGGTCTGACGACCGAAGAAGCGAGCGCCGTCCTGCACGTGAAAGAGCAGACGCTCAAGTCGCGCCTGCATCGAGGGCGGCTGATGCTGCGGGAGCAGCTGGCCGACTTCGCGAGCGGATTGTCGATGCACTGAGTCCGTACAAACGTCGGGCTCAACTTAAGTTGAGCCCTACGGCCTGTTCGTCAGCTCGACCGTCGCCCGTACTTCCTTGCCGTCGCGCAGCACCACCACGTCAACACGGTCGCCAGGCTTCTTTTCGCGCAGCGCGAAGGTGAAGTCGTACAGCGTCTTGATCGGCGCGCCGGCGAACGAAATCATCACATCACCGCCGCGCAGGCCGGCCTTGGCCGCGGGGCTGCCCGTCCGGACCTCGGCGAATTTCACGCCCTGCCCCTCGTTCGCGAAATCGGGGACCGATCCGAAATACGGGCCGTAACCGGATACCGCGCCCACGTTGCCGGTGGAATGGGGATCCTGTTCCTGCACCGTATCGACGAACGTCGGGGCGCTCGGCGCGATTCGACAACTGCCGGGTCAGCGCCAGCGCGAGGTCGGCCACGGCGGCGCCGCCCGCGTGCGTCGATCTTGTCCCAGGTGTCGCTCGGCCGGTGGTAGTCGGAGTGAAAGCCCGAAAAGAAATTGATCGCCGGAATCTTTCTCAGCAGGAACGTCGCGTCGTCGCTGGCGCCGGCGCCGGGCCCGCCCCGCATGCGCCCTCAGGTTGAGCGGGCTGACTTTTTCGGCGGCTTTGAGGTCGTCTTCGATCGAGGGCGCGCTGCCCAGGCCGTCGACCATGATGCGCCCGCCGGCGCGGCCGATCATGTCGAGGTTCACCATGGCGATCGTCTTGTCCAGCGGCGACGTCGGGTGATTGACGTAGTACGACGAGCCCAGCAATCCGTGCTCCTCGCCCGCAAACGCCATGAAGATCACGCTGCGCTTGAATTCCTGGCGCGCTTCGACGGCCGCCTTCGCCATTTCGATCACGCCCGAGGTGCCCGACGCGTTGTCGTCGGCGCCGTGATGAATCTGGCCGGTCGTGTTCTGCGACATCGAGAAGCGCCCGCTCCGGCCGAGGTGATCGTAGTGCGCGCCGACGATGACCGTTTCGCCCTGGAGCGCGGGGTCGCTGCCCTTCAGCAGGCCGATCACATTGCGAACGGGACGCCGGACCTTCACCGTGCGATCCACGGCGTGGAGCGTCACGTCGCCGAGCTCGCGCGATTTGGGGGAGAAGTCCCGGTCGATGTCGTCAGAGATGGTGTCGAGGTTCACCCGGGTGCCCAGCGCGCGCTGCACCATGTCGCGTGACACATAGAACACCGGGAGACCGTATTCCTCGGCCTGCGGTTCGCGCATCCATCGGCGGAACCGTTCGAGGGCGGGGCGATGATTGGGGTCGTCGACGACCAGCATGGCTTTGACGCCGTGATTTCTCGCCACTTCGACTTTGCGCATCATCGTCGAATGAATCGTGTTGGTCTGCCCCTCGAAGGCGCTGCGCGCGTCGTTTTCCTGGGGCTCGTGCGTGAAAATCAGCACGGCCTTGTCGGTGGCGTCGATGCCGGCGTAGTCGTCATAGCGCTGGCCGGGCGCGGAAATCCCGTAGCCCGCGAACACGAGGGGCAACGTGTCGCCCGGGGACGACTGATCGCGTGACGTCGACACGATCTCGTAGTCGCGGCCGATGTCGAACGGGATCGAGCTGCGCCCGGCCTGAAGCGTGAAGACGTTGCCTGGTTCGACCGACAGTCCCGTTGTCATCTCGAAGCGCTGGAAGAACGTGCCGTTGTCGCCCGCGGGCTCGAGTCCCGCGTCCCGGAACCTCGCGGCGATGTAATCCGCGGCGGTCTCGAGACCGGGGCTGCCGTTTCCACGCCCCTCGAGGTTGTCGGATGCCAGGAACTTGACGTGCTCCAGGTAAGCCTTCGGATCGACCCGGCGCGGATCCGCGCCGGTCGACACACCGCCGAGAGCGAACGCGATCAGCGCGACGAACAGACGTTTCATTGCAATACCTCATCGACGACGACCTTGTCGCGTCCGGTTAGTTTCGGCGACGTGACGCGGTCGAGCCCGCCTGAGCCAAGTGTGACGGGCCAGGCACAGACGGGAGCCCTGGTCCCATTATCGCGGTCGAGCGACACGAACGCACTGACAATGCGGCGCGAGTCGCCGGCAACCGCTTCGGCGAACAACGCCGCCGCCGTCCCGAGCGCGCCTGGACCAGGCGGCCACAGCCCGTGCAGCCGTCTTTCAATCTGATTCAACTGCGGTGGGCTCAGCATGGTGAAGATGCTGTGCCCGGCCACCGATGCCTCGCTCCATGGGATGGCAATCCGGTCTGGTGGCCTGCCGAGCACCGCGAGTGCGACCTGTCCGGACGCCGCGCGGGCCTCGAGGGCGACCAGCGCGCGCGCCGTCGCCGCATGCGACTCGGGCGCCGACCCGACCATGCGACGCCGTGGAACGCCCAACTCGTCGATCCCCTGCTGCATCAGCGCGCGGTGTCCCGCGCCCGCACAAATCAGAACCGATCGATCGAGGCTGCCGCTCGTGACCAGCCGGCGCAGCAGGGCGAGTCCCGCCTCGCCGGCCCATTCGCCCGATTCCGCGGCGTCGGCCAGGACGATGGCCGACGCGCCGTCGGCCGCCGCCCAATCCTGCGCGGCTTCAATGCGCGTGTCCGAGCGGGAGATCGGTCCCGACTGCAGCAAATCGAGCGCCTTGCCCGCGGCGATCGAGGCCTTCTCGTCGATCAGGCGAACCGTGTCGACGCGCGCCCGCGATGCCAGCGCGCGAGCGACGGCTCCGCCTATTTCGCCCGCGCCGATAATCGCAACCAGCGACATCAATCGTAATCGCGCGGCGACGTCAGTGCCCCTTGAGCCATTCGGGCGGTTCTGACTTCGTTCGTCCGCCCCGCTTCAATTCCTCGCGCATGTCGGGATTGCTCAGAGGGTTGCTGAACTGGGGATTGGTGAGGAACTTCTGGTCGGTCAACGAGCCGAGAAACGCCACGAGATCGTCGGTCTCTGCCGCCGTGACGATGAAGCCGCGCACCTTGTCGCTCTTCGGCCGGTCGATACTTGCCGCCCGTCGCGTAGTGCGCGATGACGCCTCGCAGCGATGGGATGCTGCCGTCATGCATGTACGGCGCGGTCACCGCGATGTTGCGGAGCGTCGGCGCGCGGAACTTCGCCGGCTCTGCCGACACGCCTGTGTCGTGGAAAAACGCTTCGGGGTCGGACGGCATCGCGCCGGTGAAGATCGTGGGGCCCGAGATGTTGACGCTGCCGTGGCACTCGCTGCAACGGAGCCGGTCGGAGAAAAAGAGCGCCGCACCGCGCCTGGCCGCGTCGGACATGCCGCGACGGTCGTCGAGATACAGGTAGCGATCGAAGGCCGAATCCCCCGACACCAGCACGCGCTCGAACGACGCGATCGCTTTGACCACGTTGGCGAGCGTCACAGGAGAGGTCTCGCCGGGAAACGCCGCCCGGAACCGCTCGGCATAGGCTGAATCGATGGCGAAACGCGCCAGCACTTCCGCTTCGTTGCCCTTCAAGCCCCATCTCGACGGGGAGCTCGTTGTTCATCGGCACGTCCATCTGCGACTCGAGGCTCGAGCGGCGATCCTCCCAGCCGAACGAGGCGTTGTAGGCGACGTTGGCGAGCGACATGCTCGAGCGCGGATGCTCGCTGCCGGTCGATCCGATGGCCCGCGCGAGGCCGTCGGTGAACGCCAGCGCCTGCTGATGACAGATGGCGCACGAGTACGTGCCGTTGCCCGAGAGCTGCGGGTCGTAGAAGAGAAACCGGCCGAGCTCGACCTTCTCCTCCGTCAGCGGATTGTCGACGGGAACTTTCGGGACGGGAAACCATTGCGGCAGACGGCTCGCGAAGAACGCCGCCGCCGACGGTTGGGCCGCCGCGGGCCACGCAAGGACGACGACGAAAATGAGGCCCGCCAGGCCCAGCCAGTACTTCACGCGGGCTACCTCCAGTCGGGTGAGTTGTGTCCGAGGTTCAGAACCGAGGCCGCGAGCGTGTCGCGTTCCTGCACCCAGGCGTCGAACGCGTTCAGCGTGGCCGCATCCACTCCCGCCGGATCCGTGCGGCGCTTTGCCACCCACGCTTTCATGGCCTTCATCAGCACGTGGCTCGTCATACGGTCGCTGACGAACAACTGCATGTACGCCTGCTTCGCCTCGTCGAGACGATTCAGGCCAAGGTACGCCTCGGCTCTGTATTCAATCGCCTCGGAAAACGCCGGCGCCAGCTTCAGCGCCTGTTCGTAGCTCTCGAGCGCGCGCGCGTAGTTCCCCAGCTTCCGGTACGAGTAGCCGAGATTGTTGTGCGCCCGGTAGTTGCCCGGCGCCAGTTTTACGGCGGTCTGGAAATCCTTGAGGGCCGCCTCGTAGTCCTTGCGCGCCTGCTTGGGGTTTTTCGTCTCGAGCTCGTCCGCCTTGGCGAGACGCTTCAAGCCGCTGTTCATCGCGTCGGCCGCGGCCGCGTCGGGCGACTTCTTCGGCGCCGCCGTCTCCTCGGTTTTGGGACGGATCGCCAGCAATCCCGAGCCGGACAGGACCACAAGCAGCGCCGCGAGCGCGGCCATGTGACGTGACATTTCGGGCTCCCTCTGTGATGCTATTGTAGCCGTTTGACGAGGCCCCGCCGCCTTTCTTCCTGGCTGGCCCTTGCGGGAATTTTCCTTCTTTGCCCGCAATTCGGGGAAGCTGCGGCCGCGCAGCCGCGCGGACCGACGAGCGCCGACCGGTTCAAGCAATGGCTGGAGATTGTCGGCTCGCACACGCCGGGCGACCCCGGCAAGGGCGCCGTCGAGGTGTCCACCTGGTCGGGCAGCGAGCTCGAAACGGTCGTCGTCGACGCCAAGCGCCACGCGCGCGTGCTGGCGAAGCAGAACCTCGACGAGGCCAATCAACTCCTCTTGCGCGGCGCGGCCCTCCACGCCGATATCGCCAGGCTCATTCCCGACGACACGACCCGGCGCTCGGAAAAACAGCAGAGCGTCTACGTCATCAAGGACGGCCGATGGGAGGGGAGACGGTTCCTCACGATCCATTGGCAACTGGGCCGCCTGCTGCTCGACGGCGTCATGCCGGTCGCCTGCGGCCAATCCCGGCGTGCACGCCTGGTATCGGGAATCGTCAGCCGAGCTGATGCGGATCCAATCGCTCGTCGAGGCGCTGACTCACCTCAGCCGCGGGCTGCAGCTGTTTCCGAAAGATGCCGTCCTGCTGTTCTACAGGGGCGTCCTGCACGAGCGGCTTGCGTCGCCGCTCCTCCAGGCCGGCTCCAAGTCGCTGGATGACGACAATCGTGGAGTCTCGACCATCGGCAGCGCGCAGGCCGAGCTGACGCGCGCCGAGCGTTATTTCCGCGACGCGCTCGTGAACGATCCCGACCATGCCGACGCGCGTCTGAGGCACGGGCGCGTGCTGGGCGAGCTGGGCCACCACAAAGAAGCGATTGCCGATCTGCGCCGCGTCGTGGATGACGGCGCGAGCGGCGCCCGCCTGTATCTCGCGCATCTCTTTCTGTCGAGGGCCTACGAAGCGCTTGGCGAGTACGATGCCGCTCGCACGTCGCTCGAACAGGCGGCGGCGCTGTACCCCAACGCGCAGACGCCGCGCCTCGCGCTCAGCAACATCGCCAGGCGCATGGGCAACCGTGCGGCCGCGCAGCGGGAGCTTCAGATTCTCGCGAAGCTGCCCGATGCGGAACGGCAGCGGGAGGATCCCTGGTGGGATTACTACGATCTGCTCTGACGCTGGCCGGCGCGCTCGCGCTGGCGGTCGCCCTCCCGTCGGCGCAGACCTTTTCGAGCCGAATCGAAGCGGTCCGCGTGGACGTGCTCGTCACCGCAAACGGCCAGCCAGTCCAGGGCCTGGTGCCGGGCGATTTCGAAGTGCTGGACAACGGCGTGCGGCAGACGGTCGATCTCGCCAGCTTCGAGCAGATTCCCCTGAACGTCGTGCTGGCCCTCGACATGAGCGCGAGCCTGCAGGGTCTCCGGCTCGGCCATCTGCAGGCCGCGGGCAGCACGGTGCTCGACGGCCTGAAACCGGGCGATCGCGCGGCGCTGGTGGCGTTCAGCCACATCGTGTCGGCCAATCAGGTCGCTCACCGAGGATCTGGATCGCGTGCGGGCCTTGCTGGTCCAGAATCGCGGCGAAGGCCTGACGTCGCTCATCGACGCCGCGCACACCGGCATGCTCATCGGCGAATCCGACGTCGGACGCTCGCTGCTCATCGTGTTCAGTGATGGCGTCGACACGTCCAGCTGGCTCGATGCCGAGTCGGTGCTCGAGACCGCGCGGCGCGGCGACGTTGTCGTGTACGGAGTGGAAGTGGGTGCGCGGCGCGCGAGCTTTCCGCGCGATCTCACCGAGATTACCGGCGGACGGCTCTTTTCGGTCGAGTCGACCGGCGGGTTGTCCGCGGTGTTTGCAAAAATTCTCGAGGAATTCCGGAACCGCTATCTGATCAGCTATTCCCCTGAAGGTGTCGCGGCGGGCGGGTGGCATCGCCTCGACGTGCGCGTGCGGAATCGCAGCACAACTGTGAAAGCGCGGCCCGGATACTTTGCAGGACCGGGCTGACGCGCTGGCACAGCTCTTCGCGGCTGTCATATAGTTTGGCCATGGCGTCTCTCGAGGGGAAGGTCGCGATCGTCACCGGTGGTTCGCGCGGCATCGGGCTCGCCGTTTCGGCCGCGCTTCTGCAACGCGGCGTTCACGTCGCGATTACCGGCCTCAACAAGGACCATCTCGAAAAGGCGGAAGCCGACCTGGCCAGGGTCGCGACGCAGGGCGCGCGCGTGCTGCCGTTCGCGGTCGACGTGCGCGATCATCTGGCCGTGGCCTCGCTCGTCGACGAGACCGTCCGGCGGCAGGACGGGCTCGACATTCTCGTGAACAACGCCGGCGTTGGATGGTTCGGCAGCGTCGAGTCGCAGGGACACGACGACTGGCGCCGCGTGTTCGACACGAACGTGACCGGCATCTTCAATTGCTGCAAGGCGGCCGTGCCGCATCTCAGGCGCCGTGGCGGCGGCTACATCATCAACATCAGCAGTCTGGCAGGCAGCAACCCCTTTTCCGGGGGCGCGTCCTACTGCGCGTCGAAAGCGGCGGTCGATGCGTTCAGCGAGGCGCTCATGCAGGAAGTGCGGCAGGACGGCATTCGCGTCAGCTACGTCAAGCCGGGCTCGGTGAACACGGATTTCATGGGCCACGCCGATCCGCAGAACGACTGGAAGCTGCGCGCCGAGGATGTCGCGCAGGTGGTCGTCGATCTCGTGTCGCACGACGAGCGCAGCCTGCCCAGCCGCGTCGAAATCAGGCCGTCGAAGCCGCCGAAGAAGTAGCCGCACGCATGCCGGACTCCATCGCACATTTCAAGATTCTCGAAACGCTGGGTTCTGGCGGTCTCGGCGAGGTGTATCGCGCTCGCGACACGAAGCTGGGGCGCACGGTGGCCATCAAGGTGATGCCTCCGTCCGTCACGAACAACCCGGCGAAATTCGATGCGCTGGGGGACGTCGCGCAGCGCCTGACGCGCCTCTCGCACCCGAACATCACGATGCTCTTCGAGGGCGGACAGGTCGACAACTGCTACTACCTCGTGTTCGAGTTCGTGCAGGGAGAGCCGCTGGCGTCGCTCATCCACGGCCGTCCGCTGCAAGTCAGGCGAGCGCTGGAGTTCAGCATCAACCTGGCCGACGCCCTGGCCGACGCGCACGGGGCCGGCCTGATTCACGGAGACATCAGGCCCGACACGATCGTGATCACGCCCAAGGACCGGGCGAAGTTCATGAACTTCGGCCTCGCGGCGTTTACCGCCGGCGGCGCGGGGCGCCTGAGCACGGCCGCGCCCTACGTCTCGCCCGAAGAGCTCGCCGGCAAGCCGGCAGATGCGCGCAGCGACATCTACTCGCTGGGCGCCGTCATGTTCGAGATGTTCACCGGCCGGCAGCGCGCGCGGGGACTGGTCTTGAGCGGCCTGAATCCCGGCGTGCCGGCCGAGCTCGAGCAAATCATCGCGCGCATGCTCGCGGCCACCGTCGAGCATCGCGCGCAAAGCGCGGCGGCGATTGCGGCCGAGCTTCGCGGCGTCGCGGCGATGGTCGACTCGCGCACCGAGGCGGCGGAAGCCGCCGGGATGGCAGAGCCCGTTCGTCACCGGCCGAAGGGCGGGAAGGGCAAGGCGGTCTTCATCGTCCTCGCTCGTACTGGCCGGCCTTCTGGCGGCCTGGTTCCTGACGAGGCCCGTCTGACGCATGGTCATCGAAACGCGCTCGGTACCGCCGTTCCAGAAAAACGGATATGTCGTGGCGTGCGAGACGACCGGGGAAGCGATCGTGATCGATCCCGGCGACGAAGTGCACGCGTTGCTCGAGATCATCGACAGCCGATCCTTCGCGGTGCAGAGCATCCTGCTGACGCACGCCCACATCGATCACGTCACTGGTGTGGGGCCGGCGCGCAAGGCGCTGGACGTGCCCGTGTACCTGCACCGCGACGATCAGTTTCTGTACGACGCCGCACCTCAGCAGGCGCTGTTTTTTGGAGTGCAATGCGGCGAGCTGCCGCCGATCGACCACTACTACGGCCCGGACACGCAGCTGTCATTCGGTGAGTACGAGGTCAGCGTGCACCACACACCGGGACATTGCCCGGGCGGCGTCTGCCTCGCCGTGGGGCGGCGGGGTATGAAGAAGCAGGATCTCTTCGTCGGCGATACGTTGTTCGCCGGGTCGATCGGCCGCACCGATCTGCCCGGAGGCGACTACGCGACGCTGCTTCGATCGATTACAGAGGTGCTGTTTCCATTCGGAGACGACGCCAGGGTGCACTCGGGCCACGGCCCGCAAACCACCATCGGCGCCGAGCGCCGCACCAATCCGTTCCTGCGCTGAAGAAGAAACGGATCCCGATCCGTTTCCTATTCCTCCCACGACACGACGAGCTCGCAGCGGCCGACCGAAAGTCTGTCGCCGCTCTTGAGCGCCGCCGTCTTCACCCGCTTCCCGTTGACGAACGTACCGTTGGTGCTGCCGAGATCCTTGACCTCGAGGGAATCGGCCGTGGCCGTCAACTGGCAATGCAGCCGGGACACGAGCGCGAAATCGACGATGAATTCCGCACCGGTCGCGCGGCCGAGCGTTTTGATGGAGCCGGCCGGCAGCCGGAACTTCACGGTTGGGCTGGCGGGATCGTTCGTTTCCAGAATCCACATCTATTTTGACGGGGGCGCCGGCAACGTTTTGATGAGCCACGCGGTGAGTTCGCGCGTGGCCTCAGGACTGATGCTGCGTTGTGCCAGTGTGCCATATTCGGCGACGTCGCCGGTGACGGCGTGCGCGAGGATATGGTTGAGACCCGCCAACTGGACGAAATCGGTCGCCGCCGCGCGTGGGCGCGATCGCGCGAGCTGGGCGAGCTGCTCGCCGTGATGAACCGGCAACTCGCGATCGAGCATCGGCTGCACGACGAGGATCGGCTGGCGAACTCGCGCCAGCGTCTTCGACGGATCGAACTGCAGAAAACTGCGGTAGAGCGGTGTGTCGACGCGGCGCCGGACATCCACCGTGAGGTTCTCCCAGCCCTTTCCGGTGATCACGGCGTCCATGATCTTTTTCTGCTGCTCGATCGCGGCCTCCAGCGGCGGGCTGTTGGCCTCGCCGCCACGTTCGAAGAACACCCGCTGCTGTTCGAGCACCAGCTCCGTTCCGGCAATCGATGGGGTCGCCACGAGTGCCATGGCGGCGATCTTCTGCTCCAGTTCGCCGGCGAGCAGCGAAATCCAGCCGCCCTCGCCGTACCCGACAAGGGCGATGCGTTTTGGATCCACATCGCGGCGCTTCGACAGATACGTGAAGACGGCACGCGCGTCGGCGGCAAACTCCTGCAACGTCGCCGCCTCCTGCCGGCCGCCGCTCTGCCCGGTGCCGCGCTCGTCGTACCGGGCGACGAGGAACCCCGCGTCGGCGAACGCATTCGCAAACTGCGCGAACAACGGAATCCCTGCAACGAATTCGTCGCGATCGCTTGGCGCCGACCCCGACACCAGGACGACCGCCGGCAGACGCACCGGCGCCGGCTTTCTTCCCGGCGCGGGCGCCGCTTGAGCCGCGTCGACGGGTCTCGAGACGGTCGCGGCGAGGCTGAACCCGTTTGCGGGAACAGAGACGTCTTCGTCGTTCGGTCGCGCCATCGTGACCAGACGCGCCGCGACGCCGGCGATGTCGTCGCGCACGACGCTGAGCATCTGCGAGGGGAGGTCCAGCCGAAGGAACCGGTTTCCGTCGGTCCAGACGTCCATGTCGAGCGTGGCGCCGCTCTCACCGAGCAGCAGCTTCCAGCGCCGCGCGGCGATCGTCCGGCCGGGAACCTGAATGGTTTCGTCGGTTACGGTGTTTACCGTAACGGAAACGGTATCCTGCGGTGCGATGAAGATTTCGAGCTTCCCGCCGGGCTTCTGCGACGGCAGCCTGGCGGCCAGCGCCTCGTACGAACCAAACACGAGGCTCGGCACCACGATCGTGTCAGGGGCGACGGTGTTCTCCCGCTGTTGAGACTGGCCGTCCTGATTGATGTCGCTCGACGCGGTCGAGCCGGCGAAGTTCGTGCGAATCGTCCACTTCTTCGCGGCGGCGCTCATGTTGACCGTCAGCTCGATCGGCTTCCACGCGGGATCGTACTTGGCCTCCCAGTAGTCGATCGCGACGTTGATCGGCGCGCGCAGCCGTCCGGATCCCCGGAGCGTCCAGCCTTCGGCCGATTCGAAGACGGTGACTTCCTCGACGCCGGTGTCGGCGCCGCGCAGAAACACGCGGAAAGTGCTGGCAGAGGTGCTTTGAGCGTCCGAGCGGATGCCGGTTGCGACGATGAGCGCCGCAACAACGGTAAGATATTTGGGAAAGGGCACTCGCAATCAGGATAGCAGATGTTTTCTCTCAGTCAGTACACCGCTGCCCGCACGTCGGCCGTGATGATCGATCGGTCGGCGCTCGGAACCATCGCGCTCACCGGCGCCGATCGCCGGACGTTCCTGCATGCGCTGCTCACCAACGACATCGCGGGGTTGACGCCGGGCAAGGGCACGTATGCCGCCTACCTCACGCCGCAGGGCCGCATGATCTCGGACATGCGCGTCATCGAAACCGGGAGCCGCATCCTGCTGGGCGTCGAACGCGAAGTCGCCGACGGGCTGGCCCGGCGACTCGACTCGTTGATCTTTTCGGAAGATGTGCAGGTCGTCGACGTCAGCCGCGAGATCGAAGTGATCGGCGTGCACGGACCATCCGCGCCGGCGCTGACGCAGCGTGCGATCGGCCTGCCTGTCGACGACGCTGGCGAATCAGTACGACAACGCTGACATCTGGCGACGTGACGATCGTGCGTGACGACGCCCTCGCGTTGGCGGGATTCGACATCCATGTGCCTTCGGCAGAGGCGCACGTCCTGCGCGAGAAACTGTCGGATGGAGGCGCCGTCACCGCGAGCGCCGAGACATACGAGACGTTGCGCATCGAAGCCGGCCGCCCGCGCTTCGGTCTCGACATGACGACCGACACCATTCCGCTCGAAGCCGGCATCGAGGATCGGGCCATCAGTTTTACCAAGGGGTGTTACGTCGGCCAGGAAGTCATCGTGCGGGTCACGCACCGCGGCCACGGCCGGGTCGCCCGTCGTCTGGTGTCGATCGTGCTGCCGGCCGGACGCGTGCCCGGACCGGGCGACGCCATTTGTGCCGGCGATCGGCAGGTCGGCGAGATTACCAGCGCGACGGAGTCGCCGAAGCTGGGTTCGGCCCTGGCGCTGGGATACGTCCAGCGCGACTATGCGGCGGCCGGTACCGCACTGACGGTCAACGGCTCACAGGCTCGCGTGCACCAAACCGTCGATTAGCTCCGCATCGGCAGGCGGAAAGTCCATCGACTTGAACTCGTCGCGGGCGATCCACCGGAGTGCCTGACCCAGCATCGGTTCCGGATCGCCCATCAGCTCGCCGCGAAAAAAGTGCAGCTCGACCGTGCGTTCAGGGTAGGTGTGAGCGGTCTGAAAGATCTTCCGCAGGTTCGAAATGTCTGCGTTCAGCTCTTCCGAGATTTCGCGCGCCAGCGCCGCTTCGTGCGTTTCGCCCTCGTGCACCTTGCCGCCGGGAAATTCCCAGCAGCCGGCGAGATGCGTGCCGTCGAGCCGGCGGGTCACCAGGAACCGTCCGTTGCGCTCGACGACGGCCGCGACGACGACGATGCGCTCAGGCATGTCTTTCGTTTTCAGGATTGTGCGGATAGGCCTCGCACTGCGACGTCATGGGGCAGATAAGGCACTTTGGTTTTCTGGCCGTGCAGAGCGTGGCGCCGAAATCCATCAGCGCCTGGTTGAAGTCGAACGCCCGGCGCTGCGGCACCAGCGCGGCGGAAATGCTCCAGAGCGTCTTCTTGGTCGCGTGCGCTTTCGGAACGCCTTTGCCGATGAAGACGCGGAACAGCACGCGCGCGACGTTGGTATCGAGAATCGCGGCGCGCTCGCGGAACGCGAAGCTGCGAATGGCGCCGGCGGTGTACGCGCCGATGCCCTTGAACGACAGCAGCGTCGCTTCATCTGACGGCAGCTTGCCGCCGTAGTGCGCGACCGCCTCGCGGGCGATGGCCTGCAGCCGCTTGGGCCTGATGTTGTAGCCGAGCGGATACCAGGTGCTGGTGACATCCGTTTCGGGCGCATCCGCCAGCGCCTCGAGCGACGGATACCGGTCGAGCCACTCGTGATACTTGGGCAGCACGCGATCGACCTGCGTCTGCTGCAGCATGATCTCGGACACCAGGATGTGGTACGGGTCCGACGTTTCGCGCCAGGGCAGCGTGCGGCCGTTCCGGTCGTACCAATCCAGCAGCTTCCGGCGGAACGTGCGACGGGCCGGAGGGCGCGGAACCTCCGCCTGCGGCTTCTTCTTATTACGTATACTGACGGCCATGAAGATTTACACGCGCACCGGCGATGCCGGCGGGACGGCGTTGTTTGGCGGTCAGCGCGTGTCGAAAGCCGATCCCCGCGTCGCCGCGTACGGCGATGTCGACGAGCTCAACGCCTGTCTCGGCGCCGTGCGCGCGCAAAGCGAGCTGGCGGGCGATGTGGCGGCGATGCTCGAACAGCTTCAGAAAGATCTGTTCGCCATCGGCGCGCGACTGGCCGACCCGGCCGAGAAGATCGCCGATCGCGTCACGAAAGTGGCCGTCACCGATGTGGACGTCCAGCGTCTCGAAGACTGGATCGATCGGTTCGAAGGCCGAGCTGCCGCCGCTGCGCCGTTTCATCCTGCCCGGCGGCAATCGCGCCGGCGCGCTGCTGCATTTCTCGCGCACCGTCTGCCGGCGCGCCGAACGGTCGATCGTGGCGCTCGGCGCCGAGAACGTCGAACCGCATCTGCTCGCGTACGTGAACCGGCTGTCGGATTTGTTGTTCGTCGTGGCGCGCGTCGTCAATCATCGCGCGGGCCAGCCGGAAGTCGAATGGTAAGGCGTCAGCACCGCTTTTCGAGGTCCATTTTGACCGCGTCGAAGATTTTTCGCGCAAGTTCCTGAGACACGCGCTCGCGCACGGCGCCGCATTCCACGAGCACCGTGCCGCCTGCCGTCTCGATGGCGACGTCCCAGCGATCGCGCGCGATGCCTTCCGGGCGGTCCTCGAAGGCGGTCGGCTGGCGCGCCGCGCCGCTCCAGCGGGGCGACACGAACGCCGCGATGGGCGATCCGTTGATCAGCACCCGCACGGCCATGATCTCGTTCTTGTCGATCGCGGTGGCGCCGTAATAGAAGTGCTCCTCATCTTCCGTGAACAGCGTCAGTTCGGGATCGGTCGGCAGCTCGACGATGATCGTCCGGCCCCGGGCGAGCTCCTCGCTCGCGCGCGCGCTGATGCCGCTTCCGGTAGAAATGCAGCGTCGTCAGCAGGCTCAAGGCGGCGAAGATGAGCGCGGCGGCGACGAGCGCCGCTACCAGGTCGCGCATGAGGGTGCGACCGGTCCGCTACAATATCCGTCTTGCCGATACGAGATCATGTGACCGGGCCTGACGCGGCGTCGGTGCGGGCGGCCTACGCCGAGTGCGAGCGGCTCGCACGCGCGCACTACGAGAATTTTCCGGTGGCCTCGTGGCTGCTGCCGGCGCGCATGCGTCCGCACGTGGCCGCGCTGTACGCGTTTGCGCGAACAGCCGACGACTTCGCCGACGAAGGGCAGCATTCTGCCGAGGAGCGGCTTCGGTTGCTGGACGACTGGCAGCATCGGCTGCACGCGTGCGTGAAGGCGGGGACGCATCCAGAGGATCGTGTGTTTCTCGCGCTCGGCACGACCATCCGCGACTGCGACCTTCCGGTGTCGCTCTTCGACGATCTGCTCAGCGCGTTTCGTCAGGATATCACGACGCATCGATACGCCACGTGGAGCGGCGTGCTCGACTACTGCCGGCGCTCGGCGAATCCGGTCGGCCGGCTCGTGCTGCGCATCGCGGGGCACCGACGACGCCCGCCTCGATCGATCGTCCGATGCGCTCTGCACGGCGCTGCAGTTGACGAACTTCTGGCAGGACTTCGACCGCGACTGGCAGAAGGGGCGGCTCTACGTGCCGCTCGACGATGTGCGCGGCCGAGAACGCCCGGCTGCAGCGACCTCGACGATCGGCGCCTGACCGAAGCGTGGCATCGCGTCGTTGCGCCGCGTCGCGACGCGCACGCGCGAGTCTGTTCGAGGCCGGGCGCGAGGTCTGCGACGGCGTGCGAGGCCGGCTCCGGCACGAGCTGCGCGTCACGTGGCTCGGCGGCATGCGGATTCTCGATCGCCTGGAGCAGCGCGACTACGACGTGTTCACGTCCAGGCCGACGCTCGGCATGGCCGACGCGCCGTCGTTGCTGTGGCGAACCCTGGCCTGGAGCCGCAGCGGCGCGGAGGGGCAGCGGCAGAACCATGAGCGGGCGCGCGACGAGCTTCTACTATTCGTTCCTCGCGCTTCCCGCCGACAAGCGCAACGCCATCGTCGCGGTCTGGGATTTCTGCCGGGCCGTCGACGATGCGGTGGACGAGCCCGGCGATCGGCGATCCCGCGAGCGCCGCTGACCGAGTGGCGCGACGAAGTCGCGCGGTTGTACGAGGGGCGCGAGCCCGGCCACGCCGCAGGGACGCGCAGCTCGCTGCCGTACATCTCGCGGTTTACGCTGCCGCGGTCGGCGTTCGAAGATCTGATCGACGGCGTCGCGATGGATCTCCGCCAGACCCGCTACGCGACGTTCGAAGAGCTGCGGCAGTACTGTCTGCGCGTCGCGTCGGCGGTGGGCCTGATCTGCGTGGAGATCTTCGGCTACCGCGATCTGCAGACGCGCGACTACGCGATCGATCTCGGGATTGCGCTGCAGCTGACCAACATCATCCGCGACGTGGCGTCCGATCTGGAGCGGGGCCGGCTCTACATTCCGGCGCAGGATCTCGCAGCGCTTCGGATGCACCGAGGCGGATCTGCGGGCGGGCGTGGTGACCGAGAAGGTGCGGCAGCTGCTGGCCTATCGAGGTCGAGCGCGCGCGGACAGTTCTACGAGAAAGCCGAGGCGGCGCTGCCGCGCCATGACGAGCGCCGGCTGGTCGCCGCGCGCATCATGGGCGCGATCTACTATGACCTCCTCCGCGCGATCGAGCGGGCGGGCTATGATGTTTTCCGCCAGCACGTGCGGGTGTCGCGCCCACGGCAGGCGTTGATCGCCGGTGTCACCTGGCTGAAAGTGATGGTTCCGCTGAAATGATATCGCCCGACGTTCATCGTCATCGGCGCCGGCGTGGCCGGGCTTCGCGCGGCCGTCGACCTGGCCGCGCGCGGCGCACGGGTCACGGTGCTCGAGGCCAGGCCGTCCTCGGCGGGCGCGCGACGGCTTTCGACGATCCCGCGCACCGGCGAGCGGGTCGATAACGGCCAGCACGTGCTGCTCGGCTGCTACGACGAGACGTTCGCGTTTCTCCGGCAGATCGGGACCGAAGAGCGCGTGCGCGTGCAGCCGAATCTCGAAGTGGACTTCGTCGACGGCGGGGGCATGCGCAGCCGGCTGCGCCTGTCCGCCGATGCCGGCGCCCATGAACTTCTGTGGCGGCCTGCTCGACTGGGCCGCGCTCGGCTGGCGCGATCGGATCGCGGCCTCGCGGCTCGTCGGGCCGATTCGCATGGCGCAGGCAGAGCAGACAGCCAGGGAGCAGAGGGCAGTCGCCCACACGCATTGCCGCGTCGCCGGGCGAAACGGTGCGAGGAGTGGCTGATCAACAACGGCCAGACGCGCGCATGCGGGAGATGCTGTGGGAGCCGCTGGCGCTCGCCGCGCTGAACCAGTCGGTGCGCGAGGCCGCCGCGCCGCCGTTTGCCGCCGTGCTCGCGCGGATGTTCGGCGGCGGACCCAGGGACGCGTCGCTCGGGTTGCCGGTGTGTCCGCTCGACGAGCTGTACGCGGAGCCGTCGCGGCGCTTCATCGAATCGCGTGGTGGCGACGTGCGCATCGGCTGCGCCGGCGCGCATCCATCTGCGGCACGGGCACGTGACGCACGTCGAGGCTCGTGGCATGCGCCTCGATGGCCGGCGCTGTCGTCGTCGCCGTGCCCTGGTACGCGCTGACCGACCTGTTTGCCGGCGACACGGCGCCGGTGGACGCGCTGCGCAAGGCCGCGGCCGCGACCCAGGCCGTCGCCGATCGCGAGCGTCAACCTCTGGCTCGATCGGCGTGTCCTGCAGACGCCGTTTCTCGGCCTGCCGGGGCGGGCGATGCAGTGGGTGTTCGACAAGGAGCAGATGTTCGAGTCGGACACGTCGCATCTGACGCTGGTGTCGAGCGGCGCCGACGAGGTGATGGCGATTCAGAACGAAGAGCTCGATCGCGCTGGCGCTGCGGGAGCTGCGTGAGGCGCTGCCCGACGCGCGTGCCGCAAAGGTGCTGCGCGCGTCGGTCGTCCGCGAGCGGCGCGCCACGTTTTCGCTCGCGCCTGGTCAGCCGAAGCGGCCCGGAGACTGCCACCGAGTGCCGGGCTGGTGCTGGCGGGGGACTGGATCGAGACCGGGCTGCCCGCGACGATCGAAGGCGCGGCGGTCAGCGGCCGTCGTGCGGCCGAGGCGCTCTCATGAAATCGTCGTCGTTCACTATCAGGAAATCGCGCTCAAAGGGCGAAACCGGCCGTGGTTCATCGCGCCGGCTGGTGCGGAACATCAGGACCGCGACGAGCGATCTCGACGTGACACGGGTCGTCTCGAAGATGGGGCGCATCGAGGTGACGCTCGGCTCGACGGAGGCGTGGGAGGCGGTCGCCGATCGGCTGCGGCACGTCTTCGGCATCGCGAATTTCTCGCAAGGCGGCGCTCGTGCCGCTCGATATCGACGGCATCGCGAGGCGCGATTCTCGAGGATCTCGGCGATCTGCAGGTCGCCACGTTTCGCGTGTCCGCCCGCCGGGCCGACAAGCGCTTTCCCGCTGACGTCGCCGCAAATCGAGCGCGAGGTGGGCGGGCGCATCAAGGAGGCGAAGGGATGGACGGTCAACCTCGACGATCCCGAGTTCACGATCCATGTCGAGGCGCTCACCGGCGAGGCGTTCTACTACTTCGGCAAGGAAGCCGGGCGCGGGCGGCATGCCGACCGGCGTCAGCGGCCGGGTCGTCGCGCTGCTGTCGGGCGGCATCGACTCGCCGGTCGCGGCGTACCGATTGATGAGGCGCGGCTGCCGGGTGATTCCGGTCCACTTTCACAGCTATCCGATTCTGTCGCGCGCGTCGCAGGAAAAAGTCCGCGAGCTCGTGGCGCTGCTGACGCGGTATCAGCAGTACACGCGGCTCTACATGGTGGCGTTCGGCGAGATCCAGCAGCAGGTCATGCTCGCCGTGCCGCCCCCGCTCCGCGTCGTCATCTACCGGCGACTGATGCTGCGGATCGCGGAGGCGATCGCGCGACGCAGCGCACGCGCGGCGCGCTGGTGACGGGAGAGGTCGATCGGGCAGGTCGCGTCGCAGACGCTCGAGAACATGGCGACGATCGGGTCGGTCGCGACGCTGCCGGTGTTCCGGCCGCTCATCGGCATGGACAAGGACGAGATCACCGCGGAAGCGCAGCGGCTCGGCACCTATCCGATCTCGATCATCGAAGATCAGGATTGCTGTCAGCTGTTCACGCCGAAGCATCCGGCGACGAAAGCCCGGCGCGCGGACATCGAAGCCGCCGAGCGCGCGCTGCCGATCGACGATTTTGTCGCGTCAGGCCGTCGAGGCGGCGGTCGTGGAGGACTTCAGACCTGCCGCAGTGCGACAGACCACGTCAGTTCGTAACGTCAGGTTCGGGTCGCAGTTCGACGGTTCACATATATGCGCCTTCTAAGGGAAGGAAATCATGGCAGTTCAAACAGTCGGCTCGAAAATCGAAGAAATTCTCGGCGATGAGGCGGCGGCGCTGCTGCAGCACCAGTGCAAGACGATTCCCAAGGAGATCGCTCCATCTGCCCGGACCCGATTACGTCGAGCGCATCTACAGCCTGGCCGATCGCCAGACGCGCGTGCTGGGCGCGCTGCAGTCGATGTTGAGCCACGGGCGGCTCGCCGGCACCGGTTACGTGTCCATCCTTCCCGTCGATCAGGGCATCGAGCACTCGGCGGGCGCGTCGTTTGCGCCGAACCCGCTGTACTTCGATCCCGAGAACATCGTGAAGCTGGCGATCGAGGGCGGCTGCAACGCGGTCGCGTCGACGCTCGGCGTGCTCGGATCGGTGGCGCGGAAGTACGCGCACAAGATTCCGTTCATGGTGAAGCTGAACCACAACGAGTTCATCTCGTATCCGAACGCGTACGATCAGATCATGTTCGCGCAGCGTGCGTCAGGCGTTCGACATGGGCTGCCAGGCGGTGGGCGCGACGATCTACTTCGGCTCCGAGGAATCGAAGCGGCAGATCGTCGAGGTCTCGGAGCTGTTCCAGCAGGCGCACGAGCTCGGCATGGCCACGGTGCTGTGGTGCTATCTGCGCAATCCGGCGTTCAAGACGAAGGAAAAGGACTATCACGTCGCCGCCGACCTGACGGGCCAGGCGAATCACCTGGGCGTGACGATCGAGGCCGACATCATCAAGCAGAAGCTGCCCGAGAACAACGGCGGCTACAACGCGATCCAGAGCTTCGGCAAGACGCACAAGAAGGTGTACTCGGAGCTGTCGTCCGACCATCCGATCGATCTGACGCGCTATCAGCTCGCGAACTGCTACATGGGCCGCGCCGGCCTGATCAATTCGGGCGGCGCATCATCGGGCGAGAGCGATCTGAAGGAAGCCGTGAAGACCGCCGTCATCAACAAGCGCGCGGGCGGCATGGGGCTGATCTCGGGCCGCAAGGCGTTCCAGCGGCCGATGAAGGAAGGCGTGGCGCTGCTCAACGCGATTCAGGACGTCTACCTGAACAAGGACGTCACGATCGCTTAACGTGGTTCCGGGTTCCGTTCCGGGTTCCGCGATGGTGTACCGATATCCAGGCGCGCTCGTCCGCGAACGTGGATACTGGAACGCGGCGAACCGCGAACCGTCTAGCGCTTGATCGTTTCGGTTCCGCTGACCGGCCCGTTGCACGACGTGCCGGAGTAGGTCACGACGATGTTCGACGTGCCCTGGAACGTGCCGGTCCCGGTGAGGTTGAACGGGCACGTCGCGGCGCCTTTCGACGCGGTGCCCGTGGCCGCCCAGGGGATCGTCGTCTCGCCGTGCGTGGCCGTCATGGTACCGGCCAGCGTGACCCCGTCGGCACAGGTCGCGGCGAAGTCGCCGGACGCCTGACTCCCCGACTGGGACGTAATCTTCCACTGCAGCCCGCTGCAGCTCTGCGCGGCGGGCGCCACGGCCGATCCGTTCCACGTGCCGATGTACGATCGAACCTCGCCATTCGTCGCGTCGGGCTTGGTCGGCGAGCTGAAGAGGTTCTTGATGCGAGTCGAGACCGAGACACGCGGTCGAGCTGGCCGCGAGCGCGATGACCAGCGCAGTTCTGAGCAGCTTCATGTCCTTTCATATCGGGTCCGGGGGGCTCCGCCTGTAGCCCGCCGTCCAGCCATCAATCTCTCAATCGGCGCATCTGCGAATTCGCCGATTTTCAATACAATCTAGCTATGTCACTTCTCAAGGTTGCCCGGATGGGGCACCCGGTCCTGCGCGCCCGCGCGAGAGAAGTCGAGCGCGTCGAGCTGAAGCACGCCGCCATCCAGAAGCTCATCGACGACATGATCGACACCATGCACGAGTACCACGGCGTCGGCCTGGCGGCGCCGCAGATTCACGAGGGATTGCGGATCTTCGTCGCGGCGATCGCGCCGCAGGAAGAGGAGCCGCTGTCGCCCGGCGACGATCCGATGGTGTTCATCAACCCCGTCATCACGCCGGTGGGGAACGAGATTGTCGAGGACTGGGAGGGCTGTCTGAGCATCCCCGACATCAGGGGCCGCGTGCCACGGGTGCGCACGATCAAGGTGAGCGCGCTCGATCGGACCGGAAGCCCGATCGACATCACGTCGCACGATTTTCCGGCGCGGGTGATTCAGCACGAGACCGATCACCTCGATGGCGTGCTCTTCTTCGATCGCATGCGGACGTTCACGTCGCTGGCGTTCCTCGATGAATACTCGAGGTACTGGTCCAAAGGCAATGGGGACTGACATAGGCGATCTCAGGATCGCGCCTGACGTTTCCTCTCGGCCGCCCGCTCCGCTTTGAGCCGTTCCAGCTCCACCTCTGAGTGATCCGCGTATGTCATGGCGTCGGCGATGAGGCGATGGCCCGCCTGTGTCGGCGATGAGCGTGTGCATCGCCTGGCAGATGCGCCGGTACGCGGGATGCCCCTGCGGCGCCGTGCGCAGCTCGATCAGGTGCATCGCCTCGCGCGCGTTCATCTCCATGTAGAACCGGATGCGGTACGCCATCGACACCGCATACGGCGCGACCGCAGACAGACCGGCGGCGTGCAGCGAATCGTGCAGATCGGCCGACGCGTTCATCACCTCGGTCCACTCGTCGTGAGCGCCGGCGGCTTCGATGGCATCGGGCTCGACGTAGCCGTGGAGCGCGCCAAGCGGCTGCCATTCGAGGGTCAGCAGGCGATGACGCTGCAGATCCCGGAACGCGCCGTAGTCGGCGAGGATGTCGAAGCGATACGCCGTGCGCTCGAACGCGCGTCCCGGCTTGTGCCGGCGATTCTCGCGGCGCCCGATGTACGCCTGGAGCACGCGCGCGCGGTCGTCGGACGACATGCGCCGCGCCACGTCGAACAACTGGTCGTCCGGGAGATCCGACACGGCATACAGCGCCGCGGCGACCACCTTGATTTCTCCGTCGGGATCGAAATCGGTGAGGGTCACTTCGGGACGCAACTCGCGGTCGACATCCGACAGGAGATCGGCCCCGACGCTCTCGATCGCGGTGCGCGTCGCGGCGAGATAGGCCGTCCAGCGGCCGCCTCGCTCGGGTTGATCGACGCGTGTCAGGAATGCGGGGATCACCTTTCTCAGTTCCGTCAGGATGAGGTCCGCGTATTCGCGGCATTCGGCCAGCGGGTTGGCGCGCATGCGGAGCAGGAGCGCCTCGTACGCCTGGCCCGTGCCAAACAGGCCGAGATTCGATTGCACCGCCGCGGGCAGCAGGCCTCGAAGCGTATCGAGTGCCTTGGCGCGAATGGCCGCGCGATACACCGCGTCGCTGTCGGACGCCTCTTTCGGAAACCGCGCGCGGAAATGCTCCTGCATCGGCTCGAACCAGCGCGCGTAGGTCTCGAATGCCCGATCGAGCGTGGCGTGATAGCGATCCGCCAGCGGCGTGCCCGCAAGCTCGGTCGGGACGTGGTATTTCCAGCGGCCTCCCGGTCGATCGGTGTAGGGCACATAGCGCGTCGACTGCTCGAGATAGGCCATCAGCCGGCCCCACTCGAGGATCTTGGTGAGCACGTTCGACACGCCTTCGCATGCGAGATGCACGCCCCCGAGCTGGGCGACCGAATCGTCGCCGTAATCGGCGAAGACCTTCGCGTACAGCTTTTCGGCGCGCTCGAGGCCCACTTTGCTCTCGCCGACCTGTGCGTGCTCCACGTCCTTGAGGAACTCGTCGAGGAACAGCCGCCGCAGCGATTTCGCCGATCGCGAGTAGCGCGCGAAGAGCGCGCCCTTCACGGTTTCCGGCAGGTTGGTGAGCACGAAGACGGGTCCGTCGAGATTGGAGAAATACGGCGCGAGCGCGCGTTGTTCGTCGGGGGTGAATTCAGGCACGGCGTCAGGGTACACTAGTCCGGCTGTGGCCGCCGCCCGAGGAATCTTTTTCATGCCTGCCTTTCGATTTCGCCATCAACTGCGCGCGCGTTTCCGCGACTGCGATCTGTTCGGCCACGTCAACAACGCGGTCTACTTCACCTACATGGAAGAGGCGCGATGGGCGTACTGGCGCGAGCTGACCGGTGATTCTCCGCAGGGCCGGCTACCCGGCCTGATTCTCGCGCGTGCGGAATGTGACTTCATCCGGCCCGTGCTGGCGGGCGAGCGTGTCGAAATCTGGCTGGGCACGATCAAGATCGGCCGCACGAGCCTGACGATCGATTGCGAGATGCTCGACGAGGCCGGCGCGGCCGTTGCGAAGGGACGCGCGGTGATGGTCACCTACGATTACGCCGCCGCCAGGCCCGTGCCGGTGCCCGACTGGGCGCGCACCCGCATCGAAGACTACGAAGGACGGCAGTTGTCCCGACAGGCCCTAAGATATAGTTTCTGAACGATGTCTCTGCTCGTCACGCCTGAAGAGCTCTCGCGTGAGCTCGAGTCGTCTGTGTTGCTCCTCATCGATCTTCGGCCCGTCGAAGACTATTGCGAGAATCACCTGCCGGGCGCCGTGCACCTCGACTTGTTCGGCATCAGCAGCGTCGATACCGACCCCGCTCCGTTGAACGCGTTTTTCTGGATCATCGAGCACCTGCTCGCGTCGCGCGGTGTGTCCAGCGACGTGCCCGTGGTGGTCTACGACGATTCGTCGGGCATCAGGGCGGCGCGCGCGTTCTGGTTCCTCGAGTTCTTCGGTCACCCGAATACGCGTCTGCTCGACGGCGGCTACCACGCGTGGGTGAAGAGACAATTGCCCGTGACCCGGCAGGCGTCCCGGCCGAAACCGACCGACTGGAAAGGTACGCGTGACGCCGGCATCCTCGCCGGCTGGCGCGACGTGAACGATCGCCTGGGCAAGCCGGACGCGGTGATCGTCGATACGCGAAGCGACGGCGAGTACTGCGGCACGACCATCCGCGCCGCGCGCGGGGGCGCCGTGCCCGGCGCGATCCATCTCGAATGGACCCGCAATCTCGGTCCCGATGGCGCGTTCAAGTCTCAGAACGATCTGAAGGCGATGTACGAGCACGCCGGGATTACGCCCGATCGGGAGGTCGTCACCTATTGCCAGGGTGGCTATCGTGCCGCGCATTCGTACGTCGCGCTGCGGCTGATCGGCTATCCTCGCGTGCGCAACTACGTCGGATCGTGGAAGGAATGGGGCGATCGCGTCGATCTGCCCATCGAGCATCCGAATAAACCGTAAGCCGGCTCTCTGACCCGCCAAGAGGAACCATGGAGAACATCGATAAAGTCGTCGACTACATCAACGTACAGCGCGACCGCTACGTCGACGAGCTGAAACAGTACCTCGCCATTCCGAGCATCAGCGCGCTTCCGCAGCACCAGGGCGACGTGCGGCGTGCCGCGGAATGGAGCGCCGATCACCTCAAGGGTGTCGGCCTCGAGAACGTCCGGCTGATCGACACACCGGGAAACCCCATCGTCTACGGCGAGTGGCTCAACGCCCCCGGAGCACCCACGATTCTGTTTTACGGTCACTACGACGTGCAGCCGGTGGATCCGGTCGAGTTGTGGGAATCGCCGCCGTTCGAAGCGACCGTGCGCGAGAACGAGATCTACGCGCGCGGCGCCGCCGACGACAAGGGCCAGGTGTTCATGCACTTCAAGGCCATCGAAGCGCACATGAAGCAGACCGGGCGGCTGCCGCTGAACATCAAGGTGTTTCTCGAGGGCGAGGAGGAGGTCGGCAGCCTGCACCTGGACGAGTTCGTGCGCCAGAACAAGGCGTTGCTCGCCGCCGACGTGGTGGTGATCTCGGACTCGGCCATGTTCGCGCGCGAAATTCCCTCGATCTGCTACGGCCTCCGCGGGCTCGTGTACTACCAGATCGATCTGCGGGGCACCAAGAGCGATCTGCACTCCGGCGTCTTTGGCGGCGCCATGGCAAACCCGGCCTTCGTCCTGGCTCAGATACTGGCCCAGATGAAGGACAAGAGCGGCCGTGTGAAGATCGCCGGCTTCTACGATGAGGTCAGGGATCTCACCGAAGCCGAGCGTGCCGAATGGAAGAAGCTGCCGTTCGACGAGAAGAAGTACCGGAAAGAGTGGGGAGCGCCGAAGCTCGCCGGCGAATCGGGCTACAGCGTGCTCGAGCGGGTGTGGGGACGGCCGACGTTCGAGGTCAACGGGCTGCTGTCGGGCTTCACCGGCGAGGGGCCCAAGACCGTGCTGCCCGCGGTCGCGATGGCGAAGGTCAGCATGCGCCTCGTGCCCAATCAGGATCCCGACACGATCGCGAAACAGTTCGAGGAGTACGTCAAGAAGATTGCGCCCGCGAGCGTCGAGCTGAAGCTCACGAGGCTGCACGGCGGCAAGCCGTGGATGGCCGAGTTCGACAGTCCGTACATCCGTGCGGCGGGACGCGCCATCGAGAAGGGCTTCGGCAAGACGCCGGTCTTCACGCGCGAGGGCGGATCGATACCGGTCGTCGCGACGTTCCAGGAAGAGCTCGGCATTCCGAGCGTGCTCTTCGGCGTCGGCCTGCCGGACGAAAACGCCCACGCGCCCAACGAGCGGCTCGACCTGGGCAACTTCCACGGCGGCGTCATTGCATCGGCTCACCTCTACGAAGAGATCGCCAAGCTTCGAGGATGAGCGTGCCCTCTGCCATCATCCGTCTGCCATGACGCGTCAGCATGCTTAAAGTCATGGACCGCCTCGAACGGTTTTACGGGCCGCTGCCGCAGCCGCCCGGCGAGCCCTTCGCCCTGTACGTGTGGGAAGTGCTCGGCGTGCACACCACCGCGGCGCGCCGCGATGCGGCGATGAGCGCGCTGCGGCGCATTCCCGCACTCACGCCGGACTCGATGGGACGGGCGCCCCGCGCGAAGCTCGACAGCGCGGTGGCGCTGTCGGGACCGTACCGCGAAGAGCGGTTGCGCGCGCTCGTGGCGGGCGTCGACGCGTTCAAGCGACATCACGATCTGGCCGATCAACTGCGCGGTGACGCCGCGGCGGCCAGGGACGCGCTCGCCCTGCTGCCGTATCTGACGACGATTTCCGGTCAGCGGCTGTTGCTGTTTGCGGGCCATCATCCACTGTTGCCCGACGATCCCCATCTGCAGCGGGTGCTGGCGCGGCTGCAAACCGGACGCGAAGTGGTCTCGCGCGAGCTGGGCGGCGTGTTGACGGCCATACAGCGGGCGACGCTTTACCTTTCGCATCACGGCCGATCGACCTGTCTCGAGTCGGATCCCTTGTGTCACGTGTGCCCGTTGCGGTCGGAGTGTCCGTTTCCGAGTGGAGTGGCGGCATGAAGGTGGCTTCCGGCAACCTGGCGGTCGCAACCGCGATCGTCTTCGCCGCGGCGTCTGGCCTGCCGGCGGCGGGCCCGGCATTCGTCGACATCACGTGGATGTCGGTGTCGAACATGTACTACGAGCTCGGACCGCTCCACATCGTGACGGACGGCTACATCACGCGCCTCCCTCAGAGCGACTTCTTTGGTGGTGGAGGCGGGTACGCCGAGACCAGGAGGCCATTCACGCCCGATGTCGCCGCCGTCACGCGCGTGATGAACGCACTCGGTAAACCATCGCGCGTGAATCTCCTCCTGACGGGCCACAGCCATTGGGATCACTCATTCGATACGGCGACGTGGTCGAAGCTCACGGGCGCCCGCATCATCGGATCGAAGACGACGTGCCTGCAGGCGCAGGCCGAGGGCGTGCCCGCCGAGCGCTGCCGTGCGGTCTACGGCCGCGAAGTCATTCCGCTCGCCGACGGCGTGACCATGCGGGTGATCCGATGGAACCACAGCGGCGATCCCGCGGTGAATCCGGAGCAGCACAATCCTGTCGAGCTGAGCGCCGTTCCCGTGCCCGATCCGAAATCCGGCGGGCTGCGGGCTGGTGTGGCCGAGGATTTTCCCAACGGCGGAGGGAATCGTGCGTTCCTGTTTACCGTGGACGGACCGGACGGGCGGTTCAGCTGGTTTTTCAACAACTCGGCGAGCCCGGTCGATCTGCATGTGCCGATTGTGATCGACGGCACCGACTACGGTGCGCCGATTGAGAATCTCAAGCTCGCGATGCGCGAGGCGAAGCTGGAGTCCGTCGATCTCTGGATTGGCTCGAGCGCGGTGGCCGTGGCGAAGCTGGTCGTGCCGGTCCTGAAGCCCCAGGCGTTCATCCCGGTCCACTGGGACGGCCTGTTCGGGGCGTTCGAAGCGGGCGTGCCGAAGCCGTATGCGGATGCCGGCCTCGAGGCGCTTCTTCAAGGCGTCGGGCACCGCTGTCGTGAAGCCTGCGCAATACATGGACAAATGGCGGCTCGATCGCAAGGGCGTGAGGCCGGTGGCGAACGTCGAGGTCAAGAAAACGCTTGGGTTCAACTAGACGAACGGTCAAAGCCCTCATCTTCGATTTCGATGGGCTCATCGTCGACAGCGAGAGCCCCGGCTTCCAGGCGTGGTCGGAGCTGTACGCCTCGCACGGCTGCTCGCTGCCATTCGAAAAATATGCGGCCTGCATCGGTACGCTCGACGGGTTCGATCTGCAGGGATATCTCGAGGAGCAGTCGGGACAATCGTTCAGTCGAGCTGAACTGGAAGAGGCGTGCAACAGGCGGTGGCTCGAGTTGATGCGCGCGCAGCCGCTTCTGCCGGGCGTGGCCGCGTGTGTGACTGGCGCGAAGGCGCGGGGGTTGAAGCTCGCCATCGCGTCGAGCTCGACCCAGACATGGGTGACGCACAATCTGAAGAAATTCGCGCTGCTCGACCAGTTCGACGCGATCTGCACGCGCGACCATGTCGCGGCCGTGAAACCCGATCCCGCGCTGTATCAGCTCGCGCTCGAGCGGCTCGACGTGACGGCCGAGGAGACGATCGCCTTCGAGGATTCGCCGAACGGGATTCTCGCTGCGAAAAGAGCCGGGATCTACTGCGTCGCCGTTCCCAACGAGCTGACGAAGGATCTGGCGCTCTCGCTCGCCGATCATCGCCTGCGCTCGCTCGAGGAGTTCAACCTGGACGATGTCTGCCGCCTCCGCGCGCAGAGAGAATTGGGCGAGCTACGGCGAGCCTCGCGGAAGCGCGCCCGTGAGTGACGGCGCGCGAAGGCGGGACATCATTGCGATCGGCGGAGGCGGCTTCGTCGGCGATCCGCAGAACCTCGCTCTCGAGAAGTACCTTCTCGACCAGTCCTCGAAAGAACGGCCGAACGTGCTGATGATCGCGACGGCCCGTGGCGACGATGCCGGCTATGTCGAGAAATTCCATGCGGCGTTCGGATCGCTCGGCGCCACGACCCGGGACCTGCCCTTTTTCCACCGTACGCCGGACTTGCGCAGCCTCATCCTCGATCAGGATGTCATCTATGTCGGAGGCGGCAACACCAAGAGCATGCTGGCCGTCTGGCGCGACTGGGGGCTGACCGACATTCTCAAGGAAGCGTACGACGCGGGCATCGTGCTGGGCGGCCAGAGCGCGGGCGCGATCTGCTGGTTCGAACAGGGCGTCACCGATTCGTGGGCCGATCGTCTGCGCCCGCTCGACTGCCTCGGGTTTCTTCCGGGGAGCTGTTGTCCGCACTACGACGGCGAAGTCGAGCGCCGGCCCGCGTACCACGCGCTGATGGAACAGGCGCAGATCCGCCCGGGCTATGCGATCGACGATCGCGTGGCTGCGCACTTCAGGAACGGACATCTGCTGCGGGTCGTCTCGAAGAAAGCCGGAGCCACGGCCTATCACGTTGCCGTCGACGCCGGCCGCGTCACCGAGCAGCCGCTCCCGGCAATCGCGCTCGCGTGATTCGCGCGCGTGCGCCATCAGTACAAGTACGACAGATGCCTGCCGGGTTAATTGGTTATCATACGGATTGCTCAGTGAACGACATCGACGAGCGAGTCATGCAACGACACACGCTGCACGTCACGCGCTACGAGACCGCAGAGGCGTTTCTTCACGTGGCCGAGCCTCTGATGATGATGGCGGAGGCCGAGAACAATCTCATCCTGAGCATCGCGCAGGGGATCGCGCGCAATCCCGCAGCGGCGGCGCGCCCATATCTGGCCACGGTCGGCAGCAGCGCCGGCGTGCACGCCTGCGCCGTCCACATCGCGCCGTACAAGCTCGTCATCACGCGGGCCAACCGGGAGCCGATTGCGGAACTGGCCCGGGACGCGTTCCAGGCCGTGCCCGATCTCGAAGGCGTCAGCGGTCCATCGAGATCCGTGGACGACTTCGCGCTGGCGTGGAGCCGGTTGTCGGGCATCGCGCCGACGTTCGGCAAGCGCCTTCGCATTCACGAAACGCGCAAGGTCGTCGAGCCCGATCTGCCTCCGCCGTCCGGACAGCTTCGACAGGCGACCGCCGACGATCGCAGCCGGCTGGCGGCCTGGACCGTTGAGTTCGTGCGGGAAACGAAGGTGCCGGATCCGATCGATGCCGATCGGATTGTCGCCGATTCGATTGCGCGGGGACGGCTGTACGTGTGGGATGACGCGGGCCCGGTGTCGATGGCGGCCTGGGCGGGAAAGACGCCCAACGGCGTTCGCATCAACTTCGTCTACACGCCACGGGAGCTGCGCGGCAGAGGATACGGCACGGCCTGCGTGAAAGCCCTCACCACGCAGCAGCTCGAGCAGGGTAATGCGTTCTGCTGGCTCTATACGGACGTGACGAGCGCGGCCTCGCCCAATATCTTCAAGCGGATCGGCTACTGGCCTGTGTCGGATGTGAGTGAGTACCTACCTGAAATAGTCGTCAGTCTGGACTACCAATTGTCAGCTTCAGTTTCAGTCGTCAGTTCGCAGGCGAGTACGTTGCCCGGCTTCAGCGCAAGGTGTCAGTTCAACGAGGCGACGCGACGCCGGAGCGTCTTGACGTGCTCCCAGAGTTGCTCGTGATCGCTGCGGCCTTCTTCGTCGACCTCCGATCCGGCGCTGAAGTGAAGGTACTGCTGCAGGTCGCGCAGCGCGGCGGAGAAGTCGTTCATGTGATAGGCCAGCAAGTCCCCGGTCTCGCAGCTCGGCCAGCGCCGGCGGATCGACCGCCAGCAGCAGCTCCGTGACGTTGCGGGCCTGCGGGAACGAGTGCAGCCGGACGTAGATGCGCTTCAGGTTCAGCAGCATGCGCGTCAGCATCTGCGGTTTCGTCGCCGGCGCGAGCAGACGCCGGATCGAACGCCGCCTCCTCGCCGATATGCCGCTGTAACAGACGGCGGCAGTCGTTTTCCGACAGCCGCGCGCCGCGATGAAACGGATCGAGAATGAGCGGCGTGAAACGCATGAGGAAGTGTCCCGGAAAGTTCACGCCGTCGATGAGAATGCCGGCGCGCCGGGCGACCTCCATGTAGACGAGCGCGAGCGTAATCGGAATGCCCGTGCGGCGCTCGAGGACTTCGTTCAGGAAGCTGTTGCTGGGATCGTCGTAGCGGTCGCGGTTCCCCGTGAACCCTTCCTCGTCGAACAGATACGCGTTCAGGATGTCCACCGCCGTCTCGGAGTGGCGCGAGTCCACGAGACAGCCGCTGGCCACGAGGCGTTCGTGCGCGGCCGCGCCCATGGCGTCGAGCCGCTCCAGCGACGGTCCCGGATCGAGCGACGGGCACTCGAGCTTCGCGATCATCAACGCGGGCGTCGCCAGGTCGCGGTCGGCGCTCGCCGCCATCTTCGAGAATTCGTTGATGAACGTGTCTTTCATCGCGCGACTCCATTATCGCGCAACAGCTCCTCTATCCTCGACAGCGTCAGATCGCCGAGCCGATCGACGACGAGATCGGCCACGCCCAGTTCGGCCGCCGGATATGTGTGAGTGACGGCAATACAGCGCAATCCTGCCTCGCGTGCGGCCGCGAGGCCCCAGTGCGAGTCCTCGATGGCAATGCACGAGGCCGGGATCGACCGCCACACGATGGCGAATCTTGGCCATGGCGAGCAGATACAGGTCGGGCGCGGGCTTGCCCCGGACGCCGTCGGATGCGGAGGCGATGGCCGCAAAGTACTGCCGGAGCCCGGCGCCGTTGAGCACCTTCTCGATCTCCGGTTCGAGGGCCCCGGAGGCCACGGCGAGCGGAACGTGCTCGGCGAACATCTTCACGCAGTCGGCCGCACCCGGGAACAGAATCGCCGCGCTCGACAACATCTCGTCGACGACATGCGACTTCGCCTCCACCCAACGATCGATGGTCTCGGCTGTCAACGCGAGGCCCTGATCCTTCGCCAGCGCCTGAAACAACCCGACATCGTCATAACCGAGATATCGGGCGTAGTAGTCGTCTTTCCGCAGATCGATGCCGTCGGCGGACAGGACCGTCTGGTACGCGCGAAGATGCAGAGGCTCGCTGTCGGCGATGACGCCGTCGAAGTCGAAGAACACGGCTTGAAGCCGCTGGAGGCTCAAGGCAGACGCTCGCCGGCGCGAATCGGCAGGGACAGCACGCTTTCACGGGGAGGATACGGGCAGTCGTACGACGCGTTGTAGTAACAGTACGGGTTGAACGCCTTGTTGAAATCGATCGTGTACACGCCGCTCGCCGTCGCATCGAGCTCGAGATACCGGCCTGCCGCATAGGTTTCGGTCCCGCTCGTCATGTCCTTGAACGGCACGAACAGGCGCTTCAGGCTGGCGCCTTCTTCGACATAGGCGCCAAGCGTCATCGGCTGGCCTTTCAGCGTGAACTCGAGCACCCCGACGCGCTCATGCTTTCGAATCTTGCCAGCCGAGGTCACCATCTCGACGGGAGTGCGCTCGGTTGACGGATTCAGCGAGGCAGGCACGGCGTACTCCGGATCCGGCGGGAAGTATTTCAGCGGCAGGAACTGACCGGCCTTGGCCGCCGGCACCGGCTCGTTTGGCTGGTCCCTGAACGCCTGATCTTTTGCCGCGCGCTCGACTTGAATCCGACTGACGTAATCGCCACCGGTTTCTTCCGGAGGTGGATTGCCCGCATTGCAGCCGGTTGCTCCGGCAGCCGCGAGCAGGACGATCAGGGCCGTTTGCAGGTACTTCATTGAAAGATGTAGCTTCCCCGGCGGACGGTCTCGTCGGCAATCCGCCGCCGTCTCTTTACGGTATCAATCGGCGTGACCTTGAGCAACCGTCTCAACGCGGCGAGATGGGTACGGAGCGTGTCGCCTTCGGCCATGGCGGCCAGTACCTGCCTGGCGGACGCGTCGATCCGGAATGCCGCGTCGTTGATGAAGATCGACGCCGCGTCGACGTGATAGGCCGCCATCTCCCCGCGGACCGTCGAAGCTCTCAGCAGGGCACTTTCCGCGCACGCCAGCGCAATGACGATATCGGCAATGGCGAGCAGAACCTCCTGCTCGTTGGCCAGGTCTTCGCCGTAGCGCTGCATGGCGAGGCCGAGCGACATCAGCGCGACTTTTCTGAACGCGCGCACGGCCGCGTGCTGCTCGTCGAGCGGGTCCTCGCCTCGAGACTCGGACGCGCCCGGGCCCGCGAGAATTTCGTCCTGGAGCTTGCGGGCGGCCGCGATGAGCGGGAGGTCCCCCTTCAGGCCACGTCGAACGAGCATGCCGGGAATGAGCAGGCGATTGATCTCGTTGGTGCCCTCGAAAATCCGGTTGACGCGCGCGTCGCGGTAATGCCGCTCGGCCGGGTAGTCGCTGACGAACCCGTTTCCGCCGTGAATCTGCACGTTCTCGTCGAGCACGAACTGCAGCATCTCGCTGCCGGCCACCTTGGCAATCGAGGCTTCGACGGCAAATTCCTCCAGCGCCGCGAGAACCGCGCCAGGTGCGGTGTTCCGCGCGATTGACGCGTCGATGAGGCCGGCCGTGCGGTACAGCAGGCTCTCGACGGCGTAGGTCTGCACGCTCATCTCGGCAAGCTTGTGCTTGATGGCGCCGAATTCGGCGATCGGTTTTCCGAACTGCCGTCGCGAGGCCGCATATCGCGCGCTGTCGCGGATGGCGCCGTAGGCGCCGCCCACGCACATCGCGCCGAGCTTGAAGCGGCCGAAGTTCAGCACGTTGAACGCCACCTTGTGGCCTTTGCCGACCTCGCCCAGCAGGTTCGACGCGGGCACCTGCACGTCCTGCAGAATCAGCGGCGTCGTCGACGAGCCGTGCAGCCCCATTTTGTGCTCTTCGTTCCCGGTGCTGACGCCCGCGAACCCGCGCTCGACGATGAACGCGGTGAAATGCTCGCCGTCGACTTTGGCAAAGACGATGAAGACGTCGGCGAAGCCGCCGTTGGTAATCCACATCTTTTCGCCGGTCAGCGCGAAGCCGCCGTCGGAGGTGCGGACCGCCCGGCACGACGCGCTCAACGCATCGGACCCGGAGCCGGACTCGCTGAGGGCATACGCGCCGACCAGCTCGGCCGAGATCAGTTTCGGCAGGTAGCGCGCTTTCTGCTCGTCGGTGCCGAAATAGAGAATGGCGCTGAGCGCAAGATTGCTCTGCGCGCCAAACGTCGAGCTGAACGAGGCGCTCCCCGAGGTGTGGCTGCTGACGACGAGCGCGGCAGCCTTGTCGAGCCCCACACCGCCATATTCCTCCGGCGCGTCGACGCCAATCAGCCCCAGCGCGCCGGCACGCTGCAGCAGCTGCCGCGCGAACGCCCAGTCCTTCTTCTCGAGGCGCTCGATGCCCGGCACGACTTCCTTTTCGACGAACTCGCGCGCCGTTTGCGCGATCAGCCGATGCTCGTCGGTCAACCGCTCGGGCGTCAGGATGCATGCCGCATCGCCGGGTTCGAGCATCCACGCGGCGCCCTTCATGCCACACGCTCCAGAATGCCCGCGGCGCCCATGCCCCCGCCGACGCACATCGTGACCAGACCGTATCGAGCCTTGCGCCGCTGCATCTCGTAGAGCAGGCTCGTCGTGAGTTTGGCGCCCGTGCAACCGAGCGGGTGGCCGAGCGCGATCGCGCCGCCGTTGACGTTGAGACGCGCCTCGTCTATCGGCAGCTCGCGCAGGCAGGCAAGGACCTGAGCGGCAAAAGCCTCGTTCAGCTCGACGAGATCGATGTCGTCGAGCGAAAGCCCGGCGCGCTTCAGCACTTTCTTGATCGCGGGTACCGGTCCCGTGCCGAATCGCTCGGGTGCGACACCCGCGGTGGCGTACGCCACGAACCGCGCCAGCGGCGTCAGGTTGTGCGCTCGCGCGAATTCTCCGGAGGCGACGACCACGGCCGCGGCCCCGTCGCTCGTCTGCGACGAGTTGCCGGCTGTCACGGTGCCGTTGACGTGAAAGGCCGGGCGCAGCTTGGCCAGCGCGTCGAGCGACGTGTCGCGCCGCGGTCCTTCATCGGCCGAGAACGAGCCGACCGCAACCGTCTCGTCGCGAAACTTCCCGGCATCCAGTGCGGCCAGGGCTCGCTGATGACTGCGGAGCGCAAACGCGTCCTGTTCTTCGCGGGATATGCCGTGGTCTCTGGCGTGGTTCTCGGCGACGAGGCCGGTGGTCAGAGTACACATCTGGATACTGGTCGACCAGTGTCGGATTGGGCGCCACCTTGTTGCCGCCCATCGGCACGAGGCTCATGCTCTCGGTTCCGCCGGCGATGATGACGTTGGCCGAACCGGCGACGATGCGGTCGGCGGCAAACGCGATGGCTTGCAGCCCCGAGGCGCAGAACCTGTTGATGGTCACCGCCGAGGCTTCGACGGGCAGCCCGGCGCGAAGGCTGGCGATGCGCGCGACGTTCAGCCCCTGCTCGGCTTCGGGCATCGCGCAGCCGAGAATCACGTCGTCGACGTCGGACGCCGCCAGGCCTGGCGCGCGCTTCAGCGCTTCGCGCATGGCGAGCGCGGCGAGCTCGTCGGGACGCGTCGTTCGAAGCGACCCGTTCGGCGCTTTGCCGACGGGCGTGCGGACCGCGGAAACGATGAGCGCCTCAGCCATCGAAATCCTGCAGCAGGTCTTCGATGCCGTCGCCGACTTCAGAGACCTTGCCGTCAAAAAGATGATCGGCCCCGTCGATGACGACGAGCTCTTTCGGCTCGGACAACTGCGCCGTAAAACTTTCGGACCTCTTTCAACGGAATCACCTCGTCGCGCTCGCCGTGAATGAGAAATGTCGGCTTGCCGGCCTCGACGACCGCGGAGTAGTCGTAGCGGTTCACGGGGCAGGCGATGCCAATGAGCGCCGTGACGTGGGGATCTGCGGCTCCGACCGTCATCCCGACCCACGAGCCGAACGACATGCCTCCGGCCCAGACGCGCGTCACCTCAGGATACCGCGCTCTCATGAACTCGAGTGCCGCCCGGAAATCCTCCTGCTCGCCGGGACCGCCGGAAAATGCCCCGGCACTTCGTCCCACGCCGCGGAAACTGAATCGGAGCACGGGCACGCCGATGCGGGCGAGGGCCTTGGTCGCGTGATACACGGCCTTGGTGTGCATCGTGCCGCCGCCGGTCGGCAGCGGGTGGCCCAGCACGGCGATCGCGCGCGGCAGGTCTCCGGCCTTCGCGTTGATCAGGCCCTCCATCGGCCCGGCCGGGCCGTGAATCGCCACGTCGGTGAGACGGATGTCGTCGGTCATAGGGTCCGGGAAAATGTCGAAACAATGTTCGCAAAACGATCGGGCGCGAGCACCGTTCCCAGATGGCCCGTTCCTTCGAACAGCTGGAAGCGCGATCCGGGTATCAGGTCGAGATATTTCATGGTTTCGTCACAGGGCACCACCTGATCGAGATCGCGTTCGCCCGTCACGACCAGCGTCGGGGCCTTCACGGACGTGCAATCGGCTTCGAAGTTCTGCCGCTCGGCGAGCCGGCGCGCAGGCTCATACGTCCGGGCACGCCCGGCGCTCTGGCCACGTGCCATGCGGCTCTGACGCACGCGTTCAGACGCGCGCGCGGCGTCGGATAGAGCGCCCGCACTTCCCGCCAGCCGCGCCGGACCGCGCCGGCCGCGAACAGCGGGCTCGTCAACAACGGCCAGGCGACGTAGCGGCGTTGATGCGGGCTCAGTTTCAAGTGTGGTCCGGGCGTCGAAACCAGAATCAGTCCGCTCACGCGGTTGCTCCGCTGTCGCGGCGTATCGAAGGGCGATGAGGCCACCGAACGAGATACCGCACATGATGACGTTGGAAACTCCGGACGTGTCGAGAAGATGGTCCAGATACTCGACGAACACGTCGAAGCCCGTCTCGGCACCGAACGAGAGTCCGCCGGGTTCCCCGGGAAGCGACGCCGTAATGACCCGATACTCGTGGGCCAGCGCCTCGACGGAAGGCGCCATCCATTCCCACCGCCCTTGAATGCCCGGCACGAGCACCAGCGGACGACCCGCTCCCACGTCGACCATCAGTTTCTCAGTGTCTTGCCCGTTTTCAACGTGTACTGGATGCGTTCGAGCGTCTTCGGCTCGCCGCACAGGCTGAGAAACACCTCGCGTTCGAGGTCCAGCAGTTGATCTTCGCTGACCTTCCCGGCGTGAGGCAAGGAACCACCCGAAAGAATCCACGACAGCTTGCGGCCGATCATCGCCTCGTGATCGGTGATCCGTCCGGCCCGCCATGCGAGGTGCACGCCGAGATCGAGCGTCGCTCGAATGGCCTCGCCGCCGACCGGGATGGCGGCGGACCGTACCGGCGGACGATATCCATCCCTCACACGCTTCAGGGCTTCCTGCTTGGCGTCGAACACGAGCCGGTCGCGATTCATCGTCAGGCCGTCGACGCTCCTCAGATATCCGAGTCCGAACGCATCGCTTCCCGACGTGGATGTTTTCGCGAAGCCGATGGTCTCGAACGCCTTCTGCGGGCCGAGCCGCAGCAGCATCTCCTTGGTCCCGCCGCCGGCGGGAATCAGGCCGACGCCAACCTCGACGAGCCCGAGGTAGCTTTCGGCCGCGGCCTGCACGCGATCGCCGTGCAGCACGATCTCGCAGCCACCGCCCAGCGTCATGCCGAATGGGGCCACGACGACCGGTACGTCCGAATAGCGAAGGCCGGTCGTGGCCTTCTGAAACGTGCGAATCATCGCATCCACTTCGTCCCAGTTCTGGTCCTGCGCCTCGAGGAGCAGGAGCATCAGGTTGGCGCCCACGGAAAAATTCTGTCCTTCAGCCGAGACGACGAGCGCCGCAAAGTTCTGCGAGGCCTCGCGGACGCCGCGCTGGAGCATGTCCAGCGCATCGCCGCCGATGGCATTCATCTTCGAGTGCAGGGACACGGCCAGCACCCCATCGTCCAGATCGATGAGGCTGGCGCCGGCATTCGAGGCCACGACTTTCTGACGATCGCGCGCGCTCCGCAGGATCTCCACCTCCGGTCCGGCCGGCGGGAGCGGCGATGTTCGAAACGGCGGTGTCGTGCAGCCCGATCGCGTCGGCCAGCTCGAAGGGACCCAGCGGCCAGCCGTATCCCCAGCGCATGGCGCGATCGATGTCGTCGATCGACGACGCGATCTCAGGCGCCACCTCCGCCGTGTACTGGAGGGACGCGGGAAGCGTGGCCTGGAAAAATGCCGCGACGCGGTCGGTTCCCGAGGACAGCTTCCGCATACGCTCGGCGAGCGGAAGAGAGGCGGCCGCGTCGAGTGACGGTAGCCTGACAGGCTGTCGTGGCCTGTACTCCATCGTTTTCGGATCGAGCGCCCAGATGTCAGCTGTCGCCGGCCTCATTCTTCTTTCGCAGGTAGAAGCCGCGCCCCGCTTTCTCGCCAATCCACCCGCGGGCGAGCATCTCCTGCACGAACGGCGGGAACTGGAACTCGGCACCGCGGCCCTGAGGCAGGCGTGCGACGAGATCGTTCGCGACGTGCACGAGGATGTCGAGGCCGGCGATGTCTACGGTCCTGAAGGTCGCGCTCTTGGGCCTGCCGATTGCCGCCCCGGTCATCGCGTCGATTTCCTCCACGGTGTAGGTGCCGGCGGCCAGCGCGTCGAAAATTCTGACGAGACCGTGCATTGCCACGTGGTTCGCGATGAAGCCCGGTGTGTCTTTTGCAACAACGACGTTCTTGCCCAGGCGGCGATCGACAAACTCGCGGAGGATCGCGAGCACGTTGGGATCGGTTTCAGCCGTCGGAATGAGCTCGACGAGCGTCAGATAGCGAGGCGGGTTGAAGAAATGTGTGCCGACCCAGTGCCGCCGGAAATCGTCGCTGCGGCCCAGCGCCAGTCCGGTGATCGAGAGCCCGGACGTGTTCGAGCTGACGATCGAGCCAGGCCTGCGCGCGGCGTCCACCCGCTCCAGGAGCAACTGCTTCGCGGCCGCCTGCTCGATGACGGCCTCGATCGTCCAGTCGGCCTGCGCGATCAGGTGAAGGTCGGCGTCGAAGCCGCCTGTGCGGATGCGTTCGAAGACCTCGGGCGTGTAGAACGGATCCGGCTTGAGCGTTCGTGCGCGCTCGAGACCCTTGCGGGCGGCATCGGCCGACACATCGAGCAGCGTCACCGCGTATCCGGCATTGGCGAGGTGCGCGGCGATTTGTGCGCCCATCGTGCCGGCGCCGAGTACGGCAGCCGATCGAATTTTCAGTGAAGCGGACGGCATCATTCGCCATGTTACACTCTCGTCACTTCCCCTCTTCAACCTGGAGGCCGCGATGACACGGCCGCTTACGTCAATGCTGGCTGCGTGTTGTCTGGCCGTCACCTCGGCCGCGGCGGGGCAGACGCGCGCGACGACGGCGGATTTGTCAGGGACGGTCGTCGATCAGTCGTCCGCGGTGCTGCCCGGAGCCACGGTCACGGCGCAGAACGTCGACACCAACCACGTTCGAAGCGCCATGACCGACGAGCGCGGCCAGTTCATGATTCCGGCGCTGCCGCCCGGCAGGTACGACGTTCGGGCCGAGTTGCAGGGGTTTTCGCCGCGAACCCTCGAGCGCGTCGTGCTCGCGCTGGGGAGCCTGATCGACGTACGCCTGACGTTGAACGTCGCGGGCGGCCAGGAAACGGTGGACGTCTCAGGGGACGCGCCCGTCATCGATACGCAGCGAACGGCGGTCTCGAGCGTCATCGCTCAGGATCAGATCGACCGGCTCCCGATCAACGGCCGCAATTTCATCGGCTTCTCGCTGCTGACGCCGGGAGTGGCTTCCGATCGAACGCCGCAGCAGGGCGCATCGGGCACCTCGGGCCTCTCGTTTGCCGGCCAGCGCGCGCGCTCGAACAACATCACCGTGGACGGGCTCGACAACAACGACTCGATTATCGGCGCCGTTCGTGCGACGTTCAGCCAGGAAGCGGTCCGGGAGTTCCAGGTGCTGACCAACTCGTTTTCGGCCGAGTTCGGCAAAGCCTCGGGCGGCGTCGTGAACATCGTGACCAGGAGCGGCACGAATGCGTTCGACGGCAACCTGTTCTTCTACTTCAGAGATGATGCGCTGAACTCGAAGGAGCACTTCGAGCGGTTCGATCCAGCCGGTCAACCGATCGATCGCAGGAAGGCGCCCTACTCGCAGAAGCAATACGGCGCGACAGCCGGCGGGCCCATCAAGCGCGACCGGACGTTCTTCTTCGCGTCGTTCGAGCGGCTCGACATCGGCGCGAACAATTTCGTGACCATCGACGACACGAACAACGTGGCGTTTCTCGGGCAGAACTTCGGGACACCGGCCGCGATCCTCCGGCGGGCCGGCTTCGCCGTCGAGACGGGCCACGTGCCGTACGACATCCGCTCCAGCCAGATCCTCGGCAAGATCGATCATCAACTGAAACCGAACCACTCGCTCGTCGCGCGGGTCAACTGGGCAGACGACTTCAACGAGAACATCGAGCCCTTCGGCGGCAACGTGGCGCGCAGCCGCGGCGCCGTGCTCAACAGCAGCGACCTCATGTTCGCGGCGTCGCACCTCTGGGTGCGCTCGGCGCGGATCGTGAACGAGAGCCGTTTTCAGATCGCCGGGCGCGATCAGACCGTGGACTCGCTCGATCCACGATGCGGCGGGGCATGCACGCTCGAAAGCCAGGGTGGGCCGACGCTCGAAGTGCTCGGTGTGGCGAGCGTGGGGCGACAGCGGTTCACGCCACAGCCGCGCAGGAACGTCCGCTACCAGGTTCTCGACACGCTGAGCTATTTCACCGGTCCGCACCAGTTCAAGACCGGTTTCGATTTCAACTACATCGACGCCACCGAGCAGAGCCTTCCGCTGCACTTCGGCGGGCGGTACATCTTCGGCAGCATCCCGGCCGCCCAGGCGCCGCTTCTCGGGCTCCCTCCAGTCGAAGTACCGGCCATCGTTGCCGTGCAGCTGGGTATTCCAGGCCGGTACGTCCAGGGTTATGGCAATTCGGAGGCGCCCTACACCTACAGCGACCTTTCGCTCTTCGTGCAGGACGACTGGCGCATCACGCCGAGGCTGACCGCCAAGCTCGGCGTGCGCTATCAGGTTCAGGGGTTTCCCGAGATCAGTTACCTGGTCACCGGATACAACGGGGCGTACACGTTCCCGAAGGATGGGAACAACATCGCGCCGCGTCTGGGGATCGTCTGGGATCCGACGGGCGAGCGGACGACGACGGTCCATGCGGCCTACGGCATCTATTTCGACAATCTGGTGACGGGCATCGCCGGGATCACCAAGGGGATCAACGGACGCGATCGCGTGCGGACGCTGGTGGGCTCGATTCCCACGACGATCGGGGCGTGGAACGCGCCGGGCCGGAAGCTGCCGGAGCCGGCAACCGCGTATCCGAGCCTCGTCATTTCGATCGACCCCGGCCTCGAAACGCCGTACGCGCACCATCTCGCTGCGGGCTTCGAACACGAACTGCCGGGACAGATCGCGCTCTCCACCGACGTCATCTACGTGCGCGGCTTCAAACAACTGTCGACGCTCGACTACAACCCGCTCGTGCCGTCGCTGGGCCCGAACCGGCGTCCTTCGGATGTGAACGGCGTTCCGGGCTCATCGGCATCGGTGCTGCAATACACATCGTTTGGCGAGACGTGGTACCGCGGCGTCACCTTTGCCGCCACGCGGCGATTCACCGATCGGCATCAGCTCATGATGAGCTACACGCTTTCAAAGGCCGACGACAACGGGACGGATTTCCAGAGCGAGTTCATCGCGCAGGACAGCGGACGCGGGAGGGATCCCGGCGATCCCGACGGGCTGCCGGTCGGTTTCGATCCCGATTCGGAAAAAGGGCCGTCGGTGCAGGATCAGCGCCACCGGTTCGTGGCCAGCGGCATCTACATGCTGCCGCATGAAGTGGAACTCTCGGCCATCGTCACGATGGGATCGGGGCGGCCTTACAACATTCTGGCGGGCGTCGATCTCAATGGCGACGGCGATGGCGGCGCGACCGATCGCGCCAGGGCCACGCTGAGCGATATCGGCACATCCATCTACCGGAACGCCGGCGTGCTGCCGATGCAGGCGAGCGTCGATCTCAGGGTGTCGCGGCGGTTTCCGGTGGGTGGCATCACGCTCGACGGGATTTTCGAAGTGTTCAATCTGTTCAACCGCTCGAACTTCATCGCGGTGAACAACGTGTTCGGCACCGGGTCGTACCCGTCGGCACCAACGCCGACCTTCGGTCAGTTCACGCAGGCGGCCCCGCCAAGGCAGGTGCAGCTCGCGTTCAAACTGGGTTTCTGACGCTCAAAATCCAAAACAAGAGACTAGGAGATTAGGAGGTATTTTTTTCTTCTTCAATAAAAAGATCTCTTAGTCTCCTAATCTCCTGTAAAAGGTCTAGTCCACCAACCCCTGCTGAATACCGTAATGCATCAGCTCGGCCGTCGTGCGCATGTTCATCTTTTCCAGCACGCGCGCGCGATAGGTGCTGATGGTTTTGACGCTCAACGAGAGCCTCGTCGCGACCTGCGACACCGTCAGTCCCGACGCGATCATGCGCAGGACCTGGTACTCGCGATCGGACAACGCTTCGTGCGGACGGCGTTCCGAGTCTGGCTGCGCGTGCGTGACCAGCTCCTCGATCACCAGGGGATTGAGGTAACGGCGGCCCGCGATCACTTCGCTGACGGCTTTCACCAGCTCCGTCGGGGCGCTGTCCTTGGTCAGATAGCCGGCAGCGCCCGCGTTCATGGCCCTGCGCGCGAACTGATCGGGTGGATGCATGCTCAGCACGAGCACGGGAAGCGACGGACGCTCCCGGCGCAGATCCTTGAGCAGGTCGAGGCCGCTGATGCCGGGCAGCGTGAGATCGAGGACCAGGACATCCCACGCGGTATTGCGGACCTCGCTCAATCCCTCTTCGGCGTTGGCCGCCTCGCCCACGAGCGCTGGATGAAATGCGCCCGAGAGCACCTGCTTGATGCCCTGGCGCACGATGGGGTGATCGTCGACGAGAAGAATACGAGTCATGTTTTGTCGCGTCGCTTCGTGGATTCCTGTGTCCTGGGAACGTTCGCCGTAATGGTGGTGCCCCGCCCGGGCGCGCCCGCGATCGACAGCCGGCCGCCGAGCAGCCGTGCGCGTTCCGTCATGCCCAGCAATCCAATCGACTCGACGCTCGAGCGCTCGGCGCTCGTGATGCCGCGACCATTATCGCGAATCGTCAACGTCAGCGTTCTGCCGCGCTCGCGAACCGCGATCTGCACGGCGCCGGCGTGCGCATGACGAGCCACGTTGGTCAGGGCCTCCTGCAGAATCCGGAACATCGCGAGCTGACGCGTGCGATCGGCCGGTTCGTGCTTCAGTCCCCACGCGACCCGGCAGCGGATGCCCGTGCGCGCCTGGAACTTCGTGGCCTCCCACTCAATCGCCTCGCGCAACCCGAGGTGATCGAGCACGGCGGGACGCAGGTCGCTCGAGATCTGCCGCACCGACTGGATGCTCACCTCGATGAGCCCCGTCAAGGCCTGCAGCTTGTTCACGAGCTGGATGCCTGGCTTCGGCTCGCTCTTGCGCAGCTCGTCGACCAGCCACATGAACTCGAGCTTGAGGCTTGTCAAGACCTGGCCGAGCTCGTCGTGCAGTTCCCGTGCAACACGCGCACGCTCTTCTTCCCGCGCGACCTCCATTCGGAGCGCCAGAGCGTCGAGTCCGTGTGCACGGGGAGGCCGATGTGCTCGCCGCGTCTGCCGGCGTCTGGCAGGCGCGCGTTTCATGTCTCGCCTGCGGTCATGACAGACGCAATAGGAGGCTGTGCGGCGTAAGTATAGCCGTCCGCACACCTGCGCCGCTGTCCAGGCAACCAATCTCTATCCGTTGTCGGATAAAGACGGACATGCGAATAGTCACGCGGCGCATGGACCATTCGATCCAATAATCCGAAGTTCTGGAATATGTGCTATGTCCTGCAGTGTACTGCCCGCTCCGATGGCGTCCCAGACAAAAACCGCTGTGCAGGGGAACGGGCGTACGATTGGCTGATGGCGATGGCGGGAAGGGGGCGGCCGTGATGACCGAGCTGAAACGGATCGTCCTGGCAGAAGACAATCCGAACGATGTCGAGCTGACGCTGGCGGCGCTCGCCGAAATGAACCTCGCGAACGAAGTCGTCGTGGTGCGTGACGGCGCCGAGACGCTCGACTATCTGTTCCGCCGGAACAGCTATGCCAACCGGCCCGCCGGCAACCCCGCGGTCCTTCTGCTCGATCTCAAGATGCCGAAGGTCGACGGTCTGGAAGTGCTGAGCGCGCTCAAGGCCGACGACACGCTCAAGACGATTCCCGTCGTCATGCTCACGTCGTCGCGCGAAGAACAGGACCTCGCCCGCAGCTACAAGCTCGGAGCGAACGCCTACGTCGTCAAGCCCGTCGACTTTCGCGATTTCATCGAGGCGGTACGGCAGCTTGGCGCATTCTGGGCCGTCGTCAATGAACCGCCGCCTGGCGGAGCCCCGCCCGCGTAGGGCGGGCAAGCGGCCTAGTAGGCGGTGACTTTCTCGATGGCTCTGAGAATGTCGTCGGTCTGAGGCAGGATCACTTCTTCCAGCTCCGGCGCATACGCCACAGGCGTGTCCATCGCGCCGATCCGCGTGACGGGTGCGTCGAGGTACTCGAACAGATCCTCTGAAATCCTGGCGGCGATCTCGGCGCCGAAGCCGCACGTCATCTGATCTTCGTGCGCCACGATGACGCGGCTCGTGCGCTTGACCGCTTCCGCAATCGTCTCGAAGTCGTACGGCTGAATCGTCCGCAGATCGATCACGCCGGCGCTGATGCCATTTTTCTCGGCCATTTGCGCGGCGAGGAGCGATCGCTGCACCAGTGCCCCCCAGGTGACGATGACGACATCATTGCCGGGGCGGCGCTCGGCGGCACGCGCGAACGGGATCATGTAGTCGGGACCCGGATAGACGGACTTGTTGTACGTCTGGCGGTACAGGTGCTTGTGCTCGAGGAACATCACCGGATCGTCGCAGCGAATGGCGGTGCGCAGCAGCCCCACGGCATCGGACGCGGTCGAAGGAAACGCAATGCGCAGGCCGGGACAGTGCGCGAAGATGCTCTCGCCAGACTGGCTGTGGTACACGCCGCCGCCTCGCAGGTATCCGCCGATAGCCACGCGGATGACCACCGGCGCCTTGAACGAATTGGCCGAGCGGTACCGCAGCATCGAGAGCTCGTCCCGAATCTGCATCATGGCCGGCCAGATGTAGTCGAAGAACTGGATTTCGACGACCGGCTTCATCCCGCGCACGGACATGCCGATCGAGCGCCCCACGATGTTGGCTTCGGCCAGCGGCGCGTTGAAGACCCGATTGTTGCCGAACGCGCGCTGCAGTCCGTGTGTCGCCTTGAACACGCCACCTTTGCCCGGCACCTTATCGATGATGTCGCACTTGCTCGCGTCGGCGACGTCCTGGCCGAACACCACCATCACAGGATTGCGCTGCATCTCGTCGTGCAGCGTCCGGTTGATGGCCGTCACCATCGTGACGGGATCGCCCTGCGGTGATGGAGCGGTGTCGAAGGCATCCGATGAGGGATCCACGTCCGGGGAATACACATACAGAGCCGGCGGATTCGGGCGCGGGGCGCGGCGCCTTCAAGGCGCGGTCGGCGGCGTCGGTGATTTCGGCGTCAACCTCCTTGCGAATCTCTTCAAGCTCCTTCTCGGTGGCCAGCCCATCCGAAAGAAGGAGCTTCGTAAGGACCAGGATGGGATCTCGTGCGGCTTCCAGCTCGCGCTCTTCGGCCGTCTTGTAATTGCGTTCGTCGTCGGAGTGAGAGTGCGAGTAGGGCCGAATCACCTTCGCGTGAACGAGGGCCGGTCCCTTCCGTGCCCGGGCATACGCCACGGCTTCGCACAGCGCGCGATAGCTCTGCACCAGATCGGTGCCGTCGACGCGGATGACTTCGAGGTGCGGGAACGATTCCACCAGGCGCGAGACATCGCCGCCGGCCGTATGGTATTCCGCGGGGCACGAGATCGCGTACCGTTGTCTTCGACGACACAGACAACCGGCAACTGTTCGTTGCAGATCGTATTGAGGAACTCCCAGAACTCGCCCTCGCCGGTGGCGCCATCGCCGATCGAGACGTAGGTGACCTCGTCCTCTTCGACCTGCGGGGAGCCGAAGCCGAGCTTCGGCAGCCGCTTCGCCGCTTCGGCGCTGCCGGCGCCCTGCAGGCACTGCATGCCGGTCGCGCTCGACCGGTTCATGATGTGCAGCGACGGCTTGCTCCAGTGCGACGGCATCATCCTGCCGCCTGAGGAGGGATCGTCGGACGACCCCACGGCCCCGAGCAGCATCTCGTAGGGCGTGAAGCCCAGCATGAGCATGAGGGCGCGGTCGCGATAGTACGGAAAGAACCAGTCGTAGCCGGACTTCAGGGCCATGCCCGCCGCCACGAGGACCGCTTCGTGGCCGGCGCCGCTAATCTGAAAGAAGATCTGGCTCTGGTTCTTGAGCTGGATTTCCTTGTCGTCGAGGCGTCTCGACAACACCATCCATCGGTAAGCTTTGATGAGTTCGTCGCGGGTGAGGCCTTCGTGAGAGCGCCGGGCCCGGGCGTGCGTTTTGTGTCCGTTTGTCACTGTCGACTTCATCCGCGCTCCGCCAACAGCGAATTATACATCGGCGCCAAATGGTATAATCGCGTTCCAAGGCCGCCGACGCAAGCGGTAAAACTCCACACAATTGCAACCGTACCGTCTGTTCCGCTGGGACGAGATCGCTCTCGAAAAAGTCACCGAGATGGTTTCCCGGAAATTCGTCTCCGGAGAACGGGAGACCATGGCTCAAATCTACCTGAAACGCGGTGCCCTGGTGCCGCAGCATGCTCACGAGAGCGAGCAGATGACCTACGTGCTGCAGGGGGCGCTGAAGCTGCTCGTGGCCGGCGAAGAGGTCACGCTCCGCGAAGGCGAAGTGCTGCACATCAAGCCCGGTATTCCGCACCAGGTCGAGGCGCTCGACGACACGTTCGTCCTCGGCGTCTTCAGCCCGGTCAGGCAGGACTGGGTGGATTCAGGGGGGACACCTTGACGTGGATTCTGCTGGCGGTCGTCGCACTCGTGGTCGTCTGGGCAATCGCCCTGTACAACCGGCTCGATCGGTCTCCGCAACCAGGTGCTCAACGGCTGGCGGCAAATCGACGTGCAGCTCAAGCGGCGGCACGACCTGATTCCCAATCTGGTCAATACCGTTCGCGGCGCCATGGAGTTCGAGCGGGACACGCTGACGCAGGTGATGGAAGCCCGGGCCCGGGCCGTGTCGGCGACTGGTCCGGCGGATGCGGCGCGCAAGGAAGGGGAGCTCTCGCAGGCGCTCGGACGCCTGTTCGCGGTGGCCGAGAACTATCCCACGCTGCGCGCGAACGAAAACGTCAAGATGTTGCAGGAAGAGCTGACCTCGACCGAGAACAAGGTCGGCTTCGCGCGGCAGTTCTACAACGACATCGCGACGACGTTCAACACGGCCCAGCAGACCTTTCCCTCCAACATGTTTGCCTCGGCGCTGGGCTTCAAGCCGTCCGAGCTGTTCGAGATCACCGATGCCACCGAACGGCAGGTGCCCGCCGTCGATCTCTCGATGAGGAAGTAGGTCTGGCGCGGAATCTCTACGAACAGCAGGCGTCGAACCGTCGGCGCACCTGGGCGGTCATGATTGTCTTCGTCGGGTTTCTGTTGTTTCTGGGGTTCGGCTTCGACGTGTTTTACATCGGCGAAGGCGAGCTCACGTTCCCCATCGGCAGTCTGGCCGCGCTCGGGATCGGCAGCGTGTCGGCTCTGACCAGCTACTACTCCGGAGACCGCGCGGTGCTGCTCTCCACCGGCGCGATGGCCCTCGATCGCGCCCTTTCCAGCGCGGCCAGCCCGGACGACACCTACAAAATCCGCCAGCTCGACAACGTCGTCGAGGAGATGAGCATCGCGGCGGGCCTGCCGAAGCCCAGGGTGTATGTGATTCCCGATTCGGATCCCAACGCGTTTGCCACGGGCCGCGACCCCGAACACGCGTCCATCGCGGTGACGCGCGGGCTGCTCGATAAGGTCACGCGCGACGAGCTTCAAGGTGTGGTCGCCCACGAGCTGAGCCATGTCCGCAACCTTGATATCCGCCTGATGACCGTCATTGCGGCCATGGTCGGCACCATTGCGCTGCTGTCGGATTGGAGCAGCCGCGGCATGTCCGCCGGCTCGCGCGGCTCGAGCAACAGTCGAGACAACGACAAGGACAGCGGCGCCGCCGGACTGATTCTGCTGGTCGTCTGGGTCGTGGCGATCGTGCTCGCGCCGCTCATCGCGCAGGCGCTGGCGATGCTGGTATCGCGGCGCCGGGAATTTCTCGCCGACGCCACCGGCGCCGAGCTGACGCGCAATCCCCTCGCGCTGGCGAGCGCGCTCGAGAAGATCGATCGCGAGGCCGCGCCAACACTCTCGGTCAAACGCGGCACGGCGCATCTGTGCATCGCCGATCCGCTTGGCCGTGCGATCGGGACTGCGCGAAGGGTTCCTGCCGGATCTGCTCGCCACTCATCCGCGCATGGCCGACCGCATCACGGCACTGAAGCAGATGGCGTTTCAGGCGTAATGGCACCCGCCGCTCGCGCGTCCGATTTCGGAGCCTCCAGTCACGGATCCGGCCCACGACCGGGCAGCGGTCGCGCTCAACGCGTGGCGCTCGTGCTGCTCCGGCTCTGCATCGGCGTCTTCATCTTTTTTTTCGGCGTCGAAAAGGCATCATGGTTGCTTGACGCGGAGCCCCTCACCAACCAGCTGTCGGCCTGGATGGCTGGAGCCACGCCGATCAGCCGCTGGTATCTCGAGCGGCTTCTGCCAGGCGCGCCCGTATTTGCGCGGATCGTGCCGATCGGATCGATGCTGGCTGGTCTCGCGTTGACGCTGGGCTTGTGGACGAGGATGGCCGCGGCCGTTGCGCTCGTGATGGTCTTGAGCCTCCAGCTCGGCGCCGGCTCGATGTTCCGGTACGCCTACCTCATGGACGCGAGCGGACTACCGTTGGTGGGAGGGCTGGTGGCGCTGATGGTCGGGAGGGGAAGGGAAAGGAAGAAGGAAGAAGGAATAGAGCTAGAGATTAGGGATTAGTGACTAGATTAGGGATTGGAGGGACTTTATTCCTTCTTCTATTTTCCTTCTTCCTTTCTAATGTACATGTTTGTCCCAGTCATTCTTTCCCCCCGAGTACACACCGAATTTCTTCCGCGCGCGGTCCATCTTCCATCGCAGGTAGCGATACCGCACTTCGTTCGCCGGGCTCAGATGGCGGCCGCGAAGCATGACGTATCCGGCAACCAGGCCGCCCAGGTGCGTGATGTGCGCGATGCCGCCGCCGCTGTCGCCCATCGCCGAAAGCAGAGCGATGAGGCCCATGATCATCACGAAGTATTTCGCGGGGATCGGAAAGACGAAATACACGTAGATCGGTCTGTTCGGAAACGTGAGACCGTAGGCGAGCAGCAGGCCGTAGATGGCGCCCGAGGCGCCGATCGTGACGACGTCGAACATGCGCGCCGTCTCGGGAAACGGCAGCAGCGACACGGCGATCGTCGTGATGGCGGCGACGATGCCCGTGACGAAGTAGTACCGCAGGAAGAAATTCGTGCCCCAGATTCGCTCGAGCTCCGTCCCGAACATCCACAGCGAAAGCATGTTGAAGAAGATGTGCCCGATCGTTCCGTGCAGGAACATGTAGGTGACCGGCTGCCACAGACGGAACGACTCGAAGATCGCCGCAGGCACCAGGCCGAGGAACTGCTGAACGGCGAGCCGCGGACAATGGCGGCATGAGCGCCATGACGATGAAGACCGCGACGTTGACGGCGATGAGCGCCTTCAGCGCGGGAGAGAGCGGACCGGGCCCGAACGAGAAGGACGAGGAGTCGCGCGACGGGTAACGGCGCATCGCGTCGAATCTACCACGTTCAGGACCGCAATACCCGGCGTCTCAGATCGGCGAACTCCTCGAGTCCCAGCAGATGGGTCGAGACGGCCAGCACGCCGAGCCCCACGGCAATCGAGCCGCCGACGCGCACGCCCTGGGCGATGACGTCGCGTCCTGCGAACGGAATGTGCAGGAATCGTTCGGTGTAATACGCCGCGCCCGCCATCACGATCGACGCGCACGAAATCTTGAGCACGGCGGTGACGAGCCGCCGGCCTTCGAGGCCGCCAAGACGGGCGCGAAGCACCAGTATCAGAATGCCGGCGTTCAGCAACGCCGAAAGGGCCGTGCCCAGCGCCAGCCCGCGATGGCCCAGCGACCGCACGAGGATGAGGTTCAGGCAGATGTTCAGCGCCACGCTGGCGCCGCTGGCGATGACGGGCACGCGGCTGTTGCCCATGGCATAGAAGGCCGGGGAAATCAGCTTGACCGCGGAGTACCCGATGAGGCCCGGCGCATAGAACGCGAGCGCCGCCGCCGTCGCGGCGGTGTCGGCCGGCGTGAAGCGGCCGCGCTCGAAGATCAGCGACACGATCGGTGTGGCGAGCACCGATGAGTCCGAGCGTGGCTGGAAGGTTCAGCAGCAGCATCAGGCGCAGGCCGCTCGACGACCGCGTGCGCGGATGCCCGCATCGTCGCTCGTGGCCGCGTGCGCCGAGATTGCCGGCAGCGAGGCGGTGGCAATCGACACGCCGAAGAGGCCGATCGGCATGTACATCAATCGGAAGGCGTAATCGAGCCACGACACGGCGCCGGTGCCGAGGCCGGCCGCGAGCCAGCTGTTGACGAACAGGTTGATCTGCACCGCGGCGAGGCCCGCCACTCCCGGCACCATGAGCCGCCCGATCTCGCGGAGCCAGGGATCGTGCCAGTCGAGGACGCGGCCGATAGCGGAATCCCTCGCGGCGGACCGCCGGCCACTGGAGCAGGATCTGCCCGAGCCCGCCCAGCAGCGTGCCGGCGGCGACCGCCACGATCGGTTCGATCCCGAAGCGCGGTGCGAGCGGGACGAAGAGAACCGCACACGTAATCGTCGCGACGTTGAACATCGCCGGCGACAGCGCCGGGCACGAAGAAATGGTGCAGTGCGTTCAGCATCGCCATCAGCACTGCGGCCACGGCCACCATGCACAGGAACGGAAACATCAGCCGCGTCAGGCTGAATCGTCAGCTCCAGCTTGCCGGGCACGTCGCGGAATCCGCCCGCGTACAGGTTGACGAGCGGCTCGGCGAACACGATGCCGGCCAGCACGATCGCCCCGGACGTGAGGAGCAGCACGCTGATGACGTTCGACGCGAGGCGCCAGACGGCGCCGCGGTCGCCGGCCGCGAGCGCGCGGGTGAACGTCGGCACGAGCGCCGCGCTGAGCGCGCCTTCGGCAAAGAGATCGCGGAGGACGTTGGGATGCGGAACGCGATGCGGAAGGCGTCCATCGCATCGCCGGCGCCGAAGAAATACGCGAGGACCTGATCGCGAATGAGACCGAGCACCCGGCTGGTCATCGTCGCGATGCCGATGATCCCTGCCGATCGAACGAGCTCTGATGTGGGGTGCGCCTGTCGGTCTGATGCGGCGCGGGTCCTGGACTGCAAGACCTGCTCTAGGGTTGAAGCTTGCGGCGAACGAGCTCGTTCACGGCCTTGCCGTCGACCGTCTTGCCGGCCAGCTCGGCCATGACGGCTTTCATCACCTTCCCCATGTCCTTGGCCGAGGTGGCGCCCGTCGATGCGATGGCCGCATCAATCGCCCGCTCGAGATCGGCGGCATCGACGCGCCGGGGGCAGGTAGCATTCGAGAATCACGATCTCCGCGGTTTCCTTGTCGGCGAGATCCTGCCGCCCGCCCTTGAGGAACTGCTCGATCGAGTCGCGGCGCTGTTTGACGAGCGCCGAGACGACCTGGCGTGATTCGTTCTCGTCGAGCGCACGGCCGCGCTCGATCTCGCGGTTCATCAGCGCCGTCTTCAGCATGCGAAGCGTGCTGAGCCGCGGCTGGTCTTTCGATTTCATCGCGCCGGTAATGGCGCGGTTCACGTCTTCTGCGAATGTCATGGTCATGTGTCAGTCCCAGTCGCGGATGCCGACGTCCTGGTCCGAATCGCCCAGCGTGATGTGCCAGTCGTCGGTGTCCTTGTAAAACTTCGGCGGCACGGTCACCGCGTTGATCTTCGTGGCCAGCGTCAGCGGGTGAGGCCGCATCTGAAAGTACCCCGAGTGCCGCATGATGCGCCGGAAGCCCAGGTGCGCCGCGTAGCAGCGGATCTTGTCCGAGCCGGCCTGCCGCGCTTCGGCGTCGACCCAGCGAAGGAGCGTCTTGAAGCCGATGTCGTCGTGCGTGTCGGCGAGAAAGTCGACGAGCAGCGTGACGCGGCCGCGCGGTTCCTGCGCGTGGCGATACACCGCATACCCTTCGGGCTTGCCGTCGCGCTTGAGCGCCGCGACCGAATACCGCACGTGCGGCGGCTCGATGAACTTCCAGTTCAGGTAGGCCGCGTCTCTCCGTACCGCCAGCTCGAATCGATCGGCGAGCCGCTCCCACAATTCGGTGAACGACGCGTCGAAACGGCGGATCGGCTCGACATCGGCGCGAAGCGGACGCACGCGCGCGGCGACGCGCACGATGGGCAGCGTGACGGCCGAGACGAAGCGATTGAGCGTATCGGGCCAACGCGGCACGCGGACCGCGCGGCGCGTCAACGGTTTCACCAGCCCCGGAATCGGCGGGACCTCGGGAAAATGCATCTTCTTCAACAGCCGCGACGACGCGCTGGACAGGCCCAGGCCGAGCGAGGCGCCCACGCTGCGATCCCAGGCGCGAAACAGCTCCTCACCAAGGCCGCGACGCTGGCGTTCGGGCGCGACCATGGCGTCCATGCCCCATGCCGCCTGAATCTCTTTGCCGCCCAGGGAGAGGCGCACGGGCATCGTCGCGTAGTGGCCGATAATCGTCGGCCCTTCCCGCACGACCCACAGCAGCGGTGCGCCGTCCGGGTTGTTCGGGTTGCGTCGGTATTGCCAGTCCCACCGCAGCCGGCTCGCGGCGGCGGCATCGGGTCCGAACACGCGGCGATAGAGCGTCTCTACACCGCGCTGGTCCTCCGGCCTGTAGCGATCGATTTCTGGCATTGTGTCTGTGAGACTGTCCCGTCGATCGGCGATCGGCGGAAGCCCGACAGGACGCTGCGATGCGATCGAGTTGAATTGTATCGCGACGGACGGGAACTTCAGCGATCGGGCTGCGGTGGCCGCGGCCGCGTAATCGGCGTGGTCGTCACCGGGCTTGACGTGGCCGGCGGCGGAGGCGGCGTAAACGTCGGTGCCGTGGATGTGCCGGCAGGTGCGGTCGGATTCGACGGTGAGGCAGCCGGTGCCCGGTGCCGACTGCGCGGGCGGCGCTTGCGACACACCAGGCAGCATCAGCGGTGCTGAAATCTGTGTGGGATTCGGCGCCGGCACGGGCACCAGTCCCGCGGCTGCGGCTGCGGCAATGGCCGGGTCCTCTGACTGGTCTTCGGGGGTTCGGGCATCGCACCCGGGTGTCAACGCGGGCTGCGGCGGCCTGAGCTGCGTGAAATTCGGGCCAGGCTGGGCCCTGCATGCCCGGGAAGGCCGATGGTGTCTGCGGCCGGCCTGCGGCGACAGCCGCCGTCGTGGCCATGACGAGGATACGGTCGTAGATCGACGCGTCGGCGACGAAGGTCTCGCGCGGCCGGGCCATGTACCCGGGCACCGTCCGCAGAATGATGTCGAGCGCTTGCTTCTCGGGCACGTCCTGCAGCTTCAACGTGACAGGGCCGCCCGTGATGCGCTCTGCGTTGACGATCTGCGTTTTGCCGATGCGCGCCCACTCGGTAAGGATTTGCCGAACCGTGACGTCCTGTGCATCGAGCGTCACACGCCCGTTGCGGATGGACATCTGCAGCCCGGCGGCCCGCCGCGGGCGGCGCCGCCAACATCATCAAACAGAGGCCGAAAACGAGCCTTTTCATGAGGTTGAACGCAACCCCGATTATAAATCAGGACCCGTGCGTGCGGAAATATTCGATGACCTTCGTGATGATTTCACTGCAGCTGCACTTTCGGCTCGTACCCGACGAGATTCTGCACCTTTCCGAGGTGGGGAACCCGCCGCGGCATGTCCTCGAATCCCGCTTCGTACGCTTTGTCGTAGGGTACGAACTCGATCGCCGAAGACGAGCCGGTACGCTCCTTCACCATTTCCGCGAGCCTGAGAATCGTCACCTCTTCCATGTTGCCGATATTGAAGACCTGTCCGACCGCCCGCGGCTCGCTCACGAGCTTCAGGAGGCAGTCGACGACGTCGCCGACATAGGTGAAGCTGCGCGACTGCGTGCCGTCGCCAAAGACCGTGATCGGCTCGCCCGCGAGCGCCTGCCGCACGAACGAGGGCAGCACCATGCCGTACTGGCCCGTCTGCCGCGGGCCCACGGTGTTGAAGAACCGCACGATGATGACCGGAAGGTCGCGCTCCTTGTAGTAGGCCAGGGCGAGGAACTCGTCGATGGCCTTGCTGCAGGCGTACGCCCAGCGATGCTTCACCGTCGCGCCCATCACGAGGTCGGCATCCTCCCGGAACGGCACATCAGTGCTCTTTCCGTAGACCTCCGACGTCGAGGCGATGACGACCTTCTTCTTTTTCTTGTTCGCGTGTTTCAGCACGACCTCGGTGCCGTGCACGTTGGTTTCGATGGTGTGCACGGGCTCATTCGACGATCAGCTTCACGCCAACCGCGGCCGCGAAATGAAAGATGACGTCGTTGCGATCGACCAGCTCGGCGAGCAGCGGCTCGTTGGTGAGCGTGTCGATGGCGTACTTGAAGCGCGGATTCGCCTTCAGATGCCCGATGTTGCGGATCGAGCCGGTCGAGAGGTTGTCGATGACGTCGACGTCGTGCCCGGCGTTCAGCAACGCCTCCGCCAGATGGGAACCGATGAAGCCCGCGCCGCCGGTGATTAATGCTCTCAAGATGCTTCCTTTCGCACGGCGTCGGCGACTGCGTTGACCGCTTCAGTCGAGAGGCCGGGATACAGCGGGAGCGACAGCACTTCATTGGCGGCCCGCTCGGCCTCGGGACAATCGGCCGGACCCAACGCCGCGAATGCCGGCTGCTGTGAAATGGGCACAGGGTAGTGCACGAGGGTTTCGATTCCGGACTGGCGCAGGCGGTCCTGCAACGGCGTGCGCCGCTGAGCACGGACCGGGAACAGATGATACACGTGTCCCGGATCCAGCTCTCGCGGGACGGTCGACGCTGCGAATCCGCGAGCGCGAGCCGATACTGTGCGGCGAGCAACGCGTCGCCGCTCGGTTGCCGGGCGAGCGCAGGCAGCCGGGCTCGCAGAATCGCCGCCTGCAGCTCGTCGAGGCGGCTGTTCACGCCGATCTCGACGTGATGGTAGCGATCGGTCTGGCCACCGTTTCTCAGCCGCTTGATGCGATCGGCAAGGGCACGCATCGCGCGTAATCACCGCGCCGCCGTCGCCGAGCGCGCCAAGGTTCTTGGTGGGATAGAAGCTGAACGCGCCGGCGATGCCGAAGGTGCCGACCGGACGGGCCTGCGCAGGTGGCGAGATGCGCCTGGCAGCAGTCCTCGACGAGGGCCAGTCCTCTCCGCCTGGCGAGCGCCTCGAGCGCCGGGCAGATCGGCGGGCTGGCCGTACAGATGCACCGGCATGAGGGCGACCGTCCGCTCGGTGATCGCGCGCTCCGCGGCGGCAGGTGACGAGCGTCAATCTCTCGGGATCGATGTCCGCGAAGACGGGCGCGCGCCCGCCATCACGATCGCCAGCGCGGTGTATGCCGCGGACAACGGCGTGGTGATCACCTCGTCGCCGGCGCCGATGCCGAGCGCTCGAAGGATGAGCGCGAGCGCGTCGGTGCCGTTGCCGACGCCGACGGCGTGCGGCGCACCCGAGGTCAGCGCGAACTCCCGCTCGAAGGCCTCGACCTCGGGACCGAGCACGAACCATCCGCGATCGATGACGCGCTCGATGGCGTCGCGGACCTCCGCCGATTCCTCGGCGAGATGGAGATCCAGAAAAGGAACGTTCATGCGACCGGCGAAGGCGTGGGCGTGGGATCGTCGAGGTATTCGCGCGCGTGTGCCCGGTAGTACTCGAGCGTTCTCGCGAAGCCCGTTCTGCAGAGAGACGCGGGGCTCCCAGCCGACCGCCCGCCGAAAACGCGTCGAGTCGGCGTAGAAGCTGCCGATGTCGATCGCCTTCTTTTCCGACGGCCATGGACACGTACCGGACGCTGCCGGCGCCGGCGACGTCGATCAGCAGCGCCACGAGATCTTTGTGCGAAATGGGCTCCGTGCCGCCGACGTTGAAGACCTGGCCGTTGCAGGCGTCGGAGGCGCCCGCCCGAAGGAACGCATCCGCGGCATCGTCGACGTAGACGAAATCGCGAATCTGGGAGCCGTCGCCGAAGATCTGGATCTCGTGCCCTTCCAGCGCCAGGCGGATGAACCAGCCGATGAATCCCTGGCGATTGTGCCTGATCAGCTGGCGCGGACCGTACACGTTGGTCAGGCGCAGCGAGCACGCCCGCACCTTGAAGACGTTGTTGTACAGCAGGTGGTAGTTCTCGCCGGCCGCCTTGTTGATCCCGTTGACGTCGATCGGGCGCACGAGATGATCTTCGGTGACCGGCAGGGAGTCGGGCTTGCCGTACACCTGGCGCGTGCCCGCGAACACGACCTTGACGCGCGGGTTGAACTTCCGGCACGCCTCGAGGATCGACAGCTGGCTGCGGCAGTTGATGTCGAGATCCGTGTACGGATCCTTCATGCTGTCGATGTGGCTCACCTGGCCGGCGAGATTGAAGATGACCTCGCGATCGCGCACCAGGTGGTTCATCGTGCTTTCCTGGCGCACGTCGGCGATGTTCACCCGGACCTTGTCGGCGATGCCGTCGATGTTGAAGAAGTTCGCGCCGGCGTCGGGAATGAGCGAGTCCATCAGCAGCACATTGGCGCCGAGCTCGACCAGCCGGCGGGCGATGTTGCTGCCGATGAAGCCGAGGCCGCCCGTGATCATCACGCGCCGGCCGCGGTAGAACTCCAGATACGGCGCGTCACGAGCACCCGAGTCCGCTCGCCGGCGGGCGCGGACGGCCTCGGCCGGCCGCCGGTGTGTCTGCCGCACGACGAGCGCGAACCAGAGCTTCATCACGTCCATGGCCGTGCGGAACACGCGCGGGAAGTTGAAGAACTGCGAATGGCCGTGCGCGCGATGGTAGTGGTGAACGGGGACCTCGACGATCGTGAAACCGGCGTCCTGGATCTTCTTCATCATCTCGAGGCAGATGACGCCGCTGTTTTTCTCCAGTCGCACGGTGTCGAAGATCGAGCGCCGCATAAGCCGGAAGTCGCAGTCGACGTCGCGCACGTGCAGCCCGAACAGCGTCTTGACGATGTGATGGTAGATCCGGCCGATGATGATGCGGTGCCAGCGGATCCGAGCGGCTGATCTTGTAGCCGTTGACCAGATCGATGCCCGGCGCCATCTTCTGCCAGAGCGCTTCCATTTCCGACGGGTCGTACTGGGCGTCGCCGTCCGTGTAGAAGATGATCTCCTTCGACGCGGCGCGCAAACCCGCTGCGGAGCGCGCCGCCGTATCCCCGGTTCACGGTGTGCGTGACGATTCTGACCTGCGGATACAGCCGGGCCAGCTCATCGAGAATCTGCCCGGTCGAGTCGCTGCTGCCGTCGTTGACGACGATGACTTCGTAATCGGGCGTCAGCTTCGAGGCCGACTGAATGGCCGTGATGACGAGGCTCGCGATCGTCCCGCTGTCGTTGTAGGCGGGGAAAAATACACTGAGACCAGGCGACTTCGTCGGATCGGCGGCCGGCATTTTCTAGGCGAGGACACGTTAATACACTAGCGCCTCAGGCGCAATCGCCACGGCACGATGACCGATTCCAGGAGCACGCTCGACGAGAGCTTCGATGCGCCTTCGCGCCGCTCGACGAAAATGATCGGAATTTCCCGTATCCGGCACCCCAGCTGCCGGGCGAGAAAGAGCTGCTCGACGAGAAACGCGTAGCCGTCGGCGACGAGCGTATCGAGCGGCAGCCTGGCGAGCGCCTCGCGGCGCCAGCAGCGGAAGCCCGTCGTGCAGTCCTTCTCCTCGAGTCCGATCACCGCCCTGATGTACTGGTTCGCAAAGCTGCTGAGGATGATGCGATGCAGCGGCCAGTTCACGACGCTGACGCCGTGCAGGTACCGGGATCCCAGCACGAGATCCGCGTCGGCCGCGGCCGACGCCATGTCCGGCAGGTACTTCGGATCGTGCGAGAAGTCGGCATCCATCTGGAAGATCAGCTCGGCGCCATCGGCCAGCGCCTGTTTGAGGCCTGCCACGAGCGAACGTCCGAGGCCTCGCGCACTCTTGCGATGGATGACCGTGAGCCGGCCCGGTGTAGGTCGCCGCCAGCTCGTCGGCAAGGGCGCCGGTTCCGTCAGGCGAATCGTCGTCGACGACGATGACGCGGTAGCCGTCGTACTGAAGGATGGCCGACGCCAGCGCCGCCAGGTTGTCGCGTTCGTTGTAGGTGGCGATGACGACGGCGGCATTCATCGAGGCCCTTGCAAGCGCATCGTGGAAATCTGCTCGGAAACCAGACCCACGAGAAAGATCACGACCGCGAGCACGAGGAGCAGGACCGACGAGTCGGTCATGTCATGGCGCGTCGCCACCGTCCAGATGGCGTAGCCCGCGCCCAAGGCGAAAAATATGCCTGAAATCGGCAGAAAAATTCGGAGCGGGCTGAAGATCGTGACGACCCTCAGCAGAATCATGAGGAAGCGCGCGCCGTCGGACACGAGCTTGATCTTCGACTTGCCGAGTCGAGGCGCGACCGAAATCGTCTCGAAGCGCACGTTGTACCCGGCTTTCACGAACGCGAGCGTCGTCGTGGCCGGTGTCGAGAATCCGTTCGGCAGCAGATGCAGGAATTCGCGGAGCCCGCTCGTGCGCGCCGCACGAAGTCCCGATGTGAGATCCGGAATGTGCCGGCCCGTCAGATAGCTGGCCAGCCAGTTCAGCAGGTGGTTGCCGGCGTAGCGCGCCGCCGATGCCTGCTGGTTCGCGCCCGTCCGCGCGCCAACCACGAGATCGTACTCGCCAAGAAGGCTGACCAGCCGCAATCCGTCGGCCGCTGAATGCTGGCCGTCACCATCGATGATGAGAACGAACTCGCCGGCGGCGTTTCTGATGCCGGTCTTGACGGACGCGCCGTTCCCCTTGTTGTAGGGGTGTCTGATGACGCGCGCACCAGCGGTTGTGGCAACGCGTGCCGTCTCGTCGGACGATCCATCGTCGACGACGAGCACTTCGCACCAGGTCGCGGCCTCGCGCAGCGACTGGATGACGGTGCCGATCGCCTCCGCCTCTTCGAACGCGGGAATGACGACGCTGACGGTGGACGGATCAGCCACGAGTGCGAAATCGTATCATGGTGTAAACTGGGGGCGAAAATTTAGCGTAAGCCTTTATAAATCTAGATTTTACCCGTTGACATCCCCATACCCGTCCTCTACTATCGCCGTGGACTTTTTTGGAGAGAAATGGAGTAGCCGAGCGTGCTTCGGGGCAACTCGCCGGCGAAAATTGATGACCGGGGGAGACTCAAAATCCCCAACGGGTTCCGCTCGCTCATCGAGGATGAGCACGGGCGCGACCTGTTCGTCACCAGTCTGCACGGCGACTCGGTGCGCCTGTACCCGATGACGGTCTGGGCGGCCATCGAGAAGAGGCTCTCACAGATCCCCTCGACGCATCCATCACGGCTGAAATTTCTCGACCGCGTGAACTTCTACGGTCAGGTCTCCGAGATCGACACGCAGGGCCGCGTGGTGATTCCCCCGCGCCTGCGCGAGTCGGCCACGATGGTCGGCGAGGTGGATGTGTTCGGTCAGTTCAACTACCTCGAGGTCTGGAACCACGAGCGGTTCATCGCGAAGCTCCAGCGCGAGCCGTTCACAGACGATGACGCGCGTGCGTTGTCTGATTTGGGTCTGTAAGACCGATGGCGCGGCACGAGCCGGTCATGACGCGCGAAGTGCTGTCGTTTCTGCGGCCGGAGAACGGCGGCGTGTTCGTGGATTGCACGGTCGGGATGGGCGGGCATTCGCGAGCCCTGCTCGACGCGGGCGCGACGAGAGTCATCGGGCTCGATCGCGATCCCGCGTCGCTCGCGATCGCCGCCGAAACGCTGGGCGTCTACGGCAATCGCGTAGAGCTCGTGCATTCGGATTATCGGGCGATCGAATCGGTTCTTGACGCCCGCGGGCTCGATCGCGTCGACGGCACCGTCACCGATATGGGGATGTCGTCGTATCAGCTCGACGGCGAAGGACGGGGTTTCAGTTTTCAGCGTGACGATCCGCTCGACATGCGGATGGACACGTCGTCCGGTCCGACGGCTGCCGATCTCCTGCGCGACTCGGCGGAGACGGACATCGCCGACGCGATCTACCGGTTCGGCGAAGAGCGGTTCTCGCGGCGCATCGCACGGGCCATCGTCCAGGCGCGCGAGTCGGCGCCGCTCGAGACCACCGGGCAGCTCGCGGCGATCGTGAGGAGGGCAGTACCGAGGCGCGGATTTTCCAGGATCGACCCGGCGACGCGCACGTTTCAGGCGCTTCGCATCTGGGTCAACCGCGAGTTGGAGAACATCGACGATTTTTTGAGGGTCGTGGCGCGTCGTCTTCGGAAAGGGGCGCGTCTGGTCGTGGTCACGTTTCACTCGCTCGAGGATCGGATCGTCAAGCACACGCTGCGTGCGCTGGCTCAGACAGACGGCGCCCGTATTCAGGTCTTGACGAAGAAGCCGATTACCCCCCAGCCCGACGAGTTGGAACGGAACCCCCGGGCGCGCAGTGCAAAACTCCGCGCGGCGGAGTGCGTGGGAACAGCGGTTCTGGTTCTGGGTTCTACGTTCTGAGGTTCGGGTTCCGGGTTCTGAGTTCGGCACCGGAACCGGTCGAACCGGAACCAGAACCGAACCATAGAACCGAGAACTCAGAACCAAGAACCGTACAGCTCGAGCAACTGACTGGGGCAGCACATGAGCTCATCCGCAGAAGCATTCGAATACGCCATCAAGAAAGACGTACGGAACAACCCCATCGTCCGGGAGGTCGACGAGCGGCGGCTGCGCGAGCAGTGGCGATCGGTGGCCTTCGGCGTGCTCTTCGTGGGCGTGCTCCTCTTTTCCGGATGGCAGCGCGTCGAGCTCCTGCAGCACGGCTACCGCCTCGAGCAGATGCAGAAGGAGCGCGGCGACGAGGAGGCGGCGAACCGCCATCTGCGGCTGGAGATCGAAACGCTCAAGTCGCCGCAGCGCATCGAGCGGCTCGCGACGACGAACCTGCACCTCGTGACGCCGGATACGGGCGCCGCGATCGTGATCGAGCGCGTGGTGCCCGGCGAACCGCCGGCGGCGTCTGTCGTCGCCCGCGTCAGGGAGTGACGCCGTGAGCGAGCCGACCCAGGACAAGTGGCGCGCGACGATCCACGGCCGGCTCCTGCCGGCGGCGGTGATGTTCGTGCTGTGGGCCGTCGAGCATTCAGGCGCGGCTGCTGTACCTGCAGGTGCACAAACACGACGACCTGCAGGCGCGGGCGGAAAACCAGTCCGAGCGCACGATGGACATCTCCGCCAAGCGGGCGGAGATCGTCGATCGTCACGGACGCGTGCTCGCTTACAGCGTGGACGCCGACTCGGTGTTTGCGGTGCCCAGCGAGATCGTCGATGCGCAGCAAGCGGCGAAGCGGGTCTGCGACGCCCTGACCGATTGCGCGCCGAAGGAAGAGCAGGCGCTCGCGGCCAGGATGCGTCAGCGGCGGGCGTTCGTGTTCCTTCGCCGCCGGGTGACGCCGCACCAGGCCCAGCGAATTGCCCAGTTGAATCTCGAGGGCGTCAGGTTCGTCAAGGAAGATCGCCGCTTCTATCCGAAGAAACAGCTGGCGGCCCAGCTGCTGGGGTTCGTCGGCGTCGACAACAAAGGTCTCGCCGGGATCGAAGCGGCCTACGACAACCAGATCAGCGGCGCTCAGGGAAAGCTGCTCTACCAGACCGATGCCCGCGGCCGCGCCTTCAGCCGCCTCGAGCGCCCGCCGACGGCGGGGGCGACCGTCGAGCTGACGATCGACGAGTACCTGCAGCACGTCGCCGAACGCGAGCTGCGTGAGGGCGTCGCGCGCACCAGGGCCTCGGGCGGCACGGTGTTGATCATGTCGCCGACCACCGGCGAAATTCTCGCGCTCGCGAACGAGCCGACGTTCAACCCCAACGCCTTTGCCAGCGCGTCTCCCGAGCATCGCCGGAATCGCGCGGTGCAGGACCTCTACGAGCCCGGCTCGACGTTCAAAGTCGTGACCGCGAGCGCCGCGATCGAAGAACACGTCGTCGGCGTGAACGACATCATCGACGTGTCGGGCGGACATATCCGTTTCGGATCGCGCGTGATCGACGACACGCACGACTACGGCCACCTGTCGTTCACCGATGTCATGGTGAAGTCGAGCAACGTCGGCGCCATCAAGGTGGGGCTGAGGCTTGGCGCGGAGCGTCTCGGGATGTACGTGCGCCGTTTCGGATTCGGCCGCGCGCTCTCGCCCGACTTCCCCGGCGAGACAACCGGCATCGTCTGGGATCCGAAGCACCTGGACATGAGCGCGCTCGCGTCGATGTCGATGGGCTACCAGATCGGTGTGACGCCGCTGCAGATGGTGGCGGCGGTGAGCTCCGTGGCCAACGGCGGCGATCTGCTTCAGCCGCGCGTCGTGCGCGCGCTCATCAAGGACGGCAAGCGTCAGGATGTGAAGCCGACGATCCTCGGGCGCACGATTTCGAAAGATACCGCGGCGACGCTGACCGACATCATGGAGCAGATCGTCAAACGGGGAACCGGGACGTTTGCCCAGGTCGAGGGCTACACGATCGCGGGAAAGACGGGCACCGCAGCGAAGCTCGTCAACGGACGGTATTCGAAGTCGGACTACTTCGCTTCGTTCGTCGGGTTCTTCCCGTCGCGCAATCCCGTCGCCACCATCATCGTCGTGCTGGATTCGCCGCACGCCATCGGGTACTACGGCGGGCCCAATGCCGGGCCGGTGTTCCAGCGGGTCGCGGCGGCCACACTGCGGCACTTCAGCATTCCGCCGACGCTCAACGCCCCGCCGCCCGTGCTCGTCGCACGCCGGACGAGCCCGCCCGAGATTCAGCCGGCTCGCAGCGAACGGGACGCCGCGATCGTGCCCGTTGGAACCAGTGGCGACGTGCGCGATCTTCCGGATTTTCGCGGGCTGAGCGCGCGAGAAGCCCTGCGCGTCCTGACCAGGATTGGCCTGACCGCGCGGCTGAAGGGCACCGGCGTGGTCACCAGCCAGACGCCGCCCGCCCGGAACGCCAATCGAACCGGGTATGGCGTGTGAGCTTCGCCTCGAACGTTCGCGTACCGGCCGTCGTCGCATCGCTGGAGCCATGAAAGTCGCGTCGTTGCCAGGCATTGATATTCACGGAGTGGCGTACGACTCGAGGCGCGTGCAACCAGGCGACGTCTTCATCGCGTTGAAGGGATTGAAAGCCGCCGGAACCGATTTCGTGGACGATGCCATCCGCCGGGGAGCTGTTGCGGTCGTGTCCGACGAGCCGGAGCCGGCAACGTCCACGGTGCCATGGATCACGGTTCCCGACGCGCGAGGCGCGATGGCCTCGCTCGCCGCCGAGTTCTACGGGCATCCCAGCCGCTCGATGCAGGTCGTCGGCATCACCGGCACGAACGGCAAGACGACAACCGCGTATTTGTTACGCGCCGTTTTTGACGCGGCGGGTAAAAAGTGCGGGCTCATCGGAACCGTCACCTATTCGACCGGCGACCAGGAACTGCCCGCATCGCGGACCACACCCGAGGCACCGGATGTGCAGCGCATGTTTCGGCAGATGGTCGACGCGGGTTGTGGCGCGTGCGTGATGGAAGTGTCCTCGCACGCGCTGGCGCTCCGGAGAGTGGACGGAACGACGTTTGCGGCAGGCGTGTTCACCAACTTGACTCGCGACCATCTCGACTATCACGGCGACATGGAGTCGTACTTCGCCGCGAAGCAGCGGTTGTTCGAGATGCTGCCCGCCGGTGCGCCCGGGGCGATCAACCTCGACGATCCCAGGGGCGAGACGGTTCGGAAGGCGACCGCAACGCCGGTGACCTACGCCATCCACAAGCCGGCCGATGTCACGCCAGGTCCCTTGACCCTGACGTTCGACGGGCTCGAGTTCGACGCGCGAACGCCGAAAGGCAGCGTGCGCGTGAAGTCGCGTCTGGTCGGCCGTCCGAACGTGTCGAACATCCTCGCGACGGTCGCGGTCTCGACGGCGCTGGGGCTCCCGGTCGCCGCCATCGAACGCGGTCTCGCCAACCTCGACGGCGTGCCCGGACGATTCGAGGTGGTGTCGGATGCCCGCGACGACATCACGGTCGTCATCGACTACGCGCACACGGATGACGCGCTGAGGAACCTGCTCGAGACGGCCCGCCCGCTGGCTCAGCGCCGCGTGATCACGCTCTTCGGGTGCGGGGGCGATCGCGATCGCACGAAGCGGCCGCTGATGGGCGCCGTGGCGTCCCGGCTGAGCGACGTCGTCGTCATCACCTCGGACAACCCGCGCAGTGAGGATCCGTCGCGCATCATCGACGAGATCAAGCGTGGCGTTCCGGCAGCGTCCGATCGCGACGACAAGACGACGTTTGCCATCGTCGATCGCAAAGAGGCGATCGAGTTCGCGATCAAGGCGGCACAACCCGGCGACCTGGTGCTGCTGGCCGGGAAGGGGCACGAGAAATCGCAGTCCATCGGTGCCCGGGATCTGCCGTTCGACGAGGCCGACATCGCGCGCCGCGCGCTGGAGCGGAGACGCTGACGCCGGACACGATCGCGGCGGTCGTCGGTGCGGCGGTGTCGGGACAGGGGCATGAGCGGGAGATCGCGGGCTTCTCGATCGATACGCGAACGATCGCGACGGGCGACATGTTCGTGGCGATTCGCGGTCCCCGCTTCGACGGCAATGCGTATGTCGTCGAGGCCGCGCGCAAGGGAGCGGCGGCGGCCATGGTCAGCGATGCGGGCCTGATCGGCGTGCCGGAACTGGCGTCGACGCCGCTCGTCGTCGTGCCCGATACGGTCGTGGCGCTCCAGACGCTGGCCAACCGCGTGCGGCGCGATTCGGGCGCGGCCGTCGTGGCGGTGACCGGCAGCGCAGGCAAGTCGACGACCAAGGAGATTACGGCCGAGTTTCTGTCGGCGCGATACAAGGTCTTCCGGAACAAGGGGAACCTGAACAATCACATCGGGCTTCCGCTCTCGCTCCTCGAGCTGAGCAGGAAGCCCGACATCGGGGTGCTCGAGCTGGGAATGAACCACTTCGGAGAGATCAGCGCGCTCGTGAGGATCGCCGAGCCCGAAGTGCGCGTGTGGACCAACGTCGGTCCGGCCCACCTCGAGTTCTTCGGAACGGTCGAAGCCATCGCCCGGGCGAAAGCCGAAATCATGGAAGGCGCCGACAAGGATGCCTTGCTCGTCGCCAACGCCGACGACGATCTCGTGATGCGTCATGCGGAGACATTCGCCGGACGCGTGCGCACCTTCGGTGTCGAGCGGCCGGCCGACGTCCGGGCGCTCGCGGTTCGCGATCTCGGCATCGATGGCAGCGCCGCGCTGGTCCGGACGCCGATTGGCGAAGCGGAAATCAGGACGCCGCTGGCGGGAGCCGCGAATCTCTCCAACATCCTGGCGGCCGCGGCGGTCGCGATCCGTTTCGACGTGCCGCTCGGCGACATCGTCGAACGGGCGGCATCGCTGAGACCCGTCGCGAGGCGGGGGGAAATCATCCGCACCAGGCGGCTGACAATCGTCGACGACTCGTACAACTCGAACCCGAGGGCCCTGTCGCGGGCGCTGTCGATGATTGCGGGCGAGACGCGCTGTCACCGGCGGGTGGCGTTCATCGGGGAGATGCTCGAGCTTGGTGAGGCCTCGGCGGCGCTGCACCGCGCGTCCGGCGAAGAAGCGGCGCGGGCCGGCATCAGCGAGCTCGTGGCGGTCGGAGGGGCCAGCGCGCGGGCGCTCGCGGAAGGCGCGGCCGCCGCCGGCATGTCAGGCGCACACGTTCACTACGTCGCCAGCAGCGACGAGGCCGCGGATCTCGCGCTGACGCTCGTGAAGCCCGGGGATCTCATTCTCGTGAAAGGGTCGCGTGGCATTCGTACCGAGGTTGTGGCGGATCGCCTCAGGGCGGAGTTCGCCTGATGCTCTACAACCTCCTGTTTCAGTTTCACAACCAGATTCCTGTACTGAACGTCATTCAGTACATCACGTTCCGCACGGCCGCGGCGAGCCTGACGGCGCTCGTCATCAGCCTGCTGCTCGGGCCGTGGCTCATCCGCAAGCTGCGGGAATTTCAGATCGGCCAGATCATCCGCCACGAAGGGCCGGCGTCCCACGCGCCGAAGGCCGGTACGCCGACGATGGGCGGCCTTCTGATACTGACGGCGGCGCTCGTGCCGACGATATTGTGGGCGGATCTTCGCAACGTCTACGTCTGGATCGCCGTGCTCGCGACGGCCGCGTACGGCGCGGTTGGTTTCGCCGACGACTACCTCAAGATCGTGCGACGGTCGCACCACGGTCTTCTGCCGCGATACAAGCTGCTCGGGCAGGTGGGCGTCGCGCTGCTGGTCGGCGCGACGCTCATCTACCTGGCCGACTACAGGCAGCCGCCGTTGTACACCACGCGGTTGATCTTTCCCTTTTTCAAGTCGCTGATTCCCGACCTCGGCTGGTGGTACATCCCGTTCACCGTCGTCGTTCTGGTCGGGGCGTCGAACGCGGTGAACCTCACCGACGGTCTCGACGGGCTGGCCATCGGCACGTTCGCGATTGCGGCCGCCGCGTTCACCGCGCTCGCCTATGTCACAGGGCACAGCGTTCTCGCCAGCTATCTCCTCCTCGTCCACTTCTCGCCGGCGGCGGAGCTGACGATCTTCTGCGGATCGCTGGTGGGCGCGAGCCTCGGATTCCTTTGGTACAACTCGTATCCGGCGGACATCTTCATGGGCGACGTCGGATCGCTGGCCCTCGGCGGCGCGCTGGGGACCGTCGCGATCCTCATCAAGCAGGAGCTGCTTCTGCCGCTCGTCGGCGGCGTGTTCGTGCTCGAAGCGCTTTCCGTGATTATCCAGGTGGCGTCGTTCAAGCTGACCGGCAAGCGCGTGTTCAAGATGGCACCGCTGCACCACCACTTCGAACTGATCGGATGGAGCGAGCCGAAGGTGATCACGCGCTTTTTGATCGCGGCGATCATCTTCGCGCTCTTCAGCCTGACGACGTTGAAACTCAGATGAGCTTCTCTGTGCGCGGACAGAACGTGACGGTCGTGGGAGCGGCGCGCAGCGGCGTCGCGGCCGCGCTGCTGCTCGCCGATCGCGGCGCGCACGTCGTGCTCACCGACGCGCGGTCCGAGCTGGAGCCCGCCGAGACCGGCAGGCTGCAGGCCGCCGGAGTTGCGCTCGAGCTGGGAGGCCACCGACTGGCGACCTTCACGTCGGCCGATCTGCTCGTGCTGAGTCCCGGCGTGCCGCTGGACCAGGCGCCCGTCGTCGCGGCGCGCGAGAAGGGCGTTCCGATCATCGGCGAGATCGAGCTCGCGTCACGCTGGCTGAGCGGACGCATCGTCGCGATTACCGGGACGAAAGGGAAGTCGACGACGACCACGTTGACGGGCCGCATGTTCGACGCGGGCGGTCTGCGGGCGATGGTCGGCGGCAACATCGGTACTCCCCTCAGCTCCCAGGTGGCGGTCTCGACGCCGGAGACATTTCACATCGTCGAGGTGAGCAGCTTCCAGCTCGAAACCATCGAGACGTTTCATCCGTGGATTGCGGTGCTGCTGAACCTGTCTTCGGACCATCTGGACCGGCATGGCTCGATGGAGGCCTACAAAGCGGCGAAGGCCCGGATTTTCGAGAACCAGACCGAAGCCGACTTCGCCGTCGTGAATGCCGACGATCCACAGACGCTTGCGATGGCCCGCGCCAGCCGCGCGAGCAAGATGGTCTTTTCCGTCAGCACGCCGGTCGTGCCGCTGTCGTCGATTCGGCTGCTGGGCCGCCACCTGTTCAGCGACGTCATGGCCGCGGCGACGGTGGCGAAGATTGCGGGCGTCTCGCACGACGCCATGGTGCAGGCGGTCGAGTCGTTTACCGGGCTCGAGCATGCGCTCGAACCCGTTGCCGTGATCGACGGCGTGCGCTTCGTCAACGACTCGAAGGCGACCAACGTCGACGCCGCCGAGCGAGCCATCGAGAGCTTCGAGCCGGGGCTCGTCGTCATCCTGGGCGGGCGCTTCAAGAGCGGAGATTTCTCGCTTCTCGAAAAGCCGCTCAAGGCGCGCGACGCGCACGTGGTCGCGATTGGAGAAGCCACGCCGCTCATTCGCGAAGCCCTGGACGGGCGCGTGCCGGTCGAGGCGGCCGAGTCGATGCCGGCCGCCGTCCGTCGATCGTTCAAGCTGGCGAAAGCGAAGGGGGGCGCCGCCACGGTGTTGCTCGCACCGGCGTGCGCGAGCTTCGACATGTTCCGCGATTACGCGGAGCGAGGTCGGGTGTTCAAGAAGGAAGTGCTCGAGCTGAGTGCGGAAGTAAACGCGCACGAACGGTGAACAGTCGTCAGTCGGCTGCAGGCGGATGGGAGCTCGCTGCTGGGAACGCAGGCTGCCCCGGCCTGTGAAGCTGGTGTCCCACTCCCTGGGCTGACTGATGACTGTTGACCGTTCGTGGGTCGCTCCGCGTGAGCGGAGCAGGCGAACGATGTTCACCCTCTTTCTCGGCCTTGCCCGCGAAACCCTTTAGGGGGCCGCGGGCAAGGCGATAACTATGGCCCGAAAACTGAAGTCCGACAAGGTCCTGTTCCTCGCCACCCTGCTGCTGGTGTGCGCGAGCGTCGTGATGGTCTACAGCGCCTCGGCGGCCCTGGCGATGAACCGGTTCAACCAGCCCTATTTCTTCCTCGTCAAGCAGGCGATGTGGGCGGCGCTGGGCCTGGCCGCGATGAGCGTCGCCATGCGGTTCGACTACCGCAATTACCGCCAGCCTTCCTTCATCTGGGCGTCGCTCGGGTTCGTCGTGCTGGCGCTGGTCGCCGTCCTCTTCAGCTCCCCCATCAACGGCAGCCGCAGGTGGTTCGGTGTCGGAGGGTTCGGCGTGCAGCCCTCGGAGCTGGCGAAGCTGAGCGCCATCTTCTTCATTGCCGCTCTGCTCGAGCGGCGGATGCACCGCATCGACGACATCCCGTACACGCTCATCCCGATCGGCGTCGTCATCGGCGGGCTCGTGGGCCTCATCCTGCTCGAGCCGGATCTCGGCACGGCGATGACGCTGCTGCTGATCGCGGTCGCCATGGTGTTCACGGCCGGCCTGAGCTACCGCTACATCGTCGGCGCCATGCTCTGCGGCTTGCCGGTCGTGTACTTCATCCTGATGAGCGCGTCGTACCGGCGCCGGCGGCTTCTGGCGTTCTGGGATCCGTGGAGCGATCCGCTCGGCGACGGATTCCAGGTCATCCAGTCGCTCATCGCGGTCGGCTCGGGCGGATTCGTGGGCCGCGGGTTCATGTCGGGCGTGCAGAAGCTGTTTTACCTGCCGGAGCCGCACACCGATTTCATTTACGCCGTCATCGGCGAAGAGTTCGGCCTGGTCGGGACGACCGTCGTGCTGGCGTGCTTCATGGTCATCGCCTGGCGTGGATTGAAGATTGCGATGGAGGCGCCGGACCGCTTCGGCGCGTTCCTCGCCGTCGGCCTCACCACGATGATCGCGGTGCAGGCGTTTTTCAACATCAGCGTCGTGCTCGGTCTGGTGCCGACCAAAGGCATTCCGCTGCCGTTTGTCAGCGCAGGCGGATCGTCGCTGCTCATCAGCCTGCTGGGCATGGGCATTCTGCTCAATGTGTCGCAGCACTCGGCACCGGCGTCGTGAGCGGAGGCGGTCTGCATGCGCGTGGTCATTGCAGGAGGCGGCACGGGCGGCCACCTGTTTCCCGGGCTGGCGGTTGCGCGCGCCTTGAAGGCGCGGCAGGCGGATGCGCAGATCTCGTTTGCCGGAACAGCCGCGGGCATCGAGGCCCGTGTGATTCCGCCGACCGGGTTCCCGCTCGATCTGATTCGGAGCGCGGGCCTGAAGGGGAAGTCGATCGTCGCGCGGATGCGTGGAGCGCTGCTGTTGCCGCTGGGCGGACTCGATGCCTGGCGTCTCGTCAGCCGCCGCGACCCGCACGTCGTGATCGGCGTGGGCGGCTACAGCTCGGGTCCGGTCGTCGCGATCGCGGCGCTGCGCGGCATTCCGACGCTCGTGCTCGAACAGAATGCCGTGCCCGGGCTCACCAACCGGATGCTGGCACGGTTTGTCAGCCGCGCGGCGGTGACCTACGACGCCTCGCTCCGGTATTTCGGCGCGAAAGGGTTTTGTCAGCGGCAATCCGGTTCGGCGCGAGTTCCTGGAGGGTGGAGATGATCCCAGTCGCGACGCGGCACTCAACGCTTCCCGGGTTCGGGTCCTGATCTTTGGCGGCTCTCAGGGGGCGCACGCAATCAACATGGCCCTGGTGGAGGCGGCGCCGCGGCTGGCGGCCGCAGCCGCAACCCTCGATCTCGTCTGCCAGACGGGGACGCGGGATTTCGATGTGGTTCGAGAGGCGTTCGAACGGCAGCGCGTGCAGGGCCGCGTGGAACGGTTCATCGATGCGATGGACCGAGAGATGAAAGCGGCGGGGCTCGTCGTCTCGCGCGCGGGCGCGACGACTCTGGCGGAAGTGACGGCGGCGGGACGGCCGGCGATTCTGATTCCACTGCCGACCGCGACCGACGATCACCAGCGCCAGAACGCGCGCGTGCTCGAGAGCGCCGGAGCGGCCGAGCTGCTGGAGCAGAAAGACATGAGCGGTGACCGTCTGGCGGACCGCATCATCGCGCTGGCTGGCGACCGCGACAGGCGGCTTCGCATGTCGTCGGCCGCCCGGCAGCTCGCCAGGCCGCGCGCGGCGGAACGAGATCGTGGACGCCGTCATCGCGATCGCCCGGCGGCGCGATTCGGCATGAGCGGCGTACTCGGCCAGGCGAAACGGATTCATTTCATCGGGGTTGGCGGAATTGGCATGAGTGGCATCGCGGAATTACTGGTGAATCTCGGCTATCAGGTGAGCGGCTCTGACGTGCACCTGACGGACATTACCGCACGGCTCGCAGTCGCTCGGCGCCCACATCACCGAGGGGCACGACGCGAGCCACGTGCGCGATGCCGAGGTCGTCGTGTATTCGTCCGCCGTGCGGCCGTCGAACCCGGAGATCGTCGCCGCCCGCGAGCGGGGCCTCGCCGTCGTTCCACGAGCTGAGCTGCTGGCCGAACTGATGCGTCTGCGTCAGGGCATCGCGGTGGCGGGCGCGCACGGCAAGACGACCACGACGTCGATGATCGCGCTGGTGCTCGACGTCGCCGGCCTCGATCCGACGGCGGTGATCGGCGGCCGCGTCAGCTCGTTCGGCAGCAACGCCAAGCTCGGGCGCGGGAAGTATCTCGTGGCGGAGGCCGATGAAAGCGACCGATCGTTCCTGAAACTCTCACCGCGATTTGTGGTGATCACGAACATCGATCGCGAGCACCTGGAGGCGTATCGGGATTTCGACGACCTGAAAGCCTCGTTCGTCCAGTTCGCCAATGGCGTGCCCTCGAACGGCGTCGTCATCCTGTGCTCGGACGACCCGCATCTGCGGGAGGTCCGCGGCGCGATCAAGCGTCATGTGGTGACCTATGGTCTCGACGATGCCGCCGATGTCACGGCAGTGGACGTGCAGCTGAAGGGCTTCCAATCCCAGTGCACCGTGCGCGCGCGCCGGCCCGGCGGCCGTGCGGTCGAGCTCGGCACGCTGCAGCTCTCGGTGCCGGGGCGTCACAACTGCCTCAACGCGCTGGCGGCCGTGGCGATGGCGCGCGAACTGGGCATTGCCTGGAGCGATATCGCGCGCGCGCTCGCGGGATTCCACGGTGCCGAGCGGCGGTTCCAGCGCCGCGGCGAGGCGAACGGCGTGCTGGTCGTGGAGGATTACGGCCACCATCCCACAGAGATTGCCGCGGTGATCGCGGCGGCAAAGCAGATTGCCACGGGCCGCCTCATCGTGGCGTTTCAGCCGCACCGCTTCACGCGAACGCAGTTTCTCCTGCACGAGTTCGGTCGAGCGTTCGTCGGGGCCGACGTCCTGATGCTGACCGACATCTATCCGGCCGGTGAGGATCCGATCCCGGGCATCACGCTGGACGCACTGGCGAGCGCAGTCGCAGTCCGATTTCAAGGGAGAGCTGAGCCTCGTGCCCGCCGTGCTCGACGCTGCCCGCCGCGCTGGCCGCGACGGCCAGGCCAGGCGATCTGGTCGTGCTGCTCGGTGCGGGCTCCATCGGTTCCATCGCGGCTTCCGTCGTCCACGCGCTGCAGGAGGGTCGCTGATGGCTGTCGCCGCACCCTCGGACAAGCGTTTTCGCCGGTCGCACGTCAAGCCGGCGCGCAGGCGCAGCGGGCTGTGGTTGCGCCGGCTGCGCGTGGCGGCGACCGTCGCTGCGGCCGCGCTTGCCATCTACACCGGACGCCGCGCGGCAACCACGCTCGCGGGAAGCGAGATCTTCCGGGTCGATCGGGTGAACGTGCGGGGAAACCATCGCCTGTCGAGCGGCGAAGTGCTCTCGCTCGTCGCCGGACTCCGCGGGCCGGAGCATTCTGTCCCTCGACCTCGAACAATGGCGGCTCAGGCTGCTGGATTCGCCGTGGGTGGCCGACGCGTCGCTTCGACGCACGCTGCCGTCGACGGTCGACGTGATGATTCTGGAACGCACGCCGCTCGGCATCGGCCGCATCAACGGCTCGTTGTTCCTGGTCGACGACCGCGGCACGTCGATCGACGAATACGGACCGAATTACGCGGATCTCGACCTGCCGATCATCGACGGCCTGTCGGCGGTGCCGGGCGACGAAATCACCGACGTCCACCGCGCGCTGCTCGTGCGCAGGCTGCTCGATGCGCTCCGCGTGCGAAACATGGCCGGCCGGATTTCGCAGATCGACGTCAGCGATGCCCGCAACGCGATCGTGCTCCTCGACGACGATCCGACGCTCATCCAGCTTGGCAATGAGCGTTTCGTCGAGCGGCTGCAGTCGTACTTCGAGCTGGCGCCCGCGCTTCGCGAGCGCGTGCCGGCGATCGACTACGTGGATCTTCGATTCGACGAGCGGGTCTACGTCAAGCCGTCGAAGGACAGGCCGCCGGCCGTCAACAGGAACGCAACCAAACCTGCTCGAACGACGCAGACGGGTTAGGGGGGGTATGGGCAGTAGAGAGCGATATCTGGTCGGGCTCGACATCGGCACGTCGAAGGTGGCGGCCATCGTCGCCGAGCTGATGGACGACGGCAGCCTGGAGATCATCGGCATCGGCGTGGCCGAAGCGAAGGGCATTCGCCGCGGCGCCGTCGTCAACCTGGAGGCGGCGGTCGAGAGCATCAAACACGCCGTCGACGAAGCCGAGCTGATGGCGGGCGTCGAAGTCGATTCGGTGCACGTGGCCATCTCGGGGCCCCACATCAAAGGCTTCAACAGCCGCGGCGTGATTGCCGTGGCCGGCAAGAACCGCGAGATCACGCGCGACGACGTCCGGCGCGCGATCGACGCCGCCAAGGCGGTGGCGCTGCCGACGGGACGGGAGATTCTGCACGTGCTGCCCCAGGACTTCGTCGTCGACGAGCAGGACGGCATCGGCGCGCCGGTGGGCATGACGGGCGCGCGCCTGGAAGTGAACGTCCACATCGTCACGGGCGGAGCGACCGCGACGCAGAACGTCGTCGCGTGCGTGAACCGGGCGGGCATCAGCGTGGCCGACACCGTCATCGAGCAGCTCGCGGCGAGCGAAGCCGTGCTGACGCCCGACGAGAAAGAGCTGGGTGTGGCGATCGTCGACATCGGCGGCGGCACGACCGACCTCGCGATTTTCGAGCGCGGCAGTCTGTGGCACACCGGCGTGGTCGGCATCGGCGGCGATCACTTCACCAACGACATCGCCGTCGGTCTGCGCACGCCGATTCCCGACGCCGAGAAGCTGAAGCGCAAGTGCGGATGCGCGTTGTCTTCGCTCGTGGACGAAGACGAAACGATGGAGGTGGCCAGCGTCGGCGGCCGCAAGCCGAGGCTGATGGCCCGCCGCGTGCTGTCGGAAATCCTTCAGCCCCGCGCCGAGGAAATCTTCCATCAGGTGTGGGACGAAATTCGACGCGCGGGCTACGAGAAATCGCTGAACTCCGGCATCGTCCTGACGGGCGGCGGCGCGATTCTCGAGGGCATGCCCGGAGATTGCGGAGCAGATCTTCGATCTGCCCATCAGGCGCGGATTGCCGGCCGGTGTCGGTGGTCTTGCCGATCACGTCAGCAATCCCGAGTTCGCGACGGCGGTCGGTCTTGTGTTGTACGCGCAGAGAAATCACATGGGCGAAGCCGGCCGGATGGTCGGCGCGGGCGCGTTCGGGCGCGTGGCCGGTCGGCTGCGCGGGCTGTTCAAGGAATTTTTCTGAGGGGAGGCCCCAAATGGCTGAAGTGCGAGAACACTCGTTGCGTTTGAAGCTGGCCGAGGAGATGCGCGCCGGGGCGCGCATCAAGGTCGTCGGCGTGGGCGGCGGCGGCAGCAATGCCGTCAACCGCATGGTGCAGGTCGGCCTCGAAGGCGTCGAGTTCATCGTCGCCAACACCGACAGACAGGCGCTCGACCAGAACGCCGCGCCGATCAAGATTCAGATCGGCGCGAAGCTGACGAAAGGCCTCGGCGCGGGAGCCGATCCGAACGTCGGACGCGAGGCGGCGCTCGAAGACACCGACAGCCTCATCCAGGCGCTGACCGGCGCCGACATGGTGTTCGTCACCACCGGCCTCGGCGGTGGCACCGGCACCGGCGCTGCGCCGGTGATTGCCAGCCTGGCGAGCGAGCTCGGGGCGCTGACGATCGCGGTCGTGACGAAGCCGTTCAAGTTCGAAGGCAAGAAGCGGCAGGCACAGGCCGAGCGCGGGCTCGCCGCGCTTCGCGAGTGCGTCGACACCATCATCACGATTCCCAACGAGCGGCTGCTGGCCATCGTCGATCGCGCGACGACCCTGCCCGAAGCGTTCGCGACGGCCGACGACGTGCTGCGGCAGGCGATTCAGGGCATCTCCGATCTGATCCTGGTGCCGGGGCTCATCAACCTCGACTTCGCCGACGTCAAGACGATCATGTCGGGCATGGGCATCGCGATGATGGGCACGGGGATCATGTCGGGCGAGAACCGCACGCTCGAGGCGGCCAAGGCGGCCATTTCGAGCCCGCTGCTCGAAGGGGCGTCGGTCCAGGGCGCGCGGGGCGTCATCATCAACATCACCGGCGGCCACGACATGTCGCTGATGGAAGTGAACGAAGCCTCGCTGCTGATTCAGGAGGCCGCCCACGAAGACGCGAACATCATCTTCGGCGCGGTCGTCGATCCCACGCTCGAAGGGCGGGTGAAGGTGACGGTCATCGCGACGGGATTCGAGCTCGGTGCGGCGCGGCCGTCCGCGTCGTCGGGAACCCAGACGCCCGTGGATCTGCATCACTACACGACACACCTGAAGGAGAAGATCGAAACGCCCGCACCGATGCCTGCCATGGACGTCAGCCGTCTCTCGATTGCGAGAAGACCGACGCTGGATCTTCGGCGGCGGCAGCGCCCGCACCGGCGGTTGTGACGCCGCAGGCGAAAGCGGCAATGGGCGGCGCCGGACGACATCGATCTCGACGCCCTGACGGCGTTCGACGTGCCGGCTGTTTCTGCGGCGGGAGATTTAGGGTGGTAGACTGAATATATCCACGGTAATCGAGATCGCCTTCGACGCAGGCTGAGTGTCCTGCTGCCGGGATCGTTGTCATTCAGCATCCATGAACTCCTGGCAGCAGAAAGAAGCCGCAAAGGCCACCCTCGCGAAGGAGGTCGGCTACATCCGGAAGCCGCACGCCGACCGGCTGCGTGTGGCGCTGGCATTTCCCAACACCTACTACGTGGGGATGTCGAACCTCGGCTTCCAGACCGTCTATCAGCTCTTCAACGCGCACGACGACGTCGTGTGCGAGCGGTTTTTTCTTCCGCCGAAACAGCAGCTGAAAGAGCAGCTCGCCTCGCGAACCCCGATGGTGACGCTCGAGTCGCAGTCGCTCGTCCGCGACTTCGACATCGTCGCGTTCTCGGTGTCGTTCGAGTGGGACTACACCAACATCCTGACGATGCTGCGGCTGGCCGGCGTGCCGGTGCGCGCGGCCGATCGCACCGCGCGCGATCCGCTCGTCGTCATCGGCGGTGCCGTGACCTTCGTGAATCCCGAGCCGCTGGCGCTGTTCGCCGACGTCGTGGCCGCCGGCGAAGGCGAGGTGCTCGTCCCTGGTCTGGTCGATTCCTGTCGAGAAGGACTGGCGCGCGGCGCGTTGCTGAAGTCGCTCGCGCCGAAGCGCGGGTTTTACATTCCGTCGTTGTACGACGTCGAGTACAAGGCGGACGGCACCATCCTGAAGTTCGTTCCCAGGGAAGGCAGCGGCGCGCCGGCTGTGGTGAAGAAGGCCGCGCTGCCAACGACCGAAGCGGTCGATCCGCCCTGCACGCGCATCTTCACGCCCGACACCGAGTTCGGTTCGCGGTTTCTCGTCGAGGTCGTCCGCGGCTGCGCCAATCTCTGCCGTTTCTGCTGGGCGGGGTACAACTACCTTCCGGTCCGCGCATTTCCGGCCGACCGCATTCTCGCGCGTGCGCGCGAGGCCCGTGCGCACGCGAAGCACGCCGGCCTGGTGTCGATCGCGCTGTGCGATCACCCGGAGATCGAGCGCATTCTCACCGGTCTGGCCGACATGGGCTATTCGATCAGCCCGGCGTCGCTGCGGCTCGACGATCTGACGGAGACGATCGTCCGGCTGCTTCGCGCCAGCGGCGAAAAGACGCTGACCATCGCGCCGGAAACCGGCTCCGATCGCCTGCGCCGCGTCATCAACAAGACCGTGACGAACGACGAGATTCTCGATCGCGCCGAGCTCATTTTCTCGAACGGCATCGAGAACCTGAAGCTGTACTACATGATCGGCCTGCCGACGGAGACCGACGACGATCTCGTCGCGATTCGCGATCTGACGCTGCAGCTGCGGGAGATCATGCTGAAGCACGCGAAGAGCAAAGGCCAGATAGGGCGCATGATCGCCAGCGTGAACCCGCTCGTCCCGAAACCGTCGACCGCATACCAATGGCTTCCCATGGAGGATCCGGCTGTGGTCGAAGCGAAGGTGCAGCGGCTGCGCGCGCTGACGTCCGACATCGACAACGTCTTTTTCAACATCAAGTCCGAGCGTCATGCGTTCTACCAGGCGCTTCTTTCGCTGGGCGACCGGCGTGTCGCGCCCGCGATCGAGGCCGCCGAAGCCAACGGCGGCGACTGGCGGCGTGCCGTCGCCGATACCGGGGTCGACGCCGCCTTCTATGTCTTCCGCGATCGCACCAGTGACGAGGTGCTTCCGTGGAGCATCATCGACGGCGGCATGAAAGACACGTTCTTCCGCGGCGAGCTCGACAAGAGCTTCCGCGAGGAATGGACGCTTCCGCCCAAGCGCGCGGCGGAGAACGCGAAGCTGATACCGACGATCTGAACGAAACGGTTCTAGGTTCGTCGGTTCGTCGGTTCGTCGGTTCGTCAGGTTCGTGGGTTCGTCGAGTTCGTGAGGTTCGTGGAGTTCGGTGGTGCGGTGTGTGGTGACGCGGTTCGCGCACACCACGTTGAATCCGCTCGAGCCTCATGCGGCTTGAACCGACGAACCTCACGAACTCGAACTACGAACCGATACCGCCATTCCATTTATTCCGCCACCGCCAACTGCTCTTCGTGCTCGCGATAGGCCTGCAGAATGAGGTCGCGAAGGCGATCCTGCGCCGTCGAGTCGGCGATCGGCCGCAGGAGCGCGAAGCTGCGCCGCTCGCCGTTCACCGAGTACTGCCGCGCCGGAAACGTGACGTTGCGGCCCGAGCCGTTGCGGCGTTCCCACACCGCGAAACCCACCAGCTTGAGACCCTGAAAATACCCGTCGTCGAAGTGCACTTCTGCTTCCGCGAGCTTGCCTGGTGGGGTGCCTTTGTCGTTGGTGGTGATCTTGACCGTCATATCAGCTCCTTCCGCGCACCTGAAGGGCAAGCCCGATACCAGGCGGCGCGTTCCAGAGCCGTTCTGCCAAGATCCTGACCGGGAAGACGTTGCGAGGCCCCGGATGCGTGGGCGCGAACGTCGCCGCGGCATCCGTGCTGGCGATGACAACTAGAGGAGCAGCATCACCTGCGCCAGCGCGAGCGTTTCGGAATGGGTAATCGTCAGAAGCGAGCTGTTTGCCTTCAACATCGCGAATCGACGGCCGGCGCCGCCGTGAAACCGCAGTTGCGGAGGGCCGCCCGGCGCGCGCACGACCTCGATATCGCGCCAGAGCACGCCTTGTGAATGCCCGGTGCCCAACGCCTTCATCGCCGCTTCCTTGGCGGCAAACCGGCCCGCGAAATGCGGGACCGGATCGCGCCGGCGCGTGGCGTACGCGATTTCTCCTTCGGTGAAGATGCGGCGGAGAAACCGGTCGCCGTAGCGCGCGATCGTGGCCGCGATGCGGTCGATTTCGGTGGCATCCAGACCGATGCCGATAATATTGGTGGACATGACGGACCTCCCTCAGCCTAGCGGCGACTTCGAATGGGTGCAAGCGCCATGGGGTGCGGCGCTCCGCTGCCGGCCGCTCGAGGCGATCGCTCCCCATTGCTTCACGACGCGCGATCTGGCGCTCGACGGCGTGCGCGACGAAGACGCCGGAAGCTGGCAGGTTCTGAGCCGATCCATGGGGGTTGAGATCGGCGGGCTGGTTCGCATGCGGCAGGTGCACGGCGCCGAGGTGTACGTCGCGTGAGTAGGGACAGGTCGGAAAACCCTCCCGACCCCTTTCTCACCCGCTTACGACGCGTGGCCGGAAGGCGATATCGCCGTCAGCGACGATCCGTCAGTCGTGCTCAGCGTGAGGGCTGCCGACTGTGTTCCGGTCCTGCTGGCCGATCGTCACGGCCGCGCAGTGGCGGCGGTGCATGCCGGATGGAGGGGGACGGCGGCGGGAGCCGTGATCGTGGCGGTTCGCGCGCTCGCAGAGCGCTTCGACACGAAGCCGGCCGACGTGGTCGCCGCGGTCGGCCCCAGCATCGGCGCGTGCTGCTATGAAGTCGGCGCGGATCTCGCCGGACACTTCTCGGCGCATGCCGAGGCGCCGCGCTGGTTTTCGAACGACGCCAGGCCCCGGCTCGACTTGTGGAGCGCCACGCGAGACCAGCTGACGCGCGCCGGCGTGCCGGCGGCGCAGGTACATGTGGCCGCGCTCTGTACCTTCGACCATCCCAGCGTTGCTGCATTCGTATCGCCGTGATGGTGCGCGTGCGGGGCGGCTGGTGGCCGCCATCAGAAGTGCGCGCGGTAGGACGCCTTGAAGAAGAACGCGCGCGCGTTCTCTCATGTATCGATCGAAGTGCAGCTCTTCGTACACCCGTCCGTAGAGCGACCCGTACCCCGCATGCACCACGGTTCCCGGTGACAGCTCGTAGGAGGCGAGAAAGTCGCCCAGCACGCGCTCGCGTGACGAGTCGAACTGCACGACGGCACGGATGAAGAATCGCGGGCTGAACTGATACGTGTTCCGCATGTTCACGATGTGCACGTCGTACACGTGCTCGCCCGTGCCGCGGTTGTGGAACGTGACGAAGCTATATGACGTGTTGCTGTTGACGCGCGGGTTGTGGCTGGAGCCCGACGCGGAAGTTCGCCGTCCGGCGACGCCCCTGAAACGGCGCTTCCTCGTCGTAGTAGATGCCGGGCCTTTCTGCGCGCCGCCACCGAGGCTCAGCCAGCGCAGAATCTGCACGCTGCCGTCCACCATCACCCTGCCGACGTCGAACTCCTGTCCCGCATACGTTTCGTGACCGTTGCCGTAGTCCAGCCGCAGGTACCCGGCGCGCGTGAAATTGAAACGCACGGCCGGCAGGTAGAACGTTTCCGTCCCTTCCTGCACGCGATCGTTGGCGATCGCCGTCCAGAAGAACGGGTTGATGCGTTTGATCCATGTGAAACGCGGATGCGAGGGATAGAAGTTGACGGCCTGGTACTGCCAGCCGCGCGTCACGCCGACGCGATTGATGAACGCCGTGTCCATCCGGAAGCCGCGATCGTAGTGCTCGAGCTGTCCGCCGACGTCGAACCGCCGCGTGCTGTAGAAGTAGGAGCCCTGGGTGCCGATCCCGTTGCTCTTTTCACCCGTCACCGACTGCGAGTGTGTCGTGAGAAACGATCCGTTCGCGGAGAAATGCTCGCCCTTCTTGACGCTGACGTCGCCGCCCGCGACGCGATTGTAGTCGGTTCCATACTCCGTATCCGACAGGAGCATGCCGACGTACTGCCCGCGCCCGAAATTGATGACTTCGCGCCCGACCGTGAACAGCCGCTGGCGCGTGCCCTCGACCGACGTGTCGGCCGATGACAGCACGCCGAAGGTATGCCGGCCGGCGGCGCCGGTCAGCTTCAGTCCCGCGCTGGGATCGACGATCGTGCGCGTGTGCACCGCGGTGCGCATCGTGGCGTCGCCGTTGGTGCCGGCGAGATTGAAGAGGCCGAGTCCTTCCATGAAAAACGGCCGCTTCTCGCTGAAGAACACGGGGAAGCGCTGGTTCACTTCGACTTCGAACTGATCGCTCTCGACCTGGCTGAAGTCGGGGTTGACCGTGGCGTCGAGCGTGACGGCCGACGTGATGCCGTACTTCACGCTGACGCCGAAATCCCCTCGCGCGCGCGTCGACTTCCAGCCGAGCTCGTCGCGGCGAACCTGATTGGTCGAGAACGTCGAGCTCGGAATGACATCGAGCAGGAGCCGTGACTGCAGCTGGTCGAACACGATCGACGCGTTGGCGTCGAACACCCATTTGCCCGACGGCATCTCGGGCCACGAGGTCGACACGCCGGTGCGGCTGAGGCGGCGCCAGAAGAGCACGCCCATGCGCACGTCGGTGCCGCTCTGGAAGCGGATGTTTTCGATCGGCACGCGAATCTCCGCCGACCATCCGTCGGAGCCCACGTGGCCCGCGCTCTGCCACACCCAGTCCGGCGCGAAGTCTTCGCCGTTGCTGCCGCTCTGCAGCGCGTCCATCTGAATGCCGCTCGGGTTCACGAAGAGGTGATACGCCAGTTGTCCCGCGTGGCTGGAATCGAGGCTCAACCCGACCCAGTCGTCGTTGAACGCGTTGTCGCGGCGGCTGATGTTCGTCCGGATGCGGTCGGGCTGCGTGTCGAGGCAGCGAAACGCAAAATAGATGGCCGCATCGTCGTAGGCCACCCAGACGGAGGTCTTTTCGGCGGCGGCCTCGCCGCGCATCGGGTTGTACGACATCCAGGTGTCCAGCGGGAGCGGGTCTTGCGACCAGGCCTCGTCGTCGAGCACGCCGTCGAGCTTGGGCGGGGTCGTCAGGCGGCGGGCGGTCAGCTGGGCTGCCTGTGCGGGCTGGCCATGGCTATCACGCGGAACCGCGACCAAAATCAGGCAAATCCAGGCAAAAACGACCGCCAAACGCATGCAACCTTAGACGGAGCAACAGGATCCAAGGTTGCAGTAGGCTTTTGCAACCCGGATCGCCGAATTTTCGTAGAGAAACAGAGGGCGTGCCTGCCACCGACGTCGAATTGGTTCGTGGAGCGCTCGATGGGAACGAATCAGCGTTTCGCGACATCGTCCAGCGGTATCAGCGACCGATTTACGGCCTGATCGTGCGGATGGTCCGGGACCCGGCGCGGGCCGAGGAGCTCGCGCAGGACGCGTTCGTCAAGGCGTTTCGCGCCCTGCACACCTACGATGTGCATCGGAAGTTTTCGGCATGGCTCCTCACGATTGCGCATCACGTCGCCATCGATGAAGTGCGGAAGGGCTCGCTGGTGACCGAGCCGCTCGAGGAGACGACAGAGGACGGTACGCGGATGCGCGAGTTTGCCGACACGTCGGCCGCGACGCCGGCGGCTATCACCGAGCGCATCGAGCTGGCCGGCGCCCTGCAGAAGGCCATCGCGCGGCTGAGGCCGGACTATCGCGAGGTCGTCGCGCTGCGATACGAGCGCGACCTCGACTACGACGAGATCGTGGAAATCACCGGACTGCCGATGGGCACGGTCAAGAGCACGCTCCACCGCGCGCGCAAAGAGCTGGCGGAGCATATGGAGAACCTGGGATGGAGCCCGACAACCCGCTGAACCTGCCCGGCTCGTTGAGCGATGAAGAGCTGCGCGCGCTCTTCAGGGGTGTGGAAACGCCGGCGCCGTCGGACCAGTTCGTCGCGCGCACGATGCGGGCCGTCCGGCGCGAGCCCCTGCCGGCCGGACGCCGGGCGCTTCGGAACCCGCTGACATCGTTGGCCGGGTGGGCGGCGGTCGTCGCGGGGGTCGCGCTTTCATCGTTGATGCTCGTGCTCAGCCATCCGATTTTCGCGAGCGGTCTCACCAGCCTCGTCAGCCACGGCGTCCGGATTGGCATGTCGATGATGCAGTTTGTCCGCGACCGGCATCGCGGTGGTGGACGTGTTCAGCACAACAGGCCTCGCCGTTGCGAGAGCCGCGGCAACGGTGGAAGGTACGACCGGTCTCGTGTTGATGGGTGTCGTGTGCGCGCTGTCACTCTCGGCTCTGCGCCGGCTGCTCGCTTCTGAAGGGGAGGACTCGCAATGGCAAGAACTTTCTTAGCGTGCCGCTTCTCATCATGCTCGCCGTCATGACGGGATCGGCTCAGCCGCGTGTCGATGGCCTGCGCCGTCAGCTCGAAGCGCGGTTCGAGATCCTGCCCATCGCGAACGGCGTCGTGCTGCGGCCGAAGTTCAAGACGTCCGTGCGATCGATCGAGCTTGCGGGCCAGACGATCGCGATCGACGGAACGCCGGTGACGGGCGCGGAGCTCGGCGAGCGGCTCGGCAGCAACAGCGATCTCGTCCTGCAACTCTCGTATCTGGACAGCGACGCCCGCCGGGCGCTGGCTCGTGGCGAGAAGCCCGCATCGGAAAGCCGACTGCGGCAGAACCCGCGGTCCACGGCGCCGACGATGGCAGAGCCAGGTTCTTTGCCAGAACAGGCCAGAGTACCTCGCGCTCGCAGGACGGGAAGATATCGTCCGCATCGGGGGAAGCGTTGCGGTTGACGCCGACGAGAGTGTGCGTGGCGACGTCGTGGTCATAGGCGGCGCCGCGACCATCAACGGCGAGGTCGACGGTGAGGTCGTGGTGGTGGCGGGGTCGGCGAGTTTCGGACCACAGGCCGACGTGCGCGGCGACGTGACGGTCGTCGGCGGCATGTTGACGCGCGATTCCAAGGCGATCTTTCGCGGGCGCCTTCAGGAAGTCGGGTTTGGCGGCGTCCCGTGGCGCGGTGAATGGTCCCGTAACCGGAACTGGGACTGGATGAGCGGCATCTACCCCGTGGCGCGTCTGACGACCACGCTCGTACGCATCGGCCTGCTCGTCCTGCTCACCGCTCTCGTCCTCTTCATTGCGCGCGGTCCGGTCGAGCAGATCGCCGATCGCGTGGCGGCCGACCCGGTGAAATCGTGGTTCGTCGGCTTTCTTGCCGAGATGTTGTTCATCCCGGTGATGATCATGACCGCGATTCTGCTCGTCATTACCGTCGTGGGGATTCCGCTGCTGGTCCTCCTGCCCGTGGCCGTCATCGCGGGGGGAGTGGCGATGCTCGTCGGCTTTACGGCAGTGGCGTATCAGATCGGGCGGCTGTTGCAGGAACGATTCGATGCGCTCCGTGCGAGCCCATACGCGGCCACCTTCGTGGGCATCCTGTTGATCGTCTCGCCGGTCCTGCTCGCGCGGCTCGTCGGGCTTACCGGCGAAATGACCATGGTCTGGCCGATCGCCGCGATTGGCTTCCTGTTCGAATACATGGCGTGGACGGCCGGCCTCGGGGCGGCCGCGCTGGCGCGCTGGGGACGGCCGCAGGCCACGTCCGGGACCGCCGGCGTTGGTCAGTCCACCGTCGACAATCGAAGGGGTCTAGTCGTTTCCTGGTCTCTACTTCGCGTGCCTTCATCCATCGCCAGATTGGCGAGCCGATCGGCGTCCTTGTTCTGCTCGCGGCGCACGTGCTCGTAGACGATGCGGTCGAGGCCCATCGCAATCGTGCGCGCCTGCTGATAGAGCGCCTGGAGGCCGGGATTCTTGACGCGGTACTCGCCGCGCATCTGCTTCACGAGCAGCTCTGAATCCGACTTGATACGCACGTTCCGGTGCCCATGCTGCTGCGCATACTTGAGCGCGGCCACGAGACCGTTGTACTCGGCGACGTTGTTGGTTGCCGACCCGAGATATCCGTTGAATTCCTCGACGAGCGTGCCCTGCTCGTCTTCGATGCGCACCCCGTAACCGGCAGGGCCGGGATTCCCGCGCGCGCCACCATCGATATACGCGACGATGGCCATTCAGACCTGGGGAACGGAAGCCGGGGCTTCGCTCTCGCCGACGTAGTAGAGGATCCGCTGGCAACTGTCGCACTGGATGATCGACGCGTTGCGGCGGATTTCGTTGAATATCTGCGGCCGCAGGCGTACGTGGCAGATGGTGCACAGGCCGTTCTTTGCCTCGGCGATTCCCACGCCTCTGCGGCCCTTGGCGACGGTTTCGAACGTGCTGAGGACGCTTCGATCGATTTCCGCGATGAGTTTCTGGCGCGCCTCCGTGCAACGGTCGATCTCGGCCTGCAGCGTCGCCAGCTCCGCGTCGAGCGCCGAACGCTCGGTGGCGATTTCCTTCTCCGACGTCTTCAGCTCGGCCTCGCCCTTCTTGAGGCCGGCATTCAGCTCGTCGGACTCGAGCATGACCTCGAGGATGCGATCCTCGCGCCCGCGGATGTCGTTCTGCGCCGCCTCGATCTCGTGGAGCATCGCGGTGTATTCGCGGTTGGTTTTCACCTCGAGCAGCTGATCCTTGTACTTCGCCAGGCGGGTCTGAACGGCCGCGACCTCTTTCTCTTCGGCCCGCCGCTTGTCGGCGGCGGTGGCGAGACGGGCTTTGACCGCGGCGACCACATCGCGAGCCGACTGCAGCCGCGCGTCGAGCGTCTGCGCGCGGGCCGGATGGTCGACAATCCTGCGCCGCGCGTCTTCGGCGGCGGTTTCGAGGCGCTGCAGCTGGATGAGGCGGGTGAGATCAGTGTTCATAGGTAAAAAAAAAGCCCCGCGCGAGCGGGGCTTGGGTCGAGGTACAGGGGCATAGCGGCCCGCTGATGCCTTACGGCATCGGGCGGGGTGCGGTGGCCGACAGGATAAGTGAGTGTCATCGTCGTTTACGTTGCAGTCCACCTTCGCGCTGTGCGCGACGTGGCACTTCGCAGGGCTTGCCACGGCTCACGCTTCAGCGCCAGCGTGAGCGAAGTGGTGGGCCCACCAGGATTCGAACCTGGGACAGGCCGGTTATGAGCCGGCGGCTCTGACCGCTGAGCTATAGGCCCTTACGTGATGATTCCTACCCCGTTCGTCCTTCCAAAAACGCGCGCAGCTTGCGGCTTCGCGACGGATGCCGCAGCTTGCGCAGCGCCTTGGCCTCGATCTGGCGGATGCGCTCGCGCGTGACCGCGAAATTCTGCCCCACCTCTTCGAGCGTGTGCTCGCTGCCGTCGCCGACGCCGAAGCGCATCTTGATGACGCGCTCCTCGCGCGGCGTCAGGGTCTTCAGCACCGACTCGGTCTGCTCCTTGAGGTTCAGGTTGATGACCGCCTCGGCGGGCGACACGACCTGGCGATCTTCGATGAAGTCGCCAAGATGCGAATCTTCCTCTTCGCCGATCGGCGTCTCCAGCGAAATCGGCTCCTGCGCGATCTTGAGCACCTTGCGGACCTTCGAGACCGGGATGTCCATCCGCTTGGCAATCTCTTCCGACGTCGGCTCGCGCCCGAGCTCCTGCACGAGCGCGCGCGACGTGCGGATGAGCTTGTTGATGGTCTCGATCATGTGCACCGGAATGCGGATCGTGCGCGCCTGGTCGGCAATCGCGCGCGTAATCGCCTGCCGGATCCACCACGTCGCGTAGGTCGAGAACTTGTAGCCGCGGCGGTACTCGAACTTGTCGACCGCCTTCATGAGGCCGATGTTGCCTTCCTGAATCAGGTCGAGGAACTGCAGCCCGCGGTTGGTGTACTTCTTCGCGATCGAGACGACCAGCCGCAGGTTCGCTTCGACCAGCTCCTTCTTGGCCTGCTCCGCCTGCACTTCGCCGCGGTAGATCGTGTCGAGCGTCGCGCGGAGGTGCTCGGTGGTCTGCTCGAGCTCGTCGGTGCGCACTTTCACCGCCGCCCTCAATTCCTTGATGCGGCGCTGCATGTTCTTCTTGTCGTCGTCCTTCAGCTTCGGCGGCTTCTTGCCCTTCGGGTTGATCTGCCGCTCGATGCCTTCGGCTTCGCGCTCGATCTTGCGGACCGATTCGACCTCGTCCTTGATCTGCTCGATGAGCCGCCGTTTCACGAGCTCGGTGAACTCGACCTCGCGCACCAGCTGCGACAGCTCGACCTGCGCCCGCATGACGGCCCATCGCGCCTTGCGATACTTCCGCTTCTGGCGCGTGTCGGTGCCCCTCGCCGTCTCGTTGAGCTTTTCTTCGAGCTTCTGCACGACCAGGCGCTGCTTCCGGATCGCGTCGATCTGCTTCAGCACTTCTTTCGCGCGCTCTTCGACGCGCTCGTCCGTAATTTCGTCGTCCTGGAAGATGACGAGCTCGCGGATGGTGCGCGTGCCGGCCTTCAGCTGATCGCCCATCGCGATGATCATCTTGGCGACGGTCGGCGTGCGCGAGATGGACTTGATGACGGCGAGCTTGCCGCGCTCGATGCGGCGCGCAATCTCGACCTCGCCCTCGCGGGTGAGCAGGGGAACGGTGCCCATCTCGCGCAGGTACATGCGGACGGGGTCGTTCGTCTTGTCCAGCGCGCCGGGCGTGAGGTCGAGCTCCATTTCCTCACTGCCCTCGGCCGTGCGATCGAACTGCTTCTCCTGCAGGTAGGTCTTCTCGGAGTCGACGACTTCGATACCCGCGCTGCCAAACGTATTAAACAGGTCGTCGAGCTCGTCGGACGAGGTAATCTCGGCCGGCAGGAGCTCATTGACCTCGTCGTACAGCAGGTAGCCCTTTTCCTTGCCGATGGAAATCAGCTGCCGTACTTCGTCGTATTTTTCTTCAATCGACAAGCGTTCCTCCTACCAACCGCGAACCCGACATGATAACCGAAGACAGGGCCGGCCCTACGTTCCGCCTCGTCAGCGAAATATGGGGTCTGCCCCCTTTTCGCGTGCCAGCGCCTCTATCTGATGCAGAAGATCGCGTTTCCGCTGCCATAACGCGTTAATTTCCGAATCGTGTTGTCCACCGAGCTCTTGGAGACGATCGATTTCCCGCTGGACGGCCGCCTGTTCGCGCTCGCATCGAAGCCGCTGGATGGCACGTGCACATTCGGCCGCTGGAGCCGGGGGACTGGCGGCCGCGGCGATGCTGGTGACGAGTTGGACCTCCACAGGGTTTAGACGCTCGAACAGCGCAGAAGGCAACACCGCAGGGGGTCGGTCGGCCACGGCGCGAGCGTGTTCGAGGACGCTCCGTGTCGCCAAACCTTCTAAGTCATTATCCTGCAAAACGTTGAGAGCTGCCAGCCCCTGCGCCGTTTCGTGAACCAGCGCCCAAATCAGCCCCTTTTCGGCCTGTTTCACCTGCCCGAAGGTGGGAAGCTCCCGTACGACTCCGGGATCGACGCGTTTCTGGACAGCGGCTTTGCGCACTTCCGCGCGAATCGCCTCTTGAGTAATACGAGCCTTGTGGGCCAGCCGTTCACCGAATTGTTCGCGGCCGACCTCGGTGGGGATGCGGGCGGCCACCGGAAGCATGGCCGTCAGGAACTGCCGGCGACCCTCGTCCGTGGTCAGGTCGTGGCCGGCGGCTGCACGGTCGAGCAGATACTCCAGATACGGGCGCGAGCCCTTCAGCAGCTCGACGTAGGCGTCCCGGCCGCGCTTCTGGACGAAGCCGTCCGGGTCGTCGCCCGGAGGCAGCACGGCCACGTTCACCTCGAACCCTTCGGCGACGAGCAGCTCGCACGATTTCGCGGCGGCGCCCTGGCCGGCGGCATCGGGATCGAAGCTCAGGATGACCTTTGCCGTGAACCGCCGGAGCAATTGCGCCTGGGCCGAGGTCAGCGCGGTGCCGCACGAGGCCACGACCGGAGCGATGCCTGCCTGCACCAGCTGGGCGAAATCGAAGTACCCCTCGACCAGGACGGCATATCCGAGCCGCCGGATGTCGGCTTTGGTGAGATTCAGTCCGTAGAGGGTCCGGCTCTTGACGTAGATCGGTGTTTCCGGCGAGTTGAGATACTTCGGCTGCTGGTCGGTTTCCATCGCCCGTCCGCCGAACGCGACGATCGAGCCGGCATCGCGCGCGATGGGAATCATCAGCCGGCCTCGAAATCGATCGACCGTCTGTCCGTTGTCGCGCTCGACGGCCAGGCCGCTGCGCACCAGCAGAGGCGGCGCGAGCCCGTCCTTGTTCAGCGCGGTCTTCAGTCCCTCGAGCGATGGCGGCGCATACCCCAGTCCCAACCTCTTGATCGTTTCGGCTGTAAGACCCCGCTCGTGCAGCATGCGCATGCGCGCGTCCGCCGGCCGGAGTGCGCAGTTGTGCCTGAAAATAGTCAGCGGCGCGCTCGTGCACCTTCAGCAGCGCCTCACGCTCGGTGGCATCGGCGTGCGATTCGCGCGCCGCCGACCTCCTCGGGAATCGGCATGCCGAACTTCGCCGCAAGATGCTTGACCGCGTCCACGAAGCCGAGCTTTTCCTGCAGTTCGAGAAACTTGAACACGTCGCCGCCGGCCCGGCAGCCAAAGCAATGAAAAAACCCCTTCTCGCGGTTGACCTGGAACGACGGCGTCTTCTCGGAGTGAAACGGGCAGAGGCCCTTGTAGACGGCGCCCGACTTCCTGAGCGACACGTACTCCTGCACGACCTGCACGATGTCGGCCTGCATGCGCAGGTCGTCGATGAATGACTGGGGAAAGGGCACGGGGTAATCAGGAAGCTTAAAACTAAAAGCTGAAATCTAGAATCTGAGCTCAATCTGAAATCAATCTGCGCAATCTACATCGCAATCTGCATTCACTCTTTGAGTTCAGCGATAGTTACACCCCCACCGCCTTCCTGCGGCGTGGCCGCGCGGACCTGTGTGACCAGCGGATGCTTGTGCAGGAACTCCACGACGGCTTCCTTCAAGCGGCCCGTCCCGAAACCGTGGATCAGCCGGACGGTGCGCTGCTCGCCGAGGAGGCTTTCGTCGAGAAACTTCTCGAGGCGATCGAGCGCCTGATCGACCGTGTTGCCGACGAGCAGCAGCTCGCTCGACCCGGCGCCGTCGCGCGGCTGCAACTGCACGTTCACTCGCACCGGCGCGGGCGCCGGCCGCGGCGGCGGGCCCCCGAGCACCCGCAGCTCTGCGGTGTGCGCGCGGAATCGCTTGCCGCGCACCTCCACCTCGGCTTCGCGATCGTGGACGTTGACGACGATGCCTTCGAGGCCGAGCGCGCCGAGCACCACGCGGTCGCCGACGTTGACGATGCGCGGCGGACCCACGTCCGGGGGCGGCGGCGCCGGCGCTTCGTCCTTGCGGTACTTGTCCACGAGCGCATCGATGGCGGCCCGCGCGTCGCCGCGCAGGCGGCCGGTATCGCCGGTGGTCGGCGCGGTCGCGACGTTCCGGGCGGCCTGCTCGGTCAGCGCGGACGCCTGTTTCTTCAGGTCCGCCACCACCGCGTCGATTTCCGCCCGCGCATCGCGCATCCGCTCGTCGAGCTTCTCGTTCAGGCGCAGCTTGAACGTCTCTTCGCGCTGGCGTAATGCCTCTTCGCGGCCGCGCGCGCGGCTGTCGGCCTCTCCGAGGGCTTCGCGCTCGCGCTTCACCAGCCGCCGTTCGTGCTCGAGCGCACGCAAGTCGGTGTCGACCTTCGCGAGATGCTCGGCCAGCTGCGCCTCGCGCTCGGTCAGATTCTTCCGGGCGCTGTCGATGATCGCGCCGTTCAGGCCCAGCCGGCCGGCCATCTCGAGCGCCAGGCTGCGGCCGGGCGAACCGTACTGAATGTGATAGGTCGGTTCGTACGTATCCGGCGTAAATCCGAATGCGGCGGCCGTGACGCCACCGGTGGTGGCGGCGTACGTCTTCAAGGCTTCGTAGTGCGTCGTCGAGACGACCGTGGCCCCGCGCGTGCGGAAGTGCTCGATGATCGCGACACCGAGAGCGCCGCCTTCGAGAGGGATCGGTTCCCGCGCCCAGCTCGTCGAGCAGGACCAGCGCCGGCAAGGCGAGCGAACGGTCCATGCCCGCGATGTTGGTGATGTGCCACGAAAACGTGCTCAGGTTCGCCGCGATCGATTGCTCGTCGCCGATGTCGGCAAAGACAGAGCGGAAGACTGGAAGCCGCGCGTCCGCGGCTGGCACGAACAGTCCGGCCTGTGCCATCAGCGCGCTGAGGCCCGCGGTTTTCAGCGCCACCGTTTTGCCGCCTGTGTTCGGCCCGGTGACGAGGAGCACCGTGATCGGTGGAATCAGGAGAATGTCCACCGGCACAGGCGCCCGCGCCGGCACGTCCCCTCGAGCCGGACGCCCGGCGTCGTCCAGCCGATCGACGACCGCAGGGATCAGAAGAGGGTGGCGCGCCCCTCTCAGCTCGAGCCGGCCGTCGGTGGAGAGCGACAGGCGCGACGCCAGACGTGAGACGCGCCAGGCGCACCTTGGCCTGCAGGATGTCGAGCTCGGTGGCCGCGTCGATCGCCTGTCGCAACTCGATCGGTTTGGCCCGGAAGAGGTCCGTCAGCTGCCGGAGAATGCGATGGACTTCTTCCCGCTCCTGCTGTTCGAGCGCGACGATCTCGTTGTTGATCTCGACGGTGCTGAGCGGCTCGAGGTAGAGGCTGGCGCCGCTGCCCGAACTGCCGTGGATGATTCCTGGAATCGCAGAGCGATGCTCGGCCTTGACGACCAGCACGTAGCGGCCGTCGCGGTCGCTGACGACCTGGTCCTGCAGATAGCGCGAGGTGTCCTTACCCCTCAGATAGGATTCGAGCGTCGACCGCAGCCGCGCCCGCTGCTTCCGCAAGTGCGTGCGCAGGCGCCCCAGTTCCGGGCTCGCATTGTCGTTCACCTCGCCGGACGGATCGATCTTGCTCCGCACTTCGCCGGTCTGGCTCTTGAACGAGCCACAGTTCTCGGCAATCGTCTTCAGCGCCGGGAACGGACCGTTCGCGCGGCGAATCGCGGCGCACGTGAGCGCGACCGAATCGAGAAATTCCGCAAACGCGAGCAGCCGGGCCGGCTCCAGCGCGCGGCCTTCGACCGCCAGCGCCGAGAGCACGGCTTCGAGATCCTCCGAGGCGTTCAGCGAGAACTCCGGGTTCGTGTCGAGATATTTGACGGCTTCGGTCGTGGCCGCCACGAGCTGCGACACGCGGTGCGGATCGGTCTGCGGCTGAAGCTCGGCCAGACGTGCCGCACCAAGGGGCGTCAGCGCGAAGCCGCGTACGACCTCGACGATGCGATCCCACTCGAGTGCGCGTAATGTGCTGATCAGCGATATACTGATCCAGGGATCTAGACGAGCGCTCGATGGACCCAGACCCCAGATCCCTAGAATCCAGATCCTTATAAATGATTGATCCTGCTTGCAATCGCCGCCGCGCCAAACCCGTTGTCGATGTTCACGACGGAAACGCCTGCGGCACAGCTGTTCAGCATGCCCAGGAGCGCCGCCAGCCCGCCGAAGCTCGCACCGTACCCAACGCTGGTCGGAACCGCGATCACGGGCACCCTCACGAGCCCGCCCACCACGCTCGGGAGTGCGCCTTCCATGCCCGCCACGACGATGACCGCCCGGGCGGCCATCAGGCGCGCATGCTCTCCGAGCAGCCGATGGATGCCGGCGACACCGACGTCGAACAGGCGATCGACCGAATTGCCCATCACTTCCGCCGTCACGCACGCTTCCTCGGCAACCGGCAGGTCGGAGGTGCCCGCGGCTGCCACCAGGATCGTTCCACGGCCCTCCAGCACGTCGTTCTGACGGCACGTGATGGTCCGTGCAACAGGGTGAAAGGTTGCGGCGGGCACGACCGTGTGAACGGCGGAAAACGCCTCCTCGCTGGCACGCGTGACCAGCAACGTGTGCCCGTGCGCGACGATCTCCGAGGAGATGGCGGCGATCTGCGCGGGGGTCTTTCCGAGGCCGAAGACCACTTCCGGGAAGCCCTGGCGAAGCTCGCGCTGATGGTCCACCCGCGCGAACCCGAGATCTTGGTACGGTTGTGTCAGTTGCGCATTGACGAGTTGCAGAAGAGACTCGGCGGCGGCTTCGCGGGGCGATCTGGCGGTCCCGTACCTGGTCCAGCAATTGCTGCAAACCGGCCAAAGTGCCGTTTGGAGTATAATCTACAGACGTTTTGCCGCCCGCTTTGCTCACTGAATGACTCCTTCTGACACCATCATTCTCGTCAGCTACTTCTTTGTATTGAGCATCCTGGCGGTTTACGGCTGGCACCGCTACTACCTCGTGTATCTTTACATGAGGCATAAGGATTCCCAACCGGTCGAGCCGGCTGCGCTCGACCCGCTGCCGGTCGTTACCGTTCAGCTGCCCATCTACAACGAAATGTATGTGGCTGACAGGCTTATCGAAGCCGTCTGCCGCCTCGATTACCCTCGGGAACTGCTCGAAATCCAGGTTCTGGACGATTCAACCGACGAGACCTGCGAGATCGCCGAGCTGGCGGTCCGCCGCCATGCGGCGCACGGCATCGACATCAAGTACTTCCATCGCACAGACCGCACAGGCTTTAAGGCCGGGGCGCTGGAAGCCGGTCTCAACGTGGCCCGGGGCAGCTACATCGCCATCTTCGACGCGGATTTTCTGCCGGCTGCGGACTTCCTCCACAGGCTCCTGCCGCACTTCGGGGATCCGAAAGTCGGCATGGTACAGGCCCGGTGGGGACACATCAATCAGGATTACTCCCTCCTGACGAAGATTCAGTCCATCCTGCTCGACGGCCACTTCATCCTGGAGCACGGCGGCCGCCATCGCGCGGGACGGTTCTTCAACTTCAACGGCACGGCCGGGATGTGGCGCCGGGAGACCATCGGCGACGCCGGCGGGTGGCAGCACGATACGCTGACCGAAGATCTCGACTTGAGCTATCGCGCGCAGCTGCGCGGCTGGAAGTTCATCTTCCTCCCCGACGTCGTGTCGCCGGCTGAAGTGCCGGTGGAAATGAACGGCTTCAAATCGCAGCAGCACCGATGGGCGAAGGGCTCGATTCAGACGTGCCGGAAGCTGCTGCCGCGGCTGCTGCAGGCGGATCTGCCGCTCGAGGTGAAAGCGGAAGCCTTTTTCCACCTCACGGCGAACTTCAACTACCTGCTCATGTCGGTGCTCTGCGTGCTGATTTTCCCGTCGATGGTGATCCGCTACGAGATGGGCTGGTACGAGATGCTGCTCATCGACGTGCCGCTGTTTTTCGCCGCCACCATGTCGTTCTGCAATTTTTACATGGTGTGTCAGCGGGAACTACACCGTGACTGGGTCGCGCGCCTCCGCTACATGCCGTTTCTGATTTCCATCGGCATCGGCCTGTCCGTCAACAACACCAAGGCGGTGCTCGAAGCGCTGTTCGACAAGAAGACCGAGTTCACCAGGACGCCGAAGTACCGGATCGAGGGCGACGGCGACGAGTGGGCGACCAAACGGTATCGGCAATCGGTCACGATGCAGCCGCTCATCGAGATGGGTCTCGGGCTCTACTTCACAGCCACGGTCTTCTACGCGCTTGCCAACGGCATCTATGGAACGCTGCCGTTCCTGGTGCTCTTCCAAATCGGCTTCCTCTACACCGGCCTCCTTTCTGTCGTGCAGCAGTTCGCCGGCGACGGCGTCGTGCTGAACACGCAGGAAGCGGACACGCAGTAGTTTTCAGTCGTCAGTTCACAGTTTTCAGTCATCAGTTCCTGGTAGCGCAGGGCTCAGGCCCTGCGCTACCGTGGCCCTCACTGGACTGAAAACTGAGAACTGAGAACCGGTACGCTATCATTCCCCTAGTGGCCATCGACACTCCTGCCAAAGCGGGTCTCGAAGACATCGTCGTGGCGACCTCGTCCATCTGCTATCTGGATGGAGCCCGCGGTGTGCTGGCATATCGGGGCTACGACATCCACGATCTGGCCGACCACGCGACGTTCGAAGAAGTCTGCTATCTGCTCTGGCACGGACGGTTGCCGAATCGAGCCGAGCTGGGAGAGCTTCAGTCCCAGCTGGCGGCGTCGCGCCGGCTGCCCGAAGGTGTGCTGCGCCTCATGCGCTCGCTTCCACCGTCGAACGCGATGGACTCGCTGCGCACGCTCGTGTCGGCGCTCTCGCATTTCGATCCGGGCGCGAACGACATGTCGGCCGAGGGGCGCTATCGCACCAGCGTGACGTTGACGGCGCAGGTGGGCACCGTCGTGGCGACGTTCGGAGGCTGGCGGCCGGCGGGGGCGTCATCGAGCCCGATCCCGCGCTCAGCCAGTCCGCCAATTTCCTCTACATGCTCACGGGCAAGCGGCCGAGTCAGCTGGAAGCGCGGGCGCTCGACATCGCGCTGGTGCTGCACGCCGACCACGAGTTCAATGCGTCCACCTTCGCCGGGCGTGTCGCGGCCGCCACGCTGACCGACGTGCATTCGGCCATGGTCGGCGCGATCGGCGCCCTCAAGGGGCCGCTCCACGGAGGGGCCAACGCCGACGTGATGAATCTGCTGCTCGACATCGGCAAGGATGCGACCGACCAGAAAGTCGAAGAGATCATCCGCGCGAAGCTGGCGAGGAAAGAGAAGATTCCGGGATTCGGCCATCGCGTGTACCGCACCGAAGATCCGCGCGCGACGCACCTGCGGAAGATGTCCGAAGAGCTCTGCCAGAAAACGGGCAACCTTCGCTGGTTCGAGATGTCGCAGAAGATCGAACAGGTGGTCAAGGCGCAGAAGCAGTTGAACGCCAACGTCGATTTCTACTCGGCGACGACCTACTACGCGCTCGGCATTCCGGTCGATCTGTTCACGCCGGTGTTCGCGGTCAGCCGCATGTCGGGCTGGACCGCTCATGTGCTCGAGCAGTACGCCAACAACCGTCTGATCCGTCCGCGCGCCGAGTACATCGGTCCGGCTTACCCGCAGACCTATATTCCGCTCGATAGACGCTGACTGGCGATGCGGCTTCAGGCTGCCGACTTCTGGCGCCAGGCCACCCAAGGTACAATCGTAGTTGCATCGTGCTCAGGCCCGAAGCCTGCAGCCTGAAGCCTGAAGCCTTTCATGGATCCGCCACGCGTCCGCAATTTCTCCATCATCGCCCATATCGATCACGGCAAGTCGACGCTGGCCGACCGCCTGCTCGAGCAGACGGGCGCGCTGCAGGCCCGCGAGATGGAGGCGCAGGTGCTCGACTCGATGGATCTCGAGCGCGAGCGCGGCATCACGATCAAGGCGCATGCCGTCCGGCTGAATTACACGGCGAAGGACGGGCAGACCTACGTCCTCAACCTGATCGACACGCCCGGGCACGTCGATTTCTCGTACGAAGTGTCGCGCTCGCTGGCCGCGTGCGAAGGCGCGTTGCTGCTCGTCGATGCGTCGCAGGGCGTGGAAGCGCAGACGCTGGCGAACGCCTACCTGGCGGTCGAGCACAATCTCGAAATCATTCCGGTCATCAACAAGATCGATCTGCCGGGCGCCGAGCCCGAGGAGGCGCGGCGACAGATCGAGGAGATCATCGGCCTCGACGGATCGGACGCGATTCTGACGAGCGCCAAGGAAGGCATCGGCATCACCGAGGTGCTCGAAGCGGTCGTGCAGCGGCTGCCGCCGCCGGAGAGGCGACGCCGACGGCGCCGCTCAAAGCGCTGATCTTCGACTCGTGGTACGACCCGTATCGCGGTGTCGTGATCGTCGCGCGCGTGATCGAAGGCACGCTGCGCAAGGGCACGAAGATCCGGTTGATGGCGCAAGGGCAGGACTACGAGATCGATCAGATCGGCGTCTTCTCGCCGAAGCCCGAGCCGATCGACGAACTGGGCGCCGGCGAGGTCGGCTTCATCGTCGCGAACATCAAGACGGTGAGCGACGTGAAGATCGGCGACACGATCACCGAGACCAACCGGCCGGCCGACGGAGCCGTTTCCCGGCTTCAAGGAGATCAAGCCGATGGTGTTCGCCGGCCTGTATCCGGTCGAGAGCCATGAGTACTCGCGAGCTGCGCGAAGCGCTGGAGAAGCTGCGGCTGAACGACGCGTCGTTCTTCTTCGAGCCCGAAACGTCGGCGGCGCTGGGCTTCGGATTCCGCTGCGGCTTTCTCGGCCTGCTGCACATGGAGATCGTGCAGGAGCGGCTCGAGCGCGAGTTCAACATGGATCTCGTCACGACCGCGCCGGGCGTGCTCTACCGGGTGACGACGACCGACGGCAGCGTGCTCGAGATCGACAGCCCGTCGAAGATGCCCGGAAGCGAACGTCGCGAAAATCGAAGAGCCGGTCATCACGGCGATGATGCTGACGCCCGGCAGAGCACGTCGGCGGCATCCTGCAGCTGTGCGAGGACAAGCGCGGCGTGCAGAAGTCGCTCGAATACATCAGCTCGAACCGCGTGCTGATCACCTACGAACTGCCGTTCAACGAGATCGTGCTCGACTTCTACGACAGGCTGAAGTCGCTGTCGCGCGGCTACGCGTCGCTCGACTATCATGTGACCGGCTACTGGGAGTCGCCGCTCGTGAAGATGGACATGCTCGTCAACGGCGATCCGGTCGACGCGCTGTCGATCATCGTGCACCGCGATGCGGCCTACGAGCGCGGGCGCGCGCTGGCGTCGAAGATGCGCGAGCTGATTCCGCGCCAGATGTTCGAGGTCGCGATTCAGGCCGCCATCGGCGGCCGCATCATCGCGCGCGAAACGGTGAAGGCGCTGGGCAAGAACGTGCTCGCGAAGTGCTACGGCGGCGACATCTCGCGCAAGCGCAAGCTGCTGGAGAAGCAGAAGGAAGGCAAGAAGCGCATGAAGCGCGTCGGCAAGGTCGAGATTCCGCAGGAGGCGTTTCTGGCCGTGCTGAAGATGGGGACGGAGGGGGAGTGAGCGAGGAGGCGTTCAAGAAGTCGGTTGCGCGCGAGTACTTCGAGTCGCTCGTCATCGCGGTCGTGCTCGCGCTCTTCATCAGGACGTTCGTCGTCCAGGCGTTCAAGATTCCGACCGGATCGATGGAGCCGAACCTGCTCATCGGCGATCATCTGCTGGTCAACAAGTTCGTGTTCGGGCCGCACCTGAGCGGGGTGGAGGGTGCGCTGCTGCCGATGAACGACATCGAGCGGCGCGAGGTGATCGTCTTCAAGTATCCCGAGGAGCCCGAGCGCGATTTCATCAAGCGGGTCATCGGGTTGCCGGGCGACCAGATCGAGGTGCGTCACAAACGGGTCTACGTGAACGGCACGCTGCTCGACGAGCCCTATGCCTATTACCTGGAAGAACCGCCGCCCATGCCGCACGAGATGGACCCCGGCGATCGGCAGCCGTCGAACGGCGATCCCCGCGACAGCTACGGTCCAGTGACGGTTCCGCCGAAACATTACTTTGTGATGGGTGACAACCGCGACAACTCCCAGGACAGCCGTTACTGGGGGTTTCTGCCGCGCGATTATGTGAAGGGCCGCGCGCTGGTGATCTACTGGTCGTACGAGGCCGAGGACGGGCAACGTGCTGACCGGAACCCGCTGGAAGCGGCTGCTGCACCAGGTGCGGTGATCGGACCAGGACAGGCATGAAAACGATCATCAAGCTCGTCGTCGCCGCGCTGGTCGTGCACGCCACCTATCGTGCGGGCGACGTGTATCTCCGCTACTACAACTTCCGCGACGACGTTCATCAGATCGCGCAGTTCGCGGGACGCCAGACCGATGCCGAGCTGCGCAACAGGGTGCTGGAGGCGGCGCAGCAGCGGGAGATCCCGCTCGACCCCGAGGTGATCGACCGTGCGGCGTAAGCCGAATCACCTGCTCATCGACGCGACCTACTCGGAGCGCATCGAGCTCCTGCCACGATACTTCTATCCGTGGGAGTTCAAGGTGGACGTCGACGTGCTCACGATCTCTCCGTAGAGAGCGACAGCACGCGCGAGACCTGCGCGACGGTCGTCCCGGCGATCCGTACCTGCTTGATGCGGCTTCGCGCCCCCGATTCCACACGGATATTCCGTCCCGGCAGCTTCAGGATCTCTGAGAGAAACGCGACGAGCGCGTCGTTGGCGGCTCCGTCCACCGGAGCCGCGGCGAGACGAACGAGCAGGCGGCCTTCGCGGATGCCGGCGACTCTGGTGACGCCGGCGCGGGGGATGACCTTGACGTCGAGCGAGACGCCGTCAGGCGTTTCCCGAACCCAGCCGGCGGATTTCATTGGACGCGTTGGGCGATGCGGGCGCGTCGGCTCGACCGGCGCTCGTCCCTCGGGTTGCGCCGGGACGCCCTGAGCGATGTCGAAGGACGGGCCGCCCTGAGCCATGTCGAAGGACGGGGCGCCCTGAGCCGCGTCGAAGCGCGGGCGGTGCAGGAGGATCCTCTCCTCCCGTTCGCGCTGTTCCTGCTCGCGCACGAACTCGAGCGTGCTGCGCAGCGCCGACACCGACGCCTCGAGCGTGGTCTCGACCTCGCGGCGCTTCATCTTCATCCCGTCGATCTCGCGCTGGATGTCTTCGAGCCGCGCCTGTGTCTTCTGGAGCAGCAGATCCGAACGGCCCTCGGCCTCGCGCACGATCTGCCGTGCCTGCGCCTCGGCGTTCGTCCTGATGTCGTCCGACACGCGCTGGGCGGTGACCATCGTGTCGCGCAGATCCCGCTCGTGCTCGCGGTGCTGGTTCAGCAGCGCTTCCATCTTCGAGATTTCCTGCTGCAGCCGATCGACCTCGCGCAGCGCGTGCTCGTAGTCGTCGGCGACTTCGGTGATGAGCGCAAGCACTTCGGCGCGATCGAAACCTCGAAACGCGGTGCGAAACCGGAGCTGACGAAGATCGAGCGGACTGACTTTCATACCGTGGTCTCCAAAGTGGAGGTTTTCTCTAATCTTCTGACCTTCTGTTTCAAACAGGCGCGTTTCCCGAAAATGGCCGTGCCGAGCCGCACGATCGTGGCTCCTTCGCGCACGGCGACGTCGAAATCGTGGCTCATGCCCATGGACAGTTCCCGCAGCATCGCGGGATCGGTGCCCTCGCTCACGAGCGTGTCGCGGAACTCTCGAAGCCGGGCGAAGTACGGCCGCACGGCGTCGGGCTGCTCGAGAAACGGCGGAATCGTCATCAGCCCGACACAGCGTGCCGACCGGCAGCGGGCAGCGGCCCTGACGATCTCTTTCGCTTCCGCGGGAGGCGCACCGTGCTTGGTCGCTTCTCCGGCGAGGTCCACCTGGACCAGCAGCTCGGGCGCGACGCCGGCCTCAGAGGCCGCCGCGTCGATGGCGTCCAGCAGCCGCAGGCTGTCCACCGAGTGGATGGCACTGACATGAGGGACGGCCTTTCGGACTTTGTTCGACTGGAGCGTCCCGATCAGATGCCACCTGATCTTAAGGTCGGCCGATCCGGCGATTTTCTGTAGGGCTTCCTGTACCCGGTTCTCGCCGAAGTCCTCCTGTCCGGCCGCCACAGCGGCCCTGACGTGGTCCAGGCTGAACGTCTTGGAGACGGCGAGCAGGCGGACGTCCTCGGGCCGCCTGCCGGCCGCCAGGGCCGCCTCGCCAATGCGCCGCCGGGCCTCGGCCAGGTTGCGCGCGATGTGGGAAAGAGGGTCCATCAAAGAAAAAAGCCGGGTCTAAAGAAAAAGCCGGGTCTTGGGAAACAAGACCCGGCCTACGAACTCTACGAACCTAACGAACGCTACGAACCGACGAACCTACGAACCCACGAACTATTTCAGCATGGGCTTGAGCGCTTCGAAGGTCGTCTTCGCCTCCGCCGCGTTCTTGCCGTTCGGCTCGAGTTTCAGGTACATCTCGAATTCCTGGGCCGCTTCCTTGAGTTTGCCCAGATTCAAGTTGACCTTGCCGAGCATGAAGTGCGAGTCGGCGTGATTGGCATTGACCTTGACCGCCGCTTCGAACGTCGAGCCCGCTTCCGCGAACTTGTTCGCGTTCCACAGGCCGACGCCGGCGCTGTAGAGCGAGTCGGCGTTGCCGCCGCCACCAGCCGCGACGCTCAGCTCTGCAGCCTTCGCCGAGGCGGCCGCGGCCTCGTCCATTTTCTTGTCGGCCGTGTAGAGCGCGGCGAGCGCGTTGTACGCTTCGGGGTAGTTGGGCCGCAGCTCGATGGCCTTCTTGAACGCCGCTTCGGCGCCTGCCGAATTCTTCATCATCTGCTGCGACACGCCGACGTTGAAGAAGCAGTCGGCGCAGGTCGGCATCGCGTTGCCGGCGGCGGTGAACGCGTCGACCGCGGCCTGGTGATTGCCGGCCTGGGCGGCCGCGACACCGGCTTCGAAGTACTTCTTGATTTCCTGGTTCTTCTTGGCCTGTTCCTCGCTGACACGCACGGCCGCCGACAGCTTGAAGTTGGTCGTGGTGAAGTTGCCGATCTTCACGGACACGCGGGCTTCGTCTTCGCCGACGCCCTCCTTCTTCGCCACGACGAGATACTGGCCCGACTTCGGGCAGCGTGCCGATGATGTAGTTGCCGTTCTTGTCGCTGGTCGCCTGCCATTTCTGGCCACCTTGATCGGGGATCGCCGTCACCAGAATCTGCGCGCCCGGGACCGCGGCGTCCTTGTCATCGACGACCTTGCCCTGGACGCGCCCCGTCTGCGCGAAAGCAGGGATGGCCAGGGCGAGAATGGCGCCCGCGATACCTGAAGTTAGCGTCCGCCGTCCGAGTTTTCCGGAAAACATGTCAGTCCTCCACAAAGACCTTGATATCGGCTAAATACAAGGAAAACTAGCCATTAGTTTACACGAACCCGCCCGCCGTGGGCTCGCTCGGGTCGAAGAACCGGCGAATGTCGTCGCGGTTGCGCGTGATGGCGGCCGGTGGCAGCGAGGCCAGAAACCGGCGGCCGTATCCCATGGTCTGCAGACGCGGGATCGAGCACGGCCAGGACGCCGCGGTCGTCGCGATGCCGGATCAGGCGTCCCAATCCCTGCAGCAGCGCCAGAATCGCCAGCGGCACCTGATACTCGCTGAACGGCTGCCCGCCCCGCTCGGCAATCGCTTCGATGCGGGCGGCGGTGATCGGGTCGCCCGGCGACGCAAAGGGCAGCTTGTCGATGATCACGCAGCTCAGGGCCTCGCCCATGACGTCCACGCCCTGCCAGAAGCTCGACGTGGCCAGGAGCACCGCATTGGGCGTTTTCCTGAACTGATCGAGCAGCGCCGAGCGCGGGGCCGATCCCTGAACGAGGATGGGATAGGACAGCTCGATTTCCGCGATCGCCTGGATCGACCGCATGGCCGCGTAGCTCGTGAACAGCACGAACGCACGCCCTCGGCTCGCCTCGAGGATGCCGATAATCTCTCGCGCCGCGGCGGCGGTGAAGTCCGTCGATCGCGGGTCGGGCATGCTCGGCGGCAGATAGAGGATCGCCTGCCGCCGGTAGTCGAACTCCGCCGGCAGCTTGACGAATCGCCCCGCGCCCGATTGTTCCAGCCCCAGGCGGCTGCGGATGTAGTCGAAGGTCCCATCGACCGTCAGCGTGGCCGACGTGAGAATCGTGGCCCTCATGCGATCGAACAGGACATCCCGCAGGATGGTCGACACGTCGATCGGCGCGGCCCGAAGAAATATTCCGCGGCCGCGCGTTTCCAGGAAGTAGACGTAGTCGCGTTCGTTCGCGCGAAGGATGAAGCGCAGCTCGTCGCGCAATTCGCCGGCGCGATTGGCCAGGTCGGCCAGATCCATTTTCGTCGCTTCATGGGGCTTGTCCGGATCGGGCGGCGGAGGCTTTATCTGTGCGGCGGTGGATTCGACCGCGTCGAGCGCGCTCATCACGACCGCGGCATCCTCGTAAAACGGTTCCATCGTGCCGCTGGTGATGCGCACCCGGTTCTCGTTCGCCTGTGGCGATCGCACGGGCAGCCTGTTGCCGACGATCCTGAAGAAATCGTGGGCGCGCTCGCGCGCGCGGTCGAGCGCGTCGCGCAGCGCCGGCCCTTGCTCGCCGGCGACGCCGGTTGCAATCAGCCGCTCGCCGTCGCGGGCCAGCTCGTCGAACCGGTAGTTGCTGACCGAGACGCCGAAATACTGGGTGGCGACGTCCTCGAGCTGGTGCGCCTCGTCCACGATCGCGCAGCTGCACTCCGGAATGACTTCGCCGTACGCGCTCTGCCGCACGGCCGCGTCGGCGCACAGCAGGTGATGGTTGACGATCACCAGGTTCGAGTCGGCCGCGCGCGCCCGCATACGCGTGACGAAGCAGTCGGTGTAGCGCGGGCACTCGGTGCCGATGCAATTCTCAGAGGTGGCGGCAATCTCTCCCCAGAACGGCAGATCCTCGGGAAGCCCGGCCATCTCGGCGCGATCGCCGGTCTCGGTTTCCTTCGCCCACTCCTCGATGACGGGCAGGAAGGTCTCCACCGCGGATTCGCCGAAAAGCTGCAGCGTCCCGCCGGCGGCGTTTTCGCGAAACGTCTCGAAGCGGTGGAGGCAGAGATAATTTCCGCGGCCCTTCATGTAGGTCGCGGTGAACGGCACACCGAGCGCGTCGCGCAGCACGGTCAGGTCCTTGAAATAGATCTGTTCCTGGAGATTCTTGGTGCCCGTCGACACGAGCACGCGCTGGCCGCTGAGGATGGCTGGTGCGAGATAGGCGAGCGTCTTGCCCGTTCCCGTGCCCGCTTCGACGAGCAGCACGCCGCCGTTCCGCAGCGTGTCGGCGACCGCGTCGGCCATTTCGCGCTGAGCCGGACGGCTTTCGAACGAGGGCAGGGCCTGCGCGAGCGAGCCGGCATCGGCGAAGACGTCGGCAACGCGGGCGAGAAAGGGGTCTGACCCCCGTGACGTCGCGGGGGTTAAGCCCCGTACAACGGGAACATCCGGCACAGCGTCTCGACTTCCGCTTTCACCATGGCGAGCGCGCCCTCGTCGTCGGGCGTCTTGAGCGCGCGCGCGATGAGCTCGCCGATCTTGTCCATCTCGCGTTCGCCCATCCCGCGGGTCGTGACCGCGGGCGTGCCGAGGCGGATACCGCTGGCCGTCATCGGCGGATTGGGATCGAACGGGATGGCGTTCTTGTTGACCGTAATGCCGGCCTTGCCGAGCGCCGCCTCGGCGGCCTTTCCGGTGAGGCCGCGTGAAAAGACGTCGACCAGCATCAGATGGTTGTCGGTGCCGCCGCTCACCAGGCGGAATCCGCTCTCCACGAGCACGCTCGCGAGGCGCCTGGCGTTGGCGACGATCTGCTTCTGATATTCGGCAAACGACGGTTCGGCGGCTTCCTTGAAGCACACGGCCTTGGCCGCGATGATGTGCATGAGCGGGCCGCCCTGGATGCCGGGGAAGAGCGCCTTGTCGAGATCCTTCGCGTATTTCTCCCGGCACAGCACGAGGCCCGCGCGCGGTCCGCGCAGCGTCTTGTGCGTGGTCGTCGTGACGAAATCCGAGTGCGGCACGGGGCTGGGATGCTGTCCGGCCGCCACGAGCCCCGCAATATGCGCCATGTCGGTCACCATCGGCGCGCCCACGCGTCTGGCGACTTCGCCGATGCGGGCGAAATCGATGACGCGGGGATACGCGCTCGCGCCCACCATGATCATCTTCGGCTTGTGCTCGTCGGCGAGGCGCGCGAGCTCGTCGTAGTCGATGCGCTCGTCATCCTTCCGCACGCCGTAGGGGACGATCGTGTAGAGCTTGCCCGAGAAATTCAGCGGGTGACCGTGCGTCAGGTGGCCGCCGTGCGCGAGATTCATGCCGAGCACCGTGTCGCCCGGCTTCAGCAGCGTGAAATACACCGACATGTTCGCCTGCGCGCCCGAATGCGGCTGCACGTTCGCGTGCTCGGCGCCGAACAGCGATTTCGCCCGGTTGATGGCCAGCGTTTCGGCGACGTCGACGAACTCGCAGCCACCGTAGTAGCGCTTGCCCGGGTACCCTTCGGCGTACTTGTTGGTCAGCACCGAGCCGGCGGCTTCGAGAACGGCCTGGCTGACGAAGTTTTCCGAGGCGATCAGTTCCAGGCCTTCGTTCTGACGGCGCCGCTCGTTCTGGACCGCCGCGAAAATCTCGGGATCGGCCTCAGCGAGGCTGAGCGGCTACCGGCACGACGGGGCTGCAGCTTTCAACGTCATGAGTTTTCAATCTCCGCGACTTGATCGAGGCGTTTCTGGTGGCGCCCGCCTTCGTACGGCGTGTCGAGCCACAGCGTGAGAATTTCATCGGCGAGCCCGAAGGCGACGATGCGGCCGCCCATCGACAGCACGTTGGCGTTGTTGTGCTGCCGCGAGAGGCGGGCCGTAAAAAGATCGTTGCACAATGCGGCCCGGACGCCACGTACTTTGTTCGCCGCAATCTGTTCCCCCTGACCGCTGCCGCCCAGGACGATGCCTCGATCGGCACGTCCGGCGACCACAGCCCGTCCGACAGACGCGCAGATCGGCGGATAGTCGACCGACGCCTCGCTGTGGGTGCCATGATCGTCGACCTCGTGGCCGAGCCTGGTGAGCGTCTCTTTCAGGTGTTCCTTGAGAAGAAAGCCGGCGTGGTCTGCGCCAATCGCGATCCGCATGAGGGGAACGATAATAATACGGTTCGAGGTTCTGGGTTCTGCGGTTCTGGGTGCTGGTTCCTGGTTCTTGGTTTTTGCTGCGATGAACCTGGAACCCGGAACCGAACCGAACTCAGAACCGCAGAACACTCAGAACCCAGAACCGTATGGAATCAACCATCACCGTCACCCCACGAGGTGAAGAGCGAGTTCGCAGCGGTCATTTCTGGGTCTACAAGGCCGATGTGTCGGGCGGCCGTGCCGATGCCGGCGCGGTCGTGCGCGTGGCCGCTCCGGGCGGACGGTTTCTCGCACGCGCGTTTTACAGCGACCGGTCGCAAATCACGCTGCGGATCCTGACGCGCCAGGACGAGCCGGTCGATCGCCGCTTCTGGCGCGCGCGCCTGGAGCAGGCCATCTCGTTTCGAGATCGGCTCGACATCGACGCCACCGCGTTCCGCCTGCTGCACGGCGAAGGCGACCTGGTGCCGTCGCTCGTCATCGATCGTTACGGCGACTACCTCTCGCTGCAGGCCCTTTCACAGGGGAGCGATCGTCTTCTGCCGGAGATAACCAGCCTGCTCGCCGAGCTGCTTCAGCCCAGGGGCATCATCGCGCGAAACGATCCGCGCGTGCGGCTGCTCGAAGGCCTCGATCAGCATGTGGCCGTGCTCGATGGCGCCATCCCCGACACGGTGTCGATCCGCGAGGGCCGGATCGAGTACGACGTCGACCTGCGGCATGGGCAGAAAACCGGGGCGTTCCTCGATCAGCGCGAGAACCGGATCGCCGCCGCCCGGTACGTGCGCGGACGTGCGCTCGACTGCTTCAGTTATGCCGGCGGCTTCGCGCTGCAGCTCGCGCCGCATGCCGCCGAACTGACCGCGCTGGATATCTCGGAAGAGGCGACGGCGCTGCTCGCGCGCAACGCCGCGCGCAACGCGCTGACGAACGTGCACGTCAGGACGACGAACGTGTTCGACGAGCTGCGGACGCTGGAGCGGATGGGCGAGCGCTTCGATGCGGTCGTCCTCGATCCGCCCGCGTTCGCCAAGAGCAAGGCCGCCATTCCGAAGGCGATCTCCGGGTACAAGGAAATCAATCTGCGGGCGCTGAAGCTTCTGAAGCCTGGCGGCTTCCTCATCACGTGCAGCTGTTCGTACCACGTGAACGAAGCGATGTTCGCGGAGGTCATCTTCGACGCCGCGCTTGACGCACGGACCGATGTGAGCGTGGTCGAGAAGCGCATGCAGTCTCGCGATCATCCCGTCGTGCTCGGCATGCCCGAGACGTACTACTTGAAGTGCTTCATCCTCCGGAAGCTGGCGTGATGGTCCGTAGTGTCCGGCTTTAGCCGGACCGGCGTCACGCTTTAGCCGGACCCTGACGGTTTGACGCAGACGAACACTTCGAGCGTCTGGGTATCGACTTCCGTCAACTCCAGCGGTACGACTGTCGGGTGAAATCCGGCCGCGGAGAGCCAGCGCAGCCAGTCTTCGCGAGCGAAGATGCCTTCGACGTGCCGATCGTGCTCGACGTGGACCGAGCCATCGCCCTCGCGCAGCAGATAGCCGTAATCCACCAGATACGTCGTGTCGCTCGGGTCGGGGTCCCATCGCCATTCGACCCACCGCATGCCGCGTGTGCCGTCGTCGTGGCCGCCATGATCGGTGCCCGGCTCGAAGTTTTCGCGCACGTAGTCGGGAGCGAAGAGCGCGACGCCTCCCGGCGTGCAGTGCGCGAACGACGTCTCGAACGTCTTTCGCAAGTCTGATTCGGTCGCCATGTAGCAGATCGCGTCGTGCACGAACACGGCGTCGAACTGACGGTCGAGCCTTACCGTGCGCATGTCGCCCTGATGGTGCTCCAGTTCGGGATTCAACGCGCGGCTCATCGCGAGCATCCCGGGCGACACGTCGACGAGCACCATTTCGCGGAGGTGGTGCTTCATGTGCGACGCGACATGCCCTCCGCCGCTGCCGAGCTCGAGCACGGAGCGAATCGGCGTCCCGGATGCGCGCTGCATCGCCTTCAGATGGAACGCGGCCTCTTCCGTGTATTCACCCGGCGGCGACATGAGCGGCCACCACGAGGAGAGGTCGTTGTACAGCTTCATGAAAGGAATAAGGAAAATAGAAGAAGTAGAGCCAAGAAAATGAGGGGCCAGAAGTGAAATAGAAAGTAAAAAGGTAAAAGCAGTAGGAAGCGAGAGCGTTTCTAATGTCCTCTTTCTATTCCTTTTTCCTTTTCCCTTTTCTTTTACTTTCTTACCCTTCCACCCTCGTACTTCTCTCTCAGTAACGCAACGTGATGCCGGACGTGCCCCGCCATGATGTACGCGATGGCGCGGGCCGACACCACTCGGCCGTTGGCATTGCCGAGGCGACCCCAGTGTTCCTCGGTCCAGCGGCGGATGACCCACAGGTTTGCATGACGCACAGCGGCGAACTCGTGCGCGAGCTCCTTGACGGGCCGTTCGTCCGAGTCGGCGCGGGCCACGTACTCGTTTTCGTCGAAGCCGGGCAGCGGTTTTTCCTCGCCGCGGGCGATGCAGAAGGCACGGTAGCCCATCACGCGCTCGGTGTCGGTGAGATGGCCGAACACCTGGCGCACGCTCCACTTGCCGAGCGCGTATCGATACAGCTCGTCTTCAGGGGCAATGCGGTCTGCGATCGTCAGAAGCTCGGCGGGCTGTGCTTCGAGCGCAGGAAGCGGATCTGTTTCGGGAACCCGCGCGACATACCCGGCGAAGAACTCCGCGAATTCGTGAGAGGCGGGACGTGGCATCGTGAAAACCTCTAGATCACTAAGGACACTAAGAAAGCGCCTGACAAGATCACTAAGAAAGCGTTCCTGACAAGATCGCAAAGGAAGCAATCCCGGCAAGATCACCAGGAAATCTTATCTTAGCCGCGGCAAAAAAAAGGCCGTGATGGCATTGCTGCCATCACGGCCACCGGTTGCGAACGAAGAACGGACTAGAAGCTGAACTTCACGCCAAGCTGCAACTCTCGCATCGGCTTGCGCGTGGAGGTGATCTGCCCGTATTGCGCGGACGTCACCGACGTGTTCGGATCCTGCCAGACGGGCTGGTTGAACGTGTTGAAGGCCTCGAGCCGGAACTGCAGGGCCTTGCTGCCGCCGAGCGTGAAGTTCCGCAGGATCGACATGTCGAAGTTGAAGATCCCCGGTCCGAGCATGACCGTTTCGCACGGCGTCGCCGTAGAATAACTGCGGCTGCAGCACAAATGCGGAGGTGTTGAACCACTGTTGAATCGTTTGCGGTCCATCGTTCGGATCCTGGCCGGACGACGGCGTTCGGTCTCTGATCGGCGTGGCCGATGTTCGCGCGATCCGCTCCAGTGTTCGGGTTCCTCGGGAAGCCGCTCGACAGGCTCAGGATATTGGTGAACTGCCAGCCGCCGAGGATCGCGCCACCGACGCCGTCCTGCATGTACTTCTTGCCCTCGCCGAACGGGAGCTCGTAGAGGATCGACGAGACGACGCGGTGCCGCACGTCGAAAATCGACGCGCCCCATTCGCATCCGCTCTTGACTTCGTCCGCCGCGCAGTTGCTGTTCTGCGGGAACAGCTGATCGCCGTTGAGCGTGCGGATGCCGCTGCCGTTGTCTTCGGACTTCGAGAGCGTGTAGCCGATGAGTGCCGAGAACCCGTTGTTGAGGCGGCGGGTCAGCTTGGCCGTCAGCGAGTTGTACGTGCGCTTCGGCGACGTTGCCGATCGTCTGAACGCGGGTGAACTCCGGATAGGGCCGGCTTTCCTGAGTGCCGGCCGCTCCCGGCAATGACGTCGTTGCGATCGAACATGCGCTCGAGCTGGTAGCTGCGCGAGCCGAGGTAGCCGACCTCAATCGCCGAGTTCCCGCCGATCTCGCGCTGCACGTTGAAGAGGTATTGCAGCATCCGCGGCGTGGTTCGGTCGAAGTCGTTGCCGAGCACGTAGTGGTTCGAGATGCAGACGATCGGCGGCTGCACGCCGCAGGCATTGGTCCCCGAGCCCACGAAGGGCGCGTTCCAGTTCTGACTGAAGAACTGGTTGGAGGTGTCCTGACGGCGTCCCGCCGCGTTGCGGGCCATGTCGAAGCGCGGGTTGCCCGTGTCCTGCATGTAGAACATCCCGACGCCGGCGCGAATCGACGTCAGAGGGGTCGGCGTCCAGGCCCATCCGGCCCGCGGCGCGAAGTTCAGCTTGTCGTCGTCGACGAGGCGGTTGCCGAGGCGTCCGTCACGTGCCGTCTGCATCGCCGGGTTGTAGCGGATGTTGAAATTCTCGTAGAAATCCCCTTCGCCGATGCGCACCAGGGTTGGATGCTGGGACTTGTCGGCCACGGGCAGGCCCTGGTCGAAGAACGGCATGGAGGCGTTGATCAACGTGCCAGCATTGTCCTCGAACGGCGGCACATATTCGTACCGCAAGCCGAGATCGAGCGTCATGTTGTCGCTCATGCGCCAGGTGTCGGTGACGTAATAGCTCTGGCTGAGCGCGCGGAATTCCGTAATCGCCAGCTGGACCGACAGCTCGGAGAGACGCTGGTAGCCGAGCAGGAAGTCGGCAAACGAGGGCGCGATGGCGCCACCGTAGCCGTTCAACGACCCGGTCGCCCGGCCGTCGAACTGGAACCCGCCGCGCGGGAACTGGTTGCCGACCTGGTTGTAGTGGTCGATCCGGTACGTGGGCGCCGACCTTGAACGAGTGCCGGCCCTTGATCCACGACACGTTGTCGATGAACTCGAACATTTTGTTCCTGATGGTGTACGGCCCCTCGGTGCTGTCGCCGAAGCCGCTCAACCCGTTGATGCCGATGCTCGGAATGCCCCAGGCGGTTTCCGGAAGCGGGTTCATGCCGGGGATGCCCAGCTCGCATGTGACGTCGCGCACGAACGCCAGCTCGCGGCCGAACGTGTTATAGAACGAGTTGTAGCCAAACCGGAACTCGTTGACGACCGTTGGCGAGAGCGTCCGCGTGTTGCCGACCATCCCCTGGTGGATCCGGTTGTCCAGCTTCGAGCCGTTCAGCTTCAGCGCCGGGCTGATTTCGTCGTCGCGGCTGTGGCTGTACCGGCCCATCCAGGTCGACGATGAGTTCTGCACGAAGTCGAAGCGCTGCGTGAACTGGTCTTTGTCGATCACGCGATCCTGCACGCCCGTGTAGTTGTTCACGGTACCTGTGGGGTCGGTGCCCGTGGCGTTCGGCTGCGGGATAGAACTCGAGCAGCTTCACCGAGGTCGGGATGGATGCGGCTGGCCGGAATCCGGTTGCCGGGGAACGTCGCGCACGTCCTCACGTCCTGATGCGCTGGCGACGGTGCAGGTGGCCGGGTCATACAGCGGCCCCGAGTACGACGAGAAATCGCCGGTCCTCCAGGCTGCCAGCGGCAGCGAGTAGTTCTGCTGATTCTGCTTGCGGTCGCGGTATCCCTCCCAGTTCGACATGAAGAACACCTTGTTGCTCCAGATCGGACCGCCAAGGGTGTAGCCGGTACTGGTTCCACTTGAACGGGGGCTTCGGCAGCGCCGCCTGTGCGGCCGAGAACGAGAAGGGCCGCGAGTCGAAGCTGTCGTTGCGGTGGAACTCGAACACGGTTCCGTGGAACTGGTTCGTGCCGGACTTGGTGACGACGTTCACCTGGCTGGCGGCGCGGCCGAACTCGGCCGAGTAGATGCCCGTCTGAACCTTGAACTCTTCGAGCGCGTCAACCGACGGCAGAAGAATGTAGGTATTGAAGTTGACGTCGGTGTTGTCCGTGCCGTCGAGCGTGTAGTAGTTGAACTCGCGGCGCTGACCAGAAATGGAGAGCTGCTGGTTCGCACGCGATCCGCCCTGACGGTCGCCGGCCTGCCCGGCGCCCGCGAACTCGGCGCTGACGTTCGGGCTGAGCGCGACGAGCGAGAGGAAGTTGCGTCCGTTCAACGGCAGCTCGACGATGCGGCGGTTCTCGATGACCGTGCCGACCGTGGCGTTTTCCGTCGTGATGAGCGGCGCCACGCCGGTGACCTCTGCGGTCTCCGACAGCGTGCCGATTTCCATCGTGAAGTTCACGCGGACGGTTTGCTCGACGTGCAGCTCGATGGCCTGTTGCGACGTCTTGAAGCCCTGCAGTTCGGCCTTGACGACGTACGGGCCTGGCGGCAGTGCGGTAAACGTGAAGAGACCGGCTTCGTTGCTCGGCATCTCGCGCGCCGCGTTCGTTCCGGTATTCGTTGCCGACACTGTTGCGCCGGGAATGAGCGCGCCCGATGCATCTTTCACTTCGCCGGTGATGGTGCCGAGCGTCTGCGCACCGGCCGGCGCATACACGAAGACGAGAAACACCAACACCAAGGGGAGGATTCGCCGCATGACTGAGCTCCTTCTTGAAAGTGCCGTACAGTCAGACCGCCGAGGTCGATAATCGATGGTTGAAGTGCTTCAGGTTAGGCGTTCTCTTTGGTGTCGGTCAAGAAAAATTCGTGGGACTTCCAAACACCAAATTATTGGATCAAAATGCGTTTTGTTGGATTTTACAAGTGTTCACACTTGACGCAGGGGGGAGTCGCTCCCGCACAATGCAGGTAACTCCTATGACTCGATACTGCGCGCTTCTTCTGCTCGCGACAGCCGTTGTTCTTCAGTCGCCAGTTCTCTACGGACAGCAGTCGCAGGCGCCTGAGGTCACCTTCCAGGTCGAGGTGAACTACGTCGACGTCGACGTCGTCGTCACCGACGACCAGGGAAACTTCGTCACAGGTCTCACGCGCGACGACTTCGAGGTGTTCGAGAACGGCAGGCCGCAGAAGATCGACACGTTCTCGCAGGTCGGTATCCCCGTCGAGAAGCCGACCGAGTTTGTGCATGAGGGCCGGCTGGTCGTCGCCGACACGCAGACCAACCGCAAGCCGTTCGACGGCCGCGTGTATGTGATCGTGCTCGACGATCTCGACGTGAGCGCGATGCGCAGCACGCCGCTGAAGGACGCCGCTCGAAAGTTCGTCCGCGAGTTCATGGGCGCCAACGATCTGGCCGCCGTCGTCTATACGAGCGGGCGGAAAGATGCGGCACAGGAATTCACCAGCAATCGCGAGCTTCTCGTCGCGGCCATCGACAAGTTCATCGGGCAGCGCATGCGCTCGCTCAGCCTCGAGCGGCTCGACTGCGTACTACCAGACCATCGCGTTCGGCTACACCTCGCAGACGACGGCCGATCCGAACACCGGATCGATCAACGCAGCAGGATCCGCGCGGGCTACGGCCGCGTGTCGGACCCGACAGAGCTCGAGCGCGGGACGCGTGCGCTGACCGTCCTCGACACGCTGAAGAACACGGCCGAGTTTCTCGGCAGCGTCCGCGGCCGACGCAAGGCGCTGCTGTTCTTCAGTGAAGGGCTCGACTATCCGATTCGCGACGTCTTCGGTGCACACGATGCGACGACGGTCATCCGCGCGAGCCAGGACGCCATCTCCATGGCGGCGCGTGCCAACGTGAACTTCTACGCGGTCGATCCTCGCGGCCTGGCGGGAATGACTACCGAGTTCATTGAAGGGGCAGGGCATCGCCAACGGAGCCGGTACGTCCGGGTCCCGTGCTGCTCGTGCCGGGCAGGAACACGCCCAGCCAGTGGCATTACGGGCGGCGGGGGCGGCACGTTCAGACGTGCAGGACGAGTTGAGGCAGGAGTTCCGCACGTCGCAGGACACGCTGCGTGAGCTGACCGAGGAGACGGGCGGCTTCGCGTCGCTGAACACCAACAACGTGGCGCCGGCGTTCGAGCGGATCGTCGACGCCAACAGCCGCTACTACGTGCTCGGCTACTATCCGCCGACCCATCCGCGCGACGGCCGGTTCTACAAGATCGAAGTGCGCGTGAAGCGTCCGAACCTGCGCGTCGAGGCGCGCAAAGGTTACGCAGCGCCGAGAGGACGCACACCCGAAGAGCGCAAGCGCGACGAAGAGGCGCGCGCCGCGCGCGACGCGCGGCGTCCCGACGGAAAAAGAACGTCGACGCCGTTGCTGACCGCGTTGGCGAGCCCGATTCCTCAGAGCGGTCTCACGTTCACGATGCAGGCCGCGCCGTTCAAGAACACCGCGAACGAGGCGTCGATCGCCCTGGCCATCGAGCTCGACGGCAGCAAGCTCCCGTACAGCCGAGCCGAATGCGAAGGGCACGGTCTCCAACAAGATCGAGCTGTCCTTTTTCGGCCTCAACGCGCAGGGCAAGGCGATCGCGCCGGCCTGGACCGAGCTCGATCTCACGCTCCGGCCCGAAACGCGCGATCGAGTGACGGCCCACGGCGTGCGCGCGAACCCGCGGATCAGCCTCGCTCCGGGGCGGTATCAAATAAAGGTTGGGGCGCGCGAAACGGTGAGTGGCCAGGCGGGTTCGGTGTTCTACGACCTCGAGGTGCCCGATTTCCGCAAAGAGAAGCTCATGGTCGGCGGGCTGCTGATGACGACCCCATCGGTGCAGCAGACGCCGAGCATTCAGCCGGATCCGAACGTGAGCAACAAGCTGTTGCCCGCGCCGGCAACCAGCCGCCGCGAGTTTCCGCGCAGCGATGTGCTCGCGCTCTATACGGAAATCTACGACAACGACAGCGTCGCGCCAGGCGCGGCGGATCGACGTGACCGTGCGGCTGGTCGCCGAGGGCGGCAACGACGTCATTGTCAGCCGTGACGAGCTCGAGAACGGCACAGCCGCATCCGGCGAGAAGCCGTGGGAGATTTACGGGTACGCGAAACGGATTCCGCTGAAGGAGCTCGCGCCCGGCCGCTATCTGCTGCGTGTGGAGGCCGCCGTCCGCGGGCGGAACGAGCCCCCGGCGACGCGCGAAGCGGTCGTCACCGTCCTTGAATAGGCGTCGGACGCGTTGTTCGCGCGCCCCATCACCGTTCCAGCAACCCGTCCTGGTACAGCTGTTCGCGCAACTCACCCACGCCGCGGACCTTGCGCGCGCGCAGCCCCGCCGCTCTGGCCGCCGCGACATTCACCTCGAGATCGTCGAAGAAGATGATGGCGTCCGCCGCCGACACGCGGGCGCGGTCGAGCGCGATGCGGAAAATCGCCGGGTCTGGTTTGCACAGGCCGACCTGATGTGACGAGATCGCGAACTCGAAGAAGTCGAGGATCCGCAGCTCGTTCGCGTTGCGCGTCCAATGCAGCTCGTTCGAGTTGCTCAACGCCGCGAGCCGGTAGTGGGGGCGGAGCTCGTCGAGCAGCTCCCGGGCGCCGGGAAGCACGCGCCGCGTCCACGTCGTGAACTTCGACAGAAACTCGTGGCGGGTGAGATCGACGTCCCAGTCCTTGATGAAGCGGTCGGCCCACTCCGAAGGACTCAGCTGTCCGCATTCGAACGCGGCGGTGTGCGGGCATTGAATCCACCGGTCCAGAATCAGGTCGGGCGTCGACGGCCACCGAAGATGCTGTCCGAGCTCGGTCGGCCCGGCGAACTCGATGAGGACCCCGCCAAGATCGAAGAGCAGCAGTTCAGCTTGCAATTTGTAATCTCCCAATCTTGCCAATCTACCAATCTTCCAATGCGAGTATATTGTGATTACCGCCAGGGGTATCCCGCTGATGACAGCGGCGATTGAGACAAAACCCTTGGAACCTGCACCGGTTGACACCGGCGAAGGGAGCGCGGTCCCGCCTGGTTCCGCCCTCCCGTAAGGAGATTCCGATGGCCGCGCATGAGACACACCCCAATTCCCGCAAAGTCCACGTCGGTCCGCGCCGCGTCCCCGTGCGCGAGATTGCGTTGTCGGGCGGTGAGCCCGCGCTGCAGGTCTACGACACCAGCGGGCCGCAGGGGCACGACGTGCGCGACGGATTGCCGCCGCTGCGGCGGGAATGGATCGAGTCGCGCGGCGACGTGCAGACCGTACCGAGAACCTACATACCCGACTCGAAACGCGCCGTGCCGAGCTGCCCAAAACGCTTTTCCGCGCGACGCTTCGCGGCAAGGACAACGTCACGCAGCTGCACTACGCGCGCAAGGGCATCGTCACGCCCGAGATGGAGTTCATCGCGACCCGCGAAGGGTTCGACGCCGAGTTCGTGCGCTCGGAAGTGGCGCGCGGGCGCGCGATCATTCCGGCCAACATCAACCATCCCGAGCTCGAGCCGATGATCATCGGCCGCAATTTCCTGGTGAAGATCAACGCGAACATCGGAAATTCGGCCGTCAGCTCGTCGATCGACGAGGAGGTCGAGAAGCTGCGCTGGGCCATTCTGTGGGGCTCGGACACGGTGATGGATCTCTCGACCGGGAAAGACATCCACGAGACGCGCGAGTGGATCCTGCGCAATTCGCCCGTGCCCATCGGCACGGTGCCCATTTACCAGGCGCTCGAAAAGGTCGGCGGCCGTCCGGAAGACCTGACGTGGGAGATCTATCGCGACACGCTCATCGAGCAGGCCGAGCAGGGCGTCGACTACTTCACCGTGCACGCGGGCGTGCTGCTGCGCTACATCCCGCTGACCGCGCGGCGTGTCACCGGCATCGTCTCGCGCGGCGGGTCGATCATGGCCAAGTGGTGCCTGGCGCACCACAAGGAGAACTTCACGTACACGCACTTCCGCGAGATTTGCGAGATCATGAAGGCCTACGACGTCTCGTTCTCGCTCGGCGACGGATTGCGGCCCGGCTCGATCGCCGACGCGAACGACGCGCCCCAGTTCGCCGAGCTCGAGACGCAGGGCGAGCTCACGAGAATCGCGTGGGAATACGACGTCCAGGTGATGAACGAAGGGCCGGGACACGTGCCCATGCACCTCATCCGCGAGAACATGGAGAAGCAGTTGAAGTGGTGCGACGAGGCGCCCTTCTACACGCTGGGTCCGCTCACGACCGATATCGCGCCAGGCTACGACCACATTACGTCGGCCATCGGCGCGGCGATGATCGGCTGGTACGGAACGGCGATGCTCTGTTACGTCACGCCGAAAGAGCATCTCGGCCTTCCCAACCGGGACGACGTGAAGGCCGGTGTCATCGCCTACAAGATCGCGGCGCACGCCGCCGATCTCGCCAAGGGGCATCCGCGCGCGCAGGCCTGGGACGATGCGTTGTCGAAGGCGAGATTCGAGTTCAGGTGGCAGGATCAATTCAACCTGGCGCTCGATCCGGTCACCGCGCGCGCGTACCACGACGAGACGCTTCCGGCCGACGGTGCGAAGGTGGCGCACTTCTGCTCGATGTGCGGGCCGAAGTTCTGCAGCATGGAGCTGACGCAGCAGGTGCGCGACTACGCGAACGCGCACGGCGTGGCCGAAGCCGACGCGCTCGAAACGGGCATGCAGGAGAAGTCGGAAGAGTTCAGGAAGAAGAAAGAGATCTACGTCGCCAAGGTGGACTGAGCTCCCAGAGGGTTCCTGGTTCCGGTTCCTGTTCCGGGTTCGCGGTGGCGCCTCGAGTGCAGAGCGCATCTTTCTCGATGATCGCGTACCGAGATCCGAACGCGTTAGCGCGCCCCGGGAACCACGGGCACGATCTGGATGATCGAGGGGAAGCGCGCGGGCTTTCCGTTCTTCTCGGGATTCAGGTAGCCTGCGCTGCCGTTCCACGTGTAGTCCTTGATCGTCACGCCCGGCGGATACGCCATCGTCTCTTCACGGAAGCGTCCGACTTCGAACAATGGACGGCCGGAGCATCGAACACGAGCGTGCCCTTTGTCTTCAACGCGCTCTGGTAGTACTTGACCAGCGCCGCGAACGGCATTTCGCTGCCGAACAAATGGTATTGCTGCCCGCGCCCGGCGTCGTAGGTGGCGATGAACTGGGCGTTTGGATAGATCGGAAATCCCAGAACGGCTTCGGTTGGCGGCGCCGGCTTTGGCACGGCGGGTGGCGGGCGCCGCAGGCGTCGTGGTCGGGGGCGGCGTAGCGGTTTTCGGGGGTGCCGGCGAGGGACGCGGGGGAGCCGGCCGGCCCGGAAAGGGCTGAGGCGTTTGCGCGGCCAGCTGCAGCCAACCGGCAGCAAACACAACAATTATCGTGAACCCGACGCGCTGCATTCGCACATTATATCGGGTACGATAGACGCTGGCTTTCGAAACCGCCGCCGCTCGCCGCTCGTCTAACTGCATATATGAACAACTCGCTGAAAACTGTCCTGCTGCTGGGTCTTCTGAGCGGGCTCCTGCTTGCGATTGGCGAGCTGCTCGGCGGCTCGCAGGGCCTCGTGATGGCCTTCGGCTTTGCGGTCGTCATGAACTTCGCGTCGGTACTGGTTCTCCGACAAGATCGTGCTGAAGATGTACCGGGCCCAGGAAGTCGGGCCGGATCACAAGCTGTCGGTCGTCACGCGGCGGCTCGCGACGCAGGCCGGTCTGCCGATGCCCAAGGTCTACGTCATTCCCGACATGTCGCCGAACGCGTTTGCCACCGGCCGCAACCCCAGCCATGCGGCGGTCGCCGCGACGCAGGGAATCCTCCAGCTGCTCGACGACTCGGAGCTGGAAGGCGTCATCGCACACGAGCTCGCGCACGTGAAGCACCGCGACATCCTCATCAGCTCGGTGGCCGCGACCGTGGCGGCCGCGATCATGATGGTGGCGCGCATGGCGCAGTTCGCCGCGTTGTTTGGCGGCGGCAGCAGCCGCGACGAGCGGGGCGGGTCGAACCCGATCGCGATGCTCGCGACGATCATCGTTGCGCCGCTGGCCGCGGTGCTGGTCCAGGCGGCGATTTCGCGGTCGCGCGAGTTTCTTGCCGATGCGGGGGGCGCCAGAATCGCCGGTTCGCCCTATGGCCTGATGAACGCGCTGCGCAAGCTCGAGGCGGGATCGAAGCGGATTCCGCTCGACGCGAATCCGGCGACGTCGCACATGTTCATCGTGAAGCCGTTCTCCGGCGGCGGGCTCATGAGCATGTTCAGCACGCACCCGTCGACGGAGCAGCGGATTCAAGCGCTGATGAACTTGCGCTAGCAATGCCATTCGCAATTGACAATTGCAATGGAATTCAGTAGTCGAGCCTGCCTTGAGCGCCCGACGGGTCCTTCTCGTCGGGCGTTTTTTTTGGATCCTCGTCCCGCCGCGTCACCCGGTATTTCTTCTGCAGCATCTTCACCATGCCGCGAACTTCCTTCGCGTACAGCCTCGGGCGCGTACGCGCCGCGATAGAGCGTCCGGTACTTCGTCGCCAGGGCGGGGAAGTGCTTCTCCAGGTAGTTCATGAAGTGCGCGCGTGTGCCGTCTTTCAGGTAGAGGAGGTTCGTGCCCATGAACGCCGCGCCGTGATCGGCGATGGCCTTGATGGTTTGCTCGAGCCGGGCGGGTTGTGACGTGAGGCCCGGCACGATCGGATTCATCAGGACGCCGGCCCGCACGCCCGCGTCGTTCAGCTCGCGAACGGCGCGCAGGCGCTGCAAGCGGATGCGCTGTGCCGGGCTCGAGCGTCCGCCAGGCGTCTTCGTCCACGGTCGGCACGCTGACGTAGACCGTGCAGCCGGCGCGCCTCGACAGCTCCAGGAGCACGTCCTTGTCGCGCACGATCATCGGGCCTTTCGTGATGATGCCCGCCGGCGTGCGCGACAGCGCGAGGGCTTCGAGCGACCTGCGCGTGAGCTTGTACTGGCCTTCGATGGGCTGGTAGACGTCGGTTGCCGTGCCGACGGCGACGTACTCGCGCTTCCACGACGGCTTGTCGAGCTCCTTCCGGAGCACCTCGACGAAGTTCCGCTTCACCAGGATTACCGAAGAGAACGCATCGTCGCTGTTGAGCTCGAACTGGGCGTGGTAGCGGCGGGCGAAGCAGTAGTGGCAGCCATGCGTGCACCCGCGATAGGGGTTCAACGTCCAGTTGAAGGGCATGCCTTTGACGGGATTCAGCGCGGAGCGGCAGATGACTTCCTGATAGGTCGCGCCGTCGGCCAGGTGTGCGGCGTCGCTCAGCCCCTCGGCTGCGCCGTGCTCCTTCACCTGCCGGGCGATTTCGCGGGTCGTTGGTTTCGGCAGGGGCGAGATTAAAGAGGAGAGGGTGCGTTTTCACGGCGGCACGTATTTTCGCCTTTTATTCGCCAATAATCAAGGAGGTCCGCCAAGGTCCGATCCAGTGGGATTTCGGGCTTCCAGCCAAGCTCTCGCTCGATGCGCCCGCGATCGCCGAGCAGGATAGGGTTGTCGCTCGGCCGGTAGCGGCTCGCATCAACTTTAATCGTGACGGGTACGCGGCTCAGCGAGACCATCCGTTGGAGCACGTCGCCAATCTTGTAGGTGGCGCCGGCGCAGACGTTGTAAATCCTGCCGGGTTTCCCGCGCTCGACGATGGCGGCATACGCGCGAACCGTGTCGCGCACGTCATGGAGGTCGCGGGCCGCGTCGAGATTGCCGACCGCGATTTCCGGCGGGCCCTGTCCCAGCTCGATTCGGGCGATCTGGCGGGCGAACGACGGCGCGGCGAACGACGAATCCTGCCCTGGTCCAGTGTGGTTGAACGAGCGGGAAAACAACACCTGCTGTCCGTCTTCCTCGATGCCGCGCCGGCCGAGCATCTCCTGTGCGAGCTTGCTGACCGCGTAAGGCGTGGCCGGTCCGGTCGGGTCGTCCTCGCTGAGCGCGCGATCCGACTGCCGGTACACCAGCGACGAGCCCGTGACGAGGACGCGGGCGTTGACACCGGCGATGCGCAGGGCCTCCAGGAGGTGATGCGTGCCAAGCACGTTCGCGGCAAATGTGTCGCTGACGTTGTTGAAGGACTGTCCGACGTGCGCGACGCCGGCGCAGTGATAGACCACATCCGGCTTCAGCGCTGCGATGGCGCGCCGCACCGCGTCTCGATCGAGCAGGTCGACGTCCTGCCGTGCCCAGGGGGTGACGGCGACGCCCGATTGCCTGAGGTGTTCGACGAGATGGCTGCCCGCAAAGCCGCGGGCACCTGTGACCAGGACGCCGCTCACGGCCGCGAGCCGTACTGCGTCTGGTAGTACGCGCGGAAGGCGGGGTCTTCTTCTTTAATAGGGCGCCACCACCACTGGTTGTCGCTGTACCAACGGACGGTGTCCTTCAGGCCCTGCTCGAACGGCACCTGAGGCTGCCAGCCGAGCGCGCGCAGCTTCGTGGTGTCGAGGCTGTAACGCTTGTCGTGACCCTGCCGATCCTGCACTTTCCTGATGAGCGTTTCGGGGCGATCGGCCAGACGAAGCAACATGTGTGTAAGGTCGACGTTCCGGACCTCGTTGCCGCCCCCGATGTTGTACACCTCGCCGGGCCTGCCGTGTTCGATGGCGACATCGATGCCGCGGCAGTGATCCATGACGTGCATCCAGTCGCGGACGTTGAGCCCCTCGCCGTAGAGCGGCACCGACGCGTTATCGAGCGCGTTTGTGATGAAGAGCGGGATGACTTTTTCCGGAAACTGGTACGGCCCGTAATTGTTGGACGCGCGCGTGATGATGACGGGGACCTCGTAGGTGGCCCAGTAGCTGTAGGCCAGCCGATCGGCGCCGGCCTTGCTGGCCGAATACGGATTCCGGGGCCGCAGCTCGTCGGTTTCGACGCTCGAGCCCTGGGCGACGCTGCCGTACACCTCGTCGGTCGAGATCTGGATGAACCGGCGGAGCCGCTTCGCGGCACGTGCCGCCTCCAGCAGGACGAACGTGCCGATGACGTCGGTTTTGATGAATTCGCCGGCTTCCAGAATCGATCGGTCGACGTGGGTCTCGGCCGCGAAGTGCACGACGATCTCGGACTCGCTGACCAGCGGCGCCGCCACGGCGGCATCGGCCACGTCGCCCCGCACGAACCTGTGGCGCGGGTTGTCGATGACGTCGTGGAGCGTCTCCATCCGCCCGGCATAGGTCAGCTTGTCGAGCGTCGTGATGCGCCAGTCGGGGTGTACGTGCAGGGCGTGGCGCACGAAGTTGCTGCCGATGAACCCCGCGCCGCCCGTGACGAGCACATCCACCATCACTTGTCTCCAGCCGTCCGGCCCGAAGCTGCCCGCGCCAGCATCAACGGCGGCCAGCTGCTGTCGCGTGCCGACGTGATCGGGTCTGTCACGGGCCAATCGATGCCAAGCGCGGGATCGTTCCACGCGACCCCGGCCTCGTGTTCGGGCGAGTACTCACTCGACGTGTGATACACGACGTCGGCACGCTCGCTCAGCACGCAGAATCCGTGCGCGCACCACGAAGGAATGTAAATCATCTTGCGGTCGTCGGCGGACAACTCTGTTCCGATCCACCGGCCCATCGTGGGGGAATCGGGCCGAAGATCGACCGCCACGTCGAAAATCCGGCCGGCGATGACCCGCACGAGCTTGCTCTGCGCGTGGGGAGGCCGCTGGTAGTGCAGGCCGCGCAGCACGCCCCGGGGCGAGCTCGACTGATTCTCCTGCACGAAGACGTCGCTGATACCTGCGGCCGCGAACGCGGAGCGCTTGTAGATTTCCCTGAAGAAGCCCCTGCCATCGCCGACCTCATGGGTCTCGATCAGCACCACTTCGGGAATCGCGAGTCGCTCGAATTTAAACGGCATCGTGGTCGAGGATGTCGAGCAGGTATCGGCCGTAACTCCCCGTCATGCCCTGCGCCAGACGGCGCACGTCATCGGCGGAAATGTATCCCAGGTGGTAGGCGATCTCCTCGAGGCACGCCATCATCAGGCCCTGCCGTTCCTCGATGCTCTGCACGAAGTTCGCGGCGTGCAGCAGCGCCTCGTACGTGCCCGTGTCGAGCCAGGCGATGCCGCGTCCCAACCGCTCGACATGCAGCGCGCCGCGTTCGAGGTAGGCGCGATTCACGTCGGTGATTTCAAGCTCGCCGCGGCCCGACGGTTTGAGCGACCCGGCGATATCGACGACCTGATTATCGTAAAAATACAGGCCCGTGACCGCCCACTGCGACTTCGGTTTCTTGGGTTTCTCGACGATGCTCACGGCCCGGCCGTCGTCGCCGAATTCCACGACCCCGTATCGCTGCGGATCCTTGACGGTGTACGCGAACACCGTTCCGCCCGTTTCGCGCACGCTCGCCGAACGCAGCACGTCGGTGAGCCCGTGTCCGTAGAAGATGTTGTCGCCCAGCGCGAGCGCCACAGAGTCCGAGCCGATGAACTCGCGGCCGATGACGAACGACTGCGCGAGTCCTTCGGGTCGCGGCTGGACCGCGTACTCGAGGTCGAGCCCGAGGTGGCTGCCGTTGCCCAGGAGCCGGCGGAAGAGGTCGAGATCGGACGGTGTCGAAATGATCAGGATCTTCCGGATACCCGCCAGCATCAGCGTCGACAGCGGGTAATAGACCATCGGCTTGTTGTAAATCGGCAGGAGCTGCTTGGAGACGACCAGCGTGAGCGGATGCAGGCGGGTTCCGGCCCCGCCGGCCAGCAGTATCCCTTTCATTGCTGCGTCAAAGTGTAGAACATTATCTGGCGCCGCGGCCTGTCACTTGCCCGGCATGCCGCTCATCGCGCCGAAGATGTTCGAGACGTTGCCGATGCCGCCGAGCGTCACCGAGAAGTGGAATCGCGAGTCCTGCGGCACCGCCGAGGTGGTCACCCGGCTGAGATCGATGAACTGGTATTCGGCCGAGAAGCCGCAGCACTGCGCGTTGTAGTAGCCGGCAATGCGGTGCTGGAGCAGCGACTGGCTCTTGATGTCCCAGTTGAGCTGGTGGATGAAGCCGTAGCGGTTCTCCTGGAACCGCAGGTTCAGGTTGGAATTGAAATACTGGCTCGGCCTGATGGCTGTTCAGCTCCCAGCGCGTTGGGCCGGAAGCGCACGTTGCTCCAGTCGGCCAGCAGCGACACGCGTGGCTCTTCCCACCCGCCGCCGGCGCTGAGCCCTCTGAAGCGGCTGTACCGTCCGTCATAGTCGGTCCTGAACGTCCCGGTGACGCCGTTGAACGGCGACGTGCGGACGGGCAGCGAGACCGGCGAAAATTTCGAGACGGGTATCACACCGGTACGTGATCGCTGCTCGGCGTCCGACTCAATCGAGCGGGCGTCGGTGTAGTAGGTCTGCCGCAGCGACGCGGTGATCACCTCGCGCGGGATCGCGCGCGGGCCATCGACCGTGCGCTTGGCGTAAAACCGCGTGTTCATGCCGTAGGCGAAGGACGTCGCATTGCCGACGATCCGATCCGAGCCTTCCAGCTTCGGAATCGCGTTGAAGTTGTCGATGGGGGTCCGGTAGATGTACGACATGAACGGCTCGATCGAGTGGCGGAAGCGCTGCGCGTACGAGCTCTTGGGCGCGTCCCAGATTCTCACGAGCGTGGGGCCGCTCACCTCGCTGCTCAACTCGAGAAAGTGCCGGCTGATCGGCTTTGTCGAGCCGGCCCTGGACCGTGTCTCCGTTCAACGGGTTCGTGGGGAGGCTCTCCGACCAGAAGGTGTTCGCGAAACGTGCCGTGGTATTCACGGCCAGGAACGCGAGCTTGTTGAACGGAAAACGGATGGCCGGGGTGACGTCGATCCGGTGAACTCCGTCGTCCCGGGTCAAGACGCCTTCTGCGTCGTGGCCTCTGGATTCAAGACGGAGGTATTCGGAGTTGAGCGACGCGTAGATCGGCAGTTTGGGAATCAGCCGGTCGGGACGCGAAAGGTTGATCCGCGGCGTGTTGCCGCGCACCGACGAGGTGCTGTTCTCGGCGAAATACTCGTTGCGATCGACTGTCCCGGTGATGCGAAGGCCTTTCGTGGTGCCGCTCACCGAGCCGCCGTACAGACCGCGTTCGCTGAGAGGCGCGGAGGATGTCTGTGCTGTACACCTGGTTCACCGTGAGGTCGGACGAATAGTCGGCGCGGCCCTGCGCGTACCACCCTCCGCCCAGCTGCTGGCTCATGTTGCCGTACGCCCCGTACGCACGGCGTCCAGCCTGCTCGACGTTCGAGCCGTCGACGACGTAGGTGGTGGGATGTTCGTCGAGAAACGTCGTCCGCAGGTTGCCAGAGCCGCCGAGCGAGAGGTACCGGTATTCGCCGGCGATGGACTGGCCCGTCTTCGAATACCAGTCGTGCAGGATCGTGGCGTCCTGGCTGCGGTTGATCGCCCAGAAAAACGCGTTGCTGATCGTCTGCCCCTTGTAACTCGAGGCGCCATAGCTCGGCATCAGGAAACCCGTGTTCCGGTTGTCCTTGCTGAGCGGGTAGTACATGTAAGGGAGATACAGCGCCGGCACGCCTTTCACCTTGAGCATCATGTTTTTCAGCAGGGCGTAGTGATCGACGCGCAGCCGGAGCGATCCCGACGTCATCTCCCAGCGCGGGTTGGCCTGCACGCACGACGTGAATCCGCCCTTCGAGATGATGTAGGTGTCCTCGCTGACCTTCTCGAGCGTCTCGCCGTAGAACTGCACGTCCGGATCGATCGTGCCTGGCATGCCGGGGTCGGCCTGTTTGCCGAGTGCCGCGAACCCTTGCGCGGTGTAGAAGGTGCCGAGGCGCGTCTTCGCGTTGAAGTCGGCGCGCTCGGCGGCAATCTGATGGCTGGGCTCGATGAGCAGCACGTTGCCGGTCGCGACCAGCCGGTTGCTTTCGACGTAGTACTCGACATGGTCGGCGTAGAACTTCATGTTGCCCTGCACCATCTCGACCGCTTCCCGGAAGATGATGCGGTTGTCGCCGAGGCGCTCCTGTATCTGTGCCAGCACCGTGTCGAAGCCGGGAATATCGGTGATTTGTGCCGCGGCGAAACGGGGCGCCGCAAGAAGCAGAGCGACGGCAACCAGGGAGCCCCGGAACAGATTGATCATGCAGACGTAAGCGAAATCAGCAGGCTTTTCGAAGGATACCCCGCACGCGCGGAGGAGGCAAGCGCGACGGCTCGCGAAAATCGCTACAGATCGCGCACCGATGGGCCGAGGGCGCCGAGAATATCGCCGACGAGAAAGATCGATCCGGCGACGCACGCCACCGGACAGCGCCGCCACGCGCGCTCGAGCGCGCGCTTCGGGTCGGGTTCGACGTCAATCTTCGCTTTGGGTGCGATCTTGCGCGCGATCTCCGCCAGCTCCGCCGCACTGTGGGCCCGGGGTGTCGCAGCTTCGGTCATGACCATCGCCGAGGCCGCCGGGAGCAGATTCTTCAGCATGAGCGCGACGTCTTTGTCGCGCATCGCACCGAAGACGATCGGCAGCGGCTCGGGGAACTCGCGCTTCAGGTAGCTGGCGAGGGCCCACGCGCCCGCTGGATTGTGCGCGGCGTCGAGCAGCACGCGGCGTCCGTCCGGGACTTCCACCATCTGCAGCCGTCCCGCCCACTTGACGTCGCGGATGCCGGCCACGATCGATTCGGCGGGCACGTTGACCATGCGTCCCAGTTCTTCGAGCAGGCGGACGGCCACGAGGGTGTTCGGCACCTGATGGTCGCCCCGCAGGCCGAGCGGCACCCAGCCGTAGTCGCGCTTGGGCGTCCTCAGGTGAAGAATCGTCCGGCCGTCCTCGATCTTCGATTTGATCGTGACGTTCGAGTCCGCTTCGATGAACTCGGCACCCGCGAGATCGCACATCGACACCAGCACATCGCGCGCCTCTTTCGGGACGAGACCGACGATGACCGGAATGTCGCGCCGGATGACGCCTGCCTTCTCGGCGGCGATGGCCGCGAGCGTGTTGCCGAGATATTGCTCGTGATCGAAGTCGATTGACGTAATCGCCGCGGCGATCGGTTGGACGATGTTCGTGGAATCCAGGCGTCCGCCGAGACCCACTTCGAGGACGGCAATCTGGACGCCCGCGCGCCTGAACAGCTCGAACGCAATGGCGGTCGTCACCTCGAAGAACGTGGGTGGCGCCTCGAGGCTGCCCGTCGCGACGAGCTTGTCGATGAGCGTCCGCACTTCCTCGATCATCGGGTTCAGCACTTCCGTGCGAACGGGCGCGCCGTCGATCGCAAACCGCTCTTCCAGGCGGACGAGATGCGGAGAGGTGTAACGGCCGACGCGCACCCCCGATTTGCCGAGCGCGCAGTCGACCATCGCGGTCACCGAGCCCTTGCCGTTGGTGCCCGCGACCAGAATGCTCTTGAACGTTTTCTGCGGGTGGCCGAGCGCCGAGGTCAGCGTCTCGATGTTCGCCAGACCGAACTTGATCCCGAACTTCTCGAGCGAAAGGAGGTATCGAAGCGGATCCATAAGGGGTTCCAGATTCTGGTTTCCAGATTCTAGATTTCAGTTTCTAGATTCTAGATTCGAGTATCGGGATCTACGGCTCCGTGACGGCCACGGGCTCCGGCGGGGCAGCTTCCACCGGCTGCTGACCCATGAAGCGAAGCGCCTTCGCGATGGTGCCCTTCATCTCGCGCCGATCGACGATGAGGTCGAGCATCCCGTGCTCGAGCAGGAACTCGCTGCGCTGAAATCCTTCGGGCAGCTTCTGCCTGATCGTCTGCTCGATGACGCGCGGTCCGGCGAAACCAATCAACGCTCCGGGTTCCGCGATGTTGAGATCGCCGAGCATCGCGAAACTCGCGGTGACGCCGCCGGTCGTCGGATCGGTCAGCACCGAAATATACGGAACGCGCTCCTGGTCCAGCCGCGCGAGCGCCGAGCAGATTTTCGCCATCTGCATCAGCGACAGGGCCCCTTCCATCATCCGCGCGCCGCCCGAACAGGACACGATAATCATCGGCCGGCGCGTGGCGAGCGCGCGCTCGATGCCTCTCGTGATCTTCTCGCCGACGACGACGCCCATGCTGCCGCCGATGAAGCGAGTACTCCATCGCCGCCACGATCGCTTCGTAGCCGTCGATGCAGCCACGGGCCACGACCACGGCGTCTTTCATCCCGGTGGCCTCGATGCTGGTCTTGAGGCGCGTCTTGTAGGGTTTCGTGTCGGTGAAGCCGAGCGGGTCGGTCGACATCAGGCCGGGGTCGTATTCAGTCCAGGGGCCGTCGAACAACGTCCGCAGCCGATCGAGCGAGCCCATGCGGAAGTGGAAACCGCACTTCGGACACACGCTCATGTTCTGCGCGAGATCCTTGTTGTACAGGATCTGCGAGCAGCCCGTGCACTTCACCCACAGGCCTTCAGGGACGCGGCTTGGCGCGGCGGTGTCGGCCGCGATGCCCTTGCGCACCTTCTTGAACCAGGCCATATCTCGCGACTTTACCTCAACCGGGTGCGCGGCACGTAGTACCTCGTGCCCCGCCCCATTGTCTTGATTTGCTTCACAAGATCGTCCAGCGCCTCATCGTCGTCCTGGGGACGGAACTCGGAGCCTTCCACGACCAGGAGCGAGGTCGCCGTGTAGTGAAAGAAGAAATGATGATACGCCTCGTTCAGCTCGCGCAAATAGTCCACGTCGGGCAGGAGCGAGGGGCGCTCGGGCTCGCGCGCGCGCGCCTGCAAACGCTTGAGCAGCACGTCGCTCGGCGTCTGCAGGTAGATGACGAGATCGGGCGTCGGCACGTCCTGCGCGAGCAAATCGAACAGGCGCTGATAGATGAACAGCTCGTTGTCGTCGAGGTTGAGGTACGCGTAAATGCGATCCTTTTCAAAAATGTAATCGCAGATCGCGACCTGTGAAAACAGATCGGCCTGCCGGCGATCGACCAGTTGCCGGTGCCGGTTCAGGAGGTAGAAGAGCTGCGCCTGCAGTGCCGCGCCGGGACGATCCGCGTAAAAATCGGCCAGGAAGGGATTTTCCGGATCCTCCCGGACCAACGAGGCGTCGAGTCTCGCCGCGAGCCGTTCGGCGAGTGCCGACTTGCCTGCGCCAATCGGACCGTCTATCGCGATGTAGCGAAACTCCAACCCGCCGCAGTGTACCAAATCCGCCGTCGCGGCTGGGCCGCTTCGGCTGAGAGGCCTTCGCACTTTTGCACTCCTCGCACCTGTTATATTTGGGTTGGCATGCTTCGCCGTCTTTCATTTGCATTTGTGTCTCTGGTCGCCGTGGGCTGCGGAACGGCTCCGCTGCCCCCGCCGGTCGTGATCCCGTCGTTCGAGACGAAAATGTCGTGGATTCTCCGCCTCGAGGATCAACGGATCCTTCGCGACGCGAGCGCGCCGGTCGCGCCGCCTCCGATCGTGAAGCCGCCGCGCAAAGGCGAGGTCGTGCCGCCTCCACCGCCGCCGCCTCCCGATCTGGTGCTGTTGTTGAACGATACCGAGGCGCGCACCCGCCGCCGCGCCGCGATTGCCATCGGACGCGTCGGGTTGCCCGAAGCCGTGCCGGCGCTCGTCAAGGTGATGCAGGCCGATGCCGATCCCGAAGTCAGGCAGATGGCGGCGTTCGCGCTCGGATTGATCGGCGACCAGTCGGCCGTCGAACCGTTGCGTGCCGCGCTCGCCGATCCGTTGCCGCTCGTGGCCGGTCGCGCCGCGGAAGCGCTCGGGTCTCATCGGCGACACGGCGTCGGCGCCGGCGATCAGCCAGATGATCGTGGCCAACTCGGCGGCCGCGGCCGCGATACCCGCCGACGACAGCCGCGCCCCGTGCGAATCCGGCGGTAGAGGCCTTCAGGCTCGGCGTGTACGCGTTGACGCGCCTGAAGAGCTACGAAAGCCTGGCGACGTCGCTTCTTGGCCCCGACGGCCAGCCGCGCAGTTCAGTGGTGGCCCGTCGCCTATGCCTTCCAGCGCATCGAAGACAAGCGCGCCCTTCCGGTGCTGATGACGCTTGCGCGGACCAACAGCGCGTACACGCAGAGCGTTTGCCCTCAAGGGGCTTGGCGCGATCGGCGACGAATCGGCCGTCCCCGTCATCCTGCGCGTCGATCGATGCGGCGCATGCGACCAGCGGCGTCACGATCGAAGCCATCCGCGCGATCGCGCGCATCGGCGACGAGCGTGGCGAGCCGGTGCTGACCAAATTGCTCTACACGCGCGGGCTGAACCCGATGGCGCGGGCCGAAACGCTGTTGGCGCTTGGAGAATCGGATGGCGCCGTCAGCGTGGATGCGTTCGTCGATTTCATGGGCGATCCGCTTCCGAACGTACGGCTCGCGGCGCTGCAGGGATTCGCGAAGCGCGACGATGACACCTTCCTCACCGTGCTGTCGGGGCTCGATCCCGATCCCCACTGGAGCGTGCGCGCCGGGCTGGCGACCATTCTCGGCACGAAGGATCCGGAGCGATCGCTGCCGCGGCTGACGCCGATGCTCGCGGACAGCGACATGCGCGTCGTCCCGTCGGTGCTGACGGCGTTGACGAAATTGAAGGCCCCGGATATCGCGAAGATGCTGTTCGAGCATCTTGGCAAGGAAGACGTGAACGTCCGTGCCGCGGCTGCGTCGAACATCGGCGAGATCCTGCCGGAAGGCGGCGTCGAGGCGCTGGTGGCGGCCTACAAGCGCGGCGAAGCCGATCTCGTCATCGACACGCGCGCGGCTGCCCTCGACGCGCTCTCGAAATACGGCGCGACGGCCGCGGTGCCCACGCTTCGCACCGCGCTGGCCGACAAGGACTGGGCGATAAGGGTGAAAGCCGCCGAACTGCTGAAGACGCTCGATCCGACGATCGACACCGCGCAGGCCATCAGGCCCGCACCCTCGTCGCGGTCGGTCAACTACGAGACGCCGGCGCTCATCACGCCGTCGGTTTCACCCCACGTCTTCATCGAGACGGCGAAAGGCACGATCGAAATCGAGCTCGACGTGCTCGACGCGCCGCTCACCTCGGACAGCTTCATCGCGCTGGCCCGCAAAGGCTACTTCGACGGTCTCACGTTCCATCGCGTCGTGCCGGATTTCGTCGTTCAGGGCGGCGATCCGCGCGGCGATGGTGAGGGCGGGCCGGGCTTTACGATTCGCGACGAGCTGAACCAGGAGCCGTATCTGCGCGGCACCGTCGGCATGGCGCTGTCGTGGCGGGATACCGGCGGCAGCCAGTTCTTCATCACCCACGGCCCGCAGCCGCATCTCGACGCCCGCTACACCGTCTTCGGCCGGGTTGTTGCGGGGATCGAGGTGGTCGACGCGATCAACCAGTGGGATGTCGTGACGCGGATTCGGGTGTGGGATGGGGTGCAGTGAGGCTGAATCTGAATCTAGAATCTAGAATCTAAAATCTGGAATCTGGGAGAAGACAGGAGGCGATCGGTCCGACCGCCTCCTGAAAGGGGCCTAGCGCTTCTTGCCGCCCTTTTTCTTGCCGCCTTTTTTCGCCATTCGCGTCTCCCCCCTCTCGTCAGTAAGGTTGCGAGAACCCTTCGACTCGTCTACCGCGATGCCTCTGCCGCCTGGCACGTCAGCTCGCGTGTAACGGAACGGTCCTCGCTGTGCTCTTGCTGGGAATGATCAGTGCCGTAAAAAAAAAGAGGGGGTGTCATTGCTGAGCACCCCCGGAACCGGTCGGACGGCTATTACCGCTTCTTGCCGCCCTTTTTCTTTCCACCCTTTTTCGCCATTCTTCCTCCTTGAAGTTTGACTCGCTCAGCTGAAAAGCCGGACCGAGGTCTCACAACGGGTGGTCTGAGCCATCCACCCTCATACAAGATGTAGATTATGGATGAGAAAAATTTCATGTCAACAAAAAAGTGATTGAAAACACAAAATTTTTGAGCTAGGTCAGCGGCACACGCGCGTCGCCGGCGCGCGTCTCATCGCCGCGCGAAGTTTCTCATTCAACTCCAGACGATCGTCACGAGGCGTCTCGCGCTGCGCGCGCGTCATAGGCCGCGATCGCATCCGATCGTCGTCCCGATCGATCGTGCACGACGCCCAGTTGATAGTACGCGCGCGCGAGCGCGGCGTATGGCGCGACGGGCTTTCTGGCGATCACCGCGTTCAACTGCTCGATCGCGCCGTCGCTGTCGCACAACGCGTCGAGCTCCTGCGCCATGCCGAGCCGCGCATGCACCTCCGATATCTCGGACATCGCGATGCGTCCCGTCTGCGCGCCCTCGAGCATCGATCGGTAGGTCTGCAGCGCCGCCTGATGGTTGCGGATGTAGTTGCCCTGCACGTCGGCGAGACGGAGATGGAACACGGGATTGTGCGGGTAGCGGTCGCGCAGCCCTTCGATGAGCCGCAGCGCCGTCGTGTGCTGGCGTTCGTACCAGAGATAGATGAGGTGAAGCTGGTAGTCGGCTTCGCCCCGCATCAGCACCCCTCTGGTGCGCGCCTGCTCCATTTCGCGCAGTCCCCCCTCGCGATCGCCGCCCGGCAGAAACATCAGCATCGCAATCAGGCGCGCGGCGCGTGGCGCGATGGCCGCGTAGTAGTGATACAGCCCCAGCCCGAAGTACGCGTCTCCGAGGGCAGGATCCATCTTGATCGTGAGCTGCAGCGAGTCGTGGATGCGCTTGCCGTCTCGTGCGGCCGAGAGATACTGGCCGCGAAGCCCGCGCAGGAGCACGCGCGTGCCGTACGCACCGCCCAGATAGAACCAGGCTTCGGCCCGCTTCGGTTCCTTCGCCACCCACGTCTCGCCGGATGCGATCGCCGCGTTGATCCGGTTCATCAGCGCGGTGTCGCCCGTCGTGTCGTCAGGATTCACGAGCAGGCGCCAGTAGCCGTTCACCGCCCCGATGACGTCGCAGGCCGGCTGGGGCGCCGGCGGGCATGCGGACTTGAGCTGCCGCTCCGCTTCGTCGAAGCGCGCCTCGAGGATGAGCTCGTACGCCTTGACGAGCGGCTCGGGCGAGGTCAGGCCCGCCGCTCCGGCAGATGCCGGAGAAAGCGCCAGCCCACCGCAGATCGCGCAGAGAACCTGGAGAAGAGAGAACCGCTGCGCTCTCTGTGGCACACGACACGTGCGCGCCGTCATGCTCACGGCAGGGTCGTGCGGATCTGCTGTTTCTCGGCGTGGCGCTCTCGCGCGAGCGTGATGAGTCGATCGAGCAGCTCGGGATAGGACACTCCCGACGCGGCCCACATTTTGGAATACATGCTGATCGTGGTGAAGCCTGGAATCGTGTTGATTTCGTTCACGTAGAGCGTGCCCGTGCCGCCGTCCATGAGGAAATCGACCCGCGCCATGCCCGCGCAGTCGACCGCCCGGAAGACGTCCACCGCCAGCCGTTTGATGTCGCTCGCGACACCTGGCGGCAATTCGGCGGGGATGATGACGCGCGAGTCGTCGTCCAGATACTTGGCCTGGTAGTCGTAGAACTCGCGCGAGGGGATGACTTCTCCAGGCACCGATGTTTCGGGATGGTCGTTGCCGAGCACCGCCACCTCGATCTCGCGCGCGTTGGGCACCGCCGCTTCGATCACGATCTTGCGGTCGAACTCGGCCGCCGTGTCGATCGCCGCGGGCAGCGCCGCTTCGCTCTTGGCTTTGGAAATACCGACGCTGGATCCGAGATTGGCCGGTTTCACGAACACCGGATAACCGAGCTGTCGGGTCACGTCGTTCGTGATCCGCCCGGGTGCGGACATCCATTCGTTGCGCAGCACGACGAGGTAGCTGGCCAGCGGCAGACCGCGCGCCGCGAAAATCAGCTTGGCCGCCGCCTTGTCCATGCCGACCGCCGACGCGAGCACGCCTGCGCCCACGTATGGAATGTTGGCGAGCTCCAGCAGCCCCTGCACCGTGCCATCTTCGCCGTACGGACCATGCAGCACCGGAAACACGACGTCGAGCGCGAGGCCGGCGACGGCCGGGCTGGCGCCGCGGTCGATCGTCATGATCTGTTCCTCGCTCGGATGGGCGACGAGGTGCGCTTCGCGTCCGTCACGCCCGATACGCCTGGCGGCATCGGCGCGGCTCTGCTCGATCACGGCAGCCGCGGAGGAGGATGACGGCAGGCGGTCGGCGATGACCCAGCGGCCGTCTTTCTCGATCCGGATCGGGATGGCTTCGTAACGCGCGTTGTCGAGGTTCTGGACGACCGCCGCGGCCGAGGCGATCGAGACCTCGTGCTCGCCCGATCGGCCGCCGTAGATGACGCCTACGCGAAGTTTCTTCAAGGTGGGTACTGAATATAACTGGCTGAAGCCTTCATGTCCGAATTCAGTTTCACACGTCACCCACACACACGGCGCCGCACGGCGCGGCGTGCTGACCACTCCGCACGGCGTCGTCAACACGCCGGCATTCATGGCCGTCGGGACACAGGGCGCGGTGAAGGCCGTGACGCAGCGCGATCTCGAAGATCTGGGATCGGAGATCGTGCTCGCCAACACCTATCACCTCTATCTCCGGCCGGGCGCCGATCGGATCGCGCGGCTGGGCGGGCTCCACACATTCATGGGCTGGAACAAGCCGATTCTGACCGACAGCGGAGGCTATCAGGTGTTCAGCCTGGCCGCGCGGCGGACGGTGCAGGAACAGGGTGCGACGTTCCGCTCGCATCTGGACGGCAGCGAGCATCTGCTGACGCCCGAATCGGCGGTCGACATCCAGGCGCAGCTTGGATCGGATGTCGCGATGGTGCTCGACGAATGCCTCGAGTATCCGGCATCGCACGACCGTGCGCGCGAGTCGCTCGAGCGGACGTTGCGGTGGGCGAAGCGGGGCCGCGACCACTTCGTGCGGTTGCGAAACGTTTCCCAGCACCAATCCCGGACAGGCGCAGTTCGGCATCATCCAGGGGGGCACCTACACGGATTTGCGCAGGCGCAGCGTGGACGAAACGGTCGCCATCGGGTTCGAGGCCTATGCGATCGGCGGTCTCAGCGTCGGCGAGCCCATCGCAGAGATGTACGACGTCACCGAGGAGACCGCCGGTGGCTGCCGGCCGATCGCCCGCGGTATCTGATGGGCGTCGGCACACCAGTCGATCTGGTGGAGAGCGTCGCTCGAGGGATCGATATGTTCGACTGCGTACTGCCGACGCGCAATGCCCGCAACGGACAGCTATTCACGAGCGCCGGTCGTCTGAACATCAAGAATGCCGAGTTTGCGGAGGATGAACGTCCGGCCGATCCGGAGTGCGCCTGCTACACCTGCCGTCACTTCTCGCGTGCCTATCTGCGCCATCTTTTTCTTTCCCGTGAAATGACGTCGGCCACCCTTAACACGTTGCATAATCTCCACTTTTACCTTGACACCATGCGTCGGCTAAGGGAGGCTATAGTGTTCTCCACATTGGAGGAAGTCAGGCAGAGTTACCGCCGCATCTTTCCTGCCTAGACGGTGAGCTGGTCCGGCTGTCCGCCGTCGCTCGCGTGCGGCATGCGAGCTCTGGCGAAGCTCCCGGACACTACTGTATGAATGTCGGTCTGTACAACCTGATGCTGGCCATGGGCACGCCGCCGGGTCCTGGCGTCAATCCTTATATTCAGCTGATTCCGATCGCGCTCGTGTTCGCGATCTTTTATTTCATCATTCTCCTGCCGACCAAGCGGAAGCAGAAGAAGCTGCAGGAGTTTCTCGACGCGCTCAAGGTCGGCGACCGTGTGGTCACCAACGGCGGCATCTACGGATCGGTGGCGAAGGTGAACGGCAATACCGTTCAGCTCCAGATTGCCGACAAGGTCCGCATCGAGCTCGCCAAGAACGCCATCGTCGGTTATCAGGGACAGGAGTCGCTGGCCGACAGCAACAACTAACACCATGTCGAACTTACAGTGGAAGCTCGTCACTCATCGCCGCCGTCTTCATCATCTTTTTCGGGGTCGGCGTGTATCCCATCCTCGCGACGCGCTACAACCTGCCGGCGCCGGAATGGCTCCGCGACCGCCAGCTGAAGCTGGGGCTCGATCTCAAGGGCGGCGTGCACCTCGTGCTGCGCGTGCAGACCGATGATGCGCTGCGGGTGAAAACCGAGCAGGACAGCGGCCGCCTTCAGGAAGAGTTGAAGCGCCGTATCGGTGCCGGCCACCGTCGCGATTCAGGACGTGACGACGTTCCGCGTCGATGGCGTGCCGCCCGCACAGGACCAGGCATTCCGCCAGGCGGCCGAACAGGAGTCCATCGACTTCGAGCGGAGCACCGGTACCAACGGCAGCTACACGTTCCGCATGCGACCGAACGTCGCGCAGGCCTTGCGTGAGGAAGCGGTCGTGCAGGCCCGCCAGACGATCGAGCGCCGCGTCAACGAGCTGGGCGTCACCGAGCCGAGCATCGCGCAGCAGGGCGCCGATCAGATCCTGGTCCAGTTGCCGGGCGTGTCGGACGTGGATCGGGCGAAGGAAGTCATCGGCTCGCCCGGCATGCTCGAGCTGAAGCTCGTGGAGCAGGGGCCATCGCCGAGCCGCGAAGATGTCCTGCGCAGCACGGGTGGTGTCGTGCCCCCCGACATGGAAGTGCTGAGCGGCGGGCGCGAAGCCGGCGGCGGGCGGCGGTCCGATGTACTACCTCGTCCGGCGCGTGGCCGCGGTCACGGGCCAGGATCTTCGCAGCGCGCGCGTGCAGCTCGACGAGAACAACATGCCCGCGGTGGGCTTCACCCTGAACGCGAGCGGGTCGGCCGCGTTCTCGCGGGTGACCGGCGAAAACGTCGGCCGCTACCTCGCCATCGTGCTCGACAAGACGGTGCAGTCGGCCCCGACCATCAACTCGCGCATCGCCGGCGACGGGCAGATTGCGGGCGGGTTTACGCAGGAGGAAGCGCAGAACCTCGCGCTGATCCTGCGCTCGGGCGCGCTGCCCGCGACCCTCACCTATCTGCAGCAGCAGACGATCGGCCCGACGCTCGGCGCCGACTCGATTCGCGCGGGCGTCCTGGCCTCGCTGGCGGGCTTGCTGCTCATCGTGGCGTTTCTCCTCGTGTACTACAAGCTGTCGGGGATCAACGCCATCGTGGCGCTGGTGATGAACCTCATCATCCTGCTGGGCATGATGGCCTATGCGGGCGCCGTGATGACGCTGCCCGGCATCGCGGGCTTCATTCTCACCATCGGCATCGGCGTCGACTCGAACGTGCTGATCTTCGAGCGCATCAAGGAGGAGCTCGACGCGGGGAAGGGCGTCAAAGCCGCGATCAACTCCGGCTTCAGCCGGGTGTTTCTGACGCTGGTGGACACGCACATCGCCGGCTTCATTGCCGCGGCGTTCCTCTTCCAGTTCGGCACCGGGCCGATCCGCGGGTTTGCCGTGACGCTGACCTTCGGATTGATTTCCAACCTGTTCACGTCGACGTTCATTTCCAAGGCGCTCTTCGAGGCGGTTCTGTCGGGACGCCGGCAGGTACAGGCGCTGTCCATCTAGCCATGCATATTTTCAAGAACACGAACTTCAACTTCCTCCGCTGGCGCTGGCAGGCGATGGCGCTCTCGGCCCTCGTCATCGGCGCCGGCTTCTTCGTGATTCTGACGCGGGGCATCCCGCTCGGCGTCGAGTTTTCGGGCGGCACGAACCTGATCATCAGGTTCACCGCGCCGGTCTCCGAAGATCAGATCCGCACCGCGTTGCAGTCGATTCCATTCGAAGTTCAGCAGTACGGCGAACCCGAATCGAATCAGATGCTCATCCGGCTGCCGCAGACGCAGCAGGCGGAGGAAGCGGCAAATCTGTCGGCCGACGTCCCCAAAGTCGAGCAGCTGCTGAAGGCCGCCAACATGCCGGCGTTCAAGATCGAAGGCACCGAGATCGTCGGGCCGACCGTCGGCGCCGAGCTGCGGCGGCAGGCGATTTACGCCACGCTGCTGTCGATGCTGGGCATCACCGCCTGGATTGCCTTCCGCTTCCGCGTCTCGTTCGCGCTCGGGTCGATCATCGCGACGTTCCACGACGTGTTCGTCACGCTCGCGTTCCTCGCGTTCTTCCGCTACGAGATGTCGCTCAACGTCATCGCGGCGATGCTGACGATGGTCGGCTACTCGATGAACGACATGATCGTCATCTTCGATCGCGTCCGCGAGAACACGCGGCTGCAGAAGCGCGAGCCGCTGGAGACGGCCATCAACACCAGCCTGAATCAGACGCTCACCCGGACGCTCATCACCTCGGGCACGGTCTTCATCTCGGTCATGGCGCTGTACCTCTTCGGCGGAGAAGTGCTCGAAGCGTTCGCGTTCACGATGCTGGCCGGCACGATTGCGACGACCTATTCCGGCTGGTTCATCGCGCCGTCGCTCGCGATCATGCTCAGCCGCAAGCCTTCGGCCGCCCCGGCGCGCGCGGTTGCGGACGGTGCGTCCGGCGCGCGGGCGAAAGCGGAGAGTCCGCCGGCGGCGCGCTCGAGCAGCCGTCCCGCAAATCGAAGTCGCAGCGCAAAGCCCGCGCGACCTAACACGCTCTACCGTTCTTCGTGACGCTCTTAGCTGCGGCGCTGCTCGGACTCGTACAGGGGATTACCGAGTTTCTGCCTGTTTCGTCGACCGCGCACCTGCTGCTCGTCGGCGACGCGATCGGCCATGAGGATCCAGGCGGGGTCTTTACCGTCATGATCCAGCTCGGGATCCATCTTCGCGGTCGTCTGGCTCTACCGCCAGAAGATCGTCGCGGTGCTGTCGGCGCTTTCGACCAGCGCCGAGGCACGGCACTTCGCGCTGGCCGTCATCATCGCGACGATCCCCGTCCTTGTCGCGGGCGCGCTCTTTGCCGATTACATTCAGTCCGTCCTCTACAAGAGCCCGTCGGTCTTTGCCGGCGCGTTCATCGCCGGCGGCATCGTGATGCTGCTGGTCGAACGCCTGCGGCCCGTGCCCGTCGTGCTCGACGCCGAGCGCACGCCCTCTCGCGCGCGTTCGGGGTCGGCCTGTGCCAGATGCTGGCGCTCGTGCCCGGCGTCTCGCGCTCGGGGGCCACGATCATCGGCGGGCTCGCGATGCGCCTCGACCGCGCCGCGGCGGCGGAGTTCTCGTTCTTCGTGGCGATTCCCACGATGTTCGCGGCGTCGGCCCACGAGTTCCTCGAAGTGCGCAGCCAGTCTGACGAGCGCGCGCGCCCTGGAAATTCTCGTCGGCTTCACGATGGCGTTCCTCTCGTCGCTCCTCATCATCAAGCCGTTCCTCGGCTTCGTGCGGCGGTCGGGTTTCGCGCCCTTCGCGTGGTACCGCATCGCGCTCGGCCTGGCGCTGGGTGCCGGCATCTGGGCCGGATGGGTGCGGGGATGATTCACTGGCTGCGCAGGCGGTTCGTCACGGGGTTTTTCGTCCTGGTGCCCCTCGTGATCAGCTTCGTGGCGCTGGTCTGGCTGTTCGACGCCGTGGACGGGTTCACAGATCCGCTCTACCAGCGCTATTTCACGACGGGCGACCAGGAGGTGCCGCGGGGCCTGGGCATCATCACGACCGCGGCGGTGGTCCTGCTCGTGGGCGTCGTGGCCACCAACGTGCTGGGCAAGCGTGTGCTGCAGCGGGCCGAAGGGTATCTCCTGCGTATTCCGGTATTTCGGACCGTGTATGCCCCGGTCAAGCAACTGGTCCTGGCCTTTTCGCCCGATAACGAATACGGGTTCAAGCGCGTGGTGATGATTCGAACGGAGTCGCGGGGTTATATACTTGGATTTCTAACCAAGGAGTTTTCCATCCAGTCGGCCGGCCAGACCGAATCGCTCATCGCCGTCTATGTCCCTACCAATCATCTCTATCTCGGTGACGTGGTCATCTGCCGGCGCGAGCACGCGTTCTTTCCGGACATCAGTGTCGAGGAAGGGATTCGCGTCTTCCTCACCGGCGGCATGACGCTGCCGCCTCGCCTTGCCGACAAGAGCGTTGATAACGTGACGGGGAGATCATGATGAAGTGGTTCGTCCTAGCTCTGTTCGCCGTCCTGGCGATGGCGACGGAAGCCTCGGCCAGGCAGCAGCCCGACGCGGCGCCGGTCCACGCGGGTGGTGGCGAAGCGAGCCTCGTGCTGCCCGACCTCGGGCAGGTCAGCATGCTCGGCTACAACTCGAGAACGCTGCTGGTGCTGGGCGTCGGCATCTGCGTGCTCGGACTGCTCTTCGGTCTCGTCTCCTACTCGAGGCTGCAGAAGCTGCCCGTGCATCGTTCGATGCTCGAGGTGTCGGAGCTCATCTACGAGACCTGCAAGACGTATCTCAAGACGCAGGGGCGGTTCATCCTCATTCTCGAGGTGTTCGTGGGGTTGATCATCGCGCTGTACTTCGGCCTGATCCTCCACTTCCCGCTGTCGCGCGTCGTTCATCATCCTGCTGTTCAGCCTCGTCGGCATCGCGCGGCAGCTACGGCGTCGCGTGGTTCGGCATCCGCGTCAACACGTTCGCGAATTCGCGCACGGCGTTCGCGAGCCTGAGAGGGAAGCCGTTCCCGCTGATGGCGATTCCGCTCGAGGCCGGCATGAGCATCGGCATGCTGCTCATCAGCGTCGAGCTCTTCATCATGCTGTGCATCCTCCTGTGGATTCCGCGCGACCTGGCGGGCTCGTGCTTCCTGGGGTTCGCGATCGGCGAGTCGCTCGGCGCCTCGGCGCTGCGTATTGCCGGCGGCATTTTCACGAAGATCGCCGACATCGGCGCGGACCTGATGAAGATCGTCTTCAACATCAAGGAGGACGACGCGCGCAATCCGGGCGTCATCGCCGACTGCACGGGCGACAACGCGGGTGATTCGGTGGGTCCGAGCGCCGACGGGTTCGAGACCTACGGCGTCACCGGCGTCGCGCTGATCACGTTCATCCTGACGGCGGTCGCCGACGAGACCGTGCAGGTGCAGCTGCTCGTGTGGATCTTCATGATTCGCGCGATGATGGTGGTCGCCAGCGGCCTGTCGTACCTGCTCAACAACATCATGGTGCGCGGCAAGTACCTGAACGCCACGAAGATGAACTTCGAGGCGCCGCTCACCTCGCTGGTGTGGCTGACCTCGATCGTGTCGGTGGCGCTCACCTACCTGATTTCGTACCTCCTCATCCCCGAGCTCGGCGACGGCACGATGTGGTGGAAGCTCTCGAGCGTCATCACGTGCGGCACCCTGGCCGGCGCCATCATTCCCGAGCTCGTGAAGGTCTTCACCTCCACCGAGTCGGCCCACGTGAAAGAGGTCGTGACCTCGTCGCGCGAGGGTGGCGCGTCGCTCAACATCCTGGCGGGCCTGGTCGCGGGCAACTTCAGCGCCTACTGGCTGGGATTGAGCATCGTGGCGCTGATGGGCATGGCCTACTTGGTGAGCCTGATGGGCTTCGACGCGCTGATGATCGCCGCGCCGGTGTTCGCGTTCGGCCTCGTGGCGTTCGGCTTTCTCGGCATGGGCCCGGTGACGATTGCGGTCGACTCGTACGGACCCGTCACCGACAACGCGCAGTCGGTCTTCGAGCTGTCGGTCATCGAACAGCTGCCGGGCATCAAGGAGGAGATCAAGCGCGACTACGGCTTCACGCCCGACTTCGCGACCGCCAAGCACCTGCTCGAAGAGAACGACGGCGCCGGCAATACCTTCAAGGCCACCGCCAAGCCCGTGCTCATCGGCACCGCCGTCGTCGGTTCGACGACGATGATTTTTTCGATCGTGGTGCTGCTGACCGCCGGGCTGACGCAAAACGTACAGAACCTGTCGATCCTGCACGCGCCGTTTCTCCTGGGATTGATCACGGGCGGCGCGGTCATCTACTGGTTCACGGGTGCGTCGACGCAGGCCGTGACGACCGGCGCCTATCGCGCGGTGGAGTTCATCAAGGCGAACATCAAGCTGGACGGTGTCGAGAAGGCGTCGGTCGCCGACAGCAAGCGCGTGGTCGAGATCTGCACGCAGTACGCGCAGAAGGGGATGTTCAACATCTTCCTGGCCGTGTTCTTCTCGACGCTGGCATTTGCGTTCCTCGAGCCGTACTTCTTCATCGGCTATCTGATTTCGATCGCGCTCTTCGGATTGTTCCAGGCGATCTTCATGGCCAACGCCGGCGGGGCCTGGGACAACGCGAAAAAGGTCGTCGAAGTCGAGCTGAAGGAGAAAGGGACGCCGCTGCACGCCGCAACCGTCGTTGGCGACACCGTCGGCGATCCGTTCAAGGACACCTCATCGGTGGCCATGAACCCCATCATCAAGTTCACGACGCTCTTCGGGCTGCTGGCGGTCGAGCTGGCGGTCCAACTGACTGCAAATCAAGGGCCGGGAGTCACCCGGTTCCTCTCCGCGCTGTTCCTGGCGGCCTCGCTGGTGTTCGTCTGGCGGTCGTTTTACGCCATGCGGATCAAGTCGGGCGGCGCCGCGTGACCGGATTGTGACAAATCGCTGAAACCGGCGGATTTGTACGGTAAACACACCCTTTTTGCGGGTTGACATTGCCGGTACCGGGTCATATGATTCGCGGGTTTTCCTAAAACGGCTGGGTATTTTGGGTGATCCCCTCAAGTTCGCCGCCTCTCGTGCCGAGGGGCCTGGGCGGGCGGACGGGGGATGGCGCGGACCATAATCCCGATTGCGGTGTCTAATCCGAGTGCCCCGTTTAATTGACACTCGTTTTTGGGACGTTGGATAATCGCCGACCCCTCAACTTTCGGCAGGAGGATTGACGTGGCACGCGAGATGTTCGGTGACGTCGTGAAACCCTCGATCACCGTGGGGAGCAAGCAGTGGTACACGCTCCCGCTGTCGATCCTGGCGCACGTGGCAGTCATCGCGTGTATTGATTGTGATTCCCCTCCTGGCGGCCGACGTCTTGCCGACGCCGCCGGAGATGATGGGCGCGTTCGTGGCAGCGCCACCACCGCCGCCGCCTCCACCTCCACCACCACCGCCGCCGCAGGCCGCGGCGCCGAAACCGGTCATGGAAGTGAACCCGTCGGCCGCACCGGTGCAGGCGCCTTCGGACATCAAGCCTGAAACCGGTCTCGACGTCTCGCAGGAGCGCGTCGCGACGGTCGCGGGCGATATCGGCGGCGTCGTCGGTGGTATTCCCGGCGGCGTGCCCGAAGCCCCTCCACCCCCCCCGCCGCCCCCGGCTCCCGTTCGAGTCGGCGGCGCCATTCAGCCCCCGAAGAAAGTCAGAGATCAGAGTCCGGTGTACCCGCCGATCGCACAGTCGGCGCGCGTGCAGGGCGTCGTGATTCTCGAAGCGACCATCGGCCCCGACGGCAAGGTGCAGGACGTGCGCGTCCTGCGTTCGATTCCGCTGCTCGACGCGGCGGCCATCGAAGCTGTGAGGCAATGGCAGTACACGCCGACGCTGTTGAACAACGTGCCGGTGCCGGTCATCATGACGGTGACCGTGAATTTCACTCTACGGTAGTAGTCGCCCACGGGTCCGGCCGGTGCCGGGCACTACGGACTTTTCTCTTTACTTAAGGAGCGGACGATGGAAGGCGGACTTGACTTAATTGAAATGTGGCGTCAGATGGGCTTCGTCGCGAAAGCCGTGGCCTGGATTCTCTTCTTCATGTCGATGTGGTCGATCGGCGTCGCCGTCGAGCGCATCTACACGTTCATTCAGGCAAAGAACCAGTCGAAGGTCTACGCCCCGCAAGTCGCGAAGCACCTGAAGGACGGCCGCCTGAAGGATGCCATCGCCATCTCGACCAACAAGAACTATCGCTACAGCCACCTTGCGAAAGTCGTGCTCGCCGGCCTGCAGGAATATCAGTTCCAGCAGGACAACGCGGGCGGCCTCAGCCGTGAGGAGCTGCTCGACACCGTGCGCCGCTCGATTCAGCGCGCGACCGCACTGACCGCCAACGACCTGAAGAAGGGCGTCAGCGCCCTCGCGACCATCGGCGCGACGGCGCCGTTCGTCGGACTGCTCGGCACGGTCGTCGGCGTCATCAACGCGTTCACCGGTATCGCGTCGACCGGCTCGGGTGGTATCGGCGCCGTCTCTGCCGGTATTGCCGAAGCGCTCGTCGAGACCGCGCTCGGACTGCTCGTGGCGATTCCGGCGGTGTGGTTCTACAACTACCTCACCGGCCGCATCGAGTACTTCAACGTCGAGATGGACAACTCGTCGTCGGAGCTGGTGGACTACTTCATCAAGAAGACGGCGTAGGGGTTGGCTAGAAACTGAAATCTAAAATCTAGAAACTACAATCTGAACTCTAAGATTCTAGTTTCTAGATTCTAGTTTCTAGATTCAAAGGGAGTAATCACTATGTCAATGGATGTTGGCGGCGCAAAAGGTGGCGTCAAATCCGATATCAACGTGACGCCGCTCGTCGACGTCATGCTGGTGCTGTTGATCATCATGATGCTCGTCGCGCCGATGCTCCAGAAGGGCGTCGACGTGAAGCTGCCGCAGGCCGCAAATACCAGCGACAAGCCCGAGACGCAGGGGCAGACGGTCGTCGGTATTCAGGCCAATAAGCAGATCTTCCTGAACTCGGTGCCGGTGCGCCAGGCAAGACCTCGGCAGCCGAGTGGCGGATCTCGTCGCGAGTTCGGCCGAAAAAGTGGTCCTCATCAAGGCCGACCAGGACGTGGACTACGGCACGGTGATGGAGACGATGGACAATCTTCGAGCGGCGGGAATCGAAGACATGGGCCTCATCACCGATCCGAAGGCGCGTGCGATGGCAGGGGGAGGCAACTGATGGCGACCAAGCACGGACACGCCCACAAGCACTTCGGCGCGGAACTCAACGTCAAATCGAAGAGCCTCCAGGCCAGCGCGGACATGAACGTCACGCCGATGATCGACGTGCTGCTCGTGCTGCTCGTCATCTTCATGGCCGCGTTGCCGCTCACGCAGAAGGGCCTCGACATCAACCTGCCCGCGGAAACGCAGCAGGCTCAGCAGCAGCAGGTCGACAGCAGCCAGATCGTGCTCGAGATGTCGGCCGACCGTATCATGTCGGTCAACAAACAGCCGGTCGCCAACCTCGGCGAGCTCGAGACGCGGCTGCGCACCATCTTCGAGCAGCGCCAGGAGAAGACGATGTTCATCACCGCCGCTCCGACGCTGCGGTACGGCGAAATCGTCGCCGTCATCGACGCGGCCAAGGGCGCCGGCGTCGAGAAGGTCGGCATCGTCACCGAAGGCATGCGCAGGGCCGCAGGCGTCGACGGGCAATTAGGACGCACGAAAGTGAAAAAGTGAAAGGAGAAAGTAGAGAAGGCCGGTGCCTCGCGGTGCCGGCCTTTTCTTTTTGGTAGCCTCTCGCTTTTCGGTGGCGCAGGGCTTCAGCCCTGCTTACGCGAAGAGCTTCGCGATGTAGTCGCGCTCGTCGGGCGCCGAACCACGGCGGCTCGCCGGCCGCCGCGTTCTCGGTCGGCGCGCTCCGGGCGCGAGGTGGCGGGAATCGTCGTGTGGCACCGCGGGTCGCTCGAGAATCCATTTCAGCAGGGCCTGCGCCCAGGTCGTCACGCCGAACGCGCGCAGCGGCTCGAGGTCGCCCTGCGCCGGCGGGCGCCGCAGCAGGCTGCCTTCGCCGAACGGCCGCATCACGATGACGCCCAGGCCGAGGTCGGCGGCGAGCGGAAGGATCGTGCGCTCGACCTCGCGCTGGCGCGGGTTGTAGGGAACCTGGATCGCGCCGACGCGGCCCGTCTTCATCACGGTCGCCAGCTCGCCGAACGCGCTCGGACTGTAGTGGGTGGCGCCGATGACGCGAACCCGTCCAGCGTCGCGCTCGGCTTCGAGCATCGCGAGATGTTCGCGCCAGTTCACGAGGTTGTGAACCTGGTAGATATCCACGACGCCGTTGAAGAGGCGCATGGCGCGGTCGACCTGCTGGCGCCCCTCGCGCGCCGACGAAGCCCACACCTTCGTGGCCACGATCGCATCTCGCGCGACGCGACGACAACGCGTCGGCCAGCGACGCGCTCCGCTTCGCCATACATCGGCGAGGAATCGACGAGGTTGGCGCCGGATGCCAGCGCCCGATCGACGGTCGGCGTGCGCGTTGGCTTCGACCGCCGCGCCTCGCACGTCGAACGTGCGCCACGTGCCCAATCCAACGGCAGGGACCGTGAGGCCGGTCGAACCGAAGCGTCGAGTGTCCATGCCGTGGAGACCGATCGAGCAGGAAGGCGCAAAAAGAAAAGGCCGCCCAGCATCAACTGAGCGGCCTGGAACTGCGTCCCTTAGCCCTGAGCCTTAGCCCTGAGCCCTAAGCCCTGATCAGTTCGCCCCCGAAGCCTGCTTCTTCTTCAAGCCGGCGGCCCGCTCTTGAAGCTGATTCGCTTCGGTGAGCATCGCCTTCTGCCGCGCGGCATCTTTTTCGATGGCGGCCTGATTTCGAAGCAGCAGACCCTTGTAGGCGACGGCGTCGACGTAGTCGGGGTTCAGCGCCAGCGCCTTCTCGACCGCTTCGAGGCCCTTGGTCGCATATTCCTTGCGCTGGCTTTCGTTGAGGCGGGTATTGCGGTATCCCTCGTCCCAGTAGTAGCTCGCGATAGCCTGGTGCGCTTCGGGGTTGTTCGGCTCGAGCACCGCGCGCTGGGAGACCGCTTCGATGAGCTTGTCGAACTCGGCCTGCCGCTGATAGTAGCCGGCGAGCCGCTGGTAGACGACAGGTTGCTTCGGCGCCGCGTCCTTGGCCTTCAGCAGCATGGCCTCGGCCTGTTCGAGCTCGCCCGCGTCCTCGTAGATCTGAGCAAGGACGAAGTAGTTCGTCGTGTCGCTCGGATCGAGCTGGATCATCCTCTGCACGATGCCTTCGGCTTCGACGGGATCGTTCAGCTTGTCCGGGCCGTACGCGGCCACCAGATAGTCCATCGACAGCTTCTTCATCTTCGGGTCGGCTTCTTTTTCAGCGGCGAGCTTGTAGTTCTCGATCGCCTTGGTGAGAAGGGCGTCGTTTTCAGCCTCGCCCTTGCGCGCTGGCTTGTAGAGGTTGTCGTAGCTGTTGCCGAGGAAGAAGTAGGCATGGACCAGATTCGGATCGGCCGCGGTCTGCGGATCCGCGATCACCTCAGCGTATCGTGCGGCCGCCTCGGTGTAGTTTTGAGCCTGGTAGGCCGTGTTGGCGTCTTTGAATGCTTTCCGCGCCTGGAGATTTGCCAACTGGCCACACGCCGACAACGCCACGGCCGCGACCACGGCGGTTGAGGCCAGAATCGCCTTGCTTCGCACACGCATCAGATCCCCCTTCAAATTACGAAACCGCGCGAATTTTGGAGAAAAACCCGCCAAGTATATGAACGCCCCAAAGCCAAGTCAAGGATGCTTTAGAATGTCCTAACCATTTGCCGATACTTGGGTTAGACACCGTTTTGGCCGTTTGGTTCTCGGCAGCAGGGTCGGCGGTTCGGGAGCCCAGCCACAAACAATGATTCGATTCGAAGACCTTCTCGAGCAGGTGCGGACCTACACCTCGGACGAGGAACGCGAGTTCCTCCGCCGGGCCTACGTGTTTTCCGCATTGGAGCACAAGGGGCAGGTGCGCCATTCCGGCGAGCCGTACCTGGTGCACCCGCTCGAGGTGGCGAGCATCCTGGCCGACATGCGGCTCGATCCCGTCGCCATCGCCGCCGGCCTGCTGCACGACGTCGTCGAAGACACGCTGACGACGATTGAGAAGATTCAGGAGCACTTCGGTCCCGAAGTGGCCCATGTCGTCGAGGGGGTCACCAAGAATCAGCGCCATCCCCTTCTCCTCGAGCGAAGAGCGGCAGGCCGAGAACTTCCGCAAGATGCTCCTGGCCATGGTCGACGACATCCGGGTCATCCTCGTCAAGCTCGCCGATCGTCTCGCACAACATGCGTACGCTCTCGCACATGCCGGAGGATCGGCAGACGCGCACGGCCCAGGAGACGCTCGACATCTACGCGCCGATTGCCAACCGCCTGGGCATGAGCAAGGTCAAGAACGAGCTCGAGGAGTTGTCGTTCAAGTACCTCGATTCGGCGGGCTACCAGTCACTGACCGCGAAAGTCGAGGGCAAGCGCAAGGCGGCCGAGGCCGAGATCGACTACCTGAAGAAAACCATCACGGCGAAGCTGAGCGAGGCTCAGGTTCCCATCAAGCAGGTGGATGGACGGCTCAAGCGCCTCTACAGCATCAACCAGAAGCTCAAGCGCCAGCGCATCGAGCTCGACCAGGTGTACGACTTCGTGGCGCTGCGCATCATCACCGACAGCGTGAAGGACTGCTACGCCGCCCTGGGCATCATCCATCAGACATGGTCGCCGGTGCCCGGGCGCATCAAGGACTTCATCGCCATGCCGCGCCCGAACGGCTACCAGTCGCTGCACACGTCGGTGATCAGCGAGCGGGGCGTGCCGTTCGAGGTGCAGATTCGCACCGAGGAAATGCACCGTCACGCGGAGGAAGGCATCGCGGCGCACTGGAAGTACAAGGAAGGGCGCATCGGCGACCATCGCGACGAGCGTCATTTCCAGTGGCTCCGGCAGCTGCTCGAAGTTCAGCAGGAAGTGCGCGACCCGCACGAGTTCATTCAGAACCTCAAGGTCGACCTGTATCCAGAAGAGGTCTACATCTTCACGCCGAAGGGGCAGGTGAAGGCCTTTCCCCGCGGCGCGACGCCGATCGATTTCGCCTACGCCATTCACACCGATATCGGCCACCAATGCGTTGGCGCGCGCGTGAACGGCAAGATGGTGCCGCTGCGCACGCGGCTGCGCAACGGCGATATCGTGGAAATCGTCACCAATTCCGGCCACAAGCCCAGCCGCGACTGGTTGAATTTCGTCGTCACCGCGAGGGCGCGAAACAAGATCAAGCACTTCGTCCAGGCCGAAGAGCGTGCCCGCAGCGTGGAGCTCGGCAAGCGGCTGCTCGAGAAGGAAGCCCGCCGCTTCGATCTGAACCCGGCGACACTCTTCGACAGCGAGGTGTTCAAGAAGCTGGCGGCCGATTACGGTGCGAGCGACGAGATTTTCGCGGAAATCGGCTACGGGAAGGTGGCGCCGAGAAAGCTGCTGGCGAAGCTGGTCCCCCAGGAGGAGCTGAAGGAGAAGCCGCCGGAAACCGGCGTCGTCTCGGTCGTCCGCAAGGTGCTGGGCGTGGCGGGAGCGGGCGCCGGCGAAGACAAGATCAAGGTTTGCGGCGTCGACGACCTCATGGTCGTCCGCGCGCGCTGCTGCAATCCGATTCGCGGCGAGAAGATCGTCGGCTACATCACCCGCGGCAAGGGTGTGTCGGTGCACTCGGCGTCGTGCCCGAACGTCATGAACCTGCTGTACGACCCCGAGCGGCGCATCGACGTGGAGTGGGATACGGCGGCGGACACGTCACGCTACATCGTGCGGCTGACGATGCAGGTGGAAGATCGCAAGGGGATTCTCGCGGACGTCAGCTCGCGGATAGCCGCCATCAACACGAACATCACCAATGTCGAGGCCACCGGCGCCGACAGCGATCATCTCGGCCGCATCAACATGGCCGTGGAGATCAAGGACGTGAAGCACCTCGAGAAAGTCATCAAGCTGCTGAAAGGCGTCGAGGGCGTCCTCGACGTCGAACGTTCCGCCGCCCGCCCCTAATCATCCAAGGTCACGAAGTTACTGAGCCGACAGAGGTCGCAGAGCCGCAGAGAACTCTTTGTGATCAAGTATGGCGTGCTTTGTGATCTTCGTGATCCGTTGATCAGCAAGTCAGCCGAGGAACGCAATCACATCGACTTCGATGCGGGCGTCGCGTGGCAGACGTGCGGCCTGGATGGTCGAGCGGGCAGGCTGGGGCGGCGTGAAGAACGTCGCGTAGACCTCGTTCATCGCGGCGAAGTCGGAGAGATCCGCGAGATAGACGGTCGCGCGGACCACGTGCTGGAACGACGCGCCCCCGGCCTTCAGGATTTCCCCGATGTTCTGGAACACGCGTCGCGTCTGGTCGGCGATGCTTCCGCCAACCAGCTCATTGGTCGCTGGATCGATGGGAACCTGACCCGAGACAAACAGGAACTGACCTGCCCTGATCGCCTGCGAATACGGCCCCAGCGCCTTGGGCGCCGACCCGGTCGAAACGGGGGAGAGCATCGTCAGGCGGCTTTGGTGACTTTGTTCGAGCGCAGGCAGCGGGTGCAGACGCGGATACGGCGGACGCCGCCGTTGATCAGGGCGCGAACAACCTGCAGGTTCGGCTCGAAACGGCGTGGACGCACGTTATGCGCGTGGCTGACTGTCCGGCCCACGACGGGCTTCTTCCCGCACACTTCACAACTCTTGGCCATTACTTCCTCCAGAAGGAACCGAAGTCTGAATTATCAACTGCATACGACGGAATGATGATCGACGAGGCCGGGGCGGTCGGTGTCTCGGGCGTTTCCGTTCCCGGCGGGGGCGTCAGCACGCGGGCGAACAGGTGCTGCAGTTCGCTGGCCCCCCGTCCCGGGTCGGCGCCCGCCGGCGGATAGGCGGCCATCGTTTTGGCACCGTGCTCGATGCGTCGCAGCGCAATGGCTGCGTCGCGTTCGAGTGCAGAGCCGGCATTTTTTACCACCTCGGCCACCATGGTCTTGAGCTCGGCCATCAGCCGCGATGCCGCCACTGATGCCGGCTGATGTTCGTAAACGATGCCACGCGCCGAGGTCTCGAGCGTCGAGGCCAGCGCGCCCGCGGCCTGGGCGATATCGTCGTCCACGAGCTTCTGCAGACCCTCGGACTGGTGGCGCGATGTCAGCGCGGCCAGCATCAGGAATACCCGTGCCTGGCGCTCCGATAACCCCTGCATCAGCGGCAGCATGATGGCGCGATCCATTTCCTGCTGGCGCTGCACAACCGCGGGAGGATGGCTGCGGCTTGTTGACAAATATCCGCAATCCGGCGGGCAGTTAATCTCGACGAGGCGCTTTGTGCCGCAACATACCGCGCAGATCTGCTGATTCAGGGCCGGGCACGCCCGCTTGGCTTTGCGTTGGTTGCAGACCGGACACGGCATAGTGTGGCGAATCGTCCTGATTGGTTAAACCGTAATTGTCCTCTATTAACGACCTTGTCGCTCGTTGTCTTCAAACCGAACCGCCAAGGGCTCGCCGGCGTCTAATAGTTACGAGTTACGAAATAGCGGAGAGCCAATGAACGGGACGAGATAAGTCTAGTGTGATGAGGGAGATAGACTCAAGCAGATCGGGGAGGTCGAGCCCGTGACGGGGAAAAGCAGCCTTTTTTTCCCACTACCGCCCCTCCCTTCCTGCGGAAGTCCCCCGATTCTCCAAGACAGACCGAGTACGACGCGTAGGCATTCTATTTGCAATAGGCGCAGCACGAACGATTCGGGTAGTGACTAGATTTGAGACACGGCGGAAGGAGTCGGATCATGAAGACGACGACAGGCAAACAGACCTCCTCAGCGAACGAAGCCCGCTATTCCGATCTGAAGCGGATGCTCGAGGAGCGCCGTAAAGAGATCCTGAGCGAGGTTCAGGGTCGCATTCGGGATCAGCGAGAAGCGGACGCGTGGGGCAAGGTGAACGAAGTCCTGGACGCCGGCGAAAGTTCCGAAGCCGATATTCAGGAAGACATCGAGTTCGCGCTGATTCAAATGAAGGCGGAGACGCTTACCAAGGTCAACGACGCGCTGCATCGGCTCGAGGTCGGCAACGTACGGCTACTGCGCGGACTGCGGCGGAGAAATCTCGGACAAGCGCCTCCGTGCGCTGCCGTTCGCGGTGCGGTGCAAGGACTGCGAAGAGGGCCGGGAGATGGCGGTCGAACGCGAAAAGGTGGCCGCCCAGAAGCGCAACGGTCCGTCGTTCTTCTTCGGAGACATGTCAAGCTAATACGGCGTCCCTTCTAACAGGCTCCGCCGTCACGGGCGGAGCCTGTAGCCCGCCCGCACGAACAAGAAACCGCGACAAGTTATAAACTGCAGGACCAACGGGGGGTGTCACCATGGGTCGTGAAGACGAGCGTCTCGAAATCGGGGAAGCGTCTGCCGAGCACCCGGTCACGATACCGAGCGAGCTGCCGATTCTTCCGCTGCGCGACACGGTGTTGTTTCCGAATTCGTTTCTGCCGCTGGCGGTCGCCCGCGAGAGCTCGGTGCGCCTCATCGAGGAAGCGATCAGCGGAAGCAAGCTGGTCGGCGTGTTCACGCAGCGCGACGCGTCGGTCGAGGAGCCGACCCAGGACGATCTCCACCGGATCGGTACCGCCACGCACATTCACAAGATGTTCAAGCTGCCCGACGGCAGCCTGCGCCTGATCGTTCAGGGGCTGTCCCGCCTCCAGCTGGAGTCGATCACGGTCGCGCGCCCGTACCTGCGGGCCCGCGTGAATCCGGCGGACGACATGGTGCGAGACGAAGACCGTCTCGAGATCGACGCGCTCCAGCGGAACATCAAGACCAATTTCCAGCACGTCGTCTCGCTGTCGCCGCTCCTGTCCGACGATCTGCAGGCGCTGGCGATGAACATCACCGAGCCGGGTCGGCTCGCCGACTTCATCGCGTCGAGCCTGGCCACGTTGAGCACGGCGGTCAAGCAGGAAGTGCTCGAGACGGTCGACGTGCGCTCGCGCCTCGATTTGCTCAACCGCCTGCTCATCAAGGAAGCCGAGGTGCTCGAGCTGGGGTCGAAAATCCAGTCGCAGGTACAGTCGGAGGTCGGGAAGAACCAGCGCGAATACTTCCTGCGCGAGCAGATGAAGGCGATTCAGAAAGAGCTCGGCGAAGGCGACGATCAGACCAAGGAAGTCGAAGAGCTTCGCGAAAAGATCGAAGCAGTCGGCATGCCGGACGCGGTCAAGAAGGAAGCCAAACGCGAGCTCGATCGCCTGTCGAAAATGCCGGTCGCGGCCGCCGAATACACGGTCTCGCGCACGTATCTCGACTGGCTGATCGCGCTGCCCTGGGCGAAGCGCACCGACGAAGTGATCGACCTGGCGCGCACCAAGGGCGTGCTGGACGCGGATCACACCGGTCTCGAGAAGGCAAAGGACCGCATCCTCGAGTACCTCGCGGTGCGGAAGCTCAACCCGACGATGAAGGGGCCGATCCTCTGCTTCGCGGGTCCTCCGGGAGTCGGCAAAACGTCGCTCGCGAAATCGATTGCCAATTCGCTGGATCGGAAGTTCGTCCGCGTCTCGCTGGGAGGCATGCGCGACGAGGCGGAGATTCGCGGGCATCGCCGGACCTACATCGGGGCGCTGCCGGGCCAGATCATCCAGGGGCTCCGCCGGGCGGAGTCCAAGAACCCGGTGTTCATCCTCGACGAAATCGACAAGCTGGGATCGGACTTCCGCGGCGACCCGAGCTCGGCGCTGCTCGAAGTGCTCGACCCGGAACAGAACAACTCGTTCCGCGATCACTATCTCGACGTGCCGTTCGACTTGTCCGAAGTGCTGTTCGTGACGACGGCGAACGTGCTCGACACGATTCCGCCGCCGTTGCGCGACCGAATGGAAGTGCTCGAGCTGCCGGGGTATACCGAGGAGGAGAAGCTCAAGATTGCGAAAGAGCACCTCATCGCCAAGCAGGTTGCGAACCACGGGCTGACGGCCGAGATGGTGACGTTTACGGATGAAGCCATCCGCCTCGTGATTCGCGGCTACACGCGTGAGGCGGGGGTCCGCAATCTCGAGCGCGAGATCGCGTCGCTCATCCGAAAGATCGCCCGGCGTCGTGCGGAAGGACAGGAGGAGCCGGTCAACCTCACGCGCGACACCGTCGTCGGGCTGCTCGGCGCGCCGCGATACCTCGACGAGGAAATCGAGGAGCGCACGAAGAACCCGGGTGTGGCGATCGGCATGGCCTGGACGCCGGTCGGCGGCGAAGTCCTCTTCATCGAGGCGTCGCGCATGCAGGGCGGTGGCACGCTGACCCTGACGGGCCACCTCGGCGACGTCATGAAAGAGTCGGCCAGGGCGGCGCTGTCGTGGTTCCGGGCGCACGCCGCGCAGTTCAACGTCGATCCCGACTTCTACAAGTCGGCCGAGATCCATCTGCACGTGCCGTCGGGCGCCATTCCCAAGGACGGGCCGTCGGCGGGTGTGACGATGGCGGTGGCGCTGGCGTCGGAGCTGACGGGCCGGCCGGTTCGCGGCGACATTGCGATGACGGGCGAGATTACCTTGTCCGGGCGCGTGCTGCCGGTCGGTGGCATCAAGGAAAAGGTGCTGGCGGCTCGACGGCTCGGGGTGAAGGAGATCATTCTGCCGCGGCAGAACGACAAGGACGTGAAGGAGGACCTCAACGAGGAGCTTCGCCGCGACCTGACGATTCACCTGGTCTCGACCATCGACGAAGCCGTGCTGCTGGCGTTGACGCCTTCGACGACCTCGCACCCGCAGCGGCGCACCGGCACGCGGGTACAGGGGACGGTTCAGTAGCACTTGCATTGCCGGATTGGCGATTGACGATTGCCGGATTGATTGGCAATCGTCGATTGCCACTGGTCATCAATCGGCAATCGCCAATCACAAATATGGCGATGCAGGAATCAACGTAAGTCCCAGAGCCGTTTTCATATCTCGAATCTCACCGGCTTTCACCATCCGCCGTACGTCCTCGACCGCGAATTCCTTCACGTTCAGAATCTCATCAGGGTCCTGATGCGCGACGGGGTCGTCCGGGCGGGGATCGCGCAGGCCGGTCAGCAGAAAGAAGTTCATCACCTCGTCGCAGAAGCCGGGTGACGGGAAGAAGCTGAGTCAGCTTCTCCGCCTTGCCGGCGATCTTGCCGACCTCCTCGTGGCACTCGCGCAGCGCGGCGTCAACCAGGCTCTCGTTGGGCTCGAGCGTGCCCGCGGGCAGTTCCCAGAGCCACTGGTCGACCACGTAGCGGTACTGGCGAACGAGCAGAATGCGATCCGGCGCCGTCATCGGCATCAGCACGACAGAGCCGCGATGACGCACGACCTCCATTTTCACGGTTCGGCCGTCCGCAAAGACAACCTGGTCGACCGTGATGTTGAAGACGCGTCCCTTGTAGATCGCGTCGGACTGTCTTACGTCAGGTGGTGCTTCGCTCATAGTCTTCCGGCAGGATCGCGTCGAGAACGGTTTGCAGATCGCTGAGGCAGCGGCGCTTCGAACTCCATCTTACGTCCGTCCGACGGGTGATGGAACACGAGGCGTCCCGCGTGAAGGAACGGGCGATCGAGGCCGAGCACGGGCCGAAGATCGCCAGGGACTCTTCTGCGGAGGCCCCCGTACACCGCATCGCCGACAATCGGATGCCCGATCTCGCTGAGGTGCACGCGGATTTGATGTGTGCGCCCGGTGGCGATCGCCACGTGTATCAGCGTGGCGCCAGGCATCTGCAGGGCGGCGGTGATCCGCGTCGCCGCCGAACGTGCGCGGCGCGCGCGCGCCGACATCTTCTTGCGGTCGGCCGGGTCGCGGCCGATCGGCAAATCGATGCGGCGGCCCGCCTGGACGACGCCCCACACGAGCGCGACGTATTCCTTTTCCACCTCGCGATCGTGGAACTGTCGCGCGAGCTCCGCGTGCGCGTGGTCGTTCTTGGCCACCACCATCAGGCCCGAGGTTCCGCGATCGAGGCGATGGACGATGCCAGGCCTCAGCTCTCCGCCGATGCCGCTCAGGTCGTCCACCTCGTGCAGCAAGGCGTTGACGAGCGTGCCCTGCGCGTGACCGGCGGCGGGATGGACGACCATGCCGGCGGGTTTGTTGACGACGATCAGGTCCGAATCCTGGTAAACGATGTCGAGGTCGAGATCCTCGGGCTCAGGCGCCGCGCTCGTTGGTTCGGGAATCTCGATGCCGACGGCGTCGCCTCCGCGTACCACTCGATTGGCTGGAACCGCCCGGCCGGCTACGGTGACTTTGCCGTCTTTGATGAGGCGCTGAATCTGCGAGCGCGAATGGCCCGCCAGGACGCTCGTAAGATACCGATCGATGCGGATGCCCGCTTCTTCAGGAGAGACGATCAGATCGTGGTGAGAGGACATAGATGGCTTCGGGTCGTGAGGTTCGCGAGGTTCGTAAAGTTCGTAGGTTCGTGGGGTTCGTCAGGTTCAGAGGTTCGTCGCTCACGCGAACTGTTCGAACTCCACGAACTCTACGAACCTACGAACTTTACGAACCACGTCCATCATTTCATGCCGCGCGCCTGGCGGCCTTGGCCGGCTCGGGCGAAATCGTGCGCCGCAGATAGATGAGCATCGCGAGGCTGAGCGGTGCCAGCAGGACGGAGATGAACTGCGATGTCGAGAGCCCCATCACGAAACCGCGCTCGTCGGCGCGATAGAACTCGATGATGAACCTCGAGATGGCGTAGAGGAGCATGTAGCCCCAGAACGTGCGGCCGGGGTAGGGACGCCCCTTCTTCTCGGTCACGAGCAGAAAAATCAGGATGAGGAGCTCCGCGCCCGCCTCGTACACCTGAGTGGGATGCAAGGGTACGTTCAGCGGAGTGCCGACATTGGCGGCGGCAAACGGATCGGTGAACGTCACCGCCCAGGGCACGTTGGTCTGGCGCCCGTAACAGCATCCGGCCATCAGACAGCCCATGCGGCCGATGACGTGCCCCAGCGCAATTCCCGGCGCGAACATGTCGCACGTCGTCCAGAAGGGCAGGGCGTGACGCCGGATATACCAGAACGCGACGAGCGTCGCCGTGATGAGGCCGCCGTAAAACACGCCGCCCGATCGCGCGAGCACGAGAATCTCGTCCGGGTTGTTGCGGAAATAATTGAAGTTGACGACCAGGAGCAGCAGCTTGGCGCCGACCAGCGCCGCGATGACGATGTAGACGCCGAGATCGAGCAGGCGTCCGGGGTCGAGACGGGCCTTCCGTCCGCGGACGATGGCGAGCTGCAGCCCGGCCAGGTAGGCGGCGGCCAGCATCACTCCGTAGGTGTAGATCGTCAGCGGCCCGATGCCGAAGATCTCCGGGATTTCAAACAGTCTCGGGTACACGTCCTACTCCAAGCACGTCGAGCAACATCAGAATCACACCAACTGTAATCGCGGAGTCGGCGACGTTGAAAGCCCAGAAATGAACGCCCCGCCAGTACACGTCGACGAAGTCCACCACATAGCCCACCGTGGCGCGGTCGATGAGGTTGCCCACGGCCCCGCCGAGAATCAAGGCCAGACCGTAGCGGGCTATCTGCTGCGTTGACGGCAGGGTCAGCGCGTAGCTGGCGACCGCTCCAAGCGCGATCAGCGCGACGATCACCATTACAGCCGGCTTGTACGCGAAGTCGACGCCGTTCAGCATACCAAACGCCGCGCCGGTGTTTCGCACGTGCGTCAGGTCGAAGAACCCCGGGATGACCGTCACGCTCTCATACAGCGGCAGCCTGGCCCTGACGGCAGCCTTGGTGGCCTGATCGAGCGCGACGATGACGGCAACCGTGACGAGCTCCGGCATACGGCTCAACCGTTGTCCCGTCCCCAGCGGTCTCGTGGCGTCAACCGCACCCATCACGAGTTAACGGTTTCGGCCAGTGCGCCCTGGCAGCGATCGCAGATACCGGGGCGTGCCGGATCGGACGACACGTTGGGTACATACCGCCAGCAGCGCTCGCATTTGACGCCCCTGGCGCGATCGATTGAAATCTCCAGCCCCCCACCCTGCGTCCCTTCGCGCACTTCGACCTCGGAGACGATGAAGAGCATCGGAAGCTGGGCTTCCTGCGACCTCAGGAGAGCGAGGTCATCTCCGGTCGCAGACAACGTCACTTTGGCCTGAAGCGAGCTGCCGATCTGCTTGTCCTTGCGCAAGGGCTCGATCTTGGCCAGAACCTGGTCGCGGACGGCAATCAGCCGTTCCCATCGTGTCGTCAGCGCCGGATCGTCCAGCCCATCGAGCGACGCTCCATCGGGAAACAACGCCAGGTGCACCGACTCCTCGCGCGAGCCCGGCAGGTACTGCCAGAGCTCGTCGGTCGTGAACGACAGAATGGGCGCCAGCAGCCGGGCGAGGCCGTCCGCGATGACGTACATCGCCGTCTGTGCGGAGCGCCGCTCTTTCGAGCCGGACGCAAAGGTGTAGAGACGATCTTTGGATGCGTCGGCGTAAAACGCGCTCAGGTCGACGGTCGTGAACGCGTTCACCGTCTGGAAGATCGTGCTGAAATCGTACGCGTCATAGGCGGCGAGCGTCTGCTTCGCGACCTGGCTGTAGCGGAGCAGGATGTACCGGTCCACCTCTTCGAGCGCGTCGAAGGACACGCGATCGCGCGACGGGTCGAAGTCGTACAAGTTCCCGATGAGATAGCGAAGCGTGTTCCGGATCTTTCTGTACGCCTCGGAGGCGCGCGTGAGGATTTCCTTGCTCACGCGAATGTCTTCCCAGTAGTCGCTCATCGCCGCCCAGAGCCTGAGCACGTCCGCGCCGCTCTGGTTGATGACGTCCTGCGGAGCGATGACGTTGCCGATCGACTTCGACATTTTCTGTCCATCGGTGTCGATGACGAAGCCGTTGGTCACGACCTGCCGGTACGGCGGACGTCCTCGCGTGCCGAGGCCGAGCAGGAGCGAGCTCTGGAACCAGCCGCGATGCTGGTCGCTGCCTTCGAGGTAGATGTCGGAGGGCCAGGTCAGCTCGGGCCTGACGGAGAGAACCGCCTCGTGGCTCGACCCGGAGTCGAACCACACGTCGAGAATGTTCATCTCTTTCTCGAACGTCGTCCCGCCGCACGACGGACATGCCAGTCCGGAGGGGAGGAAGTCCTCGACGGGCCGGTCGTACCATGCGTCGGCGCCATGGGCTTCGAAGACCCTGGCCGCGTTCTCGACCAGGTCCGGCGTGGTGATCGCTTCGCCGCACTTGGTGCAATCCACCGCCGGAATCGGCACACCCCACACGCGCTGGCGCGAGATACACCAGTCGGGCCGGCTCGACACCATGTTGTAGATCCGGTCGTGGCCCCACGCGGGAATCCATTTCACGTCGTTGTCGATGGCGCTGATGGCCGCCTCGCGGAGTGTTTGCGGTGTCTTGCCGTCGGCGGCGATCGCAGGGCTCGCCGTCCATACGGATGAACCACTGCGACGTCGCGAGGAAGATGACCGGGTTATGACACCGCCAGCAATGCGGATACTGATGGGAAAAGTTCGATCGATGCAGCAGCCGGCTGCGTTCCTTGAGCGCCTGTTCGACACTGGCGTTGGCATCGAACACACGCTGCCCCGAGAAGAGCTCGACGCTCTCGAGGAAATGGCCGCCGGGTCCGACCGGAGCGTAGATCTCGAGCCCGTACTTCTGGCCGGTCGCGAAGTCGTCGGCGCCATGTCCGGGCGCTGTGTGCACCGCGCCGGTGCCCGCGTCCAACGTCACGTAGTCGGCCAGCACGGCGATTGAATCGCGCGCGTACAACGGATGGCGGAAGCGGAGCTTCTCGAGGTCGGCGCCCTTCATTTTCGCAACGGGCGCTCCGAAGGCGAGCCCGGTCGCCTCGGCCACTCGGGACGCGAGTCCTTCGGCCATGATGACGGCGCGGCCCTCGAGATCGTACGCGGCGTAGTCAAACTCGGGGTGAAAGGCAATCGCGAGGTTGGACGGAATCGTCCACGGCGTGGTCGTCCAGATGACGACCGACACGTTCCGTCCGGCGAGCTTCGGTACCCGCTGCGCGATCTCCGCCTGGCTCTCCGGCGCCAGCGCGAACTCGACGTAGATCGACGGCGAGACGTGGTCGGCGTACTCGACCTCGGCTTCGGCGAGCGCAGTGCGGCAGTGGATGCACCAGTGCACCGGCTTCTTGCCTTTGTAGACGAGCCCCTTCTCGACGAAGCGTCCGAACGTCCTGGCGATGGCCGCCTGATACCGATAGTCCATCGTCAGGTAGGGTGCGTCCCAGGTACCGAGGATGCCCAGCCGCTGGAACTGTTCGGTCATCGTGCCGATGAAGCGCTCGGCGTAGGCGCGGCACGCGCGGCAGAACTCGGCCACGCTCATCTCGCGCTTTTTTGCCCCGAGCTCTTTATCGACTTTCAGCTCAATGGGCAGGCCATGGCAATCGAACCCGACGACGTACGGTGCGTCGTAGCCGGACATCGATTTCGATTTGACCACCAGCTCTTTGAGAATCTTGTTGATGGCCGTGCCGATGTGAATGCTGCCGTTCGCGTACGGGGGGCCGTCGTGGAGCACGAACTTGGGCTTCCCCGCGCGAGCTCCGCGCAGCTTTCCATACAGGTTCATCGCGTTCCAGCGGGCGAGCATCTGCGGCTCGGCGACAGGCAGATTCGCCTTCATCGGAAACTCGGTCCGCGGGAGATTGAGGGTGTCTTTCCAGTCTGACATCGAATACTGGATTGTACTTCACGCCATGGCTGCTGAGCTGAGATGGCGCTATCGCCAATGGCCATGGCCAGATCAGCGAAGTGGACCTACGGTTCCCAAATCTTGACGACGAAATTGCCGCTGTTGTCGGCGACGTGGTCGTCGTTGACACCCAGGAACAGACGGCCGTTAGCCGGCATGTCCAGGGCGTTGGTCGTATCGCCAATCGAGAACGGTTGTCCGTTGCCCACGCGTCCGATGAGGGCGCCCACCGGAGTCGACGGAATCGGCGCGCTGTCGTTGTGCCGGGCTTTCGTCGCACCCGACGCCCGTGCGATGTCTTCGCCGTTGAAGCTGAGGCGGATTTCACCTGACGGTTCGAACCGCAGGTGCTGACCACGCGTCACGTTGATGCGGGTGTTGGTCCATACCACGTTCGATGGCACCACGACAGTTCGCGCGTTCGGCGGTGCGGCAGAACGAGCGGGGTCGTCATCGCGACCGCCCTGTCCCCGTCCGGACTGGGCGTACGTCTGCGCCGCGAACGCGACTGTCCCGACCAGGAGTGCAATGAGAAATGGTTTGCGCATGACGTCCAACCCAATCTATCAAAGCAACGAGCTTGCCACGCGCCGGCCAGCCCAAACGGCTCCAAACGCTGAACATTCTCGCCGGTTGCGCGCACCGAAGAGGGGCGAAGCGGCCGCTATAATGGACAGCATATGACATCGACGGTTCTGGACAACGGGCTGAAGGTGCTCGTACAGGAGGTGCATACCGCTCCGCTGGCGTCGGTCTGGTGTTGGTACAAAGTGGGCTCCAAAGACGAAGTCACCGGTCTCACGGGCGTGTCGCACTGGGTCGAGCACATGAATTTCAAGGGCACCACGAACATCCCGCGCGACCAGGTGAAAGGCATCATCGAGAAGTTCGGCGGCAGCTGGAACGGCTATACGTGGATCGATCAGACGACGTACATGGAAACGGCGTCAACCGCCGGCCTCGACCGGATGCTCTTCATCGAAGCCGAGCGGATGGCCAATTGCCTGTACGACCCCGACGACTGCGAGTCGGAACGAACCGTCATCATCTCCGAACTGCAGGGCAGTGAAAACGATCCGGATACGCTGCTCGAGCAGGAAGTGATTGCCGCCGCTTACAAGGTTCATCCCTATCGCCATCCCACGATTGGCTGGCTGTCCGACCTCCGGACGATGAGCCGCGACGATCTTTATCAGTACTACCGGCGAAACTACATTCCCAACAACGCCACCGTGGTCGTCGTCGGCGACGTCGAGACCGACGACGTGTTGCGCCGGGTCGAAAAGCAGTTCGGCGGCATTCCACCGGGTGGCGCCCCGCGCCGCGTCAACGTGGTCGAGCCTGAGCAGTTGGGGGAACGGCGTGTGGAGGTGTCGCGGGAAGGCACGACCGCCTACCTCAAGCTTGCCTACCATGCGCCGGCGGTCGGCGATGCCGATTTCTTTCCGATGCTCGTGCTCGATGCGATCCTCACCGGGGCCAAGGGCATCAATCTCTGGTCCAGCTTTCGCACGCCGCCGCCCCAGCGCAGCGCCCGACTGTATCGCGCGTTGGTCGAGCGCCGGCTCGCATCCAGCGTTGGCGCGGGGCTGCTGCCGACCGAACATCCCTTCCTGTATCTGGTGTCGGCCACGGCCATGGAAGGCGTCGGCTTGCAGGACGTCGAAGCGGCGGCGACGGAAGCGCTGAACGAGGTGGCCAGCCAGGGCATCAGCGAGCGCGAGCTGACCAAGGCAAAAAACCAGCTTCGCGCGCGGCTCGTGTTCGAGAACGACAGCGTGACCAACATCGGTCATCAGCTCGGCTACTTCGAGACCGTGGCCAACCTCGACCTGTATCGCGATGCACCCGGCCGCATCGCCGGCGTCACCGCGAGCGAAGTGAATCAGGCGGCCAGGAAGTACCTGCGAAGCGACCGCCGCACCGTCGGGTGGTTCACCCCGAGTGGTGGAGACGCGGAATGACCACCGATCTTCAAAAGGGGATCGCCGCCGGCAGACACGTGCTGGGTAATGGCACCGTCGTCATCAGCAAGGAAGCGCGCACGGTTCCTGCGGTCACGATTCAGGTCGGAGTGCGAGCGGGCAGCATCTACGATTCCAATGCGCTGCTCGGGCTGAGCCACTTGACGTCGCGCGTGCTCGACCGCGGCACGCGCGAGAAGTCCAGCGAGCAGATTGCCGAAGCCCTGGACGAGCGTGGCGTGTCGTTGAGCGTCGGCGCCAACCGCCACGTCATGTCGGTCAACTGCACATGCCTGGCAGAGGATTTCGAGGCCATGCTCGAGCTGGTCGGCGAGATTGTCATGCAGCCGGCGTTTCCCGAGGAAGAAATCGTGAAGCGGAAAGGCGAGGTCGCCAACGCCATCCGCCAGGACGAAGACAGCCCCGCGGCCATGGCGATGCTGACGCTCTTCGGCATGCTCTATCCCGAACAGCATCCGTACGGACGCCCCGCGAAAGGCACGCTCGAGAGCGTGGCGAGAATCGGGCGGAGCGATCTGGTGGAATTTCACGACGCGCGGTTTGCGCCCGCTGCGACCACCGTCATCATCGTGGGCGACGTCGATCGCCAGCGCGCCGTCGCCGCCGGCGAGAGAGTGTTCGGGGGATGGAGGAAGTCTGCCGCCGGAGATGTGACGCTCGCGCGCGTGCCCTCGGATCGGCCCAGACAGGAGCGGGTCATTCCGATGATGAACAAAGCGCAGGCCGACATCGCGTACGGCTTCACCACGATCGTCCGGAGCGATCCGCGCTACTACGCCTACACCCTGATGAACAACGCACTCGGGCAGTACGGCATCGGCGGACGGCTCGGCGACAGCATTCGCGAGCGGCAGGGGATGGCGTACTACGTCTTCAGCTCGTTCGACGCGAACGTCGTCGAGGGGCCGCTCGTCGTGCGTGCGGGCGTGAACCCCTCGAACGTCGATCGCGCCGTCAAGTCGATCGACGAGGAAATGACGCGTCTGACGAAAGAGGGATTGACGCCCGAAGAGCTCGCCGACTGCAAGCAGTACCTGATCGGATCGATTCCACGGCTGCTCGAAACCAACGGGGCCATTGCGACCTTCCTGCAGACGGCCGAATTCTTCGGCCTCGGCCTCGACCACGATGTCCGGCTGCCCGCGCTGCTCGATGCGGTGACGCTGGACGATGTGAATGCCGCGGCGCGGCATACGCTCGACACGACCCGTGCGTCGCTCGTCGTGGCCGGGCCCTATCAGAAATGAACCAGACCGCGGCGGTCTTCTTCGACGTGGATTTCACGCTCATCTACCCGGGCCCCGCGTTCCAGGGTGAAGGGTACGAGGCGTTCTGCGCGCGGCATGGCGTGGCCGTCGATGCGGCGCGCTTTCCGGAAGCGGTGATCAGCGCGTCGCATATCCTCGATCGCGACCAGGATGCGGTGTACAACCCGCAGATCTTCATCGACTACACGTCGCACATCATCAAGGCGATGGGCGGATCGGGCGCGGGTGTGGAGCCCTGCGCGGCGGAGATCTATCGGGAATGGGCCGCCTGCCAGCACTTCCAGCTCTACGAAGAAGTGCCCGAGGCGCTCGAAGCGCTCGCCGCGCGCGACCTCGTGCTGGGCTTGATTTCGAACACGCACCGTTGCCTCGAGTCTTTCCAGGAGCACTTCGAGCTCGACGGGCTCATCGACGTGGCCGTGTCGTCGTCGCAGCACGGGTTCATGAAGCCGCACCCGAGCATCTTCGAGGCGGCGCTGAAGCTGGCGGGCGTGCGAGCCGCGGACGCGGTGATGGTGGGCGACAGCCTGACACAGGACATCGAAGGGGCGAGGCGTATCGGGATGAGAGGCGTGCTGGTGAGGCGATCCGACGCAGGTGGCCACGCGCCAGACCCGGGCGTGCCGGTTATTCGGAGTTTAAGGGAGCTGCCTTCGCTGTCTGTGAGCGAGGACACGGAGTCGGGAGTCTATGGAGTCTCAAGGCCTGGAGGAACTTGAAGTCTTTCTTGCACGAGTCAGTAGACTCTCGACTCTTTGACTCCAAGGACTCTTCCGACTCGAGGACTCTTCTGCTAGCCGGGTGGCCAGCTCAGGGAACGGCCGCCGAGCACGTGTAGATGGATGTGGAACACGCTCTGTCCCGCCTGAGGACCTGTGTTGAACACGGTCCGGTAACCGAGATTCGACACGCCGCGCTCGCTGGCAAGCGCCGCCGCACGCCTGAACATGCGGCCGACGAGCGCATCGTGCTCGGGCGTCAGGTCGTTCAGCGATGGAATGTGTGTTTTTGGAATGACGAGCGCGTGCAGCGGCGCCTGCGGGTTGATGTCCTGGATCGCAATCAGGTCCGCGTCTTCGTACAGCGGCTTTACCGGAATGATGCCCGCGATGATCTTGCAGAAGAGACAGTCCTCGTTCGTCATCGTGCCGCTTCGTGATTTTTGCGGCAGATAACCGTGCGCGGGATGTCCTGCAGGTCGTGCCGTATCGCCACCAGGTCGAGAGATGCTGACGACGTCCACCAGGGCTGTGACGTCATCGTCCTGACCCAGGCCGAATTCCATGATGAGCAGGCCGCCAGCCGCCAATCGCGCGACCGCCGCTTCGAGCACACTCCGGACGCCGTCGAGGCCGTCCACGCCGGCAAACACGGCCACCGGCGGTTCGTAATCGCGCACTTCCGGTATGAGGCCGGGCTGGGACACCGATGGCACGTACGGCGGATTCGAGACGATCACGTCGGCGAATCTCGTCGATGCCGTCGAGAAAGCTCGTCTCGACAAACTGGATCCGATCGGCGACACCGTGCCGCAGGGCGTTCTGCCGCGCGACCTCGAGCGCGCTGCGGGACACATCTGTGGCGATCACACGGGCGCCGGGTATCTCGCGCGCCAGGGCGATGGCAATGCAGCCACTGCCGGTACCGATGTCCATGATGACGGGGCGCGTATCGCTGCCAATCCGCGCGAGCGTCTCTTCGATGATGAATTCCGTCTCGGGACGCGGGATCAGCACATCGGGGCCGACCTGGAACTCCATGCCCCAGAATTCCCGCGTGCCCAGGATGTACGACACGGGCTCGCGGCGCTCGCGCCGCGCGACCAGCGGCTCGTAGTTGAGGAGGAAGACGGTTGTCGCCCGCTCGTCGCGATCGGTGAGGAAAGCGCGCGCGGTCCCACCCAAGCACCTGCCGCGCGAGCACCTCGGCGTCGAGGTTCGCAGAGATTGGCGCTGATGCCGGCCGTGACGAACCGATCGCGCGCGCCGCGCACCAGATCGTGGATGGTCAGCATGTTCAGTTGGCCGTCGCTTCCTTCAGCTTCTCCGACTGGTAGTACATCGTGACGTTGTCGAGCAGCTCGGAGAGGTCCCCGGAACTCAGCACCTCGGCGAGCTGGTGAGTCGTGAAGTTTACTCGATGATCGGTAATGCGGTTTTCCTTGAAATTGTAGGTCCGGATCTTTTCCGAGCGCTCGCCGGTGCCGACCTGGCTGCGGCGGTCTTTGGCGATGGCTTCCTGCTGCTTGCGCATCTCCATGTCGTAGAGCCGCGAGCGCAGGACGCGCATGGCTTTCGCCCTGTTTTTGATTTGTGACTTCTCGTCCTGCTGCGAAACCACCGTCCCGGTCGGGATGTGCGTAATGCGGACGGCCGAATAGGTCGTGTTGACGCTCTGCCCGCCGGGACCGCTCGAACAGAATGTGTCGATACGCAGGTCCTTGGCGTCGATCTGGACGTCTACTTCCTCGGCCTCCGGCAGCACCGCGACGGTGACCGTCGAGGTGTGAACCCGGCCGGACGCTTCGGTCGCCGGCACGCGCTGCACGCGATGAACCCCGCTCTCGTATTTCAGCTTGCTGTACGCGCCCCGCCCTTCGATGGTCGCAATGACTTCCTTGACGCCGCCGACGTCGCTCTCGCTGGTCGACATGATCTCGACGCGCCAGCCCTGTTTCTCCGCGAACCGGGTGTACATCCGGTACAGCTCGTAGGCAAACAACGCCGCCTCTTCACCGCCCGTGCCCGCGCGGATCTCGAGCACCACGTTCTTCTGGTCGTTCGGATCTTTCGGGATGAGCAGGATCTTGATTTCGGCGACCAGGGCCTCGCGCCGGGCGTCGAGGCTCTTCAGCTCCTCTTTGGCCAGCTCGCGCATGTCGGCATCGTCGCCCTTGGCCAACTCCTGGTTGTCCTCGATTTCCTTGAGGACGCCTTTGTACTCGCGGTATTTTTCGACGAGCGGCTCGATCTCGGCGAGCGCTTTCGCGTGCTTGCGATACTCGTTGGAGTCCGACTGAACGGACGGGGTCGCCAGGAGCGCGGAGAGCTCCTCGTAGTTCGCTTCAACGGAATTGAGTTTCTCGAGCATCCTAAACTTCAAACAGGAGCTTAGGAGATCAGAAGAAATTTTCGAAGACTTTCCTGATCTTCTGATCTCCTGTTGATCTGATCGTGTTTTTACCCACCGGAAACCGGCGGCAGGAACGCGACCTCGTCGCCATCGGCCACCATGGCCGTCATCCTGGCGTAATCGGCGTTCACCGCGGACGAAACAGACGACTCGTAGCGGGCCATCTCCGGAAATTCGGCCACCAGTCCCCGCCAGACGTCCGCAACGGTCGCGCCGGTCGGCACCTCTCGCGACAGATCGCCCGATCGGGCGATGTCGCGCAGCCGCGCAAAGAGCCGGACCGTCACGCGCATGCGCGTCGCACCGCCTCCAGCCGCGCCGCTTCGTCGTCGGGGTTGGCGGTGGCCCCCTCGATCCAGACCTCGCCACCCTCGAAAAACTCGTGCTTCCAGATGGGCACGATCTGCTTGACCCGCTCGATCACATATCGGCACGCCGCGAACGCATCCGCACGGTGCGCACTGGCCGCGGCTATCACGATGCTCGCCTCGCCGATGGCGAGCCGTCCAATACGGTGGTGCACGGCCACCCGGATTCCCGGCCACTCGCGGTCGGCCTCGCGGCAAATCTGATCGAGGGCCTTTACCGCCATCGGCTCGTACGCCTCGTATTCGAGGTGCGTGACCCGCCGGTTCAGATTGTTGTCACGCACGACACCGATGAACGTGGCGACGGCGCCATGGCCTCCCCCGATCGACACCAGTCGAATCAGCGAATCCAGGTCGAGCACGTGGGACGTCACGGCGATTGGGTTCATGCCGAACCCTACGATTATAAAGACAATTCCCAGAAGTGGTTGAGGACGCGCGCGCCCCGCCCAATCTCGAACGAGTGCTCGATGGCGCCGGTGATGTACCGCTTCGCGTGCCCGACCGCCGACGGGATGTCGTCGCCCAATGCGAGACGGGCGGCAATCGCCGACGCGAACGTGCAACCGGTCCCGTGAACGTCGCCAACAGCCACGCGTGTGGCCTCGATTTCTGTGAACGTGCCGGCGTGCAGCAGCACGTCGACGGCCTTCGGCCCCGCCAGATGTCCCCCTTTGACCACGACCGCCGCCGGGCCAAAGTCGAGGATGCGCCTGGCGGCATCCCGCGCCTGGTCGAGGGACTGGATTCGAACCCCCGACAGCGTTTCGGCTTCGGCGATATTGGGCGTCACGACCGTCGCCGCCGGAAGCAGGTTCGTCTTCAATACTGAGACGGCGTCGGGGGCGAGCAGGGTCCGGCTTCGGGGACCGGTCGCCACCAGAACGGGATCGACGACGAGCTTCAGCCGGGGAATCCGGCGAACCCTGTCGGCGACCACCCGCACGATATCCGCGGTGGCAAGCATGCCGGTTTTTACCGCCGCAATTTCGACGTCGTACGCGACGGCATCGATTTGTGCCTGGACAAATTCCGGCGAGAGGGCAACCACGTCACGGACGCCATCGGTATCCTGCGCGGTGATGGCCGTCAACGCGGAAACACCGTACACGCCCAGGGCGGCAAACGTTTTCAGGTCGGCCTGGATGCCGGCACCCGCAATGGAATCGCTGCCCGCGATGGTGAGCGTCGTTCGCATGGGCTGAGCTACCGGCCGAAGATGAGGAAGTACTGATACGGCAGAAACTTGTGTTGCTCCACGAGCTTGAGGCCGGCGGTCTGCGCTTGCGCAGATCACGACGCCCGGCGGCACTCGCTCTTCGGGTCCCGGCCCCGGGCCGCCTTCGCCCTCGCGGTAGTCGATGATGCCGATGCGTCCCTGAGGCTTCAACGTTCGTGCAACGTTCTGCAGCAGCACGACGGGGTGTTCCGTCTCATGAAAGGTGTCGACGATGAGCACGGCATCCGGGTTGGCGTCCGCGGGAAGGCTCGGGTCGTCGGAGTCGCCGAGCACCGGCGTGACATTGGTCAGGCCTTCCCGTTGCATGCGGCGGACGATCGCTTGAATCATGAGACTCTGCACGTCGACGGCGTACACCCTGCCGTTCGGCCCGACGCGGCGCGCGAGCCGTGAGGTGAACCACCCGCCGCCAGCCCCAAGGTCGAGGACCGTCGTGCCCTCGGCGATGTGCAGTGCGTCCATCACCTGGTCGGGTTTCTGCCATGCCTCGCGATCGGGCGGTTCGAGCAGACCCAGATCCTGCGGGGCGAAGAGTCGAGGCGTGCGCGGGGGCTTTTGCGCAGCCGGCTTCTGCTGGGCCGACGGCATGCCGGAGCCCACCACCGCGAGCGTGAGGACGAGGGCGATGACCCTGAGGTTCATTGGTCGGGTGCCGTCATGCGTTCGGGCGCGAGCAGGACGTCGAGCTCGCTGTCGGTCAGGATGCCGCGCTCCTTCGCGATCTGCCGAATCGATTTTCCCGTGCGCACGGACTCTTTCGCGATCTCGGCGGTGGCCGCGTATCCGATGCGAGGGCTCAGCGCGGTTGCTACCGCCGTGCTGCGGTCGAGCAGCTCGCGGTTCCGATTGGCGTCGGCCGTCATGCCCTCGACCGTTTTCGTGGCGAGCGCCGTCATCGCCCCGCGGAGAATCCGGGACATGTGAAGCGCGTTCCAGGCGATGACCGGCATCATCACGTTCAGTTCGAGCTGTCCGGCTTCCGCGGCCATCGCCACGGTCAGATCGCAGCCCATCACCTGATAGCAGACCTGGTTCACCATTTCGGGCACTGAAGGGTTTACTTTGCCCGGCATGATCGACGAGCCCGGCTGCACGGCCGGAAGTGCGATTTCGGACAAACCAGCGCGCGGCCCCATGCTCAGCAGGCGCAGGTCGCTTGCGATTTTGCCGAGCTCGATCGACAGCCGCCGCATGGCGCCGGAATATGCCGCCACGTCGCCCATGCTCTGGGTGACGCGAAAGAGGTTGGCGGCGCGCCGAAGCGGAAGCTTCGTGTACGAGCGCAGATAGTTGACCGCGGTTTCCGCATAGTCCGCGCTCGCGTTCAAACCTGTTCCCACCGCGGTGGCGCCAAGATTCAACTCGGTCAACTGTGCCGACGCCGCGTCGACGTCGTCGGCGCCCCGCTGGATGCACGCCGCATATCCGCCGAACACCTCTCCCAGCGTGATGGGCACCGCGTCCTGCAGGTGCGTCCGCCCGACCTTCAGGATGCCCGCGAACTCGCGCGACTTGCGCTCGAGTGCGGCTTGCAGATTGCGCGCGCTCGATGCGAGCGGGCCATGATCGAGCAGCAGCGCGAGGCGTGTGGCCGTCGGGAACACGTCGTTGGTGGATTGCGACATGTTCACGTGATCGTTCGGATGGACCTTGTCGTACGTGCCTTTCGGCGCGCCCAGTATTTCCGCGGCGCGATTGGCCAGCACTTCGTTCGCGTTCATGTTGTGCGACGTGCCGGCGCCCGCCTGATACACGTCGACGATGAACTGATCGCGGAGCTGGCCGGCGAGCACTTCGTCGGCCGCGGCGATGATGGCGCGGCCGATGTCTCCGGGCAGGTGATCCATGGCGGTATTGGCCGCCGCCGCGGCTTTCTTGACGAGGATGGTGGCCGTCACGAGCTCGTCGGATGCGCGGAGGCCGCTGATCGGAAAGTTCTCGGCGGCGCGCTGGGTCTGGATCCCGTAGTACGCGTCGGCCGGAACGTCGTGCTCGCCCAACGGATCGCGCTCGCGGCGAACGTGGCGCTTGGCGTCCGTCTTCATCTCAGTACGTAGTCTCCGCCTTTAGGCAGACCTTGTCCACAGCCGGACGGACCTTGTCTATACTACCCGGATGCTTCCACGGTTTTTCGACAGCGTGCTCGACCTGGTCGTCAGAACGTCGACCGATCTGCCTCCCGACGTTCGAGCGGCCATGAAGGGTGCGATGGGGGCCGAGCAACCTGGTACGCAGTCCTCCCAGGCGCTGAAGATCATCGCGCTGAATATCGATCAGGCCGCCGAGGGCGAAGGCGCGATCTGCCAGGACACTGGAATGCCGACCTTCGAGGTGCACGTGCCGCGCGGGACGGATCAAATCTGGATGCGCCAGCAGATTCGCGAGGCGGTGGCGAACGCGACCAGGCTCGGGAAGCTTCGGCCGAACTCCGTCGATTCGATTACGGGCGAGAACTCCGGCGACAACCTCGGCCCGGGCACGCCCATCATTCACTTCGATCAATGGGAAGAAGACGACATCGAGGTGAAGCTGATTCTCAAGGGCGGCGGCTGCGAGAACATGAACATTCAGTACTCGCTGCCGGCAGAGCTCCCGAACCTCGGCCGGGCCGACCGCACGCTCGAGGGCGTGCGCAAATGCATCCTGCACGCGGTCTGGCAGGCACAGGGCAAAGGGTGCGCGCCGGGCGCGGTCGGCGTGTGCATCGGCGGAGATCGCACGTCCGGGTACGTGCACGCCAAAGAGCAGCTGTTCAGAACCCTCGACGACGTCAATCCCGACCGGAGGCTGGCCGATCTCGAAGCGAACATCATGGGCACGGTGAACACGCTCGGCATCGGCACAATGGGATTCGGCGGCGACGTCAGCCTGATCGGGTGCAAGATCGGCGTCCTCAATCGACTACCGGCCAGCTTTTTCGTGTCGGTGGCCTACGACTGCTGGGCGTTTCGGCGTCTCGGCGTCAGGCTCGATGCCCGCGATGGCTCGATCGTGCGATGGCTCTATCGCGATCCCAGCAACCCGACCATTCCGATGATGGATCAGGAGGGCTTCGCACGTTCCGGCCGCGAGCTGCGTCTCGAGGCGCCCCTCGACGAGGCGACCGTGCGGTCGCTGAAGGTCGGCGATGTCGTGCTCGTGTCGGGCCGGATGTACACCGGACGCGACGCCGTGCACGCGCACCTGATGAAGCACGACCCGCCTGTCGATCTGAAGGGCTCGGTCCTCTATCACTGCGGTCCCGTCGTGAAGAAAGAGGGGGAGCGCTGGACGGTGACGGCAGCCGGGCCTACCACCAGCATCCGTGAAGAGCCATACCAGGCCGAGATTCTTCGCCGTTACGGCGTTCGTGCCGTCATCGGCAAGGGTGGCATGGGGGCGAAGACGCTGCAGGGACTGAAGGAATCGGGTGCGGTGTACCTCAATGCCGTCGGCGGCGCGGCACAGGTCCTACGCGCGCTGCATCGAGCGAACCGATGGCGTGTCGTTGACCGAGTTCGGCACGCCCGAGGCGATGTGGCACCTGTGGGTCAAGGACTTTCCGGCGATTGTCACGATGGATGCCCACGGCAACAGCCTGCACAAGGATCTCGAAGCGCAGTCGGCCGGGAAACTCCAGGCGCTGCAGTACCGTCCGCTAATCAACACCTTGTCGTTCGCGGCTCGATCGCGTCGAGATTGACGAGTTCCGGGCGCCGATAGCCACGCTCCATGGCTCCCCGATCGAGATGCATCGTGGCGAGATCCTCGATCGCGACGAGCGGGAACGGCGTAGGCTCCGCGGTCTCGATCACTTTGGTGTAGCCGCCGCACGCGCCGCACAACTCGACACGCCGCTGGGGCTGGTTGACGTCCGGAGCCGCCGCCACGAAGTTCTCGCCAGCGTGTCCACAGTAGATGCAGCGGTGCGATTGGAGCGACCATCCGAGCGCGCAGTACGAGCAGCGCAGCACGCGCGCCGAATCCTGCGCTTCGATGTACGCCGGCCACGATCCGCAGAACGGGCAGTAGCCGCGATCCCAACCGGATCGAATCCGAAAACAGTCGGACTCCCGGACGCTCGATCGCACGATGGCGAGCTGTGCGCAAGCGGACTGCTCGCCAGCTCGCCAATTAGCCACAGGAGATCGGGTGAGAAACCCATGTGGAGCGCGCTGGTCCGCACCGCCTCCTGATCTCGCGCCAGCGAAACCCTCAGCAGCGAAATGGCGTCTATAGAACGGGCCGCAACAGCCTCACCGATGTGACGGGCGCTGTCGCCGGCCCCGCCCTCTGCCAATGCGGTGCACAACGGCGGGAGAAACTCGCCGAGCTGGAGTGGGATGTCGACTGTTTCATTCCGCACAGCCGGCACGCCGCGCGTCCGCTTGTCCGAAATCACGACCGGGCTCAGGTTCAGCGAGACAGGCCCTTCGAGGCTGGCCGAGGCGTCGACGAGGAGCCCGAGGAGGCGCTGCTGAAGCGCGACGGCAGGGGCAAGATCGGGCGATTTTGCTTCGATTTCGGCCCATTTTGCCGCTGCGAGGCGCCACAATGGGTCGTGATGACGGGGTGGCACAACGGGCCAGTATTGTATAATTTCCTCAGTGGGTTCCGGTATTTGACCCAGGAGAAATCACATGATTAATGTCTCGTCCGCGGCAGCTTCCAAGATTACGGAGCTTCTGGCCGAAGAGCAGAAGAATAACAGCGGCCTGCGGGTGTTCGTGCAGGGCGGAGGGTGCTCGGGCTTCCAGTATGGGCTGATGATCGAGGAAAACGGCGGCGACGCCGACCAGGTCTTCGAGTCGAACGGCGTCAAGCTGTATGTCGATCCCATCAGCATCCGGTACCTCAAGGGCGCCGAGGTCGACTTTGTCGAGACCGTCACCGGCGGCGGCTTCACGATCAAGAATCCGAATGCCACGTCCACGTGTGGATGCGGCTCGTCGTTCACCACCGAAGAAGGCGGCGGCGGCGAACACCATCACTAATAGAGTGAAGGAGCGATCCTTCACTCCTTTTCCGGGTTCACCTGAAGCGCATGCAGACCATTGATGTCGATCGCGTGCGCCCGGCTGGCGGCAAACGGTCCAGCAAGCGCGATTTCATCATCAGTGCCTTCCTCCGCCAGGAGGGGCACCTGAGTGCTGACGATCTCGTCGATCTCATCCGCAAGGAAGATCGCGGCATCAGCCGGGCCACCGTCTACCGTACGCTGCAGTGGATGATGGACGCGGGGATTGCCCGCAAGGTCGATTTCGGCGAAGGCCGTTTCCGATTCGAGCATTCCTACCGGCATCCGCGGCACTTTCATCTGATTTGCAAGACCTGCAATCAGTCCTTCGAGTTCCTGAGCTCGGACATCGAGGCGCTGATTGAAGAAGTCGCGGCCGCCAGGAAGTTCGTCGGCAAGCAGAGCGTCGTGCAGATCTACGGCACGTGCGAAGCGTGTCAGACCGGCCGGCCCGCCGAAGCCAAGGGCGGGACCACCGAGATGATCTTCGCCCGCGATGCCCTTCGCATCGCGATCGCGACCGAGCGCAGCGGTCTCGAGTTCTACACCCGCGCCGCGCGCATCACGCAGGACGCACGGGGACGGACGATCTTCCAGAAGCTGGCCGAGGAGGAGAAAGAGCATCTCGGCACGCTCGAAGCGCGCTACGCGCAGCTGCTCAAGAACGACCCGCAGCTCGAGTCGCGTCCCGCCTTCCTGTTTTTCAAGGGCGCGGCAAACGGCCTGTTCGCCGAGGGGGCGGAGCGGCTCTCCAAGGGCGTCAACGATCAGCAGGCGCTGCTCATCGGCATCAAGTGCGAGCGCGGATCGCATCAGTTCTTCAAGAAGTACGGCGAACGGTTCGAAGACTCGGAAGGCAAACAGATCTTCATGGAGTTTGCCGCCGAGGAGAAGCAGCACTTCGAGCTGCTCGTCCGCGAGTACAAGAACCTCATCGCCCGCAAAGGACGCCGGCGTCCGGCCCGGCAGCCGAAACCCGTCAAGACGCGCCGGCGTGTCAACGCCTGACGCGTGATCGATCTTCACCTCCACACAACCGCGTCCGATGGCCTGTACGATCCGGCGGCGCTCGTCGATCTCGCATGGCGCGCCGGCATCCGCACGATGAGCGTGACCGATCACGACACGGTGGCGGGATTGCCCGAGGCCGCGCAGTGCCGCGGCATCATCCGGCATCGCCTTCGTACCCGGGATCGAGATTACGGCCGTTCACGAAGGCAGGGACGTACACGTGCTCGGGTATTTCATCGAGTCCGCAGACCCCCGGATTCGACGCCTTCCTCGAGGAGCAGCGGGCCGATCGCGTGCGGCGTCTGAGCGCGATTGTCGACAGGCTTGCCGAGTTGGGGAAGCCCGTCAACCGCGACGAGGTGCTGGCCTCGCACCGTCCCGGCCAGGCACTCGGCCGGCCTCTGATTGCGAAGGCACTCGTCAAAGCCGGTCATGCGGCCGACATGCGTGAGGCGTTCGATCGGTTGATCGGCGACCGCAAGCCCGCGTTCATCCCCCGGAGGGGCCCGACGCCTGCCGAGGTCATCGCCATCATCGGCCGGGCGGGCGGCCTCGCGTCGCTTGCGCATCCGGGATTATTGAAGCGCGACGACCTGATTCCCGGGATGATCGACGCGGGCCTGACGGCGGTCGAGGCCTTTCACAGCGAGCACGACACGCCGACGACAGAACGCTATCTGGACTTCGCCGCGCGCCATGGCATTCTCGTGTCGGGCGGATCCGATTATCACGGCGAGAAAGAGCGGCGACGGACGGCGTTCGGCACGGTCGGTCTTCCGCACGATCGCTTCGAAATGCTGAAGGCGCGGGTCGCGCGCGTCACGAGGGACGGTTGAATGGCGGCAGCCCTGCTGACGGCAATTTTCGCCTCGATTACCGGCATCGTCGCCGCGATGTACCTCGGCTACCAGAGCGCGAGTACCGGCGGGCTCGCGCAGCACATCTCGATCGGCATCTTCAGCACGATGATCACGCTGCTGGCCCATTCGATGATGATGTTCTACTTTCTCGGCAAGGCGAAGGCCGTGAGAGAGGCGGCGGCGGAAGGGGGCCTCTCGAAGGACTTCGAGCGCCGCATCGCGGTCGTCCGGGCCCCTGTGTTTTCCGCTGCGACCGTGGCCATGCTTGCGACGATGACGACGGCGCTCATGGGCGCGAGCGTCGATACGGGCGTCGTCCCGACGTGGGTGCACAGCGTGCTGGCGATCACGGCGCTGGTGGCCAATCTTCGCGCGCTTCAGCTCGAGATCAGGGCGCTGATGGAAAGCGGCCGTGTGGTCGCCGAAGTCAATCGGCTGCTTGCAGTAAGATGGGGTCCGACCCCTTCATCCTCACGGATGTGGAGAAGCAGTACGGAGGCCTGAGACCGCTCCGGGTTCGCGACCTGCGCATCCCGGCCGGCGCGGTCACGATGATCGTCGGCTTCGATCGCCCGTCCGCCGAGGTCTTCATCAATCTTGTGACGGGCGCCACGCTGCCGGACAAGGGCGAGGTCATCAGCCTCGGCCGCTCGACCGCCAGCATCGTCAACAGCGATGAGTGGCTGACGTTTGTCGAACGCTTCGGCATCATCAGCGACCGCATCGCGCTGCTCGAAGGCATGACGGTGGCGCAGAACCTCGCCCTTGCATTCGATCTGCACCTCGAGCCGGTGCCGCCCGAGACCATGACGCGCGTCACGGCGCTCGCGGCAGAAGCCGGCATCACCGCATCGGCGCTCGACATGCGGGTGTCTGAGGCGTCGCCCCTCGTTCGCGCCCAGGTGTATCTGGCGCGCGCGCTCGCGTTCGATCCCGCCGTGCTCGTCCTGGAACATCCCACCGCCAGCTTGTCGCCCGAGGAGGGGAGTCAGTACGCGGAAATTGTGAAAGCGGCGGCCGGCCGGCGAGGGCTGACGACGATCGGTCTCTTGATGGACGAGAGGTTTGCGAAGGCGGCCGGCGGCCGGCTGCTCGTGTGGCAGCCGGCTACCGGTGAAATGCGCGCACGATCGCCGCTGAAGTTCTGGTGATGCGAAAAAGGGGTCGGGTGCCTTTTCGGACCAATTGCACCGGACCCCTTTTCCCTACTTCTCGACGTTCACCGTGATCGTCTGGCAGAAGCCTTCGATCGTGCGGTGCAGGTCGTCGCCGAGCTGCAGCGTGAGCTTGTGCTTGCCGGGTTCGAGCTGCACGTCGATTTCAGTCGCGCCCGTGCCGAAGTGCACCCACGACGGCGTGCCCTTCACGATTTCCGTTCCAGCCGGCAGACAGTCCATGTCGATGCCGAGGTGATGGTGGCCCATGCCCGCGCGAACCTGCTCGGCCGTGATGGTTTCCTTCGGAACCGGTGCGAGCTCGTATCCCTCGAGACCGAATCTCGCCTTCACAGGGCTCTTGACCGTTGCGCCATCCTGCGGTTCGACGAAGAAGACGCGGCGTGCCGGCGCCGCCGGTGCCGGCGCTGGAGCGGGTGCAGCCGCGGGGGCTTCAGCGGGCGGTTGCGCTGGCGGTTCCGATCCGCCGCATGCGCTGGCCGCAACGACGAACGCGGCGAGGGGCATCGATTGGGCGAACGTGCGAAGACGTGACTTCTGCATCATTGACTCTCCTTCGAGTAGACAGAACTATCCGTGTGACCTTACTTCACGAGGATTCCGCAGGCAATCGCATTCCCGGTGTGGTCCCGGCCCAGCGGCCGCCCCACCTGAGGTGTCCCGGAGAGGCAGCCCGCAACGCGGTGGCCGTCACGCCGTCCAGTGCCGTGAATATGTACACCATGGAACGGCGCCGGAATTGTACACCGCGAATGCACACCAGACACTCGGGGCAATTGCGCAATTTTCGGCGCAAAGGTGCTGCCAAATAGCTGAAGATTGCTGGTATTGTAGAGCAAGACCGGCTACGAAGGAGTGCGCCATGCCTAAGGGCACGATCAAACGACTCGTACGAGATCGCGGCTTCGGATTTATCCGTGACGAAGGTGGACAGGAGTGGTTCTTCCATCGCAGCGGCGTCCAGGGAAGCTTCGATCAACTTGCCGAAGGCCAGCGCGTTTCCTTCGACGAAGAATCGTCTCCGAAAGGCCCGCGCGCGGGCAACGTGCGTTCGGAATCGTGATCTGACGATCGTTCTCTTCGACATCGATGGGACGCTGATACGTACAGGTCGCGCGGGCAGCCGCGCGATGAATCGCGCGTTCGACGACCTCTTCGGTATTCCAGATGCCTTCGACGGCATCCCAGATGGCGGGCCGCACGGATCGGTGGATTCTCGACGACGCCGCCGCCCGTGCCGGCGTCGATTTGAGCGGCGACACATTCGAACGTTTTCGCGAGCGGTACTTCGCGCGCCTTCTCGAAGCGCTGCCCGAGCCCCGTCCCGACACAGTGTGTGCTTCCCGGCGTGCGGAATCTGCTCGAAGCGATCGACGCGCGCGGCGACATCTTCCCGGGACTCCTGACCGGTAACTGCGAAGAAGGCGCGCGCATCAAGCTCGAGCATTTCGATCTGTGGAAGTTCTTTCGCTGCGGCGCGTATGGCGACGCGGTAACGGATCGGAATCATCTGTTTGACGTCGCCGTCAAACGCGCCGAGGCGTGCGGCGCGCCGCGCGTGACGCCGGCGCGACGTCATCGTCGTTGGCGACACCGTGCTGGACGTGGCGTGCGCGCAAGCCGCCGGAGCCAGGTCTGTGGCCGTCGCGACCGGACCGGTCGATGCCGCGACGCTCAAGTCAGGTGGCGCGGACCTCGTGATGCACGACTTGAGCGACACGGACGCCTTCCTGCGATTCGTTTTTGTACAGACCTGAAGTACGACGACGTTGTCGGAAGGTACGCCGACGAGGCCGATGGGGTCCGGTGCCGGGTGGCACCGGCAGGGAAGAGACTAACTTTCTACGAGACGAACATCTCCGGCGCGTGGTCCCTTCTGAGATTCCTCAGGAGTGAACTCCACGCGCTGACCTTCGCGGAGCAGCTCGAAAACCGCGCCGCGGACGGAGCTGCGATGGAAGAAGTGTTCGATTCCTCCCTCATCGCGGATAAACCCGAATCCCTTGTCGATCAAGAGCCGTGCGATCGTGCCGGTCGGCATACCCCTGTCCTCCGAATGTTCCCCACCGTTCGCGTGAAAGCCGCGTAACTTCTTTGAGATGCGGCCTTTGGGAGCCTCTCCGGTCGAGAACGGGGCCAGTGTAGGTGCTTCAACCTACGAAGTCAAGATGCGACAACTTGCCACGTTTCCTCGTCCTCGTCGGCCTCGGGGTCGAAATCCTCGTCCTCTTCGCTCGGGCTCGGCATTCTCGTCAAACTCTTCATCTTCAAGGATTTCGTCGTCTTCGTCGTCGAGGTCCGGACGGGTCTTCATGGGGTGCCTTCGGGCGGCTATTCCGCCGGGGGTTTCGCAGCAGCTGGAGCCGGCGCCGCAGCCGCGCCGGGCTGAGAGGGGTAAGTGGTCCAATAATGTCGGCCGCAGCGTTGACACACCCAGAACTGATTGGGCTGCCAGGGCGTTCCCGGGGCAGGGTCCCTGAGCTCCATCTGGTCGCCACAACGCTGGCAACGCACCTTTACGCCCACATCGCTCATGGCAGGGATTCTATAGTAGTTCCCAGTCGTCGAGTGATGCCCGGAATTTCAGCCATCGTTCTTGCCGGCGGCAAGTCATCGCGGATGGGACGTCCGAAAGCGCTCCTTCCGATCGGAACGGCGCGCGAGACGTTTCTCGATCGCGTGACGCGCACGCTCGCCGAGGCCGGCGTCGAGGACATCGTGGTCGTCGTGGGTGCCGACGCCGCGATCATTCGCAACGCATCACGACCGGCCGTGGGTGTTCGGTTTGTGGACAATCCGGACTACGAACGCGGGCAACTGACGTCGCTGCTGGCCGGCCTGCGCGCCGTTGACACGGCACACGCGTCGGCTGTGCTCGTGACCCTCATCGACGTCCCGCTCGTCAGCGCCGACACGGTCCGAACGCTCATCGCCGTGCAACGGGAGCGCGGCGCCCCGATCGTGCGCCCCGTGTCGAACGGCCTGCACGGTCATCCGGTAATCTTCGGGCGCGCGCTCTTCGCGGAACTGCAGGACGCCGATCCCGCGTTCGGCGCGAAGCCGATCGTTCGCGCTCACCAGGCCGAGATGATCGAAGTACCGGTGGACGACGAGGGCGCGTTCACGGACATCGATACGCCGGAAGACTACGAGCGCATCGTCGGTCCGCTGCCGACATAGTCGAGAAACCAAAGCCGTCGTGCTCCGGTGGCACAGGGCTTCAGCCCTGTCTAGAAACCAAACCGGATGCCTCCATTCACGATGCGTCCCTCGAGCGGTCCCCACACATCGACGGTCCACACGCCAAGCGGGCCTCGCGTTGGCCTCACGAGCGGGTCGTACGACGTCTGGCGGATGTTGGAGAGATTCTCTACGTTCGCGAACAAGCGAGCCCGGCCGACGCGCCATTCGGCAACCGCTCCCCACATCAGGTACGGCACGCTGTCGCGCCGATACGGCGACTCGTCGATCTGCTGTCGTCCGGTGTAGAAGAACTCGACGCCGAGACGAAGACGTTCCTTGATGCTCCACAAGCCATCGACGCCCGCCGTGTGACGGGGATTCAGGGGCACCTCGCGGCGGCCCGGCTCGTCCGGATTCGCCTCTGACGACCACACGTACATGTAGGTGGCGATGAGATCGAAGTCTTCCACGTGGTAGCGCCCGATCAGTTCCGAGCCCTGCGTACGAACCGGGCCCGTGCGCGTTCTCGATGGCGTTGCCCTGCAGGTAGAGCGCGGAGTCGATCCGCGATTGAAAGAGCGTGGCGTTCAGCTCGAGCACCGGGTTCTTCCATCCGAGATCGAACGACGCGCTTCGGCCACGTTCGGGATCGAGGTCGCCGAGCGGTTGCAGCTGCGAAAGCCCGGCGGCTTCTGTTTCCTCGATGAACGGCGTCGGCGCGACGAAACCCGTGCCGGTGGAGAGCCTCGCCGTCCAGCCCGAGGACGAGCGGAGCAGCGCCGAGACGCGCGGACTGAAGAAGTTGCCGTATACGTTGTGAAAGTCGCCGCGTGCGCTGGCCGACACCGCCAGCCAGCTCGTGACGGGGAAGTCGTCCTGTGCGAAGACGCCGGGCACGACGTGGTTGTAATCGAACACCGGCAGATCGCGCGCCGCGTACTTGTCGCGCTGCAGGGCCGCGCCGACGACCCACGTGTGCCGGCCGCTCTGTCCGGTCATCGCACCTTCGCCGAACCAGGTGTGATGGAAGTCGTGCTCGAGTGTCGGCCCGAACGTGTGATCGTGCCACTGGCCCAGGCCCGAGCTGCGCAGGGTGAGGAACCTGGTCGATCCCATCGGCAGGCGCGCCACGACGCCGGCATCGAACCGGCGCGTCGTCAGGTTTTCGGGAAACGGCTGGCCGTCTGGCGCCACGCGTCCGGGCATGGTGCCCCCTTCGCGCGCCTTCGGCCATGCCGCCAACGGTGAAGAACACCGATCGCCCCGACCCGTCTTCCCACATCACGCGCGGACGCGCCGTCGCGCGCTCGTAGCTCGGAAGATCGGTCCACCCGTCGGCGTCGATGTCGTTGCGACTCTGAAAATGACCGCCGCCGAGAAACGTGTAGCCCCAGTTGCCTTCGCCGCGTGACGAGAGCCAGACCACGCCGTCGGTGCCGCCGCGCGATGTCCGGTTGACGAGCACTTCGCGCTCGGGACGATCGCGTTGCGGCTGGCGCGAAATGAGGTTGACGACGCCGCCGAGCGCCGATCCGCCGTAGAGCGCCGACGCCACGCCCTTGATCACTTCAACCTGTCCGAGATCCATCGGAGGAATCTGCAGGATGCCGATGGTGCCCGCGGGCCCGTAGAGCGGCAGACCATCGGACAGCACTTGCGTGTAGCGCCCGCGCAGGCCCTGCACGCGCACGCCCGCCGCGCCCAGCGAGGGCGACGTCACCTGCACGCGCAGGCCGTTGGTCTCGGTCAGCATCATCGAGACGTCGCCGGGCGTCATGAAGACTTTTTCGTCGATCTCTTCCTGCGGGACGACCTCGACGCGAATCGGTTCGTCCTCGACGCGCCGGCCCGTGCGAGTGCTCGCGACGACGGTGACTTCGTCTTCGAACGACGGGTCCTTGTCGTCCTCGCGCTTTTGATCTTGATCCTGTTTTGCGTCTGTATCCTGCTTCGCGGGGTCTCGAGGGGCCGGCTCAGCGGCGGGCGGTGCCTGCTGTGCGCCGATGCCGGCGCGGCTCATCAGCAGACCATGAGTACCAACGATAGGAGAGCTCGCACGAGTATCGATGATCATAACAGGCGGGTCGTCCTCATCAGACACGACGGCCGTGTCAGCGGCCGTCGTGAATGAGTGTGTGCTCAAGCCGCCGTATCCGCCGGCGGGTTGACGGGTGCTCCGTTCACTGCATAGTGGGGCATCGGCACTGGATATCCCGCTTCGCCAAACGCCTCGCGGACCATGCGATTCGTGTCGAAGTAGACCTGCCAGTAGTTCTGATTGCCGCAGAACGGACGGACGCAGAGCAGCGGTCCGGCCGGCGTGAACTGCAGGACGTCCACCACGGGGGCCGGCGTCGCCAGCACATTCGGAATCGCCGCGAGCCGCTGTTTAGATAGATAGATAGATAGATGGATGGATGGATGGATGGATGGATGGATGGATGAGTGGGTGGGTGGGTGGGTGGGTGGGTGGGTGGGTGGGTGGGTGGGTGGGTGGGTGGGTGGGTGGGTGGGTGGGTGGGTGGGTGGAGTGGAGTGGGTGGGTGAGTGGGTGAGTGGGTAGTGAGTGAGTGAGTGTGGTGAGTGGGTGGGTGGGTGGGTGGGTGTGGTGGGTGGGTGGGTGGGTGGGTGAGTGTGGTGGGTGAGTGAGTGAGTGTGGTGGGTGGGTGGTGGGTGGGTGGGTGGGTGGGTGGGTGGGTGGGTGAGTGGAGTGAGTGAGTGAGTGAGTGAGTGAGTGTAGTGGGTGGGTGAGTGAGTGGGTGAGTGAGTGGGTGAGTGAGTGAGTGAGTGAGTGAGTGAGTGAGTGGGTGGGTGGGTGAGTGAGTGGGTGGGTGGGTGAGTGGGTGAGTGGGTGAGTGAGTGAGTGAGTGAGTGAGTGAGTGAGTGAGTGAGTGAGTGAGTGAGTGGGTGGGTGGGTGGGTGGGTGGGTGAGTGGGTGGGTGGGTGGGTGGGTGGGTGGGTGAGTGAGTGGGTGGGTGGGTGGGTGAGTGAGTGAGTGAGTGGGTGGGTGGGTGAGTGGGTGAGTGAGTGAGTGAGTGAGTGGGTGGGTGGGTGGGTGAGTGAGTGGGTGGGTGGGTGAGTGAGTGAGTGAGTGAGTGGGTGGGTGAGTGAGTGAGTGAGTGAGTGAGTGAGTGAGTGAGTGAGTGAGTGAGTGGTGGGTGAGTGAGTGGGTGAGTGAGTGGGTGAGTGAGTGAGTGAGTGAGTGAGTGAGTGAGTGGGTGGGTGGGTGGGTGGGTGGGTGGGTGGGTGGGTGGGTGGGTGGGTGGGTGGGTGAGTGAGTGGGTGGGTGAGTGAGTGAGTGAGTGAGTGAGTGAGTGAGTGAGTGAGTGAGTGGGTGGGTGAGTGAGTGAGTGAGTGAGTGGGTGAGTGGGTGGGTGAGTGGGTGGGTGAGTGAGTGGGTGGGTGGGTGGGTGGGTGGGTGGGTGGGTGGGTGGGTGAGTGGGTGAGTGAGTGGGTGGGTGGGTGAGTGGGTGGGTGGGTGGGTGGGTGGGTGGGTGGGTGGGTGGGTGAGTGAGTGAGTGAGTGGGTGAGTGGGTGGGTGGGTGGGTGGGTGGGTGGGTGGGTGGGTGGGTGGGTGGGTGGGTGGGTGAGTGAGTGAGTGAGTGAGTGAGTGAGTGAGTGGGTGGGTGAGTGAGTGAGTGAGTGAGTGGGTGGGTGGGTGGGTGGGTGGGTGGGTGGGTGGGTGGGTGAGTGGGTGGGTGGGTGGGTGAGTGAGTGGGTGGGTGGGTGAGTGGGTGAGTGAGTGGGTGAGTGAGTGAGTGGGTGGGTGGGTGAGTGAGTGAGTGAGTGAGTGAGTGAGTGAGTGAGTGAGTGGGTGGGTGGGTGAGTGAGTGAGTGAGTGAGTGAGTGAGTGGGTGGGTGGGTGGGTGGGTGAGTGAGTGGGTGAGTGAGTGAGTGAGTGAGTGAGTGAGTGAGTGGGTGGGTGAGTGGGTGGGTGGGTGAGTGGGTGGGTGGGTGGGTGAGTGGGTGGGTGGGTGGGTGGGTGAGTGGGTGAGTGGGTGAGTGAGTGGGTGGGTGAGTGAGTGGGTGAGTGGGTGGGTGAGTGGGTGAGTGGGTGAGTGGGTGAGTGAGTGAGTGGGTGAGTGAGTGAGTGAGTGAGTGAGTGAGTGAGTGAGTGAGTGAGTGAGTGGGTGGGTGGGTGAGTGAGTGAGTGGGTGGGTGAGTGGGTGGGTGGGTGAGTGAGTGAGTGAGTGAGTGAGTGAGTGAGTGAGTGAGTGAGTGAGTGAGTGAGTGGGTGAGTGGGTGAGTGAGTGAGTGAGTGAGTGAGTGAGTGAGTGAGTGAGTGAGTGAGTGGGTGGGTGGGTGGGTGAGTGAGTGAGTGAGTGGGTGAGTGAGTGAGTGAGTGGGTGAGTGGTGAGTGAGTGAGTGAGTGAGTGGGTGAGTGAGTGAGTGAGTGAGTGAGTGGGTGAGTGGGTGGGTGAGTGAGTGAGTGAGTGAGTGAGTGGGTGAGTGGGTGGGTGGGTGAGTGGGTGAGTGAGTGGGTGGGTGGGTGGGTGAGTGAGTGAGTGAGTGAGTGAGTGAGTGAGTGGGTGAGTGGGTGGGTGAGTGGGTGGGTGGGTGGGTGGGTGAGTGGGTGGGTGAGTGAGTGGGTGAGTGGGTGAGTGAGTGAGTGAGTGAGTGAGTGAGTGAGTGGGTGAGTGGGTGAGTGAGTGAGTGAGTGAGTGAGTGAGTGAGTGAGTGAGTGAGTGAGTGGGTGGGTGGGTGGGTGGGTGAGTGAGTGAGTGAGTGAGTGGGTGGGTGGGTGGGTGGGTGGGTGGGTGGGTGGGTGGGTGAGTGGGTGGGTGGGTGGGTGGTGGTGGGTGGGTGGGTGGGTGAGTGGGTGAGTGGGTGGGTGGGTGAGTGAGTGAGTGAGTGAGTGAGTGAGTGGGTGGGTGAGTGGGTGAGTGGGTGGGTGGGTGAGTGAGTGGGTGAGTGAGTGAGTGAGTGAGTGAGTGAGTGAGTGAGTGAGTGAGTGGGTGGGTGGGTGGGTGGGTGGGTGGGTGGGTGGGTGGGTGGGTGGGTGGGTGGGTGAGTGGGTGGGTGGGTGAGTGGGTGAGTGAGTGGGTGAGTGAGTGAGTGAGTGGGTGGGTGGGTGGGTGGGTGGGTGAGTGAGTGGGTGGGTGAGTGAGTGAGTGGGTGGGTGGGTGGGTGGGTGAGTGAGTGAGTGAGTGAGTGAGTGGGTGGGTGGGTGAGTGGGTGAGTGGGTGGGTGAGTGGGTGGGTGAGTGAGTGAGTGAGTGAGTGGGTGAGTGAGTGAGTGAGTGAGTGAGTGAGTGGGTGAGTGAGTGGTGGGTGAGTGGGTGGGTGGGTGAGTGAGTGAGTGAGTGAGTGAGTGAGTGGGTGGGTGGGTGGGTGGGTGGGTGGGTGGGTGGGTGGGTGGGTGGGTGGGTGGGTGAGTGAGTGGGTGAGTGGGTGGGTGGGTGGGTGAGTGAGTGGGTGGGTGGGTGAGTGGGTGGGTGAGTGAGTGAGTGAGTGAGTGAGTGAGTGAGTGAGTGAGTGAGTGAGTGAGTGAGTGAGTGAGTGAGTGAGTGAGTGAGTGAGTGAGTGAGTGGGTGAGTGAGTGAGTGAGTGAGTGAGTGAGTGAGTGAGTGAGTGAGTGAGTGAGTGAGTGAGTGAGTGAGTGAGTGAGTGAGTGAGTGGGTGGGTGAGTGAGTGGGTGAGTGGGTGGGTGGGTGAGTGAGTGAGTGAGTGAGTGGGTGAGTGAGTGAGTGAGTGAGTGAGTGGGTGAGTGGGTGGGTGAGTGAGTGAGTGGGTGAGTGGGTGGGTGAGTGGGTGAGTGGGTGAGTGAGTGGGTGAGTGGGTGAGTGGGTGGGTGGGTGAGTGGGTGGGTGGGTGGGTGGGTGAGTGGGTGGGTGAGTGGGTGAGTGAGTGAGTGAGTGAGTGGGTGGGTGAGTGGGTGGGTGGGTGGGTGGGTGGGTGGGTGGGTGGGTGGGTGGGTGGGTGGGTGAGTGAGTGAGTGAGTGAGTGAGTGAGTGAGTGAGTGAGTGAGTGAGTGGGTGGGTGGGTGAGTGAGTGAGTGGGTGAGTGAGTGGGTGGGTGGGTGGGTGGGTGAGTGAGTGAGTGAGTGAGTGAGTGAGTGAGTGAGTGAGTGAGTGAGTGAGTGAGTGAGTGAGTGAGTGAGTGAGTGAGTGAGTGAGTGAGTGAGTGAGTGAGTGGGTGGGTGAGTGAGTGAGTGAGTGAGTGAGTGAGTGGGTGGGTGAGTGGGTGAGTGAGTGAGTGAGTGAGTGAGTGGGTGAGTGGGTGGGTGAGTGGGTGAGTGAGTGAGTGAGTGAGTGAGTGGGTGGGTGGGTGAGTGGGTGAGTGAGTGAGTGAGTGAGTGAGTGAGTGAGTGAGTGGGTGGAGTGAGTGAGTGAGTGAGTGAGTGAGTGAGTGAGTGAGTGAGTGGGTGAGTGAGTGAGTGAGTGGGTGAGTGGGTGGGTGGGTGGGTGAGTGAGTGGGTGAGTGAGTGAGTGAGTGAGTGAGTGAGTGAGTGAGTGAGTGAGTGGGTGAGTGGGTGAGTGAGTGAGTGAGTGGGTGAGTGAGTGAGTGAGTGAGTGAGTGAGTGAGTGAGTGAGTGAGTGAGTGAGTGAGTGAGTGAGTGAGTGAGTGAGTGAGTGAGTGAGTGAGTGAGTGAGTGAGTGAGTGGGTGAGTGAGTGAGTGAGTGGGTGAGTGAGTGAGTGAGTGAGTGAGTGAGTGAGTGAGTGAGTGAGTGAGTGGGTGAGTGAGTGAGTGAGTGAGTGAGTGAGTGAGTGAGTGAGTGAGTGAGTGAGTGAGTGAGTGAGTGAGTGAGTGAGTGGGTGAGTGGGTGGGTGGGTGGGTGGGTGAGTGGGTGGGTGAGTGGGTGAGTGAGTGAGTGAGTGAGTGAGTGAGTGAGTGAGTGAGTGAGTGAGTGAGTGAGTGAGTGAGTGAGTGAGTGAGTGAGTGGGTGGGTGGGTGAGTGGAGTGAGTGAGTGAGTGAGTGAGTGAGTGAGTGGGTGGGTGGGTGGGTGGGTGGGTGGGTGGGTGGGTGGGTGGGTGGGTGGGTGGGTGAGTGAGTGAGTGAGTGAGTGGGTGAGTGAGTGAGTGAGTGAGTGAGTGAGTGAGTGAGTGAGTGAGTGGGTGGGTGAGTGGTGAGTGAGTGAGTGAGTGAGTGAGTGAGTGAGTGGGTGAGTGAGTGAGTGAGTGAGTGAGTGGGTGAGTGGGTGAGTGAGTGGGTGAGTGGGTGGGTGGGTGGGTGGGTGAGTGGGTGGGTGGGTGAGTGAGTGAGTGGGTGAGTGAGTGAGTGAGTGAGTGAGTGAGTGAGTGAGTGAGTGAGTGGGTGGGTGGGTGAGTGGGTGGGTGGGTGAGTGGGTGGGTGAGTGGGTGAGTGAGTGGGTGAGTGAGTGAGTGAGTGGTTAGTGGGTGGGTGAGTGAGTGGGTGAGTGAGTGAGTGAGTGGGTGAGTGAGTGGGTGAGTGAGTGGGTGAGTGAGTGAGTGAGTGAGTGAGTGAGTGAGTGAGTGAGTGAGTGAGTGAGTGAGTGGGTGGGTGGGTGGGTGAGTGAGTGAGTGAGTGAGTGGGTGGGTGAGTGAGTGAGTGAGTGAGTGAGTGAGTGAGTGAGTGAGTGAGTGAGTGAGTGAGTGAGTGAGTGAGTGAGTGAGTGAGTGAGTGGGTGAGTGAGTGAGTGAGTGAGTGAGTGAGTGAGTGAGTGAGTGGGTGAGTGAGTGAGTGAGTGAGTGGGTGAGTGAGTGAGTGGGTGAGTGGGTGAGTGAGTGAGTGAGTGAGTGAGTGAGTGGGTGGGTGAGTGAGTGAGTGGGTGGGTGAGTGAGTGAGTGAGTGAGTGAGTGAGTGAGTGAGTGGTGAGTGAGTGAGTGGGTGGGTGAGTGAGTGAGTGGGTGAGTGAGTGGGTGAGTGAGTGGGTGGGTGAGTGGGTGGGTGAGTGGGTGAGTGAGTGAGTGAGTGAGTGAGTGAGTGAGTGAGTGGGTGGGTGAGTGAGTGGGTGGGTGGGTGAGTGGGTGAGTGGGTGGGTGGGTGGGTGGGTGAGTGGGTGAGTGGGTGAGTGGGTGAGTGAGTGAGTGAGTGAGTGAGTGAGTGGGTGGGTGAGTGGGTGGGTGAGTGGGTGGGTGGGTGAGTGAGTGGGTGGGTGGGTGAGTGAGTGGGTGAGTGAGTGAGTGAGTGAGTGAGTGAGTGAGTGGGTGGGTGAGTGGGTGGGTGGGTGAGTGAGTGGGTGAGTGAGTGAGTGGGTGAGTGGGTGAGTGAGTGAGTGAGTGAGTGAGTGAGTGAGTGAGTGAGTGAGTGAGTGAGTGGGTGAGTGAGTGAGTGAGTGAGTGAGTGAGTGAGTGAGTGGGTGAGTGAGTGAGTGGGTGGGTGAGTGGGTGAGTGGGTGGGTGGGTGAGTGAGTGAGTGAGTGAGTGGGTGGGTGAGTGGGTGGGTGAGTGAGTGAGTGAGTGAGTGAGTGAGTGAGTGAGTGAGTGGGTGAGTGAGTGAGTGAGTGGGTGAGTGAGTGGGTGAGTGAGTGAGTGGGTGGGTGAGTGGGTGAGTGAGTGAGTGAGTGAGTGAGTGAGTGAGTGAGTGAGTGAGTGAGTGGGTGGGTGAGTGGGTGGGTGGGTGGGTGGGTGGGTGGGTGAGTGGGTGGGTGAGTGAGTGGGTGAGTGAGTGAGTGGGTGAGTGAGTGAGTGAGTGAGTGGGTGGGTGGGTGAGTGGGTGAGTGAGTGGGTGAGTGGGTGGGTGGGTGGGTGAGTGAGTGAGTGAGTGAGTGGGTGAGTGAGTGAGTGAGTGAGTGAGTGAGTGAGTGAGTGAGTGGGTGGGTGGGTGGGTGGGTGGGTGGGTGGGTGGGTGGGTGGGTGAGTGAGTGAGTGAGTGAGTGGGTGAGTGGGTGGGTGAGTGGGTGAGTGGGTGGGTGGGTGAGTGAGTGAGTGGGTGGGTGAGTGAGTGAGTGAGTGAGTGGGTGAGTGGGTGGGTGAGTGAGTGAGTGAGTGGGTGAGTGAGTGAGTGAGTGAGTGAGTGAGTGAGTGGGTGAGTGAGTGAGTGAGTGAGTGGGTGGGTGAGTGAGTGAGTGAGTGGGTGAGTGGGTGGGTGAGTGAGTGAGTGAGTGAGTGAGTGAGTGAGTGAGTGAGTGGGTGAGTGAGTGGGTGAGTGAGTGAGTGGGTGGGTGGGTGGGTGGGTGGGTGAGTGGGTGGGTGGGTGGGTGAGTGAGTGAGTGAGTGAGTGAGTGAGTGAGTGAGTGGGTGGGTGGGTGAGTGAGTGAGTGAGTGGGTGAGTGAGTGAGTGAGTGAGTGAGTGAGTGAGTGGGTGGGTGGGTGGGTGAGTGAGTGGGTGGGTGAGTGGGTGGGTGGGTGAGTGGGTGGGTGGGTGAGTGGGTGGGTGGGTGGGTGGGTGGGTGGGTGGGTGAGTGGGTGAGTGAGTGGGTGAGTGAGTGAGTGGGTGAGTGAGTGAGTGGGTGAGTGAGTGGGTGGGTGAGTGAGTGAGTGGGTGAGTGAGTGAGTGGGTGAGTGAGTGAGTGAGTGAGTGAGTGAGTGAGTGGGTGGGTGGGTGAGTGGGTGAGTGAGTGAGTGAGTGAGTGAGTGAGTGAGTGAGTGAGTGAGTGAGTGAGTGAGTGAGTGAGTGAGTGAGTGGGTGAGTGAGTGAGTGAGTGAGTGGGTGGGTGAGTGAGTGGGTGGGTGAGTGAGTGAGTGAGTGAGTGAGTGGGTGAGTGAGTGAGTGGGTGGGTGAGTGAGTGAGTGAGTGAGTGAGTGAGTGAGTGAGTGAGTGGGTGAGTGGGTGAGTGAGTGGGTGAGTGGGTGGGTGGGTGAGTGGGTGAGTGAGTGAGTGAGTGAGTGAGTGAGTGAGTGAGTGAGTGAGTGAGTGAGTGAGTGAGTGGGTGAGTGAGTGAGTGGGTGAGTGAGTGAGTGAGTGAGTGAGTGAGTGAGTGAGTGAGTGAGTGAGTGAGTGAGTGGGTGAGTGGGTGAGTGAGTGAGTGGGTGAGTGAGTGAGTGAGTGAGTGAGTGGGTGAGTGAGTGAGTGAGTGAGTGAGTGGGTGGGTGAGTGAGTGGGTGAGTGAGTGAGTGAGTGAGTGAGTGAGTGGGTGAGTGAGTGGGTGGGTGGGTGGGTGGGTGGGTGGGTGGGTGGGTGGGTGGGTGGGTGAGTGGGTGAGTGGGTGGGTGGGTGAGTGAGTGAGTGAGTGAGTGAGTGGGTGAGTGGGTGGGTGGGTGAGTGGGTGAGTGAGTGAGTGAGTGAGTGGGTGGGTGAGTGAGTGAGTGAGTGAGTGAGTGGGTGAGTGAGTGGGTGGGTGGGTGGGTGGGTGAGTGAGTGGGTGGGTGAGTGGGTGAGTGAGTGGGTGAGTGAGTGAGTGGGTGGGTGAGTGAGTGAGTGAGTGGGTGGGTGAGTGAGTGAGTGGGTGAGTGAGTGAGTGAGTGAGTGAGTGAGTGAGTGAGTGAGTGAGTGGGTGAGTGAGTGAGTGGGTGGGTGGGTGGGTGGGTGAGTGAGTGAGTGAGTGAGTGAGTGAGTGAGTGAGTGAGTGAGTGAGTGGGTGGGTGGGTGGGTGGGTGGGTGGGTGAGTGAGTGAGTGAGTGAGTGAGTGAGTGAGTGAGTGAGTGGGTGGGTGAGTGAGTGGGTGAGTGGGTGAGTGAGTGGGTGGGTGGGTGGGTGGGTGAGTGAGTGAGTGAGTGAGTGAGTGAGTGAGTGAGTGAGTGAGTGAGTGAGTGGGTGAGTGAGTGAGTGAGTGAGTGAGTGAGTGAGTGGGTGAGTGGGTGGGTGGGTGGGTGGGTGGGTGAGTGGGTGGGTGGGTGAGTGAGTGGGTGAGTGAGTGGGTGAGTGGGTGAGTGAGTGAGTGAGTGAGTGAGTGAGTGAGTGAGTGAGTGAGTGAGTGAGTGGGTGAGTGAGTGGGTGGGTGAGTGAGTGAGTGGGTGGGTGGGTGAGTGAGTGAGTGGGTGAGTGAGTGAGTGAGTGAGTGAGTGAGTGAGTGAGTGAGTGAGTGAGTGAGTGAGTGAGTGAGTGAGTGAGTGAGTGAGTGAGTGGGTGAGTGGGTGAGTGAGTGGGTGGGTGGGTGAGTGAGTGAGTGGGTGGGTGGGTGGGTGAGTGGGTGGGTGAGTGGGTGAGTGGGTGGGTGAGTGAGTGGGTGAGTGGGTGGGTGAGTGAGTGAGTGAGTGAGTGAGTGAGTGAGTGAGTGAGTGAGTGAGTGAGTGAGTGGGTGGGTGGGTGGGTGGGTGGTGGTGGGTGGGTGGGTGGGTGGGTGGGTGGGTGGGTGGGTGAGTGAGTGGGTGGGTGAGTGAGTGAGTGGGTGAGTGGGTGGGTGAGTGAGTGAGTGAGTGAGTGAGTGGGTGGGTGAGTGGGTGAGTGAGTGGGTGGGTGGGTGGGTGAGTGAGTGAGTGAGTGGGTGGGTGGGTGGGTGAGTGAGTGAGTGAGTGGGTGAGTGAGTGAGTGAGTGAGTGGGTGAGTGGGTGGGTGGGTGGGTGAGTGGGTGGGTGGGTGAGTGAGTGAGTGAGTGGGTGAGTGAGTGAGTGAGTGAGTGAGTGAGTGAGTGGTGGGTGGGTGGGTGGGTGGGTGGGTGAGTGGGTGGGTGGGTGGGTGAGTGGGTGGGTGAGTGGGTGAGTGAGTGAGTGAGTGAGTGAGTGAGTGAGTGAGTGAGTGAGTGGGTGAGTGGGTGAGTGAGTGAGTGAGTGAGTGAGTGAGTGAGTGAGTGAGTGAGTGAGTGAGTGAGTGAGTGAGTGAGTGAGTGAGTGAGTGAGTGAGTGAGTGAGTGAGTGAGTGGGTGAGTGGGTGGGTGGGTGGGTGGGTGGGTGAGTGGGTGGGTGAGTGGGTGAGTGGGTGGGTGGGTGGTGAGTGAGTGGGTGAGTGAGTGAGTGGTGAGTGAGTGAGTGAGTGAGTGAGTGAGTGAGTGAGTGAGTGGTGAGTGGGTGGGTGGGTGGGTGGGTGGGTGGGTGGGTGAGTGAGTGAGTGGGTGGGTGGGTGAGTGAGTGAGTGAGTGAGTGAGTGGGTGAGTGAGTGAGTGGGTGAGTGAGTGAGTGGGTGAGTGGTGAGTGAGTGGGTGAGTGAGTGAGTGAGTGAGTGAGTGGGTGAGTGAGTGAGTGGGTGAGTGAGTGGGTGAGTGAGTGGGTGAGTGGGTGAGTGAGTGAGTGAGTGAGTGAGTGAGTGAGTGAGTGAGTGAGTGAGTGAGTGAGTGAGTGAGTGGGTGAGTGAGTGAGTGAGTGGGTGGGTGAGTGAGTGGGTGGGTGGGTGAGTGGGTGAGTGAGTGAGTGAGTGAGTGAGTGAGTGAGTGGGTGAGTGAGTGGGTGGGTGGGTGGGTGGGTGAGTGAGTGAGTGAGTGAGTGGGTGAGTGGGTGGGTGGGTGGGTGGGTGAGTGAGTGAGTGAGTGAGTGAGTGAGTGAGTGGGTGAGTGGGTGAGTGAGTGAGTGAGTGAGTGAGTGAGTGAGTGAGTGGGTGGGTGAGTGAGTGAGTGAGTGGGTGGGTGAGTGGGTGAGTGAGTGAGTGGGTGAGTGAGTGGGTGAGTGGGTGGGTGGGTGAGTGGGTGAGTGGGTGGGTGAGTGAGTGAGTGAGTGAGTGAGTGAGTGGGTGAGTGAGTGGGTGAGTGGGTGAGTGGGTGAGTGAGTGAGTGGGTGAGTGGGTGAGTGAGTGAGTGGGTGAGTGGGTGGGTGAGTGGGTGAGTGGGTGGGTGAGTGGGTGAGTGAGTGGGTGGGTGAGTGAGTGGGTGAGTGGGTGAGTGAGTGGGTGGGTGGGTGGGTGGGTGGGTGGGTGGGTGGGTGGGTGAGTGAGTGGGTGGGTGAGTGAGTGAGTGAGTGGGTGAGTGAGTGGGTGAGTGGGTGAGTGGGTGGGTGGGTGAGTGGGTGGGTGGGTGAGTGAGTGGGTGGGTGAGTGAGTGAGTGAGTGGGTGAGTGGGTGGGTGAGTGAGTGGGTGGGTGAGTGGGTGGGTGGGTGGGTGAGTGGGTGGGTGGGTGGGTGGGTGGGTGGGTGAGTGAGTGAGTGAGTGGGTGAGTGAGTGGGTGAGTGGGTGGGTGGGTGGGTGGGTGGGTGGGTGGGTGGGTGGGTGAGTGAGTGGGTGAGTGGGTGAGTGAGTGAGTGAGTGAGTGAGTGAGTGAGTGGGTGAGTGAGTGGGTGAGTGAGTGGGTGAGTGAGTGGGTGAGTGAGTGAGTGAGTGAGTGAGTGAGTGGGTGGGTGAGTGAGTGGGTGGGTGAGTGAGTGAGTGAGTGGGTGAGTGAGTGAGTGAGTGAGTGAGTGAGTGAGTGAGTGAGTGAGTGAGTGGGTGAGTGGGTGAGTGAGTGGGTGAGTGAGTGAGTGAGTGAGTGGGTGGGTGGGTGGGTGAGTGAGTGAGTGGGTGAGTGAGTGAGTGAGTGGGTGGGTGAGTGAGTGAGTGGGTGGGTGGGTGAGTGGGTGAGTGAGTGAGTGAGTGGGTGAGTGGGTGAGTGAGTGAGTGAGTGAGTGAGTGAGTGAGTGGGTGAGTGAGTGAGTGAGTGGGTGAGTGAGTGAGTGAGTGAGTGGAGTGAGTGAGTGAGTGAGTGAGTGGTGGTGGGTGAGTGAGTGAGTGAGTGGGTGGGTGAGTGGGTGGGTGAGTGAGTGGGTGAGTGAGTGAGTGAGTGAGTGGGTGGGTGGGTGAGTGGGTGGGTGGGTGGGTGGGTGGGTGAGTGGGTGAGTGAGTGAGTGAGTGAGTGAGTGAGTGAGTGAGTGAGTGAGTGAGTGGGTGAGTGAGTGAGTGAGTGAGTGAGTGAGTGAGTGGGTGGGTGGGTGAGTGAGTGAGTGAGTGAGTGGGTGAGTGGGTGGGTGGGTGGGTGGGTGGGTGAGTGGGTGGGTGGGTGAGTGGGTGAGTGGGTGGGTGGGTGAGTGGGTGAGTGAGTGAGTGAGTGAGTGAGTGAGTGAGTGAGTGAGTGAGTGAGTGAGTGAGTGAGTGAGTGAGTGAGTGGGTGGGTGGGTGGGTGGGTGAGTGGGTGAGTGAGTGGGTGGGTGGGTGGGTGGGTGGGTGAGTGGTGAGTGAGTGAGTGAGTGAGTGAGTGAGTGAGTGGGTGAGTGAGTGAGTGGGTGGGTGGGTGGGTGAGTGAGTGAGTGAGTGAGTGAGTGAGTGAGTGAGTGAGTGGGTGGGTGAGTGGGTGAGTGGGTGGGTGAGTGGGTGGGTGAGTGGGTGGGTGAGTGAGTGAGTGAGTGAGTGAGTGAGTGGGTGGGTGGGTGAGTGGGTGGGTGAGTGGGTGAGTGAGTGAGTGAGTGAGTGAGTGAGTGGGTGGGTGGGTGGGTGGGTGGGTGGGTGGGTGAGTGAGTGAGTGAGTGGGTGAGTGGGTGGGTGAGTGAGTGGGTGGGTGGGTGGGTGGGTGGGTGAGTGAGTGAGTGAGTGAGTGAGTGAGTGAGTGAGTGAGTGAGTGAGTGGGTGAGTGGGTGAGTGAGTGGGTGAGTGAGTGAGTGAGTGAGTGAGTGAGTGAGTGAGTGAGTGAGTGAGTGGGTGAGTGGGTGAGTGGGTGGGTGGGTGAGTGAGTGAGTGAGTGAGTGAGTGGGTGAGTGAGTGAGTGAGTGAGTGAGTGAGTGGGTGAGTGAGTGAGTGAGTGAGTGAGTGAGTGAGTGAGTGAGTGAGTGGGTGAGTGAGTGAGTGAGTGGGTGAGTGAGTGGGTGGGTGGGTGGGTGAGTGAGTGAGTGGGTGGGTGGGTGGGTGGGTGGGTGAGTGGGTGGGTGGGTGAGTGGGTGGGTGGGTGAGTGAGTGGGTGAGTGGGTGAGTGAGTGAGTGAGTGAGTGAGTGAGTGGTGGGTGGGTGAGTGAGTGAGTGAGTGAGTGAGTGAGTGAGTGGGTGAGTGAGTGAGTGAGTGGGTGAGTGAGTGAGTGAGTGGGTGGGTGAGTGAGTGAGTGAGTGAGTGAGTGGGTGAGTGAGTGGGTGGGTGGGTGGGTGGGTGGGTGAGTGGGTGGGTGAGTGGGTGAGTGAGTGAGTGAGTGAGTGAGTGAGTGAGTGGTGAGTGAGTGAGTGAGTGAGTGAGTGGGTGAGTGGGTGAGTGAGTGAGTGAGTGGGTGAGTGGGTGAGTGAGTGAGTGAGTGAGTGAGTGGGTGAGTGAGTGAGTGGGTGAGTGAGTGAGTGGGTGAGTGAGTGAGTGAGTGAGTGAGTGAGTGAGTGAGTGAGTGAGTGAGTGGGTGAGTGGGTGGGTGAGTGGGTGAGTGGGTGGGTGGGTGGGTGAGTGAGTGAGTGGGTGAGTGGGTGGGTGAGTGGGTGGGTGAGTGAGTGAGTGAGTGAGTGAGTGAGTGAGTGAGGTGAGTGAGTGAGTGAGTGAGTGAGTGGGTGAGTGGGTGAGTGAGTGAGTGAGTGAGTGAGTGAGTGAGTGGGTGAGTGAGTGAGTGGTGAGTGAGTGGGTGAGTGAGTGAGTGAGTGAGTGAGTGAGTGAGTGAGTGAGTGAGTGGGTGGGTGGGTGGGTGGGTGGGTGAGTGAGTGGGTGAGTGGGTGAGTGAGTGGGTGAGTGGGTGAGTGAGTGAGTGGGTGGGTGGGTGAGTGAGTGGGTGGGTGAGTGGGTGAGTGAGTGGGTGGGTGAGTGAGTGGGTGGGTGAGTGAGTGGTGAGTGAGTGAGTGAGTGGGTGAGTGAGTGAGTGAGTGAGTGAGTGAGTGAGTGGGTGAGTGAGTGGGTGAGTGAGTGAGTGAGTGAGTGAGTGAGTGGGTGAGTGAGTGGGTGAGTGGGTGAGTGAGTGAGTGAGTGGGTGAGTGAGTGAGTGAGTGAGTGAGTGAGTGGGTGGGTGAGTGGGTGGGTGAGTGGGTGGGTGGGTGAGTGAGTGAGTGAGTGAGTGAGTGAGTGAGTGAGTGAGTGGGTGAGTGAGTGAGTGAGTGAGTGGGTGAGTGAGTGAGTGAGTGAGTGGGTGAGTGAGTGAGTGAGTGAGTGAGTGAGTGAGTGAGTGAGTGAGTGAGTGAGTGAGTGAGTGAGTGAGTGGGTGAGTGAGTGAGTGAGTGAGTGAGTGAGTGAGTGGGTGAGTGGGTGGGTGAGTGAGTGAGTGAGTGAGTGAGTGAGTGGGTGGGTGGGTGAGTGAGTGGGTGGGTGGGTGAGTGAGTGGGTGGGTGGGTGGGTGGGTGGGTGAGTGAGTGAGTGAGTGAGTGGGTGAGTGAGTGGGTGAGTGAGTGGGTGGGTGAGTGAGTGGGTGGGTGGGTGGGTGGGTGAGTGAGTGGGTGAGTGAGTGGGTGGGTGGGTGAGTGGGTGGGTGGGTGGGTGGGTGAGTGGGTGAGTGAGTGAGTGGGTGAGTGAGTGAGTGAGTGAGTGAGTGAGTGAGTGAGTGAGTGGGTGGGTGGGTGGGTGGGTGGGTGGGTGAGTGAGTGAGTGAGTGAGTGGGTGGGTGAGTGGGTGGGTGAGTGAGTGAGTGAGTGAGTGGGTGAGTGAGTGAGTGGGTGGGTGAGTGGGTGAGTGAGTGAGTGAGTGAGTGGGTGGGTGAGTGAGTGGGTGGGTGAGTGGGTGGGTGGGTGAGTGGTGTGGGTGGGTGGGTGGGTGGGTGGGTGGGTGGGTGGGTGGGTGGGTGGGTGGGTGGGTGGGTGAGTGGTGGGTGAGTGAGTGAGTGAGTGAGTGAGTGAGTGGGTGAGTGGGTGAGTGAGTGAGTGAGTGGGTGGGTGAGTGGGTGGGTGGGTGAGTGGGTGGGTGGGTGGGTGGGTGGGTGGGTGGGTGGGTGGGTGGGTGGGTG
>CAWKMQ010000010.1:0-9767 GCA_963850725.1 Vicinamibacterales bacterium
TTGATACACACGTCTGCCGAGCGACGGGATTAGGGGTTAATCATTAGGGATTAGGGATAGGGATTAGGCACACCGAAGCCGAAGCACGGGGCGGTTGTGCTCTGCGGACGCCTGACCGAGATCAATGTACGCGAAGTCCTCGCCGTGAGGCCAGTTGGATCCGCAGATGCGTGGTCGCGCGGCTCGACCTGGCGATACCGACCCAACGGCCCTACCGCTATCTCCCGACACCAACCGACACGATGAGCGAAGGCGCATAGCGGCGGCTGGTCGTCGGCACCGGCGGTGCCGTGCTCGTCCTCGACGGGATCGCATAGGTCTCGGACGTGGCCTCGTAGAACGGCAGCACCACGTCAGCCTGCACGAACATTCTGAAGGTCGTGACGCGCGCGAATTCGTATCCGGCTGTCAGCTCACCCTGCAGACCGCTGCCTTCTAGCCGGATGAGTAGTAGCCGTTCGTGGCGCTATAGGCTCCGCCCCCGAAGTCCTGATGCCCGTAGCTCAGCCCGCCGCCGAAGTAGGCAGAGCGATTCGCTCGTGGACTCAGGAAGTACAGCCCCGACAGTTTCAGCAGCGACTGTGTCGTGGCACCACGTGACGAGAAGGTGTCGTCGGCGCTGAACTGAAAGTTGAGGAACGACACGTCGATGGCAAACGCATCCAGCTCGGCGCGGTAGCCGAATCCCAGCGCGGGCGTGCCATAGGAGTCGTCACCGAAGAGACTTCCATAGCCCAGCCGGGCATACCACAACGAGTCGGTGTGTACACGACGCGCCTTGGACTGCGACTCGGTGACGTTCGTGCGGTCGAGCACGTTGAACCCCTCCATCGGGCGTCCGGTGATGATCGACCGGGCCATCTGGTTGTAGAGCGCGGGCAGATCGTCCATGCCTTGCGCAATCCCTTCGCGCCGGCCTCCCGGACCGTCGAGGTACACGACGATCGTGTTCCCGAGACGGACGTGCGTCAGCGAATACTGCGACCCACACCCCTCGGGCAAGACGCGCTCGCCCGCCTGCTGGAACTGCCGCTCCATCAGGAGCACGGCGGCCGCCTGCTCGCCTGGCGAGAACGTGTCGCGTGTGGTGTCGACGGTGATGCAGACCTCGGCCTGCGCCGGCGTCGCGATGCTCATCAACGCGCAGGCGATGCAGGGGACGATCGAACGAAGAATCCGGCTCTCCATGGCACCCTCCAGGACCGTCCGGGCGTTGTGGCCCACGGCCGTCTCTGGAAGATGCGCCATCCGCGCCGGAACCGGCTCACGGGACGTTATTTATTCGGGAGCTTTGCCGTAGGGCACGGGCAGGCGGCCCGGGCATAATAGGGGCCGCTTCTTCTACACGTCTTGTCGCTCACACCCGGCGCCCGACTCGGACCGTATGTCATTACCTCCGCCATCGGCGCCGGCGGGATGGGCGAGGTGTATCGCGCACGCGATACCCGATTGAACCGCGACGTCGCGATCAAGATTCTTCCGGAGCCTTTTGCGACCGATGCCGATCGCGTCGCGCGCTTCCAGCGCGAGGCCCAGGTGCTGGCGTCGCTCAATCACCCCCACATCGCGCACATTCATGGGCTCGAAGAGGTGGGCGCGAACAAAGCGCTCATCCTCGAGCTGGTGGACGGTCCGACGCTCGCCGATTGATCGCGAAAGGTCCGATTCCGCTCGACGAAGCACTCCCGATTGCCAGGCAGATCGCGGAGGCGCTCGAAGCCGCACACGAACACGGCATCGTCCATCGCGATCTGAAGCCCGCCAACATCAAATTGACGGCCGACGGCAACGTGAAGGTGCTGGATTTTGGACTGGCGAAGCCGACGGCCGTCACGGTCCGGCTGAAGCCGGACTACGTCCGACTTCGGCGATCTCTCACAGTCGCCAACGATCACATCGCCGGCGATGACGACGGGCGGCGTCATTCTCGGCACCGCGGCCTACATGAGCCCGGAGCAGGCGAAAGGCAAACCTGTCGACAAGCGCACCGACGTGTGGGCCTTCGGCTGCGTCTGTTACGAGATGCTGACGGGCACGCGCGCGTTCGACGGAGACGATGTCTCCGACACGCTTGCGGCGATTCTGCGCGGCGAACCAGACTGGAATCGCCTGCCGCCCCACGTGCCTGCCGGGCTTGCCGTCCTGCTGAAACGATGCCTCGAGAAGGATCGCCGGAATCGCGTGGCCGATATCGCCGCGGCGCGCTTCGTTCTGAATGAGCCGGCGATCATCAACCCGCCGGCCGCTGCGGCGCACGTCGCGGCGGCACGCCGATTGAATCGCGAGCGCGTCTTCTGGGCGGCGCTGTTCGTCCTGGCCGCAAGCACCGCCGCGTATTTGTCTCTTCGCCCGGCGGCCGCCCCCGAGCCGCTGCGCCGTCTCTCCGTGGCGATTCCCGAGGGCGCGAGCGTGGGGCATCTGGCGCTGTCGCCTGACGGCCGCCGGCTCGCGCTGACGCTGTCAGCAGCCCAGGGGGCCGGCCAGATGTGGGTGCGATCGCTCGACACGTCTGACCTTCACCCGTTGCCGGGAACGACCGGTGCGCGCTCCCCGTTCTGGTCGCCCGACAGCCGCTCGATCGGATTTTTCGCCGACGGCAAACTGAAGGTGGTTCCTGCAACCGGCGGCCCTCCACAGGAACTGTGTGATAGCGTCGGCCTGGGGAGCGGAGGTTCATGGAATCGGGACGGCATCATTCTTTTCGGCATCATTGTGAGCAATGCGAGCCCCGTCCGGCGCGTGCCCGCATCGGGCAACGGTCCGTGCGCTGACGTCACCAAGGCTGTTGACACGCGCCATTCGTTCCCGGAATTCCTGCCAGACGGGAATCATTTCCTGTATGTCTCCTCCGATAACGACCCGGCCAGGCGCGGCGTGTACATTGCGTCACTCACGGATCCATCGGGCCGCAGACTGATATCTGACTACTCGAGCGTGCTGTTCTCCCGATCGTCCAGTTCTCGTGGAGGCGGGCATCTCTTGTTTCTGCGCGAAGGCACGCTGATGGCACAGCCGTTCGATGCCGACACCCTTCAGACGACCGGCGATGTCGTTCCCGTCGTCACGGACGCGTCGGTCAGCGCCACGACGCCACAGGTTGCAGCAAGCGTTTCGGCCGACGGGCTTCTCGTGTACCTGACGGGCCGATCAAGGACGTCGCAGCTGACATCAATGGATCGGAACGGCAAGGTGCTCGGATCGGAAGGTGCCGAGGGTGCCAACCTCGGCGTTGCGCTCTCGCCGAATGAACAATATGTACTGTTTGGCCGTGACGGCAAGTATTGGCTCCGCGATCTGAACCGCGACATCGACACGCCGTTTTCCGATCAATTCGGCCCAGGTGTGTGGTCGGCCGACGGGGCATCTGTCATCACCAGCACCCGCGACGGCAAGGTGATCGGCAGGCACATCGCCACGGGGAAGGACGAAGAGATGGTCCCGGCTGGTTCGACAAAATTCATGTCTGACTGGTCGCGTGACGGACGATTCGCTGTGTACTCCGAAATCCACCCCAAAACGCAGGCCGACATCTGGGTGCTCGGCGATCCCTTGAATGCCTCGAACGCGCGGAAGACGACGCCGTATCTCGTCACGCCGTTCCAGGAAAGCCAGGCGCAGATCTCACCTGACGGTCAATGGGTGGCCTACGCCTCGAACGAGTCGGGTGGATTTGCGGTCTATGTCAGCCGGTTTCCCATAGCCGGTGAGACCAGGCGAATTTCTCCGGGCAACGGTCGCGAACCGCGCTGGCGGCGAGATGGCCGCGAGTTGTACTACCTGTCGGGAACGATGATGCAATCCAAGATAATGGCCGTGCCGGTCGAGACGAGCGCGCATGAATTGCGCCTCGGGGCCGAGACAGCGCTCTTCGACGTCAGAACCTTCAATATCGTTCCGCAAGGCAACATCTTCCAATACAGCCCGGCGGCTGACGGGCAACGATTTCTCGTGAACGCGCCGACGAGCGGCGCTGAGCCCACGCTGAATGTGATCAGCAACTGGGAAGCGATGGTACGATCCAGTTCCGGCAGGGAATGAATGAGCGACAAGAAGACACACGGCTTCGGCACGCGAGTCATTCATGGCGGGCAGAAACCGGACCCGCTGACCGGGGCGGTCGTCCCGCCAATCTACGCCACGTCCACGTACGTGCAGTCGAGCCCAGGAGTACATAAAGGATACGAATACTCGCGCACCGCGAATCCGACGCGCGACGCCCTTCAGGACAGCCTCGCGGATCTCGAGGGGGGCGCTGCCGGCTTTGCGTTTGCTTCGGGGCTCGCCGCCACCGCCACGATTCTGGAGCTCGTCGACAGCGGCTCGCACATCGTCGCGATGAACGATCTCTACGGCGGCAGCTACCGCCTGTTCGAGAACGTGCGCAAGCGCTCGGCCGGGCTTCAGACGTCGTTCGTCGATCTGACGGACATGGCGGCACTCGAGGCGGCGCTGCGGCCGAACACGCGCATGATCTGGGTGGAGACGCCGACGAATCCTCTCCTCGAGATCGTCGACCTCAGCGCCGTCGCAGCCGTCGCCAAACGCCACGGCATCATGACCGTCTGCGACAGCACGTTCGCGACGCCGTACCTGCAGAATCCGCTGCAACACGGGTTCGATCTCGTCATGCACTCTACGACCAAGTACCTGAACGGTCATTCGGACGCGATCGGGGGCGCGGCGGTCATCCGGCACGGCGCGGATGAGCTCCGCGAGAAGCTCGGCTACCTGCAGAACGCCGTCGGCGGTGTGCCCGGGCCGTTCGATGCCTTCCTGACGCTGCGCGGCATCAAGACGCTGGCGCTGCGCATGGAGCGCCACTGCTCCAACGCGCTCGCCATCGCGCAGTTCCTGGCGAAGCATCCCAGGGTCGAGCATGTGATCTATCCGGGTCTGCCGGACCATCCGCATCACGAGCTGGCGAAGCGTCAGATGCACGGCGGCTTCGGCGGCATCATCAGCGCCAGGCTGCGCGGCGGGCTCGAAGACGCTCGCCGCTTCCTCGAGCGTTGTCATCTCTTCGCGCTCGCGGAGAGTCTCGGCGGCGTGGAAAGCCTCATCGAGCATCCAGGCATCATGACGCACGCCTCGCTGCCCCCTGCCATGCGCGCGACGCTGGGCATCAGCGACAGCCTCGTGCGACTGTCGGTCGGCGTGGAATCGGTCGATGATCTGATCGCGGAATTGAACGACGCGCTGGGTTGAACCACGAAACCACGAAGAGGATGCGACACGAAGACACGAAGATACGAAATGTCAGTAGTACGACCACCGGCGTGTGTTTCGAGCGCGCACACGCCGGTGTCGGGGTCGGGACTAGACAGCGGCCACAGGAGCGAGCGTGTATGCGCCCTCCCAGTTCCCTTCGACGGTAGTCGGAGAGGTGAGCCTGGTCTTGAACGTGCCACTCCCTTTGATACCGGCGAATTCCCCTTCCCCGCCGGTGTACTGCCACTTGCCCTCCACGACGATTTCGTCGCCCGCAATGGACACGTTGCCTTCGAAGCTGCCTCTGTCCTGGCCGGCGGCCCCGTGATCGTTGAGAAAATAGCCGCGCTGTACACCCTGAAGTCCTTGCATGTCGGTGGTTCCCCAATAGGTGATTGAGGAATTGTTCCACTTTGGATCGCTGGAACTCTGGGTACCTTGGACTTCGGCGACTCCCAGGGAATGATTGGGCTCGTCGTTGAGCGAGATGACGCTTTGGGTATGGATGCTGCCTGAGAAAGAACCGGACACTGCGGGCATGGGGAAGCTCCCTTTCTGATTCCGGTCCGGGGAATCGTCCGGAATCCGTCCTGTTATGCCGTGAAGAGCTTCTTATACAGCCGTTGCCCTTTCGAGTGAAGCGCAATTGTGTGGCGTCCCGCCTTTCCGCACGGTGCGATCGTGTAACATCGAGAGGAGACTGTGGCGAATCGTCCTGGCACGAAAATCTGCAACACCATCCTCGATACCATCGGCAATACGCCCCTGGTGCGCATCAACCGCATCACGCGGGGCGTGACCGACGCCACGGTCCTCGCCAAGATCGAGACCTTCAATCCCGGCAACTCGATCAAGGACCGGATGGCCGTGCGGATGATCGAGGACGCCGAGAAGAGCGGCATGCTCAAGCCCGGCGGCACCATCATCGAGGGCACGTCGGGCAACACGGGGATGGGCCTGGCGATCGCGGCGGTCGTCAAGGGCTACAAGTGCATCTTCACGACGACCGACAAGCAGTCGAAGGAGAAGGTCGACGCGCTGAAGGCGTTCGGCGCGGAAGTGATCGTCTGCCCGACCGACGTGGATCCCGAGGACCCGCGGTCGTACTACTCGGTGTCGTCGCGGCTCGAGCGTGAGGTTCCGAACGCGTGGAAGGCCAACCAGTACGACAACCTGTCGAACACGCGCGGCGCACTACGAGCAGACGGCGCCCGAGATCTGGGACCAGACCGACGGCCGCGTGACGCAGCTCGTGGTGGGCGTCGGCACCGGCGGCACCGTCAGCGGCGTCGGCCGGTATCTGAAGGAGCGGAACCCGGCGATCAAGGTGTGGGGGATCGACACCTACGGGTCGGTGTTCAAGAAGTACAAGGAGACCGGCATCTTCGACAAGAACGAGATCTACCCGTACATCACCGAAGGGATCGGCGAGGACTTCCTGCCGCAGAACGTCGACTTCAGCATCATCGATCACTTCGAGAAGGTCACCGACAAGGACGCCGCGATCATGACGCGGCGCCTCGCGCGCGAGGAGGGCATCTTCGCCGGCAACTCGGCCGGCTCGGCGATGGCCGGCCTGCTGCAGCTGGCGGACCGCTTCACGCAGCGACGACACGTCGTCGTGATCTTTCACGACCACGGCTCGCGCTACCTCGCGAAGATGTACAACGACGAGTGGATGCGCGCGAAGGGCTTCCTCGAGGTGACGGGCATGACCGCGCGCGACCTGGTCGCGCTCGGCGTGTCGGGCGAGCTCTACGCCGTCGAGGCGGCGCGTCCGATCGAAGAGGCCGTGCGGGTGATGAGCGAGCACGACTTCTCGCAGCTCTCCGTCACCAGGGACGGCCGCGTCGTCGGCTCGCTGAACGAGGCGCACCTCTACAAGGAGTTCGTCCGCGACCCGCACCTGAAGCGCAAGGCGGTCGAGGAGATCATGCAGCCGGCGTTCCCGTTCGTCGACATCTCGACGCCGGTGGAACTGCTGTCGACGATGATTACGCCCGAGAACCCCGCGGTGCTCGTGCGCGACTTCAAGACCGAGAAGACCTTCATCATCACGCGATCCGACATCATTCGCGTGATGTTATAGAGCGCGCGTTCTTTTGATCTTCTGGCCTTCTGTTGAATTTTCAAGGTAAATTCCCCTCATGCCGCTGGCAATCGGCACCCGCCTCGGCACCTACGAGATCGTCGCGCCGCTCGGCGCGGGCGGCATGGGCGAGGTGTACCGCGCCCGCGACCCGCGCCTCGGCCGCGACGTCGCGCTCAAGGTGCTGCCCGACGACCGTGGCGCAGCGACGCCGATCGGCTCGCCCGCTTCGAGCGCGAGGCCCGCACCGTGGCCGGGCTCAACCACCCGAACATCGTCACGCTCTTCTCGATCGAGGATGACGACGGCGTCCGCTTCCTCACCATGGAGCTGGTCGAGGGCCAGAGCCTCGCCGATCTCGTCACGCCGGGCGGGCTGCCGCTCGCGCGCGTGCTCGAGCTGGGCGATCGCGCTCGCCGACGCGCTGGCCGCGGCGCACGAGCGAGGCGTCGTGCACCGCGACCTGAAGCCCGCGAACGTGATGGTGACGCGCGAGGGGCGGGTCAAGGTGCTCGACTTCGGGCTGGCGAAGCTCGCGCTCGGGCCGAGCGCAGGATCTGGACGCAGACGCCGACGCTCGACGCACCGGCATCTCGCGAGCGGGACAGGTGTCGGGCACGGTGCCCTACATGGCGCCCGAGCAGATCCGCGGCGAGGCGGTGGATGCGCGCACCGACCTGTTCGCGTTCGGCATCCTGCTCTACGAGCTGGCGCACGGGCGGCGGCCGTTCGCCGGAGCGACCACGCCTGACGTGAGCTCGGCGATCCTGCGCGACAGCGCCGGAGCCGCTGGCGCGATCTGCGCAGCCGACCTGCCGCGCGACCTCGAACGCATCGTCGAGCCGCTGCCTGGAGAAGGACCCGCGCGAGCGCGTCCAGACCGCGCTCGACGTCGGCAACGAGCTGCGCCGGCTGCGGCGCGACGCTCGAGCGCAGCGAGGCTGCGTGCACGCCGGCCTGCCGAGAAGATCGCGTCCATCGCGGTGCTGCCGTTCGTGAACCGCAGCGCGAGCGCGGACGACGAGTACTTCTCCGACGGCCTCGCCGACGAGCTGCTCAACGTGCTGGCCAAGATCCGGGCTGCGCGTCGCGGCGCGCACGTCGTCGTTCCACTTCAAGGGCAAGGACGCGACGATCGCCGAGGTCGGACAGAGCGCTCAACGTCGCGACCGTGCTCGAGGGCAGCGTGCGCAAGGCCGGGAACCGCGTGCGCATCTCGGTGCAGCTGGTGAAGGTCGCGGACGGCTACCACCTGTGGTCCGAGACCTACGACCGCACGCTGGACGACATCTTCGCGGTGCAGGACGACATCGCGCAGTCGGTGGTGAAGGAGCTGCGCACCACGCTGCTCGGCGAGGCGGCCGATTCCGACGCGAGCGGCGAGGCGAAGGCGGAGGTGGCGCGGGCGGCGAAGGGACGCGCCACCGATCCCGAGGCGCACCGGCTCTATCCTCCAGGCGCGGCACCTCTCGAACGAGGCAGCCGCGAGGATGACGTCGAAGGCGATCGAGTATCTGAAGCAGGCGCTGGCGCTGGATCCGGAGTTCGCGCTCGCCTGGGCGGAGCTCTGCTGGGCGTACTCGAGAGAGCGCGGATATGGGCTGGGCTCCGTTGGCGGAAGGGTATGCGCGAGCGCGGGAGGCGGCCGTGCAGCGCGCTGACGCTCGAGCCGGATCTCGCGGAGGGGCATGCGCCAGCTTGGATGGATTCGAGGTCACGCACGACTGGGACTGGCGGGGCGCCGAGTCGTCATACGCGCGCGCGCTGCAACTGGCACCAGGAAACCCGATGATCCTTCGCAGAGCCGGCTGGCTCGCTTCGGCGCATGGGCCGTCTGGATGAGGCGATTGAACTCACTCGCGGAGCCATAGAGCAGGACCCACTGAGCCCACCGGCCTACACTGGGCATGCGAGATTTCTGGTGTGCGCCGGGAGGTATGTGGAGGCGGAAGAGGCGTATCGCAAGGCACTGGAGCTCGCTCCCCTGAGAGCCGGTGTGTGCGCCTTTCTGGCGCTCGCGTTGTTGTGGCAGCGCCGCAACGAGGAGGCCATGGCCGAAGCAGCGCGGGAGCCGGAGGAAATCTTCCGGCTGTTGGCGTTAGCGATCGTTCACCAGGTCGCCGGTCACACGAAGGAATCGGAAACCGCGCTCGGCGAGCTCACGGAAAAACACGCAGAGAAGGCTGCGTATCAGATAGCCGAGGCGCATGCAGTGCGCGGGGAGGTGGACGCGGCGTTCGCGTGGCTCGAGCGCGCGTACACGCAGCGGGACGGCGGCCTGTGCGAAGTGATGACGAGCCCGTATCTCCGATCCCTGCACGGCGACTGTCGGTGGCGGGCGTTTCTGGGAAAATTGGTCTGATTGATCAGGGGATACGCGCAGGTGCGGCGGTTCCTGGGGTAGAGATTCGTTGAGACAAGATTTCTTCTGATCTTCTCCAGGGCAAGACCCGGCCTACTCCTGTTCGAC